>CAVWAY010000022.1:0-177431 GCA_963753025.1 uncultured Alphaproteobacteria bacterium | reverse complement strand
GCCCCGCGCACCCCGCTTTTTTCGCCGTGTTTGGCGCGCACGACCTTGGCCACCGCCGTCCCTGAAAAACTGTAACGCGAAATCAGCGGCGGCAGTTGCTCGACGAGCTCCGGCAATTCATTGAGCCCGCCGCCGATCACAAACACATCGGGGTCGACCACGCAGGCAATGTTTGCCGCCACCCGGGCAAAGCGGTCCTGCAACCGCTGCAGCGAAGCCAGAGCCTTCGCATCGCCACGCCGCGCCCGCGCCACGATTTCCTTGCTTGAAATGTCCTCGCCCGTGACGCTGCGAAGTGATCGCGCTGCAGGCCCGTGCCTGAAACATATTGCTCGGCGCAGCCCTTCTTCCCGCAGAAGCACGGCAGCAGCGGCCACTCGCTGTCATTGGGCCAGGGCAGGGCCGTGTGGCCGAATTCGCCCGCCTCGCCATTGGCCCCCACCAGCACCTTGCCATTCACCACCAGCCCGCCGCCCAGCGCCGTGCCCACCGTGAAGAAGGCCACCACCCCATAGCCTTGCCCCGCCCCGTCGATGGCTTCCGACAGCGCAAAGCAATTCGCGTCATTCTCCATTTTCACCGGCCGCCCGATGGCCGCTTCAAGATCATGCTGAAACGGCTTGCCGTTGCAAAACAGGATATTGGCATTGCGCCACAATCCGTTGAGGCGCGAGCTTGATCCCGGCGCGCCAATGCCCACGCTGCCGTCGCCCGCTTCACCGCACGAGACCGGCTATCGCCGCAACCACGCCTTCATAAGTCTTGGGCGTCGCCACCCGTTTCTCAAACAGTGTTTCGCCCGCTGGCTGAAAGTGCGATGGCATCAATCTTCGTGCCGCCGAGATCAATGCCGATGCGCCGGCTCATGTCCGGTTGTAAACATCATCATAGCGGATGATGTCATCCTCGCCGAGATAGTCGCCGAACTGCACTTCGATGATTTCCACCAGGCCGCCCGTATGGTTTTCCAGCCGGTGCTTGTCGCCCTTGGGAATATCGATGTGCTGCGAGCGCGAAAGATCCTGCACCTTGTCGCCGACAGTTACAGTGGCAACCCCCGTCACCACCGTCCAATGCTCGCCCCGGTGCTTGTGGCTTTGCAGCGAAAGCCTGCCGCCCGGATTGACCGCAATGCGCTTCACCTTGAAGCCAGCGCCTTCATCCAGAATATGGAATGTGCCCCAGGGCCGCGTCTCGCTATACATTCTGAATTCCTTTCAATGCGCCGTAAAGCGCGCGGAAATCTCCTAGCCGATCCGCATAGGCTTTGGAAAGTTTTTGCGTCGGTTCCAGATGCATCAGCGCCTTGGGCTTGCTGCAAACCGCGGCAATGGACTCGCCCGTCACCGAAAGCCGCGCCAGCCGTGCCGCGCCAAATGCCGCCCCCACATCCGATCCCTTGGGGATGGTAATCCGCCGGTTGAGGACATTGGCCAGCATCTGCATCCAGAAGGTGCTGCGCGTGCCGCCGCCCACCACCAGCAGTTCCGCAACCCGCGTGCCGCTTTGCTCCAGAACATCCTGGCAATCCGCCAGCGACAGGGCCACACCTTCAAGAACCGCCAGCGCCAAATCTTCCTGCGTTGTGCCCGCATGCAGGCCGTGAAAGGCCGCCCGCGCCGCAGGGTCGTTATGCGGTGTGCGTTCGCCGTTGAGATAGGGCAAAAACAGAAGGCGCCCCGGCCCGTGATAGCGCCGCTGCGTGCGCTGCAAAAGACTTTGAATGGTGCCGCCCGGCAAAACCCCGTTCAGCCAGCTCAGCGGACTTGCACCATTCAACAGTGCCGCCACCTGATACCAGAGGTCAGGCAGGCCATGGCCCAGCGCCTGGATCATCTGCTGCGGCCGCGGCCGGAAACTTTTCGTGGTCACAAAATACTGCGCCGAAGTTCCCAGCGAAATAAACCCATCGCCATCATCGATGGCGCCAATGCCAATGGCCGAGGCCGCAGCGTCGCCTGCCCCTGCCGCAATGGGAAGCCCCGGCGGCAACCCAAGAAAGTCTGCCGCGGACTTGTGAAGATGAGCCGAAGCGCGCGGGCCTTCCTCGATGCGCGGAAGGTTCTCAAGCCTGATGCCCGCCGCCTCCACCAGGGCGGGCGACCACTTTCTTTGCCCCACATCAAGAAGCGACATGCCGGTGGCATCGCAAGGATCGGTGATGAAGTCTCCGCTCATCCGGAAGCGCAGATAATCCTTGGGCGCCAGAACCATGGCAAGCTGTTTGAAAACCCTGGGCTCATGGGCCTGAAGCCAGAGAAGCTTGGGGGCGGTGAAGCCCGCCACCGCCGCCACCCCGGCGATCTGCCCGACATCGGAAAACTTCCCGTTGAAGGCTGCCGCTTCCGCCCCGGCGCGTCCGTCATTCCATAGAATGGCGGGGCGAAGAACCTCGCCAGCCGCATTGAGAACAACGGCCCCATGCATCTGCCCGGAAAGCCCGATGGCCGCGATGCGCGACCAGTCCTTGGCGTTCCTGGAGCGCAGCATCTTGCAGGCCTTCTGCAACGCCAGCCACCACTCCTGCGGATTCTGTTCCGACCAGCCCGGCTGCGGCCGCGTGATCGGCAAGGAAACTTCGGCAAGCCCCACAACACGTTGTTTATGATCGGTGATTATGCATTTAAGCGCCGTCGTGCCGAGATCGATGCCAAGATAGGTTGAGGTGCTGAAAGCCATGGTTACTGATATGTAAACAGGGGGTTTTAACCCTTGTCCACTGGGCAATTGACGGGCATGCCCAGCCTCGTTATAAGCCGCCCATCTCAATTCAAGTCAGGAAAGTTCAATGGCCAATACAAAATCGGCAAAGAAGGCAACGCGCGTTTCGGCGCGCCGTGAAACCATCAACAAGAACCGCACCAGCCGCGTTCGCAGCACCATCCGCAAGGTTGAAGAAGCGATCAGCGCCGGCAACAAGGAAGCCGCAGTGACCGCCATGAAGGCCGCTGAGCCTGAGCTGATGCGCGGCGCCCAGAAGGGCATTCTTCATAAAAACACCGCGTCCCGCAAGATTTCGCGGCTTACCAGCCGCATCCGGGCCCTTTTCGCCTGAGAGTTATCCACATAACTATTTGAAAACGCGCCGAGATCATCTCCGGCGCGTTTTTGTTTGTCAGATGACGGACGGTATTTGACACAGTTAATGTAAATATTTCAATGCCTTGGCGCGGCTGCGAGTCAGGCCGCCAAAAATAATGTTAGTTTCCGCCCATGCTGCTTTGCAATTTTTTTACTGCTGCAGCGCCCAAGGGATTTATCCCGCCGCCCGGCTCGGCCTGATTCACAATGTCACATCATAGAGTTAGCAAAAGTCCGAGGGCGTGGTCAAAAACCGCCCAATTCATCGGTGCGCTCCGTGTACGGAACAATGCCTGATTCATCTTGCAGTGTGTCACTCTGCCTTTGTAGGTTCACCCTTAACGCTGCTGACGGGAAGGCACGAAGACAGCGGATTAAAACACCAAAGGGATGCAAAAAATGAAATGTCAGAGTGTGGGGCAAGTTTCTGACACGGAGTTATTTGGGCGTTTAAGGGCGGATAGGTTCTCCAAGTTGTAGGTTTGAGGCGTCGCACAGGCGTGGATTGTTCTTTTTGACAGGAACGATGCCGAATTTCTGTGTCTGAAGCGTCGATGGAATTCTGAGTTGAAAAATGCAACGAGAGAGTGCGCGGAAAAATGACTGAATTAGCGATTGAAGCGGTAGATCTGAAACAGAAATGGCAGCGGGTGTCACACAGGCTCCGCGCCGAATTGGGGGACGATCTTTTTACCAGCTGGTTTGGCCGCATGGACGCGGAAGATTGCTGCAACCTGAAACTCATCGTCTCGGTGCCAACCCGCTTCCTGAAAAGCTGGATTGAAAACCACTATGTGGCCAAGCTGCAGAAGATCGCCGAAACCGAATTTGGCCGGCTTGATGCGGTGCAGGTCCGGGTGCGCGGCCAGGTAACGCCGCCCCGCGCCGTCGAAATGGCCGAGCGCCCCGCCGAAAAACCCCGCGCCTCCTATGAGGAGCATCGCGGAAACGCCACGCCCAGCGCCAATTTCCTGCAGCAGGGCGAGCGCAATACCCAGCTTGATTCAGCCCAGACCTTTGACAGTTTCGTGGTGGGCACCTCCAATCAGCTGGCCCATGCGGCCGCCTGCCGGGTGACCGAGGCCAATGCCGGCGCCCCCGTCACCTTCAATCCCCTGTTCATTCATTCCGCCGCAGGGCTGGGCAAAACCCATTTGCTCAATGCCATCGGCCACCGCATCCGCGACATTCACCCCGAGCGCAAGGTGCTGTTCCTCACCGCCGAGCGCTTCATGTACAGCTTCATCCAGGCGCTGCGAAGCCGCGACACCATTTCCTTCAAGGACCAGTTCCAGTCCGTCGACGTGCTGCTGATTGACGATTTCCAGTTCCTGCAGGGCAAGACCATGCAGCAGGAGTTCTGCCACACGTTTAATTCGTTGGTAGATTCGAGGAGGCAAGTAATTGTGGCGGCGGACGTTCCGCCGTCACAACTCGATACCATCGACCAGCGCATGCGCTCCCGCCTCATGGGCGGCCTTGTCGTTGACATCGAACTGCCCGATCTCGAACTGCGCCGCAAAATCGTCCTTGGCCGCTATGTCGCCATGAACAGCCGGGACCATTCGGTGGTGATCCCCGATGAGGTCCTGGAATTTGTCGCCAACCGCATCACCGGCGGCGGCCGCGAGCTGGAAGGGGCGCTGAACCGCATCGTCGCCTATCAGCAGTTCAACAAGTCGCCCATCACCCTCGATCTCGCCGCCATGGTGCTGCGCGACATGTCGGCCAATCCGGACCAGTGCCGCATCAAGATCGACGACATCCTGAAAATCGTCGGCCGCCATTTCAATGTGGCGCGCACCGATCTGCTCTCGCCGCGCCGGGCCCGCTCCATCGTGGTGCCGCGCCAGGTCGGCATGTATCTCGCCAAGAAAATGACCTCGCGCTCGCTCCCCGAAATTGGCCGCAGGTTTGGTGGCCGCGATCATTCCACCGTGCTTCATGCGGTGCGCAAGATCGATGACCAGATCAAGACCGATGACCGGCTGGCCAAGGAAGTGGCCCTGCTGATCCGATTGGTCGAACAACAGTAGCTTATCCACAAGGGAAGCCTTGAACCCCAGCCGCTTTCGGGCCATTGTTTACGGCCCACTAAGGGGTCAAGGACAGGGGTATTTCCGTTATGCGTGTGACGATTGAACGATCTTCGTTTCTCAGGGCGCTCAATCATGTGCAAAGTGTGGTGGAGCGGCGCAACACCATTCCGATCCTCTCCAATGTCCTCATCCAGGCGGCGGGCGCAAACCTGCGCCTGACGGCCACCGATCTCGATATCGAGATTGTCGAAACCGTCACTGCCGAAGTGGGCAAGGAAGGCTCGGCCACGGTGCCGGCCCACATGCTCTACGATATCGTCCGCAAGCTTCCCGAAGGAGCCCAGCTTCAGCTTGAACAAGGGCCCGATGCGGGCCGCATTTCGGTGTTCGCCGGCAAGTCGCGCTTTGCCCTGCAGGCCCTGCCGCCGGAAGACTTCCCCGATCTCGCCAGCGGCGATCTCACCAATACATTTTCGCTGCCCGCCGCCGATCTCAAGGGCCTCATCGAGAAAACCCGCTTTGCCATCTCAACCGAAGAGACCCGCTATTACCTGAACGGCATCTATCTCCATGAAGTGGCGGCGGGCGCGCTTCTCCGCGCCGTGGCAACCGATGGCCACCGGCTGGCCCAGGCCCAGATCGCACTTCCCAAAGGGCGCCAAGGGCATGCCCGGCATCATCGTGCCGCGCAAAACCGTGCTCGACGTGGTGAAGCTGCTCGAAGGCGAAGACGGCGATGTTGAAATCGCCCTGTCGTCCTCCAAGATCCGCTTCACCGTCGGCAATCTGGTGCTCACCTCGAAGCTCATCGACGGCACCTTCCCCGATTACGAGCGCGTCATCCCGCGCAACAACGACAAGGTGCTGGACGTCGACACCAAAACCTTCGCCGATGCGGTGGACCGCGTCTCCACCATTTCCATGGAAAAGGGCCGCGCCGTGAAGCTCAATATCGCCGCGGGCAAGCTGACGCTCACCGTCAACAATCCGGACTCCGGTTCCGCCGAAGAGGAAATGCCGGTGGAATACGCCCACGACCCCATCGATATCGGCTTCAACGCCCGCTACCTCCTCGATGTGGCAAGCCAGGTGAAGTCCGACCACATCAGTTTCCTCCTCGCCGATGCGGGCTCGCCCACCATCGTCAAGGACCCGAGCGACGATCAGGCCCTCTATGTTTTGATGCCCATGCGGGTGTAAACTTAATGCACTGTGACTGATTCAACTGGCCTTGCTCTCACCCGCCTGACCCTGACCAATTTCCGCAATTATTCCGGCCTCCGGCTGGACGTATCGGCGCGCCTCATCGCGCTGTCCGGCCCCAATGGCGCGGGCAAGACCAATCTGCTCGAAGCCATCTCGCTGCTCACCCCCGGGCGGGGCCTGCGCGGCGCCAGTTTCGATGAACTGGCCAATCTCCAGAATGCCTCCTCCTGGGCCATCGCCGCCGAAGTGGCCACCCCCAACCATGAAGTGAAACTGGGAACCGGCTGGAGCGTGGCCGCCGGCGAAGCCGATGGCGCCTCAGCCGGCCGCCTCGTGCTGATCGACGGCCACCTGCAGAAGGGCTCAGGGGCGCTCGGGCGAATACATGCGCATGCTCTGGCTCACCCCGGCCATGGACCGCCTCTTTGCCGGGCCTGCGGGCGACAGAAGGCGCTTTCTCGACCGCCTCGTGGCCACCTTCGATCCCGAACATTCCTCCCGCGTCGCCGTCTTCGAAAAAGTCATGCGCGAACGCAACCTCCTGCTCCAGGAACCCCGCGCCGATGCCGTCTGGCTCGCAAGCCTCGAGGCCCACATGGCGGAAGCCTCCGTGGCCATCGCCGCCGCCCGGCTTGCCGCCGTCGAGGCCCTGCAAAAACACATCCACGAGACCCGCTCGGCCAGCGCCTTCCCCTGGGGCGAAATCAGCATCGACGGCGAGATCGAAACCCTGGTTTCCGCCATGCCGGCGGTGCGCGCCGAGGACGAATATCGTAGGATGCTGGCTGATTCGCGCTTCCCCGACCGGGCTGCCGGAAGGGCCCTCAAAGGCACCCACAGGAGTGATTTCATCGTCGTCCACGGACCCAAATCCATGCCCGCCTCGCAATGCTCCACGGGCGAGCAAAAAGCCCTGTTGATAGGGCTTATTTTGGCGCAGGCCAGAGCAGTAAAAGCTGTGGCAAACCTGGCGCCTGTGCTATTGTTGGACGAGGTCGCAGCCCACTTGGACAGGCAGCGCCGGGAGGGGCTTTTTGCCACTCTCGAGGCGCTGGGAAGCCAGGCCTGGATGACAGGAACGGACGGCCATTTGTTTGAAGGTTTGGGGGCCAGTGCCCAGTGCTTCCATGTGGAAGCGGGAACCCTGGCGGAGATGAAGAGAAAAGATGCCACAAGGTAACGAAGCAAAATTGCCGGCCTATGACGCCGATTCCATCAAGGTCCTGAAGGGCCTCGATGCCGTGCGCAAGCGCCCCGGCATGTATATCGGCGACACCGACGATGGCTCGGGCCTCCACCACATGGTCTATGAAGTCGTCGACAACGCCATCGATGAAACCCTCGCCGGCCACGCCGACCGCATCACCGTCACCCTCAATGCCGATGGCTCCGTCACCGTCACCGACAATGGCCGCGGCATTCCCGTTGACATTCACAAGTCGGAAGGCGTCTCCGCCGCCGAAGTGATCATGACCCAGCTTCACGCCGGCGGAAAATTCGACCAGAATTCCTACAAGGTCTCCGGCGGCCTGCACGGCGTCGGCGTCTCCGTGGTGAACGCGCTCTCCATCTGGCTCAAGCTCACCATCTACCGCAACAACAAGCTCCACAGCATCAACTTCACCAATGGCGATGCCGATGGCCCGCTGCAAACCCTTGGGCCCGCCGAAGGCAAGCGCGGCACCGAAGTCACCTTCCTGCCCAGCCCCGCCACCTTCACCAAAACCGAATTTGATTTCGCCACCATCGAGCACCGCCTGCGCGAACTCGCCTTCCTCAATTCCGGCGTGCGCATTCTGCTGAGCGACCATCGCGGCGTCGAGCCCAAGGATGTGGAGCTCTATTACGAAGGCGGCATCCAGGCCTTCGTCCGCTACCTCGACCGCACCAAGCAGGCCGCCATCAAGGATCCCATCATGATCCGCGGCGAAAAGGATGGCCTCACGGTGGAATGTTCCCTCTGGTGGAACGACAGCTACCACGAGAACGTGCTGTGCTTCACCAACAACATTCCCCAGCGCGACGGCGGCACCCATTTGGCCGGCTTCCGCGGCGCGCTCACCCGCGTCATCAACACCTATGCCGCGTCCTCCGGCATCGCCAAGAAGGAAAAGGTCGCCATCACCGGCGATGACGCCCGCGAAGGCCTGACCTGCGTTCTCTCCGTGAAAGTTCCCGATCCGAAATTTTCCTCGCAGACGAAGGACAAGCTCGTCTCCTCCGAAGTCCGCCCCGTGGTCGAAAGCCTCGTCAACGAGCAATTGGGCGCCTGGTTCGAGGAGCATCCGCAGGATGCGAAAACCATTGTGAACAAGGTGGCCGAAGCCGCCGCCGCCCGCGAAGCCGCCCGCAAGGCCCGCGACCTCACCCGCCGCAAGGGTGCGCTTGATATGGCAGGCCTTCCCGGCAAGCTGGCCGAATGCCAGAACCGCGATCCCGCCCAAACCGAAATCTTCATCGTCGAGGGCGACTCGGCCGGCGGCTCCGCCAAGCAGGCCCGCAACCGCGAGAACCAGGCCGTGCTCCCCTTGCGCGGAAAAATCCTCAACGTCGAGCGCGCCCGCTTCGACAAGATGCTGTCGTCCGCCGAAATCGGCACGCTGATCACCGCACTCGGCACCGGCATCGGCCGCGACGAAAACGGCGATGGCTTCAACATCGAGAAGCTGCGCTACCACAAGATCATCATCATGACCGACGCCGACGTGGACGGCGCCCATATCAGAACCCTGCTGCTCACCTTCTTCTACCGCCAGATGCCCGAGGTGATTGACCGCGGCTATCTCTATATCGCCCAGCCGCCGCTTTATAAGGTCAAGCGCGGCTCCTCCGAGCAATACCTGAAGGACAACAAGGCGCTCGAGGATTACCTGATCGACACCGGCCTCGATGGCACCGCGCTGGCGCTTGCCGACGGCAGCGAACGCGCCGGCAGCGATCTCCGCGCCATCGTGGAGGAGGCGCTCCAGGTGCGCAGCGCCCTCGACGCGCTGCATTCCCGCTATCCCCGCAACGTGGTGGAGCAGACGGCCATTGCCGGCGCGCTGAACCCCGAAGCCATTTCAAACCATGAACATGCGCTGGCCGCCGCCCTCTATATCAGCAAGCGCCTCGATGTGATTTCCGAGGAAACCGAGCGCGGCTGGATCGGGCACCGTCTCGGAAGATGGCGGCCTCGCCTTCAGCCGCGAAGTGCGCGGCGTCAAGGAAAGCTGGGCCATCGACGCCAAGCTCATCGGCTCGTCGGACGTGCTGCGCCTCGACAAGAAGGCGGCGCATCTGCAGGAAATCTATGCCAGGCCCGCCAAACTCCGCCGCAAGGATTCCGACACGGTGATCCACGGCCCGCTGGATCTGCTCGAAGCCATCTTCGCCGCGGCCCGCAAGGGCATCTCCATGCAGCGCTACAAGGGCCTCGGCGAAATGAACCCCGAACAGCTCTGGGAAACCACGCTCGATTCCAACGTCCGCTCGCTGCTCCGCGTAAAAGTCTCCGAACTCGACGAAGCCGACGACATCTTCACCAAACTCATGGGCGACGTGGTCGAGCCAAGACGCGACTTCATCCGCGAGAACGCGCTGAACGTGGCGAACTTGGACGTGTGATTTCAACCTCCGCCCTCTAGTGCAACGGGGAAGAGGTATTCTTGGCGCATTGTTCCGATGAGAGAAGCAGTGTCTGCGGGTGGCTAAGCATCATGGACTTCGACAGAGTAATTGGGGCGCTCGGTGCCAGTCGTGTTTGCAACATCTTAGTTTTTTGATTATCTTCCAAATATGGTTCTCAGAGCTTCGATTTTACCGTGAACGAAATTGGAATTTCGGCATCGATTCAGAACATTGTGATCTTGGCCAAATGCGGGAATGCTGCGCCCAATGATGAAGGCACGCGAGTAAGCAATCGCACGCGTGTGGTTTATGTGCTGCCATTTATGGCTTTCGGCAGTGTGTTTGGAACGGCGGCAGGTTTGTTCTTTTTAATGAAGGGATAACTAAACTATTCTGCGGGGGATTGCTCTTCTCCCTCTCCCCGTTCACGGGGAGAGGGTTGGGGCCCATTGCGCCAAGCAATGGCCAGGGTGAGGGACCGCCGTCAGAGATTTCGTTGAATCCTCTCCAACACCACATCAAGATCACCCATCAACTCTTCATCGCGAAAGCGGATGACACGGTAGCCCTGCGCTTCCAGCCATGCGGTGCGGCGATCATCGCTGGACAATTCTTCCGGCGTCTCATGCGTGACGCCATCAATCTCGATCACGAGCTTTGCCTCCCGGCAGCAGAAGTCTGCGAAGAAGGGCCAATGGAAACCTGCCGCGAAAACTTTACGCCGCCGAGTTGGCATTGCGCAGGCATGCCCAGAGTTTCATTCCGCTGCGGTCTGCTCCGGCGGAGTGATCTTGCACCGACAGTGGATTTCGAGTTTGGGCCTCGCATAGTGACTTTGATAGCATCTGGCCACTCACCCTCGCTACGCCTGCGACCGGCCCCAACACCTCTCCCCGATTCAGTCGGGGAGAGATCCAATATGAATAAAACCCCTTGACATTATATTCCTATTGCCAATATGTTCCTGTTTTGTTCTTTATGCAGGATAGGAACCATCATGGACTGGGACTTGGTCATCAAACGCAAGAGCGAAGCCCTCAACGCCATCATTGCGGGCCTTTTCGCCATGCTGGAGCTTTCCGGTGAAGCCACGGTTTCGCGGCTTCCGCGCGCTGTTTACTTCGCCGTGCTGCGCGTTCTCCGGCCCGCCGAATCCGCCGTCCGCCGCCTGATTGTCATCGCGGCGCGCGGCCTTGTGGTGAAGCTGGCGCCCTCGCGTCCCATGCCAAAGGGCCACACGATCACGAAAAGCGGCGGAAACCGGCCTCCCGCCTTCCGGCTCTGCGATACGCGGAAGGATTTCCCGGAGCTGCGCGAGCCCCGGGTGAAATACGCGAAATATCCGCCGCGCATCCTGTTCTTCACGGAGGGTTCCCGCGTCGACGACCTGTGGCGCCCGGCCCGTGGCCGTTCCGCCGCCGCCCTCCGATGGCATGGTCAGCGCGACGCGCCTCAACCGCAGGCTCCAGGCCCTCAAGGCAGCCCTCGATGATCTCCCCCGCCAGGCCAAACGCCTCGCCCGCTGGCGGCAGCGGCGCGAGGCCATGCCGGGCCCGGTATTCAAGTCGCCGCTCCGCCCGGGTCCGCCGCCCGGCCGCCGCAAGCGGCACATTCACGAGATCGATGACATCCTCGCCGACTGCCACTGGCTCGCCTGGGATGCGATGAGAACTGACACAAGCTGAAGCGACATCTCACCTCTTCCGAAAACGGCATAACCGTTTTCACCGAGGGCGGAGCCGTGCCCAACGCTCATTGGAATTGAACTCATCCCCATCACCTGTCATCCCGGCGAAAGCCGATGGACCCAGACTTGATGCAGGCGTGTTGAGCTGCAAGGGCTGGGTTCCGGCTTTCGCCGGCAATGACAGACGATTGGAAAGCTTTGCCGGCTGACAGAAATGGCCGACTTACGCCGCGGTGACAGAAATTCAGAAGCTTTCGCCGGAATGACAAGATTGCGCGCGGAACTTTTCGCCGCTCCCGAGTTACTGTGAAGCGACATTCGCAAAGGAGCGCACCATGGACAACACGACACTTCTCATCATTATCATCATATTGTTCTTTGTCTTTGGCGGCGGCTATTACGGCCGGGGCCGCTGGTACTAGATTTAACATCAAAAGGAATCCGGCATGGACAATCTTTCAAAGATCAAGGAACACGCCGAAGTCATCGGCGCCGATGGCGTGCATGTGGGCACCGTTGACCGCGTCGAAGGCGACCGGATCAAGCTCACCAAGGCCGACAGCGGGCAGGGCAGCCACAAGGGCCACCATCACTATGTCTCCCACGCCCTCGTCGCCGGCATCGAAGGCGGCAAGGTCCGCCTCTCCGCCAATGCGGATGTCGCCGTCACCTTCGAAGAAGAGCAATAGCTCTCGCCGCAAGGAATGGAAGGGGCCTAAGCCCCAACCCCCGTGCCGATCGCGCACACCACGCCCGTGCCGCCAATCCCGCAATAGCCGTGCGGATTCTTGGCGAGATATTGCTGGTGATAGGTCTCGGCGAAATAGAAGGGCCCCGCCTCGGCAATCTCCGTGGTGATGGCGCCATAGCCCTGCGCCGTCAGCGCCTTCTGGTAAGCCGCCTTCGAGGCCAGCACGGCATCGCGCTGCGCCGCCGAATTCCAGTAGATCGCCGAGCGGTATTGCGTGCCCGTGTCATTGCCCTGGCGCATCCCCTGGGTGGGGTCGTGGGCTTCCCAGAACACTTTCAAAACATCATTGAGGCTCACCTTGCTGGGTTCAAAAACCACCAGCACCGATTCCGTGTGCCCGGTAAGCCCGGAGCAGACCTCCTCATAGGTGGGGTTCGGCGTAAAGCCGCCGGCATTGCCCACCGCCGTCACCCAGACGCCGGGCAGCTCCCAGAACTTGCGCTCGGCCCCCCAGTAACAGCCCATGGCCACCACGATCTGCTCGGCACCCTTGGGTATGGCCCCTTCAGCGGGTTTCCGTTGACGAAATGGGTACTGGCCGTGGCAATGGCGCTGGCGCGGCCGGGCAGGGCCCGGGCCGCATCGGTCATTTCAGCTCTTTTGCGGGCGAAAATCATGGGTTTTGGTCTCCTTTGTCTCGAGACCCATGTAGTGTGGCAGATCGATCACGTCCACTCAAGAAAGCTTGAATGGCAAAGTTTCATCGCTATAGTGCGGCGCAATTCCAAGGGGCCAGCCCCCTTATCTATTGCGGAGAGGTGGCCGAGTGGTTGATGGCGCCCGCCTGGAAAGTGTGTTTACGTTAATAGCGTAACGGGGGTTCGAATCCCTCCCTCTCCGCCACTTCAGAACCGAAGTGGGCACGCCGCGCGTAGCCGATTTTACGCCCGCCGCTGCGGCCAGAGTTCGCAGCAGATCGCTCTTCGATCCCATGATGCGGACCTCGCCTGTCGGCGACCTCGACGCGCTGGGCGAGCGCGCGGAGATGGTCGCGGCGGTAGCCGCCGCCTTCGAGCCGGATCCGCTCGCGCGCCGTCCTGGCGAACTTGCGGACCATCTGCGGCGTGATCGCCTTGCTGGCCTGACGCTTTCGCAGCATGGCCTGAGCGCGCTCGGCGTCGGCCTTGGCCTGGTCGCGGATCGCCTTGAGGCCGGCGATGCGCTCCTTCAGCGCCGGATCGTCCAGATCGGCGACGCCGGCCTCGATGGCGTCGTAGAGCCGCTTGAGGCGCAGGTCGGTTTCGGCCGCGCGCTTGTTCAGTTCCGCGATGTGCTCGCGGCGGCGCTCGGTGCGTTCCTGCCGGCGGTCGAGGACGGTCGCGAGCATCGTCTTCGAGCCGCTCGGGTTGAAGCAGGCGGTCCTCCAGATGTGCTCGGCGACCAGGTCGTCCAGCTTCTCCATCGGGATCGGCCATGCCTTTGCAGCCGGTCGGCGCCCTGCCGCGCTTTGATCGAGCAGGTGTAGTAGCGATAGCGCCCGCCCTTGCCGGTGCGGATGCGTCATCGCGCCGCCGCACTTGGCGCAGTGAAGCAGAGCCGGTCAGCAGGGTCGGGCCGCTGACGACGCGCGGCGGCGTCACCTTGGGATTGCGGGCCTTGCAGATGCGCCTGCACCGCGTCGAACGTCGCTTGGTCGATGATCGGCGGCACCGCGACCGGGACAATCTCGCTCGTCGGGCTTCAGCTCCTTGGTCTTGGCGCGCTTGTTGAACTCGTGCTCGGCCGATATAGGTCGGCCGGGTCAGGATGCGGTGGACCTGGCCGATGCCCCAGCGCCCGCCGTCGCGGGTGAAGATGCGGCGGCGCGTTGAGATAGGCCGACGATGTTCTTCACGCCCATCGGGCCGGATGTGCCGTCGCCTTCCAGCGCCAGCCGATAGATCAGCCGCACCGTGTCGGCGTGCAGCGGGTCGATCTCCAGCTTCTTCTTGATCTTGGCCCCGCGCTGCTCGGCCGCGACGACGCGATAGCCGATCGGCGGCAGCGAGCCGTTCCAGAAGCCCTGCCGGGCGTTCTCCTTCAAGGCGCGCAGCACGTGCTTGGCGTTCTCCTTGGACTGGTACTCGTCGAACAGCGCCATGATCTGCCGCATCATGACGTGCATCGGATCGTCGCCCATCTCCTGGGTGATCGAGACGAGCTTGACGCCGTTCTTCGCCAGCTTGCGGACGTAGAACTCCAGCTCGAAGTGATCGCGGAAGAAGCGGCTGAACGAATGGACGATCGACCATGTCGAACGGCGCGGGCTTGGCTGGTGCCCGCTTCGATCATGCGCTGGAACTCGGGGCGGCGGTCGTTGGTGGCGATGCGCCGGCTCCACGTAGGTCTCGACAAGCTGGTAGCCGCGCGCGGCGCAATAGGTTTCGCCCTGCCGCTTCTGATCGGGGATCGAGACATCATGCTCGGCCTGCCGCGCCGTCGAGACGCGCAGATAGAGGGCGGCGCGCAGCGGCACGGTCATGGCGGCAGTCTCTCTCACGATCATCGGCACGGCCCGAACAGCTCGTCGAACAGGTCGCCGAACCAAGCCTCGAACACGTCCAACTCGGCGGTCGTGACCGGGACGCGCTCGGGCCAGTCGTCGGTGACGGTCCAAGCTCGCAAGATCGTGCTTCGGCGGCCGACCGGGAAAGGCCACGGCTCGCCGAGCAACTGGTGAAGCTGCTCGGATACCGTGGGCGGGTCGCTTGCGGGCCGCGCGAGACATCCCGCCAGAATCGCCGAGCGCAACACCTTGGAAGAATAGGCTTTCTCTACGCCAGCCTACGCATCGTAGTGCAGCGCACAGATACAGGTGCGCGGCGGCGCGCGGCGAAACTGGCGTAGGGCTGGAGGCGGCGAGGTTCATGCGGCGGCGGTCAGCGGCCGGGCGCGTTCGATCCGTTCGCGTTCGCGGGGCGAGTGCATCGCCTCCCACAGATCGCTGCGCCGCTGCACGTTCAGCCAGAAATCCGGGCTGTTGCCGAACACGCGGGCGAGGATGAGCGCCGTCGCCGCGGTCACGTTGCGACGCTCGTTGCACAGTTCGTTGACGTGCTTGCGCTGCACGCCCATCGCCTCGGCCAGCGCGCCTTGCGTCAGGCCCATCGGCTCCATGAACTCCTCGATCAGAATTTCGCCGACGCTCGCCGGCTTGCGCTTCGTCGTCAACATGGCTCACCTCACCGATAGCTATGGTCGTCCAGATAGACGCCCGTCGCTTCACCTCGGCCGCCGTCCCACTGGAAGACGAGCCGCCATTGCTTGTTGACGCGGATCGAATGGAAGCCTTCCAGATTGCCGCGCAGCTTTTCGAAATGGTTGCTGGGCGGCACCCGCAAGTCCTGATCCGTCGTCGCGTCGTCGATCATCTGGATTTTGCGGAACAGGCGGCTTTCGAGATCGGATGGGATTTTCTTCGATCGAACGTCCTCGACGAAGAAATCGCGCAACCAGTCGTCCCGAAAGCTCACGATCATTCCGCAGCTCCATCATGAGTCAATGTACCACTCCTGGGTACACATTACAAGCCTCGCGGCCGAAGCCGCCGCATAGCCATGCTGGGTCGGAAAGGGAGCGCCAGCGCTCCCACCCTGCCTTATCTGCTTGAGGAGCCCCTGCCGGGCCGGCGACAGCCGGTCAAGGCCGCAAGCCGCGAAGCGGCGGCGCGTTAGCGCCAGCCTTGACGGGATGGCGCTGGTCCGGCCTGCTTGGCTCCAGCAGACAAGGCTGTTCCTTTCCGCTCACAGCCCCAATCCCCTCTTCCGTCCGAACGACCAGTCGATTCCGCCGCCCGGCATGGCGACGCCGCGAGATGTGCTGGCCGATGCGCTTGTCGAGCGCGGGCTGCCACGGCACGAGGCTGAAGCCCCAGCCCATCGTCGATCATCGCGAACCGCCCGCTGGCGAGTCTGGGTGGAGCCGACAAGCTTGCCCGTCACGTAGTTGCCGGGGACGGCGGCCTGCCATTCCCGCCCGCGCTCGGCGGCGAGCGCCTTGCCGGCGCGCTCGATATCGCCGCGCTCAAGTCGCTGGACCGAGGTCCTTGGGCGCGCGGATGTGGCCGTCGCCGAGATCGGTGGCGTGGCCCATATCCACGAGCGCTTGCTTACGCTGCTCCAGCGCCGCCTTTACCTCCTGCGCCGAACCCGTCGTCGGCGAGCGCGATGCGCTGGCGCGAGATCAAGCTCGCGGTCGAGCCAGGTCGCGCCGTCGTGGCCGATCTGCCGGTCAAGGTCGACGGGCGACAGGATGCTGACGCGGATGTCCGGCGCCGCCTCGCGGGCAAGGTCATAGGCCAGGCCGCGCTCCGGCGAGTCCGCGGGACGCGCCAGTGATCCGCGTCGATCCGCTCGACATGGCCGGCGCGGCGCAACGCCTCCAGCCGGCGGACGTGCGAGCGGACGAACGCCTCGGGATCGCCGCCGCAGCCGGTCGATGACTGCCGCGCGCGCGCTCCAGATGCGCGGATGGGCCGATAGACGCCTTGCTCGTCGGCGATGTCCACGATGTTGCGGTCGGCCGGCCGCGTGGGCTTGGCAGGCGCGGGGCCTGCGCGCGACGATCATGCCGCGGCCGATCTCCTCGGCGCGGGAGGCGTCCAGTCTCGACATGGTGGACGCGCCCGTCCACGCCGTCGATCACCAGACGGACGCGCTCGCCCATCTCGTCGCCGCCCAGGCCCTTGTCGAGCACGCGGCCGACGACGCGCTCGGTCGAGCTTCTCGCGGTGCAGGACATAGCGCGACGGATGGCGCGTCGCTCGGCGATGCCTTCGCGCTCCAGCGCCCGGTGCATGGTCTTGATGATGTCGCCGCGCTCGCCAAGCTCGCGCAGCGTCGGCTCCGCGTCGGGCGATACGATCCAGCGTGCCGGCGTCGACCTCGGTCGCTAGCCCCATGCGTTCCAGCTTGCGCGCCCGGTCGATCAGCAGCGCCCGGTTCTGCGCGCACGTGTCGGCCATGTCCTTGTCGGGGCGCAGGTCGGCGAACTCGTTGCTCTGCTGCTGCTCGGCGATCAGCATCCGGTCGAGCCGGGTGAAGCGGTCGGCGTCCGATCTCGCGCTCAAGCTGGCGGGAGACTTCCTGCTCGGTCTGGCGGCCCAGCTCCAGGGTGACGATCTCGCTCGGCCCGCTCGCGGATGCCGTGGGCGATGTAGTCGCCGGCGATGTTGAGAGTCTTGCCGTCGTCGGTGACGCCGCGAACGAGGATATGGGTGTGCGGATGGCCGGTGTTGTGGTGATCGACCGCGACCCAGTCGAGCTTCGTCCCGAGGTCGGCTTCCATCTGCCTTCATCAGGTCGCGGGTGGTCTCGCGCAGGTCGGACAGTTCCACCCCGTCCTCGGCCGAGACGATGAAGCGGAACTGGTGGCGATCCTCGCGGCCCCGATCGAGGAAGGCGCGGCCATCCTCCACGTCACGCTCGGCCGAATAGACCTGGCCTTTCTCGCCGTCGCGGGTCACCCCGTCGCGTTCGAGATAGCGCAGGTGCGCGTCCACGGCCTTGCCGCTCACGAACTGCCGGCCCGCGCGCCGCCCCGCGCTGCGGGTTGAGTTTCACGACGCGCGCCTTCACCGCCACCCGGCGCGACCGGGAGCGCGCACCGCTCCCGTCCCGGCTCCACCCGTTGCGGCCCTTCAACACCAGCGCCGCCGATGCGCCCCGGCCTCGCGCATTGAACCGGCCGCTTGCCTTCCCGGCCCCACCCAGCCGATTGGGGTTGCCGCCCGCCCGGCGGATGGCCTCATGCACCTCGCCGATGAAGGTCTTGGGCCGCTGGCGCACCACTCGCGCGGGCCGGCTGCCGCCACGGTCGCGGACCTTGCCGGGACGGACGCGGAAATGGTCGTCGTCGTTTGCCATGCGGCGACGATTGGAGCGCGAAATGCGCCCGGCAATAGCTAAAAACCGTCGTAGTGCTGTAGCGTATAAATACTTGCTCAGGCGTACAAACGACGGTTCTTCATTCGCCGCGCATCGCGGGTGGACGCCGCTCGGAGCATTGAAAACAAGGGATAAAATGGACATAGCGGCACCACGCCACTTCGCCGCGACGGCTTCAAGCCTCCAAAAAACAATGTGCAGACAATCACTTAGGAACGAAGTTCCGGCAGCGAGGCCACTCGCTTTATCTTGCCTTACTAATCGGGCATGATCAGTGTACTGAGTAATGCATTAAAATTCTCTCATGGTTTCACTCCTTCTGTCCAATCAACTTTTCTCCGGCGTCCACTTTCTGCGTATCGGCACACAGCGCTGGCGGGTTCATGCGTTACTTCGAGATCGGCACCAAGGCCCTCTCATGCTCATCTTTCGATTTAGGTGACAGGGCAGTCCAAGCATTCACAGCGCACTCAATCCATTGCTGGAACGGTAGCAGGCAAGATAACGGACATACCCTGTCCAGCGACCCCGCCAGGGGTGCTTTCCACGCGCGTGGAACTCGGGATTCGGTTGGGATGGACATTCAATTGATGGCTTTCAGGTGATTGTTGATGCGTTGTTTTACTCCACTATTGTACCAATGAGGACGCGCTTCTCGACGACTGCGGCACCCTTGGCGAAGATGAACTCGGAGCCATCAATCCACATCCGGTGAAGGATCACGGCGAGCTTGCGCGCCACCGCGATCATGGCATTCTTCATGCTGGTGCGCTTGGCAATCCGCAGTCCCCAGGCACGAAGCGCTGTCCATTTCTTTGAGCGCATGAGCATACTTCCGGCGGCTTCACACAATGCCGTTCGCACGTCTGTATCACCCTGTTTGGTGATGCTTCCATCAATATCAATGGTCCCTGACTGCCATTTTCGTGGTGTCAATCCAAAGTGCGCGCCCACAGCCCGGGAACTGGTAAAGCGCAAGGGATCATCAACTCCAGCCCGGAACGAAAGAGCTGCGATGGGTCCAACACCCGGAACAGTCATGAAGCGGCGGCACAATGGATCAGCTGCAACAATGCCAATCAAAGCTTTGTGCAGTGAGTTGTAACCGTTCATCACAGCCTTTCTGACCTCCAGCATGGTCATGATAAAGGTCTTCAGGGCGCTATCGGTATCGGCGATCAATTCAAGAACCCGTGCTTCATAACCGCCTCGGGCCACGTTTCCGACAAGCAAACCGAAAGCTCTCAATGCGCCACGCACATGGTTCTCGATATCGACCAGTTTGCGTTTCAAGAGACGTCGATTTGCAAGCAACAGACGCAGTCTTTGCGCTTCTGGGCTCTTCACATGAACGGCCCGGAACCATCCCATCCGCATCATGTGGGCAATGCCTCGGGCATCATTACGGTCGGTTTTGTTGCGTTGGGCATTGAGTGAGGCACGCATATGGCGGGCTTCGACGACAATGGCCGGAAAGCCCCTTCTGCTCAGTTCGGCGTGGAGCCAGCCGCCCAAAGATGATGCTTCAAGACCCACACGTTTGAGACTTACTTTGCTGTCCGCAAGCTCTTTGGCAAGGGCATCAGGGTCGGTTGCAACCTTGGTTTCGCGGATGATTTTTCCATCACCATTCACGATGCAAACTGAAGTTTCTTCAAGCGATATGTCGAGGCCAGCATAGTGATCCATGATCAGAGTCTCCATTTTGTCTGCCGTCTCGCAGACGGTTTTGACTCCAATATTGCCTGCGCCGCTACTCAAAAATCAGCAGCGTTCGCTCTTGCCCGATTACAGGACCCTGCGCCAAAGTGCGAAAAGCCCTTGATTTAAAGGGAACTATTTTCTTAGTCCGGCGTTTCCATTAACTGTGCACTGTCGGCGCTGGGAGGGTATGTATGGGTGAAGTTGAAGCCGGAGTTGCTGGCAACAGCGACCTGGCAATGCGGCGTGAAGCCGAGCTTGCCGCGCTGTTTCGGCTGACCGACCGCCTGTACCGGGCCCGCGATGCATCTGATGTCTATGAAGCGTCCTTGTCTGCAATCACCAGCACGCTGGGATGCAAGAGGGCCTCAATCCTGCTTTTCGATGGCGCCGGAGTTATGAAATTTGTTGCCCAGAAGGGATTGTCGGCGGCTTACGTTGCCGCCGTGGAGGGGCATACCCCCTGGCAGCCGGGCCAGTCACAGCCCGATCCGATCTTTGTGGAAAACATTGATGACACGGATGAGTCCGCTCACATCAAGGACACAATAAGGAAGGAGCGCATCTGCGGCCTGGCTTTTCTTCCCCTGATCTCAAACGGCGGCGTCATCGGCAAGTTCATGACCTACTACGAGCAGGCCCATAAGTTCACCACCGCCGAGATCGAGCTCGCCGTCACGATTGCCCGGCAATTGGGTTTTGCCGTCGAGCGGCTGCGGGCTGAAGCGGCTGGAAAAAAAGCTGCCGAAGAACTGCGCGAATCCGAAGAACGCTTCCGGCTGATGTCGGAGAACGCCCCCGTCATGATCTGGATGAGCGATTCCAAGGGCGGGTGCCTGCACCTGAACCGCATGCTGCGCGAGTTTTGGAATGTCGAAGAGGACGCCCTTGCCGATTTTGACTGGCGCAGCACCATGCATCCCGAAGACATGCCGGAGATCATGAAAAGCGTTTCGGAAGCTCTTGCAAGCAAAACTGGTGTATCGGTTGAAGGCCGCTACCGGAACACCCAGGGCATATACCGCACATTGCAAACCAATGCCCAGCCCCGATTTTCCGCGGATGGCGAATTGCTCGGCATGATTGGCGTCAATGTCGATATTACCGAACGGAAGGATGCGGAGCAATTGCGCCGCGAGATGATTGACGCTGACCGGTACCGCATTTTGGTTGAGGCAATAACCGACTATGCCGTCTATTTGCTGGACCCCAATGGAAACGTCGCCAGCTGGAACCCGGGCGCGCAGAGGTTCAAGGGATACAGCTCCTCGGAAATTATCGGCCAGAATTTTTCCGTCTTCTATACCCCCGAGGATCAGGTCGCCAATCTTCCCAAGTCAGCGCTCTCAATTGCTGACAGGGAGGGCAAGTTTGAAACTGAAGGCTGGCGGGTTCGCAAGGATGGAAGCCGGATATGGACCCACGTGGTAATCGATGCCATTCGCAATTCGTCGGGAGTCCTGCTGGGATTTGCCAAGATCACCCGCGACCTCACTGAACGCAAGCGAGCAGAAGATGAAAAAAGAATTGCCGAACAAGCCCTGGATGAGGCACGCGATGCGTTGTTCCAGGCCCAGAAACTGGAAGCCATAGGCCAGCTCACCGGGGGGCTCGCCCATGACTTCAACAATCTCCTGATGGTCATTCAAAGCAGCGTGGAGCTCCTGCGCAAGCGCCTGCCTGACGACGAACGGCTGCTCACCCTCGTGGACAATGCCGCTGAAGGCGTAAAGCGCGGAATGTCGCTAACCAATAGGATGCTCTCCTTCGCCCGCCGGCAGGACATGGACCAACGGCCAGTCAATGTTCATGAGCTTGTTTTCGAAATGACCGACCTGATGCAGCGGTCATTGGGCCCATCGATCCTGATTGAATTGCGCTTCCCCATGGGACTGTCAAAAGTCCGGGCAGATGCTAACCAGCTGGAATCGGCGCTTCTCAATCTGGCGGTCAATGCCCGCGATGCCATGCCCAACGGCGGCCCGCTCATCATTTCCGCCCGCGAAGAAAATCTTCTCCAGGATAATGGTTTGCGTCTGCAACCCGGGAAATATGTCTGCCTTGCCGTCGAGGACAAGGGCGAAGGAATGTCTGAAGCCATAATCAATCGTGCGACGGAGCCCTTCTTTACGACAAAAGGCGTTGGCAAGGGAACCGGCCTGGGCTTGTCGATGGTCCAGGGCTTCGCCGAGCAATCCGGCGGCTGCTTGCGTCTCAAGAGTAAGAAGGATGTCGGCACAACGGCCGAGATATGGCTTCCCATAGCCGTCGACTCCGACACGCAGACGCACCCGGACGCGGTGCTTCCAGAAGTGTCAGAACCGGCTGGACAGCAGCAGCTTGTTGTTCTCGCCGTCGATGATGATGTTCTGGTCCGGATGGGCACGGTTGCCATGCTTGAAGACCTTGGGCACACGGTCATCGAAGCGAACTCGGGCCAGGAAGCGCTGAAGATTCTTGCCCAGGGAACGAAAATTGATTTGATTGTCACCGATCAGGCGATGCCGCGCATGACCGGCGTGCAGCTCGCCGAAGAAATTCTGGCGGACAAGCCGGGCATGCCGATAATCCTCGCGACGGGCTATGCGGAATTGCCCGCCGGATTTGGCGCAAAGCTGCCGCGGCTTTCGAAGCCCTTTAGTCAGACGCAGCTTTCTGATGCCATGAGTGCCGTCCTCGGACCCAGGCAAAACGGTTGAGCCCTGCGCTCGCCCCTACCAAATAACTGATATATAACGAATTTAACGGTCTGGTAATATTCATGCCAGGGTTCAGCGGCGGTTCATCTCCCTCGTGAGAAACCATTAAGCATGAGACGCTAAAACTTGAACGGGATTGAAACAATCGAAGCTGTTCGCAGGTTAATGAAATCGCGTACAGTATTTGAGTAAGAAGATATGATGATGGCTGACAAGATCGCAGTGCTGGTCGTGGAAGATGAGCCGATTACCCGCATGGATGTGGTAGATCAGCTTGAAGAGGGAGGCTTCAAGGTTTTCGAGGCGCCCGATGCCGACCGGGCCATCAAAATTCTCGAAGCCAATCCCGCCATCCGTGTCCTCTTCACCGATGTCGACATGCCGGGCAGCATGGATGGCCTGAAGCTCGCCGCCGCCGTGCGCGACCGCTGGCCGCCGATCAGGATTGTCGTTGCCTCGGGACTCCGGAAAATAAACATCGATGCCCTGCCTGATGATTCCCGCTTCTTTTCCAAGCCCTACAACGTGAATGAAATTGCCGCCACCATGCGCCGCATGGTCAACGCCTGACGTTGCTCCAGGGCATCAAACATACTTGAAGCGGCGCAGGACAATCGGAACGATGATCACCGCCGCAGCCAGTGCCAGCAAAACGGCAGACAGCGGGTGGGTGACAAAAACCGAAGGATCGCCCTGGCTGATTGACAGGGCTCGGCGGAATTGGGCTTCCGCCAGAGGCCCGAGGATGAGGCCGATGATGCAAGGTGCCACCGGAAATTCATGGCGCCGCATCAGGAAGCCGATGATGCCCACGATGAACAGCAAAACCAGATCGAAGGTCGAGTTGTTGAGCGAGTAGACCCCAAGTGTCGAGAAAACCAGAATGCCGCCATAGAGCAGCGGCTGCGGAATGGTCAGCAGCTTCACCCATAGTCCAACCAGCGGCAGATTGAGCACCAGCAGCATGACGTTGCCGATATAGAGGCTGGCAATCAGGCCCCAGACCAGAGTGGAGGAACCCGAAAACAGCAGGGGGCCCGGCTGGAGATTGTACTGTTCAAAGGCCGCCAGCAGGATTGCCGCCGTGGCCGAAGTCGGCAGCCCCAACGCCAGCAGCGGCACCAGCACGCCGGCAACCGCCGCATTGTTGGCCGCTTCCGGGCCGGCAACGCCTTCGATGGCGCCGCGGCCAAATTCTTCCGGATGTTTGGTGAGCTTTTTTTCCAGGAAGTAGGAGAGGAAGGTGGGAATCTCCGTGCCGCCCGCCGGCAATGCGCCAAACGGAAAGCCCAATGCGGTGCCGCGCAGCCAGGGTTTCCATGACCGCCGCCATTCCTCCCGCGTCATGAACAGCGACCCCTTGATCGGCAGGATTTCCGCCGTGCGCAGGTGCGTCTGCGAGGCCATGAAGAGCGCTTCGCCCACCGCGAACAGGCCCACCGCCACCACCACGATATCAATGCCGCGCAGCAGGCTTGAGATAGCCAAATGTCAGGCGCGGCTGGCCCGTGAGAATGTCGGTGCCCACCAGCCCGAAAGCCAGGCCCAGAAGCAGGCTGGCAACGCCCCGGCTGATGGAAGCGCCGAGCAGGGCGGAGACCGTTGTGAAAGCCAGAACCATCAGCGCAAAATATTCCGCCGGGCCAAACAGCAGCGCGAGCTTGACAAAGAGCGGCGCCAGAAATGTCAGCGCCAGGGTTCCCAGGGTGCCTGCAACGAAGGAGCCGATGGCCGCCGTCGAAAGCGCCGCCGCACCCGCGCCCTTGCCGCGCCATCAGGTTTCCCTCCACCGCGGTCATGATCGACCCGGATTCACCCGGCGTATTGAGCAGGATGCTGGTGGTGGAACTGCCATACATGGCGCCGTAATAGAGCCCGGCAAACATGATGAAGGCCCCGGTGGGATCAAGGTTCCGCGTGACCGGCAGGAGAAGCGCGATGGTCAGCGCCGGGCCAATGCCGGGCAATATGCCGATGAGCGTGCCAAGTGTCACCCCGATCAGCGACCACATGAGATTGATGGGCGTGATTGCCGTGGCAAAGCCATCCATCAGGGCAAGGAAGGACTCCATCTCAGAGCAATCCCTTCAATATCCCCGGCGGCAGTTGCAGGCCGAGCCCATAGGTAAATCCGACATAGGCGAAGAGCACCAAGCAGCAATCCCGACGATAACATCCCGCCCATAGCGCCTGCTGCCAAAGGCAAAAGCCACGCTCCAGAACAGAATGAGTCCCGCCGGCACAAACCCCAAAGGCTTCAGCAGGTTCATGTGGGCAATGAGGCCTGCCGCGATGATGGCAACGCTTTTCCAATCCGTCGGTCCGGCATCTTCGATCTCGGCGACCTCATCTTCGCCGCGATAGCTTTTCCAGGCGATATGCGCGCCGGTGATCGCCATGCCGATGGCAATGATATAGGGAAAAATCTGCGGGCCGACCCGGGCATAGCTCGGCGGCACCTGCATCTGCATGGTTTCAAAACCAATGACCGATGCGATGGCAACAAGGCCGAGGCCGATCGCAAGACCGGCCCCGGATATCGTCTGCTTTGTGTTCATGGCCTCTCGTTATTGAACGAGGCCGATGCCCTTGAGAATTTCCGTGGTGCGGACATTTTCAGCAGCAACCAGCTTGCCGAAATCATCGCCCGGAAGGTAGAGGTCTGTCCAGTTCTTTTCCACCAGAAGCTTTTTCCAGGCATCGCTCTTCACCGCGGCATCAACCGCATCGAGCAGCGCCTTCTTCTGTCCGTCATCAAGGCCCGGAGGGGCAACGATGGCGCGCCAGTTGGCAAGCTCCACATCAACGCCCTGTTCCTTCAGGGTTGCGATATCGATGCCGGGCTGGCGTTCTGGTGAAGAAATGGCAAGGGCGCGAAGTTCGCCGGACTTGATCTGGCCGGCCCATTCGCCGTAGCCGCTGATGCCGGCCACCACATGGCCACCCATGACGGCAGCAAGCGCTTCGCCGCCGCCGGAGAAGGGCACATAGTTCAGTTTGGATACATCCGCGCCGGCAGCCTTGGCGACAAGGCCTGCGAGAATGTGATCGGTGCCGCCGGCGGATCCGCCGCCAAAAGCCACCGCCCCCGGTTCAGCTTTCAATTTGGCCACGAGATCGGCCACAGTCTTGAGTTCCGAGGCGGCAGGAACGACGATGACTTCATACTCGCCCGTCAGGCGCGCAATCGGTGTCGTCATGTCGAGGGTAACCGCCGACTTGTTGGTGAGCAGTGCGCCCAGCATGACAAGGCCGTTCACCATCATGACATTGCCGTTGCCCTTTTCCTGGTCAACCAGTTGGGCGAGCCCGACGGCACCGCCGGCACCGGGAACATTTTCAACCGTGCCGCCCTTGGCGCCGAGGCCAGCCATCACTTCCGAAAGCGAGCGCGCCGTCTGGTCCCAGCCGCCGCCGGGCTTTGCCGGGGCGATGATCCGCAGATTGTCAACGGCCAATGCCGGAGCGGCAAAGCCAGCCGTCAGCGCCAGAGCCAAAAGGCTTGCAAAAATTGTGCGTCTTTTCATGATAGTCTCCCATTACAGTGTTAATCTGTTGAACAGCCGTCTTGCGCGGCCTGACCTTGCCCTTGGCAGGTGTTTGGACCATCCATATACTTCAAAGCTGTCATTTTGCTGTCATCGGGAGCGCCATGCGCATACTGGTCGTCGAGGATACCCAGGACGTAGGCGAGGCCATTGTCGCCTGCCTCGAGCGGCTGGGTTATGCCGTCGATTGGCAGAAAACCGGGACGGGCGCAGAAGATGCCCTCAAGGTCCAGCGCTATGACCTTGTCATGCTTGATGTCATGCTGCCGGGGAAAGATGGCTTTGCCGTGCTCGATGGCATGCGGGCGGAAAAGATAACCTCGCCGGTTCTGGTGCTCACCGCGCGGTCCCAGGTCGATGACCGGGTCAGCGCCCTTGACCATGGCGCTGATGACTATCTGGTGAAGCCATTTGATTTCCGTGAACTTGAGGCGCGGGTAAGGGCCCTTCTCCGGCGCTCCGGCGGCACCACCACGGCGCAACTGCAGTTGGGCGACGTCATTCTCGATCAGGTCTCGCGCAGCGCCACCGTCGCCGGCCGCCGCGCCGAACTGACGCGGCGCGAAATCGCCCTTCTCGAAATTCTCATGTCGCGGCCGCAGAAAGTCTTCAACAAGGTTGAATTGCTTGAACAGCTTTACGGCTTTGAAGAGGACGCAGGCCAGAACGCCATCGAGCTTTACGTGGCAAGGCTCCGGCGCAAGCTTCAGCCGGCCCAAATGGAAATCCGCACCTTGCGCGGCATTGGCTACCAGGCCGTGGCCCATGGCGGGTAAAACGCCATCCCTGTTTTGGCGGCTCACCACGGCAATTTCTCTTGGGCTTTTGCTGGGCGCCGGAATCCTGGCCTATGCCGCCTATAATTATGCCCATACCGCAGCCGACGACGCCTATGACCGCCTGCTTCTGGGTGCCGCCTCGCAAATCGGCGAAACCATCCGCGTTGAAGACCAGGCCATCACCACGGATATTCCCGTCTCGGCTTTCGAGACACTCTCGGTTTCGCGGCAGGAAAGAGTCTACTACCGGGTGGTCGGGCCCGACGGTGCCTCTCTAACCGGTTATGATGATCTTCAGGTTCCGCAGAACCTGTTAAGGTCGGGATCGAGCCCAAAAGTTTGGGACGCGACATTTAAGGGTTATCCCGTGCGCATCGCCGCCATTTCACATTATGTGTCAGACCCGGCGGCCACCGGATGGGCGACAATTCTCGTGGCCCAGACGCGTGACGCACGCAACGCTCTGGCGCGTGAATTGACGCTGCGCGCCATGGCGCTGGTGGGCATCATGAGTGTCATCGCCCTGGTGGGTGTTGTGCTCGCCACGCGTTACGCCCTTCGTCCGCTGCACCGCATCGAGCAGGCCTTGGGCTCGCGCGATCCCAATGATCTCACCCCGCTCGACATCAGCGCGCCCGTCGAAATTGAAGGCCTCACCCAATCCATCAATCATTTCATGGAGCGCCTTTCCGGGCGCATGGACAGCCTGCAGAGCATGATTGCCGATGCGGCCCACCAAATCAGGACGCCAATCACCGCGCTGACCGCCCAGGTCGAGTTGCTGAAACGCGAAACCGTTCCGGCCAAGCGCAAGCATCACCTGACGCGCGTTGTCGCCCGCACCGCGCAGATTGGCCGCCTGGTCAGCCAGCTTCTCAGCCATGCCATGGTAAGCCACCGCGCCCAAAGCATCACCGCCTCGCCGATTGATCTGGTGGAACTCGTCAACAAAGCAGTAGCCGATGCCATTCCCGCCGCCATGGACCGTGACATTTCAGTCGAGATGAATGCCGGGCCAGCGCCGGTTTTCATTGAAGGTGATCCCATCAGCCTGCGCGAAGCCATTCGCAATATCATTGAGAACGCCGTGCATCATGGCGCCAAAACCAAAATCACCATCGCCATTGAGGCGAAGGGATCCCAAGTGGTTGTGGCGATTGGCGATGATGGGCCAGGCATTCCAGCCCAGCAATGGCCCGACGTGACCAGGCGTTTCTTTCGTGCGTCCACTGAAGGCGTGGGCTCCGGGCTGGGTCTGGCGATTGCCGCCGATGTTGCCAAAAATCACGGAGCGCGGCTTGAGTTCGCACAAGGGGAGAATGACATGTTTCTCGTGCGGATGATTTTTTTCCGCACGAACGGTGTTTCATCATGAGGCACGGTATTCTTGCCCTCCTCCTCATGCTGCTTTCCCTGCCTGCCATGGCTGGTACGCGTTACGAATTTAAGGCTCTGGGCACCGAGGCTGGGCATCTCAGAATTGAAGCATCGGGCGACATTGAAGCCATAGAACCGCTCATCAGGGATTTCCAGGAACTGGAACCCACGCTGTCGGTCACCTATGTCGACAGCCTGACCAATGATCTCTACGGCATGATGCAGGAGGCCTGCGCCAGTGGTGCAACGGTTGCCGATCTGGTTTTCTCGTCGTCGGCCGATCACATGGTGAAGCTGGCAAATGACGGCTGCGCTCAGCCGCACACCTCGCCCGAGACTGCCCGCGCTCCGCCCTTTGCGAACTGGCATGATGAGGTGTTCGGCTTTTCCTTCGAACCGGCGGTCATTGTCTATAACCGCAATCTTGTCCCGCCCGCCGATGTGCCGCGCTCGCGCGACCAGATGGTTGATCTCCTGCGGAACAAGGCGGCGACCTACGACACCCGCATCGGCACCTACGATATCGCGCGTTCAGGCATTGGCTACCTGTTTGGTTTTTTCGACGCACAGCAGTCGAGCGCCTTCGGGCGGATGATGGAGGGATTTGGCCGCGCCCATGCCGGGCTTTACTGCTGCACCGGCGAACTCTTGCGCGACATCGAGAGCGGCAAAATTCTGATCGGCTATAATCTCCTGGGCTCCTACGCCTATGGCCGCTTCAAGGCCGGCGCTCCCATAGGAATTGTTCTGCCGCGTGATTATACCCTTGTGCTCAGCCGGGCTGCCTTTGTGCCGGCCCATGCCGCCAATTCGCAAGCCGGCAAGAAATTCCTGGATTATCTCCTGTCGCTGCGCGGCCAGCAAATGGCGGCGGAAAAATCTTTCTTCTTTGCCTATGGGCAAGCGGCGCCCGAAGGTGTTGACGCCGCCGAACCTGACCTGCAATCAGGCATCTATCGCCCGATCCCTCTGGGGCCGGCGCTGCTGGCGGTAACCGACCGGCATAAAAAGGCGCGATTGCTGAAGGAATGGAACCAGTCCTTTCAGGCGCAGTAGGCTTCAGGAGACTATTGAAGCTCTGAGCGTCTGGACAATTTGCCTGTCAACGCTCCCGTTTGAACGGGCCCCTCGTGGTGGGGTGGCTGGCAGACGATGACTTGCGCTGTTTCGGGGTCCGCCGCCTTGGGGAGCATATGGGGCGGAAAAGTTATCACTATTCGACTCATACTGACAAACCCTATAAAAGGCACTCTTCACGGATTGGGACGAGGTCCACATGGCCGCTGAACAGTATTTTATCATACTTCACAACGATGAATGGAAGATTAGCTTCAAGGATAAGCACTATGGCCCCTATGCCACCCAGGCTGAGGCAATTGAGGCCGCGATAGATGCAGCCTATGCCATGGGAGAAATCGGCATTGACGCCCAGGTCCTTGTTGAGGAAGCAAACCACCAGCTCAGAACTGAGTGGGCCTATGGCCAAAGTTTTAACGCCTTTAGGTGATAGGGGCGGCGGGAACTGCCTCAGGCGCTGCCGATGAACATGCCGGTGAGGAACACCAGGAAGCCGCCCACCGCGATCTGGAAGGCCGCCTTCAGGAACGGTGTGTCCATGTATTTGTAGCGGATCCACGAAATGGCCCAGAGTTCGATGAACACGATGATGATGGCCAGGCCCGTGGCGGTTTTGAAATCGCTGATGAGATAGGGCAGCGTGTGGCCAAGGCCGCCAACCGCGGTCATGATGCCGGCGGCCAGGCCCCGGATCAGCGGATGCCCGCGGCCCGTCAGCTTGCCATCATCCGAAAGGCCCTCGGCCAGGCCCATGGAAATGCCGGCCCCCACCGAGGCCGCCACGCCGACCAGAAATGTTGCCCAGGTGTTTCCCGTGGCAAAGGCCGCCGCGAAACAGAGGCGCCAGCGTCGAAACCGAGCCGTCCATGAGCCCCACAAGGCCAGGCTGGATGACTTGCAGCAGAAAGAGGCGGCGCCTGGTTTCGGCCTCGTCGATCTTCACGTCTGCCGTCAGGTGCTTGCTGCCAAGGCGCGCCGCCAGCGACTCGTGGCCCTTTTCGGCTTCCGCCAATTGGGTGAGAAGCTTTGCAATCTGCGGGTCTTTGCTGTGCGCTGACGCCTGTTTGTAAAAGCGGTAGTTTTCCAGCTCAATGACCTCGGCGCGCTGGCGCATCGCCTCGATGTTGAGCTTGCCGATCATCCAGCCCGGCTTGTGCTTCACAAATCCGTTGATATCGCTGCGCCGGATCAGCGGAATGAAATCGCCGAATTTCTTCTGGTAGAGGTCGGTCAGCCAGCGCCGGTGCTGATGCTCCTCTTCCGACATTTCCATGAAAACCTTGGCGGAAGCCGGATAGGTCTCCATCAGGGCATTGGCAAAGCCCGAATAGAGGCGAGCATCGTCGTCCTCGCTCGAAATGGCAAGGGCGATGATTTCCTGTTCGGTCAGATCGGAGAAACTTTTCAATGTGGACCTCTGAAATTTGATTAGAATAATTCTAATCTATAGTCCAGCCTGAAACAACTCATTAACCCCCGGCTTGATAGGTTCACCCCTTTAACGGGACCCCCGCCGCCATGAGTGAAGCCTCAGCCTTGCCGCTGCATAATCGTCTTTCCGAGACGGCAGCGCATATCGTTCACGGCATACGGTCCCATGCGCTGCTCTACATATTCGCGGCCTTTGTCTGCGCGGTCTCGATTGCGGAATCCCTCTGGCTTGGCCTTCCCATCGATCTTCAGATGGTGATGATATTTTCCGGCCCCGTGCTGATGCTTCTCGGCGTCATGATTTTTGTGGGGCTTGTCCTTGAACTCATCCGGCTGAACCGGACCAATTATCCCGGCAGTGCCCTTGGCGGCCTGTGGATCAAAATACGCGACGATTACCTGTCACCCCAGCGTGTCTCCAATTCCATTCACGCTTTCCTTTTCATGACCCTCTACATGGTGGGCTTTTCCTTTATCAAGAAGGCAATCCCGCTGGCCGTTCCCTTCTCCTGGGACGAAACCTTCATGCAGTGGGACCAGGTGCTGCATTTCGGCCGGCATCCCTATGAATGGCTGGCGCCCCTGCTGAACCTGCCCTGGGTCACCTACCTGATCAACCTCAACTACAACATCTGGTTCTTTGTGATGTTCACCTGCTGGTACTGGCAGGGCTTTGCGGCCAGGGATTCAGCACTGCGCATGCATTTTCTTCTGGGCTTCACCCTAACCTGGTTCGTGGGCACCAGCGTATTGGGCACAATCTTTTCCTCGGTCGGCCCCTGTTTCTACGGCAGGCTCCTGCCCGGCGTTGATCCCTACGCACCGCTCATGGCCTGGCTCAATGAGGTGAATCAAAACCACACCATCTTTGCCCTCACCGCCATGGATGAGCTGTGGAAAGATTATGAAACCGGAACCGGCCTGATCAACGGCATTTCCGCCATGCCATCAATGCATGTGGGAGCCTCGATACTGTTTGCAATCCTTGGCTTCGCCTCCGGCAAGAAATGGCTGGGCTATCTGATGTCGGCCTTCGCCTTCCTCATCTTCATCGGCTCCATTCACCTGGGCTGGCACTACGCCATCGACGGCTACGCCGGCGCCGCCGTCGCTGTCGTCTGCTGGTGGGTGGCGGGAAAAATTGTCGATTGGGACAGGCGCCAGCGCGGCGTTGTCGAAGCCTAAACTTGCTGGTGCCCCAGGCATGATCGCCAAGTTCAAGGCGCACGATTCGTTGCTCCGGTTTGGGAGCCCGAATCACTTCTGGGGCGAGGCCCCCAACGCCAAAGCCACATTTCGGAAGTTAGCTGCAAACCAGCCATATCGCGGAGACGGCTGAACCGGCGTTCTTGACCCAAACCGGACTGCGGAAGCTGTTGAAAAATAGGTAGTAAAGAAAATGTTCTGGTTGACCCCGTCATGTCATTCCGCCGCACCGTTGGAACGGACAGCGAGTCATGAATTCGAGCGCCATTGACGCGGATCAAAGTTGCCCCGGTCGAATCTTGACCGTTGTCGAAAATTGACACCGAGAATGAAGTGATGGCATATAAATTGCGTTTTGGGATGCATCAAGGAGATTGACCGATAGCGCAGGTGATTGTGTTGGCGGCTTAATGAGAGCATTCCTTGTTACATAGCCGTCGGAGAAACTGTGCGTGCTATTCAATTGGCCCAGAGGGAAGCATATCATGAGATTTTTCGTTCTCGCGACGGTCGGCATTGGGCTCATGTCCGGGCCGGCACTTGCCGATGGTGACGCGGGCAAGGGTGAAACAGTGTTCAAAAAATGCATGGCTTGCCACGCCATAACCGAAAAGACCAATAAAGTCGGGCCCCATCTCGTAGGTCTCGTTGGTCGCGCAGTGGCGACCGTCGAGGGCTATGTCTACTCTGACAGCATGAAGAATTATGCCGCGACCGGTGCCGTTTGGGACGAGCCTGCGCTTCAGGCCTATCTTGAGAATCCCAAGGCCATCGTAGCCAAGTCCAAGATGGCTTTTCCCGGCCTCAAGAAGAAAGACGAACGCAATGATTTGATCGCCTTCCTGAAGACCAAAGGCGCGGCAGGCTTGAGCACTGCGAGCGCTGATAGCACACAGGCACCATCCGGTCTCGTTCTGCCCAAAATGGATTCAAAACGCGGCCGGGAGCTTTACGTCAACAAGGGCTGTGTGGCGTGCCATTCGATCAATGGTGTCGGCGGAGCAGATGCGGCACCACTTGATGCCGCAGCCATGGACCCGGCAATGAACCCCTTTGAATTTTTCGCGCGGATGTGGCTGGGAACCAAGCCGATGATCGCCATGCAGGAAAACAGGATGGGCCAACAGGTGGAACTCAACGCCCAGGAACTCGCCGATATCGTCGCTTTCATTCATGACCCGGAAATGCAGAAGTCATTCTCGGCGGCCGAAATTCCGCATGACATCGACGAGTTGATGGAATAGCACCAGCACTTGGACGAAGTGGACCCTTGTCTTCGGGTCCACCTTCCAACCACCCACATGATCATTTTATAGTGATCGTTCCGACCATTCCGGCTTCCTTGTGACCTTCAATGGCGCACTCTATCGGAATGTCCTTGCCCGTTTGCACCGGCACCATGAACCATTCGACCGTGCCGCCGCCGGCTGCCTCGACTTCATTAATGGCACCTTTGATCTCAGCGATCGTCTTGCCATCCGCGCCAAGAACCTCCACCTTGCGGGTGAACACTTTGGTCACAAACTCAGGCGCTGCAAATTCATGCTTGATTTTGTCCATGTTCTTGAACACGAGCTTATAGGCTTTGCCGGTTTCAAGTTCGATATGGTTCGGCTTGAAATACATGTGCTTTGCGTCCTTCTGACCCATCTCAATCAACGATCTCTGCCGGGTCAGCTCGGCTGAGGTCGCCAGCTGCATGGGCCCCAGAAGCAAACGCAAATGCCGACACCGCAAGTAGTAGTGGAATCTTCTTCATGTGAATTTCTCCTTCAGACTTCATCAGCTGGATTTTGAACGGATCCCAGCGTTGCGGTTATTGTATCAATTCCAGTTCCCAATCCGCCTTGATCTGGATCAATGCCGAAACGAGTATGTTGATCCGGAGAATTGAGCTCAAGCGGTTAGCTCATCAGCGTAGACTGTCGACTGAGAATTAGATTGGTCAAAAGACTGCTCTTGGCCTGGTGCGCGAGATCGCGGCGGTTCTCGACTTGAGCTGGGTGCACGGCGAGCTGGCGCCGCACTATCCTCCAATCGGCCGGCCGTCGATCGATCCGGTGCTTATGATCCGGATGCTCATCGTCGGCTACGTCTTTGCCATCCGCTCGGAACGAGCGCTGTGTCGCGAGGTGCAGGTCAACCTGGCCTATCGCTGGTTCTGCGGCTTGAGCATCGAGGACAAGCTGCCTGATCACTCGGCATTCTCGCGCGCTCGCAACGAGCGCTTCCGCGACAGCGACATCTTCCGCCGGGTGTTCGAGCGCGTCGTTGGGCCTGCATCGCTGCAGGCCTGGTCGGCGGCGAAGGCTTTGCGGTCGACGCCAGCCTGATCGCGGCCGACGCCAACAAGCGTCGCTCGATCCCGGTGGCGGATTGGAACAAGAGAGCATTGATCCGCGAGCAGGCGCCAGCCGCGCTGTCAAGAGAGTATCTGGCGACGCTCGACGATGCCAGCTATGGCGCGGCCAGCTCAGTCACGCCGAAGTTCGTCTCGCCGTCCGATCCTGCCGCGCAATGGACCGGCGCGATGAAGAGTGCTGCGTTCTTCGCCTATGCCGACAACTATCTCATCGACGTGAAGTTCGGCGTCATCATGGATGTCGAGGCGTCACGCGCCATCCGCCAGGCCGAGGTCGGCGCGGCGCGGACAATGATCGACCGAACCGAGGCGTGCTTCGGCATCAAGCCGGAATGGCTCGCCGCCGACACAGCCTATGGCTCGGCGCCCAATCTCGACTGGCTGGTGAACGAGAAAGAGATCGCGCCGCACGTTCCTGTCATCGACAAGTCGAAACGCGATGACGGCACATTCTCGCGCGAGGAGTTCGTTTATGACAAGGAGCGCGACATCTACACCTGCCCGGCCGGCAAGACGCTCAAGACCAGTGGAAGGCTGGTCAATGGCGGTGCGACGCTGCTCTATATGGCGAGCACGTACGATTGCGGCCCATGCCCGCTCAAATCCAGATGCTGCCCAGTATCGCCACAGCGCAAGGTGCCACGCGATGTGAACGAAGACGCATCTTGGAACTTTAGGTGGTTTTGACGGATGTCCGGTTCAAGGCTGAAGGCGGACCTCAGCGGGCCAAACGCAGCTTGCGCGTTTGTAGGTTCACAGCCTAGTTCTCGTCCATCTTCAGCGCCGCAATGAAGGCTTCCTGCGGAATTTCGACCTTGCCGAACTGCCGCATCTTTTTCTTGCCTTCCTTCTGCTTGTCCAGAAGCTTGCGCTTGCGGCTGATGTCGCCGCCGTAGCACTTGGCCGTCACGTCCTTGCGCATGGCTGACAGGGTTTCGCGCGCCACGATCTTGCCGCCGATGGTGGCCTGGATCGGAATCTGGAACATGTGGCGGGGAATCAGCTCTTTCAGCTTTTCGCACATCACCCGGCCGCGCTGCTCGGCCCGGGCCCGATGCACCACCATGGCCAGCGCATCCACCGCTTCGCCATTCACCAGGATGCCCATGCGCACCAGGTCGCCCTTTTCATAGCCCACCATCTTGTAATCGAAGCTGGCATAGCCGCGGCTCACCGATTTCAGCCGGTCATAGAAATCAAACACCACTTCGTTGAGCGGCAAGTCATAGATCACCATGGCGCGCGACCCGGCATAGGTGAGCTGCTTCTGCCGCCCGCGCCGGTCCTCGCACAGCTTGAGGATGGAGCCCAGATATTCATCGGGCACCAGGATGGTGGCCTCGATCCACGGCTCTTCGATCGATTCAATCAGCGTGGCGTCCGGCATATCAACCGGATTGTGCAGCGACATCTGCGTGCCGTCGCGCATGTTGATCTTGTAGATGACGCTTGGCGCCGTGGTGATGATGTCCACGTTGAATTCGCGCTCGATGCGCTCGCGGGTGATTTCAAGATGCAGGAGGCCGAGGAAGCCGCAGCGGAAGCCGAAGCCCAGGGCCGCCGAGGTTTCCATGTCGAAGGAGAAGCTGGCATCATTGAGGCGCAAACGTCCCATGGCCTCGCGCAAGTCTTCGAACTTCGCCGCATCGACCGGGAAGAATCCGGCAAACACCACGGCCTGCGCTTCCTTGAAGTCGGGCAGGGGTTCAGCCGTCGGCCGCTTTTCATCGGTGACCGTATCGCCCACCCGCGTATCCGCCACTTCCTTGATCGCCGCCGTGAAAAAGCCGATCTCGCCGGGGCCGAGGCTCGCCACCATTTCCTTTTTCGGGCGCGAGACGCCGACACGGTCAATGAGATAGGAGCCGCCCGTGCCCATCATCTTGACGCGCATGCCCTTCTTGAGCTCGCCGTCAATGATGCGCAGCAGAACCACAACGCCGAGATAGGAATCATACCAGCTGTCAACCAGCAGGGCCTTCAGCGGCTTGTTGCGGTCGCCCTTGGGCGGCGGCAGGCGGTGCACGATGGCCTCAAGCACATCCGGAACGCCAAGCCCGGACTTGGCCGAAATCAGCACCGCTTCCGAAGCATCAATGCCGATCACATCTTCAATCTGCTGGCGGATGCGCTCCGGCTCGGCGGCGGGCAAATCCACCTTGTTGAGAACCGGCACGATTTCATGGTTGTTGTTGATCGCCTGATAGACGTTGGCCAGGGTCTGCGCTTCCACGCCCTGGCTGGCATCCACCACCAAAAGCGAGCCTTCGCAGGCCGCCAGCGAGCGCGAAACTTCATAGGCAAAGTCCACATGCCCCGGCGTGTCGATCAGGTTCAGCACATATTTTTCGCCGTTCTTGGCGGTGTAATCGAGGCGCACCGTATTGGCCTTGATGGTAATGCCGCGCTCCCGCTCCAGGTCCATGGAATCGAGGATCTGGTCCACCATGTCCCGGTCGCTCACCGCCCCGCAAAGCTGGATAAGCCGGTCCGCCAGCGTCGATTTGCCGTGGTCAATATGGGCGATAATGGAGAAATTGCGGATATGGGCGGTGTCAGTCATTGCGCGCGGTGTTTGGCATTGGCATGGCCAATGGTCAAGCCTTGCAATCAGCGCAGTTTCCGGGGTTTTACCGGTGGTGCGGAGAGCGGGTCTTCCGGCCAGGAATGCTTGGGGTATCGGCCCCGCAGTTCGGCCCGCACATCCGGGTAACCATTGGTCCAGAACGTCTCCAGAGACTTGGTGACGGCCAATGGCCTTCCCGCCGGCGACAGCAATTCAATGCGGAGTTGGGCCCGGCCCTTGGCAATTGTCGGCGTTTTGGCAAGGCCAAACATTTCCTGCAAGCGCACCCGGATGACCGGGTCGCCCTCGGTTTCATAATCGATGGCGACATGCGCGCCTGATGGCACTTCGATGCGGCGCGGCGCCAGCCCATCCATCTGCCGTTGCAGGTCATGAGGCACCAGACTTTTCAGGATGGCCAGCATGTCCAGCCGCTCAAGATGGCTCTTGCGCGAAATGCCCGCGAGATAGGGCTTCAGCCACTCATCAAGATTTTGCGCAAGCGCCTCATCGCTGAGATCGGGCCAAGCCTCTTCAGGAAACAGGCGTTTCAGAAATTGCACCTGAGCGCGAAAACTGTTTGCACCATCAGTCCAGGGCAAGGCCTTGAGGCCCATTTCGGCAATGCCCTTGAGCATCGCCATCGGCCATGGCTTCGGGATCAGCCGTTGTCAGCGGGCGCTCCTCAAGAATGAGCGCACCGAGTTTGCGAACCCGCGCCGCAACGACATTTTGCGAACGCGAGTCCCAACCGACATTTTCCACACTGTTCAATCTGGTTGTGCAAAATGCGTTTCGATTTCAGCCAGCGTGAGCGGGGCCGCCAGAAAAATCTTTTGGTCGCCCGAAGCGCCATCCGTTGTCGCCACCGCAAGCCACTCCTGCTTGGCAAGGGCCTCATGCTCGGGAAGGATTGCGCCACCACCGCCCGATAGCCGGTAACGCCGGTCACCGCCGCGCTTTTGCGCAATGCGGTCCGGCCAGGCCAGCGCAACCAGCACCCCTTCGCTGATCGAAGTTGTATCAGCCTTGATGCTGAGGATTTGCTTGATCTGTTTTGCCGAGGCCTGAATGCGCGAGCGCGCCGAACCGCGCGTCGCCAAAAGCCGCGAGGCGATATCGCAGCCAGCATCGCGGCCCAGTCCATCGCGCTCAGAGACAAAGGCCGCCAAGTCCGCCGCCGCTTCCCCGGAACCCAAGGCCTGTCCCTTGACCACCATATGGGCAAGCCGCGGATGCAACGGCACCTTGACCATGGCCTTGCCCATGGCCGTAATCCTTCCATCCCCCTCCAAGGCTTCCAAACGCTTCAGCAAGTCCTGCGCCTGCGCAAAGGCGGCAGGTGGCGGTGGATCAAGCCAGGACAGGGAGGAGGGCGCATTCACGCCCCAGGCGGCAAGCTCAAGCACCAGCGGCGTCAAGTCACTCACCAGAATTTCCGGCTGGTCATGGGCTGCAAGGGCCCGCGTTTCGGCTTCTGGCCACAGCCTGTAGCAAACACCGGGACCCAAACGGCCGGCCCGCCCCCGGCGCTGATCCGCCGAAGCAAGGCTCACCCGCACCGTTTCCAGACTTGTCATGCCGCTGGCCGGATCAAAGCGCGGGGATCGCTTGAAGCCCGTGTCAATCACCGTGCCAATGCCTTCAATGGTCAGGCTTGTTTCCGCAATCGTCGTGGCCAGCACGATTTTCCGTGATCCCTCCGGCGCCGGATTAAGCGCCGCATCCTGCTCGGCAAAGCCCATCGCCCCGTAAAGTGGCCGCACGAAAACCGTCGGGGGAAGATTTGCTGCATTCAGCATCTCTTCCGTGCGGCGAATTTCGGCTTCTCCGGGAAGGAAGACGAGAATGCTTTGCTTCGTTTCCAGAAGCGCCTGCTGCGTGGCCTTGCAGGCATCGGCGGAAAGTGTCTGCCGTGTCGTCTTGCCGAGATAGCGCGTTTCCACCGGAAACATGCGGCCCGTCGCCTGGATGACCGGCGCCCCTTGCAAATGTTCGGAGAGCTTCGCCGCATCGAGCGTGGCCGACATGATGAGAAGCCGCAAATCCTCCCGCAGGCCCTGGCGCATATCGAGGGTAAGCGCGAGCCCCAAATCGCCATCAAGGCTGCGTTCATGGAACTCGTCGAAAATAATGAGCCCCGTATCCTTCAACTCCGGATCATGTTGCAGGCGCCGCGTGAGAATGCCTTCGGTGACAACTTCAATGCGGGTTCTTCGCCGAAACCTTGCGGTCAAGCCTGACCGTGTAGCCCACCGTTGCGCCGATCTCTTCGCCAAGGGTTTCCGCCATGCGCTTGGCCGCGGCCCGCGCCGCAAGCCTCCGTGGTTCCAGCATGACGATTTTTTTGTCGCCAAGCCACGAACTTCCCAAAAGCTTTAACGGCACCCGCGTGGTCTTGCCGGCCCCGGGCTCGGCCACCAGGATTGCGGCAGAGCCAAGCGTCAGGGCCTCGCTTAAACGCGGGATGACGGCATCGACGGGAAATTCCATGGCAGGCTTGATAGCTCTTAAGTCTGCAGTTCATGCAGCCAGGGCGGATTGGCCCCGGCGCGCGAAACCGTAACCGCCGCAGCCCGGGCCGCATAGGTCACCGCATTTCGCAGCGAAGCCTCGTCGAGATAGGCGACAGCGGCCTTGTTGAGCTTTCCCGCCTTCTGCAGCGAGGCCAGAAACCCGGCGGTGAAGGTATCTCCGGCCCCCACCGTATCCACCACCTTGACGCTGACGGAGGGTTGCTTGAATGACAGGCCCTTGGTGAACACCTCAACACCGTTCTCACCCCGTGTGATGACCACAACCTTGGCCCCCGCATTGAGCCATTTTCGTGCCGCCACGGCCAGGTCGGTCTTGCCGGTGATCCAGGTGATGTCCTCATCGGATATTTTCAGGATATCGCACAGGGCAATGAGGCGGCTGATCCGCTCCAGATATCCGCGCCGGTCCTTGATCACGTTGGCGCGGATATTGGGATCAAGGCAGATCACGCGTTTTTCAGCCTCGCGTGTCATCAGGGCTTCAAGCGTCGAGGCGCCGGGTTCGGGAATGAGGCTGATGGAGCCAAAATGCAGCGCGTTAACGTCAGCGGCAAGCTTTGGAAGATCTTTCGTGGTCAGCATCCGGCTGGCGGAATTTTCATCGAAGAAGGAATAGCGCGCCTGGCCATTGTCCAGTTTCACAAAGGCAAGGGTTGAAGGCTTGTCCCAGATCTTGGTGTATTTCAAATCCACATTGCTGGCCTTCAGGCCGGCCACCAGGCTGTCGCCGAAAAAGTCGGTGGAAAGTCCGCTGAAAAATCCGGTGATGATCCCCAGCCGCCCCAGGGCAATGGCCGTATTGAATATCGAGCCGCCATTCAGGGGCTGGTAAACGGCCGCACCCTCTTTGGATGTGCGCGGCAGCATGTCGATCAGCGCCTCGCCGCAACAAACGATCATATGTCTCTCCTTTAGGGGTGCCCCGGCTATCCTTTGCCGGAGTCGGCAAAAAAATCAATAAATCAGTGGAATTGAATTATTGCAAAAGCAGGCTTCGGCGTGTAGATCGCCCTTCTGATTGGCGTACCTCAAAACCGGAATCTTAACACAATATGACTCCCCGAACTATTCCAGTCGACGTCTTCGATCTCATCGTCTTTGGCGCCACCGGCGACCTGGCCCAGCGCAAGCTCCTGCCTGCCCTTTTCCACCGGGATGTGCAGGGGCAAATCCCGTTGGCGGCCCGCATTATTGGCTCTTCCCGCCGCGCCATGACCCGTGAAGCGTTTCGCGCCTTCGCCCTGGCGGCAATCGAAGCGCGGCATCGAGCGTGGCCGACATGATGAGAAGCCGCAAATCCTCCCGCAGGCCCTGGCGCATATCGAGGGTAAGCGCGAGCCCCAAATCGCCATCAAGGCTGCGTTCATGGAACTCATCGAAAATGATGAGCCCCGTATCCTTCAACTCGGGGTCATGTTGCAGGCGCCGCGTGAGAATGCCTTCGGTGACAACTTCAATGCGGGTTTTTCCCGAAACCTTGCGGTCAAGCCTGACCGTGTAGCCCACCGTTGCGCCGATCTCTTCGCCAAGGGTTTCCGCCATGCGCTTGGCCGCGGCCCGCGCCGCAAGCCTCCGTGGTTCCAGCATGACGATTTTTTTGTCGCCAAGCCACGAACTTCCCAAAAGCTTTAACGGCACTCGCGTGGTCTTGCCGGCCCCGGGCTCGGCCACCAGGATTGCGGCAGAGCCAAGCGTCAGGGCCTCGCTTAAACGCGGGATGACGGCATCGACGGGAAATTCCATGGCAGGCTTGATAGCTCTTAAGTCTGCAGTTCATGCAGCCAGGGCGGATTGGCCCCGGCGCGCGAAACCGTGACCGCCGCAGCCCGGGCCGCATAAGTTACCGCATTTCGCAGCGAAGCCTCGTCAAGATAGGCGACAGCGGCTTTGTTGAGCTTTCCCGCTTTCTGCAGCGAGGCCAGAAAACCGGCGGTGAAGGTATCTCCCGCGCCTACCGTGTCCACCACCTTGACGCTGACGGAGGGTTGCTTGAATGACAGGCCCTTGGTGAACACCTCGACGCCGTTCTCACCCCGCGTGATGACCACAACCTTGGCCCCCGCATTGAGCCATTTTCGTGCCGCCACGGCCAAGTCGGTCTTGCCGGTGATCCAGGTGATGTCCTCATCGGATATTTTCAGGATGTCGCATAGGGCAATGAGGCGGCTGATCCGCTCCAGATATCCGCGCCGGTCCTTGATCACGTTGGCGCGGATATTGGGATCAAGGCAGATCACGCGTTTTTCAGCCTCGCGTGTCATCAGGGCTTCAAGCGTCGAGGCGCCGGGTTCGGGAATGAGGCTGATGGAGCCAAAATGCAGCGCGTTAACGTCAGCGGCAAGCTTTGGAAGATCTTTCGTGGTCAGCATCCGGCTGGCGGAATTTTCATCGAAGAAGGAATAGCGCGCCTGGCCATTGTCCAGCTTCACAAAAGCAAGGGTCGAGGGCCTGTCCCAGATCTTGGTGTATTTCAAATCCACATTGCTGGCCTTCAGGCCGGCCACCAGGCTGTCGCCGAAAAAGTCGGTGGAAAGTCCGCTGAAAAATCCGGTGATGATCCCCAGCCGCCCCAGGGCAATGGCCGTGTTGAATATCGAGCCGCCATTCAGGGGCTGGTAAACGGCCGCACCCTCCTTGGATGTGCGCGGCAGCATGTCGATCAGCGCCTCGCCGCAACAAACGATCATATGTCTCTCCTTTAGGGGTGCCCCGGCTATCCTTTGCCGGAGTCGGCAAAAAAATCAATAAATCAGTGGAATTGAATTATTGCAAAAGCAGGATTCGGCGTGTAGATCGCCCTTCTGATTGGCGTACCTCAAAACCGGAATCTTAACAGAATATGACTCCCCGAACTATTCCTGTCGACGTCTTCGATCTCATCGTCTTTGGCGCCACCGGTGACCTGGCCCAGCGCAAGCTCCTGCCTGCCCTTTTCCACCGGGATGTGCAGGGGCAAATCCCGTTGGCGGCCCGCATTATTGGCTCTTCCCGCCGCGCCATGACCCGTGAAGCGTTTCGCGCCTTCGCCCTGGCGGCAATCGAAGCCTATGTGGCTGAAGAAGATCGCAAGCCCGACATGTGCAAGCGGTTTCTGGACCGCCTTGATTATGTCGCCGCCGAAGCGAGCAAGGAGTCCGGCTGGAAGGATCTCGAAAAAGCCCTGAAGCCCCATGAAGACCGCATCCGCGTTTTTTACCTGGCCGTGGGGCCTGATCTCTTCGGTCCCATTTGCGAGCGCCTCGGCAGCCACAATCTGGTGACGCCGAAATCCCGTGTCGTGGTTGAAAAGCCTCTCGGCAAAGATGGCGCTTCGGCCAAGGCCCTGAACGAGCAGATCGGCTGCATTTTTCCGGAACCTTCGATCTACCGCATCGATCACTACCTCGGCAAGGAAACCGTGCAGAACCTCATGGCGCTGCGCTTTGCCAATGCCCTGTTCGAACCCGTGTGGAACGCCGCCCACATTGACAATGTGCAGATCACCGTGGCGGAAACCCTGGGCGTTGAAGGCCGCGCCGGTTATTATGATACGGCAGGCGCACTCCGCGACATGGTGCAAAACCACATGCTGCAACTTCTCTGTCTCGTCGCCATGGAGCCGCCGACATCGATTGAGGCCGATTCCGTGCGCGATGAAAAATTGAAAGTGCTGCAATCCCTCAAGCCGCTCACCGATGGCAACCTCGCCAGCCAAATCGTGCGCGGGCAATATCGCGCCGGCGCTTCCGCCGGAGGTGCCGTCGCCGGTTATCTCGAAGAGCTGGGTTCCGACACGTCCAAAACTGAGACCTATGTGGCGCTCAAGGCCGAGATCGGAAGCTGGCGCTGGAATGGGGTGCCTTTCTATCTGCGGTCCGGCAAGCGGCTTCCGTCGCGCCTTTCGGAAATCGTCGTTGAATTCAAGCCCGTGCCCTATTCGGTATTCGGCGCAAGCGCCGGCAACATTGCCTCCAACAGCCTGGTCATCCGCCTGCAGCCCGATGAGGGCGTGAAGCTCATGCTGATGATCAAGGATCCAGGTCCCGGCGGCATGCGCCTGCGCCAGGTGCCCCTCGACATGAGCTTTGCCGATGCCTTCGGTGTCCGCAATCCCGATGCCTATGAACGCCTGCTCATGGATGTGGTGCGCGGCAATCAAACCCTCTTCATGCGCCGCGATGAAGTGACAGCCGCGTGGAAATGGATTGATCCCATTCTGGACTATTGGAAGGAATCTCCCGAACTGCCCAAGCCCTATACCTCGGGCACTTGGGGCCCGACCGCCGCCGTTGCCCTCATCGAGCGTGACGGCCGCACCTGGCATGAGGGCGAAATTGCATGATCGCGAAGGAGCGGTTGTTTGAAAGCCGGGGCAGCCTGTCATCAGCCCTTGCAACCGATGTGGCCAACGCCCTGCAGCACCATGTGAGAGCCAAGGGCAGTTCCTGCCTTGCGGTTTCGGGCGGATCGACGCCCAAGCTTTTCTTTGAAACCCTGTCGCGCTTCGATGTTCCCTGGAGCCGGATCACGGTTACCCTCGTTGACGAGCGGCAGGTGCCTGAAACAAATCCCCGCTCTAATGCCAGGCTGGTGCGTGATAACCTGCTGCAGAATAGCGCTGCTGGCGCGCAGTTTGTCCCGCTTTTTGAGAATCCCGACGCGGAAAATATCGCCACCCTGGATGTCGTTGTCCTCGGCATGGGAAGCGATGGCCACACCGCGTCGTTTTTCCCCGGTGGCGACAACTTGAGCGAAGCGCTCGCTCCAAAAACCGGAAAGCGCATTGTGGCGATGTCGGCACCCGCTGCCGATGAGCCGCGGCTCACCTTCACCCTTCCCGCTCTCCTCGATGCAAGCCTTCTCTGCCTTCACATCGAAGGACAGGAAAAGCGCGATGTGCTAAACCAGGCCCTTGCGGAAGGGCCGGTTGAGGCCATGCCGGTCCGGGCGGTTCTGCGCTCAAAAAAGCCTCTGACACTTTATTGGTGTCCCTGACGGAGTTAAGCCCATGTCGGTCCACGCAATCGTCTCTGCGGTCACGGAGAAAATAATCGAGCGCAGCAAATCAACGCGCAGTCGCTATTTGGCGCGCATTGCGGCAGCAGCGAGCTCGCAACCCAAGCGCAAGGCATTGGGCTGCGCCAACCTCGCCCATGGCTTTGCCGCCTGCGGCCCCCATGACAAGAATGAATTGCGCAGCGGGCAAGGCCCAAACCTTGGCATCGTCACCTCCTATAATGACATGCTTTCGGCCCACCAGCCTTTTGAAAATTACCCGCAGATCATCCGCGATGCGGCCCGCGCGGCAGGCGGCACGGCGCAAGTTGCGGGCGGTGTTCCCGCCATGTGCGATGGCGTCACCCAGGGCGAAACCGGCATGGAACTCTCGCTGTTTTCACGCGATGTAATTGCCCTTTCAACCGCCGTGGCTCTGTCCCACCAGATGTTTGATGCGGCGGTCTACCTCGGCGTCTGCGACAAGATCGTGCCGGGCCTGATCATTGGCGCCTTGTCATTCGGACATTTGCCAGCCGTCTTCATTCCCGCTGGCCCCATGACCTCCGGCCTTCCCAATGATGACAAAGCCAAAATCCGCCAGCTCTATGCCGAAGGCAAAGTCGACCGTGCCGCGCTGTTGGAGGCGGAAGCCCAATCCTATCACGGCCCTGGCACCTGTACCTTCTACGGCACCGCCAACTCCAACCAGATGCTGATGGAAATCATGGGGCTTCATCTGCCCGGATCAACCTTCGTCAATCCCGGCACCACGCTCCGCGATGAAATCACCAAGGCTTCAGCCCAGCAGGCGTTATCGATTACCGCGCTGGGTAACAACTACACGCCCATTGGCCGCGTCTATGATGAGAAGGCCGTGGTGAATGGCGTTGTGGGCTTGCTGGCAACCGGTGGCTCCACCAATCATACGCTGCATCTCATCGCCATGGCCGCCGCCGCTGGCATTATGCTGACATGGAAAGACCTCGCCGAACTTTCCCATGTCGTGCCGCTGATGACCCGCATCTATCCCAACGGCAAGGCCGACGTGAATCATTTCAACGCGGCAGGCGGCATGGGCTTCCTCATCCGCGAACTGTTGCACCGGGGCGTGCTCCATGAGGATGTCATCACAATCACGGGCACGGGCCTCAAAGGCTATCTGGTTGAACCCAAGCTCAGCCGTGATGGTGCCTTGGAATGGAAAGACGCCACCTCGGTTTCCCATGACGACACGGTTTTGCGCGGCTGCGAAAATCCATTCCAGGCTACAGGCGGCCTCAATGTGCTCGAAGGTCCCCTCGGCCACGCCGTGATCAAGACCTCGTCCATTCCTCACGACCGTCATTTCATCGAGGCCCCCGCGCGCGTCTTTCATTCCCAGGAAGAACTGCATGCCGCTTTCAAGGCCGGTGAACTCCACCGTGACGTTGTTGCCGTGGTGCGTTTCCAGGGTCCAAAGGCCAACGGCATGCCGGAACTTCACCGCATGACACCTCCGCTCAGCGTGTTGCAGGACAAGGGTTTCCGCGTCGGGACTCGTCACCGATGGCCGCATGTCCGGAGCATCCGGAAAAGTGCCAGCCGCCATCCATGTGACACCCGAGGCCGCCGATGGTGGTGCTATTGCCAAGATCAGAGACGGTGACATCATCCGCATCGATGCGGACAATGGCCGTCTTGAAATTCTGGTGGATGCCAAGGAATTTGCGCCTGCGCGTCCCCGCCACCGCCGATCTTTCAAAAAATGAGGAAGGCACGGGCCGCGAACTGTTCAAGGCCTTCCGGAATCTTGCGGGCCGTGCCGATCAGGGCGCATCAATTTTCGAGGTTGCATGATGACAAGGGATTTGCAGGCAGGCATTGAAGTCATTCTCAAGGCGGCCCCCGTGGTGCCCGTGATGGTGATTGAACGCGTGGCCGATGCGGTGCCGCTGGCCAAGGCACTCGTGAAGGGTGGCCTGCCCGTTCTCGAAATCACCCTGCGCACCGGCTGCTGCCATTGAATCCATCCGCGCCATCATGGCGGAAGTCAAAGGCGCCATTGTCGGCGTCGGCACAGTGATCACGCCCGCCCAGATGGCTGACATGGACAAGCTGGGCTGCGCCTTTGCTGTGTCTCCCGGTTCGTCGCCGAAGCTGCTTCAGGCTGCAAAAGATATTAAAATGCCACTTCTGCCCGGCGGTGTTACCGCATCGGAAGGCATGAACCTTCTCGAGCAGGGCTACAGCTTCCAGAAATTCTTCCCCGCCGAACCCGCAGGCGGTGCGGCCTATTTGGCGTCGCTGGCCCAGCCCCTGCCGCAAATCCGCTTCTGCCCGACAGGCGGAATAACCCTGGAATCCGCACCAAAATACCTGAAGCTGGCAAACGTCATCACGGTTGGCGGCTCCTGGATGGTGCCGAAGAAATTGATCGAGGCGGGCGATTGGGCGGGGATAGAAGCGCTCGCCCGCGAGGCGTCTAAACTTGGGCAGCCCGCACAAATTCCGCAAGCTCGCGGTTAAAGCGGGCCGCGTCCTCGGCAAAGGGCGCATGACCGATGCCGTCATAGATTGAGAGCCGCGCCCCGGGCACTACTGCTGCCGTAAGCTCGCCAAGGCCCCTCAGAACAAGCTTGTCCTCGCTTCCCTGGGTCACCAGCACGGGCACATCGAGTTTTGCCAAAATGCCTCCGTCCGATGCGGGCCTGCTGAGATGCGCCCCGCGAATGCCGGGTGGAACCTGCATGTTGTAATCGAAAACCGTTTCGAACTCTTCCGGGCTAGGCTGCTTCTCATAACAGGCCCGCACGAAAGCTCGCGTGGCCCTGATATTGGCGTCAAGATCATTACCCCTCATATCGCCCAGAAAATCCGTTCCCGGTCCATTATAAGCCGCGTCATTGTTTGTCCGCGCACAAACGTAATTTATGCCGGCAATGCGGCGGGTGCCGTAGGCCCCCGCATAGTCACCCACAATGCGGCCCGCATAGGACCAGCCCACCAGCACGGGACGCTTCAGGTTGAAAGCCTCCATGACGCAATGAACATCATCAGCAAAAAGCCTGTCCTCGGCATAACGCGAAATATCCGCCGGCTTTTCCGATGCACCGTGGCCGCGAATATCAAAAGAAATCAGGCGGAATTCATTGGCAAGCGCCGGAGAGGAAAATTGTTTGTTCCAGCAAAGTGAACTTTGTGAAAAGCCGTGAATGAAAAGAATTTCAGGGCCGTGTCGGTTGCCATACTCATAACCGGCAAGAACCAGGCCATCGCTGGAACGGATACCGCGCGCGATCACGGCCCGCCATCACTCTTGCCACTGTTCATCGCATCAACATAGCGTTCAATGGCCAACGCCGTGATGGAAAATCCCTGGCGGTAGAGCAGCAGCCCGCTCATGGCCGCCGTCATGACCATGCAGGCATAGGGACCTACAAAGAGGAAGAACGCCGCAATTGCGAAGTAATAGCCGCGAATGCCGTTATTCAGGCTTTTCACCGCTTCGGTCATCACCGTCGCCGTTTCCACAACCATGATTCTTGACTGGGGATCGTCGCCCGGCGCTTCGCTCAGTCCGCCGATCATCGCCAGTGTATAAGCGAGTTTCCGCAGCGCAAAGGTGAAGGAGAAAAAACAAATCGCCATGATCACGGTGAGGGTCACGAAATAAATGGTGAAAAGTTCGAGGCTCATCATGGGGATGAATTTTATCTCCATCACCGCCGCATAAAGCCGGCTGATGTTGGCCAGCGTTCCCAGCAGGCCCGCCAGCACCAGCAGCGTGGCCGAGCCAAAGAAGGCCATGGAATTGGAAATATGCCCCATCATCAAGGCATCGAAGGTGCGGTGGTCGCGGTGCGTTTGCAGCATCATGCGCATCCAGCGCATCCGCACCACATGCAGTTGTGCGTTCAGGGTGCCGCGCCCAAGGGCACCCAAAATCGGGCCGTAAAGCCCCCACATGGCGAAAAGCAGGACGATTGCAAGGATGCGCGGCAGGTCAAGGTCAGTTGGCAACATGATGTTTGCTCCTTAGGCGGCCTTGTGCATTTCCTTGATTTCGGTGGCCTTGATGTCGGGCGCCCGTTCCAGCGTGTAGTTCAGGCTGAAGGCTGATTGTGCCATCAATACGGGCGAACCATCAAGGTCATTGGCAATGGAAAAGCGGTTGGCCGCGATGAAATCGTCAAGCTTCTTGGGATCATCACAGGCAATCCAGCGCATCACCTCATGCCGCGTCATTTCAAACTCGACCGGAACGCCGTATTCATTGGCCAGCCGGTCAGCCAGCACATCAAGCTGCAAGGCGCCCACCACGCCCACAACGGCAGCCGAGCCATCCACCGGGATAAAGAGCTGCACCACGCCTTCTTCGGCAAGCTCTTCCAAGGCGCTGCGCAGTTTCTTGGCCTTCATCGGATCGCCGAGCTTCACCCGCCGCAGGATTTCCGGCGCGAAACTTGGAACACCCGTGAAGACAATATCCTCGCCTTCCGTCAGCGTATCGCCAATGCGCAGCACACCGTGATTGGGAATGCCCACCACATCGCCGGCAAAGGCTTCCTCGGCCAGCGAGCGGTCCTGGGCAAAGAAAAATTGCGGAGCGTTAAGCGCAAGGGTTTTGCCGGTGCGGACGATCTTGACCCGCATGCCGCGCGTCAGCTTGCCGGAAGCAAGCCGCATGAAGGCGATGCGGTCCCGGTGGTTGGGATCCATGTTGGCCTGTATCTTGAACACAATGCCGGTCATTTTGTCTTCGTTCGCATGGACCACCCGTTGCCGTGCCTGCTGGTCGCGCGGCGGCGGCGCATGGGCGATGAGCGTATCGAGAAGATCGCGCACCCCGAAGTTTCGCAGCGCCGAGCCAAACAGCACCGGCGACAGGTGGCCTTCAAGAAAAGACGCCCGGTCAAAACTGTGGCAAAGGTCGCGCACCAGTTCCATCTCGTCGCGCCAGGTCGCAAGTTGGGGCGGCGTAAGCAGGGTGGCGAACAGCGGATCATCGGGGCCGGAAACCATTTGCCCGGCCGGATCTTCATCGAGCCTGCGTACGCGCGGCGTATTGAGGTCGTAGGTGCCCACAAAGGCCCGGCCCAGGCCGATGGGCCACACCATGGGGGCAACTGTCAGCGCCAACCCTTTCTCAATCTCGTCCAGAAGGTCAAGCGGCTCGCGGGTTTCCCGGTCCATCTTGTTGATGAAGGTGATGATCGGAATGTCACGCAGGCGGCAGATTTCAAAAAGCTTGCGGGTGCGTGCTTCAATGCCCTTGGCCCCGTCGATCACCATGACCGCCGCGTCAACCGCCGTCAGCGTGCGGTAGGTGTCTTCGGAAAAGTCCTCGTGCCCCGGCGTGTCCAGCAGGTTGAACACGCAGTTGTTGTATTCAAAGGTCATCACCGAGGTGACCACCGAAATGCCGCGCGCCCGCTCGATTGACATCCAGTCCGAGCGCGTCCGCCGCCTGTCGCCCTTGGCCCGCACCTGTCCGGCAAGCTGGATGGCGCCGCCGAAAAGCAGCAGCTTTTCCGTGAGCGTGGTTTTGCCGGCGTCCGGATGGGAAATGATGGCAAAGGTCCGCCGGCGCGAAACCTCGGAAGCTATTTGATCGGTCACGGAATTTCCAACTGGTTCAGGTAAAAGCGCTTCCTAGCGGAAGTCATGGTGATTGGCCAGATCACCACCGCTCTTGCCCTCTAACGCTGGCCGTGGCAGTGGAGGGCTGAGGACAGAATGACGGAATTTGCACTTGTCGGCGACATCGGGGGCACCAACTCCCGCTTTGGTCTGGTTAAGCAGGGCTCCATGGCGATCCAGCACATGGAGGCCCTGCGCAACGACAATTTCCCGTCGCTTGAGGGAGCAATTCAGCAATATTTACGCAATCAAGAGGTAAATTCGCTTGCCTCTGCCGCCATTGCCGTCGCCGCTCCGGTTGACCGCGAGCACATTTCCCTGACCAACTACGATTGGTCATTTACCAATGAAAGCCTGCGGCTGGCCGCCAAGGCGAGCCATCTCAGGTTGTTGAACGACTATGAAGCCTTGGCCCTTTCCCTCCCCCATCTCCAGGGCGATGATCTGATCCAGATTGGCGGCCAGGAGTCACCGGTGCCGAAGCTCAAAATCGTCATGGGCCCCGGAACCGGCCTCGGCATGGCAGCCCTAGCGCCCCTGCCGCAAGGCGGCTGGATGGCGCTGCCCGGCGAACTTGGCCAAGTGACGCTGCCAACCGTTACGCGCGAGGAATTTGACCTGCGTGAGCGCATGAAAAAACCCGGCAACATATTTATCGCCGAAGATGCCGTCAGCGGCAGCGGCCTTTATCTGCTCTACAAGACGCTTTCTCCCCAAGGACAATTAACCAGCCCCGAAGCCGTTATCCAGGCCGCCATGAAGGGGCAGGACGCGGTTGCCGTCAAAACCCTCGATCAATTCATCACCTGGCTGGCGCGAATTTCCGGCGATGCCGCCATGGCGCTGCAGGCCCGCGGCGGCGTCTATCTTGCGGGAGGCATTGCCCCGTCCATCATTGAAAAACTGAAGAGCGGGTCCTTCCGCGAGATATTTGAGGACAAGGGCAAGCTGTCGGATATCATGCGTCCCATTCCCGTTTATGTCATTGTCGACCGGTTTCCAGCTTTCAAGGGATGCGCCGCGTCCCTTGCCCAATGAGGTTCCCATGCAGACCAGTGAAAACGAAGTACTCCTAGTTGTCGACATTCAATATGATTTTTGCGCCGGTGGAAAACTGGCCGTGCCCGATGCCGATGAAGTCGTTCCCCTGATCAATGACTTTGCCAGGAATTTCAAACATGTCGTTTTGACCCAGGACTGGCATCCCGCCGGGCATTCCTCTTTCGCATCGTCGCATCCCGGCAAGGAAATCTTCTCGGAATTTGAGATGCCCTATGGCCCGCAAACCCTATGGCCGGACCACTGCATTCAGGGAACGCACGGCTCGGCATTTCACCGGCTTCTCGATATCCCGCAGACCGAGCTCATCTTGCGCAAAGGATTCCGTCATGAAGTCGATTCCTATTCGGCCTTCTTTGAAAACGATCATGTGACGCCGACCGGCCTTGGCGGCTATTTGAGGGAACGTGGTTTCACCCGGGTCTTTTGCGTTGGCCTGGCCTTCGACTATTGCGTGCGCTATTCGGCCGAAGACGCAAAAAACCTGGGCTTTGATACGGTGGTGATCGAGGAAGCCTGCAAGGCCATTGATCTCAACGGTTCGGCCGAAGCCACGCGCAAACTGTTCCGCCACCGCGGCATTGAATTGATATGAGCTATATTGCTCCCTCTTAACCCGCGAGGGTATAGGCCGTCTTGATCGCCGTGTAAAAGTCTGCCGCGAAGCGCCCCTGTTCGCGCGCCCCATAGCTTGAGCCTTTGCGCCCGCCGAACGGCACGTGATAATCCACGCCCGCCGTCGGCAGGTTGACCATCACCATGCCCGCCGCTGATTTCTTGCGGAAGTCCGTGGCATATTTCAGCGACGTCGTGAAAATGCCGGAGGAAAGGCCAAACGCCGTGTCATTGGCAACGGCAAGGGCCTCGTCATAGCTCCCAACCTTGATGACGGAGGCCACGGGGCCAAAAACTTCTTCCCGGTTGATCCGCATTTCGTTCTTTGTATTTGTGAACAGGGCAGGCGACAGGTAATGCCCCTTGGTGTCGCGGTTCAGGCGCTCGCCGCCCCAAACCAGTTCGCCGCCTTCAGTCCGTGCGATGCCGATATATTTCTCGTCCTGCGCCATCTGGTTTTCGTCAACGACGGGGCCAACCTGTGTTCCGTCCTTCAGCGCGTTGTCGACCTTCAGCGCCTTCATGGCCGTCACCATCTTGTCGACGAAAGCATCATGGATCTTGCTCTGAACCACGAGCCGTGAAGAGGCCGTGCAGCGCTGGCCGGTCTGATAAAATGCGCCATCGATGGAAGCGGCAACCGCCGCATCGAGATTGGCGTCATCCAGAACCACCAGCGGATTCTTGCCGCCCATTTCCAGTTGATATTTGGCCCCGCGTCCCGAACAGGCCAGGGCAACCTTGGCCCCCGTCTCGACGGAACCGGTAAATGAAATGGCGTTTACACCGCGGGAATCGAGCATGGTTTGCCCCACCACCGAACCGCGCCCCATGACCAGGTTCAGCACCCCCTTGGGCAGTCCGGCGCGCGACAGGATTTCAACCAGGGCCCAGGCCGTGCCGGGCACCAGGTCGGCAGGCTTGAACACGACGGTATTTCCAAAGGCCAGTGCCGGGGCCATTTTCCACGCCGGAATGGCAATGGGGAAATTCCATGGGCAGATGAGGCCAACCACGCCAAGCGGCTCGCGGGTGATGGCGACATCCACGCCAGCCCGCACCGAGGCCACCGAAACGCCTTCGATGCGCAGCGCCTCCTGGGCAAAAAACTTGAAAATCTGGGCGGCGCGCATGGTCTCCGCAATGCCGTTGGCCAAGGGCTTTCCTTCTTCGCGCGACAGCAGCCGGCCGATTTCTTCCCGCCGCGCCAGCAGCTCAATGCCTGCCGTTTCCAGAATATCGGCCCGTTGCTGTGGTGTTGTTGCCGCCCAAGCAGGCGCTGCCGCCTGCGCCGCGGCAATGGCGGCCTCGGTTTGCCCCTTGTCGGCCTGCGCATACTCGCCAACGATGTCGGAAACATCGGAAGGATTGATGTTTTCCTTGGCGCCCGTGCCCGCAACCCATTCGCCATTGATGAAATTCTTGTGTAACGCCATGGTGCATTCTGCTCCTGTTTCTGGGGGCGGAAACTAGCATGGGACGGGGCGGAGGCAAGCATGAGAATTGGATTCATAGGTGCTGGTCTAATGGGGCATGGCATGGTGCTCAATTTGCTGAAAGGCGGCCATGAGGTTCATGTCATCGCCCACCGCAACCGGGCGCCCATCGAGGATTTGCTCGTCCAAAGGCGCCCGCGAAGCCGGCAGTTTGGACAAAATCGCTCACAGCAGTGATTGCATTGTGCTCTGCCTTTCCTCCTCAAAAATTGTCGAGGAGACTGTGGCCGCCTTGCGGCCAAGTCTGCGTTTTGGGCAGATCATTATCGATACAAGCACCTCTGAACCCGGATCTACCCGCCGCCTTGCGGGCGAATTGGCGCCCCTGGGAATTGCCTATGCCGATGCCCCCCTGACCGGCGGTCCCGAGCAGGCCGCAAACGCCGAGCTTGGCGTGCTCTGCGGCGCAAGCCCTGAAACTTTTTCAAAAATCCTGCCGCTGCTCTCCTGCTTTGCCACAACCATTCGCCACATGGGGCCTGTGGGCTCCGGCCATGCAGCCAAACTTATTTCCAACTTCCTCGTCACCGGCATGATAGCGCTCGTGGCGCAAGCCTTTGGAACCGCAAGGAAGGCCGATATCGACTGGCGCAATCTCTATGATGTCATGCTGAATGGCTCGGGCAATTCCGGCGTGCTGCGCAAGATGGTGGCGCCAGCCCTGGACGGGGATTTTGAGGGCTACCGCTTCTCCCTTGCCAATGCCTCCAAGGACATTGGTTATTTCAAATCCCTCGCATCCGGTCTTGGCATGGAAACTGCGTTGGTGGGTGCCGTGGAAGACGTATTCTCGGCCGCGATTGCCCAGGGGCATGGCCAAAGGAACGTGAGCCGCTTGCTGGATCTATGACAGGCGAAGTGCAACCGCTCCCACAACAACCAATATCCCCCCTGCGATGCGCAACCAATTGAGTTGTTCGTTAAGGAGCCTTGCGGACATGAAGATGACAAACAGAATGCTGGTCTCGCGCAGCGCCGCCACAGCGGCAATGGGTGCCTGTGTCATCGCCCAGATGACAATCCAATAGGAGGAGGCTGAAAGCAGGGCACCCAAGACGCCGCTTTTCCAAAACGGTGCAACCTTCGTGAAAATGCCAGGCCCCCGCATGTAGAGGCCTGTGCCCAGAAGAAAAACAGCGTCCAGGATGAAGACGAGGGCCGTATAGCCGGAGGCCGCTCCCGAGGCCCGCCCGCCCAGGCCATCCACAACCGTATAGGCGGCAATGAAGCAGGATGTGACAAGGGCAAAAAAAAGCGACACCTTGTCAAGCTTGAGGGTTTTTGACCGGCCAACGGCAACCAGCCATATGCCCGACACCAGTATGCCGATTGCGATGGCGGTTATGGCATTGATCTGCTCGCTGGCCACCAGCCATGTCGCCAGAAGCGTAATCAGGGGGGCGGTGCCGCGGGCCACGGGATAAACCAGGCTGAGATCGCCATCGCGGTAGCTGCGGGCCAGGAAAATATTATAGCCCGTATGCAGAATTCCGGAGACCAGGGCATAGGGGAGGCTTTCGCGCGAGGGCCAGGCAAAAAAGAAGAGCATGCCTATGCCCATGATGCCCATCAGGGTTTGCATGAGAAACAGCGACAGAAACCGGTCCAGCTTGAGTTTGACCAGCAGATTCCAGCTGGCATGCATGAGGGCTGCAGCCAGAACGGCAAGAAAAACGGTAAGTTCCAATTATTTAACTCCGGGAATCAAGCCCCTATACCGCGGGATTGAAGCTCATGCCAGAGCGAAGAACCTCGAACAAGAAAAGGGAGCTCGTCATGGGCTCCCTTTGGCAGATCGGTTGGCTTGAGATGCGTTACGAGCAGACGGCTCCGCCCACCGTCGTGTCATAGCAGGTCAGCTTCAGTGTGCTGCGCGGCCGTTGCGTAATGCTTTCGCCAACTTGAAATGACGAGCTGCCCAACCAGTTGTGCCCCAGAAAGTTCCCGATGGCGGGATCGTAACTCGTGCAAACGCGGGCGATTACCAAATCGTTTCCCGCAACCATGAGCGGGGACATGGCGGTCGTGACGGGATCCGTGCCGCAGGATGTGGCTAGCCCGTTATTTGTTTTCCAAATCAGCGAGACCGTAGAACCGGCGATGCGATAGCCAAAGACTTCAATGCGCACCGTGGATGACGAAATCGGCGCCATGACCAAATTGGCGGCGCTGTAATAGTCCGATAGTTTGCTCTTGAGCACCGATGTCTTGTTCTGGGCAACCAGGTCCGCAACGATGCTTGCGGAGTAGGTCACTTTTCTGTTCATTGAAACGAGTGAGGTGATGTCAAAAAGCCCAAAATAGATCAAAAGCATGAAGGGCATGATGAAGGCAATCTCGATCGCGGCAATCCCCTTGGTCTCACCAATGAATTTTCTGAATGTACTTTTCATCATTTCCTCAACCCCTATGACGCACACGCCGTGCCGGCGGGAAACGGCTCATTCTGGAAAATTGCAATTCCGTACAACCGGCGCGTCGTGCCGCCGTTGAAGTTCCCCAAAAACGACATGAATGGCATGGTGAATTTCCAATCATATGTGGCAAGCACACCAGCAGCCTCTTCTGGGGCGCCACAACTATAAGAGGTTGGATTTGGCGTTCCGTCAGGTTTGGTGCCAACGTTGAGAAAATTGGGCATCACCCCTGCCAGCGTCGAAAAATTGGCTGCTGGTCTTACATAAACAGTGACTTTGCCTTCACAATCAATGACGATGCCGGCGGTCTCGCAGATCTTTGACTTGAAATTTTCGGCACTCATGCTTGAGTTTTGAGCTTGCCCAGTCCTGATTTGCCGGGCAGCGTCCTGGACGCCGGCCTGCAATGAATACTCGGTGAAAAGCATGATCCCCGTTTCGCAAATGCAGCCCATGACCATGAAAAATGGGAACGCAACCAGCGAAAACTCTACCGCGACAGCACCATTTTCAGACTTGATCATCCGGCGCACGAACTTTGGACGGAACCTGTTTAGAAAAGCCCGCATAGCAATCTCCCGTGGTGAAGCGGCCCGTGAATAGAGTATCCGCTTCCATCTTATCGATTCTTATCAACAAGCCATTTCCGCCAACTGAAAGAATTCATTCAAATTGTAACTAGTTCTCCTAAATGCCGCTCTCCGAATGGAAAGGGCCCTGCTGTTGCAAGGCCCTTGATCAGGTTAACTATGTTCACGCTACTGGGCGGAGGGCGCTGCTTCCTGTTCGGTGCTCGCCTTGCCCTGTGCCGTTCCGGATTTCTTTGCATCCATTTTTGAAATATCGCCGAAGAAGCCAGACGCGTCACCCGATTGCAGGGTTCCTTCGCATCCAGGCGCGCATACATATGAATAGCGCGCCCCGGCCTTGTAAATTTGCAAATTGTTTTCGCCGCCGAGCATCACGGTGATGTCGAGGTTGGAAAGTTGATTGCCGTTTTCATCAAGAATGATCAGGTTTGTTGTGCCATAGGCGCGTCCATGGACGAATAATTTGTTCCCATGAACGGTGACGTCGGCAATGCTTGGATTGCCGATGACAACAGTACCGGGATTTCCCGATACGCTGATCAACTGGGTCTGGTCGGTCTTAACAACCAGCTGTTGGGCGGCAAGGGATGCAGAAGTATGAAGGGATGCCAGCGCCAGGGCAGTTGAAGTTATGCGTACTAGTTTCAGCATGTCACGAGTTTCCTTAATGGCTGTCCATCGGTTGCCTTGCAATGGCTTGCCAATGTGCACGTGAATGGTGAATCTTCTGTTACGAAATTGGGAAACCCGGAATTTGTTAATATCCAAGGTAAAGTAGTCGCCTGGTTGAACCAATAACGGGTCCGGCCTGCGAACCGGGATGAAATCCATTACACAGTTGGTTCAATATAACAGATGCAAATGTTGAATGCGGTTCTCAATTAAACTATACTATATCTCAAGAAATTCAGTTTACGGCAAAGTATATAAAAGGATATTGAAATAACTACTATATAATAATATTTAATTTACCAATATATATTTAAATATATAAAATATTACTGAATAATACATTGAATTGATAACCAAAATTGTCTTGCGATACCATAATTATTCATTCGATTTAGAGGATTTACTTGGCATTAACAGGTGGCGGTTATGGTCGCTCCATGGTTCACGGATACGGCGCATGAAGCACCGTTATATGAGGAGCCAGGTGCTGTAGAGTAATCTTGGAGATTTAAATGAAGAAGTTCATCAACGACGAGTCCGGCGCGACGGCTATTGAGTACGGCCTCATCGCTGCTGCCATGGGCTTGATGCTCGTGCTTGTGATGCCGATCTTGGCGGACGCTGTTTCGGGCGTGTTCCGCGAGCTCGCTAGCGGCCTCGGCAAAGTTTGATAAGCACTCCTAGGCTGTCGTAGGCAGCTTGAGATTTTGACGTTGAACCACCGGGCTTGTCCCGGTGGTTCTTTTTTGTGCAACGATTTGGCAAGGTTAACCCCCTCTTTACGCCGGGCATGTGATGATTGAACCGGGCGCATGATTCAATTTGCGCTGCAACACTCTTGGGAATTCATGGTACACTTTCTGTCAATCTCGATTTTTCCGTTTCTCATGATCATTGCCGGCGCGGGCGATGCCCTGTCGCTTCGCATTCCCAATTGGCTGACTCTCACAATTTTCGCGGCGTTTTTCCCTTTGGCTTGGGCGACAGGCATGCCGCTCGCTGTTTTTGGTCTTCATGTGCTGACCGCGGTGATTCTTCTTTTTGTGGGCTTCGCGCTTTTTTCCTTCGGCCTTTTTGGCGGCGGTGACGCCAAATTGATGGCCGCGGCGGGAGTTTGGTTTGGCAGCACGCAGGCTTTGCCATTTTTGGCTTTTACGGTCATCGCTGGCGGTGTTCTGGCGCTTTGTATTGGGTTGTGGTCCGTCATTTCCATGAGCTGGGACATTCACGATGTTTCCTGGGCAAAGAAATTATCCGGCCTGAAACCAAACGTTCCTTACGGTTATGCCTTCGCAATAGGAGCCATTCTGGCATTTCCCGAAAGCTGGTGGATGGTGGCGTCCGGTTAACGGAGCAACAACAATCTGCCGGTCATTAACCTAAATTTGACCATTCCGTCCGAAAGTCTGAATTCTAATTGGCGCCAGGTGCGCAAGGTAAGGGTACGAAATGAGTAAAATGCGCATTGTCATATTCGGTCTGGCTTTCGGTTCAGCCATCATGGCCGGTCTTCTGGCAAAGGGCTTCATTGGCCAGAAGCCGGAAAAGGAAATTGTCGAAATCAACAAGGTTAAGACTGTTGATGTTCTGACCGCCTTGAAAGACATCAACATGGGTGAGCGCTTCGTTGATGGCTCGACCTCCTGGAAGCCATGGCCGGTGGAAAATGTCACCGATGCCATGATTACCCGCGATGAAAAACCAGACGCCCGGGAAGCATATCTCTCGGCCCGTGCCAGAATCACGATTTTTGAAGGTGAAACAATCCTTGAAAAGAAACTGGTTCTGCCTGGTGAGTCGGGCTTCATGAGCGCCATCCTGCCGAAAGGCATGCGGGCAATCTCGGTTGCTGTCTCCGAACATTCCGGCGCCGGCGGGTTCATACTTCCGAACGACCGCGTTGATGTCATTCTCACCCGGAAGCTTGATAATCCGCAGGGCACGGAGAAGATTGTCACCAGTGAAGTCGTCCTTTCCAACGTGCGCGTTCTCGCCATCAATCAAACCTATCGGCAGGACAAGGATGGCGAGCAGGTGACCGTCACGGAAGGCAAGACCGCCACCCTCGAGCTTGATCCGCGCCAATCCGAGATCATTGTGATGATCGAGTCCGCCGGCGAGCTTTCGCTGGCATTGCGCTCAATTGCGGAAAATGACGGCAAGAACATGCAAGAAGAAGGCCCGAAGCTTTCCGACAAATACTCCGGCAAGAAAAAAGGCGGTGGCGACACGCTCTTCGTGCGTTACGGCGTTGAAACCTATTCGACTACTCGTTGAGGCATCAGGTCATGTTGTTTAAAATTCAAGAATCACCGGCGCTCAAATCCAACCGCATGAGCCTCAAGCTGGCAGCGCTCCTTTTGAGTTCGCTGGTTATGATGCCGGTTGCTGGCGTGCTGCTGCAAAGAGCGGCCGCAGCCAGCGATCTGGAAAGCATCCAGAGCGCGGCAGTGGACGATGGGCACTTTGTGCGCATTGGCCTTAACAAATCCATTGTCATTCGCCTTCCGGCCGAGGCCCACGATGTCATCGTCGGCAACCCGGAAATTGTCGATGCCGTGGTTCGGTCCAAAAATACTGCCTACTTGTTTGCCCGCACCATCGGGCAGACCAATATTTTCTTTTTTGATAAGAATGGGCAGCAGATTCTCAATCTTGACCTGGAAGTCGCAATCGACGTGACAGCTCTGCGGAATCTTTTGCAAAGAAGCATTCCCGGCACAAAAATTACCGTTGATACGGTCAACAACAGTGTTGTCCTGGGCGGCACGGCCCCCAATGCGGCGGAAGCAAAGTTCGCCGAAGACATCACTACGAAATTCCTGACTCGCGAGGTTGACAAGGCCACGGCTGCGGGATTCGTCAATACAATCAAGATTACCGGTGAAGACCAGGTGATGCTGAAGGTCCGCATCGTTGAAGTTCAGCGTGATGTCCTGAAGCAATTTGGTGTTGACCTGCAGGCGCTGCTCTCCGTCGGCAAGTTTGCGTTTAACCTTTCGAGCCTCACCCAGGTTGGTAATGTCATTTCTCCTATCACCTCGAATACCGGATACAAGGGTGTCTATACCGACGGTTCGAACAGGGTTACCGGCTTAATTCGTGCAATGGAGCAGGACGGCGTATTGAAGACACTGGCCGAACCAAATTTGACCGCGGTTTCAGGCCAGCCAGCTAAGTTCCATGCCGGCGGCGAGTATCCCTATGAAACCTGCAGCGGCAGCGGCGCCGACAGGGAATGCACCGTAACCTTCAGGGATTTCGGTGTTTCCTTGGGCTTCACCCCTGTGGTCCTGTCCGAGGGCCGCATCAATCTCAAGATTTCAACGGAAGTGAGCGAATTGAGCTCTCGTGCAATTGGCAATCTTCCAATCCTTGATTCACGCAGCACCGAAACCGTAATCGAACTTCCCAGTGGCGGTTCAATGATGCTGGCGGGCCTGATCAAGGACACGACGCGGCAGTTGGTTGACGGAACGCCCGGCCTTAAAAAACTGCCGGTGCTCGGGGCGTTGTTCCGCAGCCGTGACTACAAACACAACCAAACTGAACTGGTGGTGATTGTAACGCCTTATCTCGTGGGGTCCGTTGCCGAGAGGCAGCTTTCAGCGCCGGATGATCGCCTCAACACGCCAACCGACCGGCAGACGATCCTCCTTGGCCGCCTGAACAAGGTTTACGGCACGGCCGGGCAAAATCCGGATGGCGTTTATCACGGCAACGTCGGTTTCATTGTAGAATAAGTGTAAGCGGAGACTATCCATGTACAAGTATCTTCCCATGCCTGCCGCTTCCAAGATGAGCGCCATTTTGCTCATCGCAATGTCATCGGCGCTGGCCGCATGCAGCAATGGCGAACTGGCGCTTGATGACACGTATGTGCCAGCAGCCCACTATGAGAGATTTCCAATCGAGGTCACCAGTGGGCCCGTAAGAATGGAAGTTTCATCACGGCATGGAACATTGCAATCCTCCCAAATCAACGCAATTTCCGGATTTTCGCGCGCAGCCGGCAGTTCCGGCTCATCCAAAATAACTGTTCTTCGCCCCTCGGCCGGCGGCGCTTCTGGCAAGGTTGCAAGGCAAGTCTATCAGGTGCTCGTGCAAAGCGGCATTTCGCCTGGCATGATCTCGCAAAAAACCTACCCAGGCCCTGCCAAGGGGCCGGTGCAGATTACCTATATTCGCAGTGTGGCGGTCACCAAGGAATGCGGTGATTGGTCGTCGGATATGTCGAATACGTCAAGCAATGAACCGTACTCGAATTATGGTTGCTCCACCCAGAACAATATTGCTGCAATGGTTGTAAACCCCAATGATCTTGTTGTGCCGCGCCAAATGACCCCGGCTCTGGCAGCCACGCGGACGCCTGGAGTTACGCCCACAATGACCATGCCCACAGCTTCAAGTTCTGTGACCACCGCTCTGCCGTAAATTTCCAAAATTTGTTTCTGACATGCACCAATGCGACGTTTTAAAAGTTTGAGAACAGGTCAAAAAAATGATCAACGCAACTGCCCAAAGTAACGCAATGCCACAGGATGGTGAATTTCCCGTCGCCTTGGTGCCGCGCGTTAACATTCACACCTTTTGCGACAACCAGCAAACCGCTGAAACGTTGCAGGCCGCCGCCATGGACCGGCGCATGTCCAAGGCCCATGTCACAATTCAGCTCGGCGGCATTCTGGCGGCAGTCCAGGTTTATCAGACGCAGCCGACGCCAAATGTTCTGGTTGTTGAATCGCATAGTTCACGGGATGGGATCCTGGCGGAGCTTGGACAACTGGCCCAGGTTTGCCAGCCGACAACCAAGGTTATCGTGGTCGGCCACCTGAATGACGTCATCCTCTACCGGGAATTGATCCGCCAGGGCGTCAGCGAATACCTCGTGGCCCCCTTGGGCCAGATGCAGATCATTGAAACCATTGCATCGCTCTATCAGGATCCGAAGTCGGAACCGCTGGGCCGCATCGTGGCCTTTGTGGGCGCAAAGGGCGGCGTGGGATCAAGTACCATTGCCCACAACATTGCCTGGGCCCTGTCAAAAAATCATGGGCTTGAAACAGTCATCACCGACCTCGACCTGGCCTTTGGCACGGCCGGCTTGAATTTCAACCAGGATTCAACCGGCGGCATTCTTGATGCGCTCGGCCAGCCTGATCGCGTGGATGCCACGCTTGCTTGACCGCATGCTTACGAAGCTGAGCGACAAGCTCAGCCTGTTGAGCGGCCCAGGCGGCGTCGACCGGGACACCACCATTGAAGCCGGCGCCATCGAGACAATCCTCAACGTGGTGCGCCACAGTGTGCCATGCGTCGTGGTCGACGTTCCAAACATGTGGGCCCCGTGGATCAAGCACACGCTGCTCAATGCCGACGAAGTCGTGATCACCTCAACGCCGGAACTCGCGAGCCTGCGCAACACCAAGAACCTGATTGACCTTCTCAAGGCGTCGCGCCCGAATGACAAGCCGCCGCGCCTGATCCTGAACCAGGTTGGCATGCCGAAGCGCCCGGAAATTCCTGCCGCTGATTTTGCCAAGGCCGTTGGCATCGTGCCGTCCCTGATCATTCCGCACGATCCGCAGACCTTTGGAACCTCCCAAAGCAACGGCCAGATGGTGTTTGAAGTAGCGCCCAAATCCAAAACCGCCGAGCTGCTCACTTCGTTCGCGCAGGTTATTGCGGGCACCGAAATACCTGGAAAAGCCGCCAAGTCCGGACGGTCGTCCCTGTTTAGCAAGCTCCCGTTGCTGAGGAAGAAATAATGTTTGGCAAGAGAAGTGATGTAGGCGCTCAGCAAAAGCCCGTATTGCCGATTCCGCAAACCGCAGCACCCGCCAGCGACGCCTTTGCCGGCGGAGCCGCTGCCCCCGGTCACATACCGGACCTGGGCATTCCGGCGGCGGGCGCGCAGTTTAGCGGGCAGGCGGCCCGCCCCGGATCAAAAAGCATACAGGCGGAAGCGCCCAAGCCGCCGAAATCCGAATCCAGTTTGACGGCCCGGAAATCTGAATCCTACTACGATATCAAGAGCACGATATTCAATGCGTTGATTGATGCGATTGATCTCACCCAGCTTGGCCAGCTTGACCGTGATGCGGCGCGCGACGAAATTCGTGACATCGTAAACGAGATCATCACGCTTAAAGACGTGGTGATGTCCATTGCCGAGCAGGAAGAGCTGCTTGAGGATATTTGCAACGACGTCTTGGGCTATGGCCCGTTGGAGCCGCTTCTGGCCCGTGATGACATCTCGGATATCATGGTGAATGGCGCAAACCTGACGTTCATCGAAGTCGGCGGCAAGATGCAGCAAACCGGTGTGCGCTTCCGCGACAATGGCCAGCTCCTGAATATCTGTCAGCGCATCGTGAGCCAGATTGGCCGGCGCGTGGACGAAGCAAGCCCCATATGCGACGCCCGTTTGCCTGATGGTTCCCGTGTCAACGTCATCGTCGGCCCGCTGGCCATCGATGGGCCGGCCCTCACAATTCGTAAATTCAAAAAGGATCGCCTGAAGCTTACCGATCTGGTGAAATTCAAGTCAATCACGCCGGAAGGCGCCTCGATCCTTGAGATCATCGGCAGGGTTCGCTGCAACGTGCTGATTTCCGGCGGTACGGGTTCGGGAAAAACCACGCTTCTCAACTGCCTGACCGGCCATATTGACCACGACGAACGCATCATCACCTGCGAAGACGCCGCCGAACTTCAACTGCAGCAGCCCCATGTCGTGCGCCTCGAAACGCGCCCGCCGAACCTCGAAGGCGAAGGCTCGATCACCATGCGTGATCTCGTGAAGAACTGCTTGCGTATGCGTCCTGAAAGAATCATCGTCGGCGAAGTCCGCGGCCCGGAGGCCTTTGATCTCCTGCAGGCCATGAACACCGGTCATGACGGCTCCATGGGAACGCTCCACGCCAACAGCCCGCGCGAAGCCCTGTCGCGCCTCGAATCCATGATCACCATGGGCGGCTTTTCGCTTCCGTCAAAAACAATCAAGGAAATGGTCTGCGGTTCGATTGACGTTATCGTTCAGGCAGCCCGTCTGCGCGATGGTTCCCGCCGCATTACCCACATCACTGAAGTTGTCGGCATGGAAGGCGATGTCATCATCACCCAGGATCTCTTCGTCTACGAGATCGTCGGCGAAGACGCGAATGGCAAGATCATCGGGCGCCACAGGTCGACAGGCATTGCCAGGCCGCATTTCTGGGACCGGGCACGCTATTATAACGAAGAAAGACGCCTGGCTGAGGCGCTGGAAAAAGCCGAAGCGCGCAACGACCAGGACTAGTTAGTTTGTAGAGGTTGCGCTGCGTCGTGCGTTGCGCAAAACATTAAAGGGTAGATGCTGCTATGTTCGGCCAAGATCTTTCACAAATCGCCTTTGTGTTCATGGTGGCCATTGCCGTAGGCGGCATGGCGCTGGCGATATTCTTTCCCCTGTTTGCAGGCTCAGCCGCATCAAAGAGGATTCAATCGGTAACTTCGACAGTGAAAGCTCCGGCCAGGCAATCCCTGCGCTCACGCCTGATGGAAGACCCAAAGGACGCGCGGCGAAAGCAGATCCAGGATTCGCTGAACCAGCTTGGCGAGCGCGAAAAACAGCGCAAGAAAAAGCTCAACTTGCGCACTCTTATTGCGCAGGCGGGAATTGACCTGTCGATTCGCATGTTCTGGTTGTGGTCGCTCGTCACAGGCATTGTCATGGCAGTTGTGCCTTTTGTTTTTGCCTTGCCGTGGTATGTTTGCGTGGGCTGCGGAATTGTCGGTTTTCTTGGTTTGCCGCGGTGGTTTATCAAATTCTTGCGCGCCCGCCGGCAGAATGTTTTTCTGAATGATTTTGCCGATGCCATTGACGTTATGGTCCGTGGCCTTAAATCAGGCCTTCCCGTCACTGACGCGATGAAGATCATCGCGAATGAATCTGGCCCGCCCGTTGGTCCGGAATTCAATGAAGTTGTGGAAGGCCAGCGGATTGGCATTTCCGTAGACCAGGGCATTGAACGCATGGTTGAACGGATGCCTTTGGCGGAAGTCAATTTTCTTGCGATTGTGATGGCAATTCAGTCCAAGACCGGCGGCAACCTTTCGGAGGCCCTGGGCAACCTTTCCAAGGTGCTGCGCGACCGTAAAAAAATGAAGGCGAAAATCAGGTCCATGAGCCAGGAAGCGAAATCTTCGGCGGCTATCATTGGTTCGCTTCCGTTTATCATCATGGGTGCACTTTCCGTGTTGAATCCCACCTATCTGAGTCCCCTGTTAAACACTACGATCGGGAACATCATGCTGGGTACATGCGCCGTTTGGATGCTGACCGGCATTCTAGTTATGCGCAAAATGATCAATTTCGAAATCTAGGGCCGGGTACCAGGAAAAATGATAGCCTTCATCGAAAACCTTTTCCAAATGGAAGTGCTGATTACGGCGCTCGTCGGCTTTGCCGCTTTTGGAACCGTGTTGACAATTGCCGCGCCCTACTTCGAAGGCGACAAGCTCGCCGCGCGCATCAAGGGGGTTTCCCTGGAACGCGACAGGCTGCGCGCCCAGCAAAAGGCCCAGCTGATTGGCGGCGAGGCGAGGCTTCGGGAAAAGCCGAAGCGCAGTCTCGTATCGCAGATCGTTGAAGCCCTCAATTTGCGCAGCGTGTTTGAGGCTGAAGCGTCGCGCGAGGCGCTGCGCCAGGCCGGTATGCGGAGCGAACGCCAGCTTATCACATTTCTTGCGCTGCGCCTGATCACGCCCATCATTATTGCCATAATCGTATTCATCTATTCATCGACGGTTTTTGCCGACCGCATTCCGCCGCAGATGCGCATGGTCGCAACTATGGTCGGCCTCGTGTTTGGTTTTTATCTGCCCAGCATTATCCTGAAAAATCTCAAGACAAGGCGGCAGGATTCCATCAGGAAAGCCTGGTCGGATGCGCTCGATCTTTTGCTGATTTGCGTGGAGTCGGGCATGGCCATCGAACCCGCCATGCAGCGTGTCGCCCGCGAAATCGGTAGCAGCTCGGTAGCCCTGGCAGAAGAGCTGACATTGACGGTGGCCGAGCTTTCCTATTTGCAGGACCGCCGCAAGGCTTTTGAGAATTTGGGCAAGCGCACCGGCCTGCCTACCGTCAAATCGGTGGTAACAAGCCTTATCCAGTCGGAGCGCTATGGTACGCCCTTGGGTACGGCCCTTCGGGTTCTGGCCCAGGAAAACCGCGACGCGCGCATGCAGGAAGCCGAACGGAAAGCCGCCGCGCTTCCCCCCAAGCTCACCGTGCCGATGATCCTGTTCTTCCTGCCGGTCATCTTCGTGATCATTCTGGGGCCATCCGTCATCCTGGTCATGAAGATCAAGTGAGAAAAGCACTTTAAAACGCCAAAAGGCGCGAATGGTTTTCGCGCCTTTTTTTGTTGGGCTGATCTCGGGTTTTAGCCCTGTGTATCTCCGGACAGTTGCTGCCAGGTGTTGGGTTGCGACAGCATTTTTTGCAAATAGGCCATGTTAGCTTCGACCTCTTCGGGCGGAAGGTCTTCACTGGCAATTTGCCGGGACTCTTCAAAGCGCCCCTGCAGGCCAACGACCAAGGCGAGATTCTGCCGAAGCCTTGGCAATGATTTGCCTTCCGGCAGGGCCATGGCGCCGCGTAGGGTTTCTTCTGCCTTTTTCAGGTTGCCCTCCAGCGCATAGGACATGCCGATATTGTTGAGGACAGAAATCTGGTTGGGCTGAAGCGCTAGGGCCTTCTGATAGGTTTCCCGCGCCGTGCTATATTGGCTCTGCTGGTCATAGGCCGAGCCCAGCGCTGAAAGAATGCGCCAATCATCGGTTCCACCGTCAGCCACTGCCTTGAGAACCGGAATCGCTTGCTCCGATCGTCCGGAGGCAAGAAGTTTCTTGCCATAGATCGCCTTGATGTTCGTATTCTGGGGATGATGTTCCGAGAGAGTGGCAAGAACCCGCAATTGCTGGTCCCCCTGGCCAAGCTTTTCCAGCCCATCGGAATAAGCCAGGCCAAGCTCCAGGTTCTTTTGGTCAGCTTGCCAGCGTTCGCCGAGTTCGGCTGTTTTCTTGAAAGATGCGGGCGCCGTGCTCGCGGTGTTCAGGCCATCAAGGCCTTCCAGGCTGGCGGTCTTGCTCTGGCAGGCCGAAATTGCAAAAGCTGAAACCACGAGGAGCAAGGGCAGTGTAATCCTGCGCAAATTTCCAGTATTGACCGACACCATCACCCAAACCCCAATAGAATCATGCATATTGCGAAAATGAAGAAGCCTGATCATGGTATGCAGGTGTCAATAAACAATTAACCATATATGGCGTGAAGCCCGGATTGCGAACGAAAGAAGGTGTGCTGATGGAGGCCCGAAAAATTCTGCTGAAAACCGGTGGCGACAACGCCATTAAAATCCAGATTGCAACGGCGGCAACCTGGCCAAAAATCCGGGGCCAGCTTTCCCGCCTCGCGCAGGCCTGGGCCGAGGCCCAGAATTTCACCGGCAGTTCCGGAACCTGCCTGCAGATCCCGGATGAAAAGGGCGCCGTGGCCGAAGTCATCCTGGGCTCCAATCACGGCGACGATGGTTTTCATCTGGCGCGCCTGTATAGACAACTGCCGCCTGGCTCCTACGCTTTCGGAGGTACAAAATCCGGGTCGCCCAAATTTGCCGAACTCGCCTGGTGCCTCGAGGCTTATGGTTTTGATCGCTATAAAGCGAACGCCAAAAAATTCCCCAGCCTCGTATGCTCTTCTCAAGTTGATTATGAAGACATTGTGCGGCTTGCCAATGCCACCTACCTGGTGCGCGATCTCATCAACACGCCGTCCAATGATTTTGGCCCTGATGAGCTGGAAGCTGCCGCGCGCAAAGTGGCGTCGCACTACAAGGCAAAGCTCGGCGTCATAAAGGGTGAGGCCCTGAAGCGCGGCTTCCCGATGGTTCATGAAGTGGGCAAGGCAAGTCCCCGGCAGCCGCGCCTCATCGATTTCTCCTGGGGCGCGGCGCGGGCCCCCAAGGTGACGCTTGTCGGCAAGGGCGTGTGCTTCGACACGGGCGGCCTTGATATCAAGCCCGCCTCCGGCATGGCCCTCATGAAAAAGGACATGGGCGGTGCCGCCAATGTCCTTGGGCTCGCCCAGATGATCATGGACGCCAGGCTTCCCGTGCGCCTGCGCGTGCTCATTCCGGCCGTTGAAAATTCCATCGCCGGGAATGCCTTTCGCCCCGGCGATATCCTGAAAAGCCGCAAAGGCCTGACCGTTGAGATCGGCAACACCGATGCCGAGGGCCGCTTGGTCCTTGGCGATGCCCTGGCGCTGGCCGATGAGGAAACCCCCGATCTCCTGATCGACATGGCCACCCTCACGGGCTCCGCCCGCGTGGCCCTGGGGCCGGACTTGCCACCCTTCTATACCAATGATGAAAAGCTCGCTGGCGACGTTGCCAGGCATGCTGAAGGGCAAAGGGATCCCCTTTGGCGCATGCCGTTCTGGGAACCCTATTACGCCCTGTTTGAATCGCCCGTAGCCGACATGAACAACAGTGCCGACTCAAGCTTCGCCGGCTCCATTACGGCTGCCCTTTTCCTCAAGCGCTTTGTGGAAAATGCCAAATCCTATCTGCATCTGGATATCTATGGCTGGACGCCAACCGCCAGGCCGGGCTTCCCCAAAGGCGGCGAGGCGCAAGGCATCAGAGCCCTGTTTTCATTGATTTCCGAGCGTTACAAGAAATAGGCTTGCACCTTTTTGTCCAATGCGGGAGAATGAAACGCATCCGTAACGATTGCCGAATCGCAACATGTCAACTCCACTGGGAACCGCGCAGGCCCTCAAACTTTGGCACGATGTGAGCCTTGCCCAGGTGCACGGCGCTGAGGCCGATCTTTCGACACGGCAGGTGAGCATTTTGCTGACCATCTACATGGAAGCCCCGCCCCACACGATCCGCGATCTCGCCAAAAAACTTCAAAGTCTCAAAGCCCGTTGTGACGCGGGCTCTCGATTCCATGGGCAAGCTTGATCTCGTGGCGCGCCGCCGTGACACCGCCGACCGGCGCAATGTCCTGGTCCAGCGCACCGTAAAAGGCGCTCTGTATCTTGACCGACTGGCCGACCTGATCGGCAAGAACTCGAAAAACCTGTGATGGCTGATCTCGATTCCCGGCTGCATGCCTTTCGCCCCGATCTTGCCGATGCAAAATTGCAGGGCCGCGTCGACGCCAAAAAATTTGTTGAAGGCGTGGCCATGGAAGTGGTCGTGCCCGTTGCAACCCTGCACCGGGAAGCCGCGGTAACCGCCATGCAAACCACCCAGGCTCTTCTCGGCGAAAGGTTCGTGGCATTCGAGATTGCCGGTGACTGGGTTTGGGGCCAGCTCAAGCGTGACGGCTATGTGGGCTACATTGCCAAAGCCGCTGTCTCCACGGAATTGACCAACCCCACCCACCGGGTTTCCGTGCCCGCCACCTTTTTGTATCCGCTGCCGGACATAAAATCGCAGCCTTCCGTCAGCCTGCCGATGAATGCCCGGCTTGAGATTGTTGGAAGCGATGAAAAATTTTCAAGGCTTTCAAACGGGCACCATGTTTTCACCAAACACATCCGGCCCCTGAACGAAACCGAAGCAGATTTTGTCGGCGTGGCGGAAAAATTTCTCGATGTGCCCTATTACTGGGGCGGTAAAACTTCGCGAGGGCTGGATTGTTCCGGCCTCGTGCAAACCGTCGCTCGAAGCCTGCGGGATTTTTTCGCCGCGCGATACCGACATGCAGGAAACGCAATTGGGCCAAAGCCTGCTGATCAATGATCTCGATGGCCTGCGCCGCGGCGATCTGGTTTTCTGGAAGGGTCATGTGGGAATCATGGCCGACCAGAAAACCCTGCTCCACGCCAATGGCCATCACATGATGACCGTGAAGGAGCCCCTGTCCGAAGCGGTGGCCCGTATCGCCGGCGTGTACGGGCCGGTCACCAGCATCAGGCGGTTCTAGTAGCCGCGCTTGACGTCCACCAGATTGATCAAGGGCAATCCCTTCTGATGCCGTTCGATCTGCGCCGCCACATAGGCGCAGATCACCTCCGGTTCGGAATCCGCCGCGATATGCGGCGTAATGGTCACGCGCGGATGGCTCCACAGCGGATCATCGGCGGGCAGGGGCTCCACCGCAAACACATCAAGCGTCGCCGCATGAAGCTCGCCCGCGTCGAGGCATTTCAGAATATCACCGGCCACCTGCTGGCGGCCGCGGCCCGCATTGATGATGATGGGCGCGCCAAATGGCCCCTTGCGTGACAGCTTCTGGATGGTGGCGCGATTGATGATGCCATCGGTCTCCGCCGTCGCCGGAAGCAGCGAAATCAGAATATCGCTGCGCGCCAGAAACGCATCAAACTCGGAAGGCCCGGCAAAACATTCCACCCCCGGAATGGCTTTCCGGCTGCGGCTCCAGCCCGCCACGCGAAAGCCGAGGTCGCGCAGGCGCAGCGCCGAATCCTGCCCCATCACCCCAAGCCCCATGATGCCCACCGAAAGCGCCGAAGCGGCATGGGTTGGAAAGCTGTCCCAAATCTTCTGCTTCTGGTTGGCATCAATGCGCCGCTGCTGCCGGTGATGCAAAAGCACATGCAGCACGATGTATTCCGTCATGCGCTTGGTGAGGTCATCATCATTCACCCGCACAATGGGAATGCCGGCGGGAAGCGTTGGATCCTTCAGAATGGCATCAACCCCGGCCCCCAGCGAAAAAATCACCTTCAGGTTGGGCAGGCCTTTCAGAACATTGGCCGGCGGAAGCCAGGCCGCCGCATATTCAATATCCTGCAACCCGCCCCAAACCATCGGGCCAAATCCGCACCTCAAGCTTTGGCGCCGCCTTGTTCATGGCGGCCTTCCAGAGGGCGGTGGGCCATGTCGGCGTTACAAAAAGAAAAGCCATTATTGTTTCACACTGTTTCCCGGAACCACCCGGAGGTTGAGCGAAGCCGCAAGCAGCGCCTTGGTATAATCCGTCTGCGGGTTCTCGAAAATCTCGGCAGCAGGCCCCCGCTCAACGGCCACTCCGTTGCGCATGACAATGACATCATTTGCCAGCGCCCGCACCACCCTGAGATCATGGCTGATGAAGAGATAGCTGAGATTATGCTTGGTCTGCAGGGCCCGCAGCAGATCGACAATCTGCGCCTGCACCGACATGTCCAGCGCCGAGGTGGGTTCATCCAGCATGATGAACTTGGGATTGAGCGCCAGGGCCCGGGCAATGGCGATGCGCTGCCGCTGCCCGCCGGAAAATTCATGCGGGTAGCGGTCCATTGTCGTGGGGTCGAGCCCCACTTCGGTGAGCGCCTGCGAAACATGCTCGCGGCGCTCCTCCGCATTGCCCCGTTTGCCCTGCACAAGCAGGCCCTCTTCGACGATTTGAAGAATGGAAAGCCGCGGCGACAGGGAACCGAAGGGATCCTGGAAAACGATCTGCATGTCCTTGCGCAAGGGCCGCATGTCATTGAAGCTGAATTCGTCAATGCGCTGTCCCTGGAATGAAATTTCGCCTTCCGAGGAAATCAGCCGCAGGATGGCAAGGCCAAGCGTGGTTTTCCCCGACCCCGATTCACCCACGACACCCAAGGTCTGGCCAGCCCGCACCAGCGTATCAAGCCCGTCGACAGCCTTGATATGGCCAACGGTGCTGCGGAAAAATCCGCGCTTGATCGGAAACCAGACCTTCAGGTTTTTCGTTTCAACGACAACGGCAGCGCTCGTATCGGATTTCGGCGGCTTGCCCTTGGGCTCCGCCGACAGCAGCATCTTGGTGTATTCATGCTGGGGCTTGGCAAACACCGTCTTGGCGTCACCCGCCTCAACCACCTTGCCCCGCTGCATCACGCAAATCGTATCCGCCATGTGGCGCACAATTCCAAGATCATGGGTAATCAGCAGCAGCGCCATGCCATATTCGGCTTGCAGTTCCTTCAGCAACTTCAGGATTTGCGCCTGCACCGTCACGTCAAGCGCCGTGGTGGGCTCATCCGCAATCAGCAGGTCGGGATTATTGGCAAGCGCCATGGCAATCATGATGCGCTGCCGCTGCCCGCCGGACAATTGATGCGGATAATCCTGCAGCCGTGTTTCGGGATCGCGGATGCCTACCTTGGTGAGCAGGCTGATGATCCGCTCCCGCGCCTTCGCTCCGCTCAGGCCCTGATGCAGTTCCAGGATTTCGCCGATCTGCTTTTCCACCGAATGCAGCGGGTTGAGCGAGGTCATCGGTTCCTGGAAAATCATGGTGATGTCATTGCCGCGCACCTTGCGCAGGTCGCGTTCATCCGCATCAAGCAATTCCTGGCCATTGAACTTGACCGACCCGGAAGGGTGCTCCGCCGCCGGATAGGGCAGGAGCTTGAGAATGGAAAGTGCCGAAACCGATTTGCCCGACCCTGATTCACCCACAAGCGCCAGTGTCTCGCCTTTTTTCAGGGAGAAGGACACATGGTCAACCGCCAGCGTGGCCTTGCCGCCCTGGCGGAAGGCAACCGAAAGGTCTTTGACCTCAAGCAAAACCTCGCTCATGCGAATGTCTTTCGCGGATCAAGCGCATCGCGCACGCCCTCGCCGATGAACACCAGCAGCGTCAGCATGATGGAAACCACGAAGAAGCCCGTGAAGCCCAGCCATGGCGCCTGCAGGTTTGCCTTGCCCTGGGCCAGCAATTCGCCAAGCGAAGGCGAGCCCGGCGGCAAGTCCAAACCCGAGAAAATCAAGGGCCGTCAGCGTGGTCACCGAACCGGAGAGAATGAAGGGCATGAAGGTGACCGTTGAAATCAGCGCGTTTGGCAGAAGATGCTTGAACATGATTTTTGTATTGCTCAGCCCCAGGGCCCGCGCCGCGCGCACATATTCCAGATTGCGGGCCCGCAGGAATTCCGCCCGCACCACGCCAACCAAGTCCCGTCCACGAGAAGAGAACGAGAATGAAAAGCAGCAGCCAGAATGTCGGGGTGATGAAGGCCGCCAGGATGATGAGCAGGTAAAGTGTCGGCATCGATGACCAGATATCGATGAAGCGCTGGAACAGCAGGTCGGTCCAGCCGCCAAAATAACCCTGCACCGCGCCCGCCGCCACGCCGATGATCGACGAGAAGAATGTGAGGATCAGGCCAAAGGCCACGGAAATCCGGAAGCCGTAAATGAGCCGCGCCACCACATCGCGCCCCTGGTCGTCGGTGCCCAGCCAGTTCAAATTGCCGAAATTGCAATTGGGGTCCGTGGCCCCCAGCGGATATTTGGCGCAAGCCTCGTCCCGCGTGAGGTTGGACGCGGGCGTGGAGGGCGCGGGCCGCGGCAGTTCATTGTTCACCGTGTTGTAGGAATAGCGGATAGGCGGCCAGATCATCCAGCCATTGGCGCTGATCTCATCCTGGTTCACCGGATCGCGGTAATCCGTGCGCGCCAGGAAGCCGCCGAATTTTGATTCCGGATAATTGACGAATGTCGGGAACAGCAACTCGCCCTTGTAGGACACCAGCATGGGCCGGTCATTGGCGATGATCGGCGCAAACACGCTCATCAGGAAAAGCGCCCCGAAAATCCACAGGGACCAGAGCCCCCGGCGGTTGGCCTTGAACAATTCCCAGCGCCGCTTGTTCAGTCCCTTGAGGGTAAAAAGCGCCATGGCCTAGACCTCACGCGATTCAAAATCGATGCGCGGATCGATCATCATGTAGGTGAGGTCGCTGATGAGCGCCACCACAAGGCCCACCAGCGTGAAGATATAGAGATTGGCGAATACGATGGGGTAGTCCCGGTCAAGCGCTGCCTTGTAGGTGAGATAGCCCAACCCATCGAGCGAGAACACCGTTTCAATAAGCAGCGATCCGGCAAAGAAGGCGCCGAGGAAGGCTCCGGGAAAACCGGAAATCACCAGCAGCATGGCATTGCGGAACACATGGCCATAAAGCACCTGGCGCTCGGTCAGGCCCTTGGCCCGCGCCGTCACCACATATTGCTTCTTGATTTCATCGAGGAAGGAATTCTTGGTCAGCAGCGTCATGGTGGCAAAGCCGCCGATGCCAAGCGCAAACAGCGGCAGCGCCATGTGCCAGGCATAATCGGCGATTTTTCCAAAAAAGCTCAACTGGTCGAAATTGTCAGACGTCAGGCCGCGCAGCGGAAACCAGCTGTAATAGCTGCCGCCGGCAAACAGAACGATGAGCAGGATCGCCAGAATGAAGCTGGGAATGGCATAGCCCACAATGATCACCGCCGAGGTCCACACATCGAAATTTGATCCCGCATGCACGGCCTTTCGAATGCCAAGCGGAATGGAAACAAGATAGGTGATGAGCGTCAGCCACAGGCCCAGCGAAATCGACACCGGCATTTTCTCGATCATCAGGTCGACCACATTCCGGTCCCTGAAATAGCTCCTGCCGAAATCAAACGTCAGGTAGTCGCCGATCATCTTCAAAAAACGTTCATGCACCGGCTTGTCAAAGCCAAACTGCTTTTCCAGCGATTTGATGAATTCCGGGTCCAGCCCCTGCGCCCCCTTGTATTTGATGCCGCTGTCGACGCCCAATTGCGACTGCTCATTGCCGCCCGCCTCGTTGCCGGAATTGCCGCTGATCCGCGCCGTGGCGTCCGTGTCCGTCCCCTGCATTTTCGCGATGACCTGCTCGATAGGCCCGCCGGGAACAAATTGAATGACCGTAAAGGTCATCAGCATGATCCCAAGCAGGGTTGGGATCATCAGCAATATGCGTTTGAGGATATAGGCGCCCATGGTGAGATTCAGTTTCCTTTAGCCGTGTCATACCACCAGGTATCGACAATGCCACGGTCATATTTGGGTTTTATCGCCGGCCAGCCGTAGCGGTCCCAATGGGCAATCCAATGGCTGGCCTTGTGCCAGTTGGGCACCCAGAAAAGCTCGGCGCGGAGAACCCGGTCCAACGCACGGCCGACAATATCAAGCTCCTTGCGGCTGTTGGCGGCGATGGCTTGCTCGATCAGCGCATCGATGGCGGGGCTTTTGACCCCGGAGATGTTGAAGCTGCCCGGCGCATCGGCGGAAGCAGTCCCAAAGAAAACCCGAAGCCCGGTGCCCGGCGTCACATCGGAGCCAAAGCGGCTGGAGAGGATGTCGTAGTTAAAGCTCTTGCGCCGCGACTGGTATTGCGCGTCATCGACAATGCGGATGCTGGCGTCGATGCCGAGCAGTTTCAGGTTCTTCACATAAGGCCCGAGAACACGCTCGAAGATCGGGCTCTCGATGAGAAATTCCGCCGAAAGGGTTTCGCCCTTTGCGTTTTTGCGGAAATCACCGTCCTTGACCCAGCCCGCCTGATCGAGCAGGTCCGACGCCTGCCGCAGAAGTTTCCGGTCCTGGCCGGAACCATCGCTGACCGGCGGCAGCTCGGGCGCGGAAAAAACCTCAGGCCGCAGCATGGCGCGCATCGGTTCGAGAATGGCGAGTTCTTCGGCGGGCGGGACGCCAACGGCTTTCAGGGGTGACGACTTCAAAGAAGCTCGCGGTGCGGTCATAGAGGCCGTAGAAAAGATTCTTGTTGGTCCATTCAAAATCAAAGGCGAGGTTGAAAGCCCGGCGCACCCTTATGTCCTGGAATTTCTCGCGCCGCAGGTTGAAAAAATAACCCTGCGCGCCCGATGGCGTTTCATCAGGCAGCGTCGGTCTTCTTGACGCGGCCATCCTTGATCGCGGGGAAATCATAGGCCGTGGCCCAATCGCGCGAGGTGTATTCTTCGCGAAGATCGATGACGCCGGATTTGAGCGCTTCAAAGCCCGCCGTGCGTTCTCGGAAATAATCAAAGCGCACTTCGTCGAAATTGAAGCGCCCGCGGTTGACCGGAAGGTCCTTGGCCCAATAGTCGGCGCGCCGCTCGTAAGCCACATATTCACCTGTGCGATAGCTCTTGATCTTGTAAGGCCCGGAACCCAGCGGCGCCTCGAGGCTGGTCTTGGCGAAATCATGCTGGGCGTAATAGGCCTTGGAGAAAATCGGTAAGGCCGCGATGCTCAGCGGCAGGTCGCGGATTCCGCCGCTTTTGAAGCGGTAGCGCACTGTATGTGGCGCCACCACATCGCACGCCTCAACGTCCTTTATGGTGAGCCTGATATTCTCATGGCCAAGGGTTGAGAGCAGGCGAAAGCTGTCGCAGACATCTTCTGCGGTGACATCCGTGCCATCAGCGAATTTCGCTTCCGGCCGCAGCTCGAACACCAGGCTCTTGCGGTCCGTCGCGAGATCGGCGGTTTTCGCCACCAACCCGTAAACCGCATCCGGCTCGTCCATGGCCCGCGTCATGAGTGTGTCGAACAACAGTGCCAGTCCCTGGGCCACGTCACCCTTGAGGATGTAACCGTTGAAGCTGTCGAACGTGTCATTGGCCACAATCCCGATCAGCGCCATGCGCCCGCCCTTGGGAGCATCGGGGTTCACGTAATCGAAATGGCTGAAGCTGGCCGGGTATTTGAGATCGCCGAATACCGAAAGCCCATGCATCGGCTCGGCCTGACTGGGAGATGTAAGAAACTGTGCAACGCAAAGGGCGATGCCAAGCAGGCGCAACCTCATCCCTTCCCTGCTTTCTTGGCTCTTTCTTCATCCCACCACCAGATTGTCGGGAATCCGATGGAGTAGTCCGGCAATTTGTCAGGTTTTCCAAAACGGTCCCAGCGCGCCGTGCGCTCGTAAGGAACATACCAGTGCGGAACCACATAGTGGTTCCAGATCAAGGCCCGGTCCAGCGCCTTGCAGGCCGTGGTCAGTCCTGCCCGGTCCTTGGAAAAAATGACCTCATCAATAAGCTTGTCGATGGCCGGGTTCCTGATGCCCACAAAATTGCGGCTGCCTTTGGCGTCGGCGGCGGCTGATCCCCAGAAATCCCGCTGCTCATTGCCGGGCGACAGTGATTGTCCCCAATTGCCCACGATGATGTCATAGTCAAACGTCTGCGTCTGGCGTTCATATTGCGCCCCATCAACCGTCTTAATGCTGACGCCGATGCCAAGCAATTCCAGTTGCTGCTTGTAGGGCAGGGTGATGCGTTCAAAAGTTGGGGAATCCAGCAGGAACTCAACGTTCAGCCTTTCGCCCGCGGCATTTTTCAAAACGGATTTGTTGCCGTCCTGGGTCACATTCCAACCCGCTTCCGCCAAAAGCCTGGAAGCCTCGCGCAAATTCTTGCGGCGTTCGGTGGAATTGTTGCTCACCGGATTGGTGTATTCCGTGGTGAACACTTCCGCCGGCAGTTGCTCCCTCAAGGGCTCAAGCAGCGCCAATTCTTCAGGAGAAGGCAAGCCTTTCGCTTCCATTTCAGAATTGTTGAAGAAGCTCCGCGAACGCTTGTACTGGCCGTAAAACAAATTGGTGTTCGACCATTCGAAATCGAAGGCATGGTTCAGGGCCTTGCGCACCCGCACATCCTGGAATTTTGCCCGGCGCAGGTTGAGGACAAAGCTCTGCATGCCCTCCACTTGCTTGAGGGTGATTTCTTCCTTGATGCAGCGCCCGTCCCTGAGCGCCGGAAAATCATAGCCCGTCGCCCAATCCTTTGAGCTGTTTTCAAGCCGGTAGTCGTATTGGTCGCCCTTGAAGGCTTCAAGCACCACATTGGCATCGCGGAAATAGATGTATTCAATCTCGTCAAAATTATCCTGGCCAACATTCACCGGCAGGTCCTTGCCCCAGTAGTCTTCAACCCGCCTCAGGACAATCGAAGCGCCGGATTTCACGTCGGCAACCTTGTAAGGTCCGGAACCCAGGGGAACTTCCATGGTGGTTTCCTGGATATTCCGTTGCTTGCCGCTGGCATCCTTGCCCGTCCACCAATGCTTTGGAAGAACCGGGATTTGGCCCGTGATCAGGGGCAATTCGCGGTTGCCTTTTTGCGAGAAGGTAAATGTAACTTCGTGATCACCTGTCTTTTCGACAGTCGTGACGTTCTTGTAATAGGAATTGTAGAAGGGGTGTGACTCCCGCAGCGCCTGCATGCTCCAGATCACGTCCTCCGGGGTCATGGGTTGCCCGTCATGGAAACGCGCTTCCGGCCGCAGGCGGTAAACTACCGAAGACCAGTCCTCCGGAAACCAGACACTTTCCGCCACCAGCCCGTACTCAGTTGAAGGTTCGTCAAGCGACGAGGTGAGCAGTGTTTCGTTGGTTACCCCTGGGCCGGGGTCTCCCTTGAAAGTGTAGGGGTTCAAACTGTCGAAGGATCCAACCGCGGAAAGCCGCAACCTGCCGCCTTTCGGCGCCGCCGGGTTCACATAATCAAAATTCTTGAAATCCGGCCCGTACTTGATGTCGTCAAACAGGGTGAGCGCGTGGCGGAATTGCCGGTCCTGGGCCTGGGCAATGGAAAGTCCGGAAATTTTTGCCAATGGCGTAAGGCCTGCCAATTTCAGGATGGTCCGGCGGCTGATGCCCATGGGTGCGCGTCTCCAGTCTTGATTCGATATTATAGATACGCATGGCTTGCCCCAAAAGAAAACACCGGCAAACCCTTGCCGGTGTTAATTTTTCGCAACAATTGCAGCAATTACGGGGCCGGAAATGGCTTCGGCGCATCCGAAAGCGTTGCCAGGTAGGCGATAATGTCGGCCCGCGCCTGGTCCTTCTTGACGCCCGCAAAGGCCATTTTGGTTTTGGGCGTGGCGGTCTTTGGATCTTTGATGAAGGCATCGAGCGCCTCATAGGTCCATTTTTCCGCCGAACGGGCCTTCATCCCGTCCGAATAGGCAAAGCCTTCATGGGCGGCGATACCGCGATCAACCACATCCCAAAGGCCAGGACCGGTCTTGTTGGGCCCGCCCTTGGTAAAGTCATGGCAGGCCGCACAGGCCTTAACGCCAGCGGCCCCCTTTGCGGGATCAGCCGATGCCAGCAGTGTGCCGAGCGAAACCGCCGGGCCCGTTGCCGCCTGGGCCTCGCCGGTGGCGCCTGCCTCGGCAACCTCAATGGCATAGCCCGGCTTTTCCGGTGTTTCGGTGTGATAAACCGCGGCAGACAGCTCTTTCAGGCCAAAAACGACCAGTGCAGTTGCCAGGACAGCGCCTGCCATTTTATTGAATTCAAAACTATCCATGGGGTCAGCCGGTCCTTTGAAACCACATATTCGGGCCGGAAACTAATTGTTTCTCTGCTGCCCTGCAATACGTATAAGGGCCCCAGAACAATTTGCCGCGCCTAGAATCAAGTCCATGATTGAATTCAATAATACCATAGTCGTGATCCCCGCCCGCATGGCTTCCGTGCGCCTGCCGGGAAAACCCCTGGCCGATATTCATGGGATTCCCATGATCGTCCATGTCTGGAAGCGTGCCGTTGAAGCCAATGTCGGCAAGGTTCTGGTGGCCGCCGCCGAGAATGAAATCGCCGATGTCATCCGCAGCCACGGCGGCGATGCCCTGGCCACCGATCCGGCCCTGCGCTCTGGCTCGGACCGGGTGGCCGCCGCCCTGAAACTGCGCGACCCCCAGGGAAATTTCACCGCCGTGATCAATTTGCAGGGCGATTTGCCGACCATTGATCCCCTGGCCATCCAGCGTTGCCTGGCGGGCCTCACCAATGAAACAGTCGATATCGCCACCATCGCGGCCCGCATCGAAAGCGAGGCGGATGTCCAGAACCCGAATGTCGTTAAAACGATAGCCCCCCTCGGCGAAGGCCGTGAGGTGGCTTACGTCCGCGATTTCGTGCGAAGCACGGGCCCGGAGCATGACGCGCCCTTCTGGCGTCACATCAATGTCTATGCCTACCGGCGTGAGGCGCTGGAGCGCTTTGCCAGCCTGCCCGTGAGCACCCGTGAGGTCCTGCGCAAACTGGAGCAGCTGCGTGCCCTGGACAATGACATGCGCATGGCGGTTGTGCGGGTTGATTCAGTGCCGCTGAGTGTTGGCGTCCCCGTCGATCTCGAAGCGGCCCGTGCCATATTGAGGAAAAAACCATGAAAGCGAAAATCGCCTACCAGGGCGAACCCGGTGCCAATTCACACATCGCCTGCATCGAGGCCTATCCGGATTTCGAGCCGCTGTCCTGCCGCACCTTCGAGGATGCCTTCCAGGCCGTGAAGGATGGCGAGGCGGCCCTTGCCATGATCCCCATTGATAATTCCGTGGCGGGCCGCGTGGCCGATATTCATCACCTCATGCCGGCCGCCAACCTCCATATCGTCGGCGAATATTTTCTGCGCGTCCATCACCAGCTCCTCGCCATGCCGGGCGTGAGCGTTGGTGCCGTCAAATCCGTCCACAGCCATGTGCATGCCCTGGGCCAGTGCCGCAAGCTCATCCGCGAACTCGGCTTGAAAGCGGTGGTCGCGGTTGATACCGCCGGAGCCGCCCGTGAATTGAGCGAGAGCAAGGACAAAGCCCGCGCCGTCATCGCCTCGAAACTGGCGGCGAAGATTTACGGCCTCGATATCCTGCGCGAGGATATTGAGGACGAGGCCCATAATACCACGCGTTTTGTGGTGCTTTCGGCTGAAGCAAAGGATGCGGCGCTGGGCACTGAACCGATCATCACCAGCTTCATCTTCCGTGTACGGAACGTTCCCGCCGCCCTCTACAAGGCCATGGGCGGCTTTGCCACCAATGGCGTGAACATGACGAAACTTGAATCCTACCAGATCGAGGGCCAGTTCTCGGCCACGCAATTCTATGCTGATATTGAAGGCCATCCGGAACAGCGCGGCGTGCGCCTGGCGCTGGAGGAATTGGCCTTTTTCACCTCCTACATGCGCGTCCTCGGGGTTTACAAGGCAAGCCCCTACCGCGAAGAATTCGCCCGGCGAATGGCGCCCTCTCAGGTTGACTGAAGGCAGGCGCGGATAAGGTGATGCGCAATGGCTAGGGGCAACGGGGCGTTCAATCCCTGCGGGTGGCTTTTGTCGAGCATGGACTGAACCTCGTCGCGCTCAAACCAGCGCGCCGTTTCAAGCTCCTTCGGATCAACGATGATGTCATCGTTAAGCGCCTCACCGATCAGTCCGATCATTAGGCTCGAAGGAAAGGGCCATGGCTGGTTCGCATGGAATTTGATATCGCCAACCCGGATGCCCGCTTCCTCGAAAACTTCCCGCCGTGCCGCCTCTTCAATTGTCTCGCCCGGTTCCATGAAGCCCGCAAGGGTTGAATACATGCCTTCCGGCCAGGCGCTTTGCCGCCCCAGAAGCATGCGGGTTTTATGGCGCACTGCAATGATGATCACCGGATCCGTGCGCGGAAAATGATCCGTGGCGCAAGCCGCGCAATGGCGGCGGTAGCCCGCATCGCGCATCGCCGTCTTCACGCCGCAATTGGCGCAAAACCCGTGGCGCTCGTGCCAATGCAGCAGGGAACGGGCCTGGGCAAGAATGGCAAGCTCGCCTCGCGGCAGCGTTCCCGCCACCGCAAGGCTGCGCAAATCCATGAGGGTGTCATTCGCCTGTGCCGGGCTGGCAAACCAGCCGATGCCATCCGCATCGACGCCGAGAAGAACGCATTCGGGCGTCGTTGCTGACTCAAAAGTCTGCAGCTTTCCGTCCCTGATAAAGGTCTTGTCGCCGCTCATGTGAATGTGCCGCGTCGACGGCTGGTGCAGCAGGCGCGTGAGCCAAGCCTCATCGGATCTTTGGTTGGCGCAGCGGTCGAGGGGATTGCCGAGGTAAGCGAGCACGGATGAATGGGGCACAATGAGTCCAGTTGCTGGGGAGCTGTGAGAGAAAAATACAAGAAAAAAACAGATACTTAACTGAATATTTACCAAAAACGTTAACTTCTAGGGAAGGCAAGAATTCTAGCGCCTGAGATTCGTCTTTCGGGACGCATGGGGGAATCCAAGGTGACGTCAAAAGTGGAAGTGCGAATGAAACCGGGAATTCCGTGGAGTGTAAAGGGCATTGAGCCGGAAACCCGCGAAGCCGCGAAAGATGCGGCCCGCCGCTCCGGCATGACCCTTGGCGAATGGCTCAACTCCAAAATTCTCGATTCCGCCGAAGAGCACGAATCTGCTCCCGCCCCACGCCATCAGCGCGCCACTCCGGCCCGTGCCGAAACCTCGATCCGTCTTGAAGACATCGCCGAACAACTGTCCCGCATTGCCAGACGTGAGCAAAACACCGCGCCGGCCAGCTATGCCTCCGAAAACCGGATGGAGGACGAAGAAAACCTCACCAAGATTCTCAATCGCATTGAAAGCAACGAGCGCCAAACGGTTGAAGCCTTCACTGCGGTCAACGAACGCCTCGCTGTTTTAAGCCGGCAGGTGCTGCAGACGGCAAAGATGCCGACGATCAGCAAGCCGGAAGAGCCGGCCGCCTTCAAATCCCTGGAAACCGCCGTCCGCAACATCGTCGAGCATATCGAGATCAGCGAGCGCCGCACCCGCGACAGTCTGAAATCCATGCAGGACCGCATGGCCGAAATGGCCCAGCGTGCAACTTCTTCCACCAGCGAACAGGTCCTCCAATCGGCTCCCGCCTTCACCAGTCTTGAATCCCGCTTGAATGAACTTTCCACCCGCGTGGAGCGCAGCGAAAACAAATCCGACGCCGGCCTTTCCAATATCCTGCGCGAAGAACTTGCCCAACTCGCCGACAGAATCGAAACCGTTCGTGAATCCGCCGAAGTCCTGGCTTCCAAGGCCCAGACGGCTGCGGTGCAAACCTCGCAGGCCGAACTCCGCGAAATCGAGCAGCGCATCCTCAAACTTTTGAAAGAGGCGCAAACCGCCTTTTCCGGCCAGGGCGGAAACAACAGCGCCGAAATGCAAAGGCTGCGCGCTGAGATAGGCCTGCTCAACCAGCGCATCGATAGCACCCGCACCGAAACCGCATCCGAGCGTGATGTCCATGCCCTGCGCGTGGCCCTCGAACAGCTTTCAACCCGCGTCGCCCAGGGTCCCGATATGCGCCCCCTCGCCGACATGGACAAGCGCCTGATCGATATCACCCAGCGCCTTGAACAAAGCCAGCAATCGGCCCGCAACAATCCCCAGCTCGGCGATCTCGAGCGCCGCATGGCTGAACTTGATCACCGCCTGAATGACGCGTTGCAGGCGCAAGGCGATGGCCAGGCCCAGCTTGCCCTTGAGCAGAAGATTTCCGAAGTTGCTGATCGTGTTGGCCAAACCGAACACCAGCTCGGCCATCTCGAAACCATCGAGCGGGCCATCAACCAGTTGTTTGATAGCGTTGAGCAGAGCCGCGATTGGGCCAAGGACGTGGCTGAGGATGCGGCCAACCGGATGGCCGACCGACTGATGAATGCCCCGGGCGCAACGCCGCTCATATCGGGAAGCTCGCCGGAGTTGCAGGCCCTCGAAGAAGGCCTGCAGGCCGTGCGCGAAAGCGCCGCAGGTGCCGACAAGCGCAATCAGGAAACCCTGCGAGCCGTCCACGACACCCTCGAGCAGATCGTCACAAAACTTGCCGAACTGGAAACCGCCGCCGTGGGCCAGCAGGTGGCCGCCGCCGCGGCCCAGGGCAGTAATTTTGCAGCACCCGAGCGTGAACACACGGAAAACTGGAAGGATGACTCCGAACGGGCCCAACCCATGCCTGAGTCTCACGAGCCAGAACCTGAGCTCATACTGGAAAGCCCCGTCAACCCGGTTGTCCAGGCGCAAGCCCCATCGGATGCCAACCCGTTGTCCGATTGGCTTTCGCAATCAACCCTGCCGGGCGGTGAACCGCCGTTGCCCGACGATGCCGACGCCGCCTCTGACGATTTCATTACGGCCGCCCGCCGGGCCGCCCAGGCCTCGGCGCAAAAGAGCATTCTTGCCAGCCTTGCACCGAGCGCCAAGTCGGCCCGCAAATACAATCTGCCCTTCCTGAAATCGGCTGCAAAGCCGGGCCGCGCCATTCCCACCGGTGAAAAATTGCCGCCGGAAATCAAGCCGGCCATCAACAAAAATAACAGTAAGCGCCGCACCCTCGTGCTGGCGGGGCTTGTTCTGCTGGCCGCCGTCACCGCTTTCACCTTCAACATGCTCAATAAGCCGCAGAAGTCCACCTCGACCACGCCAGCAGCACCAATTGAAGAAACGGTTCAACCCGGCGCCCCGGCAAAGCAGAGCAACGCCGTCACCCCTGCCGTTGCGCCGGAGAGCCAGTTCCTGGTGGAAAAGACCACCGATTCCCTGCCGCAGGAAAACAGCGATGGCCCCAGTTCCATCGATGAAATCCTCACCGGTTCGCTGCCCAATCAAAAAACCGACGCAACTATTGCCTCAATTGTCGCCGAACCCGGCACGACAGCAGGTGAACGTGAAATGCCGCCGCCTGAATTAGGCTCGCAAGAACTCCGCAGCGCCGCCGAAACGGGCGACGCCTCCGCGCAGTTTATTGTCGCGACGCGCTATCTCGATGGCGAAGGCGTTACCCAGGATGTAACGCGCGCCGCCCATTGGTATCAGAAGGCGGCCCTTGCCGGCCTGGCGCCCGCCCAATACCGACTCGCCACGCTGTTTGAACGCGGCCGCGGCGTGCCCAAGGATACTGCCACCGCCCTCATCTGGTATGAGCGCGCCGCCGCCCAGGGCAACGTCAAGGCCATGCACAACGCCGCCGTCATTGCAGCGGGAACCGAAGCCGGAAAGCCGAATTATGATTTGGCCTATAAATGGTTTCTGGCGGCCAGCCAGAATGGCCTGAAGGACAGCCAGTTCAATCTCGCCGTTCTCTATGAGCGGGCCTTGGGCACAAAGGCCAATGTCGATGAAGCCCTGTTCTGGTATTTGGTTGCCGCACGCCAGAATGATCCCGATGCCAAGAAGCGCGCCGAAGTGCTCTCGCAGAATCTCTCGCCGCTCGTCGTGGAAGCCGTGCGCGCCAAGGCCAGGGCCTGGGTTCCGCAACGGCCGCCCGAAAACGCCAATGTGGTGACGATCCAGGACGCTGCCTGGCAGAGTCCCGCGTCGCTTACTCAGATCACACCAGTTGAGCCTGTTTTTGAAAAGCCGCAGGCTGCGAACGTAGATCCCATTGGCGAAGCGCAGCAACTGCTGAACAAGCTGGGCTTCAACATCGGTGAACCCGATGGACGCATGAGTGTGCGCACCACGAATGCCATTCGCCTCTTCCAGCTTCAATACGGTTTGAAGGTAACGGGTGAAGTCACCGCTGATTTGATCAGCCAGTTGCAGGAAAGAACAAGCTGAACCTTAGCTCACGCGTTTGCCCGGAAACTTGTAGATGGCCCGCTGGCTGAGCATCCACACATGGAAGTTCCGCTCCACGTAGAGCGTCCTGAATGGCGGAGCGGATATGCTGAGTCCCCCGGTGAAACTGCCGAAGGCCGGCATGATCAGGCGGCGGCTGTCGGCAATGAAACATTTGCAGTGAATGCGCTTGCCCCGCTGGCTCACCGCACTTCCGGGATGCAGGTGGCCGGAAATTTCAAAATCTTCTTCCCCTAATTGCTTCGGTTCATGCCGGAGCGTCACGCCGCCAAGCACCACGTGATCAGCAATGCGCCCGCCAATGTCGGTTGGCGGATGCGGATCATGATTGCCCGTAATCCAGATTGTCGCCGCATTTTCCGAAAGCGCCCGCAGCCGCGCCAGGTCCGCGCCGTCAATTCTCTCCCGCGCCCCGTCATCATGAAAACTGTCGCCGAGGAAAATCAGTTGCTCCGGCCGTGTCTGGGCAATGACCGCTTCCAGTTGCATCAGCGAGGCCCGCGTATCATAGGGCGGCAGATGCACCCCGCGCCGCGCCATGTTGGAGGCCTTCTCCAAATGCAGATCGGCGATGAGCAGGGTTTTGAAATCAGGCACGAACAGCGCCCCCGAAAGGTCGGGGATAAAATCGAGCCCGTTGAGGCTTATGCGATGCTCCTTAGACAAGCCCCATGGCCTCGTCGATGAGGGCGCCGGAAGCTTCGGAGAGAAGGGCATCATGCGCCTCGCCGTAAATTGATTCGCGCGCGATCTCAAGCAGCACCGGAACCGCAAGCGGCGAGACCGTGTCGAGCGCCCGGTGCAGGAGTTGTCCCTTGATGCGCTTCAGCAGTTCAGCCAGTCGGTGAATATCAATGAGGCCGTCCGCGGCATCGTCCCATGCCGCTCGAAGCAGGATATGGTCCGGCTGGTGCGAACGCAGCACGTCATAGATCAAATCGGAATTGACCGTCACCTGCCGCCCGGTCTTTTCCTTTCCCGGCCAGCGCCGCTCGATCAGCCCGGCAATGATCGCGGCGTTTCGGAACGTGCGCTTCATCAGGTTTGATTCCGCCAACCAGGCTTCAAGATCATCACCAAGCATGTCTTCATCGAACAATTTTTCCAGCGACAGCCTGCCGGAAGAAATCATCAGCGAAACATCGCGCACCGTCCAGATCGCCAGGGCATATTCGGAAGCAGAAAACCCCAAGGGCTGTGCCCCCCAGCGCTCCAGCCGCCGCGTCAGCAGCATGCCAAGGGTTTGCTGCGCCAGCCGTCCGGCAAAGGGGTAGCACACCAGATAATGCTTCTCCGCCCGGGGAAAAGTTTCAACCAGCATCTGGTGGGCCCGCGGGATCACGGATTTCTGGCGCTGCATCGCAAGCCAGTCCTGAACCTGAAACGGCAATGTTTTCCACTTGGCCGGGCTGCTCAGAATTTCCCGCACTCGCTCCGCCAGATAGGTGGAGAGTGGAAATTTTCCGCCTTCGTAGGAGGGAACCATGGGATCGCTGTCGAAGGTGCGGGTGGCCAGGGCGCCGAATTCATCGAGGCCCTCAAAGCGCAGAACCTCTCCGGCAAACCGGAACGTATCGCCAATCGAAAGCTGGCTGAGAAACCATTCTTCCAACTCGCCAAGGCTCCGTCCTCCGGTGACAACCCGCTTGCCGGCCCGGCGCTTGACGCTGGCAATCCGCACCTTCAGCATTGCCGCCTCAACAATGGTACCCATGTTCAACCGGTATTGCTGGGCAATAAGCGGATGGGTCAGACGCCACAGCCCGTCTTCCCGCCGTTTCAGCTTGGCATATTTCTCGTAAGCCCGTAGCGCGTAGCCGCCCGTTGCCACATAATCCATCGCCGCATCGAAATCCGCCCGCGTCAAATTGCGGTAAGTCCAGGCCCGCGTCACCTCGGCAAAGAATTCGTCCGCATCGAATGGCCCGGCGCAGGCCCGCCCCAGAATATGTTGCGCCAGCACATCGAGCTTGAGAACCGCGGGGTATTCAGTGTCCTGGGCGTTCTCCTTGGCCGCCTGCAGGGCTGCTTCGCATTCCAGCACCTCAAACCGGTTGGAAGGAACCAGCAGCGCCTCGCTGGGGCTGTCGAGCCGGTGATTGGAACGGCCAATGCGCTGCAGCAGCCGGCTGGAGCCTTTCGGCGCCCCCACGTGAATGACAAGGTCCACATCGCCCCAGTCAATGCCGAGATCAAGCGTCGAGGTGCAAACCACGGCCTTCAGCTTTCCCGCTGCCATGGCCGCCTCCACCTTGCGCCTTTGCCCCACATCAAGAGAGCCATGGTGGAGCGCGATGGGGAGATGGTTTTCATTGACCTCCCACAGCCACTGAAAAGTCATTTCGGCCTGGCTGCGGGTGTTGACGAAAATCAGCGTCATCTTGGCGCGGGTGATTTCCGCATAGACTTCCTCAATCGCGTAACGCGAGGAATGCCCGGACCACGGCACCCGCTCCGCCGATTTCAGAATGCGAATGACGGGAGCAGCCCCCGCGCTTCCCATCACAAGCGGAACCGGTCCGTTTCCTGTGGGTGCAAGCCAGCTTTGCAAGGCTTCCGGATCAGCCACCGTTGCTGAAAGCCCAATGCGCCGCGCTGTCAGGCGCAAAGCTTTGCACCCGCGAAAGGGCGAGCGACAGCAGCACGCCCCGCTTGGATGTCACCAGCGAATGCAGCTCATCGAGAATGATGGATTTGAGATGGCGCAGCATATGCGCCGCACCCGGATCAGCAATCAGCAGCGAAACCTGTTCCGGCGTCGTGATCAGAATGTCGGGTGGATTTTCGCGCTGGCGCTTGCGCCGGGAATGCGGCGTGTCGCCGGTGCGCGTTTCAATGGTGATCGGCAGCGCCATCTCCAGCACCGGCGCTTCAAGATTGCGCGCGATATCCACCGCCAGCGCCTTGAGCGGCGAGATGTAAAGCGTGTGGATGCCATTGCGTTCATGGGCCTCGGACAGCTCCACCAGGCTCGGCAAAAATCCGGCAAGCGTCTTGCCGCCGCCCGTTGGCGAAATGAGCAGAGCGCTTTCACCCTTCATCGCATGATCAAGAATCGCAAGCTGGTGCGCCCGCGGACTCCAGCCGCGCGACGTAAACCAGTCCTGAAATTTTTGTGGCAGGGAACTCATGGCCCTGAGCTTGACTCGGCGGGTGCTCTAAAGCAACACGGGGCTCATGAAATCCTCCATCTCGCTCATGCCGATCAGCCATCGCTCGGTGCTGACCATTGCCGTGCCGATCATGCTGTCGAACGTGACGGAACCCCTGATCGGCGTGGTCAACACCACCGTCATCGGGCAATTGCCGGAGGCTCATTATATTGGCGCCATTGCCATTGGCTCGCTGATCTTTTCCTTCCTGTTTTGGGGCTTTGGCTTTCTCCGCCTGTCCACCGGCGGCCTTTCGGCGCAGGCCGTAGGCGCTGGCGATTTGCCGAAGTAACCGCCGTTCTCTGGCGCGCCCTGGCCATTGCCGTAACCGTCGGCCTCTGCCTCATCCTCGCCAGCCCCCTCATCGAAAAAGTGGCCTTTGACCTGATGGGCGGCTCGCCGGAAATGCGGGCCCAAGGGCGAAATCTATTTCCGCTACCGCATTCTGTCGGCACCCTTTGCCCTGACGAATTTCTGCATCCTCGGCTGGTTCATCGGCCAGGGCCGCGCCGCCATCGCTTTCGTCGTCCAGATCTTTCTAAATCTTGTGAACATGGCGCTTGGCGCCTGGTTCGTGCTCTCGCTCGGCATGACCGCCGATGGCGTTGGCCTCTCCGCCCTGATCGCCGAAATCTCGGCCGTCCTCCTCGGCGGCGTTCTCATCTGGCGCTCCATCCACAAGACGAAAGCCAGGGCGAGCTGGGCGCAAATCTGGAACCGCGAAAAAGTCATGCGCACCCTGAGCGCCAACGGCGACATCATGATCCGCACCCTCTGCCTGGTTTTCGCCTTCGCCTGGTTTGCGGCGCGCGGCGCCCGTGCCGGCGACGTGACCATTGCCGCCAATGCCGTGCTCCTGCATTTCTTTGAAGTGGCCGCCTATCTTATTGATGGTTTCGCCTATGCCTCGGAAGCCCTGGTGGGCCAGTCCGTCGGCGCCAAGAATCGCGCCCGCTTCAATCAGGCCATCAGACTCACAACCCTGTGGGCTCTTGTTGTGGGAACAATCTGCAGCGCCATCATCTGGTTTGCCGGACCCTGGTTCATCGACCTCATGACGGTCAATGCGGAGGTGCGTGAAACCGCAAGGCACTATCTGTTTTGGGCCGCACTCACGCCGCTGCTCGGCACCATCTGCTTTCAGTTCGACGGCATTTTCACCGGCGCCCTGGCGACCCGCGACATGCGCAACATGATGGTACTGTCCCTCATGATTTACCTGGCCGCCTGGTGGATTCTTGAGCGCAACTTCGGCAATCACGGCCTCTGGGCGGCACTCAGTGTTTTCTTTATCGCCCGCGGCGTGACTTATGCTATGCGGATGCCAGCGCTTGCGCGTGTCGCTTTTTCGAGTTGATTCGTTAAACGAAGAATGGGGATTAAGATGTTGGATGAATTCAAAAATTTCGCCTTCAAAGGCAATGCCTTTGACCTCGCCGTTGGCGTCATCATTGGTGGCGCTTTTGGAAAAATCGTCGCTTCGATCGTTGATGATCTGATCATGCCCATCATTGCCGTCCTGTTTGGCGGACTTGACTTCAACAATTATTTCTTCGGCCTTTCCTCCACTGTCACCGCGCCGACACTTGAGGCGGCAAAAGCCCAGGGCGCCACCTTTGCCTATGGCAGCTTTATCACTGTCCTGATCCAGTTCCTGATCATTGCTTTCATTCTCTTCCAGCTCGTGAAGTTTTCGAACCGGCTGAAAAGAGCCGAAAAGCCAACGCCGCCACCGGCCGCGTCGACCACCGAAGTCCTGCTCAAGGAAATCCGCGACGCGCTGGTTACTGCCAAAAAGAAGTAAGCGTCTGGGGTATGTCTGATATGGGCCCGGGTGCTGGACATCCGGGCTGCTTTTTTGCTCTAAGGGCGCCCATGAAAAATCAGTCGCATCTTTTGAGCTATCACCAAGCCCGCCCAGGCTGAACCCGACAGCGGCATCGTCAAGGCCGCCATGTATGGCTTCGGCAGGCCCGGTGTCATTCCTCTGTGGGCAGGCGAGGGAAATCTTCCAACGCCCGAAGCATTCTGCAAGCCCGCCGCTGAAAGCCTCCTTAAGGGTGAAACCTTTTACACCTGGCAGCGCGGCATTCCGGAACTGCGCGAGGCGCTGGCCCGTTATCACACCCGCCATTTCGGCCGCGACTTCAGCTTTGAGAATTTTTTCGTCACCGGCGGCGGCATGCAGGCGATCCAGACCGCTATTCAGATGATTGCCGGGGAAGATGATGAAGTCATCATTCCGTCCCCCGCCTGGCCCAACTATGCCGGTCCCCTGCGCCTGCAGGGCTCGCGCCCCGTCGAAGTGCCGATGGAATTCCGCAACGGGAAATGGTCGCTGGATTTTGACCGCCTTTTTGCCGCCATCACGCCGCGCACCAAGGCGCTGTGCCTCAATTCGCCATCCAACCCCCTGGGCTGGACCGCTTCGCGCGATGATCTCATTGCCATCCGCGATGTCTGCCGCAAGCACGGCATCTGGATGTTCGGCGATGAAGTCTATTCGCGCTTCTACTACGGTGCCAAGAATGAGCCCCGCGCGCCCTCTTTTCTGGATGTTTGCGACGTCGAGGAGCGTCTCCTGCTCGCCAACACGTTTTCCAAGAATTGGGCGATGACCGGCTGGCGCGTGGGCTGGCTCCAGGCCCCGCGGGAATTGGGCCCGGTGATCGAACGGATCATCCAGTACAACACCAGCGGCACCGCGGCTTTCCTGCAGCGCGGCTGCGTTGCCGCCCTCGATAATGGCGACGATTTTATCGCCATGCAGGTGGCCCGGGCCCTGGCCAACCGCGATCTCGTGGTGAATTTCCTCCGCGAATTCCCCCAGATCCGCTTTGAAGTCCCAACCGGGGCTTTCTACATGTTCTTCAGGATTGAAGGCATGACCGATTCCGCCGCCACCGCCCGCCGCCTGATCGATGAGGCTGGCGTCGGCTTTGCCCCTGGTTCCGCCTTTGGCGCCGATGGCGAGGGATTCATGCGCATGTGCTATCTGCGCGACCCGGCCCAGTTGCAGGAGGCCATGAACCGTTTCGGGCAGTGGCTAAAAACCAGTCAGCCCGATTGATTTGCTGCTCTTTTAATTGCTGCATTGCACATAATTTCTTGCTCATTGCACTTGGGCAAATGCTCGAGCAGAAATTCTTAGAAATTAAAATTATCAAGCAAAATCAATGAATTAAAAGAATTTTAAAGCTCTCCAAGAATTGGCCCGGCCTTTGCAAAGTATACGCAATGCACACGTCTGTCTTGGATCCTCCCATTTTCATTACAGAGTACTCGTGTCGCGGAGTGGCTTGTTTAAATCCACTTTCGTAAAGGGGTGGACGGCTAAAGGTTGCTGCCGTTCACCCCTCTTTTTTCCCCGCAAATTTCTCCTGGCCCTGTTATGGGCGAGCCAGCGCAATAACGCCGTCGATCACGAATTGTACCGCAAGGGCCGCCAGGATGATGCCAAGCATGCGCGTGCTGACGGCGCGCCCCGTAATCCCCAGGAGCTTCGAGATGCGTTCGGCCAGCAGGAAGCTCACATAGCAGGCCAGCATCACCAGGGCCGTGACGCCGAAAAGCCCGGCCAGATAATCCATCTGGCCTTCGGATTTCCCGGCAAGCAGGATCATCGCGGTAATGGCGCCCGGCCCAGCAATGAGCGGAATGGCAAGCGGAAACGCTGCGATGTTTTTCACATGGTCAACGCTCACTGCTGTCTCCGCCGTGGCCTGCAATCGCTGGCCGCGGCGGTCGAACACCATTTCCGCCGCCGACCAGAGCAGCAGCAGGCCGCCCGAGATGCGAAAGGCGGAAATTGAAATCCCGAGCAGGTCCAGCAGTTTCGCTCCGCCGAGCCCCGTCGCCACCAGTATCAAAAAGGCAATGAGCGTTCCCCGGAGCGCCACTTCGCGCCGCTCCTTGTCACTCATGCCATGGGTGATGGCGAGGAACAGAGCGCTGAGCAAAAGCGGATCGGCGACAACAAGCAGGGTTGCAAGGGCCGAAGTGAGATAGTCAATCATCAAGGCAGGCTAACACGGGGCAGGGCTCAGGAGCCAGAGCGCTTGGCAAGCTGAATGGCATTTTCGAGTCCCTGCAGAAAATTCGACCGGTCTTTCGGCGTGAAAACCGGATTGCTGCCGCGCATCTCGCCTGTTTCGCGCAATTGCGACATCAGATCACGCATCGCCAGCGCCATGCCGATGCTGTCCTGGGTAAAGGGCTTTCCGAAATGCGAGATGACATGTGCACCCTTCTTGATCGCCCGCGAGGCAAGCGGAATGTCGGCGGTGACCACGATGTCCCCGATGGCGCATTGTTCGGCAATCCAGTTGTCGGCCGCGTCTGCCCCATCGGAAACGACGACGCGCTTTACATTGTCGCCAAATGGCAGCCGCATGTGAGAGTTTGAAACATAGTGAATGACAAGCTTGTGGCGCGCCGCAACTTTCGCAGCCTCCTCCTTCACCGGGCAGGCATCCGCATCAACAAAGATCTGCAATTTGCCTAGCTCACGCTATTCGGCAGTTCGGATTCACGCTTTGCGATGAAGTCCTTCAGTCCATCGGCAATGCCCTGATCCATCGCAGGTTCTTCGTATGCCGCAAGCATGGCGGCGGCCTTGTCGCGGCCCCGCGTGTCATGGTCCTTTGCGCCTTCGGCGGACCATTGCTCGAAAGGATTGAAATCCATGACCGAGGGAATGAAGAAGGCATTTTCGAAATGCTCAAGCGTGTGCTTGGTGCCGAGGAAATGCCCGGCCGGCCCCACTTCGCGGATGGCCGCCATCGCCTCCTTGAAATCATCGAAGGAGGGGCCTTGTGCATACTTGTACCAGCCCTGAAGCTGCTCCGCGTCAGTCACGAATTTGGAGAAGCCGCAGCACAGGCCCGCCTCCAGCCAGCCCGCCACATGCCAGATGTAGTTGGCGCCCGAAAGAATGGCCGCATGCATGAGCATGTTGGATTCATAGCCCGCCTGCGCGTCATTGAGCTTCGAGCCCACATGGAAACCGGAGGTGCGCCACGGAAGATTATATTTCCGCGCCAGCGCCCCCATCACAAACATCATCTGGGCCGCTTCCGGCGTTCCGCCCATGGGCGCGCCGGTTTTCATGTCCACCGTCACCATGAACTGCCCGTAGAGCTGCGGGCGATCCCGGGCGGATGAGCTGGGTGAAAGCAACACCCGCCAGCGCTTCCGCATTCACCTGCGCCACGGCGCCGATGGAAGAAGCGGACGTCGAAGCCCCGCACAACGCAAAGGGTGCCAGGATCAGCGGCTGGTTATGCCGCGCATAAACCTTCATGGCATCCAGCATGGTGGCATCCCACACCAGCGGCGAATTGCAATTGGTGATCGACACCACAACCGTGTTGTCCTTCACATAGTCCTCGCCGAACACGATGCCTGACATCTTCATCACATCCTCGGCCCGCTCCTTCGACGTGACGATGCCCATGAAGGGCTTGTCGGAATGCTTCAGCGCCGAATGAATGATGTGCAGGTGCCGCTTGGGCACCGGAATTTCCATGGGCTCGCAAATAATCGAGCTGGAGGAATGCAAAGCCGGCGACATATAGGCCAGCCTGTGCAGGTTGTTGAGATCGGCCAGCGAGCCATAGCGCCGCTCGCCGTCAAGCCCGCGCACGTAAGGAGCGCCATACATAGGCACAAACACGGTGTTCTTGCCACCGACCTTTACGGTGCGTTCGGGATTGCGCGCATTCAACGTAAATTCCGGCGGCACCTTTGCCACCAGGCTCATCAGCAGCGCCCGGTCGATCCGCACCCGCGTGCCCGTAACATCAGCGCCCGCCGCCTTCCACATGGAAATGGCCTCGTCGTCGCGGAATTCGCAGCCCACCTCTTCGAGGATTTTCATCGACTCGTCGTGAATGAGCTCCACCGCCTCGTCCGGCACCATCTGGTAGGTCGGGATATTGCGCACCAGCGTTGGAAACGAGGCCATGGGAACCGCCCGCAAGGCCCGCCTGCCTTCGCGCCCGCCGCTCCGCTTGCCCGTGGCCGTCACCTGTTTTGCCAGTTCCATCGTATTGATCATCACGCACCCGCTTTCATGGAACTATTGAGCACCGGGCGGGGCACTGAATCAACACCAATCACCCTGCAACGAGATCGGAAAACGACGCCATGGCGAGAAGTGCGCCGCGCTCGCGGATAACCCGGCCCGCAACCCGATGGCCCAACTTTGCGGCATCCAGCGGCTCGTGGTTGGACATGCGCGCCGCAATGATAACCGGCGTTGAAGCTGTCTCCCGCACCCGTCGTATCGACGACGTCCTGAACCGGCTCCGGAGCAACGGAAAACAGATTTGTGCCCACCGACACAACGCAAGGATTGCCGCCGTCTTTGACAACAATTTCCTTCACGCCATAGCCTGCAATGCGTCTGGCGCACTCCGCTGGCGTGGCATCGCCAAACAAGGCCTGGTCATCGCTGAACGTGGGAAGTGCAAGGGTGGAAGCCTTGTAGCCTGCGATCATCGCCGCCTTCATCGCCCGGTCGGAAGGCCAAAGCCTGCGCCGCGCATTTGAATCAAACGCAATGGTGGCGCCACGTGATTTCATCTCCTGCAATACGGACAAAAGATTTCGACGGTGACCGGGTGACAGAATGGCGAGTGTGATCCCGGAAAAATAAATGGCATCGGCCTGAGAAAGCACATCACTCAATGCCGCCTTGTCTTCAGCAAGCAATCGCGCCGCCGAAGCGCTGCGCCAATAGGTAAAATTCCGTTCGGCCCCGGTGAGCGTGATCAGATACAGCCCCACCGTCCGGTCAGAAACTTCCTTTATGAAACGGGTGCCAACACCATTGGCTTTCAGAAAGGCCAGCATCTTCGACGACAGGGAGTCGGTGCCCACCACGGTCGCATAATCAACGGTCACATCTTCGGCCCGCGTCAAAGCCCGCATGTACCACGCCGTATTGAGCGTATCGCCGGCAAAGCCCAGACGGTAGAGCCCGTCATCCCTGTGCCTGGATCTCCGCCATGCATTCGCCGATGCTGATGAAAGTCTTGCCCATGGCCCTTCTATAGTTTGCGGGCCTGGCTTTTGCATAGACCATTTGCCCACCCGGCAAGCGTCCCAGACTGTTTTGTGCACTGCAACCTTAGTCGTACAACTAAGGTTGACGTGCCTCTTACCCCCGGTCACAATGCCGACTCAGGGGAAGGCCTCAAGCAAAACACTGCACCGGGGGGTGCAATGCTCAAGGTATATTAGGGAAACCAATGTCGTCCGGGTCCCCTCGGATGTACGGGGAGGGCCTTATGGCTGATCATAAATTGACTGAGGACGAGAAAGTCCTTCACGGAATGGGCTATGCCCAGGAACTCGCCCGCCGCATGGGCGGGTTTTCGAACTTCGCGATTTCATTTTCCATCATCTGCATTCTGGCGGGCGGCATCACCGCTTTCCCGGTGGCAATGTCGTCCGGCGGCGGCTTCTCCGTCGCCATCGGCTGGATCATCGGCGGCGTGTTCGCGCTGGTCGTTGCGGCTTCAGTCGGACAAATCGCCTCGGCCTATCCAACGGCCGGCGGCCTTTATCATTGGGCTTCCATCCTCGGCGGCCGTGGCTGGGGCTGGCTCTGCGCCTGGATTAACCTGGTGGGCCTCATCTTCGTTGTCGCCTCGGTAAACTTCGGCGTTTATCTATTGCTCAAGGATCTCGTGCTTACCGGTGTTTTCGGAATGGATACGTCAACCTGGGGTGCCTGGCATTCCAGCATATTCGTCTCGATTTTTGCCATTACACAGGCGCTCTTCAATCACTTCGGCATCAAGGTTACTACGATGCTCACTGATTTTTCGGGCTATCTGATTTTTGTGATCGCTACCTTGCTGATTATCTCCATGCTGGTTTGGGGCGCAAGCTTCGACCTCTCCCGCCTCACGACTTTTGTGAACAACACGGGTGAACTCGGCGGCTCGGTCGTGCCGGAACCGCGGACGGCGCTTGTCGCCTTCCTGATCGGCTTGCTCTATCCGCTCTATACGATCACGGGCTTTGATGCGTCAGCCCATACTTCTGAAGAGACTTTGAACGCGCGGACCGCTGTGCCGAAAGGCATGCTGCATTCCGTGTTTTGGTCGCTTCTGTTCGGCTTCTTCCTCGCCGCATCGTTTGTTTTGGCGATGCCCGATACGGCACTGGGTGCGAAGGACGGCTTCAACTCCTTCTTCAACCTGTTCAACAACCTGCCAATGCCATTGTTCCTCAAGGCGATCCTGGCCATCGGCATCGTGGTTGCAAACTACATCTGCGCGCTGGCGGGCATGACCTCGACATCGCGCATGATCTACGCCTTCTCGCGTGACGGCGGCCTTCCGGCATCGAAACAGCTGGCAACGATCCATCCGGTGCATCGCACCCCGGTCAATGCCATCTGGCTCACCGCCGCTCTCTCGGCGGGTGCCTGCTTCTATGCGCCGTTCATGTTCGCGCTTGCCGCGGGCTGTGCCCTGTTCCTCTATATTTCCTATGCCATGCCGGTAGCAGCCGGTCTCCTGGCAGAAGGAAAGACCTGGAAGGAATTCGGTCCATTCCGCTTGGGCATCTGGTCGAAGCCGCTTGCGGTGGTCACCTGCATTGGCGTAATTATCCTCGCCTATGCCGGTATCCAGCCGCCTTTCAACCCGATCATCCTGCCCTTGTTCCCGGACCTTGTGTTCCCGCTGAATCAATTGACCAATCCGCTGATCTTCCTGGCGGTGGCCTTGGCCCTCGGCTGGTTCCTGAGCGAGAACAAGCGCTTCAAGGGCCCTCCGATTGGCGCGGAAATCGCCAAGCGCCAGGCCGCTATTGCGGCCCAGGAAAAAGCGCTCGAGGCTGCTGCCAGCTCATAACCAGCGATCAAAAAATTGAGGAGGGCGGCCCTGTGCCGCCCTTTTTCTTTTGCGCGGCACCTTGTTCAAAAAACAGGCAGCCGGGGGTTGCTGCCTTTCAGATTGACAGCCGGTCAATTTTAGGTGGACACTGCACTTAACGGGCGCGACGGTTCAAGCAAAAGCCCATAAACAGAGAGGAAAAAATGAGTTTCATACGGACGTGGAAATCTGCCCTATTCGCCGCAGTCGCAGTTGCGGCCCCCATGCTGGCGCCAACATCCGCCGGTGCGGTTGAATCAAGCGATCCCATCAAGATCGTCCTGTTCGACTGGACCAGCGTCAACCTCAACGCCAAAATACTTGGCGGCGTGCTCGAAAAGCTCGGATACACCGTCGAATACCCAACCGGCGATTATCTTTCCAGCCTGACCACCAGCCTCACCAACGGCGATGTGACGGTCGGCGTGGAATACTGGGACACGACGGCGGGCGAGGCCATGAAGGCCTCCGAAGCAACCGGCCAGACCGAGCGCCTTGGCCCCCTGGGTCCGAAGGCCAAGGAAGAATGGTGGTACCCCCTTTACATGAAGGAAAAATGCCCCGGCCTTCCCAATTGGGAAGCGTTGAAGGACCCGAAATGCGCCGAAGCCTTCTCCACCGCGGAAACCGCCCCCAAGGGTCGCTATGTCGGTGGCCCGGTCACTTGGGAAGGCTTTGACGACGAACGCGTTGAAGCGCTCGGCCTGCCCTTCACCGTCATCCACGCGGGCACCGACGCTGCGATGTTTGCCGAACTCGACTCGGCCTATCAGCGCAAAGCGCCGGTCATGTTGTGGGTTTACTCGCCCCATTGGGCCCCTGCAAAGTATGAAGGCGAATGGGTGGAATTTCCGGAGCATACGCCGGAATGCTACACCGATCCGAAATGGGGCTCAAATCCCGACAAGGCCTATGATTGCGGCAAGCCTCATGGCGACATCTGGAAATTCGGCTGGGCCGGCATGAAGGATAAGTGGCCGGTTGCCTACAAGGTAGCCAAGGCCTATCAGATCGACACCAATGAGCTGAATGCCATGTCAGGCCAGATTGACCTGGATGGCAAGACGATTGAGGAAGTTGCAGCCGCATGGGTTGCCGCCAACGAAGCAAAATGGAAAGCCTGGGCTCAATAAGCCGGTATCAGGGGCAATTCTCATGAAAGCGAAAACACCGGACGCTGAATTTCAGCGTCCGGTCAAGCTATCGTGCCGCAACCTGTGGAAAGTGTTCGGCCCCAACGCGGCCAAATTCATGGGCGAGCGCAACGGCAAGGCGACCACCGCCGAACTTGACGAGGCTGGCTTGGTCGGTGCGGTGCGCAACACGACGCTCGACGTGCGCGAAGGCGAAATCTTCATCGTCATGGGCCTCTCCGGATCCGGCAAGTCGACGCTGGTGCGCTGCCTGTCGCGCCTGATTGAGCCCACCGCCGGCGAACTGACTTTCGACGGCAAGGATTTGCTGAAAGCCAGCGAGGCCGAACTCATCGAAATCCGGCGGCACAAAATGGGTATGGTGTTCCAGCACTTTGCCCTGCTGCCCCATCTCACGGTTCTGGAGAATGTGGCCTTTCCGCTGTCGATCCAGGGCATCGGCAGGGCCGAGCGCGAAGCGCGCGCCCATCAGATGATTGAACTCGTCAGCCTCAACGGGCGCGAACACCATTTCCCGTCGGAGCTTTCCGGCGGCCAGCAGCAGCGCGTGGGAATTGCCCGGTCGCTGGCCGTGGAACCGGAGATATGGTTTCTTGACGAGCCGTTCTCGGCCCTCGATCCGCTGATCCGCCGCGAAATGCAGACCGAATTGATACGGCTGCAAAGCGTTCTCAAGAAGACGGTGGTCTTTATCACCCATGACTTCGATGAGGCTATAAGGCTGGCCGACCGCATCGCCATCATGAAGGATGGCGAGATCATCCAGATCGGCACGCCGGAAGATCTCGTCAACAATCCGGCGACGGCCTATGTGGCCGAATTCACCGCTGACGTGAACCGCGCCAAGGTGTTGTCGGCACGCGCCCTGATGGGGCCAGCGACAGCGAAGTCTGGCGGACTGGAAAAAGTTGCGGCAAAAGCCAAGGTTGCAAGCTTCGCGGCGGCAATTGTCGATTCTTCCAAACCATTCGCCGTTGTCGGCGACACGGGTGAAGTGATCGGTGAAATTACACCGCGGGCCGTCATCAATCTGCTTTCCGGAAAGGACCGGGGGGCAAACGCATGAGCGATATCGCCCATTCAGTCCCGGCGATATTCAGCGGCCGCTGGCTTGGCCCTGGGGTTGTCGCAGTGGCTATTGTGGTAACCGCCATTCTGCTGCTTGTTCCCGACAGCCTGTCGCCGCTTGCAAAATATCCTGATGCGCTGGTCATTCCGTTCAACGACTGGGTCAGTGCGATCATGGCCTGGGTCAAGACGAATTTTACCTGGTTAACCCGCTGGCTCGCAGGTCTCATAGAAGTACCCCTGCGCTTTGCCTTTAACCTGCTCGCCAAGGGCTTCAAGTTCGGCACGGGCGAAGCTGCCTGGAGCCTGCCGCGTCTGTCATGGGTCGGCGTGGTCTTTGTTATGGGCTGGTTGGGCTACATTTTCGGTGGCCTCCGCCTGGCGCTTCTGTGTGGACTGGGGTTCCTCTCGCTCGTTCTTTTCGATGTGTGGAACAATTCCATGCTCACCCTGGCGCTCATCATTATTTGCGTACCGTTCTGCATCGTTACCGGACTGGCTTTCGGCATCTGGGGGCATTTTTCGCCGGGCGTGAACCGCTGGCTGATTACGCCAGCCCTCGATCTCATGCAGACCATGCCGACCTTCGCCTACCTCATCCCCATGCTCCTGCTCTTTGGCGCAAGCCCGGTGTCCGCCCTGCTTGCCACCGGCTTTTTCGCAACTCCGCCGATGGTGCGGGCAACCGTGCTGGGCCTCAACAAGGTGCCCCAGGAGATCAAGGATTTCGCCGACATGGCGGGCTGCACGAAACGCCAGAAACTGTGGCGCGTGCTGCTGCCTTCGGCCAAACCCTCCCTGCTGATTGGCGTGAACCAGGTGATCATGCTGGCCCTCAACATGGTCATCATCTCGTCGATGATCGGGGCCGGCGGCCTTGGCTATGATGTGCTGCTGGCGCTCCGCGCCCTGAAGATCGGCCAGGCCATGGAAGCCGGCCTCGCCATCGTCATCATCGCGGTCGTGCTTGACCGGCTCAGCCAGGCCATCGCCATGAAACGGCCGGAAGCGGCAGGCACCCAGAAATTCTGGGCCCGGCACACAAACATTGTTCTGGCCGTTGCCGTGCTTCTGGTTACTACCGCCCTCAGCCTGGTTTTCCCCGCGCTGAACACGCTGCCTGATTCCCTGACCATCACCACCGCGCCTTACTGGAAAGCGGGCGTTGACTGGATCACCGTCAACTTCTTCGACGCCATCGAAGCAGGGCGGGTCTTTGTCCTGCTCAGTTTCCTTAACCCCCTGCGGGCGGGTTTCGAAGCCCTGCCGTGGTTCGGTGTCCTGCTCGTGCTCACGGCCCTGGGCTGGGGGCTGGGCGGCTGGGGGCTGGCCCTGGTCATCGCTCTCCTCACCGCCTTCTGCGCCACAACCGGGCTCTGGGTGCCGGCCATGCAGACGCTCTACCTCTGCGGCGTTTCAGCCCTCGTGGCCTCGGCCCTCGGCATTCCCATCGGCCTCTGGTGTTCACGCAGCGACCGCGTTGCGGCCATCGTCACCCCCATCATCGACACGCTGCAGACGATCCCGTCTTTCTGCTTCATCATTCCCGTCGTCATGCTCTTCCGTGTGGGCGACGTGACGGCCCTGATCGCCACCATCGCGTTCTCCATCGTGCCAGCGGTGCGCTACACTAATCATGGGATCAGGCAGGTGCCGCACGAATTGCTGGAAGCGGGCATCGTCTCGGGCTGCACCAAGTGGCAGCTCTTCCGCCGCGTGCAGCTTCCCGTCGCCATGCCCGAGATCATGCTCGGCATCAACCAGACGATTCTCCTCTCCCTCAGCATGATCATCATCTGCGCCATGGTGGGAACCCGTGACCTGGGCCAGGAAGTGTTCAAGGCGCTGTCCAAGGCCGATGCCGGGCGCGGCATCGTGGCGGGCCTCGTCATCGCCTTCATCGGCATCATCGCCGACCGCCTGATCACCGCCTGGGTCCAGCGGATGCGCCAGCGCCGGGGAATGGCATGACCGCCAGCGAAAACTGGTTCTGAAAGCCGAAACCGGGACCCGCAAGCCGCCTAATTTGTTTTGTGATAGTGAGAGGGAATGGAGCAGCGATTCGATATTGCGGTGATCGGTGGTGGCGTGGTCGGGCTCGCCTTGCTCCGCCGTTTTGCCATTGCCGGCTTGAAATGCGTGCTGCTGGAACGCGGCAGCGATATCCTCTCCGGCGCCTCCAAGGGCAACAGTGCGCTGCTCCATACGGGCTTTGACGCGCCGCCGAAAAGCCTGGAGCTGCGCTGCATGAAAGCGGGCTACGCCGAATATCTCCGCATCCGCCAGAAGCTCAATCTTCCCCTCATCGAGAGCACCGCCATAGTCGTGGCGTGGAATGAAGCGGAACTTGCCGCCTTGCCCGGCATTGTCGAAAAGGCCCACAAGAATGGCATCGCCGATGTGCGGGCCATTTCGCAAACCGAATTGCGCCTGAAAGAACCGGAACTGGCAAAGCATGCCCTGGGCGGGGTTTTTGTTCCCGGCGAACATATCATCGATGCCTGGTCTGCGCCTTTGGCCTATGCCCACCAGGCCCTGGCCCATGGCGCGGTCATCATGCGCAACGCCGAAGTCACCGGCGGGGAATTTGCCAGGGATGAATGGACGCTGGCCAGCAAGCAGGGAAAGATCACGGCCTCTGTGGTGATCAACGCCGCCGGAAATTTTGGCGATCTGGTGGAAGCCATGGCGCGCCCGTCGCCCTTCGTCATCAAGCCGCGCAAGGGCCAGTTCGTGGTGTTTGACAAGCCCGCATTTAAATTGCTGCGCGCCATCGTTCTGCCGGTGCCAACCGCCCGCACCAAGGGCGTTGTGCTTTTCCGCACCGCCTTTGGAAACCTGGCCGTTGGCCCCACCGCCGAGGACCAGGACGAGCGCGAGATTGCAACGTGCGATCACGATACCCTGGAGAAGCTGAAATCCCGGGCCCTCGAAATGATCCCCGCCCTTGCCGGCATCGATGTGAATGCCATCTATGCAGGCCTCCGCCCGGCGAGCGATCAGAAGGATTATGTCATCGAAGCCGTGAAGGACAGGAACTGGATCACCGTCGGCGGCATCCGTTCAACCGGCCTCACCGCAGCGCTCGGCATCGCCGACTACGTGGGCCAGCTCTATGAAAAGAATTTTGCCAAGTTCCCGAAGAAGCCGCCCGAGCAGGTCTGGACGCCCGTTCCCAATCTGAGTGAAGGCCGCATCAGGCCCTTCATGATGGGCGGCGAAATTGTCTGCCATTGCGAGCATGTCACGCGCGGTGAAATTGCTGCAGCCCTCGAGGGGCCGCTGCCTGCCGGTGACATGGGCGGCCTGAAGCGCCGCACCCGTGCCATGATGGGCCGCTGCCAGGGCTTTTATTGTTCGGCCCATATCGCCGACATCACCAAGGGGCGTTTCGATGGAAAGCCATGATGTGATCATCGTCGGTGGCGGCCCAACAGGCTTGAGCGCCGCGCGCCGCCTGACCGATCTGGGCATCCGGGACGTCGTGGTTCTTGAGCGCGAGGCCGAGGCGGGCGGCATTCCCCGCCATTGCGGCCATCTGGGCTTTGGCTGGCAAAGCCACCGGCGCCTGTGGAGCGGGCCGCGCTTTGCCGCCGAGCTTCGGAAATCCGCAAAGGGCCTCGATGTCCGGACCGCAACGACCGTTGTTGAACTCGGCAAAGATGGCCAACTGCGCGTCCAGGGCAGCACGGGCATAAGCGAAATGAAGGCAAAGCATGTGCTGATTGCCACCGGCACCCGCGAAACGCCCCGCTCGGCCCGCTTGGTGGGCGGTTCCCGCCCGCAAGGGGTCATGAACACCGGGGCCATGCAGCAGCATGTTTATCTCTACCACAACAAGCCTTTTGAACGCCCAGTGATCATCGGCAGCGAATTGGTCTCCTTCTCGGCGCTGCTGACTTGCCGCCATCTCGGCATCAGGCCCGTCGCCATGCTGGAGGAAAACCCCCGCATCTCAGCGCAAAGGCCCGGCGATCTCATTGCCAGATTTGCCTTCGGCGTGCCGGTCCGCACCTCCACCAAACTCATGTCGATAGAAGGCCGCAAGAATGTCGAGGCGGTTGAAATTGAACGCCGCGGCAAGCGGGAACATATCACTTGCGATGGTGTAATCTTCACCGGCCAATTCAGACCCGAAACCGCATTGATCCCAACCGGCTTGCCATCGGAAAAATTCTCAAGCGCCGGAAATGTTTCAGGCTCATTAAAGACTTCGGGTGAATGCTGGCTGCAAGGCGTAGCCGCGGCTGAAGACATCGCAAGGAGATTGGCATGAAGGTTCTGGCCATTGACCAGGGAACAACCGCCACCAAATCCTTCACCCTTGATGAGTCCGGCCGCTTTGAATCCGATTGCTGCCTTTGAGCACAAGCAGATTTACCCGAATGCCGGCTGGGTTGAGCACGACGCCGAAGAGCTGCTGCGCAATGTCAGGGCCTGCCTCGAGGCAGCAGGCCAAGTCGATGCCATCGGCATGGACAATCAGGGCGAGACGGTCGTTGCCTGGGATGCGGGTACCGGCAAGCCCATCTACAATGCCATCGTCTGGCAGGATGATCGAACCCAGAACATAACGGAAAAACTGAAGGCCGACGGGGCCGAGGAATTGACGCGGGCTCGTGCTGGCCTGCCGCTTGACCCCTATTTTTCCGCGAGCAAGTTGCGCTGGTTCCTTGACCATGTAGGCGAGGCGAGGGCCTTTCTCAAACAGGGCCGCCTGCGCCTGGGCACCAGCGACGCCTTCTTCCTTGACCGCCTGACCGGAACCTTTGCCACCGATGTGACGACCGCCTCGCGCACCAGTCTCATGTCCCTCGATACCTGCAACTGGGATCCCGACCTCTGCAAGCTCTTCGGCGTGCCCATCGAATGCCTTCCCGAAATCAGATCGACGGCGGGCGACTTTGGCCAGGCCGGAAAAATTCCCGTGACCGCCAGCCTCGTCGATCAGCAGGCCGCCCTCTTCGGCCATGGCTGCCCCACGAAGATCACATTCGGCACAGGCGCCTTCGCACTGACGATCACCGGAGACATGCGCGTCGATGGCTCGAAATTCGGCATCCTCCCCACCATGGCGTGGAAGATAAAAAATGAAGCGCCGCACCGCGCCATCGAGGGCGGCGTTTACAATGCAGGCTCCGCCGTGAACTGGGCGCGGGGGCTTGGCCTGTTCAAGGAATTTTCCGGCATCGCAAGTTTTGCATCACCATCAGCACTGTCACGCAATCTTGTTTTCGTGCCAGCGCTCTCGGGCCTCGCATGTCCCCATTGGGATCGCGGCGCTGCCGGATTGTGGATCGGCATGGGACTGGAAACGACCGCGAAGGATTTGATTCAGGCATTGCTTGAAGGTGTTGCCCTGCGCGCCGCCGAAGTGATTGACGCCATGGCCGAACTCACGCCGCTTGGAAACATGATCTCAATTGATGGCGGGCTCACCAAAAATTCCTATTTCAACCGCTTTCTCGCCAATGCCCTGCAAAAGACTCTAATCGTTCAGGAATCCCCAGAGCTCACCGGCCTCGGCACGGCCCGCATGGCAATGCGCGGCGCAGGCGTCACTAAGTTGCCGCCACTCCCCGCACCCCGCGCCGAGATAATACCGGATGCCCCATTGAGCCCGGAATTGAAGCGACGTTTTTCCGAAGCAGTGAAGCGTGCCAAGAACTGGAAATAGGCGGGGCACGCAGTGTCTTGAATCGGTGTTTCAAGATCAACCCCTCTTGTCGCGGCGTCACCCATGCAAAACTCTCTCATTGCGGCAGGCACTGAAATCATCTGGGGCGTCTGGCACGATGCCGAATATCTGGCGGGCCTTATTGCAGGGCACCGCTAACCCCATCGCAACAATGCTGCCATGGCCCATGGGCCCCTTTACAGTTAGGGATTAGTCATCCAAAGTTTGGTCTCAGAGAAGTTCAAAAAAACATTTCGAAGAGGGCCGCAATATGACAAATCTCTACAAGGCAGCGCTGTCTGAGCTCGGCGTTGTCTTTGAACAACTGAATGACAGCGATGTTGATAAGGCTTGCGAGATGATCGCCAAGGCACACAAGACTGTCGTGTTTGGCGGCGGCCGTGAGCGTCTGCAAATAATGGGATTTGCCATGCGGCTCTATCACATGGGCTTGGCCGTTGCTGTCGAAGGTGACATGACAACTCCGCCTGTTGGAAAAGGCGATTTGTTCATTGTGACCTGTGGACCGGGTGAAATTTCAACTGCCCTGGCCCTCATGGGTGTAGCCAAGGCGGCGGGGGCAAAAATTCTTTTTATCACAGCCCAACCCAAAAGCCGCGGTGGTGCGCTGGCGGACTTCGTGTTGCATTTGCCCGCCCAGACCATGGCGGACGACCAGGGAGACAAACGCTCCTCCGTTTTGCCCATGGGCTCGCTGTTTGAGGGCGCCCTGTTCGTGCTGTTTGAAGTCATGGTGCTGAAGCTCATCACATCGCTTCAAATAAAGCCTGAAGCGATGCGAGCCAACCATACAAACCTCGAATAGCTAGGCTGCCAGTGTCTTGCCGGCAATCGGAGCAAGGGCGCCACTCGCCATCACCAGGCCTTCGGCCCCGTCAAGCGCTTCCGGCACAAGCTCAAGCCCAAGGAAACGGTCGCGCTCCACCGGGCCGGGAAGATGCAATTCTGAAACCAAAGTCCGCATGAAACCGAAACGGCTGTAATAGGGTTCATCGCCCACCAGCAGCACTGAGGCGTGCCCCAGAACCTTCGCCATGTTGAGGGCATGTGTCATCAACTCGCGCCCGATGCCGCGCCGCTGATAGCGGCCATCCACCGCGAGTGGGCCGAGCAAAAGCGCCGGACCGGCGGAGCCGGCAATCACATTCCACATGCGCAAGCTTCCGATCACCCGGCCTGATTTGCTCAGGGCCGTGAACGCCAGCCCTTCGGCGGCAAGGCGGCCGTCACGCAAGCGTTGCGATGTCTTGCGGTTGCGCGTGCGCCCGAAGGCGCGGTCGAGAAGAGCCTCGCGGGCCGTAACGTCAGCCGGAATTTCAGCGCGAATGGTGACCATGACAGCCTCCAGCAAATGGACAGGGGTGAGGTGAACTAGATGATGTAGGCCTGAAGCGGCGTGAAGCCGTTGAAAGCCACCGACGCATAGGTCGTCGTGTAGGCTCCCGTGGCTTCGATCAGCACTTCATCGCCGACGCTCAGGGTGACCGGCAGGTCATAGGGCGTCTTTTCATAAAGCACGTCAGCCGAATCGCAGGTTGGCCCGGCGATCACGCAAGGCGTCTTGGCGTCGCCGTCCCGCGACGTGGTGATCGGATAGCGGATGGCTTCGTCCATGGTTTCAGCCAACCCGCCGAACTTGCCGATGTCGAGATAAACCCAGCGCTGGTTGTCATTGGCGTGCTTCTTCGAGATCAGCACCACTTCGGTCTTGATCACGCCGGCATTGCCCACCATGCCGCGGCCCGGTTCGATGATGGTTTCAGGAATGGCATTGCCGAAATGCTTGGCAAGGCCCTCGTGAATGGCATTGGCATAGGTGGCCGTGCCCGGAACCGGCTTCAAATACTTGGTCGGGAAGCCGCCGCCGAGGTTGACCATGGAGAGCGTAATGCCGTGGCCCGCAAGGCTGTCGAAAATGGATTTGGCTTCCGCCAAAGCCGAGTCCCAGGCGCTAAGGCGGGTCTGCTGCGAGCCCACATGGAAAGAAATGCCATAGGCCTTGAGGCCAAGCGCATGGGCGTGGAGCAAGACTTCGGTCGCCATGTCGGGATCGCAGCCGAACTTGCGGCTCAGCGGCCATTCGGCTCCGGCGCCATCGGTGAGGATGCGGCAAAACACGCGCGCACCCGGTGCGGCACGCGAAACTTTTTCGACCTCTTCGACGCAATCGACCGCGAACATCGAAACGCCAAGCTGATGCGCCCGGGCAATGTCACGCTCTTTCTTGATGGTATTGCCGAAGGAAATCCGCTCCGGCGTGGCGCCTGCGGCCAGCGCCATCTCGATTTCGGCAACGCTTGCCGTATCGAAGCAGGAGCCCAGGCCCGCCAGAAGCTTCAGCACTTCCGGGGCCGGGTTTGCCTTTACCGCATAAAAAATACGCGTGTCCGGCATGGCCCGCGTAAAGGCTTTGTAATTGTCGGCGATGACCTCGAGGTCAACCACGAGGCAGGGGCCCTCTGGTCGTCGGTCACGGAGGAAGTCCAAAATGCGGGCAGTTGCGGCCATATGCGTATCTCCCAAAAAAGCAGTTGAGATATCAGAGCGCCTTGAAAACCCACGCGATGGAGACGTGGAGTTGACGAACCGCCTACTGACTTTTCGCCTTGGCTTGATTGGGATTCCCAATCGCACTGCGGGCAATGATAGTGGTGCCTCTCAGTAACATCAGCCTTTGGAGGGCCAATCGAGACCAAAAAGCCCGCACCGTCGTTGCTTTGGGGAATACCTTGAGGCACGTGCGACTTTGGGCAAAACGCATATGATGGATTCTTGTGTTGCAATCAAGAAAAAATTTGGCCTGAGGCAAAGTTTTTTCTTAATTCCCGTTAATCTTTTGGCGCGGCGAAAGCCTGCCATCCCGCCAGCAGGCGCGTGACCGTGGTGATCAGGCAAAGCGCTGCGTAAAAATAGGCCAGCGCCGCGAAGTGCTGCGGCCACAGGCACATGGCCACGAAGCAGGCAATCGTCTCCGTGCCCTCGGTCAACCCGCCGAGATAGTAGAAAGATTTGGTGGGATAGGCGGTGCTCTTGAGGCCGCGCTTCTCGGCGATGATGGCATAGGCCAAAAAGCTTGAGCATGTGCCGACGAAGGCAGCCAGCAGCGTTGCCGCGGCAAGCGCGTTGGCCTCCGGGTATGCGACGCCAAAGGCCAGGGGAATGAGCCCGTAGAAAACAAAGTCCAGGCCAATGTCGAGAAAGGCCCCGCGGTCCGTGGCAACTCCCGCCCGCGCCACGGCACCGTCAAGGCCATCCAACGCGCGGCTGGCGAGCAACGGCAGGATGGCGAAGGCGTAAAATCCAAGCGCGATGCACAGCGCCGCAAAGAGGCCAAGCCCAAAACCCGTGAAGGTCACCTGATCGGCGGAATAGCCCCGCTTCTTGATCGCCAGCGCCGCCCGGTCGATGACCGGTCTTGCCAGTTTCAGCGCGTAGCGGTCAAGCAAGGAGCAGTTCCCCCTTGCTGTTGATGCGGAAGATGCGCCCGCCCGCCGGTGCATCCTCGCGGTCGTGGGTGACCAGCAGGGTGGGAATGTTGCGCTCGCGCAAATGGGCGAAGACATAGTTGCGGATGGTGTGGCGGAGTTCCGCGTCAAGCTTGGAAAAAGGCTCATCCAGCAGCATGGCTTGGGGTTTTGCCATCAGCGCGCGGAAAAGTGCAACCCGGGATCTCTGGCCGCTCGACAACGTGTCGGGCATGCGGTTCTCGAGCCCGTCGAGTTGGGCGCTCGCCAAAGCTTCTGTCACCAGATGCTGGCGCTTCTTCAGGCTGCCCCGGCCCACCCCGAACAAAAGATTTTCGCCAACCGTGAGATGCGGGAACAAAAGGTCATCCTGGAACAGCCGGCCCACCTGCCGCCGCTCCGCCGGCACATAAGTGAGGTCAACGCCATCCAGCGTCACGTGCCCATTGCCATACATGGGAGGTGTCAGGTCGCCGGCGATATAGGCGAGCAGCGATGATTTTCCGCTGCCGCTGGGACCCATCAGGGTGACGATTTCACCGGCCTCGATGGTAATCGTGAAGCTCTTGACGAGCAGCACGTCACCGATTGTCAGGCTGATATTTTCAAGCAGCAGGGTCATAGGGGTTTCCGCCCAATGCGCGCCGCCACGAGAAAGGCAAGCGCCGGAACGACCGCCAGCATGAGCGCGAAAACCGCCATCAGCGGGCGGTTGCCGCCGCTTGCCAGCGTCACTGCTTCAATGGGCAGCGTTGTCAGGCGCCCCGCGCCAATGAGCTGGGTGGGGACATATTGTGCAATGCTGACGCCGATGCCCACGGCAGCAGCAGCAGCCAGGGCCGGCTTCATCATGCCCAGCTTCACCGCAGACCAGAAGCGCAAGGGATCCGCATTGAGGCCAAGCGACACCGCACGGTAGCGCGGATCAAAGGCCCGGTACGGCCCTTTCAGCACGATGAAGACATAGGCGAAAACCTGCGTGAGATGGGCGAGGAAAACTCCGAGCCAGGTGCCATTCAAGCCGAAACGCAGGAAGGCAAGATACTGCCCATCGGCAAGGAGGAGAGACGGCAGCGCGATTGCCATGACGGCGAAAGCCAGCAGGGCCGCGTCGAGTTTTTCCGGTACCGTCTCCAGCCAGAAGACGGCAAGACCCAGGGCGGCAAGCGTCGAGGCCAAGGCCAGCGACAGGCTGTTCAGAAGCGGCGTCGGCGACAGGACGAACTGCTGCCAGGCGCTCCAGCGCACTTCCGTGGGAAAAAGATTTGGATATGGCCACAAGGTGCCAATGGACATGACGCACAGGACCACAAAAACCATGGCGTAAACCGCGCAGAAGATAAGCAGCAGCATGCCAGAGGTGATCGTCGGCGTCCGCCGGCGCGAAGGGCCGTGGGTAAAAAATCTCCAGATCGAGGGAAGAAAAATTTTCTTCAATACCAGCCACACCAGCGCCAGCCCGATGAGCGTCGCAGTCAGGAACAGGGCTCCGGCGGTTCCGCGCGCATTGAAGGCGGGATCGGCATTGTTGAGATCAGACCAGATGATGACCGAAAGCGGCGGCGGCTGCGTCGGGCCGATGGCCAGCGCCACATCGACAACCGAAGCGCCATAGAACCAGACGATGAGCAGCGGCCATTTCAGGCGCGGCAGGATTTGCGGAATGAACACCCGGAGCCAGACCGATGCGCCGCCATGCCCGAGGCTTTGCGACACGCGAAAATGCCCCTTCAGCGTCTGGGAAATGTCGGGCCGCGCCAAAAGCGAGCTGATGAGCCATATCAGGAATGGCACTTCCTTAAGAACAAGGACCGAGACCAGTGAAAGGCCATAGGGGTCCTGGGTCGTCACCCATTGCGGCGGCACAGCCCACCCGGCCATGGAACCTATGACGCGGGCAATGAAGCCGCTCGGTGTGATCAGGAAGCCAAGGCCGATGGCAAAGGCCAGATGGGGCAGGGACAGGAAGCCGCCCATGAGGCTTGAGCAATCCGCCCATAACTTGCCGCCGTAAAGACCCGCCACAATCCAGAAAGCCAGCAGCGCCGAAATGATGAGGCTCAATGTGCCCGTGCCGATTGAAAGGGCCAGCGCCGGCCAGAGTTGCGGGTGCTCAAAAAGGGTGAGCCACGCCTCGCCATCGAAGCGCCCCGTACAACACGGCAAGCAGGCCAGCCAAAAGCGGGCTCAGCCACAAGACGCCGAGCGGCAGGAAACCGGCAAAGCTGTTCAGAAATTTTTTCATGTGCCGTAGGATTCAAGCCATGCGGTTTCAAGGAGCGGCACCCAACTGCCGTGCGGTTCGGGAAGCGCCGGGGCCGGTTCCGTGACACTTCCGGGAACCACGCTTGTGCCGAAGAACCTGGCCTCTTCAGCGGAAAGCTTGGCTGTGGCAAGCACTGTGGGATCGCCCCAGATTTTGAGATCGGCCTTGCGGCCCTGCGCCTCCGGGGACAGCAGGAAGTTCGCCACGACTTGGGCTGCCGCCGTTGCCTTTGAATTGATCGGAATGGCCACGAAATGCGTATTGCCGATGGTGCCGGCCCTGTGCTGCCAGGCCACCGTGCTCTGCGGCAATTCCCCTGAGGCCACAAGATTGGCGGGCTCATTGGGATTGAACGTCAGCGCCATCAGCAATTCGCCATCCGCCAGCATCTGCTTGAGCTGCGCCTGGCTCTGCGGAAATTGCTGGCCCGCCCGCCAGAGATGCGGATGCAGGCTGTCAAGCAGGTCAAAGAGCGGAGCAACGGCACGATGAAATTCGACGCTGTCCGCAGGCAAGCGGAAGAAAGCTTCGATCCGTAATTGACTCATAGAGCGCCTGCTTCACAAAAGTCGTGCCGTGAAAATCCGGCGGGGCCGGATAGGTGACGCGGCCCGGATTGGCCTTCGCGAAAACGACAAGCTCATCCATGCTTTTGGGCGGCGAGGAAATTTTTGCGCCGTCACCGAAAAAGGTAAGCTGCGCCATGCCCCACGGGCTTTCCAACCCGTCGGTTGGCTCGGCAAAATCAACGAGTGTCGTGGGCTTGCCCTCGGTATCCACATATTTGAAATTCGGCAGCTCACTGGCGAAGGGGCCGAACAAAAGCTTCTCGGCCTTCATGGCGCGGAAATTTTCACCATTGATCCAGACCAGATCCGCCGAGCCTTCAGCCTTTCCGGCCCTCACCTCGTCGCGAACCCGCCGCACCACTTCCGCCGCATCGGCAATTTTCACATGCTCAAGGGTGACGCCATAACGGGCCTTAACCTGTTCCGCCGCCCAGGCAATATAGGCGTTGATCGGTTCGGAACCCGCCCAGGCATTGAAGTAAACCGTCTGGCCCTTTGCCTGCTCCTCAAGCGCCGCCCAATCCGCCGCGAAGCCCGCTTTCGGGAAAAGCGGAAGCAAAGCTGCAGCGCCCGCAGCCTTAACCAAATCACGCCTCGATAACTTCATTCCGGCTCCCTGTGTCGCCGCTCTCTCATAGGGAGTTCCAGGACGAAAGGAAATATATCCCTCCGTCTTGTGATCAGAAATTTGTGATCAGTTGTTTACTTTGCCGCCCACACCTGCGCCGCTTTGCCAGGCTCGAGGACGTAAAAATTATCGCTGTTAACACTTTGCCAATCACCGGCGGTGCCGTCCGGCCAGACCACGCGGATTTCGGCCTGGGCCTGTTCACCCAGACCCAAAATGCCACCAGCCATTTTGCCCGCTGGCGCAGCCGCCGCCCACGAAGATTTCGCGGCGCATCACAGTCTCGCCACGCTTCACTTCAAGCCAGGCGCCAATCGCATCGCGGTTTGCACCGGGCTGCTGCAGCTTGACCTCGATCCAATGGCCCGCATTGGTGCTGGTGTTGCGCCACACCTGGGCTTTCTCCCAGCGGTTCACGACAACCAGATCAAGCAAGCCGTCCATGTTGAAATCCGCCAAAGCGCCGCCGCGCGATATGGCCACGCTGGCCACACCTGCCGCCTCGCCAGATTCGGTGAACTTGCCATCGGCACCCTGCAGCAACAGGTTGTTGGGATCCTTCGCCGCGAAGTCCGGCATTTTCGCCACGTTGCCCTTGGCGATGAACAGATCAACGAGGCCGTCATTGTTCACGTCTTCAAACTGCGTGTGCCAGGCCGTGCTGGGGCGTTGGTCGCCACCCGTATAGGGGCGATGCGCGGTGACACCCTTGGCAAAGGCCACATCCTTGAAGGTGGCCTCCGCCGGCTTGCCGTCCTGCGGCGCAGTGGCCAGGGTTTGCAACTTGTTGTCGGCCATGCTGGTCAGGAAATATTCCTGGTAGCCGTCCGAGTCGAGATCATAACCGGCAATGCCCATGCCCCAGATGCGCAAGGGTTTCCACCCTTCCTTTTCGGTGTAGAGCGCCGGCGCTTGGCCCGCATCCGACATGCCAGAGCTGCTCCTGGCCGCCCTCGTAATATTCTCGGTCGTTGGAAATGCGCAAGGAGGGCGTGCCCGACTTGTTCCAGTCGGTGAACAGCATCGACAGCGCACAATAGCTGGGCTTGAGCGCCAGCGGTGCCGCAAACTTGTTCTGGGCCCCGTCAGGCCGGTGCAGCCAGTTGTCCGTGCAGGAACCCCATGGCGAGGTTTCTTCAAGGCGATTGATGTAATTGCCAATGGCAAGCGTGGGCCAATTGGCACCCTTTTCCCAAGTGGCGGCAAAGGCTGTTGACCAGGCATCGCCGCCGTCAAAGCCCCAGGCCTCGTTGGCCCGTTCAAAACGGCAGTCACCCAGCCCGCGCATCACGACATTTTCACCGACACGCAGCAAAACAAGATCGGTGTTGCCATCGCTGTCGACATCCATCGGGTAAGCGCCCGCCACCTTGTCCAGCTCGAGCCCGCTGGTTTGCGCTTCGAAATGCAATGCGCCACCCTTCTTGCTGGTGTTGCGGTAGAACTTGGCGGGCGATGTGCCGCCGGCCAGCAGCATGTCGGCGAAGCCGTCCGCGTTGCAGTCGAAGGTGGCAGCCCCGCCGCCCACCATGTATTCCCATTCGCCGGCATAAACACTGTCAATCCCGGCGCTGGCCGTCTCCTCGACGAAACTTGGAACAGCAACGATGTTTTCAGCGGCAACCGATTGCGTAAAACCGGCCACACCCAAGGCGGTCAGGGCAAAGCGTAAAGACATCACACGCATGATCTATCTCCTTGTGCGCAAGGCATTTGTGAAGGCGCCAATGCAGCGCCCCTGTTCCAGGCCGCGCTCAATCGCGGCGCGGAAATGAATGCCGCCATATAGGCGCGAAATGCCGGCATCATCGGCAGCCTCCCGGAAACTCGTGAAGCTGCGTGGCGCGAGCCCGGCGTGTTTGCCGGTCTTGTCTTCAAAGGCGAAATTCTCGCCAAACAAATTGGTCAGCACTTCTGCCGCCGCCCCTGATTGCGTGCTGTGGCCGCTGGGATATTCAGGAAATGGCGGGGTGTTGAGCAGCGGCTCCCATTTCGGGTCCACAACGCGGCGGAGATATGAAACAGGCCGCACCAGATCATACTGATACTTGGCCTGCCAACAACCAATAAACGCGTCAGCCTCCGCCACGCCAAGCCGAGCCAGAACATCAACACTTTTGTCCAGCCCCACATTGTCACGTTTGAAAATTTGCAGCGCGATCGAAATCCAGTGCCCGGGTGGCGTCATGGACAGCATGGCATCGTCTGCCCAGAACCGCGCGATGGCGCGGCGTTCGGGGTTAAGATTCTGCTTGGCCTCGTAAACTTCAAACGCCTCCTTGTAAAACTGGGAAGCCTTGTCCTCACTGTATTCAGGCGGCGGCGGCAAGGCACAGCTTGTGCCTTCCGGCATGGCGAATGTCCGGTTCTTTCCCCAGTCCGGCAAGAGCGGTTTTTGCTGGAGGGCGACCAGGCTGGTGGGTACCCAATGGGCTGGTCCCGGTATCAATTGATAGTCCTGCGGGAAGCCCAGGGTTTCAACAACCGCTCCGCCGTCATCCGCCGACCAGGCTAGAATATGTTCGGCAACCGCGCGGCCATGTGCTTCGCTGCGCGCCAGTACATCGGCAGACACGCCTGCCGAAACCTTCTCGCGCAGCTTAACCTCAAGCTTCGTCATGGCGTTTTGCCCGCTTGGACCCGTATTTTCGAAAAAATGCTGTACGGCAAACGCCATGGCGGACTGCAGCACCACCGCTTCGTCATAGGCCTTGCCCGCTTCGCGTTGTGGTCCTGGCTTCAAGCCATGCAACTGCCCGGCAAGAGTTTGCAATTCGTCCGAACCGGTCGCCACCGCCTCAAAAGCCGTAACACCCAAATAAGCAAAGGAACGGCTGGCCACGGGGGGCGAATAGGTCGGAGTGTGCCAGACAAGTTCCAGACCCAGATCATACCAGGTGTGCAAAACCTCTTCGGCTTTCCCGGAGTTTGATTGCGCCGTAGCTGCGCCCAGCGCCCCGAACCACATCAAGGCGAGCACAACCGAGAACAATAATTTTCTCATGCGATTTTCCTCCCTGCAAATTCCAGCACTGCGCCTTTCTGGCCCATCGCAAACACGTCGCGGTCCAGATGGCGCAGGGTTTCGACCAAAGTTCCGGTGGTGATCATGTCCTTGCCATAGGGCACGACTTCGAATTCAACATATTTCCGCAAATCATGCACCAGCCCGCGCCGCAGCGCCTCCCAGATGCAATCCTTCATCAGGCTGTAGGCGCGTGTGCCGGGGCCTGCCAGCACAACGCGCTGCGGATTGATCAGCGCAATGAGGCGCGCAATGCCAAACCCCAAAACCTCTCCGGCCCGGTTAAAGGCATTGATGGCAACCGTGTCGCCGGCTTCCGCCGCCAATTCCAGCTCCCGCATGTCCTCGTCGCGCACCGCCGCATGCACATCGAAGTCGTGGCCCTGGCCGTCATTGGCCATGCGCATGATGCCGTAGTCGGCGCTGAAAGCTTCGAGGCAACCTTGCCGCCCGCAGCGGCACAGCGGGCCATCGGGAAGATGGTTCATGTGGCCGAATTCCCCGGCGCGGCCATTGGCGCCTTCATAAACGGTACCGTTGAGGATAAGTCCCAGGCCAACGCCATGGCCCAGAAAAACCACAGCCGTGTTCCCGCCATACTTCTTGCGGTCCGTTGCGATCAAGGCCTCGGCGATCATGTTGGCATTGTTGCCGATGCTGCAGGGAATGCCCAAAATCCGTTCCAGCGGCTTCACCACCGGAATGTCGCGGGCCCGGAACGCCGGGCTCCAGGGAATCTCCCCGGTAATCGTGTCGGCAACGCCCTGCACCGCAATGCCGATGCGCGTGATTGAACTCAATTCAATCCCGAGTTTCCGGGCATTGGCTTTAATCTCATTAGCAACGCGCGGCCCGAATTCCTCTTTTGGAATTTCATAAGTGTCCATCCGCAGCTTGACAGGCTCGTGCGTGGCCCCGCTGAAATCCGCAAAGACAAGTTCAATGCTGTCGACTGAAATCGAAACGGCCAGCACATTGGTGGCTCTGGGATTGAGGGCCAATCGCGTTTGCGGCCGCCCGCGTTTGGTTTGTGCTGAAACAACATCATCCTCGCCGATGGAGTAAACCAGCCCCTCGTCAATGAGTTGGGCGCTGATCGAAGTGATGGAGGCGGGCGACAGTCCCGTTTTGTGGCCCAGGGTAATTCTTGCGAGCGGGCCGTGCTGGCGCAGGGTTTCGAGAAACAGCCCCCGATTCTGCCGCCGTACAAGATCGCTGTTCGCTTTCTTGAGCATCGTGCTCCCACTGCTTTTCTCCAGCATTTGCTGCTGAATTGTCATATTTATTTTCTAAGCTTGACTCACAATGCGACTTGATGCAACATTTTTTTGGACGCTAAAATAAATCAATAATCGTCCATCGACCAGCATTTGCGAGTTCCAGGGCAACTGGAAAATAATGGGAGCGTCCCGTGGATGGCCTGGTGATGAGGAGGAGACTTAAGGAATGAAGCGCAACATCTTAACATTGATGGCCGGAGCCCTGCTGCTCGGCATGTCTTCCATGTCAGCCATGGCTGCTGGAAAAACCATTGCAGTATCCTGGAAAACCTACCAGGAAGAACGCTGGAAAACTGACGAAGCCGCGATCCGGGCCGTCGTCGAAGCCGCCGGTGACAAACTTGTCACGACCGACGCCCAGCTCTCCGCCCAGAAGCAGGCTGCCGATATCGAAAGCCTGATTTCCCAGAAAGTCGATGTCATCATGGTCGTCGCCTATGATAGCGATGCCATTCTGCCGTCCTTCAAGGCCGCGTCAGATGCCGGCGTGAAAATGCTGTCCTATGACGTGCTCGTGGAAGACCCGAACGCGCTCTATGTAACATTTGACAACGTCGGCGTTGGCCGCCTGATGGCCAAGACCATGCTCGAGAAGGGCAAGGCGGAAGGCAACTTCGCCTTTATCAAGGGCGACAAGGGCGACCCGAACGCCACCTTCCTGTTCCAGGGCCAGATGGAAGTCCTCAAGGAAAACATCGACGCCGGCAAGATCAAGAATGTCTGCGAAACCTTCACCGACGGCTGGAAGCCGGACAACGCCCAGAAGAACATGGAGCAGTGTCTGACCTCGACCGGCAACAAGGTTGATGCGGTCATGTCCGAAAACGATGGCATGGCCTCAGGCGTTGTCGCCGCTCTCGATGCCCAGGGCCTCGCCGGCTCGGTTCCGGTAACCGGTCAGGACGGTGACAAGGCCGCCCTGAATCGCGTCGCACTCGGAACCCAGCTCGTGTCGGTCTGGAAAGATTCGCGCGCTCTGGGCAAGGTGGCTGCTGAAGCCGCCGTCGCCATCGCCAACGGCGCTGACCCGGCATCGATTGCCGGCGTCGGCAAGTTCTCGGGCGGTGCCAAGGGTGTTGAAGTCAACGCCATCCTGCTCGCTCCGAATCCGATCACCAAGGACAATCTGAACGACGTCATCGACGCCGGCTGGATCAGCAAGGAAGAAGCCTGTGCGGGCGTGAAAGCCGGCACGGTTGCAGCCTGCAACTGACCTCTTGTCAGACGATATGAACTGACACATCATGGCCGCGTCACCAGAAATGGGGGCGCGGCTCTTTCATAAGACAGCAGAGACGCAAGAGTGGAGCATGCCGCAAGCGGCGTGAGCGTCAAACGTTGATGGCAACCGCAAGATTGTGCAGATAGCGCAACGACAAAGGGGCCGTACGAAGTATCGATTGGGAGGCGATAGGCATGTCTACACAAACCAGCAACAACAGTCCGGCCCTGAGCGAGGAAGGCGCCTTCACGAGCTTTCTGAGGGCCACTGAAATCGACACACGCATGCTTGGCATGATTGCGGCGTTGATTTTGATCTGGGTGGGCTTTGATGTCTACAGCGGCACGCTTCGCCAGGGTGATGGGCTCTTCGGCGGCTCTTTCCTGACACCGCGCAATCTCTGGATTCTGATGGTGCAAACCTCAACCATCGCGGTAATGACCACCGGCATGGTGCTGGTTATCGTCTTGCGCCAGATTGACCTTTCGGTTGGTTCGATGCTCAGCATCGTTGCCGTAGCAACCGGCGTTCTGCAGGTTTACGAACTGGGACCGATGCTTGGTTTGGGCCATCCCGCCATCTGGATCATTGCCGTTGTCTTCGCCATAGCGCTGGGTGCGGCAATTGGTTGTTTAAACGGCGTACTCGTTGCTTACGGCCAGATCCCGTCCTTCATTGTCACGCTTGGCGGCCTCATCGCATTTAGCGGCGCTGCATTCCTCATTGCCAGCGGCGTCACGATTGCTCCCATGGACAAGACCTTCAAGATCATCGGTGGCAATGGGCCTTCAGCCTCCATTGGGCCGTTTTGGAGTTGGATGCTTGGCGCCGCCGTCTGCGTCGTCATCGTGCTGGCCATCATGAATGGCCGGCGGCAGCGCATCCGTTTCAAATTTCCGCTGCGGCCCATCTGGGCCGAATGTTTCCTCGGTTTTATGGGAAGCGCCCTGGTGCTGGGTGCAACCGCCCTGGTCAATGCCTACCTGTGGCCGCCCAAGGTGGCTGAGCAATATTCCCTCGCCAACAACATCGCCATTCCCGCCGGCGTTGAGGACAGCAATGGTTTGGCCATCTGCATGGCAGGCGACAAGGTTGTCCGCTGCCTTGAAGGCCTGAGCTATCAAACCGGTTATCCGATTCCGGTCCTCATTGCCCTGGCGATCGGCGTTGTCATGACGTTTATTGCAACCCGCACCCGTTTCGGCCGCTACATTTTTGCAACTGGTGGCAATCCGGAAGCCGCCGAGCTTGCCGGCATCAACACCAAGCGCCTGATGGTGCTGGTCTTCACGCTGATGGGCGCGCTGGTTGGTGTTTCGGCCATCATCGCATCGGCCCGACTCGATGCGGCCACCACCGCATTGGGCACCCTCAGCGAGCTTTATGTGATTGCCGCAGCCGTCATTGGCGGCACGTCGCTGGCAGGCGGCATTGGCACGATTTATGGCGCGATACTGGGAGCCCTGCTGATGCAGTCGCTGCAATCCGGCATGGCGCTGCTGAACTTCGATTCCGCCTACACCAATATCGTCGTTGGCATTGTGCTCGTCTTGGCGGTCTTTGTTGATCAAGTCTATCGCCGGCGTGTGAAGTAAGAGGAGGCGGCAATGGCAAAGAAATCCAGCACACCTGCAAAAGCAAAATCCTCCGCGCGCGGCACGCCGCTCGTGGAAATGCGCGACATCTCCATCGCCTTCGGCGGTATCAAGGCCGTCGATCACGCTGATCTCACGCTTAATCCCGGCGAGGTCGTGGGCGTCCTCGGCCACAATGGCGCGGGAAAGTCCACGCTCATCAAGATTCTGTCCGGCGCCTACAAGCGCGACCACGGATCGATCAGCATCAACGGCGACGAAGTGACAATCAACAACCCGCGCGATGCCAAGGCCCTTGGCATCGAAACGATCTACCAGACACTGGCGCTCGCCGATAATGTGGACGCGGCCGCAAACCTCTATTTGGGCCGGGAACTCCGCACCGCCTTCGGCACGCTCGATGACGTCGCCATGGAATCGGAAGCCCGCAAGGTGATGGGGCGTCTCAATCCCAATTTCCGCCGTTTCAAGGAGCCGGTGAGCAAGCTGTCCGGCGGCCAGCGGCAATCGGTTGCCATTGCGCGCGCCATTCACTTCAACGCCCGCATCCTGATCATGGACGAGCCGACGGCGGCCCTTGGTCCCCAGGAAACCGCGCAAGTCGGCGAGCTCATCAAGCAATTAAAGGATGAAGGCATCGGCATTTTCCTGATCAGCCACGACCTGCACGACGTGTTTGACCTGGCCGACCGGCTGGTGGTGATGAAGAACGGCCGTGTGGTTGGAACCGCCAACGTCAAGGATGTGACCAAGGACGAAGTGCTGGGCATGATCATTGCGGGCAAGTGTCCCAAGGGCGCCATTCCGGGCCCCGGCGCCTTGCGCGATGTGGCGGCCTAGGCCAGCATCGCGTGCTGCAATAGGATGATGGTTTTTGCATCCACTATCTCTCCGGATGCAATCATCCCATAGGCCGTGGCGAGCGGGAGTTCGATGACTTCGATGTCCTCACCCTCCGTTGCAACGCCGCCGCCATTGGTGATCCTGTCTTCCGGTGAATAGGTGCCGATGAACAGGCTTATCCGCTCGGTAAGCGCTCCGGGACTGGCGAACACGTTGCTGACCTCACGCAATTCATGCACGCGAAAGCCGAGTTCTTCTTCGGCTTCCCGCATCGCACAGGTTTCCGCATCATCGCCATCAAGCAAGCCCGCGCACACTTCAATCATGGCATCCGTATAGCCTGCAACATGCGCGGCAATGCGCATTTGCTTGACCAGCAGAACGGTTTTTCGCTTGGGGTCCAGGGCAAGGACCGCCGCCGCATGGCCATGGTCATTCACCTCACGGACCAAAGTCTCGGAGCGCCCATCGCGGCGCGTGTATTTCAGCGTCACCTTGCTCAGGGTTGACCAGAATTTGGCGATGACTTCCTGCGCCAGAATTTCGACCTTATAGGAATTATTCATTCTTGCCGCGTCCCGTGTTTTGAATGGCAGCCATCACAGCCTTGGATGTAGCGAGATCTGGTATCGCTTCAACCGCAACCGAAAGCCGCCTGCGCCAGTTCGGCCGCTCCGTATCGGTTCCCGGCACATTGAGCGGTTCGGACTCTTCTGAAAGATCATCCGCTTGCACCAGCATGACCGCACAGGGCGTCCTGGCCACAAAAGCATGTGCATCGGCGAGAAAATCACCGGTATTGACGCCTGCTTCGGCAATGGCGTTTCCCAGTTTTGCGACGTCCGCGTCGCTGGCATTCTCGCGCCATCCCTTGAAGGGCGCCAGATCATGCGAGGACAGGCACACCGCCGCACCTTGCGGATAGCTGGCAGGCGAATGAAAGCGCGCTTCATCCTGCTCAAACCACAAAACCCGGTAGGACAGGATGTTGGCTTGCGAAAGGCGTTCGCGCAACCCTTCGGGAACGGTGCCCAAATCCTCGCCAATCACCAGGCATTTTGCCCGCACACTTTCGGCTGCCGTAATGGCGAGAAGCCTTTCCATCGGCATGGTGACATAGGCGCCATCAGCGCCCGATGCGCCGCGCGGCACCCAGAACTGGCGGGCAACGCCGAGAATGTGATCGATGCGCAGAACCTTCGCATGCCGCATATTGGCCCGCAATATCTCGGCGTAAGGCTCATAGTCCGCCTTGGCAAGTGCCAGCGGATTGAACGGCGGCAGGTTCCAAACCTGGCCATCCCGTGCAAACGGGTCGGGCGGCGAGCCTATTGAAACGCTGGTGGCGAAGAGCTCCGGCCGCGCCCACACCTCGCCGCCCTCATAGGCGCAGCCCAGGGCAAGATCGCGGTAGATGCCAAGCTCCAGCCCCGCCGTTTCCGCCCGTTTCGCGGCGGCGGCAAGCTGCCCATCGGCAATCCATTGCAGCCATTGCGCATACTTGTAACGCTTGGAATCCGTCCGCGCTTCAAAACGCGCGTGATCCCGCAAAGCCGCCCCGCCATCGATGATGAAGGCTTCAAAATCCTTGCTCGTTCCGAATTTTTCAAAAACGGAATTGAGCACATCATCCTTGATGCGCCAGACAGCATCATAATCCACATGGCTTTCCTCACGCAGCCGCGACAGCTCGCTTTCATGTTTCTTTGCGGAAGCTCCGAACTTCTTTTGCACTTCATCAAGGTCAATATAGATGGGATCAATGAAACGGCGGTCAGACGGCTGGTAGGGGCTCACGCGGCGGCGGTCATCGGTAAACATGTGATGCAGGGGATTGATCCCCGCCAGTGAACCGCCAAGCATGGCTGATGTCTCACAAAATCGCGCAAGTGTTTCCAGATCACCAATCCCGCCGTCACCTTCATGGCGAAGCGCATAGAGATGCGATGTCAGGCCGTAAAGGCGCTTCCCCGGCTTCAGGAATTCCGGCTGATAACAGCGCCCCGCTGTCACCGCGATACTCTTGCTCCGCGCTACCTCAATCTCTTTCAGCGAGTGGCGCACCTCACCCTGCGTTGCGATTGGAACGGCCATGGCCGCAAGCAGGGCCCGCTTGGTTTCAATCCCGACGCGGTGATGAGCCCCGCTCACCTCCCACCATTCACCTTGAATGCCCGCCGCCGCAGCAAGATCATGGATCAGGCCATCATCCGGTGCCGAAGATTTTTTCCGCGCGTCGGCAACTTCAAGCAACGTGGCAACGGACCGCGCTTCGCAAGTCAACCGGTCCTGTCCCCAGTGAAATCCCGGCTGGGCCGCGGGCAATGTTATGTCCACGTTTTGCTGTTTCCGGTTGAACCAGACAAGCAGCCGTTCCTTTGCTTGCCCGCAACTCAGGATCAGGCCGAAGACATCAGGCGAAGGACCCGTCCAATCGAGAATGCCGCCCTGTTCCGAAAGCCATTGAATATCGGGATAGTGCTGGCCCGCTGAAGCCTGGCCGGTCAGAAACCGGTCGGCGAAATAGGGCGCGTGCTCAGCCCGGAACCTCGCCAGCCCCGCGACATGCTGAATGAGGTCCTGGTCCGCATTGGCCCAATCCAGCCATGTCGTTTCATTGTCCTGGGCATAGGCATTGTTGTTGCCGCGCTGGCTGCGGCCAAATTCGTCGCCCGCCGTCAGCATGACCGTGCCGCGTGAAACAAACAGGCTCGCCAGCAGGGCCTTTACATCCCGGTCCGGGTCTTTCGAAATCCAGCAGGGCTCGCGCGAATTTCCGTCGCGGTTGTCCTCGCCATTGGCAAAATTGTTCTTGTGGTCATAACTGACGGCATCACGCAGCGTAAAGCCGTCATGCGCCGCCACATAATTTATGCTGCTGGAAGGCCGGCGGTCGGGCCGTGCAAAGATATCCGATGAGCCCGCAAGGCGCGTGGCAAAATTGGCCGTGGCCCCCGCATCGCCCCGCCAGAAATGCCGCACGTCATCCCGGTAGCGGTCATTCCATTCATGCCAGGCGCTGGGAAAATTTCCAAGCTGATAGCCGTGAGGCGCCAACATCCCAAGGCTCCGCGATGTGGATGAGCGGCCCAAGCAGCGGGTCCTGCTGAATGGCTTGAAGCAGGGGAGCATTGCCATCAAAGCCATTGGGCAAGCGTCCCAACACGGTTGCCAGATCATAGCGAAATCCGTCAATCCCCGCCGCCGTCACCCAATGGCGCATGGAGGCCAGAATGAGCTCCATGACCGGCGCGCTATTTGTATCAAGCGTATTGCCGCAGCCCGTGTCATTCACCAGCACGCCATGCGCATGCCGGTAGTAGAGCGCGTTATCAAGTCCGCGCAGCGAAACGGTTGGCCCGCCCAGATCGCTTTCGCCCGTGTGGTTGAACACCACGTCGAGGACAACGCGAAGCCCCGCGTCATGCAGCGCCGCAACGGTTTCGCGTATCTCGCGCAATCCGCCGGGCGCCAGCCTTGGGTCCGGGGCAAAGAAGCTGATGGGGTTATAGCCCCAGGCATTCGAAAGGCCCTGCCGCGCGAGATGCCGCTCGTCGGCCCAGGCCATCAGCGGCATGAGTTCAACCGTATCAACACCAAGCCGGAGAAAATGTTCAATGCAGGCGGGATGGGCCAGCGCCGCAACCGTGCCCGCAAGGTTTTCGGGAATCAGCGGATGGCGTTTGGTGAAAGCCTTGACCGCCACTTCATAAATGAAACGTGGCGCCCTGTAGGGCAAATGCCGTACGGGTGGCAGCGGCGCCGAGACGATGCACTTCGGCGCAATAGGCGAGGTCTCCGTGCCCTTGACGGCAAAATCCCCATGCCAGGTGAAGCTCCGGTCAATCGCCGTCGCATAGGGATCGATCAGCAGCTTGGAAACATCAAAGAGATTGGTGGCGTCGTAAGGCCCCTCCGCCCGGAGCCCGTAGCGCTGCCCGACCTTCACGCCGGGTATGAATCCGCAATGCACATCGCCCGAGCGGGTTGCCAGTTCAAAACGTGTTTCCGTGCCGCCCTCAAACAGGCAGAAAAACATCCGCGTTGCATGCCGTGAAACAACCGCGACATTGACCCCGCCTTCAACGGGCGTGACGCCAAGGGGAAACGGCGAGCCGGAATTTGAATGGGGCATATTAGGTGATCACAGTCGGTTCCGTGCGGCCCGTGCGCTCCGCAATGCCGGCAAGCCCGCGGGCAAAACCGATGAGGTCGGAAAGCGCCGCCTGCGTTTCAAGGCCGAGGACTTTCGCCTCGTATTTCTCGATATAGACGCGAAGCGTGGCCCCCGCCGTGCCCGTGCCCGAAAGCCGGTAGATCACCCGCGATCCGTCATCGAAGATAATGCGGATGCCCTGGTTGGCCGTGTCGGAGCCATCGACGATGTCGTGATAGGAAAAATCATCGGCCATTGCCACCGCCAGTGCGCCTGCCTTTTCACCTTTTAAACTCGGCAGCTTGTCGCGCAGGAATTTCATCAGCTTGTTGGCCGCATCCGCATCCACTTCCTCATAGTCATGGCGCGAATAGTAGTTGCGGCCATAATTCGCCCAGTGTTCGCTTGACGATATCCGCAACGCTTTGCCGGCGCTTGGCCAGAATATTGAGCCACAGCAGGACCGCCCAAAGGCCATCCTTCTCGCGCACATGGTTTGAGCCCGTCCCGGCGCTTTCCTCGCCGCACATGCGTGATCATGCCGGCATCCAGCAGATTGCCAAAGAACTTCCACCCCGTCGGCGTTTCAAAACACTTGATGCCCAAGCTTCGCGGCAACCCGGTCCACCGCGCAACTGGTGGGCATGGAGCGGGCCACCCCGGCAAGGCCCTTGGCATAGCCCGGCGCCAGATGGGCATTGGCTGCCAGCAGCGCCAATGAATCGGAAGGCGTCACGAACTGGTTCTTGCCGATGATCAGGTTGCGGTCGCCATCGCCATCGGAAGCCGCCCCGAAATCGGGGCCACTTGGCCGACATCATCAAATCATAGAGCTCTTTCGCATGAACCAGATTGGGGTCCGGATGATGCCCGCCGAAATCCGGAAGCGGCGTGCCATTCACCACCGAGCCCTTCGGCGCCCCAAGTGCATCCTCCAGAATGGCATGGCCATAGGGGCCGGTAATGGCATGCATGGCATCGAACTGAATGCGGAAGCCCGATTTGAACAGCGCCCTGATGGCGTCGAAATCAAACAGGGTCTCCATCAGCTTCTGGTAATCGGAAACCGGATCGATGACCTCAACCGTCATGCCTTCGATCTTGCTCACACCCAATTTATCGAGATCGCAATCAGCGGCTTCGGAAATTTTGTAGCTCGATATTTTTTTCGTATTGGCAAAAAACTGGTCGGTCAGTTTCTCCGGGGCAGGGCCGCCATTGCCGGCATTGTATTTGATGCCGAAATCGCCGTCCGGCCCGCCGGGGTTATGGCTGGCCGAAAGAATGATGCCGCCAAACGCCCCGAACTTGCGAATGAGATGCGAAGCGGCGGGCGTAGACAGAAGTCCGCCTCTTGCCGTCAACACCCGGCCGAAACCATTGGCCGCCGCCATGCGAATGGCGGTCTGGATGACTTCGCGGTTGTGAAATCTTCCATCTCCACCAATAACTAAGGTTTTCCCCGTAAACCCTTGCAGCGCATCAAAAATAGACTGGATGAAATTCTCCGTATAATGCGCCTGCTGGAACACCGTCACCTTCTTGCGCAAGCCCGATGTGCCGGGCTTCTGTCCTTCAAATGGCGTGGTGGGAATGGTTTTGATCATCTCAGGCGCCTTTCAGAAGCGCGCGGTAAAGTTCGGCATAGCGCGCCGCACTGCGTGTCCACGAAACATCGGATTTCATCCCCGCCTGCTGCAGCGAAGCCCATGCGGCCTTGTCAGCGTAAAGAGCGCTGGTGCGTTCCAGCGCATGTTCCAGTGCTTCCAATGTCACCGGCGCAAATTGAATACCCGTGGCGGCATGGGCCGAAAGGGCGGCGTCATTGGCGTCAACAACCGTATCCGCCAATCCGCCGACGCGCGCCACGACGGGCACGCAGCCATAACGCAATCCATAAAGCTGCGTAAGGCCGCAGGGCTCGAAGCGTGAAGGAATGAGAATGGCGTCGGATCCCGCCTGCAGCAGATGCGAAAGCGGTTCGTCATAGGCCGTGGCAATGCCAACGCGGCCGGGATAGCTCGCCATTGCCGCCTTGAGCGAAGCCTCGAGCGCCGCATCACCTGAACCCAGAATGGCAAGCCTGCCGCCGAGTTCCATGAGTTTCGGCACGGCGCTGGCCACAAGGTCCATGCCCTTCTGCAGCGTAAGCCGGCTGACGATGCAGTAGAGCAGCCCGTCGCCGCTTTCCAAACCGAAACGCTTCTCGATCGCCCGCTTGTTTGTTTCGCGCTTGGCCAGGTGTTTCGCCGTATAGGTCTGCGCGATGTTCGCGTCATCGGCGGGATTCCAGATATCGGTGTCAATCCCGTTGACGATGCCATGCACCACATGGCTCCGCGCCCGCAGCAGGCCGTCAAGCCCCATGCCGTCTTCAACCGTCAAAATTTCGCGCGCATAGGTGGGGCTCACCGTGGTGATGGCATCGGAACATTGCAGCCCCGCTTTCAAGATACCCAACTCCACCAAAATACTCCACTCCGTCAATGCTGAAGGCAGCGGCGGGAAGGCCAAGCGTGCCAAAGATGGAAGCCGGAAAATGTCCCTGAAAAGCCAGGTTGTGAACCGTCATGATGGTTTTGGGCCCGCCGCCATAGCGCACGTAAGCCGGAACCAGCCCCGCCTGCCAGTCGTGGCAGTGGATGATCTCGGGCACGAAGTCCGCCACCAGGCCCCGCCCGATCTCCGCCGCAATCGTTGCCAGCGCCGCAAAGCGCCGGGAATTGTCGGGCCAGTCCTTGCCGTCCGGGCCGAGATAGGGATTGCCCGGCCGGTCATAGAGATGCGGCGCATCAAGCACGAAAAGGTCCAGGCCCTTGGCCTTGCCCCACAGCAGCCGCGCCGCGCCGCCAAAGAGGCTGTCCGTGCTATAAACGATTTCATAATTCTCCAGCGCCGTCATCACGGCCGGATAGCCCGGCATCAGCGTAATGACTTTCACGCCCTGCTTGGCCAGTGCCGCCGGAAGGGCGCCCGCGACATCGGCCAGTCCGCCGGTCTTGACCAGCGGGAACACTTCCGATGCGACGCTCAGGACTTTCATGCCGGCAGTTTTGCAATCATCGGCCTGGTGATGAGGCAGACGCCATTTTCGGTACGCCTGAAGCGCTTGGCGTCGGCCACCGGATCCTCGCCCACAACCAGTCCGTCCGGAACCACGACGCCGCGGTCAATCACAACCTTCTTCAGCCTGGCATTCCGCCCGATCTCCACATAGGGCATCACGACAGCGTCTTCGACATGCGTGTAGGAATTGACCCGGACGCCCGTGAACAGGAGCGAGCGCTTGAGCGAAGCACCCGACACGATGCAGCCGCCCGACACCAGCGATGATACGGCCATGCCGCGCCGGCCATCCTCGTCATGGACGAATTTTGCCGGCGGTGTTACCTCGCCATAGGTCCAGATCGGCCAGTTGTTGTCGTAAAGGTCCAATGCCGGAAGGATGTCGCAAAGATCAAGATTGGCTTCCCAATAGGCATCAACCGTTCCCACATCGCGCCAATAGGCGGAAGCTTCCTTGGTCGAGCGCACGCAGGATTGCGTGAAGCGGTGCGCCACGGCCTTCCCGTTCTTCACGATATGGGGAATGATGTCCTTGCCGAAATCATGCGAGGAATTCTTGTTGGCGGCGTCTTCCCGCAAGAGATTGAGCAGGAACTCCGTGTTGAAAACATAAATCCCCATGGAGGCCAGCGCATGGTCCGGATTGCCCGGAATTCCCGGCGGGTCCTTGGGCTTCTCGACAAAGGCGATGATCCTGTCCTTGTCGTCAACCTGCATCACGCCAAAGCCGGTGGCCTCCATGCGCGGCACCTCGAGGCAGCCCACCGTCACGTCGGCGCCCTGGTCCACATGCTGCTGCAGCATCTGCTCGTAATCCATCTTGTAGATATGGTCGCCCGCCAGAACCACCATGTATTGCGGGCCGTAGCTTTCGATGATGTCGGCGTTCTGGTGCACCGCATCGGCCGTTCCGTTGTACCACTGGTCTTCCGACACGCGCTGGCTTGCCGGCAGAATGTCGAAGCTCTCGTTGCGCTCCGGCCGCAGGAAGTTCCAGCCCCGCTGCAGATGCCGGATCAGGCTGTGGGCCTTGTATTGCGTGGCCACGCCAAAGCGCCGGATGCCGGAATTGAGCGCATTGGACAGGGCAAAATCGATGATCCTGGACTTGCCGCCGAAGAACACCGCGGGCTTGGCCCGCCGGTCGGTGAGTTCCATCAGCCGGCTGCCGCGGCCCCCCGCCAGAACATAGGCCATGGCGTCACGGGCGAGCGGTGCGGTCCTGCGGGGTTCTGCCAATTTGTCCTCCCAATCGTTTTTTGATTATGTCGCTGAAAATTCCAAAATCAAGGTCGCCATTGGCGGTAAGGTTACGATGGCCTCGGCGGGCTGCCCCGCCGTTTCCTTTGCGATGGCCACAACGCTGCCGCCGTTGCCCGAGTCCGGTGCCGCCATAGGCCAGGGCATCGGAATTGATCTTTTCAATCCAGCGCCCGGCCCGCGGCATGGGCACGCCATAGCCAACGCGCGGAACCGGCGTCAGGTTTGAAATGGAAACAATGGGGGCAGCCTCGCCCGCCCAGCGCACCCAGGCGAACACGGAATTCGTATAGTCATCGGCGATCAGCCACTGGAAGCCTTCGCCCTCACAATCCCTGCCATGCATGGCAGGGCTCGATTTGTAGAGAGCGTTGAGGTCGGCGATGAGCGTCTGCACGCCCTTGTGCGGTTCAAAGCCAAGCAAATGCCAGTCAAGGCTCCTGGCCTCGCTCCACTCGTCCCACGGCGCAAATTCCTGGCCCATGAACAGAAGCTTCTTGCCGGGGTAGGCCCACATGAAAGCATAATAGGCGCGAAGCCCGGCAAACTTGGCCCAGGTGTCGCCGCCCATCTTGCTCAGGAGAGAACCCTTGCCGTGCACCACCTCGTCATGCGACAGCGGCAGCACGAAATTTTCCGTGAAGGCATAGAGCAACCCGAAGGTCAGGTCATTGTGGTGATGGCGGCGGTGAATGGGATCGCGCGACATGTATTGCAGCGTGTCATGCATGAACCCCATGTTCCACTTGAAACCGAAACCCAGCCCGCCGCTGTAGGAGGGTTGCGAAACGCCTGGAAACGCCGTGGACTCTTCGGCGATGGTGATGATGCCGGGATGCGTCCCGTAGCATACCTCATTCATCCGCTTGAGGAATGCAATTGCTTCCAGGTTTTCATTGCCGCCGCGTTCATTGGGAATCCACTCGCCGCTCTTGCGCGAATAATCGAGATAAAGCATCGAGGCCACCGCATCAACGCGCAAGCCATCGATGTGATACTTCTCCAGCCAGAACAGGGCATTGTTGATCAGGAAGCTCTGCACCTCCGTGCGGCCAAAATTATAGATGGCCGTGTTCCAATCCGGATGAAAACCCTTGCGCGGGTCCGCATGCTCGTAAAGCGCGGTGCCGTCAAAATGCGCCAGGCCGAATTCATCCGTCGGAAAATGCGCCGGAACCCAGTCAATGATAATTCCGATGCCCGCCGCATGGGCCGCATTCACAAAACGCGCAAATCCTTCCGGATCGCCAAAGCGCGAGGTCGGCGCATAGAGGCCGGTCGGCTGATAGCCCCACGAGGGGTCATAGGGGTGCTCGGAGATGGGCAGCAACTCGATATGGGTGAACCCCAAGTCGCGCACATAATTGACGAGATCGCTTGCCAGTTCATCGTAGCTTAAAAACCCGGTGCCATCTTTTTTGCGCCACGATCCCAGATGCACTTCGTAGATGGACATGGGCGAACGCCGCGCATCGCGTGAAGCCCGCGCCTTGAGATAGTCGCCGTCCGTCCACTGGAAATGTTCAACGCTGGAAACCACCGATGCCGTATGCGGCCGCAGCTCCGCCGCAAAGGCGTAAGGATCGGCCTTGAGGGGCAGGCGGACGCCATCGGCGCCAATGATCTCGAACTTGTATTTCACATCTTCAGCAAGGCCCGGGAAGGAATATCTCCCAAACGCCAATGCCCATGCGCTTGCGCATCACATGCCGGCGGCCATCCCAGTCATTGAAATCGCCGATCACCGAAACGCGCTGCGCATTGGGCGCCCACACGGCAAAATGCACCCCCGTGGCGCCCTCATGGGAAATGACATGGGCGCCCATCTTGTCATAGAGCCGTAAATGCGTGCCCTGCGCCACGTAGTAATCGTCAAGCGGTCCCAGCACCGGCCCGAAGGAATAGGGATCAATCACATGCCACTTGCCCCCGGCATTGGCGGCCTCAAAGCGCAAGGGCTGGCGGTCCTTCAGCTTGACCGCGCCTTCAAAGAAACCGGCGTCATGGGTTTTGGTGAGATCGCCGATCTTCTCCCCGGCCAGGGTGTGGGCGGCGAGAGTTTCCGCCCCGCTGACAAAAGCCCGGGCCACAAAGCCCCGCCCGGATTTTATGCAGGCCAAGAACAGCGAAGGGGTCATGGTGTTGGCCAACGACAAGCGCGTCAACTTCAGCCTTGCTTAAAACACCTGCTGCCATCGGGCACTCACTATCGTTCCCCGCACTATGGGATGGCGATTGAAAAGGGGCAATGGCAAATCACGCGACCGGAATGGCCCATATATCCCGGGCATAATCGCGGATTGTCCGGTCGGCCGAGAACCAGCCGAGCCGGGCCGTATTATGGACGGCCTTTTTGGTCCAGGCCTGGGTGCTGTCGCGCCACACCTCGTCCGCCTTGCCAAGCGCCACGGAGTAGGCGGCAAAGTCGGCGGTAACCATGAAATAATCATGGTCCAGAAGGCCCGCTATCAGCCCGTGGTAGCGGTTCGTCTCGGAAGGCGAAAATATCCCGGTGCGGATCGATTCAATCACCTGCTTCAAATGCGGCGAATGATCGACGATGTCGCGCGGCACATGGCCCGCCTTCCGCGCCTCCAGCACTTCGGCTGCCGTCAATCCAAAGATGAAGACATTGTCCCTGCCCGCGTGTTCGGAAATTTCCACATTCGCCCCGTCAAGCGTGCCGACGGTGAGGGCCCCATTGATCGCCAGTTTCATGTTGCCGGTGCCGGAAGCCTCCATCCCCGCCGTTGAGATTTGCTCGGAGATGTCGGCGGCGGGCACGATGGTTTCCGCCAGGGTGACATTGTAGTTGGGGATAAAGACGACCTTCAGCAATCCGCGCACCGCAGGATCGGCATTGATCACCGTGCCCACATCATTGATGAGCCTGATGATCATCTTGGCTTCCCAGTAACTTGCCGCCGCCTTGCCGGCAAAAATCTTCACCCGCGGAACCGTGACGCGCCCGGGATGCGCCCGGATGGAATTGTAAAGCGCAATGGTTTCAAGAATGGCCAGCAATTGCCGCTTGTATTCATGAATGCGCTTGATCTGAACATCGAAGAGCGCCGAAGGATCGGTTGAAATGCCGGTGCGCTGCAGGATGAGCTGCGAAAGCTTCTGCTTGTTCGCCCGCTTGACCGCCGCGTATTTTTCCAGGAAGCCCACGTCGTCGGCAAAGCGGTCCAGGGTTATGAGTTCTTCGGCATTGTCGAGGAACTTGGGTCCAATGGCCTCGCGCACCAGGTGGGTAAGGCCGGGGTTTATCTGCTGCAGCCAGCGCCGCGGCGTAATGCCATTGGTCTTGTTGTTGATGCGGCCGGGATAAAGCGTGTTCAAATCCTTGAACACGGTTTCCTTCATCAGGCCGGAATGCAGCGCCGAAACGCCATTGATGCTGTGGGTGCCGAGCAAAGGCCAGTTGCCCCATGCGCAGCCGCCGGCCATTGTTTTCATCAATCAGTGAAATGGCCTCGAGGAAACCCGAAATCAACCATCTCTTTTTTGTGGGCATCAGCAATGATGCCGGCATTGATGGCGTACACAATCTGCATGTGGCGCGGCAGCAACCGCTCGATCAAATGCACCGGCCAGCTTTCAAGCGCCTCCGGCAGCAGCGTGTGATTGGTATAGGCCGTGGTGGCGCGGGTAATTTCCCAGGCCTTTTCCCAGGCAATATGATGCTCGTCGATCAGCAGGCGCATGAGTTCGGCAATGGCGATTGCCGGATGCGTGTCATTCAACTGGATGGCGGCTTTCTCGGCAAGGTTCAGCAGGCTGCCATACTGGCTGATATGACGCCGGAGAAGATCCTGCAGCGAGGCCGAGGTGAAGAAATATTCCTGGCGCAGCCGCAGTTCCTGTCCCGCCGGCGTGGCATCCGACGGATAAAGAACCCGCGTAATGCTTTCAGCCTGGGTCGTATCGACTTGCGCGCCGATATGGTCGCCCTGGTTAAACTGGTCGAGCTTGATGGGATCCACCGGCCGCGCATTCCACAGGCGCAGGGTGTTGACGCGCTTTCCCTTCCAGCCGCAGATGGGCGTATCGAAGGCAACCGCCAGGATTTTTTCCGAGGGCTTCCATTTGTAATGCGCCACGCCATTGAGCTGGGCCGAGGCTTCGACCGTTCCGCCAAAGCCGATTTCAAATTCGCGCTCGCGCCGTTCAAATTCCCACGGGTTGCCATGAACCAGCCAGTCCTCCGGCAATTCAATCTGCACGCCGTCGATGATTTTCTGGCGGAACAGGCCGTGGCGATAGCGAATTCCGTAACCAAAAGCCGGAATGCCAAGGCTTGCCATGCTTTCCATGAAGCAGGCCGCAAGTCGTCCCAAGCCGCCATTGCCAAGTGCCGCATCCGGTTCCAACGCCTCGACCAGATCGGCCTCGACGCCGAGATGCTCCAGGGCGGCCTGAAGCGTGTCGAACAGTCCGAGATTGGACGCCGCATCGCGCAGCAGGCGCCCGATGAGGAATTCCATCGACAGGTAGTAAACCCGCTTGCCCTGGTTTTGATAAGTTTCACGGATGGAAGCCATCCACTGCTCGATCACCCGGTCGCGCACCACGAGGATGGCGGCCTTCAGCCAGTCATGGCCGCGCGCCGAGGTGGTGTCCTTGCCCACGGAAAAGGCCAGCTTGTTGACGATTTCGAGGCTCAGCCCCTCAACCGTTGCCGCCTGCAGTTTTGGCAAGGACAGGTTGGAGCCCATGGTTATGTCTTGTTTGGTGGCCTGCACGCGTCCCCCTGTTTGGGCAATTGATCATAAATTGAGCAAATGTACCACTTGTTCATATTGCCACGCAACACAGCTTAAAGCATGGACGGCAAGACCCGGTCCGGCGGGTTATGGCCGTCCACCCAGGTTTTGATGTTGATGATCACTTTTTCGCCCATGTCGATGCGCCCTTCCAGGGTGGCGGAACCCATGTGGGGCAGAAGCACCGCCTTGCTGGATTTGAGCAGCCGCGGATTGACCGCCGGTTCATGCTCGAACACGTCGAGCCCGGCGCCGCCAAGTTCATCCGCCTCCAGCATCCGGGCCAGGGCATTTTCATCGATCACTTCGCCGCGCGAGGTGTTGACGATGATGGCGTCTTTTTTCATCAGCTTCAGCCGCCGTGCCGAGAGCAGATGATAGGTGGCCGGCGTATGCGGGCAGTTGACCGAGATGATGTCCATCCGCGCCAGCATCTGGTCGAGGCTGTCCCAATAGGTGGCTTCCAGTTCCTCTTCGAGCTTGGCCTGAACCGGCTTGCGGTTGTGATAATGGATTTGCAGGCCGAAGGCCTTGGCCCGCCTTGCCAGCGCCGTGCCGATGCGCCCCATGCCGATAATGCCGAGACGCTTGCCCCACAGGCGGCTGCCGAGCATCCAGGTGGGCGACCAGCCCTGCCACGTATTGTCGCTGCCGATCACCTTGGCCCCCTCGATCAGGCGGCGCGAGACCGCCATGATCAGCGCCATGGTCATGTCGGCCGTGTCTTCGGTGAGAACGCCCGGCGTGTTGGTCACCGTAATGCCGCGCGCCACCGCCGTTTCAACATCGATGTTGTCAACGCCCGTGCCGAAATTGGCGATGAGCTTCAATTGCTCGCCCGCCTGCATGAGAATGGCCTTGTCGATGCGGTCCGTCACCGTCGGCACCAGCACATCGGCTGTTTTGACCGCCTCGATGAGCTCGGCCTTGCTCATGGCCTGGTCGGTTGCATTGAGCCTGGTCTGGAAAAGCTCCATCATCCGCGTCTCGACCACCTGGGGGAGCTTGCGCGTCACGACAACAACCGGCTTGTGCTTACTCATCGGGACGGCGCTCCAGCGTTGAAAAATTGACATAAAATTAACCCAGGGTGGCCAATCGTATTAGGGGGCAAATGTTGCAGTTTCATGGGTATGATGTAGACTCATCAGGCCTGCCGCCACAATAGGGGAACGCCGCAAAACATGGCGAAGAACAGTTCGGGAAAAAGGCAGATTGGCTCCGTCCTGCTGGGCTTTGCCTGCATTGCGGTCGCCGGGGGCGTTGCATGGTCGCTTTTCGGGCCAAAGCTTGATTCACAGGCCAAATCCGCCGTGGACCCAACCATAACCGCGTCTATTTCAGCGGAAAACACCAGCATCGGCCCATCGGGCCTCCCCGTCCCGCGCTTTGTCTCGCTCAAGGCGGAAAAAGTCAATGTGCGCCGCGGGCCGTCAAGCGATCATCCCGTGGCCTGGGTTTTCCAGCGCAAGGGCCTGCCGGTGGAAATCGTCGCGGAATTCGAAAACTGGCGGCGCGTGCGTGACAGCGAAGGCGAGGAGGGCTGGATCCTGCAAAGCATGCTGGCCGGAAAACGCACCGCCGTTGTCGCCCCCTGGCGCGGCCAGCAATTGACCCAGCTTCATTCCGCCCCCAACAAGGCAAGCTCCGTTTACGCCCAGCTTGCGGCAGGGGCCATGGGCGAGGTTTCAAACTGCAGTGGCAAATGGTGTGAAATTACCGCGGGCGGCTATGACGGCTTTGTCGAGCAGGACATGCTCTGGGGCGTCTACCCCGGTGAAACGGTCAACTAGTTTCCGCGTTTCTTCAGCCGCACGATAACGTCGATACGGTCAATTTCCGTGCCTTCGGGAGCCGTGGGCAGGCCTTTGATTTCAAGGTTGTCCGTGCCGATGTCAAACAGCCGGCCTTCCTTTTCATGATAGAAATGAAAATGGTTGGAGGTGTTGGTGTCAAAAAAACTGCGGTCGCCTTCAATCGCCACTTCGCGCAGCAGGCCCGCCGCGGTGAACTGGTTGAGCGTGTTGTAGACCGTTGCAACCGAGACCAGCACCTTGGCGGCACAGGCTTCCCGGTGCAAATCTTCCGCCGAAACATGCCGGTCGCCGTTGCCGAACAGGATTTTCGCCAAGGCCAGGCGTTGCCGCGTGGGCCTTAGGCCCGCGGCGCGCAATTTCTCGGCTATCATGCCCGGTGTGTTCATTGTCAACATCGCTGAGTGCATTATGAATTCAGTATAGTCTTTTGGGGGCGGTTTGTGCAATATCATCCGCAATTGTATGATTTCGAGGCTTTTAGCCGATTTAGACGCAGAAGATGGGGCCGGAATGACTGAGCGGAAATCGAGTTTTCTTTACGATGAGCTATTGGCCTGTGGCCGCACCGAGCTGTTTGGCCCCGGCAACGCCCAGCTTCCCCTGCCGCCCATGCTGATGTTTGACCGCATTACCCATGTCTCCGAAGATGGCGGGGCCCATGGCAAGGGCCGCATCACGGCCGAGTTCGACATCAAGCCGGACCTCTGGTTTTTCGCCTGCCACTTCCAGGGCGATCCCGTCATGCCGGGCTGCCTTGGCCTTGATGCGCTGTGGCAATTGACCGGTTTCTTTCTCGGCTGGCTGGGCGAGCCCGGCCGGGGCCGCGCCCTTGGCGTGGGCGAAGTCAAGCTCACCAACATGGTCACACCCGCGATAAAGAAGGTGACCTATGAGGTTGACATAAAACGCCTTATACTGCGCAAGTTGAAGCTGGCTGTCGCTGACGGCTTGTTGAAAGCCGATGGCGAGACTATTTACACAGCAACCGATTTGAAAGTCGGCTTGTTTCAACCGGCATAACCATAGGAGACCCCCGCAATGCGGCGTGTCGTCGTCACCGGAATAGGTATCGTATCAAGCATCGGGAACAACTCCCAGGAAGTTCTGGCCTCGCTGCGGGAAGCAAAATCCGGCATCGTGAAGGCCGATGATTATGAGCGCCTGGGTTTCCGCTGCCAGGTGCATGGCGCGCCCAATTGCGATCTCAGCCAGATTGACCGCAGGGCCAGGCGCTTCATGGGCGATGGCGCCGCCTGGAATTATATTTCCATGCAGCAGGCCATTGCCGATTCAGGCCTCGAAGAAAAAGACGTGAAGAATGACCGCACCGGTCTGATCATGGGCTCCGGCGGCATCTCGACCCGGACTCTTGTGGCCGCCGCCGACACCACGAGGGAAAAAGGCCCCAAGCGTGTTGGCCCCTTTGCCGTTCCCGCCGTCATGGCCAGCACCAACTCGGCCACGCTCGCTACGCCCTTTGGCATCCGCGGCATAAATTATTCCATCTCCTCGGCCTGCGCCACCTCGGCCCATTGCATCGGCAATGCGGCGGAGATGATCCAGTGGGGCAAGCAGGACGTGATGTTTGCCGGCGGCGGCGAAGAGCTCGACTGGACCCTTTCGGTTTTGTTTGACGCCATGGGCGCCATGTCATCGGGCTATAACGCCACGCCGGAAAAAGCCTCGCGCCCCTATGACAAGAACCGCGATGGTTTCGTGATCGCCGGTGGCGCGGGCGTTGTCGTTCTTGAAGAGCTTGAACGCGCCAAGGCGCGCGGCGCCAAAATCTATGCCGAACTCGTGGGCTATGGCGCCACCTCCGATGGCTATGACATGGTGGCGCCCTCGGGCGAAGGTGCGGCGCGCTGCATGAAACTGGCCATGTCGACGGTGAAAGAGAAGATCGACTACATCAACCCCCATGCCACCTCGACGCCCATTGGCGACAGCAAGGAAATTGAAGCGGTGCGCGATGTTTTCGGAAAGGACATTCCGGCCATCTCCGCGACGAAATCGCTGACCGGCCATTCGCTCGGCGCCACCGGCGTGCAGGAAGCGATCTATTCCATCCTGATGATGAAGAACAACTTCATCTGCGAAAGCGCCAATATCGACGAACTCGATCCGGAGTTCGAGGATATCCCCATCCAGAGAACCCGCCGGGATAACGCGAAGATCGACGTGGTGATGTCCAACAGCTTCGGCTTCGGCGGCACCAACGGCTCCCTCATATTTCAACGCTATAACGGTTGACCAGATGATTGATGGATTGATGAAGGGCAGGCGCGGCCTGGTGATGGGCGTCGCCAATGATCATTCCATTGCCTGGGGCATCGCGAGCGAATTGCGCAAGCACGGGGCGGAACTGGCCTTCACCTATCAGGGCGAAGCCTTCGGCAAGCGCGTGAAGCCGCTGGCCGATTCCGTTGGCTCCACTATTCTTCTGCCCTGCGATGTTGAAGACATTGCGACAGTCGACAATGTTTTCGCCGAATTGAAGAAGTCCTGGGGCAAGATCGATTTTGTCGTCCATGCCATTGCCTTTTCCGACAAGAATGAGCTGAAGGGAAAATACGCCGATACCTCGCGCGACAATTTCATCCGCACCATGGTGATTTCCTGCTTCTCCTTCACCGAGATTGCAAAACGCGCCGCAGGCTTGATGCCCGATGGCGGCGCCATGGTGACGCTCACCTATGGCGGCTCGGTGCGCGTCATGCCGAACTACAACGTGATGGGGGTGGCGAAAGCCGCCCTTGAAGCATCGGTGCGCTATTTGGCCGCCGACTACGGCCCGCAGGGCATCCGCGTGAACGCCATTTCCGCCGGCCCCATGCGCACCCTGGCCGGCGCCGGCATCGGCGATGCCCGCGCCATGTTCAACTACCAGAACAGCCACGCGCCGCTGCGCCGCACGATCACCCTGGAAGAAGTGGGCGGCGCCGGCCTCTACCTGCTCTCGCCGCTCTCCGGCGGCGTCACCGGCGAAATCCACTACGTCGATTCCGGCTACAACATCATCTCCATGCCAAGGCCGGAAGAACTGTCAAACGGGATCAAGTAGTTTCCTCAGTCTTGTCATTTCGGCGAAAGCGGCGAAGAATTAATGCCCAACCTCGCCCCCGCGAATAGCGGGGGAGAGGTGTCTGCGCAGCAGACGGAGAGGGGGTGTCGGCCGTTGAGTCTCCTGCCAGCGCCCCCTCTCCGTCACGGGCTTCGCCCGCGCCACCTCTCCCCCAATAGCATTGGGGGCGAGGATAATGCGTGGCAGGGAAGGACACTCAATCACATTAATCCGTATACGGATGTATTTCCGCTTCAGCTCGTGTCGGGCATCACGGCGCGGCAGGCCAGCCATTGGCACTCGCTGAGCAGTTCATCGACCTCGTGAACTGCCCTCCTGCGGTAGCCGGGCGGACGGCCCGGCCGGAGCGGCGACTTGAAGCTGGGGTTGGGCGACGTCTCCTGCCGCATCCGCCAGCGCACCAGACGCCGGGCCTGGCGGGGAAGGTCCGCAAGTGCGGATTCGAGGGCCTCGAGCCTGCGGATGACGCGCGCCGCGCTGACCAGGCCGTCAGCGGATGGCGGCGGCGCGGGAGGGAGCTGGCTGCTGGCCGGGGCGGCGGCCACATGGTCACCAGTTGGTTGTCGGCGTTGAACATGTGGATACGCGGGCCGGGCCGCTTGGGAATTCTCCGGCGCGGCAGCACGATGCGGGTCCGCGGATCGAAGAGCTGGAAGGAAGGATGTGAGGTCCCGCCTTTCCTTGGTTTTACTAGCCCCCGCACGGCTTGGGACGGGACACTGCGGGCTTCACCACAAGGCCCCTTGCCGCAACGACAATGAGCCGCCGCAGGGCGCTTTCGGCGGGCCGGAGAACCCGCAGCACGGCGCGGTAGGTTGGCCACGGCAGCCGCGCCACCGTAGCTTCGCCCACAAGCCCCAGCATGGCAAAGAGCGTTTCAACGATCCCCGCAAGCACTTCGCTGTTGCGTTTGATGGCCAAGTCCCAGTCCATGATCTTCCCTATCCAGCTCAAAGAACAAAACAGGAACATAAATGGCATGCTAGGAATTTAGTGTCAAGGGGTGCCTAATCATATTTCTCCACCCCCCGTTTTTCTCATCATGCCCGTACTTGATGCGGGCATCCTCTTGGCAAAGAAGAAGATGACCGGGTCAAGCCCGGTCAAGATGAGAGGTGGAGAGGGAAGTGCAATTAGTTGACAAAGTCAACTAATCATATACTTTCCATCCATGCCAGATGCTTCCGCTGCCATCCGCCGCTTCAACCGTTTCTACACGCGGGAAATCGGCGTGCTTGACGGCAACCTGCTGCAATCCGGGTTTTCCCTTGCCGAAGCCCGCATTATTTATGAGTTGGCGCAGGTGCCGGAAATTTCGGCCACGGAGATCGGCGAAAAACTGAACCTCGACCGCGGCTATCTCAGCCGCATGCTGCGCGCCTTCCAACGGAAGCGCCTGATAACGCGCAAGACCGATGCGGCCGACAAGCGCCGCTCTCATCTCTCGCTCACGGAGAAGGGGCGCACGACTTTCCGCCAGCTCGACCGGCGCTCATCAGAGGCAGCGAAGGGGATGATCGCCGGCCTGCCGCCCGGTGCGGTGAACGCCTTGCTGACGGCCATGGAAACAATCCAGGGCATTCTGGCAAAAAACGCCGCCACGCCGGATTATATTCTGCGGCGCGACCGGGTCGGCGATCTGGGGCATCGTCGCCAGCCGGCAGGGCCTGATCTACGAACAGGAATACGGCTGGGACAAAACCTATGAGGCGCTGGCCGCGAAAATCCTCAGCGAATATGTCGGGCGCAACGACGCCGTGAACGAACGCGCCTGGATCGCCGAGAGCAACGGCGCCATTCTGGGCAGCGTCTACCTGATGAAGGAAGACGCGGAAACCGCAAGGCTCCGTCTGCTCTACGTGGAGCCGCAAGCCCGTGGCCTCGGCCTCGGCAAAAAACTGGTTTCAGAATGCACGGAATTTGCGCGGGGCTCGGGCTACAAGCGCATCGTGCTCTGGACCCAAAGCACGCTCACGGCTGCGCGCAAGCTCTATGTCGGAGAAGGCTACCAACTCATAAAACAGGAACCGCACCACAGCTTCGGCAAGGACCTTGTTGGCGAGACGTGGGAACTGGTTCTTGCAAAATAGGCCCTCACAGCAGGTGCTGCAGAAGTGCCGCGAGTTTGGCCATTTCGGAATCATTCAGCTCTCCCATTGCTTCGCAACGGGCCCCAACCCTCTCCCCGTTTCACGGGGAGAGGGAAAGTTCAGCGCTATTTCCCTTGCCCCTCTCCCCCATTTATGGGGGAGAGGGTTGGGGCCCGCGCCGTAGGCGTGGGAGGGTGAGGGGCCCTGTGCTATGGATTTTCTATGCGAGGCCCAAATCAGAAATCCACTATCCGTGCCCGAACGCTCAGGCGCGAACAGACGAGCGCGGAATCCAAGCTGTGGGCCTGTCTCCGCAACCGGCAACTCGGTGGTGCAAAGTTTTCGCGGCAGGTCTCAGTCGGCCCATTCTTCGCGGACTTTTGCTTGCCGTGAAGCAAAGCTCGTGATCGAGATTGATGGCGTGACGCACGAGACGGCGGAGGAATTGGCCAGCGATGATCGCCGCACAGCTTGGCTCAAAAGCGCAGGGGTATCGTGTCATCCGTTTTCGCAATGAAGAGTTGATGGGTGATCTTGATGTGGTGTTGGAGAGGATCAAACTCAGCCTCTGACGGGCGGCCCCTCACCCTCCCGTTGCTGCGCAACGCGAAATAATCCAACTCAAATTTCTGCTTTAGGAGCATATCAACGAAGCGCTTGGCAGAAGGACCAATAGTTGGGCATTCACTGTAAGAATTCAATTCATCGATAGACTTTTTGAAGAACTCAGATACTTCTAGACGGCCACCGCGACAAAAGTGTTCCCGCGAACTCTCCGATAAGTCAGCGATCACCTGCATTTCTTCGACAATTGACATCATGCGTTCGAATCCTTGCTTTCATCATCGCAAGGAAGGGCGAACGCTAGCGGTGAGCCTAAGCTAACCCATATGGTCGATTAATACGAGCATGTCCTCATTCCTTGAAAAGAGCAGAAATCTCGTAAATTGGCAAATTAGCGCCGATGGAGATACCCGTGCACTCGGTTATTACTGGTGAATGCTGATAGTGACCTGACAATAAGCCCCCTCGGAGTCGAATAGATGTAGTCATCGACGTTCAAATTTTGGCTTATCCCACCCCCCCCGCTGAATCGGGGAGAGGGAAAGATCACAAAATAAACTTCGACAGGTCCGCGTTCTTCGCCAGGTCGCCCACATGCTTTTGCACGTAGGCCTCGTCAATCGTCACCGCTTCGCCGGAGCGGTCGGTGGCGGTGTAGCTGATGTCATCGAGCACCCGCTCCAGCACCGTATGCAGCCGCCGCGCCCCGATGTTCTCGATGGAGGCGTTGATCTCGGCGGCGATATTGGCGATGGCCACGATGCTTTCATCGGTGAAATTCAGGTCAATTCCCTCGGTTCCCAGCAGCGCCTTGTATTGCTTGATCAGACTGCATTCCGGCTCGGTGAGGATGCGGCGGAAATCTTCCCGGCCCAAGGCCTTCAATTCAACCCGGATGGGCAAACGGCCCTGCAATTCCGGCAACAGATCGGAAGGCTTGGCGATGTGGAAGGCGCCCGAGGCGATGAACAGCACATGGTCGGTTTTCACCGGGCCGTATTTTGTCGAAACCGTGGTGCCTTCGATGAGCGGCAGCAGATCGCGCTGCACGCCCTCGCGGCTCACGTCGCCGCCCTGGCGCTCGGCCCGGGCGCAGATCTTGTCGATCTCGTCGAGGAAAACGATGCCGTTGTTTTCGACGAGGTCGATGGCTTCCTGGTTGATCTGTTCCGGGTCGAGAAGCTTGTCGCTTTCCTCGGCGATCAGAAGTTCGTAGCTCGCTTTCACCGTCATGCGCCGCGTCTTGGTGCGCCCGCCGAAGGCCTTGCCCATGATGTCGGCAATGTTGATCACGCTGGCGGAACCGCCCGGCATTCCCGGAATGTCAAAGGCCGCACCGCCGCCCGTATCGGCAACCTGGATTTCGATTTCCTTGTCGTCCAGCGAATTGCTGCGCAGTTTCTTGCGGAAATTTTCCTTGGTGATTTCCGAGGCATTGGCGCCCACCAGCGCTTCCAGCACGCGCGTCTCGGCGTTGAGATGGGCCTGCGCCTCCACATCCTTGCGCCGCGTCACCTTCACCATGCCGATGCCGGCCTCGACGAGATCGCGGATGATCTGGTCCACATCGCGGCCCACATAGCCAACCTCGGTGAACTTCGTGGCTTCGACTTTCAGGAACGGCGCATTGGCGAGCTTGGCCAGCCGCCGGGCGATTTCGGTTTTGCCGACGCCGGTGGGCCCGATCATCAGGATATTCTTCGGGCTCACTTCCTCACGCATCACGCCTGTGAGCTGCTTGCGCCGCCAGCGGTTGCGAAGCGCGACAGCTACCGCCCGCTTGGCATCATTCTGGCCGACAATGTAGCGGTCCAGTTCGGAAACAATTTCACGGGGGGAAAAATCAGTCATCAATTTACCTTTAGATGGATTTTGCCGCGGGCGGCACGAGATCGCGAATGGACGCGGGAAGAACTTGCAGAACAATGCGGCGCAGGGGCTGCCAGGCCACCGACAGCACCAGCACGGTGCCGCCCACGATCAGGATGGAAAGCCCGGCATTTTCCGAAGCAACTCCCGACCACGATAAAAGCTTCGAACTGGCATAGCCGAGATAGAGGAGCGACGAGACCAGCAGCGCCCGGCGGTCGACCGTCAGGGCCACCAGGCTCAGCACCGCGAAGAGCGAGACGATGGCCGACTGCCGAACCCATGTCAATCGCAGTGTCGGTGAGCAGCGGACGGACAATGGAATGCACGATCAACGGTGCCGCCAGCAGATGCAGCCAGAAGGCAATATCGGTGCGCTGCGTCACCCGGTTGCGGTCCGACATGTCAAATTTCATGGCGGCGAGGAAGACGGCGATGCCAAGCGGTGCGAATACCGCCACGGGATAATCGATAATGAGGTTTCCGCTTACCGAGGTAATCAAGGTAACCGCGATGGCCACAAGGCCAGCGGCAAAGGCCGCGATCGTGATCGGCACATGAAACCGGAACCAATGCAGCGTTGAAGCAGCGACGGCGGCAAGCCCAAGGGAAATTCCATGCAGCTCGCCATAGCCGAATTTTCAGATGCCTCGATCCCGGGCGCAAAAAATTTCCAGCTTGAAGCGGTGCAACTCAAGACAAAAGTGACGAGCAGCACAATGCTCGGCAAGGCCATGCGTTTTTGTTTTGTGAAGACTTCGGCCAAACCCCAAGACGCGGCGGCAACGCCAAGGCTGCCCTGCAGGCCATAGCCGAGAAGGTAATACAGCGCGCCGAGAAACAGCGCGATGCCGATGGTGACGAAGATGTCGTTGAAGCCGGTGATCAGCCGCAATCGTTCTTCATCTGGATCACTCGCCGCATTGCGGTTCTGAAGCAGAGAATTCCGTGAGATTGTCGGCAGCGCTGCGGTCGAGCACGCCCTTGGCGACAGCGGCTTCAAGCTCGGCGCGGCCAAAGGTGAAATCGCCGGGGTTGCTCATCACAGGCTCTCAACCGTGACATTGCCATTGGTGTAAACGCAAATCTCCGCCGCAATCGCCATGGCCTTGCGGGCGATTGCCTCAGCCTCCATGTCCGTATCGATCAGGGCGCGGGCCGCGGCAAGCGCGAAATTTCCGCCCGAGCCGATGGCGGTGACGCCGCGCTCCGGTTCCAGAACATCGCCCGTGCCGGTGAGCACCAGCGTCACATTCACGTCGGCCACGATCATCATCGCTTCAAGCCGGCGCAGATAGCGGTCGGTGCGCCAGTCCTTGGCCATCTCCACGCAAGCCCGCGTGAGCTGCGCCGGATATTGCTCAAGCTTTGCCTCAAGCCGCTCAAACAGCGTCATGGCATCCGCTGTCGCCCCGGCAAAACCGGCGATCACCAGGCCCGTACCCAGCGGACGGACTTTGCGCGCATTGCTCTTGATCACGGTCTGCCCAAGGCTCACCTGGCCGTCACCGGCGATCACCACCTTGCCGTTCTTGCGCACGGTTAAAATGGTCGTGCCGTGCCACTGGGGGATCTCAGCCATTGTGCTTTCCTGTGTTTGAGGCTTCCATGTAGGCATCCGCCCAATGAAAGAAAAGCCATTATTTCTATAAACTTAACGATTCCGGCAAGTCGATATAGTCATATATTGCTGCGTCTGCTAAGAGGCCAGTCCGAAAGTGGACCCCACCCCATGCGCAAAGCCAGTTTAGACCGCAAAACCACGGAAACCCAGATCGCCGTTTCCATCAATCTCGATGGCACGGGCGCCTATCGACGTCAAGTCCGGCGTGGGCTTTCTCGACCACATGCTGGAGCTGCTGTCGCGCCATTCCCTGATCGACATCAAGCTGCGCGCCAAGGGCGACACCCACATTGATTTTCACCACACCACGGAAGATATCAGGCATCGCCCTGGGCCAGGCCTTTGCCAAAGCCCTGGGCGACCGCAAGGGCATCCGCCGCTATGCCGATTGTTTCCTGCCCATGGATGAAGCGCTGACCCGCGCCGCCATCGATGTCTCGGGCCGCCCCTTCCTGATCTGGAAGGTGGAGTTCTCCCGGCCCAAGATCGGCGAGTTCGACACCGAGTTGGTGCGCGAATGGTTCCAGGCCTTTGCCATGAATGCCGGCGTAACGCTGCATGTGCAAACGCTTTACGGCGACAATTGCCATCACATCGCCGAATCCTGTTTCAAGGCGCTGGCCCGCGTGCTGCGCGGCGCTATCGAAATTGATCCCAGACAGAAGGATCGCATTCCATCCACCAAGGGTTCGCTCAAAGGCTGATGACGACTTATTCCATATATGCAAAACCAAATGACGCCATGGCCGCCGAGGCGATTTTCCTGCCCGACAGTTTTTCGTGGGGCGCCTTTGTGTTCACCTGGGTCTGGGCCTTGTGGAACCGCATGTGGATCGTGGCAGTCCTTGTCATCTCGGTGATGTTCATTGCCTCGGTCTTGCCCGCTGTTCCGCAATTCCTGCTGGCGCTCGGCGTCAACATTGTCATGGGCCTGCATGGCAATGATCTGCTCGGCTGGTCGCTCACGCGGCGCAGATATGCGGAAATTGGCCTGAGCAATGGCGGCAGCCTGGAAGAAGCCGAATTGCGCTTCTATGCCGACGGGGCTGATGTTCCGAGGCTGGCATCGCCAAGGCCGGTTAACCACGATGTGCTCGGCCTCTTCGGCAGCAAAAGCTGAACGCCATGAAAGTGGCAATTATCGATTACGGTTCCGGCAACCTGCACTCCGCCCTGAAAGCTTTTGAGCGCGCGGCGGGGGCAAGCGGGCAAATCATCGTGACCGCTGATCCCGATGTGGTGCGCAAGGCTGAACGCATCGTCCTGCCCGGCGTTGGCGCCTTCAAGGATTGCTATGAAGGACTGATGGCGGTTCCCGGCATGCGCGACACATTGCAGGAGCAGGTGATTGCGCGGGGCAAACCTTTTCTCGGAATTTGCGTAGGGATGCAGCTCATGGCGACACGCGGCCTTGAGCATGACATAACCCCGGGGCTGGGCTGGATAGCCGGTGATGTAAAACTGATAACACCCGCCGACAAGAATTTGAAAATTCCCCACATGGGCTGGAACACGCTCGACGTGAAAAACCGCCACGCCTTGCTGGACGGCATAACGCTTGGAGAGAAGGGCCTTCACGCCTATTTCGTCCACTCCTATCAGCTCGAGGCAACCCTTCCTGAGGATGTGGTGGCCACAACCGATTATGCCGGGCCAATCACCGCCATGGTGGGCTACGACAATCTTGCGGGCACGCAATTCCACCCGGAGAAAAGCCAGACGCTTGGCCTGGCACTCATTGCAAATTTTCTGCGGTGGAAACCATGATCCTGTTTCCCGCCATTGATTTGAAGGACGGCCAGTGCGTGCGCCTGAAGCTGGGCGACATGGAACAGGCCACCGTGTTCAACGACAATCCGGCGGCCCAGGCCAAGCGCTTTGAGGCCCAGGGCTTTTCATGGCTGCACCTTGTTGACCTCAACGGCGCCTTTGAAGGAAGGCCGGTTAATGGCAAGGCCGTTGAGTCCATCCTGAAAGCAATCTCCATTCCGGTGCAACTCGGCGGCGGCATCCGTGACATGGCCACGATCGAGCATTGGCTTTCGCGCGGCATAACCCGCGTCATTCTCGGAACCATAGCACTTCGCAATCCCGACATCGTGCGTGAGGCCTGCAAGGAATTTCCGGGAGAAATCGTTGTCGGCATTGATGCGAAGGCCGGCCACGTCGCCGTCGAAGGCTGGGGCGAAAGCTCATCGCTCACGGCCATCGAACTTGCAAAGCGTTTCCAAGATGTGGGTGTCAGCGCAATTGTCTTCACCGACATCGACCGCGACGGCATTCTTAAAGGAATCAATTTCGAAAAGACCCTCGAACTCGCCAACAGCGTGAACATTCCGGTCATCGCCTCAGGCGGCCTCGCCTCCATCAAGGATGTGGAACGCCTGCTGGAACCCGACTGCGCCATTCTCGAAGGCGCCATCTCGGGCCGCGCCATCTATGATGGCAGGCTTGATGCCGAGGCGGCGCTCAAACTCATCCGCGAGGCCGCATAATGCTGAAAGCCCGCATCATTCCCTGCCTCGACGTGAAGGATGGCCGCGTGGTGAAGGGCGTGAACTTCGTTGACCTGCGCGATGCGGGCGATCCCGTTGAAGCCGCCAAGGCCTATGATGCGGCGGGCGCCGATGAATTGTGCTTCCTCGACATCACCGCAACCCATGAAAACCGCGGCACCATGCTGGACGTGGTGAGGCGCACCGCCGCGCAATGCTTCATGCCGCTCACCGTGGGCGGTGGCGTGCGCACCATTGAGGACATCCGCCAGCTCCTGCTCGCCGGGGCCGACAAGGTCTCCATCAACTCCGCCGCCGTGAGCAACCGCCAGTTCGTCCGGGAAGCGGCGCAGAAATTCGGCAGCCAGTGCATCGTCGTGGCCATCGACGCCAAGGAAACCACCCCCGGCCGCTTCGAGATTTTCACCCATGGCGGGCGCAATCCCACCGGCATCGAAGCCGTAAGCTTTGCCAGGGAAGTCGTGGAACTGGGTGCCGGCGAAATTCTTCTCACCTCCATGGACCGTGATGGCACCGGCAAGGGCTTCAACCTGGCGCTCACCCGCGCCATTGCCGATGCGGTGACCGTGCCGGTGATTGCCTCGGGCGGCGTCGGCACCCTGGATCATCTCGTCGAAGGCATCCGCGATGGCCATGCCACGGCGGTTCTGGCCGCATCGATATTTCATTTTGGAACCTATACAATCGCGCAGGCAAAATCCCATATGGCAGCGCATGGCATTCCCATGCGCCTGGTGTGAGGAGCAGGGGGTACAATGAGTCATAATCTGCAAACCTTGGCCGACCTCGCCGACGCGATTGCCAAGCGCCGCGGCGAAAGCCCCGACCAGTCCTATACGGCCAAGCTCCTGTCGCAGGGCGTGGAAAAATGCGCCAAGAAATTCGGCGAGGAAGCGGTTGAACTGGCCCTTGCCAGCATGAAGCAGGACAAGGCCCATGTCACGGCCGAGGCTGCCGACGTGCTTTATCACTTAGTCGTATTGCTTGCGGCATCCGATGTGCCTTTAAGCAGCGTCATGGATGAGCTGGAACGCCGCAAGGGTGTGAGCGGCCTTGCCGAAAAAGCCGCGCGGGGAAAAACCACCTGATGGAAACGCTTGCCCGGGCCGTCTCCCCCTTCCGCCGCTTTGAGCGCGATGAGTGGTCGAAGCTCCGCAACGACACGCCGATGACGCTCACGCAAATTGACCTCGATGAATTGCGCGGCCTCAACGACAAGATCGATCTCCAGGAAGTCGAGACCATCTATCTGCCGCTGTCGCGCCTGCTCAATCTTTATGTGGCGGCGACGCAAAAGCTTTTCCGCGCCACCAACAGTTTCCTCCATAGCGAGGACCGGAAAGTTCCTTATGTGATCGGCATTGCCGGCAGCGTCGCCGTGGGCAAGAGCACCACGGCGCGCATTCTGCGAAGGCTCCTGTCGCGCTGGCCCCATCATCCGAAGGTGGACCTTGTCACCACCGATGGCTTTCTCTTGCCCAATGCCATGCTGGAGCGCGAAGGCCTTATGGCAAGGAAAGGCTTTCCGGAAAGCTACGACCTGCCTTCGCTCCTGCACTTCATGTCGGATATCAAGGCGGGGAAGCCCAAGGTGACGGCACCGCTTTACTCGCATCTCACCTATGACGTGCTGGCCGGCGAAACCCTTACCATCGATCAGCCGGATATTCTCATCGTCGAAGGCATCAATGTTCTGCAGACCGGCCGCCCGCCAAAAGATGGGCGCGGCATTCCGAACGTGTCCGACTTCTTCGATTTTTCAATCTATATCGACGCGGAAATTGCCGATCTCAGCGACTGGTACATCGACCGCTTCTTCTCGCTCCGCGACGGCGCCTTCAAGAATCCCAAATCCTATTTCCACCGCTATGCGTCTTATTCCGATGCCCAGGCCCGCGAAACCGCCACGCGCATCTGGGAAACCATCAACCTCGTGAACCTGCGCGAAAACGTCCTCCCCACCCGCCCCCGCGCCGACCTCGTGCTGCGCAAAGGTGCGGATCATGCGGTTAGAAGCGTGTTTCTGCGGAAGCTGTAGAGCCCTCATCCGCCCTGTCGGGCACCTTCTCCCATGCAAGAGCACGGGAGAAGGCGCTAAACGGTTATCGCCTTCTCCCGTTCGAAGAATGGGAGAAGGTGGCCGAAGGCCGGATGAGGGCCCCTTCGGCCATTGGCGCCGAAGCTACCGCCTCCGCAAGGACTCCTCGACGGACCTCAGCAGGTCGTCCGCCGCATTGCCGCTGCGCGGGCTGCTGCGTGGTGCAGCCGCGCCGCCGCCCAGAATGTCCTTCAGGATATCTTCAATCCCGCCTGTTGATTTCGGCTGCGGAGCCGAACCACCGCCGCCAAGGATATCGCCCAGAATATCGCCGAGGCCTCCGCCCGAGGAGCCGCCGCGCGAACCCATCTGCTTGGCCACCTGGGCCATGACAATCGAGGCAATGATCGGCAGCATCTTCTTGAGGATGGAAGCGCCGATGCCCGAGGTGGCCGAAAGCTCATTGGCCACGCCGCGGCTCACCTCTTTCGAGCCGAATATCTCACCGAGAATGTCGTTGCCCTGGCTGGTTGCGGCGTCCGTTTCTTCCGGAGCCCCGCCCTGGGTGATCGACTTGATGATGTCATTGAGCCCGCCGCCGGCCCCGCCGCTGCGCCGCATGCCTGCCGCCACTACCGGCGTGAGCGCTTCGACGGCGGCCCGCGTCTGTTCTTCGTTGAGACCGAATTGACGGCCGATTTCTGAAAGATCCATGTCTGCCTCCGGATGTTATTTGCCTGTCAGGATTTGTCCGAAAATATCTTCCAGCGTCGGCGTCCTGGCGCGCCGCTTGCGCCGTGTGGTCTTGCGCCGCGTACCGAAGTAGCTGGTATAGCTCCGCCGCCTGCGCCGACGTGGGGCAAGCTGGCTTCTGGCACCCTGCAACAGGCCCTTGATGAGCGCCGCAATGATTGTTGCCAGAATGCCGCCGCCCTGCGGCGCTTCACCGGTGCTGCCGGCAAGTGTTGCGGGCGTCGCATAGGATTTCGCCAGCACCGCGAGAACGCTTGTGGCTGCGATGGCCGAAATATTTTCGTATTGCGTGTCACTCAATCCGGGAGCGAGCTTTTTCATTTCAGCCAGAGCCGCAGGCGTTGAACCGTAGAGATCATCGAGCACGGCCTTGCCGTCGGCAATCGCCTCGCCATCCGTGAGCCCGTTGAGATCGTCGCCTTCATCCAGAAGATCAAGCAGGGCCTCGAACGCATTGTTATCCCTTTGCATTTTTGCCTTGAGCCGCGATGCAATGGCGGGGCACAGCCGTTCAAGCGCGGACTTCGCTTCCCCGGCACTCATGCTGCAGGCCTGCGCAACGTTGCTGAAATAATTTCCGTTATCAGACGTTGCGAGAATGGACATCAGTGTCATCATGCAATCCCAGCTATTTCATAGCCCATGCTTTTAACGTCTTTCGCCAGTGCCTCATAGGAGCGGAAATGATGGGCCTTGAGCCCCGCGAGCTTCGCCCCTTGCACATTCGAGCGCTTGTCGTCGATGAACCAGGTATCCGCCGGGGAAATTTTTATTTGCGAAAGCAGTTTGGTGAAGCTGTCGGGATCGGGCTTCTTGGTGCCGAATTCATAGGAACAGTAGCGCTCCTTGAAAATGGCGGCGGCCTCCGGAAACAGTTCATCAAGCGAGGATTTAACGATGGGGCCATTGTTGGTGTAGATCGCCAGCCGCGAAACCTTGCCGATGGCTTCCGCCAGCGCCAGCACATCGCTGGACGGGATCATCGATTCGCGCCGCGCCGCAATCCACTGCTGGCGCGTAATGGTGTGGCCGATGCGGTAGCTGAATTCGGCGAGATAAACATCGGCGTCGGGATAGCCGCCGGAATCCGCGTCATCCTCAAATCCTGAATCCCAGATCGCGGCCCTGATGTCCCGCGGCATCTTGCCGGATATTTGCGAAAGCGCCCGAAGCCGGCGTCCCAGGTCGTAATGGCACAGCACGTCATCCATATCGAAAATGACGAGGCGTGGCGGCATCGCTCAAGCCGCCGTTCCGCCAACCGTCAGCCGGTCGATGCGCAAGGTGGGCTGGCCGACGCCCACCGGAACGCCCTGGCCCTGCTTGCCGCAGGTGCCAATGCCCGGATCAAGCGCCATGTCATTGCCCACCATGGAAATGCGGGTGAGGGCATCGGCGCCAGCGCCGATAAGTGTGGCGCCCTTGACCGGGTGCCGTGATTTTTCCGTCCTCGATCAGATAGGCCTCGGTGCAGGAGAACACGAACTTGCCCGAGGTGATGTCGACCTGGCCGCCGCCGAAGGATTTGGCAAACAGGCCCTTCTTGATGGATTTCAAAATCTCGTCCGGGTGCCTGTCGCCCGACAGCATGTAGGTGTTGGTCATGCGCGGCATGGGCGCATGGGCATAGGACTGCCGCCTGCCGTTGCCGGTTGGCTTCACCCCCATGAGCCGGGCATTGAGCCGGTCCTGCATGAAACCCACCAGCACGCCGTCTTCAATCAGCGTCGTGCAGTTGGAGGGCGTGCCTTCATCGTCAATGCTGAGTGAGCCGCGGCGGTCAGGAAGTGTGCCGTCATCAACCACGGTAATGCCCTTGGCGGCAATGCGCTGGCCCATCAACCCGGCAAAGGCGGACGTGCCCTTGCGGTTGAAATCGCCTTCCAGCCCATGGCCGATGGCTTCATGCAGCAGGATGCCGGGCCAGCCCGGTCCCAGAAGAACATCGGTTTCACCCGCCGGTGCCGGTTTTGCATCGAGCGATACCAGGCTTTGCCGGTAAGCTTCGCGCGCCGCCCCTTGCCAAAGCTCCTCGGTCAAATAGGAAGCGGGATCGCCACGCCCACCCAGTCCATGGCTGCCCTGGCCCTGAATTCCGCCACGCGCCGACACGATGGATACGCCAAAGCGCACCAGCGGCCGCACATCGCGGTAAATGCTGCCATCGCCGCGGATGATTTCAACCGATTGCCAGTCGCTGGCGAGAGACACCGAAACCTGCGCAACCTCGGGCCCAAGGGCGCGGGCGAAGCCATCCACCTTTTGCAGAAGGCTGATTTTCTCGGCAAAGCCGATGGCCTCAACCGGATTATGGGCGGAATAAAGTTTCTGGTTGGTGCGTTCCGGCGAAGCGGCGAGTTGCCCGCCGGTCCTTGCCATTGATTTGCACAGCGCTGCGGCGCGCTTGAGGGCCGCTGCCGAAATCTCGGTCGAATGGGCATAGGCCGCGGTTTCGCCCGTCACCGAGCGCAGGCCAAAGCCTTGCGATTCGTCAAAGCTGGCGGCCTTCAGCTTTCCATCGTCGAAGGAGAACCCTTGCGTTTCGCGCTTTTCGACAAACAGCTCGCCGTCATCGGCACCTTGCAGGGCTTCTGCAACAAGATCAGTCGCCTGGGTCTGGCTGGTATCGCTGTTATCGAAAAGTGAGAGTGGCAATGGAAATATCCTTATCCAACAGAGTCACACTTAGATAAGCACCGGATACCAGCGCTGCCAGCGAATAATTATTGGGTAAGCAGACTGTCCAGCCCGGCAGAAAATCCCTCCAGCGAGATTTTCATCGGCACGCCAAGTCCGGGGGCCTCATAAACTATGAAATTGGCCGCCGTGCCCTTTTTCATTTTTCCCAGGGTTTCCGGCGAGGCTTCCGCCAGGGCTTCGCAGATCTGCGGCCTGCACCGGGTGAAAGGCACGCGCCCAACTGCCGCACCATCAACCTCCAGGGCAACGCCCGTCGGCAGGTAAACGCCGATCGGCGCCATGACGCGCATCATGACAACGTCCTTTTCGCCCTGTTTTGCCCTGACGATGACAAGCGACAAACCGACCTTTGGATTTTTTTCACTGCGCGTGACCTGCACCATGCCGCAACCCTTTTTCCCGTCCTTGTCGGCGGCACATTGAATTTGCCAGGCGCCATGGGTTGCCACGGTTTGAGAAGCGGGTGGCGCCGCTGCCGGTTGCGCCGGTTGTGCTGCCTGTCCCGGTTTTACCCGGGGGCCAAATGCCGTTCCCGGCGGGGAGGGTTGCTCCGACTGGGCGAGCGCTGAAACCGGATAAAAAAGGCCCAGCAGGCCAGCGACAGCAACAGTGCAAAGGGAGGAGGTGATTCTCACGGGGAAGGGTACCTTTCGTATGCGAAGCGCGGCTAATACAGCCGAGTTGGATGTAAAACAACAGCGAATTGGCCCGTAGGGTAAAAGGCCCGGTGCTGCATTTCATCGATAATTGAGGCGGAATTTCGAACTGCGCCAAGCGATTGCTGGCGTATGGCCGAAGCACTTGATTACAATGACGTTATGCCGCGCCCGCTTTAGTTGCGGGTGAGTTGCGAATGTGGTTCACATTCAGCCGTCCATTGGGGTAAACTTGGCATGCCGCAATGGCAATGAACAGTCCGGGTAAACCGGCTGCGGGATGACGAATTGAGAGGGTTATCGATGAAAATCGCAAGCAGGCTGGCGGCAACGGTAGCGGGGATGTCAGTCCTTTTCGCATCAGGTGCGGCCTGGGCCGCCGCCGGCCAGCCGGAGCCATGGCAACTGGGGCTGCAGGATGCCGTAACCCCGGTTGCCGAGTTTATCCACTCGCTGCACAACTTCCTGTTGGTGATCATCACCGTGATCACCCTCTTCGTGCTTGGCCTGATGCTTTACATCATGCTGCGTTTCAACGCCAAGGCGAACCCGGTTCCCTCCAAGAACACCCACAATACTTTCCTTGAGGTGGCCTGGACCGTCGTTCCCATTATCATTCTCGTGGTCATTGCCATTCCGTCCCTGCGCCTGCTCTACCTGCAGCGCGACATTCCGGTGGCCGACATGACGGTGAAAGTCATCGGCAACCCAAGCTGGAACTGGACTTACGAATATCCCGATCTCGGGCTGAATGACGATGGCTCCGCCAAGGTCAGCTTCACCTCCTATCTGAAAACCAAGGAAGATGCGGCCAAGGACAATGTTCCCTATCTGCTGGCAACCGATGTTCCGGTTGTCGTTCCCGTCAACAAGACGGTGAAGCTGATTGTCACCTCGGATCCCGAGGGCATTATCCACTCCTGGACCATTCAGTCCTTCGGCGTGAAGATCGACGCCATTCCCGGCCGCCTGAATGAAGACTGGTTCAAGGCCACCGCGGAAGGCGTGTACTACGGCCAGTGCTCCGAGCTGTGCGGCAAGGACCATGCCTTCATGCCCATCGAAGTGCATGTCGTATCCGAGGCGGACTTCACGGCCTGGGCTGAAAAAGCCAAGACCGCCAGCATTGAAGAAGCCCGGGATTATCTATTTGCCATGCTGAAGGCCAAAGGCCAGCTGGCGCAAAACTGAATTCATTGAGAGGCTAACAACCATGTCCTACGCAACCGCCGCTCACGATGACCACGCCCTGCCGTCAGGCTGGAGGCGCTATGTCTATTCAACCAACCACAAGGACATCGGCACGATGTACCTGTGGTTTGCCATCATTTCAGGCCTGATTGGCGGCTTCCTGTCCGTCATGATGCGCATTGAACTGGCCGAGCCCGGCATCCAGATTTTTTCGGGCCTTGCCCAAATGGTTTATGGCGCGTCTGCTGATGCGGCGCTGGACCAGGGCAAGCACATGTATAATGTGTTTGTCACCGGCCATGGCCTGCTCATGATCTTCTTCATGGTCATGCCCGCCATGATCGGCGGTTTCGGCAACTGGTTTGTGCCGTTGATGATCGGCGCGCCCGACATGGCGTTCCCGCGCATGAACAATATTTCCTTCTGGCTCCTGCCGCCGGCCCTCGGCCTTCTCCTGATTTCGATGTTCGTCGAAGGCCCCGCTGGCGCCATGGGTGTAGGTGGCGGCTGGACGCTTTATCCGCCGCTGTCCACCACCGGACAGCCCGGCCCTGCCATGGATTACGCCATCCTCTCGGTCCATCTCGCCGGCGCCTCGTCGATTCTTGGCGCCATCAACTTCATCACCACCATCTTCAACATGCGCGCCCCCGGCATGACGCTGCACAAGATGCCGCTCTTTGTCTGGTCCATTCTGGTCACCGTATTCCTGCTGCTGTTGTCCCTGCCGGTCCTGGCCGGCGGCATCACCATGCTGCTCACCGACCGCAACTTCGGCACATCCTTCTTCGTGCCCTCCAAGGGCGGCGATCCCATCCTCTTCCAGCATCTCTTCTGGTTCTTCGGCCATCCGGAAGTTTACATTCTTATTCTCCCCGGCTTCGGCATTGTCTCGCAGATTGTGTCCACCTTTTCGAAGAAGCCCATCTTCGGCTATCTCGGCATGGCCTACGCCATGGTTGCCATCGGCGTGGTCGGCTTCGTCGTCTGGGCCCACCACATGTACACCGTGGGCATGGATGCCGATACGCAGGCCTATTTCGTTGCGGCAACGATGATCATCGCGGTGCCGACCGGCGTCAAGATATTCTCCTGGATCGCCACCATGTGGGGCGGCTCCATTGAATTCAAGGTGCCCATGCTCTGGGCCCTCGGCTTCATCTTCCTGTTCACCATTGGCGGCGTAACAGGCGTGGTTCTCGCCAATGCCGGCGTCGACCGTTCCCTGCATGACACCTATTATGTGGTCGCCCACTTCCACTACGTGCTCTCGCTCGGCGCGGTGTTTGCGATCTTCGGTGCCTGGTATTACTGGTTCCCGAAAATCACCGGCTACATGTACAATGAAACCATCGGCAAGGTGCATTTCTGGGTGACCTTTGTCGGCGTGAACGTGCTGTTCTTCCCGCAGCATTTCCTGGGGCTGGCCGGCATGCCGCGCCGCTACATCGACTATCCCGATGTCTTCGCGGGCTGGAATCAGGTCTCCTCCTATGGCTCCTACATCTCGGCCTTCGCCGTGTTGATATTCCTCTACGGCGTGTTCTCGGCCTATGCCAAGAAGGTAAAGGCGGCGGACAATCCCTGGGGCGAGGGCGCCACGACGCTGGAATGGACTCTCTCGTCACCGCCGCCGTTCCACCAGTTCAACACGCTGCCTGTAATCAAGTAAGCTGATGAGCGACTTGCAGTTAAATATCGCCAGCGACCAGGCCCTTGGCGGGCAGGGCACGGCTGGCGATTATTTTGCGCTGCTCAAGCCGCGCGTCATGTCGCTGGTGATTTTCACCGCCTTTGTCGGCATAGTGGCGGCCCCCGGAACGCTGCATCCCTTGCTGGCACTCATAGCGCTCCTGGCCATTGCCATAGGTGCTGGCGCCTCCGGTGCCCTCAACATGTGGTATGATGCCGATATTGACGCCGTCATGCGGCGCACCAGATTACGCCCCGTGCCGCGTGGCGCCATTCTTCCCGGCGAAGCGCTGGGCTTTGGCGCGTTCCTTGCCATTGCCTCGGTCATCGCCCTGGGCCTTTTCGTCAATCTCGTGGCGGCAGCCCTGCTGGCCTTCACCATTTTCTTTTATGTCGTGATTTACACCATGTGGCTGAAACGCTGGACGCCGCAGAACATCGTGATCGGCGGTGCCGCAGGCGCTCTTCCTCCGATGATCGGCTGGGCCGCGGTGACCGGCACAATCGACCTGGGGAGCATTTCGCTCTTCCTGATTATCTTCATGTGGACGCCGCCGCATTTCTGGGCGCTGGCCCTTTTCCGCGAGGATGACTATGCCAAGGCGGGCGTTCCCATGCTGCCCAATGTTGCGGGCCGTGATGAAACCCGCAGGCAAATCCTGCTCTATACGCTGGTGCTTCTGCCCCTGACATTCCTCCCGGCTCTCCTGGGCGTAAGCGGCATTGTCTACGTCACCGGCGTGGCGCTGCTCTCAAGCCTATTCCTTTACTACGCCATCAGCGTTTACCGCCTCCGCGAAGGTGCCGCCGCTGACCGCGCTTGCAAAAAGCTTTTCGGCTTTTCAATCCTCTGGCTGTTCCTCGTCTTTGCCCTCATTCCCGTTGAGCGCCTGCTTGGAATTGCCAGCTTCGCCTCGGTGCTGCCGTGAACAACGCGCCTTTCAGCCCGGCGGACATGGCGCGGCGCAAGAAGCGCTCTCTCGTCATGGCGCTCATTCTTGCAGTACTCGTGGTTTTGTTCTTCGCCGCCAGCATTGTGCGGATTGGCAGCAATTTCGCCGCCATGGCCGGGGGTTGAGATGAAGCCAGCCCCAGTCATTCCCAATGCGCGGAAAAATCTTCGGGTGGCGGCGGTAGCCGGCACGGTCGTCCTGGGCATGGTGGGCCTCACCTATGCCTCCGTGCCGCTCTACAGCATGTTCTGCAAGGCAACCGGCTTTGGCGGCACTACCCAGCGCGCCGATGCGGCACCTGAAACCGCAACCGACAAATTCATCACCATCCGCTTCGACGCCAATACGGCAGACAGCCTTGGCTGGAATTTCCATCCCGTGCAGTCCGTCATGAAGGTCAAGATCGGCGAGCAGAACATGGCGCACTACAGCGCCACCAACACTTCCGGCAAGGTGTTGACGGGGAGCGCCATTTTCAATGTGACGCCCGCCGAGGCAGGCGCCTATTTCAACAAGATCCAGTGCTTCTGCTTCACCGAGCAGACCTTGAAGCCCGGCGAAAGCGCCGACTTGCCCGTGGATTTCTTTGTCGATCCGGCAATTATGGACGACCCGGATTCAAAATCGATCAGCGAGATCACGCTGTCCTATACGTTTTTTCCAGTAGATAAACCTGATGCGGTTTCGGCTGCCGAGCAGCAGCCGCCGAAGCAAATTACGAATTGAGGAGTAGGGACATGGCCGACGCCCACGCAAAGCACCACGACTATCACCTGGTCAATCCAAGCCCATGGCCCGCTGTCGGCGGCGCCGCGGCCTTTATCCTGGCCATTGGCGCGGTAAACTGGATGCATGGTGGAACCTGGGCCATCATGGCCCTGGGCTTTGCCCTTGTTTTCTACGTCATGTTCATGTGGTGGCGTGACGTCATCCATGAAGCCCATGCCGGCGATCATACGCCGGTTGTCAGCCTTCATCTGCGCTACGGCATGATCATGTTCATTGCCTCGGAAGTCATGTTCTTCGTGGCGTGGTTCTGGGCCTTCTTCGATGCCAGCCTGTTTTCGGGTGAAACAATCCAGCAGGCGCGCCAGCTCGCAACGGGCGGTGTCTGGCCGCCGGCTCCGCTGGTTGACGGCGTGGTGACCCACACGGCGATCTTTGATCCGTGGCACCTGCCATTGGTGAACACGCTCATCTTGCTCACCTCCGGCACAACGGTAACCTGGGCCCATCACGCGCTTCTGAACAATGACCGCAGGGGCCTGATATGGGGCCTCGTCGCAACCGTGGCGCTGGGCGCGCTTTTCACCTGCGTGCAGGCCTATGAATACGCCCATGCGGCGTTTGCCTTCAGCCGCGACAATGGCGGCAACATCTATGGCTCAACCTTCTTCATGGCCACCGGCTTTCATGGCTTCCATGTGCTGATCGGAACCATCTTCCTGCTCGTCTGCCTGATCCGCGCCATGAAGGGTGACTTCACCCCAAAGCAGCATTTCGGTTTCGAAGCCGCTGCCTGGTACTGGCATTTCGTGGACGTGGTCTGGCTTTTCCTCTTTGCCTGCATCTATGTCTGGGCTTCGTCAGGGGCGCCGCTCCCCGTAGAATGAGTGAAAACTACTATCCGGACCTTTCCCCGCTCACCACGGGCCTCGCAGGCAAATGCCCCCGTTGCGGGCGGGGAAAATTGTTTGATGGCTATCTGAACGTCGCCAAATCCTGCAAGAGCTGCGGCCTGTCCTATGCCTTCGCCGACAGCGGCGACGGGGCCGCATGGTTCGTCATGCTCTTCGTCTGCGTCGTGGGCGTGGGCTCGATCCTGGGCGTTGAGATTGCCTATGCGCCGCCCTACTGGGTGCATATCCTGCTGGTCATTCCGGTTCTCATTCTCATGCCGCTGCTTCTGCTGCGCCCCGTGAAGGGCTTTCTTCTCTGCCAGCAATGGAAAACCAAGGCCCGCGAAGGCCGGACGGATTCATGAAACCGCGCATCTGGCCGATCGTGCTGTGGGCAGGGCTCGGCATTGCCGTGTTGCTGGCGCTGGGCACCTGGCAGCTCTTCCGCCTTGCTGAAAAAGAAGCGCAGCTTGCCGAAATTGCCGAGCGAGCCAAGGCCCCGCCGCTGTCCCTCAGGGAAGTTCTGGCGCGCCGCGACGCGGGTAGCGATATCGAATTCGACGCGGTGAAGCTGCGGGGCGTGTTCGATCACGCCTCCGAACGGCACAAGCTTGCCTCGTTTGAAGGAAGCCCCGGCTGGCAGATCATCACGCCGTTCAAGAGCGATGAGGGCATTGTGGCTCTGGTGGACCGCGGCGTTGTTTCCGCCGACCTGAAGGACGCCGCCAAGCGGAATGAAAGTCCGGCACCCGTGGAACTGAATGCCGTGGTGCGCGCCCATGGCCACGAGCGCGGGTTTTTTGATCCCGACAATGATGCCGATGGCAACCTCTGGTACTGGTGGGATGTGCCCGCCATGCTCTCGTCCGTGGCCATTGCCCCTGACATGCAAGTCGCCCCCTTCATCCTGCAGGAGCTTCCCGGCAGCGATCCCAACCGCTTCCCCCGCCCCGCCGGCCCCGAAGTGCAACTCAGCAACAACCACCTGCAATATGCCATCACCTGGTTTTCCTTCGCCGCAACGCTTCTTGTCATTGCCGGGCTTTTCATCCGCAAACAGCGGAAAACAACCGATGCTTGAAGCCACGGGGTCTCCCCGCTAGTTTGCAATCCCGTTTGAAAGGTTCCTCCGTGCAATACGTGTCCACCAGGGGCGAGGCCCCGGAGCTTGGCTTTGAAGATGTCCTCCTCACCGGCCTTGCCCGTGATGGCGGCCTTTACGTGCCCAAGTCATGGCCGCAGATTTCCGCCGACGAATTGCGGGGCCTGCGCGGGCGCTCCTATCAGGACGTGGCCTGGCACGTGGTTTCGAAATTCACCGGCAGCGCCATCCCTGAAGCCGAACTGAAGCAGATGATTGCCGAGGCTTACGCCACCTTTGGCCATCCCGCGGTGACACCCTTGAAGCAGATGGATGCCAATCAATGGCTGCTCGAACTTTTCCACGGGCCGACGCTCGCCTTCAAGGATGTGGCCATGCAACTGCTGGCCCGCCTGATGGACTGGTCGCTCAAGAAGCGCAACAGCCACGCAACCATTGTCGGCGCCACTTCCGGTGACACCGGAGGGGCCGCCATTGACGCCTTCAAGAACAGCCGGAATGCCACCACCATCATTCTCCATCCCCATGGCCGGGTGAGCGATGTCCAGCGCCGCCAGATGACCACGGTGGACAGCCCCGCCATTCACAACATCGCCATCGAAGGCAATTTCGATGACTGCCAGGCCATTCTCAAAGCCCTGTTCAACGACCATGCTTTCCGCGACCGCGTGGGCCTTGCGGGCGTCAATTCCATAAACTGGGCCCGCATCATGGCCCAGGTTGTCTACTACGTCTCATCCGCCGTGGCCCTGGGCGCGCCCGACCGCAAGGTGAGCTTCTGCGTTCCCACCGGCAACTTTGGCGATATTTTCGCAGGCTACACCGCCAAGCGCATGGGCGTTCCCATCGACCGCCTGGTCATCGCCACCAACGTCAATGATATTCTCGACCGCACCCTGAAAACCGGGCGCTATGAAATGCAGGGCGTGAAACCCAGCTCAAGCCCCTCCATGGATATCCAGGTTTCGAGCAATTTCGAGCGCCTGCTGTATCAGGCCTATGGGCGTGATGCGGGCTGCCATTCGCAGCCTGATGGCGGGCCTCACCCAGTCCGGCGCCTTCACCATTGCGCCCAAGGAATTGGCGGCCATCCGCGAGGAATTTGACTCCTTTGCCGTGGGTGAAGCCGAAGCCGCCAAAACCATTGCCCAGACCCTGAAAGCAACCGGCGAGCTTCTGGATCCCCACAGCGCCACCGGTTTTGCCGCAGCCCTCCGCGCCAAAGCGGGCACGAGCCCCATGGTCACCCTGGCCACCGCGCACCCCGCCAAATTCCCCGAGGCCGTCGAAAAAGCCAGCGGAATAAGGCCCCATTTACCTCAAAGACTATCCCACTTGCTCAATGCCAAGGAACGTTTCACTATACTGCCAAACAGCGCCACGGCGGTCAGGGATTTTGTCCTGTCGATCAAAAAGGCCTGAAATGGGATTGCGTTATGGGTGTTGAGATTACCTGCCTGGACAATGGGTTGAACGTGTTGACCCACGCCATGCCCCATATCGAAACCGTTGCATTGGGCATTTGGGTGAAGGCAGGAGCCAGGGACGAAAGGCCGGAAGAAAACGGCATCGCCCATTTCCTCGAACACATGGCCTTCAAGGGCACCAAGCGCCGCACCGCCAAGGACATCGCCGAGGAAATTGAATCGGCAGGCGGCGAAATCAACGCCTCGACCGGCATGGAAACCACCACCTATTATGCCCGTGTGCTGAAGGATGACTGGGCCCTGGCCCTTGATATCCTCGCCGACATCTTCACCGAATCCGAGCTCGATGATGAAGAGCTGGAACGCGAGCGCGACGTCATCCTGCAGGAAATCGCCGCCGCCAATGACCAGCCCGATGACCTGGTTTTTGATCTCGCCCAAAGCGCCAGCTACGGCGACCATCCCTTGGGCCGTTCGATCCTTGGCACCTCGGAATTGATCGCCGCCGTGGACCGCGAAAAGATGCTGGCCTGGCGCGACCGCAATTACTGGGCCTCGCGCATTGTCGTGGCCGCCGCCGGCAACATTGATCACGAAAAATTCGCCGAAGCGGCAAAAAAACTCTTTGGCAAAATCGAGCGCGGGCAGCAGCCCCAGCGTGAACCCCCGAGTTTTTCCGGAACCGAACAGAAGTCGCAAAAGCCGCTCGACCAAACTCATGTAGTGCTTTCATTTGCGGCGCCAAGTTACCGTGATCCTGAGATTTATCAGCTTCAGGTCCTGTCGAATATTCTCGGTGGCGGCATGTCATCGCGGCTGTTTCAGGAGGTCCGCGAAAAGCGCGGGCTGTGCTACAGCGTCTTCGCTTTCGGCTCGGCCTATGAGGATGCGGGCCAGATCGGCGTCTATGCCGCAAGCTCGCCGGAACACACCGAAGAACTTCTCAATGTCACCTCAAGCGTGATGATGTCGGTCACCAGTGCCGTCACCGATGCGGAAGTTGCCCGCGCCAAGGCCCAGTTGAAAACCAGCCTTGTCATGAATCTGGAAAGCGCCTCGTCGCGCGCCGACCAGATCGCCCGGCAGTTCCTGGCCTTCGGCCTGGTCCCGGCAATTTCCACGCTGGTGGAAAAAATCGAGGCGGTGACGCCTGATCAGGTCCGTGATCTGGCGGCAAAGCTGTTCCAGGACAAGGTTCCCGCCGTCAGCGCCGTTGGCCAGTTGTCCCATCTTTCGGCCCACAAGAAGATATCAGGTTATTTTTCAAAACACTGACGTGAAGGCCAAATGGTTTTTTTAAAGTCACCCTTTGCAAATGAACCGTTGCCGCAATTGCATCATGGCCCGGTGCTCCTGCGCCCGCCGGTGCTGTCCGATTTTGAAAGCTGGGTGCGCCTGCGCCAGGAGAGCAAGAATTTCCTCGCCCCCTGGGAGCCCCTCGCGCCAAATTATGAATTCAGCAAGTTCAATTTCCGCTCGCGCATCAAGCACTATCAGGCGCAGGCGAAAAACGATGCGGCCTATGCCTTCTTTGTTTTCCACCGCGAGCACGACCACCTCCTGGGGGCCATCACCGCGTCCAATGTCCGCCGCGGCGCGGCGCAAATGTGTTCCGTGGGCTATTGGATCGGCAAGCCCTATGCCCGCCAGGGTTACATGGGCCATGCCCTGAACGCCCTGGTCGGCCATGCCTTCAACGGACTGAGTCTGCACCGCGTCGAAGCCGCCTGCCTGCCCTCAAACCAGGCCTCGATTGCGCTCCTGCGCCGCTGCGGCTTTTCGGAAGAGGGCTTGGCCCGGAAATACCTGAATATAGCGGGAAAATGGCAGGATCACCTGTTGTTTGCGAAGCTCTCGGAAGGCCGCTAGCGGCAGTTCTTGCCAGTCGGGTCGCAGCACGTTACGTAGTAGCCCACCAGTTGAGGCTGGCACCACTAGGACGGACGGATGTTATTGCGCTTTGCTTCGTTTCTGCTTCTGCTTCTTTTCAGTTTTGCAAATCCTGCATTTGCCGAAACCCGTCTCGATGTGGGCGCCATGGGCTCCAGCATAAATCTCGCGCCCTATTTGCAGCGGCTGACCACTGAAAAACCTGAAGTCCTGGTGGAACTGCCCAGGGATGCCACGGGAAAAGTTGGCGTCATCCCGCTGAAGGCAACCCGTTCGGCGCCAACTTACCAATGGATGATCTTGACCTTGGTGAACACCACCAAGGCGCAGAAAAATCTGATCGTGGCCATCGACCACCAGAAATTCGCGGGCTCCGGGGTGGTCTTTCCGCTGAACCCCGGAAGCGTCGTTGCCAGCATTGCCAACACGGGAACCGTAACACCGCCCAGAAGTTTCAGCCCTCGGGCAGGATGCCTATAGCGTTGTGATGGAACCATCGACAAGCATGAGCCTCGCACTGGAAATGACCGGCGAACCTCCGGCCGCCATGCTGTGGGAGCGTGATTCCTTCGATTCGCTGTCGCGCTCCATTGCCTTCTTCCGCGGGGCAATTCTTGGCGTTGCCGTGTTGCTGTCGCTGAGCATGCTGCTGCTCTACACCACCCGGGCCCGCGCCTCATTCCTGTCCGGCGGCATATTTGCACTGGCCTCCGTGGCCTTTGTCGCCATGGAGGCCGGTTATTTCGCCCAGGCCAGAAAGCTGTTCTTCGGGTTTGAGATTTCCCCCGCCGAAGCCCGCGCCGTTATCGAATCCCTCATGTCCGTGGGCCTCCTGCTGTGCTTGACCTCATTGGCCGATCTCCGCCGGACCCTTCCAATTCTCCGGAACATTTTTGTGGGGCTGGCAATCGCGGGAGCGGCGCTGCCCGGTGTACGCCTTTGTCGATCCGCTGCTTGTTTCCGCCATCGCCCGCATTGCCTTTGCAATCATTGCAATCATCGGCTTCGTTGTCCTGTTTCGCCTGCGCCAGCTCCGCCCGGCGGAATCAGCCTTGCTGCTCTGGTCCACCGTCGTCATCTGGACCTTCATGGCGACCATTGCCGCTTTCACGAAGAACAGCGGCTCTTACACATCCCACGCCCTTCTTCTGGGCCTCGTGACCGTTCTTGTCTTCATGACATTTCGCTTTGCGCAAAGTGCCGCCAGCACCGGCGTCCTCTCACGGCGCCTGTTCCAGGAGGCGGGCCGCCGCGGACTGGCGCTCGCCGGAGCCCAGCAATATGTCTGGGATTGGCAGCCCGACGACCAGAACCTCTTTGTAAGCGAAGAGCTGGAACAGGCCCTGGGCCATCCGCCGGGAACGCTCACCGAGGCCGCAGCGGACTCCTTGCTCGACATCATGCATCCGGCCGACCGTGTCGCCTATCTGGCGACCATTGAAAATGCCGAACGCCGCGGCCGGGGGCTTATCAACCAGGAACTGCGCCTGCGTCGGGCCGACGGCACCTACCGCTGGTTTGAATTGCGGGCCCGCGCCATGGCCGGTTCCGACAACCGCATGGTGCGCAGCATCGGCACCCTCTCCGACATCACCAATGCAAAGAGAACCGAGGAGCGCCTGCTCAGCGATGCGGTTTATGACCGTGTCACCGGCCTTCCCAACCGGGCCCTGTTCATGGATCGGCTCAAGCGCGAAATTGCCAAGCCCAGTTCCGACAATCTCCATGTCATCCTTGTCGACATCGACCGCTTCAAGACGGTGAATGATGGCTTGGGCCATGATGCCGGCGATAATCTTTTGACGGTTCTTGGCCGCCGCATTGAATCGCTCCTCGGCGCGGAAGATACGGTAGCCCGCTTGCCCGGTGACCAATTCGCCATTCTCTTTTCGGACTCGGGGCAAAGGCGCGATATCATGCGCTTCACCGACAGCATGCGCCTGGCGATTGCCAAGCCGCTAAGTGTGAACCAGCAGGAAATCTTCATGACGGCCTGCCTGGGTGCGGCCAGCCGCCGGGAAGGTGGCTCAACCGCCGAGCAGCTCATGAAGGATGCGGCCATTGCCCTTTACGAAGCCAAGCGCCGCGGCAAGGAGATGATTGAATTCTTCCGCTCGTCCATGCGCGATAACCGCGGTGAACTCGTGGCCCTTGAAGCGGAATTGCGCCGCGCCCTCGAACGCAATGAAATAGAAGTTCATTACCAGCCCATCGCAAGATTGAGCGACATGGACCTGGCGGGCTTTGAAGCCCTGGTGCGCTGGCGCCATCCAAGCCTTGGGCTACTGGCGCCGGAAAGTTTTCTCGGCCTTGCCGAGCAAACCGGCATGATCAAGGATATCGGCCGCTTCGTTCTGAACGAAGCCACCCGCCAGCTTGGAATCTGGCAGCGCGCCTTCCGCCCCTCCGAACCGGTCTTCATGGCGGTCAACATCTCGGCAAGCCAGCTCATGGATACGGATATCGTGGCCGATATCCGCGCCGCGGTCACCCGTGAAACCGTCTACCGCCAGACCCTGAAAATTGAAGTGACCGAATCCACCGTGATGCAATATCCGGAGAAATCCGCCAGCCTGCTGGAGATGGTCAAGCAGTTGGGTGTCGGCCTCGCCTGTGACGACTTCGGCACCGGCTATTCGTCACTGTCGAGCCTGCGCCATTTGCCGTTTGATACCTTGAAAGTGGATCGTTCATTTGTTTCGCCCGAAGGCGAGGACGAGAAGGCCGCCATCATCCTGCAATCCATTGTTTCGCTGGCCCATGACCTTGGCCTCACGATTGTCGCCGAAGGCATTGAGGACCAGGCCCAGGTTGACCGGCTCGTGGACCTTGAATGCGATTACGGCCAGGGATTTTTCATTGGCCAGCCCATGACCGCCAAACAAGTGGGCGAGTCGCTGACCTCGATGCCCTACGCCAAGGGTCATGGCCGCACCGCCATGTCGAACCTGTGGGAGCGCGCCACCCATGAGCCCGTGCCGGTACCGGTTGAAACGGAATTGACCACTGAAGCCATCGAAATAGCCGAGCAGCCCCAGTTGGAGCCGGTGCAGACCCAGGATCCCGATTGGCTTGCTGTAAAGGCCGTGGCGCTGGCCATTCAGGCGGAGAAGGCGGCGGCACTGCAGCCGCGGCCCGGTTCATCACCCATGGCGCCGCGGCCACGGCCAGTCAGGCCTGAACCCGAAGAATTGCCGAGCCTTCCCCTGAGTGAGAACCCGCCGGTGAAAAAACCGAAAAAGAAAACCCCTGCGAAGAAGAAGCAGCAGGCCGCCAAAAAGGAAAGCCCCGAAGCTTCAGGCGTGGCCTGATTCAGAGGAGAGCATCAGCGGATCGACGCCGATTTTCTTGAGGGCGCGCCCGTATTTTCCGTCATTGTCCGCGCCGAAAATGAGGTCATCATCAGCCTCGCAATGCAGCCAGCCGTTGTGCTGGATTTCATTTTCAAGCTGGCCCGCAACCCAGCCCGAATAGCCCAGCGCCAGCATGACTTTTCCCGGGCCATTTCCCCTCGCAATGGCCTGCAGGATTTCAACCGTGGCGGTGAGCGCCACGGTGTCATTGATCGGCAGGCTGGTGGCGTTGGAAAGATAATCGGTGCTGTGCAGCACAAAGCCGCGGAACTGCTCCACCGGCCCGCCGAAGAGAACCGGCAGGTTCAAAACCGGTGGTGCTAAATCGCGGATTTCATCCGACGGCACGATTTTGAGCTGGTCGACAAGATCGGAAAAAAACATCATGGGCGCCGTCTTGTTGACGATGATCCCCATGGCCCCGCTCTTGCTGTGGGCGCACATGAAAATGAGCGAGCGGTCAAACCGGGGGTCGCCAATGCCCGGCATGGCGATGAGGATCTGGCCTTCAAGGTAATGCGAAGCAGTCATGGCCGCAATTTATCTGGAATTGGAGCATTAGAAAAGCAAAGCATTGTGACAGGAAATTGATTGGGAAATTGGGGGCCCGGGGCCATAATGAAGACATGAACCGAAGACAGGCCCTCCTTGCTTTCGCCGCGATTCCCCTCGCGGCAACGGCGGCGCGAAGCGATAGTCCCGAGCCCTTTCAAGGTCTCCCTGATTTCAGGGGGGCAGGAAGGCGGTGTCTGGCAGGCGGGCATTCTGGTTGAACTGGAGCCCGAGTGGAAAACCTATTGGCGCATGCCCGGCGATTCCGGAATTCCCCCGCAATTTGATTGGGCGGGCTCGGAAAACTGTGCGGCAATCGAGGTGGGCTTTCCCGTGCCCCGCCGCTTCAATGATGCCGGGGGCGAAACCATCGGCTACCATGATCAGGTCGTGTTTCCCGTCTTCGTAAAGCCTGAAAAGCTCGATGCGGCCGTGAGCCTGCAGCTCAACATGTTTTTCGCGGTATGCAAGGATGTCTGCATTCCCGCCAAGGCCAAAGCCGCGGCGGCGCTCGAGGCCTCTGCCGCAAATCCCCTGTTGAATGAATGGCAGAAACGCCTGCCGCGCCTTGCGGCCGCGGAGGGCAGCCCCTTCGTGACGGCGGCACGCTTTGAAACCCGGGAAAACCGGCCCGCGCTCGTGCTGAGCCTGAAAGGCCAGGCCCAGGACATTTTCGTGGAATCCGAAACCTCCGCCTATTTCGAAAAGCCCCGGTTTGACAGCGCCACCGGAGAGGCCTGGCTGCCCATTGCGAACCTGAAGGATGCCGCGAAGCTCCGTGGCGTTCCCCTGAAGCTCACCCTTTCAACCGGCGAATTCCGGCATTGAACAAACCCTCATGATCACCTAAATCAACTCCGCATTCACCCCCTCATTCAGGAAAATCCCATGACCATTGCCGTTGGAGACCGTCTGCCCCAGGTGGAGTTTTTGTCGAAGACCGCCGATGGCACGCAGAAGCTTTCAACCGATGTGATTTTCGCCGGCCGCAAGGTCGTGCTCTTTGCCTTGCCGGGAGCCTTCACGCCCACCTGCAGCCGCAATCATCTGCCGGGCTATATCGCCAATATCGATGCCATCAAGGCCAAGGGCGTTGATTCCGTGGTTTGCGTGACGGTGAATGACGCCCATGTGGTGGACGCCTGGGCCGAGCACACCGGCGCCAAGGGAAAAATCATCATGCTTGCCGACGACAACGGCGCCTTCACCAAGGCCGTCGGCATGAACCGGTTCTACCCCGATAACGGCATGGGCGAACGTTCCCGCCGCTATTCCATGATCGTCGACAACGGCGTGGTGCGCCAGATCAACCTCGAAGAAAAACCCGGCGTCAACGTCTCCGGTGCGGATACGATCCTGGAGCAGTTGTAACTTCGGGTGAAGAAGCCCTCATCCGGCCTTCGGCCACCTTCTCCCATGCAAGAGCACGGGAGAAGGCGCTAAATGGTTATTGCCTTCTCCCGTCCGAAGGATGGGAGAAGGTGCCCAACGGGCGGATGAGGGCCCTTCGGTGCATAATTCAATCAGAAACAATTATAATCAACGCTTGAACGGCGCCATGCCTTCACGGGCCAGTTCATCGGCCCGCTCGTTGTCGTTGTGGCCCGCGTGGCCCTTCACCCAATGCCAGGAAATGTCATGCGTCGCCAGGGCCGCGTCCAGCCTTTGCCACAGCTCCACATTCTTCACCGGCTTCTTGTCCGCGGTTTTCCAGCCATTGCGCTTCCAGCCGTGAATCCACTTGGTGATCCCGTCTTTGACATAGTTCGAGTCCACATGCATCTCCACCTTGCAGGGCCGCTTGAGCGATTCAAGCGCTGCGATGGCGCCCATCAGTTCCATGCGGTTGTTGGTGGTCTCCGCTTCGCCGCCGGAAAGTTCCTTGCGCGTGCCATTGAAGGCAAGAATGGCGCCCCAGCCGCCGGGCCCGGGATTTCCCGAACACGCGCCGTCCGTATGAACGATGACCTTGTTGGCTGTCATGAGGCGGCGGCAACGGCGCGCAGTTCGCGCGGCAGTTTGAACGACACGTTTTCTTCCCGCAGCACCACGTTCTCCACCGTCACATCATAATGGGCGCGAAACGCATCGATGATTTCATTCACCAGAACTTCCGGAGCGGAAGCGCCCGCCGTGATCCCGATCGTGTTGAGGTTCTGAAGCTGCGTCCAATCCAGATCGGTGGCGCGCTGCACCAGCAGGGCCCGCGCGCAGCCATTGTTCTCGCCCACTTCCACCAGCCGCTTTGAATTGGAGGAATTGGGCGCGCCCACCACAAGCAGAAGCTCAATCCTGCCGGCAATGGATTTCACCGCTTCCTGCCGGTTCGTCGTGGCATAGCAGATGTCTTCGCGCAACGGCCCCCGTATCCCCGGAAAGCGCCGCTGCAGGGCAACGATGATCTCGCGCGTGTCATCCACCGAAAGCGTCGTCTGCGTCACGTAAGCCAGCTTCTCCGGATTTTTCACCGCCAGCGTTTCCGCATCGGCCACCGTTTCGATGAGGCTGATGGCGCCCGCCGGCAATTGCCCCATGGTGCCGATCACTTCCGGATGATGCCGGTGGCCGATCAGGATGATCTCAAGGCCATCCGTGTAATGGCGCTGGGCTTCCATGTGAACCTTGGTCACCAGGGGGCAGGTGGCATCAATCTGGAAAAGCTTGCGCGCGCTGGCCGCCAGCGGCACCGCCTTGGGAACCCCGTGGGCCGAGAAAATCACCGGCCTGTCGCCCGCCGGAATCTCATCCAGCTCATCGACAAAAATGGCGCCCTTGGACTTGAGGTCATCGACCACGAACTTGTTGTGCACGATCTCGTGGCGCACATAAACCGGCGCCCCGTAAAGCGCCAGCGCCCGCTCCACAATATCAATGGCCCGCACCACCCCGGCGCAAAATCCGCGCGGTGCTGCCAGCAAAACTGTGAGCTTTGGCTTCAACATGGGGCTTACATGCGAGGGGCGGGCGGCGTTGTCAAGAAAGCCGTGCGACCCTTGCCTTTTGCCAGCCATCCTCCTACCTTCCTGCCAGTTCGCGTAAAACGCCAAGCGGGAGAGACCGGGGGCAACCCCGGCGCCGAAGGAGCAACCGCCCCGGAAACTCTCAGGCAAAAGGACCGCCGCGTTTTGGAACTCTGGAGAGCAGGGGAGTTACACCCCTCACCGTAGGAGCAAGTCTGGCCGTGTCGGAGTGACGGTTCGGGCGAAAACTCTCAGGTTCTCTGACAGAGGGGGCAGGCCATGCGCAAGCGTTGCGTTGGGCCTGTCGTCAATTGTCAGGAGTTCCGATGAACGAAACCGCCCTCAAGCGCACAATCCTTTACGGCGAGCATGCCGCCCTTGGCGCCAAGCTTGTGCCCTTCGCCGGCTATGAAATGCCCGTGCAATATCCGACAGGCATTCTCACCGAGCATAACTGGACCAGAACCAGCGCAGGCCTCTTTGACGTCTCCCACATGGGCCAGGCCTTTCTTGTCGGCCCCGATCACGCGACCACCGCCGCCGCCATGGAAAAACTGGTTCCCGCCGACATCGCCAGCCTCAAGCCCCATCAAATCCGCTACTCGCAATTCCTCAATCCCGAAGGCGGCATTCTCGATGATCTGATGATCACCCGCTCGGCTTACGCGGGCTACGAAGGCTGGCTCTATCTCGTCTGCAATGCCTCGCGCAAGGACGACGACTTTGCCCATATCGAAAAAAATCTTCCGGCCAATGTGAAGCTCCAGCGCGGCGCCGATATGGCGCTCATCGCCCTGCAGGGACCGAAGGCCGAAGCGGCACTTGCGAAACTCGCGCCCGCCGTGCGCGATATTCCCTTCATGCATTACGCGGCGGTTTCCATTGACGGCATTCAGGCCCATGTCTCGCGCTCCGGCTATACCGGCGAGGACGGCTTTGAAATTTCGAGTCTTTGACAAGGACGCGGTGCGGCTCTGGCAACTTGCTGCTGGCCAATCCGGACGTGAAACCCATTGGCCTCGGCGCGCGTGACTCGTTGCGCCTCGAAGCGGGCCTCTGCCTTTACGGCCACGACATTGACGAAACCACCAGCCCCGTCGAAGGCGATCTTCTCTGGTCAATCCAGAAACGCCGCCGAACCGAAGGCGGCTTCATCGGCGCGGCGCGCGTGCAGAAAGAAATCGCATCGGGTGCGAAGCGCAAGCGCGTTGGCATCAAGCCCGAAGGCCGCGCCCCTGCCCGTGAAGGAACTGTCGTCACCGACGCAGGCGGCCGCCAGATCGGCGTCATCACCTCCGGCGGCTTCGGCCCCACCGCCAATGGCCCCGTGGCCATGGGCTATGTCGAAACCGCATTCGCAACGGCCGGCACCGCGGTCCAGCTTATCGTCCGCGACAAACCCATGCCCGCCCAGATCATAAGCCTGCCCTTCGTCCCCCATAATTATAAACGCTGAGGAGATCACCTATGTCCGTCAAGTTTTCGAAAGACCATGAGTGGGTAAGTGTTGCCGGAGATATCGCCACCATCGGCATCACCAATCACGCCCAGGAGCAATTGGGCGATGTGGTGTTTGTCGAATTGCCGGCCGTCGGCAAGAAGGTTGCCAAGGGCGGCGATGCCGCCGTCGTTGAAAGCGTGAAAGCCGCCAGCGAAGTCTATGCCCCGGTCACCGGCGAAGTCGTCGCCGTCAACAAGGAACTCGAAGGCGATCCGGCCCTCGTCAATCGCGGCGCCGAAGGCGATGGCTGGTTCATGAAAGTGAAGATTTCCAATCCAGCCGAGCTCAACGAGCTGATGGACAAGGCCGCCTACGACAAATTTGTTGCAAGTCTCTGAGGAGTTCATTGATGTCCCGTGCCAGCCTTGCCGATCTCGAACCCGGCGCCAATTTCATCCGCCGCCATATCGGCCCCAGCGAAACCGAAACCACCGACATGCTGCGGGAAGTGGGCGCCAAGTCGCTTGAGGATTTCATCGCCAAGGTAGTGCCCAAGGAAATCCGCATCGCGCGGCCCCTGGATTTGCCAAAGGCCAAGGCGGAACGCACCGCGCTCTCCTATTTGCGCAAGATGGCGGACCGCAACGAGGTGTTCACCTCCATGATCGGCATGGGCTATTACGGCACCGTCACGCCAAAGGTCATCCTGCGCAATGTGCTGGAAAACCCCGGCTGGTATACCGCCTACACGCCCTACCAGGCCGAAGTGAGCCAGGGCCGCCTCGAGGCGCTGCTCAATTTCCAGCAGGTGATCGTCGATCTCACCGGCCTCGAACTCGCCAATGCCTCGCTGCTTGATGAAGCAACCGCCGCCGCCGAAGCCATGGCCATGGCCAAGCGCCTGGTCAAGACAACGGCAAACACCTTCTTCGTTGACCGCGACACCCATCCGCAAACCATCGGCGTCATCCAGACCCGGGCCCGCGCCTTTGGCTATGACATCGTGATTGGCGATCCCGCCAAGGATCTGAAGCCGGAAACGGTCTTTGCCGCACTTCTCTCCTATCCCGGCTCCTCCGGCGAAGTCCGGGACTATCGCGGCGTGATCGACAAGCTCCATGGCGCAGGCGCCATGGCCATCATGGCAACCGACCTGCTGGCGCTGGCGCTCCTCACCTCGCCCGGCGAATTGGGCGCCGACATTGCCGTGGGCTCGGCCCAGCGCTTTGGCGTGCCCATGGGCTATGGCGGGCCCCATGCGGCCTTCTTTGCCACCCGCGAAGAATTCAAGCGCGCCATGCCGGGCCGCATCATCGGCGTGTCCATCGATGCCGAAGGCCACCGGGCGCTCCGCATGGCCATGCAAACCCGCGAGCAGCATATCAGGCGCGAGAAGGCCACCAGCAATATCTGCACCGCCCAGGTCCTGCTCTCCATCATCGCCTCCATGTTCGCCGTCTACAACGGCCCGGAAGGCATCCGCAGAATGGCGGCGCGCACCCACCGCCTTGCCGAAATTTTTGCCAGTGCCGTGACCTCATTCGGCTATGAAGTCGCCACCAAATCCTTCTTCGATACGGTGACCATTCACGCCCCGGGCCGCGCCTACGCGCTGTTTGCCCGCGCCAAGGAAAAGCGCATCAACCTGCGCTATGTCGATGCCGATCATCTCGGCATCAGCTTTGACCAGTCAACGCGCCGCGAAGAATTGAAGCGCCTGCTCAGCGTCTTCAAAACCGATGCGGCAGAACGCGCCGATATCGATGCGCTGGACAAGGCCACGAAGGAAACCATTCCAAAATCATTGCAGCGCACCTCGAGTTACCTCACCCACCCGGTCTTCGAGATGTATCATTCCGAAACCGAAATGTTGAGGTATCTCCGCCACTTGCAGGCAAAAGATGTAGCATTGGATCAAGCGATGATTGCGCTTGGTTCCTGCACCATGAAACTCAACGCCACCACCGAAATGATTCCGGTGACCTGGCGGAATTTTTCGCTGCTCCATCCCTTTGCACCGCTTGAACAGACGCAAGGCTATCAGCAGCTCTTCGAAGAACTCGAAGCGATGCTCGCGGAAATCACCGGCTTCGATGCCGTGTCATTGCAGCCCAACGCCGGCAGCCAGGGCGAGTATGCGGGCCTGCTGGCCATCCGCGGCTACCATGCCTCGCGCGGGGAAACCCACCGCGACATTTGCCTCATTCCCATCTCGGCCCACGGCACCAATCCCGCCTCATCGGTGATGGCCGGATTCAAGGTCGTGGTGGTGGCCTGCGATGAGCAGGGCAATGTCGACGTGGCCGATCTCAAGGCCAAGGCGGAAGAACACAAGAACAATCTCGCCGCCCTCATGATCACCTATCCCTCCACCCACGGCGTCTTCGAAACCGCCGTCAAGGATATCTGCGCCATCATCCATGCCCATGGCGGCCAGGTCTATCTGGACGGCGCCAACCTCAACGCCCAGGTGGGCGTGGTGCGCCCCGCCGAACTCGGCGCTGACGTCTGCCACATGAACCTGCACAAGACCTTCTGCATCCCCCATGGCGGCGGCGGCCCGGGCATGGGCCCCATCGGTGTGAAGGCCCATCTCGCCCCCTTCCTGCCGGGCCATAGCGTGGTGGATGGCGTCAACCCCGCCGCAGGCCGCGACCAGTCGCAGGGTGCCGTCTCGGCCGCCCCCTGGGGCTCGGCCTCGATCCTGCCGATCTCCTGGACCTATATCGCCATGATGGGCGGCGAGGGCCTCAGGAAGGCCACCATCGTTGCCATCCTCAACGCCAACTACATGGCCAAGCGCCTCAACCCCCATTTCCCCGTGCTCTACACGGGGCCGGGCGGCTTTGTGGCCCATGAATGCATCATTGACCTGCGCTGGCTGAAGGAACGCACCGGCCTCGGCGTGGAGGATGTGGCCAAGCGCCTGGTGGATTACGGCTTCCATGCCCCCACCATGTCCTTCCCCGTCGTCGATACCCTGATGATCGAGCCCACCGAATCCGAATGCAAGCGCGAGCTTGACCGCTTCTGCGATGCCATGATCGAAATCCGCAAGGAGATCGCCGAAGTGGAGGAGGGCAGGGCCGACAAGCTCGACAACGTGCTGAAAAACGCCCCCCATACGCACCGGCTGCTGCTCGGCGACTGGAAGCATCCCTATTCCAAGGAAAAGGCCTTCTTCCCGCTGAAAGGCTACGTCAACGACAAGTATTGGCCGCCCGTGGCCCGCGTCGACAACGTCTACGGCGACCGCAACCTCGTCTGCACCTGCCCGCCCATGGCGAACTACATGGAAGCGGCGGAATAGATTCTTTCGTACAATGCTATAATCTGGCCCTCTAAGTTTGGAGATGCAGATGAACAAGAGTGGAAATGTCTGGTCAATGGGAGAGGCGAGAGCCAATCTCGAAGAAGTAATTCGCAGGGCTCAAACCGAAGGACCGCAGACCGTCACAAAGTATGGCAAGCCGGTGGTTGTGGTTAAGGATGGAAGGGAAAGTCTGTAGCTGGAGCATGATTGCCGCATATTGAATCATGCACAGAAAGGGCCCTCATCCGGCCTGTCGGCCACCTTCTCCCATGCCAAGGGGCACGGGAGAAGGCGATAATCTCTAAAGGTTTTGCCTTCTACCGTCCGAAGGATGGGAGAAGGTGGCCGACAGGCCGGATGAGGGCCTCTTGACCGCAAGCGCTTCAATCAAAAACTAAAGCGCTTCAGGTATCCTTTATACGAGCCCACAAACAAAAACTCCGGCACAATGGCCGGAGGTTTAACTCGTTATGTGAGATTGCTTAATTCAGCCGGCTCTTCACTGCGGCGATTGACTCGTCGATCAGCTTTCCGCCCTTGGCGCCCTGAACCGCTTCGCCGACCAGTTTGGAGGCGGCGGCGATGGCGGCTTCGGTTGCGGTGGTGCGCACTTCCTTGATGGCGGCGGCTTCGGCTTGCGCGATTTTCTGGGCCGCCTGCTTGGTGCGGCGCTCGATGGTTTCAGCCAGCTTCTTGCGGGTTTCAACGCCGTAGGATTCAGCTTCCACCTTGGCCTGGGCCACGATATTGGCCGCGTCCTTTTCGGCTTCGGCGCGCTTCTTCTGGTATTCGGCGAGAAGCGCCTGGGCTTCCTCGCGGAGCTTCCTGGCTTCCGCCAGTTCCTTGCTGATCTTGTCGGCCCGCTCGTCCAGCATCTTGGCAAGCATGGCCGGCACTTTGAGATAGAGGCCAAGCGCTACGAAAAGCACGAAGGCAACGGCAACCCAGGTTTCAGCTTGATGCAGCATGGCTTGCTCCTATTTGCCCAGCGACTTGGAAACAGCGGCGGTGGCCGCGGCTTTGGTGATCTTGCTGCCGGTCAACTGCTCGACAATGTCGCTGGCGATATCGGCGGCCATGGCGGAAATATCCTCCAAGGCCTTGTCACGCGAGGCGGCAACCTTCTTTTCAGCCGTTGCAATCTTGGCGCCCAAGGCGGCATCAAGCTTGGCCCGCTCCGCTTCAATCTCGACATTAAGCTTGTTGCGGTTTTCAATGGCGATGGCCTGGGCCTTTGCCTTGGCATCAGCCAGGGCAGCCTCATAGGACCGCACCGCATTTTCGGTTTCGTCCTTGAGATTCTTGGCCTTCGCCAGATCGCCATCAATGGTCGACTTGCGAAGCGCGATCACGCCGCCCGTGCGTGGAATAGCCACGCGCGAGATGACGAAATAGAGCGCCAGGAAAGTGACGGCGAGCCAGAAAAGCTGTGGCGGCCAGGTCGAAATATCAAGCTGCGGCATGGGCAGGCCCTATGAAAACGGGTGAACGGCGCCACACCATGCAGCGCCGGCCAGAGGTCAATGTCCGGTATCAGCCGAACAGGATGAGCATGGCAACGGCAAAGCCGATGAGGCCCGTGGCTTCGGCGAAGGCAAAGCCGAGGAACAGGGTGCCGCGCTGGCTGGCGGCGGCGGCTGGATTGCGCAAGGCGCCTGCCAGGTAGTTGCCGAAAATTGTGCCGATACCAACGCCAGCGCCACCGAGGGCAATAGCTGCAATACCTGCACCGATCATCTTTGCTGCTTCAACGTCCATTTTTTTCTCCTGTGGAATGGATGGGTTTAGTTAGTGGTCAACATGCATGGCATCGCTGAGATACATGCAGGTCAAAAGTGCGAAGACATAGGCCTGAAGGGCGGCCACGAGAAGTTCAAGGCCCATGAGGCCCACCATGGCGGCCAGCGGCAGCCAGCCCGCCGTCACGCCGAGCATGACAACGAAGCCCGCCATCACCTTCAGCATCATGTGGCCCGCCATCATGTTGGCGAACAGCCGGATGGAAAGGCTCATGGGGCGGATGAAATAGGATACGATTTCGATCACCACCACCAGCGGCAGCAGAAGCACCGGCACGCCCGATGGCACGAAGAGCTTGAGATAGCCGAAACCGTTGCGGATGAAGCCGATGATCGTGGCCCCGATGAACACGACAAGGGCGAGCGCCAGCGTGATCACGATATGGCTGGTCACCGTGAAGGAATAGGGAATGAGGCCCAGCACATTGGCGAAGAGGATGAAGACAAACAGCGTCAGCACGAAGGGGAAATAGGTCCGGGCATTTTCATGCAGCACTTCGTGGGTCATGTTGTCGACCACTTCGTAAATGCTTTCGGCCACCGATTGCAGGCGCGTCGGGATCAGATTGCGCGGCGCGAGGATGAACAGCAGCGAGGCGCAGACCGTGGCGATCACCGCCCACAGGGCCGAATTGGTGAAGGAAATGTCGATGCCGCCGATATCGAGCGGAATGATGCGGTTGATCACGAACTGGTGGATGGGGTCGATAATCTTTTCGCCGTGTTCAGGAGTTGCCACGTTCAATCCTCATCATCATCGTCTTTGACGGATGGGGGCATCGTCGCCCTTGCCGCCGAGTAAATCTTCCGCCTGCTTGCTGCGCGACAGCCGCATGACGTTCACCACGCCCGCCGCCAGCCCAAGAGGCATCAGCGCCAGCATGATCCAAGGCGCGGTGCCGAGATATTTGTCGGCACCCCAGCCCAGGGCCATGCACACAAGAAGTCCCACGAGTAATTCGCTGACTGCTCGAATTGCGAGACCTGCGGCAGACCCTTCCTGACTGTCAGGACCGGATGCGCCGCGCCGCTCTTCAAGGGTTTTGTCGATCTTCTTGCCGAGGTCTTTGAGCCGGTCCTGATCCGTCATGATCCCACTCAAAATTTCCAGCGAAAAAGCAGCGATTTCCACCCCTTAAAATCGAGCGCACCATAGTTGCGGTGCCAAATTGTGTCAAGAAATGG
>CAVWAY010000021.1:0-70233 GCA_963753025.1 uncultured Alphaproteobacteria bacterium | reverse complement strand
ATCCGAATCCGAGCGCGCTTGCGGACATCAATGCAACGACCGCTATGGCGGCAACAAGCGTACCACCGACCGTCTGCCCGTTCAGGAAAGGCAAACGTTGCTTATCTGATTTCTCATTCAAGTTCCCTCCGCCTTGCCGCTTATGGATGCGGCTTCAGGCGCATTTACATTAGAATTGAGAGAAGCAATGTCAATGCTTGCCTTTGGACCTTGCGAGAGGCCCGCTTACCGGAAAGCGACGACCCTGCCCTCATCAGATAACGGGCGTGCTCACAAACGATTGGTGCGGGCGGCCGGACTCGAACCGGCACGGAATTTCTTCCAACGGATTTTAAGTCCGTTGCGGCTACCATTACGCCACGCCCGCCAAACCAATCGTCTCAAGCCTTCGCGCCGTCCTGTAAAGGCGGCGTGAATTGCAGGCCCATGTCCCAGGGAAGGTAGATCCAGGTATCCTGGCTCACCTCGGTTACAAAACTGTCAACCAGGGGCCGCCCCAGGGGCTTGGCATAGACCGTGGCGAAATGTGCCTTCGGCAGGATTTCCCGCACCACCCGCGCCGTGGCGCCCGTGTCCACCAGGTCGTCAATGATCAGGACCCCCGCGCCCTTGTCCGAGCCCACGATCTTCTCGCTCACGGTTTTCAAGATGCTGATGGCCCCCTGCTTGTCATAGTCATAGGAGGCCACGCAAATCGTCTCGATGACCCGGATGCCCAGCTCGCGGGCCACGACCGCCGCCGGCACAAGGCCGCCCCGGGTGATGGCGACCACCGCCTCAAAAGGCCCCGCCGTCGACAGGCGCCAGGCCAGGGCGCGGGCGTCCCGGTGGAACTGGTCCCAGGAAACCGGAAAGCTTTTTTGCCATTTTTCGTCCATTTCGCACCTAATTCCGCAGAATACTGGAGAATCCTTATGCCCGCTTGGCCAATTTGGCGCAATCCACCACTTGCCCGTCAACCCTTGCTTCACACTTTCTGGGCAAAACTGGCAAAAAACCGGGTTCCGGAGCCTCCTGAATGACCAAGACTGCAAATCCCGTTTCGCAGCTGATGAATGCCTTTGAGCTGGCAAACATCGAAGCCCTGGCGGTTTTGCTTCCCGCAGCCACCGTTACCGAACTGACCACCGCCGCCATCCGCAAATGGAATTGCGCCCGCAGCGACATCGTGGGCCGCCAACTGGTGAAATATGGCACGGGAACAATCTCGGCCCGCTACCTCGCCGCCAAACCGGGTGAAGTTTTTCCCGACGTGGAGGTGACCTATGCGCCTCCCCTGGCCGTGCAGAAAGCCTCCTCCTTCAAGCAGCAGCAATGGAGCGATGGCACCCGCGATTTCATGATCCTCATCGGCCAGCACGCCAATGAAGAACAGGCAAACCATGCCATCAAGAATGAGCAGCGCCTGAATCTCGCCCTGCGCTCCGGCAGCTATGCCGTGTGGGACCATGATTTTATCACCGGCGAAACCTACAACTCGCCGGAGATGTACGACATCCTTGGCCTGAAACCGGAAAGCTCGGATTTGAGCTTTGAAAAGTTCAATGCCCGCATCCATCCCGAAGACACCGACAAGACCTTGATGGCCATGATCAAGAAGGCGCCCTTCGGCACCGAGATTTTTCAGTCGCGTTTCCGCATCCGCATGCACAACAATGAATATGTCTGGGTCGAATTGGTGGCCTGCGTGGTCCGCGACCCGGCAAGCGGGCGGGCGATAAAATGCGTTGGCCTCTGCCGCAACGTGAGCGACCAGATGGCGACGCTGGAACGCATGCGCAGTTCCGAGCGCAACCTCAAGCGCACCCAGGAAGCGGCAAGGCTTGGCAGTTTTTCCCTGCGGGTGGAAACCAACGTGTCGCGCCTTTCAACCGAAATGGCGAGCCTCATCGGCATGCAGGAAGCCATCGTCCATCCCAATCTCGCAACCTTCATGGATATGATCGAGGCCGGCGACAAGGAAAAATTTGCCGAAGGCATCGAGCTCGCCAAGCTTGGCCAGCACATAACCGACCTGGAAATTGCCGTGCGGCTCAAATCCGGCGACATTGAATTCTTCCAATGCACCATCGAGCCGGAGCGCAATGCGGCGGGCCAGGTCGAAACCCTCTTCGGCTCCTGCCAATGCGTGACCGAACGCAAGGCGCTTGAGCGCAAATACCTGCAGGCCCAGAAAATGGAAGCCGTAGGCCAGCTCACCGGCGGCGTGGCCCATGACTTCAACAACCTCCTCATGGTCGTGATGGGAAATCTCCAGCTTGTCGAGCAACTCGTTAAAAACGACGAGCGCGCCAGCAAACGCATCCGCGCCGCCCTCGAAGCTGCCGACAAGGGCTCAGACCTCACCAAGCGCATGCTGGCCTTCTCGCGCCTGCAAACCCTGCAGAACAAGGAAATCTCGGCCAACGAACTCATCCTGAAGATGACGGACATGCTGAAACACGCGGTGAGCGCCACCGTTGATCTCAAGATCATTCCGCAGGAAGGCCTCTGGCTTATCAAGGCCGATCAGACCATGCTGGAAACGGCCATCCTCAATCTTGCCATCAATGCCCGGGACGCCATGAAGCCCAAGGGCGGCAACCTCATTATCGAAACCGCAAACCGCCATCTGGATCAAGCCTATTGCAGCGAGCATGAGGATGTCACCATTGGCGATTACGTGGAAATCGCCGTCACCGATACGGGTGCCGGCATTGCACCGGAAAACATTGAAAAGGTTTTCCAGCCCTTCTTCACCACGAAAGGCCCCGAGGCCGGCTCAGGCCTTGGCCTTTCCATGATCTATGGTTTCGTGAAGCAGTCCGCCGGCCACATCAAAATCTATTCCGAAGTGGGCCACGGAACAGCGGTCAAAATCTACCTCCCCTCCTTCAAGCCAACCGCGGCGGTTGGCACAATCATCAAGCCTTCGGAACTCCAATCGCATCTCGCCCGCGAGCTGGGCGTGAACCCGGAAGACGTCGCCAATGATTCGCAAACCGTCGAAGTCCCGGCCAAGAAGCAGGTCGTGCTTGTCGTCGAGGACAATGATGCGGTGCGCGATATCGCCGCCGCCATGATCGAGGAAATGGGCTATGAAGCCATTGTCGCATCGAATGGCCCCGAGGGCCTGGACATCATAACGGCGCGCGACGATCTTGCCCTGGTGCTGTCCGACGTGATCATGGCCGGCGGCATGAACGGGCCGGAACTTGCCGCCAAGGCTCTCAAGGTGCGCCCTGGATTGAAAGTGCTCTTCATGTCCGGCTATGCGCCGGGCTCCGTGCGCCAGATGCAGGACCTGCCCGACACGATTGATTTCGTGAACAAGCCCTTCACCCGCAATGATCTCACCGAAAAGGTCCGCCGCGCCCTTGCGGCTTAGGACCAGCCCCTGGCCTTGCCCTCGCGGGTCATCGTTTCAGCCAGCGCCTTGACCTCCGCCTCGGCTTTTTCGAGCGATGCCGGAACGCGCGACCGCAGCACCAGATTGGTGGCAAATCCTCCCACCCCTTCAAAGGGATAGGAGCCGATGAACACATCTGCATAGCGCTCCTGGATTTCGCCCAACGGCTTGGCCACGTCGCCTTCGCCACCCTGCAGGGCCACGGTGCGCGATTGCATCGGCACGCCCTTGTCCAGCGTTGGCGCAATCGCCTCCATCATGGCCTGCATGATTTTGGGAACCCCCGCCATGACGAAAACATTTCCAATCCGGAAACCCGGCGCCTTGGAAACCGCGTTTTCAATCAGCGTGGCCCCTTCCGGCGTCCGCGCCATGCGCAGGCGCGCCTCATTGGGCTCCCGGCCGATCTCCTTGAAATAGGCCAGCAGGATTTCCAGCGCCCGCGGGTGATGCCCGATGGGAACCTGAAACGCCTTGGCCACCGCATCGGCCGTGATGTCATCATGGGTGGGGCCGATGCCGCCCGTGGTGAACACATAGGTATAGCGCGCCCGCAAGGCATTCAGCGCCGCAACAATATCGCCCTCGTCATCGGCAACACAGCGCGCTTCCTTGAGGTCAATGCCAAGGCCCACGAGATAGTCCGCGATAAATCCCAGGTTCTTGTCCTTGGTGCGCCCGGACAGGATTTCATCGCCAATCAACAATACGGCAGCAGTCGGAACAGATGTCATGATTACCTCAGTCAATACCTAGACATCTGCCACCGCTTCAGTCCACTGTCAAAACCATGAAATTCAAGAGCCCCCTGGTTCGCGGAAAATTGATCAAACGTTACAAGAGGTTCTTGGCCGATGTCGTGCTGGATACCGGCGAATTGGTGACTGCGGCCTGCGCCAACACGGGCTCCATGCTGGGCCTGACCGAGCCGGGCAATGCCGTTTGGCTGTCGCGCTCCGAAAGCCTCACCCGGAAATATCCCCATAGCTGGGAACTGGTGGACATTCCGGATATTGGCCTGGTGGGCATCAACACCGGTCAGCCCAACCACATCGTGACCGAGGCCATTATTGCCGGAAAAGTGGCAGAACTGACGGGTTACGCAAACCTGCGGAACGAAGTCAAATACGGCCAGAACAGCCGCATCGATATTCTCCTGGAGGATGCAAAGCGCCCGCCCTGCTACGTGGAAATCAAGAATGTCCATTTCTTCAGGAAACCGGGGCTCGCCGAATTTCCCGATTGCGTCACCGAACGCGGCGCCAAACACCTTGTTGAACTGTCAAACATGGTAAAGGCCGGGGCCCGCGCCGTCATGGTCTACCTCATTCAATGCCATAATCCCTCGCGCTTTGCCCTTGCCGACGACAAGGATCGCACCTATTTCAATGAATTCAGAAAGGCGCGGGTTGCGGGCGTCGAGGCTTTGGCCTTGACTTGCCATGTCTCGACAAGCGAAATAACGGTTGATCGGGCCATTCCGGTCTTGGAAATTTAAATGAACGACGTTCAGGAAACCACCTCGTCCCGATCCACCCGCATTAAATTGCACAAGCCCGAAGATTTCGAGGGCATGCGCAAGGCGGGAAGGCTCACGGCTGAAGCACTGGATCTGATCACCCCCCTGGTGAAGCCCGGAATCACCACGGATACGCTGGATCGTTTCATTGTGGAGTTTGCCCGCGACAACAAGGCAATTCCCGCCCCTCTCAATTATCGCGGCTACACCAAGTCGATTTGCACCTCGATCAATCATGTGGTCTGCCACGGCATTCCCAATGACACCCCCATGCGCGAAGGCGATATCGTCAACATTGATGTGACCCTCATCGTCGATGGCTGGTTTGGTGATTCGAGCCGCATGTATCCCGTGGGCGAAGTCAGCCGCAAGGCCGAGCGCCTCAACGAGGTTACCTATGAATGCCTGATGCGCGGCATTGCCATGGTGAAGCCCGGCGCCCACCTCGGCGATATCGGCTATGCGATCCAGACCTTCGCCGAAGCCGAGCGCTGCTCCGTCGTCCGCGATTTCTGCGGCCATGGCCTTGGCCGCGTCTTCCATGACCATCCCAACGTGCTGCATTATGGCCGCATGGGCGAAGGCGTTGAGCTCAAGGAAGGCATGTTCTTCACCATCGAACCCATGATCAATCTGGGCCGGGCCCATGTGAAGGTCTTGAGCGATGGCTGGACCGCCGTCACCCGTGACCGTTCGCTCTCCGCCCAGTTTGAACACACCATCGGCGTGACCAAGGAGGGCTGTGAGATTTTCACGCTGTCGCCCCGCGGCCTCCATTGCCCGCCCTACAAGATCTAGATCATGCCGAAGGGTTTTGACGAGGCCTCCTCGAAACCCCACTTCCTCGGCCATCGTGAACGCCTGCGCGAGCGTTTCCGCGAAGCCGGCCCCGAAGCCCTGCCCGACTATGAACTTCTCGAAATGATCCTGTTCAGGGCCATCAAGCGCGGCGATACAAAACCCCTGGCCAAAACCCTGATCGCCAAATTCGGCAGCTTCGCCGAAGTCATCAGTGCCGCACCGGAGCGCCTGAAGGAAGTGGATGGCGTTGGCGAAGCCATCACCACGGAACTGAAGCTCATCCGCGCCGCGGCACTGCGCCTGATGAAGGGCGGGATTGTCAACCGCCCGCTGCTGTCGTCATGGAGCGCCATTCTCGAATATTGCCGCGCCTCCATGGCTTTCCAGAACAAGGAGCAGTTTCGCATCCTGTTTCTGGACAAGAAGAACCAGCTCATCGCCGATGAAGTGCAGCAGGAAGGCACCGTTGACCACACGCCGGTCTATACCCGCGAGGTGATGAAGCGGGCGCTGGAGCTTTCCGCCTCCGCCATCATTCTGGCCCATAATCATCCCTCAGGCGATCCCACTCCCTCGGTCGCCGACATCGACATGACGCGGAAGATCATCGATGCCGGAATGAAACTGGGCATCACCGTGCATGACCATGTGATTGTCGGGCGTGAGGGCCACACCAGCTTCAGGGGTTCAAAGCTGATCTGATATCCTGCAAGGCCTGCGGCGTATCCACATCAACCAGCACGGCCTGCGTCTTCACTTCAATTTCCACCACTTCATCGGACAGCGCATCCAGGAGAAGCCTCGCCCCCTGGTCGCCTTCAATCTCGTCAATCGCGATGAAATGCTGCCGCCCCCACAACACCGGATTGCCGCGCTTGCCCTCGAATGTCGGCACGCAAATCGTGCGGTGCTCGGCAACATTGAACGCGGCCACCAGCCGGTCAATCGTCTGTGCGTCAACCAGCGGCATGTCGCCAAGGCATACCAGCACGGCATCCGTCTCTGCCGGCACGGCGGCAAGCCCGCGCTTCAAGGACGTCGACAATCCTTCGGCGAAATTCGCGTTGTGAACCAGTGTTACGTCAAGCGGCTTAAGGGCGGATTGAACCCGCTCCGGCTCGTTCCCCGTCACCACGATGATGTCATGAACGCTTGAAGCCTTCAGGGCTTCCACGCTGTGGCGCAGCAAGGGCTTGCCGTTGAGGTCGGCCAGAAGCTTGTTGCTGCCCATGCGCGATGATTTGCCCGCCGCCAGAACGATGGCCGCAATCCGTGGCGCGTGCTGGGCAACGGGCTTCCGGTCACGCGGCGATGGCCTGCTTGAAATCTCGGCCAGCAATCCGCCAGCCCCCATGTCCATGATATCGCCAGCCGAAAGCGTGATCCCGGCCAGCACCCGCTCCAGCGCCCAGTCAAAGCCATTCACCTTGGGCGATCTGGCGCAACTCGGCACGCCCAGCACCGGCACGCCATGCAAATCGCCCAGCATCATCAGATTGCCGGGGTCCACCGGCATGCCAAGATGAACCACCGTCCCGCCCGCCGCCGAAAGCCCCGCAGGAATCACATCTTCCCGGTCGACAATCGCCGATGCGCCAAACAGCAGAATGGGATTGCAGGACAGCGCCTCCAATTCCTTCACCGATGTCCGCACCGCTTCAATGGAATGATCACAAACCCTGACCTGCGCCAGGTCACTGCCCAGCGCCTTCACCCGCTCGCGCATCGCCGTTTCGGATTTTTCAATAAGTGACTGCTTGCTGCCGGCCACTTTGGTGATCACCAAGCCAACGCGCTTTTCGGCCAGGGCCTGAACCCGGATCACCGGCGTAGTGCCGATCTCCGCCAGCGCCTTGTTGAGATTTTCTTTTCCCACGGCAAAGGGAATGATCTTGATCGTGGCAATCATCTGCCCCTTGTCAACCACATGGTAATTGGGAAGCGTCGCCAGCGTCATGCTTTCATGCACCCGGTTTATCGCGTTGACGCGGAAACCGTCGACAACCACAAGCCCGCGCTGCTGCGCATAAACATTGGCCCGCCCCGTAAATGGTTCCTGGGCCGTGGCCCCGGAACCAGCGACTTTTCCGGCAATCGCCCGCGCCGCCTCATCCTCGGGAACATCATCCGCATCCAGCCGCGCCACGAATATCTTTGAAACACCCGAGGCCGCGAGCAGTTTCAAATCATCCGCCGCAAGCTTCCGCCCCTTCTTGAACACGCCATCCGCATGCCGCACCGAATGCGCCAGGATACAACCCAAAGTGTCTTGCAGCGGCAGTTCGGCAAATTTCATGTCAATTGCCCAGGCGCAAGGAGCGGGTCATTTCAGCCATGATGGAAATGGCAATTTCGGCAGCGCCCTTGGCCCCGATGGGCAAGCCGATAGGCCCGTGGATCCGGGCAATCACCGCGTCGGAAAATCCCATCTTCTGCAAGCGCTCAACCCGGCTCGCCTGGGTTTTCTTGGAGCCCAAGGCGCCGATATAAAAGCACTCGGATTTCAGCGCGATGGAAAGAGCCGGATCATCAATCTTCGGATCATGGGTCAGCGCCAGAAGCGCCGTGCGCGCATCTACGCCGAGACCCGGCAATACGTCCTCCGGCCAGGTGGTGTGCAGCGTGATATCAGGAAACCGCGCGCCCGTCGCAAAGGCCCCACGGGGATCAATAACCGTAATGTCATAGCCCGCCTGCCGTGCCATCGGGATCACACCCTGCGCGATGTGAACGGCCCCGATGATAACGAGCCGCAACGGGGGGTTATGGATGTGTACAAATTCTCCGCCATGAAGTCCCGATTGATCAAAGCGAAAGGCTTCTTCCAGAGCGGCACCAAGCGGATCACTTCCCAAGATTTTCCTTGGCCACCAGCCGCTGCTCGCCATTCTCTATGGTGGTGACCACGGCAACCGCCCGGCGCTCCCGCTTTGCCTCAAGCACGGCTTTCAGAAGCGCCCGTTTCACGGCCCCAGCGGCTCCACAAACACCCGTATCTTGCCGCCACAGGCAAGGCCCACCTGCCAGGCCGTTTCATCGGCCACGCCAAAGGCCAGAACTTTCGGCTGGCCCGAGGCAATGGCGTCAAGCGCTTCGCTCACCACCGCACCTTCGACACAGCCGCCCGACACGGACCCGGCAAAATTGCCTTCGCCGTCAATGGCCAGTTGGCTGCCCACCGGTTGCGGGGCCGAACCCCAGGTTTCAATCACCGTCGCAAGGGCAACTTTCCGGCCCTCCGCCAGCCAGGTGGAGGCCTGTTCAAGTACGTCATTGCTAGCCAAATTGCCCTCCTGTCTCAAACCTCAGGTGAAACCACACAGGACATGCCCTCGTATATGTGTCAAGATGCTCATATTGCGGGAGGCCCATGATGCTTCGTTCTGTCCTCGCTGTCGTGCTTTTGGCCTTCATGTCCGTGGCTGCCTTTGCCCAGTCCATAAGTGAGACCGAAAAGACCGAATTTCAACGCATTATTACCGCCCAAATCAGCGCCTTCCGGGCCGATGATGGCCCAACCGCCTACAGCTTTGCAGCACCCGTCGTCCGCAACATTTTCCCCACCCCGGAAATCTTCATGTCCATGGTGAAGCGGGGCTATAGCCGCAGGTCTACCGTCCGCAATCCTTCAATTTCACCGAAGCCCTGATCGACCCCCTGGGCAGGCCCGCCCAGAAAATGCTCGTCGTTGGCCCGGACGGCAAAACCTACGAGGCGCTCTATTCCATGGAAAAACAGCCTGACGGCACCTGGCGCATTTCCGGCTGCACCCTGCTCGAAATCCCGGGCCTCGACGCCTGATCTCCCGTTAGCCACCGCTCTTAAGGCATGCCATTGTCGGGCCATGTCATCTGATTCACTGAAAGCTTCGCGCCTTGCCCTTTGGGGGCCAGTCCTGGCCGCCGGAATTATTCTGGCCATCGCCATCATTCTCTTGGCCATGGGCCGTGAACCCATTTGCAAATGCGGCTACGTCAAGCTCTGGCATGGCGTGGTGATGAGTTCGGAAAATTCCCAGCACCTCAGCGACTGGTACACGCCGTCCCATATCATCCACGGCTTTCTTTTCTACGGCCTGTTCTGGCTCGTCGGGAAAAAATGGCCGCTCACCTTGCGCCTCTGCCTTGCCCTCGTGATCGAAGGCGCCTGGGAAATTTTCGAGAATACGGACTTCATCATCAACCGTTACCGCGAAGCCACGATCTCCCTCGATTACTATGGCGACAGCGTCATCAATTCGGTGAGCGATGTCATTGCCATGGCCGTTGGGTTTTACGCCGCGTCCCGCCTGCCCGTGTGGCTCACCATCGTTCTGGCGCTGGCCATGGAACTGGTGGTTGGCGCGGTGATCCGCGACAACCTCACGCTGAACATCATCATGCTGATCTACCCGCTCGATGCCATCAAGGCATGGCAGGGCGGAGGCTGACTCACTTCACGCAGGTAACACGGCTGAAAGCCTTGCTGGCCTTTTTGTTTGTCTTGCCGGTGCCAATCTGGATCGTGGGCTTTATCGCGCTCACATACTTGAAATCCTTCGCACCGCTGAACCCCTGTTGCGCGCACCAGGCTTCGGCAGCTTTTTTCCCGCAACCGCCGTCCCCGTCGAAGCACCAGTTAAGACGCACACCATCCTGCGCCGGATTCTTGAACATTTCGCTCGCGGTTGCCGCAACAACCGGTGCCGCTGCGGGAACGTCGACATCTGCCGCAGGTGCTTCCGGCGTGGCTGGCGCCGCTGCCACCGGCAAGTCAGCCGTGGCACAAGTTATGGAGGTAAAGCCATCGCAATAGCTCTGGTCGCAGACTTCGCCCGTGGCAATCAGCTTCGTCGGCGCTGAAGCCCCGATATCAGGGGCCTGTTGGACAGTCAACGGAATGATCATAGGCATTGCTCTTGCACCAGGCCGTCGCCGCCTCGGCGCCGCAGCCCTTGCCCCAGTCCGCGCACCAATCCAGGCGATTGGTGCCGATCATGGGATTCTCGAATGTCTTGTTTTCCGCTTCAGCAAGGCCAAAGGAAAAGCAAAGCGCCGACAGCGCAACAATACCACGCACATAATTCCGCATCAGGGCCTCCAGTTCTCGGGAAACACCCTCTGCCCCAAACTGCTATCGGGAAGCAAGCTCTTAATGGCCAAAGGCGCGATCATCCGGTTTTTTCGGATCGACAGGTTCGATCAAATAATAAACCCATTGCGAAGCATAGGTCTCGCCATAGACAAGCACCTGGCAGATATCACCATCAAGCGAGGTCACCGGACCCTCGCGGCCATCCGGAATCATCACCGTATGCCCCACCTTGCACCAGTTGTTTGGTGAGGGCGGAGCCGCAGGTGGTATTGCGGTCGGTGCCGCAATAGCAGTTGCAACAAACACAGTCGCCAAGAGTGTTTTCATCTCGCTGTCCCAGTTCGCCGGTCCCTGAAAATCGGCGATTTTTGCCAAAAACGCAAGTCCGCCCGCGAATCAATCAGGTCTTTCGCCACCTCGACGGCGGCCTGCCAAATTTTAACTTAAAGCTGCGCGAAAATTGTGACAGTGATGAAAAGCCTGTGGCAACAGCAACTTCGCGAACGCTCAACGTGGAGTAGTTGATCAGCCGCTCGGCCCGCTCCAGGCGCAGGTCGAGATAAAATCCCATGGGCCGCTTTTTTAATGTTGCCGCGAATAATCTTTCGAGCTGCCGCACCGAAACCCCGGCCCGATTCGCCAGTTCATCTATGCCACGGGGCTCTTCAATATGTTCTTCCATTAACGCGATGCATGTGAGGACACGCGCATCCCGCGTCCCGTAGCGCTCCGCCGCCGGAATGCGGGCCTCGCCCGGCTGTTCGGCAAAACGCGAATGAACCAGTTGGTCGGCAACCGTCACCGCAATCGCAGCCCCCAGCCGTTGCCTGATCCACTCCAGCATCATGTCGATCACCGAGGATCCTCCGGCACTGGTCATCCGGTCACGGTCAACTTCAAAGAGCGATTGCCTGACCTGCACCCGCGGAAAACTTTCACGAAAGCCCGGCAGGCTTTCCCAATGGCATGTCGCCTGATAGCCATCCAGCACGCCGGCGCTTGCCAGAATGAAAGGCCCCGTATCCATCCCCGCGAGCAGAACCTTTGCCGCCGCCAGCTTGCGCAAGGCAACAAGCGTCGGCTTGCTGATGCCCTTCTCGGGCTCATAGCTCGCAGTCACCATCAGCAGGGTGGGACGGCCCACATCCGCCAGGCGGCCCGATACGGAAACCGGTATGTCATTGGAAGCTGAAACCGGTTCGCCATCCGCTGAAACAAAGCGCCAGGAAAATACCTGTCCGGCAAAGCGGTTCGCCAGGCGCAGGGGCTCAAGCGCCCCGTAAAGCGATATCATCGAAAAGCGCGGAACCAGGTGAAAGACGACATCTACGGGGGACATGGCGAGAAATGTTAAATAAATGGCGAAAAAAGTCAAACTTGCAAACAGGATAAGGCTAACGTCCCCGCAAACGGAGGACCCCCATGAACCCCAAGATCATCATTACCTGCGCCGTGACCGGCGCTGGCGACACGGTTGGCAAAAGCCCCAATGTGCCCGTGACGCCAGAGCAAATTGCCAACTCAGCTCTGGAAGCCGCCGCTGCCGGCGCGGCCGTTGTCCATTGCCATGTGCGCGATCCCAAAACCGGAAAAGGCTCTCGCGGCGTTCACCTCTACAAGGAAGTCATGGAGCGCATCCGCGCCAAGAACAAGGAAGTGATCATCAATCTCACCGCCGGCATGGGCGGCGATCTTGATGTTGGCCCCGGCGAAACCCCGATGAAGTGGGGTGCGGGCACCGATCTTGTCGGCCCCGTTGAGCGCCTGCTGCACGTTGCCGAACTGCGCCCCGAACTCTGCACGCTGGATTGCGGCTCGCTGAACTTCGGCGATGGCAACACCATGGTTGTGCAAACGCCCGCCCAACTGCGCGAACAGGCCCGTCTCATCAAATCCTATGGCGTGAAGCCCGAGATGGAAATCTTTGATTCCGGAAATCTCTGGTTCGCCAAGCAGCTCTGCCTCGAAGGACTGATTGACAGCCCGCCCCTGTTCCAGCTCTGCCTTGGCATTCCATGGGGAGCACCCTACGACACGGAAACCATGGCCTATCAGAAAGCCCAGCTTCCCAAGGATGCGATCTGGGCCGCCTTCGGCATTGGCCGCAATGAATTCCCCGCCGTCGCCCAGGCCGTGCTTCTCGGCGGCCATGTGCGGGTTGGTCTTGAAGACAATCTCTGGCTCGAAAAAGGCGTCCATGCCACAAACGGCAAGCTCGTGGAAAAAGCCGCGAAGATCATCGAGCTGCTCGGCACCAAGGTTGCCACCCCCGACGAAGCCCGCGCCATTCTGCAACTCAAGCCAAGAGCCTGACCATGTCCAAAATCAAAACTGTCGGCATCGCCGGAACCGGATTGATCGGCGCGGGCTGGGCGGCGCGCCTGCTCATCCGCGGCTTCGATGTCATCGCCTACGACGTGCATCCCGCCGCCGAAGCAAAACTTCGCGCCGCCATTGATGTAGCTTGGCCTTCCATGTCCAAGCTGCTGGGAGCATCCGGTAAAAAAGGCAAGCTCAGTTTCACCACTGATCTCAAGGAGATGGCCTCGAAAGCTGACTTCATCCATGAAGCCGCCCCCGAGCGCGAAGAGCTCAAGGTGAAACTCTTCCGCGATATCGATGCCATCGCAAGGCCCGAAGTGATCATTTCGTCGTCGTCCTCCGGCTTCCTGCCCACCGTGCTGCAATCCCAATGCCAGCACCCCGAACGCGTGATCATCGGCCATCCCTTCAACCCGGTCTATCTCCTGCCCCTCGTCGAAACAGTTCCCGGCGCCAAAACCTCCAGCGAAGCCATGGACCGCGCCGGCGTCTATTTCGAATCCATCGGCATGCAGGTGCTGCGCCTCAAGAAGGAAATCGAAGGCTATATCTGCGACCGCCTGCAGGAAGCCCTGTGGCGCGAGGCCCTGCACATCCTCAACAAGGACATCGGCACCACCGGCGATATCGACGACTCAATCGTTTACTCCGCCGGCATGCGCTGGGCCTTCATGGGCTCCTTCCTCACCTATCACGTGGCCGGCGGCCCCGGCGGCATGCGCCATTTCATTTCGCAGTTTGACCCCACGCTCGAACTGCCGTGGACCGATCTGAAATTCCCCAAGTGGAACGACACGCTCGAAAAAAACCTGATCGAAGGTTGCGAAGCCCAAAGCGCTGGCCAGACCGTGGCGCAGATCGAAGCCAAGCGCAATGACGTGCTGGTCGACATGATGCGCCTGTTCAAGCATCACAAGGTGGGCGCCGGGCTGGTTCTGGCGCGCGATGAAGCCAAGCAGGGCACCAAGGCCAGGCACTGGAAAAAATCCGACAAGCTTGATGGCCCGGTGAAGCTCCACAAGGGCGAAGTCCTCTCCGCCTGGCTCGATTACAACGGCCACATGACCGACGCCGCCTATCTCATCGCCTTCGGTGATGGCCTCGATGCCTTCTTCCGCTATATCGGCGACGATGAAGCCTACAGGGCCACCGGCAACACCTTCTTCACCGCCGAAACCCACATCAATTACTACAAGGAAATGAAACTCGGCGAGACTTTCTCCATCGAAACCCAGGTGCTGGGCTGCGATGAAAAGCGCATGCATCTCTTCCACCGCATGTATCACGGCAAGACCAAGGAACTCGTGGCCACCAACGAGATCATGCAATTGCATGTCAACCAGAAGGCCGGAAAAGTTGTCCCCATGCGCAGCGACCTGTACGATGCGCTCTCAGCCATTGGAAAAGCCCACAAGAAGCTGAAGAAGCCCAAGGAAATGGGCAGCGTCATGAAAGTCAAAAGGAAATAACATGCCACAGCGCGTCATGATCACCGCCGCCGCCTCAGGGATTGGCCGCGCCATTGCAAAAGCCTTCTATGATGAAGGCGCCAAGGTCCATATCTGTGATGTCAATGAACAGGCGCTCGCCGCCTTCCGCGAGGAATTCCCGGAGATCGCCGCAACCCATGTGAATGTGGCCAACGAAGCCGAGGTTGACGCGTGGTTCGATGACGCATTGGAAGATTTGGGCGGGCTCGATGTGCTGGTGAACAATGCCGGCATCAAGGGCCCAACGGCACCCATTGACGACGTGGAGTTTGCTGACTGGAAGGAATGCCTCGCCATTTGTTTGGATTCGCATTTCCTCTGCGCCAGGCGCGCCGCCCCCGTGATGAAGGCCCAAGGGTCGGGCAACATCATCAATCTTTCCTCCACCGCCGGCCAATATGGCTTCGGCAACCGCACCCCCTATGCCGCCGCCAAATGGGCCGTCATCGGCCTCACCAAATCACTGGCCATTGAACTCGGCCCCCATAACGTGCGCTGCAATGCCATCTGCCCCGGTGCCGTGCGCGGCGACCGCATCAACCGCGTCATCCAGGGTGAAGCCGATATCCGCGGCGTTGCCTTCGACGTGATCGCCAAGGAAATGACCTGGTCCCAATCCATTCCGCGCTTTGTCGAGCCCGAAGAGATTGCCGACATGTGCCTCTTCCTTGCCAGCCCCGCCGCCAAGATGGTCAACGGCCAGGATATCGCCGTCGATGGCCACCTCGAAACCATGCACATCAGGTAACCCCATGGATTTCAAGCTCTCCGAAGAACAGGACATGATCATCAAGACGACGCGCGATTTCGTCGTCAATGAACTCTATCCCCATGAAGTCGAGATCGAGAATACCGGCGTGCTGCGCCCCGAACTGCGCGAAGAAATCAAGGCCAAGGCCATTGCCGCCGGCCTCTACGCCGCCAACATGCCTGCCGAAGCCGGCGGCGCCGGCCTCGATACGCTGACCTGGGTTCTCTACGAAAAGGAACTGGGCCGCGCCAACTACGCGCTCCATTGGAATTGCGTCGCACGGCCGTCCAACATCCTCATGGCCTGCGTCGGCGAACAGCGCGAAAAATATCTTTTCCCCGCCGTTCAGGGAAAGATGGTGGATTGCCTCGCCATGACTGAACCGGGCGTCGGCTCCGACGTGCGCGGCATGAAATGTTTCGCCAAACAGGATGGCGATGATTTCATCGTCAACGGCACCAAGCATTTCATCAGCCATGCCGATGAAGCCACCTTCACCATTCTCTTTGCCGCAACCGGCGAAGAAGATACGCCGCGCGGCAAGAAAAAACTCATCACCGCCTTTCTGGTGGACAAGGGCACCAAGGGCTTCACCGTGCGCGACGGCTACAAGAACGTCTCCCACCGCGGCTACAACAACTGCATTCTCGAATTCAACGATTGCCGCCTGCACAAGTCGCAGATCCTCGGCGAATTGCACAAGGGTTTTGAGGTCGCCAATGAGTGGCTGGGCGCCACGCGCCTGCAAGTCGCCTCCACCTGCCTTGGCCGCGCCGAACGCGCCATGGAACATGCCAAGCAATATGCCGTGGACCGCCACCAGTTCGGCCAGCAGATCGGCAAATTCCAGGGTGTCTCCTTCAAGCTCGCCGACATGGCCATGGAATTGAAAGCCGCCGAACTGCTCACCCTCGAAGCCGCCTGGAAATTCGACCAGAAAACCGTGACCGACATGGACATGGCCATGGCCAAGCTGAAAGCCACCGAAGTCCTGGCCTTCATCGCCGATGAAGCCATCCAGATTCACGGCGGCATGGGCCTGATGTCCGATCTCCCGCTGGAGCGCATCTGGCGCGACGCAAGGGTTGAGCGCATCTGGGAAGGCACCTCGGAAATCCAGCGCCACATCATTTCCCGCGCCCTGCTGCGGCCACTGGGTGGCTGATCTTGACGCGTAGCCTCACGCCCCTGCTCAACCCCAAGTCCATTGTCTTCGTTGGCGGCAATGAATGCGAAGTCGCGATCCGCCGCACGCGGGAACTCGGCTTTCCCGGAAAAATCTGGGCCGTCCACCCCAAGCGCGAAAGCCTCGGCGGCATTGCCTGTGTCAGGTCGGTTGCCGAAATCGACGGCGCGCCCGATGCCGCTTTCGTTGCCATCAAGCGCGAACCCACAATCGAAATCGTCCGTGAACTGCGGAAAAAGGGCTGCGGCGGAGCGGTGATCTACGCCAGCGGATTCGCCGAAACAGGCGATGCCCACCTCCAGAAGGAACTGCTCGAAGCAGCGGACGGCATGCCGCTCATGGGGCCCAATTGCTACGGCTTCGTGAACTGCCTCGCCCGTGTCGCCCCCTGGCCCGACGAACATGGCATGGAAATCATCGACAGAGGCGTTGCCATCATCACCCAGTCGGGCAACATCGCCTGCAACTTCACCTTCACCCGCCGCGCCCTGCCGCTCGCCTGCATCTTTGCCATCGGCAACCAGGCCGACATCGACATGGCGCAATTGCTCGAGGAACTCGCCCGCGACACGCGCATCACCGCCATCGGCCTGCACATTGAAGGCCTCACTGATGTGGCAGCCTTCGCCCGTGCCGCCGAGGTCGCGCGCCAGTTCAAAAAGCCGGTGATCGCGCTCAAAACCGGCCGCTCGGAGCAAGGCGCAAAAGTGGCCATGAGCCACACGTCGTCGCTTGCCGGCGCCGACACCCTCTATGATGCGCTGTTCGAGCGTTACGGCATTGCCCGCATGAAGTCGGTAACGTCCTTTGTGGAAACCTTGAAGTTTCTCCACCATGGCGGGCCCTTGCCGGACAGCCGCATTGTTTCCATGAGCTGTTCGGGGGGCGAAGCGGCCCTCATTGCCGATATGGCGCTGGAGCGGAAAGTGAGCTTCCCGCCCTTTGACCCGAAAACCAAGGCGGAAGTGAAAGCCACCCTCAATGAATATGTCTCGATCGACAATCCGCTCGACTATCACACCTTCATCTGGGACCAGTTCGACAATCTGACGGCAACCTATTCCGCCGTGCTGCGCGGTGGCTTTGATGCAGGCGTGCTGATCCTGGACGCGCCAACCCATGCGGGAAGCAATGCCGCCGCCTGGGTCGTTGCGGCAAAGGCCTATGCCCAGGCAGCCAAAATCGCCGGCGCGCGCGCCGTCGTCACCGCCTCGCTTCCCGAATGCATGCTCCCCGAGGTTGCCGCCGATCTGGCGGCCAAGGGCGTTGCCCCCATGATGGGCCTTGATGACACGCTGGCCGCCTTTGAAGCCGCCGCCTTCATCGGCCGGAACTGGGCCCGCAATGAAGCCCTGCCTGCCCTGGCGGCACCTGCCGTAACGGGCAAGGGCGAAATCATGTTGAGCGAACATGATGCCAAGATTCTCCTGAAGAACTTCGGCCTTCCCGTGCCCGAAGGGCGCGTTTGCAAAACAACGGAGGCGGCAAGCATCGCCAAGCAGCTTGGCTTCCCCGTCACCATCAAGACATCATCCTCGGCCATCGCCCATAAAACCGAAGCAGGCGGTGTGGCCCTTAACATTAAAACCGTAGAAGAAGCCGAAGCCATTGCCCAGAAAATGGCAAAGCTGGCACCCGATGTTCTGGTCGAACGCATGGTGACTGGCGCCGTGGCCGAACTCATCATTGGCCTCAAGAACGATCCGCAATTTGGCCTGGCCCTGGTGATCGGCGCCGGCGGCATTCTCACCGAGCTCCTGAAGGACAGCGTCACGCTGCTGCTGCCAACCTCGCGCGAGGAAATCACCCGCGCCCTGAAATCATTGAAAGTGTGGAAACTGGTGGAAGGCTTCCGCGGCAAGTCAGGCGATCAGCAGGCCGTCATCGCGGCAGTCCTCGCCGTGGCGGATTTCGCCAAGGCCCACCGCACCACAATCGAAGAACTCGACGTAAACCCCCTGCTCGTTTTGCCCAATGGCGCTGTTGCCGTTGATGCCCTCATCCGTATGCGGAGAGACTGACATGACCTCACCCATCACAACCGAACGCCACGGCGCCGTGCTCGAAGTCACCATCAACCGCCCCAAGGCCAATGCCATTGATGCCGCAACCAGCCGCATCATGGGCGATGTCTTCGCCAAGTTCAGGGATGATCCGGAATTGCGCGTGGCCATCCTCACCGCCGCCGGCGACAAATTCTTCTGCCCCGGCTGGGATCTCAAGGCCGCCGCCGAAGGCGAAGCGCCCGATGCCGATTATGGCGTGGGCGGTTTCGGCGGCCTGCAGGAATTGCCGGGCCTCAACAAGCCGGTGATCGCCGCGGTGAACGGCCTGGCCTTTGGCGGCGGTTTTGAAATCATGATCTCGGCTGACATCATCATCGCCGCCGAGCACGCGACCTTTGCGCTTGCCTGAAATCAATTCCGGCACCCTGGCGGACGCCGCCACCATCAAGCTGCCGCGCCGCATTCCCTATCAGGTGGCAACCGAAATGCTCTTCACCGGCAGGCGCTTTACATCAGCCGAAGCCAAGCACTGGGGCATCATCAATGAAATCGTGCCCGCCGCAGATCTGATGGCCCGGGCCCGCGCCGTGGCAGCCATGCTGGCGGAAGGCCCGCCGCTGGTTTTTGCCGCCATCAAGGAAACCCTGCGCGAAACCATGCACCTGCCCGTGCAGGAAGCCTTCAATCTGGTCACCAGGCGCAAGCTGGCAACGGTGGACAAGCTCTATTCAAGCGAGGACCAGTTGGAAGGCGCCAAGGCCTTTGCCGAAAAACGCGCGCCCGTCTGGAAAGGCCGCTGATTTCCCTGGTCCGTCATTCCGGCGGAAGCCGGAATCTTCGAGACGTTAGCGGGATTCCGGCTTTCGCCGGAATGACGGCATTTTAAGAGCTACATCAGCCAGTTGCGGCCAGTGTCGCGGATACGGGCATTCTCAGCGTAGATCGCGCTTGCCGCAGGCTCGAACCGGACCATGCCCTTCAGGAAAAGCCACAGCTTGTCGGTAGCGCCAACTGGCGTGTAACCATAGCGTGTTGGGGCGGTTTGGCTGCTGGAACGTGACATGATATTCATCTTTCATTAATTTTTATTGATGATCCAGATATAAACGATTGTATTTGTTCGACACAAACGACTAGTTTTCACCTCATCTACAAATTCTGTTTGAAGATGTGCCATGCTCGAGCTGTTTCCCGGCCTCCGTTCCCTCCGCGCCTTTGATGCCGCCGCCCGGCATTTGAGCTTTACGCGGGCTGCCTCCGACATGGGCGTCACCCCCGCCGCCATCAGCCATCAGATCAAGGAGCTGGAAGAGCAGATCGGCGTTTCGCTGTTTGCCCGCACCAGCCGCAGCATGCGGCTTACCCGCGAAGGCGAAATCCTGCTCGCCGCCGCCGCTGAATCCCTCGATTCCCTCAACCGCGCCCTGCAGAAAATCCGCAAACTCAAGAACACCAAGCAGTTGAAAGTCTCGGCCTCACCCTCAATCGGCGCCAAATGGCTGGTGCCGCGCCTTGACCGGTTCCTGGCCGTCGTGCCCGGCGCTGACGTGCGCATCGACGTGTCCTCCACCGTCCTCGATTTTGACCGGGACGACATCGACATCGCCATCCGTTTCGGCAACGGAAAATATCCGGGCCTGCGTTCCGACCTGCTGTTTCAGGATCAGGTGTTTCCCGTCTGCAGCCCCAGCCTGATCACCAAGGACAAGCCTTTGAAGACGCCGCGCGATCTCATTCAGCATCACCAGCTCATTCACCTGGATTGGGAAGCCCAGGGCCTGCCCTGGCCCAACTGGCGCATGTGGATGCTGGCCGCCGGCATCCGTGATTTCGACGATTCAACAGGCCTGCATTTCAGCCAAACCTCCCTTGCCGTGCAAGCTGCCTTGAACGGCCAGGGCGTGGCGCTGGGTGATTCAAACCTTGTGGCGGACGATCTCGCGGCCGGCCGGCTGGTGAAACCTTTCGAGCTTTCACTGCGGGCCCCGCCGCAATTTGCCTACCACGTCATCTCGCCCATCGAAACGGCCGACACGCCGATGGTGAAAGCTTTCCGCGAGTGGGCGCTCAGGGAAGCGGGCGTTACGGGCCAAACCTCATGACGCGGCGCGGCCTTCTGAAATGGCTTGGCGGCCTCGCCCTGGCAGGCGCTTCAGTCGGCACCTATGCGCTGGCCATCGAACCGGGCTTCCTGCTGCGCACCCAATACTACGCCCTCACCCCGCCGAACTGGACTCCCGGCCTCAAGCTGCGCCTCGTGCTGATTGCCGATCCCCATTTGGGCGAACCCTACATGAGCCTTGCCCGCTGGAACCGCATTCTCGATCTCGCAAACTCCCTCGAAGGTGATCTGAATTTATTGCTGGGGGACTATGCGGCAACCCATCGTTTCGTAACCAAACGCATCGATGTCGCCGACACGGCGCGCGCCGCAAGGAAACTCAAATCACCGCTCGGAACCTATGCCATCATCGGCAACCATGACTGGTGGGGCGACTCGGCGGCCCAAAACCTGGGTCACGGTCCTACCCTCGCCCAGCGCGCCTTGGAAGACGTCGGCATTCCCGTTCTCGAAAACAAAGTGGCGCGCCTTGCCAAGGATAATCTCCCCTTCTGGCTTTCCGGCACCGCAAGCATCGTGGCCATAAAGACGGAAGTCCGGGGCCGCTTTGAAGGCCGTGACGATCTCACCGGCACCCTTGCGCAAGTCACCGATAATGCGCCCATCATCCATTTGGCCCATGAGCCCGACCTGTTTACCCAGATGCCGCCCCGCGTATCGCTCACCCTGAGCGGCCACACCCATGGCGGCCAGGTGCGCCTCATGGGCTGGTCGCCCATCGTGCCGTCCGAGTTCGGCAATCGCTTTGCCTATGGCCACATCATCGAAGACGGGCGCCATCTCATCGTATCCGGCGGGCTCGGCTGCTCGGTCGTGCCGGTCCGCCTGGGCGTGCCACCGGAAATCACCGTCGTTGATCTTACGGGCTGAGCGCCGGATGGCTGTCGAAGGTGCCCACCGGCATTTGCTCGTAGTCGATCACCGCACCCGTCATCATTTGTGCCGGCGGTGAAACCAGAAAGGCGCAAAGCCCCGCCACATCATCCGAGGTAATCAACCGGCCAAACGGCATGCGGGCGCCGATTTCCTCGGCCCAGTTCTGCGGCAGCTTGTGAAACGTCGTCTGCAGCTCATGCTCGCCATCGGTCATCGCCCAGCCCAGGTTTATGCAGAACACCCGGATGCCATCGCGCTTGAAGGTGTTTGCCGCACTCCGCGACAAGGTCATCAGCGCCGATTTGGAAGCCGAATAGGTGGCGAGGTTCGGCGGGCCCCCATGGGCCAGCATGCTGGCAACATTGATGATCACGCCGGATTTCGCCGCCACCATGTGCTTGGCCGCCTCCTGCATGATGAACAACGGCGCTTTCACATTCACCTCAAACAGGCGGTCAAAGGATTCCGGCGTTGTGTCGGCAATGCCGCAGCGCTCCGTATTCCCGGCCGCATTCACCACCACATCAAGCCGCCCAAAACTCTTGATCGCCTTGGCCACGGCGCCTGCCGGTGTCCCTGCGTCACGCAAGTCGCCCACATATATTTCGGCACCCTTGCCGATCTGCTTCTGCGTTGCCGCCAGCTTTTCCGCATTGCGGTCAACCAGCAGCACGCCGGAAAATCCCTCGCCCAGGAATTTGCGCGCCACCGCGGCACCAATGCCCTGTGCGCCGCCAGTGATCAAAGCCGTTCTCATCTCTACCTCATGACAAAGGGATCAGCCATCGGCGCATCCGATGTGTTGATCCAGATTGCTTTCGTGCGCGTGTAGTCCCGGATGGAATCCAGGCCGCTTTCGCGCCCATGGCCCGTGTAGCCATTGCCCCCAAAAGGCACAATGGGCGAAACCGCACGATAGGTATTCACCCACACCACCCCTGCCTTGATTTTCTTCGTCAGGCGGTGGGCCCGGCCCAGATTCTGCGTGAAAATGCCCGCCGCAAAGGCATAAGCTGTGCCATTGGCCAGGGCCACCGCTTCCGCTTCTGTTTTGAACTTGAGGACGGAAAGCACCGGGCCAAAAAATTCCTCGCGCACGCAGGGCAATTCGGCGATTGGGGCAAGAAGAATAGTGGGTTCAAAATAATAGCCTGCGCCTTTTTTGGCCTTGCCGCCCGTCACCAGCACTGCCCCTGCCGCAACGCTTGCTTCAATCAATTTCTCCGCCCGCTGCACCTGCTTTAAAGTTGCAAGCGGCCCCATCTCCGTTGCCATATCAAGCGGCGCACCGATTTTGATCTCGCCAGCCCGCTTCGCCAGCCGCGCCACAAATTCATCATGGATGGACTCGTGAACAAGCAGGCGCGATCCCGCCACGCAGGATTGCCCCGTTGCACCCCATATGCCCGCAATGACCCCGTTCAGGGCCGAGTCCAGGTTCGCATCGTCAAAGACAATGACGGGCGACTTGCCGCCGAGTTCCAGCGTGGTCACCGCAAAATTCTCCGCCGTGTTGCGCACCACATGGCGCGCCGTTTCCGGCCCGCCGGTAAAGGCAACCCGCGCCACCAGCGGATGCGAGGTCAAAACCTGCCCGCAATCCGCGCCAAACCCGGTAATGATATTGACAACGCCAGCGGGAAAGCCCGCCTCATGCACCAGCTTGGCAAAATGCAGAAGCGGCGCCGGCCCATCCTCCGAAGCCTTGATCACCACCGTATTGCCGGCCGCCAGGGCCGGTCCCAGCTTCGTCGCTGTCAGAAACATCTGCGAATTCCACGGCACAATGGCCGCCACAACGCCCAGGGGCTCTCGCCGGGTTGAAACCTCCAGGTCCGGCTTGTCGATAGGGAACGTCGCCCCTTCAATCTTGTCCGCCAGCCCCGCGAAATAACGGTAGTATTCCGCCACATAGCCGGTCACCGCCTTCGTCTCACGGATCACCTTGCCCGTATCGCGCGTTTCAAGCTCGGCAATGATGGCGCATCCCGCGCCACCAACTCCGCCAATTTGTAAAGCAGCTTGCCCCGCGCCGTTGCCGTCATTGCCGGCCATGGTCCAGTGTTAAAAGCAGCGGAAGCGCGCGCACACGGCGCGGTCCGTGTCAGCCGCACTGGCCTTGGGCATCAAAGCCCAGGTTTTCCCAGTGGAAGGATCAAAACTTTCAAATGTGGCTGAGGCCTCCGCATCGCAAAACGCCCCGTCTATATAAAGTTGAAAAGCCTCAGCCACCCGCTGCCTCTTTCTCCGCAAGGGCCTTCAGCTTGGCCAGGCCCTTTTCATAATCAGGACCCGAGACACGTATCCATTCACAAACCAATCCAGCGGTCCATCTGCCCATCAAGCTTCATCTTGAACCCCCATGTTGCAAGAGTGCCAGTTCCTTCCGGCTTCAAATCCCAGAATGATGTAGTTCTGCCCATTTTACCGAAATCAACATCGAGACGACACGGCTATCAGCCACATGATTCCGTAATTGTCTGCGTCCCAACTCCCACATTGGAATTGTTGGAAGCCCAACTCATATTTGCGCCAACACCTGCCTCTGGTCCTTCAACGGTGTAACTGAATATTGGGATCAGTTTCGGCCCACGGTGACCATTCATTGAAGCGCTTAAAGCCACTCACAAGCGCAAACACCTTCTCCGGAGATGCATTTATCACTGCTTGGCGTTGTACAACGACCTCATTTGGCAGGAGATAGCCACCGCCCATAAGAATTACCACAAGCGCCGCCAAAATCCAGACAATGGCTTTCAGCAATTTCTTCATGGGCTTCCCTTCTTCAAAAACCGGCGCAACACGGAATTGACCTCTTCAGGCATCTCCACCGGCATCATATGCCGTCCCTCCGGCGATGATAGAACACTCGGCCCCCGGAATCATCCCCGCCAGTTTCCGCGCCATATCTGGAGTAGAACCCGTATCCAGCTCGCCAGTCATAACAAGAGTTGCGCGATCAAATCCGGCAAGCGCCCCTACCACTTCCCGATCCGCCGTGGCAAAGCATTCATAGGCGGACAGAAACGAAGCGGCGTCATTGCCGCGCAATAGCGCCTCATACTGATTCATTACCTCGGGATGGGCCTTGCAAAATTCGGGGGAGAACCAGCGCGAAAGCGCAGCAGGGATAATAGCTTGCGGACCTTCGCACCGCGCCACGTCAAGCCGTGACTGAACACTGGCCCGTTCCGCTTCATTGCGGTCATAAACCGTGCTCATCAGCACCAGCTTGCCAATCAGTGATGAATTCTGGGACGCATAGGCTTGCGCGATCAAGCCGCCAAATGAAAACCCTACCAGCGCAAATTTTTCCAGCCCCAAATCGCGAACAACACCGTTGAGCTGATCGACCCAATCTGCAAGCGGGGCGTTCGCGCGCGCCGCGAGCGCTCCGGCCATGTCCCAACAAATCATAGGTGATGACTTGAAAACCGGATTTCAGGGCAGTCACCTGTTCGGCCCAAATCGACTGGTTCAGGCCGACGCCGTGCAGCAAAACAACCGGCGGCCCGCTGCCGGAAATCTCAACCGCGGTGCCATGAAGCGAAAGCTGCTTCACGCCTTCTTCTCGGCCGCCATTTCTTCCGTGTCGATGTAACGGTTGCCAATGCGCGGGAAGGCCCGGCCCGTCGTGGCAGCGCCGATGGCAACCAGAATTTCGTCCGGCCCCGGCGCATCGGGCACGGCAAATTCCAGCGTCAGGTAATGCGAGCGGAAACCCTCGTCGATTTTGTGCATCATCGGAATTTGAATGGAAGAGCCGGCAACGCCGCGCTTGTTGGTGAACGACAGATAGGATTTGCCGCCAACGGCTTCCCGGAACTTGTTGCCAAACCGCAGGGTGTGGATAAGCCCCGAGGCATGCTCGATTTCGCCATTCAATCCAACAATGGCGGCCTTGCCATAGGCCTCGATCCTGTCGCCGCCACCAAGCTGTTCAAGCAGAAGCGGCACCAGCAGATCACCCAATACAGGCGCCATGGTCAGGATTTCAGGCCGGAGATTTTCGACAAACCCCTTGCCCACCCAGGGGTTCTGGATCACGGCGGCAACGCCTGCCATTTCGACCGGAACGTCCGGTGCCCGCCCGCCTTCTATGTAAGTGATCTCAATAAAAGTCACGGTCTTGCGGATGCTGGGCTTCATGAATTCACTCCGCCGCCTGGTGCAGGCCAACCCGACCCTTGAAGCGCGGCATCACTTCATCGGTAAAGAGCTTCACCGAACGCATTGCAACCTCGTGCTCAATCCCCGGAAAATGCGACCACACCAGCAGGGTTTGCAAATTCAGCACATCAATCATTTCCTCAATGCGGGCCGAAATTTCATCAGGCGTTCCAAAAAGCAGATTACGCTCGTCGAGAAAATCAACCGACAGCAGATCGAGCTTGTTCTCCGTCTTTGGCAATTCCTCGCCAAGATGCCGATGGTTATCAAGCCCGCGCCAATGGCACACCCAGCGCAGGTAATCGACAATGCCCGGCCCGCCGAGGCGCTTGGCTTCCGCCTTGCTTTCAGCACAGAACATGTCGCGCACCAGACTGACGCCTTCGCCAAGCTTTACCTCGCGCTGTTCCTTTGCCGCTTTCTTGTCGCGGTACAGTTCAAACCGGGGTTTCAGCGCATCGGTCGGCGGAATCCACATCATGGCCGCCCATGCCGTTCTCCGCCGCATACTGAATGGCCAAATGTCCATCCACCACCTGATGGATCGGCGGTGTTGGTTGCTGCAGGGTGCGGGGAACGAGCGCGAGCTTGTGCAGCTCAAAAGTCTCCATGTTCTGGTATTCGGCGCTCTTGGGCGACATGCCGTGATCCCACACAAAACCACGATCAGGAAAATTGAAAAATTCCCCGTGAAACTCGAAGTACTGGTTTGACCAGGCCCGGCGGACAACTTCCAGAGCCTCGGCAAAAATCCGGAAATTCTGCGCCGGGTTGCGGGTGTCCGCCATCTTGTTGAGCTGCAAGGCTTCCCGGCCATAGATTCCGCGGCCAACGCCAACCTCAATGCGCCCGCCCGACATGTGGTCAAGCATCGCAATGTCTTCGGCAAAACGCAGCGGATGCCAGAAGGTAATGATGTTGGCCGCCTGCCCGATGCGAATGCGCTTGGTATGGGCCGCGGTCCAGGTGGACATCAGAACCGGATTGGGAACAACCTCAAAGCCTTCATAGGAGAAATGATGCTCCGTATACCACACGGAATCCCAGTCATGGCGATCCAGGTATTGCGCCAGGTCAACCTGCTCCTGCATCAACGTGCCAAATGGCTTGTTGTGGCGATTGGTGGGGTTTGCAAAATATCCGAATTTCACTTTGTGCGGCTCCTTCTGATTAGCTTTCAGAGTTCATGGCACACACCGATTTCGCTGACTGCCTGCCGACTTCAGCTGCCAATATCCTATCAGGTCAAAGTCAGATTGTCACCGCTCGGCACATTTGGGAAGTGGTGAATTTACGCGACGCGAATATCCGCCTGCCGCCCGGCCTCGCTGTTTCCGGAAAAAGCCAGGGCCCAGTCGCGGAAGGCATTTGCCGGAAGTGGCGACGAGAACAGGTAGCCCTGCCCAAAGCCAATGCCATAGGAGCGCAACTGGTCAAGCGTTCCTATGTCCTCAATGCCCTCGGCGATAATCGCAATCCCGAGTTCGGCGCTGAGCGTAGCCGTGGCCTTGATCAGGGCGCGCGCCCGCTGGGCTTCCGCTTCGTTTCCACGGCTGAGAAGCCGCGAAAAGCTGCGGTCCAGCTTGATAAAATCCACCGGATAGCGGCTGATGTGGCCAAGCGATGAATAGCCGGTGCCGAAGTCGTCCAGCGCGATGCGGGCGCCGGTTTCCCGGATATCGGCAAAAAACTGGGAAAAGCGTTCCTCATTTTCAAGCAGCGCCGTTTCCGTGATTTCAAAAACCAGCTTCTTGGCCAATGCCGGCGCATTCTTGAGGCGCTTGACCAGATCGGCCGTAAAGGCACTGTCCAATTGCCGCGGTGACAGATTGATGGCGAGATAGCGCTTGGTGTCCGGGGCGAAAGCCCGTTCCTGCTGCAGGCTGGAAATGGCCTCGCCCACAACCCAGTCGCCAACGGAGCCCATAAGTCCTGTTTCTTCAGCCACCGCAATGAAGTCTGTTGGCTGCATCAGCCCTTCTTCCGGGCATTGCAGGCGCAGCAGGGCTTCCGCCCCCACGACCCGCATGCTGTTGAGGTCAATCACCGGCTGGTAAAACAGGCGCAGTTGATTGCTGCGCAGGGCTTCGCGGATCTGGTCGGTCACCCGGGCCCGCGTCAGCGCCTTGTCGCCAAGATCGCTGGAATAAACCGATATCCGGTTCTTGCCCTGCTGCTTTGATTTGTACATCGCAAGGTCAGCCAGGCGCAGCAGCTCTTCCGCGCTGCTGGAGTGCGTGCCCAGGAGAGCAATGCCGATGCTGCAGCCCACATGCACCACAACTTCCCCCAAGTGGAACGGTGCAACCAGAACACCGAGTTCGCGGAGCCCAATGGCAACAGCGTCATCGTCCTGTTTAAGTCCGCGGAGCACAACGGCAAATTCGTCGCCTCCAAGGCGCGCGAGAAAGTCCGCCGCAGTCAGGCAGCTGCGTAACCGCCTGCCCGCTTCGATCAGGAGGCCATCGCCAGCCTCGTGGCCGTGCGTTTCGTTCACCCATTTGAAGTTGTCAAGGTCGATATAAAGAATTGCCACCCTCTCCATAAACTTCTCGGAAGCAGGCTTCATTGAGGAAAGATATTCAAAAAGCCCCTGCCGGTTCGGCAGTCCCGTAAGAAGGTCTGTCACCACCTGGGTGCGAAGTTTCTTTTGTGATTCCTTGAGGCTGCTGACGTCGTTCAGCACGCACAGAAATCCCGCGTCCGCGCCGTTTTCAATTTTGTCGGCAACGGCGGACAGCAAAACATCCATGCCGGTTCCGTCCCGGCGCAGCAGTTGCAGCGGAATGTCACGCAACTCGTGCCGCGCAGTCAATTCCGCCAGCGGGAAGCCGGAGTCGTGTCCTCCCGGCGCACCGCGCAGGAAACTGGCAAAGGCCTTGCCCACAACGTCTTGCCGGGAATAACCCGTCTGCTCGAGCCAATGACCGCTAACATTCAATATCAAGCCCTGTGGATCGATCGAAAACATAAGGGCGGGTGTTTCGTTGTAGAGCCGGTCGACGTGCTCGATCGCCTCCCGGTTGCGGCGCGCTTCCTCGGCGAGTTTCACTTGCATCTCATTGAATGCGCCGATCACCTCGCCCATTTCGTCGGCGAGTCTGGTGTTCGATAATAGCCACATCACCGTTTGCACCGGCATTTCTAATGGCTTCGAGCAAAACTTTCATGGGCCGCTCGACGATTGAGCGGAAACTGAACCAGCTCGCTCCCATGGCCACAAACAGGCCAATCAGCATCGCAAGCGCGCTGAATTGCTCTTTTCTTTTCTCGGACGTTGCAATTTCCGCTTCATCATATTGCACACGCAGCTGCGATCCCCGGGAATCGGAAAATGGAATGACAACGGTCTTCCTGTTGCCGGCCTTTTCGCAGCCGGTTTGGCGGGGCGCATCTGCCAGGACATGGCCGCTGCGGCCAACCAATTCCACGCAGTGTATGGCCGGATCAAGCAAAAGAAGATTGACGAGATTTGCACTGAGCTTGCCGTCACCCCGTTGGGTTTCCTCCTTGAGAACGGAGGCAATCCGGGTCGTAAACGTGCTGATGCGCTTGTTGATGCTGTCGCGTTCGGCCCGCAGAAAAACGTTTGACACTAGACCCAGGCCAAGCATCGAGGCCACGACAAATATCGGGATCAGGAAAAACAGGAACCTGCCAAACAGGCTTCCGGTTTTTGCCCGCTCATGCATTCCGAGGGAATGGAGGAAGCCTACCGCCATGCACGGTCCAAAAGATATGGAAGAGCCGGGCAAATCTGCCGTGCCACGCCTACTGCGACATTTTTCATCCCGCTCGCCCTTTGACAATAAGAGAGCGAATGTAACCCTGGATTGTTAACCGCAACTATCCTGTGACGGTTAACGGCCCGGTCTTGAAAAGGTGGTTAAGAAAAAATAACTGCGCCTGAGAAATGCGGGATGATAGCGCCGAAATCCTTGATTCAAATGGAATTTCGGCTGCAATCTAAGTTCAGTCAACAATGGTTATCCGGGTCGACTTTGCACCATATTTCTGAACCAGATTGTATAACCGCGCGGCGTTGGCAGGAAGAAGCCGCACACAGCCATGCGAGGCTGGCCGCCCTAGCGATCTCACATAATAGCTGCCGTGAATGGCATAGCCACCCTTGAAGAATACGGAATTTGGCATGGGCGAATTATCGTATTTCCGCGAGTAATAAACCTTGGCCGTCCGCTGGACGCGGAACGTGCCCCGCGGCGTGTAATACCCCGAACGCGCCGTTGAGACTTTCCAGCGTCCGTAGGGCCAGCCATTGACCTTGACCGACATGGATTGCGACGAAATATCAATGACAACATTTACTGCGGGCCCGCCACTGGTTGCAAAAATGCTCGCTTCACTTGGCGAGGCAACGAAAAGTATCGCGGCAAATGCAAGACTTAAAGATGTGAGAAGTCGAATCAACATGATCTCTGCCCCTAATCCTATGCCCCGCGCAATAGAAACACCAAATCGCCTATGGCACAAGACGGCGCCCGTTCACGTGCTGGTGAACTAATCGAAAAGAAACTCGCGGCCCACCTTAACCCGGCGCACCCCGTCGTAGGCAATGATATCGGCGGTGGCATAGGTTTCAGTAAGCGTTGCAGGCAGGAAACTGCCGGTGCCCACCATATGAAGCGGTGCCTTCGCAGCCCCCATGACCTGGCATTTCTGCGGATCGAACCCGGACGACGCAACAATTTGCGCCTGTTTATACCCCGCATTGTCCAGCGCCCGGCGCACATGGATGATGGAGGCCACTGAAACGCCCTTGCCGAACAGGATGCGGCGCACCTTGTCCACGAGAATGTTGTTGGGATCAAGCTGGAAGGCCCTGCCCCCCAACACCTGTTCGACGATGTTGTACTCGCCCGCAACGCCCAGCCAGTGGCCCACCGTGTCGACGGACTTTTCATAGTCCAGCCCTTCGGCAAACCGCCCGCCATGGGTATCAAGCCGCACCCCAAAGACCTTGTCCTTGTCCTGCAGTTTTGCCTCTTCATAAAACCAGCGCGCGCAGCGCAGGGAATCGCTGACTTCCTCGCCCGTGTAGTCAACAAGGGCGATCAGCGTTTTCGCTTCCGGAATGGTCTCGGCAAAAAGCTGCATGGCCTTGAGCACATCGCCCTGCGTATAGCCCACAAGCGCGTGGGGCATGGTGCCCATGCCGGAAGCCGCGCCAAACAAAGGCGCCGTCAAATCCTGTGACGAACCCACAAAACCCTTCACATTGCTGTCCGCATGCTTGGCCGCAGCACTGCCCACCGCCGCGCCATAGGAAGCCAGGATATTCATCTCCGCCCCGCTGCCGTGGCGCGCATGCATGTCCATGAAGGCCGCATAGGGAATGGCCCGGCACATTTCATAGGCGTTGTTGGCGGAGACACAGGGAAAGCCGATCTTCTGCAGCACCAGCGTTTCAACTTCCGAAAGCTTGGCCATGGAGCCGGTGATCTCAAGCATCTTGCTTTCGGAAGGAACAATATCGCCCTCTTCGTAGAACCGCTTCACCCGCGCCATTGGCACCAAGCGCTGCACCATGCGGATGGTGGGCTCAAGGGCCGCCACCACGCGCCTGCGCATGAACACGGCAAAGGTCACATCCGTATCGCCATGGGCCGCAACAATGCGCGACGTATTGGTGAAATACTTGTCCGTCTGGCTGCCGATGGGGCCAGCCGCAAGGGCTATATCCACGAGCTTGTCGAGGATCACTTCGTAGCCCGGAATTAGGGACGTGCGCTTGTCCATCATGGCCCCATTGTCACAAGAAAGGCGGTGGACGTCAAACGCCCTTTACCGCCTTCATGAGGTTTTCGGCCCCCGCCTGCAGGAGGTCAACGTCAACGGCCCCGGCCATGAACGTATAGCCCATCGCCGCATAGGTCTTGATGACATCGGCGCTGCCCGCAAAGGCTCCGGCAACCAGATTGTTTTTCTGGGCGGCGGCGGCAACACGCTTCATGGCGTCCAGTGTGTATTTCGCCGTCTTGTCGATGCCGGCCCCCTTGGAAAGGGCAATGGACAAATCGCTCGGTCCCACGAAAAGCCCATCGAGGCCCGGAACCGCCGCGATTTCTTCCACCGCGTCAAGCGCCGCCTGGGTTTCGATCATCGCAAACACCTGGGTAATCGTGTTGGCCTTCTTGAGATAGTCGGCAGGAGACATGCCATAGGTCTGGAACGCCGTGTAGCCGCCCCAGCTCCGCCCACCCAGTGGCGGATACTTTGCCGCCTTCACCACAGCCTCGGCCTGCGCCTTGCTGTTCACCATCGGAACAATAATGGCGGCAGCGCCCGCATCGAGCGACTGGCCGATAAGCCCCGGCTCATTCCACAGCACCCGGACAATGGCGGGCCGTCCCGCGTTGCTGATGGCGGCAATCATGTCCACCGCATCGGAAAAACCGATCATCCCGTGCTGCAGGTCAAGGCACACGCCTTCAATCGGCAGCCGCGCCAATTGTCCCGCCAGGTGCGAACTTGGCATTGTCATCCATGAAAACAGGAACGGCTCACTCCTGTTGGCGAGCCGGGCCTTCAGGTCAAAACTTTGCGTAGCCAATTATCATCCCGCCTTTATCTGTTCGAGGGCAACGGCCAGGAGCTCGTCCATGTGGCGGCGAATCTGGTGGTCCGACTGCTCAACCTTTTTGGCATCGAAGTCTTTCCTGACCTTGCGGAACAAATCCTCGGTGCCGGCCTCTTCAAAATCGGCAACGACCATGGATTTGGCGTAGGCCTCGGCCTCAGCCCCGGAAAGGCCCAATTTTTCAGCAGCCCACAGGCCCAAAAGCTTGGCGCGCCGGGCGTTGGCCCTGAAAAGCACCTCTTCATCATGGGCAAATTTCGATTCGAAGCCCTTTTGGCGTTTATCCATGTTCATGTTGGTCTCCACTTCCGCGTATTTCATTGAGATAGCTAGTCGCATGGCCCAAATCAACCATTCAAAACCATTGTGCAATGCAATAAGTTCAAGTAGAAGCCCGTGCAATTGGCGACAGTCGTCGCCATATTGTCGAAACATGTGAACTTTACGTACCGCCCGCTGGTTTTGTGCTAAAAGGGTGGATAAGGGTTTTGATGAGGATATTGCATATGACCAGCAGAAGAACCCGCATTTACGAAGGCAAAGCCAAGATTCTTTACGAGGGCCCCGAGCCCGGCACGGTGATCGTGCATTTCAAGGATGACGCAACCGCCTTCAATGCCCAGAAAAAGGCCGTGATCGAAGGCAAGGGCGTGCTTAACCAGCGCATTTCGGAGTTTATCTTCACCAGGCTCAACGACCTTGGCATTCCAACCCATTTCATCCGCTCCCTCAACTTGCGCGAGCAGCTCGTGCGCGAGGTGGAAATTATTCCCCTCGAAGTCGTGGTGCGCAATGTGGCTGCGGGCTCGCTGGCAACGCGACTTGGCCTTGAGGAAGGCACCGCCCTTCCCCGCTCCATCATCGAGTTCTGCTACAAGAATGATGCACTTGGCGATCCCATGGTGTCGGAAGAGCATATCACCGCCTTCGGCTGGGCCGCGCCTCAGGAAATCGACGACATCATGCACATGTCGATTCGCATTAATGACTTCCTCACCGGACTTTTCCTGGGAATCGGCATCAAGCTGGTGGATTTCAAGATCGAGTTCGGCAGGCTCTACGAAAACGACATGATGCGCATCGTGCTGGCCGATGAAATCAGCCCCGATTCGTGCCGGCTCTGGGACACAAAGACCAATGACAAGATGGACAAGGACCGCTTCCGCCGCGACATGGGCGGCCTCGTCGAAGCCTATCAGGAAGTGGCCAAGCGACTGGGCATCATCAGCGAGAATGAAAAACCGGAACGCGCCAAGCCCAAACTCGTGAAGAGCGACACCTGATGAAAGCCAAAATAAAAGTCACCCTGAAAAAAGGCGTGCTGGACCCGCAAGGCAAAGCCATCGAAGGAGCCCTCAGTCACCTCGGCTTTGCCGGCGTCGAACACGTGCGCCAGGGCAAATATTTCGAAATCGATGTCGCCGAAACCGACAAGTCCAAGGCCATGACTGAGGTCAAGGCCATGTGCGAAAAACTCATCGCCAATACCGTTATCGAGAATTATGATATAGAGCTCGCATGAAATCAGCTGTCGTCGTTTTCCCCGGCATCAATCGTGAAACTGATATGATGCGCGCCCTGGAGGCTACTACTGGCAACAAGCCCTTGTCCGTCTGGCACGCCGATCCGGAACTGCCCAAGGTTGATCTCGTCGTTATCCCCGGCGGCTTTTCCTATGGCGACTATCTGCGCTGCGGGGCCATCGCCGCGCGCTCGCCCATCATGACCGACATCCGCGCCAAGGCCGCCAAGGGACTTAAGGTTCTCGGCGTCTGCAATGGCTTTCAGATCGTCACCGAAGCGGGTCTGCTGCCCGGCGCCCTCGTGCGCAATGCCGATCTGCATTTTGTCTGCCGCGAAGTGAAGCTGGCCGTTGAAAACAATTCCACCTTCTTCACCAACCGCATGAAAAAGGGCGCTGTCGTCTCCTGCCCCGTGGCCCACGGCGAAGGCAACTATATCTGCGACGAAGAAACCTTGAAGGCCTTGGAAGGCGAAGGCCGCGTCGTCTTCCGCTACACCCAGGGCACCAATCCCAACGGCGCCATGAACGACATCGCCGGCATCGTGAACAAGGCAGGCAACGTCATCGGCATGATGCCCCATCCCGAAAACATGATCGAGCCGCTCCACGGCAAAACCGACTGCCGCCCGCTATTTGAAAGCCTTCTGGCCGCCTGAAATTCCCCGTGATAGGTTCCTGTCGCGCGGAGGAACATCATGTCGGACTATTATGATCTCGGCCCCTACACACGCCCAATAACCACCACTTCAAAGGAAGCCCAGCTCTGGTTCGATCGCGGCCTGATCTGGTGTTATGGCTACAACCATGACGAAGCCGTGCGCTGCTTCAAGAAGGCCGCCAAACACGATCCCAACTGCGCCATGGCGCAATGGGGCATCGCCTATGCGGCGGGTCCGAATTACAACAAGCAATGGGTCGCCTTCGACCCGGTCGACCTGAAAAACTCTCTCAATCTTGCCTGCTCCGCCACAAAACAGGCATTGAAACTTCTCGACCAGGCAAGCCCGGTTGAGCAGGCCCTGATACGCCCCCTTGCAAAACGCTACCCACTGAATGAACCGGGCAATGTCACGCCAATCTGGAATGATGACTACGCCGCCGCCATGCGCGAAGTCTACCGCGCCCACAAGGACGATCTCGATGTGACAGCCCTCTTCGCCGAGGCGATCATGAACCGAACCCCGTGGCAGCTCTGGGACATCAAGACCGGAAAGCCCGCCGAAGGAGCCGATACGGCAGAAGCCATTGCCGTTTTGGAACGCGCCATGGCCACGCCGAAGGGCATGAAACATCCCGGCATTCTCCACATGTATCTCCACCTCATGGAAATGTCGCCCCATCCTGAACGCGCGCTTCGCGCCGGAGACGCGCTATGCGGCCTCGTCCCCGATGCGGGCCATCTCATTCACATGCCAACCCACATCGATGTCCTCTGTGGCAACTACAAGGATGTGATTGACCGCAACGAACTCGCCACCACCGCCGACCGGAAATATCTGGCCCGCGAAGGCGCCATCAACTTCTATTCTCTCTACCGCTGCCACAATTATCATTTCAAGACTTACGGCGCCATGTTCCTTGGCCAGTATGGCCCTGCCCTGGAAGCGGCAGAGGACATGGCCGCCGCCATTTCAGAAGACTTGCTGCGCGTCGAGTCGCCCCCCATGGCCGACTGGCTGGAAGCCTTCGTCTCGATAAAGCTGCACGTCTACATCCGCTTCGGAAAATGGCAGGAAATCATCGCCGCACCTCTTCCAGTCCGACCAGAAACTCTATTGCGTGACCACCGCCATGCTGCACTACGCCAAGGCCGTGGCTTACGCCGCCAGTTTCAATGTGCCAGCAGCGGAAAAGGAAGCCCGCCTGTTTGAAGAAGCCCTGGCCCGCGTGCCGGAATCCCGCTGCCTGTTCAACAATACCAGCCTCGATATTCTCGCCGTCGCCGCCGAGATGATGAAAGGCGAAATCGAATACCGGAAATTCAATTTCGAAAAAGCCTTTGCCCATCTTCACAAGTCGGTCGAACTCTACGACTCCATGCGCTACGACGAGCCCTGGGGCTTCATGCAGCCCACCCGCCATGCCCTCGGGGCGCTGCTGCTCGAGCAAAACCGGGTTGAAGAGGCCGAAGCCATTTACCGCGCCGATTTGGGGCTGGACGGCACCCTCGCCCGCGCCTGCCAGCACCCCGACAATATCTGGAGCCTCCACGGCTTCCATGAATGTCTCATGCGCTTGGGCAAACACGCCGAAGCCACCTTCATCAAGCAGCGCCTCGATCTGGCAACCGCGCGGGCCGATGTGCCGGTAAAGTCATCCTGCTTCTGCCGGGTGAATGCCGCATGATTCGCAGAAATTTGACTAAACTTTCGTCCATCCGCGAAGCATTCATTCACCAACATCGCAGTTAACCGTAGATTAATGCCGCCGATTGTCGCTCTACTGTAAATGAAACAGCAGCCTTAACGAGATATGAGCGGGGTCCGCATGTTAAAATCACTCTTCGGGAAAAAGCAGCCAAATTTCGAGCAGGAATTGGCCCTCAAGGAAGCCAACATGGCGCTCCGCGTGCGCATGGACCGGCTGGTCCGCGTGGAGGCCGCCGAGAGCTTCGGGCAGGCCAAGGTTACGGACCAGTTCGGCCACCGTATTTTTGAGGGCCAGGCCGCGGCCTAACCGGGGATATCGTCCAAATGCCGTTGTGAATCCCTTTGCGGGCGGCTAAACCGCCCGCAACATGACAAAAGCCCCTGCCCCCAAGATCACCCCCGACATCGTCAAGCAGCCACGGCCTCAAGCCCGACGAATATGCGCGCTTCCTCAAGCTGCTGGGCCGCGAACCCACCATGACGGAACTGGGCATCTGCTCGGCCATGTGGAACGAGCACTGTTCCTACAAATCCTCCAAGAAATGGCTGAAGACCCTTCCCACCAAGGGCCCCCGGGTTATCCAGGGCCCGGGCGAAAATGCCGGCGTTGTGGATATTGGCGATGGCCAGGCCGTGGTCTTCAAAATGGAAAGCCACAACCACCCCTCCTATCATCGAACCCTACCAGGGCTCGGCCACCGGCGTGGGCGGCATCCTGCGTGATGTCTTCACCATGGGGGCCCGCCCCATCGCCTCGCTCAACGCGCTGCGCTTTGGCGCGCCCGAACATCCCAAAACCCGCCATCTCGTGTCCGGAGTCGTCGCCGGCATCGGCGGCTACGGCAACTCCTTCGGCGTGCCCACCGTGGGCGGCGAGGTGAATTTTCATCCCCGATACAACGGCAACATTCTGGTCAATGCCATGGCCGTGGGTCTGGCCGATGCCGACAAGATTTTCTATTCCAAGGCCAAGGGCGTTGGCCTGCCCGTGGTTTATCTCGGCGCCAAGACCGGCCGCGACGGCATTCATGGTGCCACCATGGCGTCGGCCGAATTTGATGACAACGCCGAGGAAAAACGCCCCACCGTGCAGGTGGGCGATCCCTTCACCGAAAAATGCCTGCTCGAAGCCTGCCTGGAACTGATGGCCTCCGGCGCCGTCATCGCCATTCAGGACATGGGCGCCGCCGGCCTCACCTCGTCGGCCGTTGAAATGGGCGCCAAGGGCGATCTCGGCATTGAACTCAATCTCGACATGGTGCCCTGCCGCGAAGAGCACATGACGGCTTACGAAATGATGCTGTCGGAAAGCCAGGAGCGCATGCTCATGGTGCTGCGCCCCGAACTGGAAAAACAGGCCGAAGCCATCTTTCATAAATGGGGCCTGGATTTCGCCATCGTCGGCAAGACAACCGATACGCTGCGCTTCATCATCAAGCACGAAGGCGAAGTGAAGGCCGATCTGCCCATAAAGCAGATGGGCGACGAAGCGCCGGAATATGACCGACCCTGGACCGAGCCCAAAAAGCTCGCCATCTTGAAAGATGTGCCGGCACCCAATGATCTGAAAGCCGCCATCCTGAAAATCATCGGTTCGCCTGACATGTGCTCACGGCGCTGGGTCTGGGAACAATATGATCACCTGATCGGCTCCAACTCTGCCCAAATTCCCGGTGGCGATGCAGGCGTGGTGCGCGTTGGCGCCAACAAGGCAATTGCTCTCACTACCGACGTGACGCCCCGCTATGTCGAGGCTGATCCTTTTGAAGGCGGCAAGCAGGCCGTGGCCGAAACCTGGCGCAACCTGACTTGCGTTGGAGCCGAACCCATCGCCATCACCGACAACCTGAATTTCGGCAATCCCGAAAAGCCGGAAATCATGGGCCAACTCGTCTTCGCCATCAAAGGCATCGACGCCGCCTGCCGCGCCCTGGATTACCCCGTCGTGTCCGGAAACGTCTCGCTCTACAACGAAACCAACGGCCAGGCGATTCTCCCCACCCCCGCTATCGGCGGCGTGGGCCTGCTGACCGACCTCAGCAAGATGACCACGCTGGCCTTCAAGGCCGACGGCGAAGCCATCCTGTTGCTCGGCGGCCACGGCTCCCATCTCGGCCAATCCATCTATCTCCGCGAGGTCCTGGGCCGCGAAGAAGGTGCTCCCCCGCCCGTCGATCTGGCCAGGGAAAAGCTCCATGGCGACTTCGTGCGAAGCCTCATCAATCATGGCCAAGTCACTGGAGTACATGACATTTCTGACGGTGGCCTGGCCGCCACGGTCATCGAAATGGCCCTCGCCTCAGGCCTGGGGGCCAAGCTCGACGCCATGAACCACGAAGCCCTCTTCGGCGAGGATCAGGCCCGCTATGTTTTCACCTGCAAATCCAGCGAAGCCGCCAAAATCATCACCCAGGCCCATGTCAAAGGCATCGACGTCATCCGCATAGGAACCGTAACAGGCGAAGCTACATTGAATGTCCAGGGCCAAGCGACTATATCTCTGGCTGAGTTGAAAAGCGCCCATGAAGGCTGGTTCCCGGCCTATATGTCGGGCGAGCTCTAAGGAATTTGACCGATGGCCATGGCCGCCGCCGAAATTGAACGCTTCATCAAGGAAGCCCTGCCCGACGCGCAGCGTCGAAATCCGCGACCTCGCCGGCGACGGCAACCACTATGCCGCCACGGTGATGTCAGCAGCCTTCAAGGGCAAGTCTCGCGTCCAGCAGCATCAAATGGTATATGCATCCCTCAAAGGCCGCATGGGCGGCGAGTTGCATGCCTTGGCATTAACGACAAGTGTTTTGGAGAACTGACATGACTGACATTGCAAAATGGATCGACAATGAAGTGAAGAGCAACGACGTGGTGCTCTTCATGAAAGGCACGCCCGACATGCCCATGTGCGGCTTCTCCGGCAAGGCCACGCAGATTCTCAATCACATGGGCGTGCCCTTCAAGGGCATCAATGTGCTGGATTCCGATGAAGTCCGCCAGGGCATCAAGGAATATACCAACTGGCCCACCGTGCCGCAGCTCTACGTCAAGGGCGAATTCGTCGGCGGCAGCGACATCATGATGGAAATGTTCCAGTCCGGTGAACTGAAGCAGTTGATGACCGAGAAAGCGGTTGCTTAAATAAACCCCTTTTGTCATCCCGACGAAAGTCGGGACCCAGACTTGGAATAGCTCGCACGGTGAAAGCCTGGGTCCCGGCGTCCGCCGGGATGACAGAGTTTAGATCATATCAGCCCAGCGCTATCACGAATTGACGATCAGGAATTCCTCAAGCATCCTGCCCTGATGCTCACCCTTTTCTACGCCCTCAACACCTGTTCGCTTGCTTCCCACATTGCGCTGGAAGACTCAGGCGCTGCCTATGAGGCCAAACGCCTGAACTTCGCCGACAATGACCAGCGCAAGCCGGAATACCTGAAGATCAATCCCAAGAGCCGGGTTCCCGCCCTCGTGACCGACCAGGGCATCCTGACCGAAACGCCCGCCATTCTGGTCTACATTGCGCAAAGTTTTCCCAAGGCCAATCTGGCGCCCCTGAACGACCCGTTCCGCCTTGGGCAAATCCAATCCTTCAACAGCTATCTCTGTTCGACCGTGCACGTGGCCCATGCCCATCGCCTGCGCGGCTATCGCTGGAGCGACGATGAAGCGGCAAGGGAAACCATGAAAAAGAAGGTCCCGCAGAACGTCGGCGAGTGTTTCGAGCTCATCGAGCGCGAGTACTTCAAGGGCCCCTGGGTCATGGGCGCGGATTACACCATTGCCGATCCCTATCTCTTCACCATCGCCAGATGGCTTGAGGCCGACAGCGTGGATCCCAAGCGCTTTCCAAAAGTGCTCGACCACCGCAACCGCATGGCCGAACGTCCCGCCGTGAAAAAAGTTCTGGCGCGTGAAACCGCTTAACAATTACCTTCCGCTACTGGCGCTCGGCTTCACGGTTCTTGTCTGGGGCGTGGCCCCGGCAATTATCCGCTCATTCTCGCTTGCCGCGGGCGCTGCCGATGCGCTGGTGATACGCTCAGTCGCCACCGGCATCTGCTGCGTCGTCCTGCTGCCCTTCTTCGGCGGGTTCACCGTGGCACGGCAGGACGTCCCCCGCCTCTTGCTGATTTCGCTGATCGGCATGTTCGGCTACTTCGCCGGATCCGTATTCGGCTTTTCCTATATAACGTCCGCCATTGGCGGCATCGTGATTTCAACCCAGCCGCTGCTGATCGCCCTGCTCGCCAGCGTGATTGGCGCCGAGCGCGTGACGGTGCCAACCATTATCGGGCTCATCGTCTCCTTTATCGGCTCGCTTTATCTTTTCAGCGGCGACGCGCAGGGAAATCTCAGCCACGCCAGCATGATTGTCGGAGGCCTGCTGATTTTCATGAGCGGCGCGTTCTGGGCTGTCTATGTGATCTACAGCAAAAGCCTCATCCAGACTTATGGTTCAGTAAAGCTCTCGCTGCTGTCGCTGGCGATTGCAACGCTCCCCGCGCTGGTATTCATATCACCCAGCACCTGGGAAACTACACTCAACCTGGATCAGAACGCGGTTTTCTCGCTCTTCTACCTGACGTTTATCGGCACGCTCGTAACCCTTGGCACATGGAATTATGCGGTAGGCCTGCTGCGCCCCACGGCAGTGGGCGCCTCGCTCTATCTCATTCCGGTTTTTGCGATCACGGCGGGAACCTTGCTGCTAGGTGAAATCGTTACCGCCACAACATTGGTCGCCGGCGCGATTATCCTTCTTGGCGTTGCCATTGCCCAGTTTGGCCCGGTTCTCATGAGATACCGCCCGCAAACATGACCATCACCGAAAAACAAGTTCCCTGGTACTTTACTCCCGCCGTGGTGATCGTCGCGGGCTGTCTCGTGGCGATCGTCAACTTCGGCGTGCGCTCCAGTTTCGGGCTTTTTACCGCTCCCATTTCCGACGCCCATGCCTGGCCCCGTGAGATCTTTTCCTTCGGCCTTGCCCTGCAAAACCTTCTCTGGGGCATTGCCACGCCCATCGCCGGTGCCCTGGCGGACCGCTACGGTTCCGCCCGCGTGCTGATGGTGGGCGCCATCTTCTATGCCGTGGGAACCGTGGTGATGGCCGTGGCCGAAGCCCCGCTGATGTTCCACTTTGGCGCCGGCATCCTCATCGGCATCGGCGTCGCCATGTCCTCCTTCGGCATTGTCATGGCAGCGCTGGGCCGTATCGTGCCGCCAGAAAAACGCTCCTGGGCCTTTGGCATCGCGACCGCTTCAGGCTCCCTCGGCCAGTTCATATTCGCGCCCTTGGGCGCCGCCCTGATTTCCGCCTATGGCTGGGAATACGCGCTCTACATATTGGCGGCCTCCACCCTGCTCATTCTGGTTTTCGCCCTGCCTCTCATGGTGCAGAACAGCTCAAGCACCAAGATGACTGCAGGCGAAGCCGACATCACCATGCGCCAGGCCATTGGCGGCGCTTTCGGCCATAGTTCCTACCTCATGCTTACGGCTGGCTTTTTTGTCTGCGGCTTCCAGCTTGCCTTTGTGTTGGTGCACTTGCCGCCCTACCTAGCCGAACACGGCATCAGCAAGGAATTCGCCGGCATCGCCATGGGCGCCATCGGCCTGTTCAATGTGGTGGGCTCCTATGTATCGGGAATTATCGGCGGCAAGTACCAGAAGAAAATTCCTCTGAGCCTCATCTACATCCTGCGCTCGGTCTCCGTTGCCGCCTTCATCCTGCTGCCCATTACCGCAACCACCACCATCATCTTCACCGCCACCATGGGCTTCCTCTGGCTGTCCACCGTGCCGCTTACCATGGGCCTCGTCACCGTCATGTTCGGCACCCGCTACATGGCCACGCTCTATGGCTTCGTTTTCCTCAGCCACCAGGTGGGCTCCTTCTTCGGCGTCTGGCTCGGCGGCAGGCTCTATGACCAGTTTGGCTCCTATAATCCCGTCTGGTGGATGTGCGTTGCCCTAGGGCTGTTTGCAGCCATCGTGCATCTTCCGATCAAGGAAATGCGCGCCCCCAAATTCGCCGCGGCCTGAGCCCCATGCGCTGGCCCGGCCACCGCCTCGCCGTCAGCCTGTTTCTCACTGTGCTTGTCGTGTGGGTTGCCGTCATGGCCGTCCTCATGCGGCAGGCTTCCCTGCCGCATGACGCTGCAGGACCTATGCTCGTAGTCTTTCAGCCCGGCACCCCTCCCGACGACATCTTCGCCAAGCTCACCATCGCCAGAGCCAGTCCTATTCGTGAAACCGCCTTCGGTTTTATCTGGGTGGTGGCTGGCGACGAGCCGGGGCTTGCTGGCCGCCTCGCCGCCCAAGGGGCCATCGGGGCCTACCGCGAACTCCCTTTAAACCCAACGATTGCTGGCTGCTTTGCCCTTGCCGATGCCAAAATTGCGGAATACACGGATCCATGATGAACGCGTTTGATGCCCTTGCCCAGCTCAGAGCCAATGTGGCGGTGCCCTTCAGCCAGGCCCACGCCATGCCCAAGGCCGTCTACACGTCAGAGGAATTTGCCACCCAGGAAGTGGAGCAGATTTTCAGCAAGGAATGGTTCTGCGTCGGCCGCGCCACGGCGCTTGGCCAACCCCGGCGATTACGTGACCCTGGAACTCGCGGGCCAGCCCATCATGGTGATCCGCGACCGGGAAGGCACACTCCGCGCCCAATCCAACGTCTGCCTTCACCGCATGTCCATTCTTCTCAAAGGCACGGGGAACGTCAAAGGCATCGTCTGCCCCTATCATGGCTGGAGCTACAACACCGATGGCTCGCTGCGCGCCGCTCCGGCGATGAAGCACAATGAGGGCTTCTGCAAGGAGGACTACCACCTGCCGCAAATCCGCTGCGAGGAATGGCTCGGCTGGGTGATGATAACGCTGAACCCGGAAGCCATCTCACCACGTGAAAAATTCGCCGACGTGGAAGGCCTCATCGCCGACTACCGGATGGAAACCTATATCGAGAATTTCAACGAGCAGTTCATCTGGAATACCAACTGGAAAGTCCTGGCCGAGAATTTCATGGAGAGCTACCACCTTCCCGTCTGCCACGCCAAAACCATCGGCGGACTGTCAAAGCTGGATGAAATGATTTGCCCGCCGGGCCTGCCCACCTTCAACTATCACACCATCCTGAAGGACGACACGCTGAAGATCGCGCTGGCCCACCCCACCAACACGCGCATGGAGGGTGACCGCCGCCGCACAACCTATTTGCTGGCCATCTACCCCAGCCTGCTCATCACCCTGACGCCGGGATATTTCTGGTATCTCTCGCTCCATCCCCACGGCGCCGGACAGGTGCGCGTCATTTTTGGCGGCGGCCTGTCACCGGAATTTGCCAATGACCCGGACGCGCAGGGCCACTTCAAACAGCTCAAGGCGTTGCTCGATGACGTCAACGTCGAGGACAAGGGCTGCACCGAACGTGTCTATCGCGGCCTCTGTTCCGATATGGCCAAGCCTGGTCACCTGTCCCATCTCGAGCGGCCCAACTTCGACTTCGCCACCTACATCGCCTCAATGCTCAAATAAAAACGGCGGAGAAATCTCCGCCGTTTCGAACTCAACAAACGCCAAACTGTTAGCGAGAATAGTATTCCACCACGAAGTGCGGTTCCATCTGAACCGGATAGGGCACATCGGCCAGAGCGGGCACGCGCACCAGCTTCGCCGTCATCGCCTTGTGGTCGACTTCCACATAATCCGGAACATCGCGCTCGGCCAGTTGCACGGCCTCAAGCACGATCGGAAGTTCCTTAGACTTTGCCGTGAGTTCAAGGGCGTCTCCGGCCTTGATCCGCATGGAAGCGATGGTCACGCGGCGGCCGTTCACCTTCACATGGCCGTGGCTCACGAACTGGCGCGCCGCAAACATCGTGGGCACGAACTTGGCGCGGTAGATGATCGCATCGAGGCGGCGCTCAAGCAGGCCAATCAGGTTTTCCGAGGTATCGCCCTTCATGCGCGAGGCCTCTTCGTAAACCTTCGAGAACTGGCGCTCGGAAATATTGGCGTAATAGCCCTTGAGCTTCTGCTTGGCCTTGAGCTGGATGCCGAAGTCCGACATCTTGCCCTTGCGGCGCTGGCCGTGCTGGCCAGGGCCATATTCGCGCTTGTTCACCGGGCTCTTCGGACGGCCCCAGATGTTTTCGCCCATGCGGCGGTCGATTTTATGTTTAGCGGACTGACGCTTTGTCATTTACGGTTCTCCATAACCATTTAAGTTGGAACCTACCCTCCTCTTCCGGTCTCCCGGCCGACAGAACCTTTAAAGGTTCACGGGCAAGCAAAACGGGGCTTCTGGCCCCGTCAGTGAGTGGGCTTCTAGCTTAGCGGGACCCGCCTGTCAAACCGGCAAATCCACGAATTCATGCCGCGGGAAACCCATGGCGCCATAGGCGACCAGCGATTCCGAGGCGCTGCCCCGCGCCGAGGTCAAAAGCACCGTATCCGGCTCGGGAACGCCCGATTGGGGGCCTGCCAGTTTCAGGTCCGCCACAACATCGCTCACCCGGCGCGCGATGGCCGGGGCCGGGTCGAGATAGTTAACCTCCCAGGGCGCCACCAGCTTCATCTCGTCGATCACCAGCGGATAATGCGTGCAGGCCAGCACCACCACATCGGTTTGCTTGCCGTCCCGCTTGCGAAACACCGGGGCGATTTCATCGCGCAGTTCATCCAGATCAGGCGCATGTCCCTTGAGTTTCTGTTCGGCGATTTCAGCCAGACGCTTGGCCCCATGCAGGATCACCTTGCAATGAAAGGCATAGGTGTGGATGAGCGTATGAGTGTATTCGCGGCTCACCGTGCCGGGCGTGGCCAGCACGCCGATGATGTTAGACTTGGTTTGCGCCGCCGCCGGCTTGATCGCCGGAACCGTGCCCACAAAGGGAACGGCATATTTTTCCCGCAGCGCCGCCAAGGCGAGTGTAGAAGCCGTATTGCAGGCAATCACCACGACATCCGGTTTGGCTTTTTCAATCAGCGCGCCCATGACATGAACAATTCGGGCAACAAGCGCCTCTTCTTTCCAGGCCCCATAGGGAAAGCCGGCGTTGTCCGCCGCGTAAATCAATTCGGCGTTTGGCAATTGCGCCCGAACGCAAGTGGCAACGGTCAATCCCCCCATGCCGGAATCAAACAGAAGAATGCGGGGAGCCGTCATCCTTTTGTCCCCTTGCCCCGCAAATGCGTCCGCGTGAGCGACGAAACCATGCCGCGGAGCGAACGGATTTCCTGTTCAGTCAGTCCCGCCCGCACAAACATGTTTCGCAGGTTCAACCGCATCGTCGGCTTCTTCTTTTCGGTTTTGAAAAACCCGGCATCATCCAGTTCCCGCTCCAGATGGTCAAAGAATCCGTAAAGCTCTTCCTTGGTGGCAAGGCGCGTATCGGGTGTCTGCAGGCCGGGGCCATCAAGGGCTGCCAATTCCGGTGTTTGCTGCCCAAGGCTCACGGCATGTTCCTTGAACCACTCATAGCCCATGAGCAAAACCGCCTGGGCGATATTGATCGAGGCAAAGGCCGGGTTCACCGGCGCCGTCACGATGATATCGGCCAGCGAAACTTCCTCGTTGCTCAGCCCCCAGCGCTCGCGCCCGAAGAGGATGGCAACTTTTTCACCACGCCCCACGCGCGCCCGCATGTCATGGCCCGCCTGCTCCGGGGTGATCACTTCCTTGATCATGTCACGGGGCCGCGCCGTAGTGGCGTAGACATAGTTCATGTCGATAAGCGCCGAAGGCAAATCATCAAAGACTTTCGCGCCCTCCACAATCCAGTGGGCGCCGGAGGAAGCCGTCACCGCTTTCTCATTGGGCCAGCCGTCGCGCGGCGCCACAAGCCGGAGTTCATGCAGGCCGAAATTCGCCATGGCCCGCGCCGCCGTGCCGATATTCTCGCCAAGCTGCGGATGCGCCAGCACCACCAGGGGTGCCGGCCCCAAAACCTGATTCTGCGTTTTATCGGTGCCAGCCATGTTCCCACGGGAAATAGCGAAGTTGAAAGCGGGACGCTAGCTTTTCCCGCTAAGCGTCCGGGCCTCACGCAACTCCGGGAACCACCGCGACCAGAAGAAAGCAACCGCCATGGTCCCTGCGCCGCCGATGGCCACCGCCGCCACCGCCCCAATCCAGGCCGCCACGACCCCGGCGCGGAATTCGCCCAGTTCATTGGAAGCCCCGATGAACACCCGGTTGACCGCGTTAACCCGGCCCCGCACCGCGTCCGGCGTCCACAATTGCATCAGGGTTTCCCGCACATAAACACTGACCATGTCGCAGGCGCCCATGAGGGCAAGCGCAACAATCGACAGGGGAACCGATTTCGAAAGCCCGAACACAATGGTGCAAAAGCCAAACCCGGCGACGAACAGAAACAGGATCACCCCGGCCTTGTCCTTGATCGGAAATTTGGAAAGCCAGATGGCCATGAGGATCGCGCCAATGCCGGGCCCCGCCCGCAACAGGCCAAGCCCCCAGGGGCCGACTTCAAGAATGTCGCGCGCATAGATAGGCAACAGCGCCACTGCCCCACCGAGCAACACGGCGAACAAATCAAGCGAGATGGCCCCCAGCACAATTTTCTCGGATTTTATGAATTTGAAACCGGCCAATAGCGTGGCAAGGCTTGTTTCCTGCGCATGGTTGAGCTGCGGCACGCGGCCAATCAGAACCACGCAGAAAATTGCCAGAGCCATCAGGCACACCGAAACACCATAAGCAATCTCACCGGCAATCCCGTAGAGCAAACCGCCGGCAACCGGCCCCGTGATGGTGGTGATCTGCCAAGTCATCGAATTGAGAGAGATGCCGTGGGCCAAGGCATTTTTGGGAAGAAGGTTGGGCGCCAAGGCATCGGCCGCTGGATTCATGAAGGCCCGCGCCGTGCCGAATCCAACCAGGATCACGAAGATCGGCCACACATGCCGGAAGGCTGAAAGCGTAAAAACCAGCAGGCCCAAAGCGCAGGCAACCTCAACAAGCAGGCACAGGCCGATGATCAGCCGGCGGTTGAACTTGTCGGCAATGAGCCCGGTGACCAGCACCAGCAGCAACGCCGGCAGGAATTGTGCGAGCCCCACAAAGCCAAGATCAAGCGGATTGCGGGTAAGGTCATAAACCTGCCAACCCACCGCCACCGACATGATCTGCACGGCAAAACCGGCAGCGCCCAGGGCCGCCAGATAAAACACGTAAGGTCGGTGATGGAGAGCATTGGAGGATGTCAATGCCGGAGGATCAAAGGCACTCATCAGGAGACGGGTGCCACAACATCATGGGTAAGTCAAAGCGGGCTTTACGCGCGCGCCTCGCCCGTTCCCAAAAACACAGCACGGACAAAATCGCGGTAGAGCATCACTTGCTTTGGCAGGATATCCTTGTCCTTGAGGACACGTGACAGGATGATGCCGCCATCAACAAGCCCCGACATCATGTCGGCAAGCGCATCAAAATCCACCGGAATTTTCGGTGGATAGCGCTGCGCGATCAGTTCGAAACGCTCCCGGAACCGCTTGCGCCAGGTGAGAAGCGCCGAAGCATTCAACTCTACAACATCGCGATTGAACAATTGTTCCTGATAACACACCGATGCAATGATGCAGCCGGGATGTGCGGTCGGGAGATCCGACATCATTTCAGCAAACATCTTCAGCCCCACAAGAAAGCCATGCAGCGGATCCTCGTGGAGTTCATCCGCGCGCTGAAACAGGTCACCAAGCAGGACTTCCTCGTGGTCGATGTAGCGCTGAAGCAGTGCCTTGGCGAGGTCGCTCTTGTCGGGAAAATGATAAAAGAATCCGCTCTTGGTAATGCCTACGGCGGTGATGATTTCTTCGATGGATGTGGCGGCGAAACCCTTGGCAAGAACGGCCTCTTCCGCCACCTCAAGGATGCGCTCGCGCTTGTTGCCGCTGCGATTCAAAACTGCTGTCGTCATCTACTGTACCATGGGTGCACTTAAGGCGTGACAAGCTTCGCCGCCAATCCCCAGAGGAACCGCCCGGCATCACCTAACAGCATGATCTATATAGAAGTTTCTAATTCTTGAAAAGCCTTGACCATAAGCTGTGTAGATTTCATAGGCGCTCTCAATCATTTTGCCGCCACTCGAAGCGCCCTGCGCTCCGCATCTTTCAACAATGGAGAATATTATGACAAAGTACCGGCAGAACCTGCCGCAGTTGAGCAACCGCCTGTTTCTGACTGATGGCGGAATTGAAACCACAATCATCTATCACGACGGCATCGACCTGCCCTATTTCGCGGTGTTCGATCTCCTGAAAACCGAGAAGGGCACCCAGACCTTGCGGGCCTATTACAGCCGCCATGCCGCAATCGCCCGCGCCAACGGCATGGGGTTCATCCTTGAATCGCCCACCTGGCGCGCCAGCGCCGACTGGGGCAAAAAGCTTGGCTACACCCCGTCCGCCCTGGCGGACATCAATCGTCAGTCCATCGCTTTCCTGGAAGCGCTCCGCCAGGAATTCGAGACGGCCCAAAGCCCCATGCCGATCAGCGGCTGCATCGGCCCGCGCGGTGACGGCTACGATCCCGGCCGCATCATGAGCGAAGCCGAAGCCGAGGACTACCACGGCGGCCAGGCCCAGGTCTTTGCAACAACCGCGGCCGACATGGTGACCGCCATCACCATGACCAACATCAACGAAGCGGTTGGCGTGACGCGCGCCGCCAAGGCTGCGGCAATGCCGGTGGCCATTTCCTTTACCGTGGAAACCGATGGCCGCCTGCCTTCCGGCGAGTTGCTCCGCGAAGCCATTGAAGCCGTCGATGGCAGGACGGGAAACGCGCCGGCCTATTACATGGTCAATTGTGCCCATCCCAACCCATTTCGACGACACTCTGGTCAAGGCGGACTGGACCAAACGCATCCGCGGCATTCGCGCCAATGCCTCCAGGTGCAGCCATGCCGAACTTGACAAGGCAACCGAGCTTGATGCTGGAAACCCGATGGAATTTGGCCAGCAATACCGGGCCATTCGTGACCGCCTCAGCCACATCAATGTGCTTGGCGGCTGCTGCGGCACCGACCACCGGCATGTGGAGCAAATCGCCCTTGCCTGCCGCAAGGCGGCATAGGACAACATCTCGGGGGGCCATGTGGCCCCCCTTTTCTTCCAGTTTGCCCCCTCATCATGCGCCTGCTATAGCAACGTCGAATTCCAGCCCAAAATGATGAGGTTTCCCAAATGAGCAAGATAAAAGTCGCTAATCCTGTGGTCGAACTCGATGGCGACGAGATGACCCGCATCATCTGGGACCTGATCAAGAAAAAACTGATTCATCCCTATCTCGATGTCGATTTGCACTATTACGATCTCTCCGTGGAAAACCGCGATGCCACCAATGACCAGGTGACGGTTGACGCGGCCAATGCGATCAAGAAACACGGCGTCGGCGTGAAATGCGCCACCATCACCCCCGATGAGGGCCGGGTAAAGGAATTCAACCTAAAGCAGATGTGGAAGTCGCCCAACGGCACCATCCGCAACATTCTGGGCGGCGTCATTTTCCGCGAACCCATTATTTGCAAGAACGTGCCGCGCCTTGTGCCCGGCTGGACCAAGCCCATCATCATCGGCCGCCACGCCTTCGGCGATCAATACCGCGCCACGGATTTCACCTTTCCCGGCAAGGGCACGCTCACCATCAAGTTCGTGGGTGACGATGGCAAGGTCATCGAAAAGGAAGTGTTCAAGTCCCCTGGCGCAGGCGTGGCCATGGCCATGTACAATCTTGATGACTCGCATCAAGGAATTTGCCCGCGCCAGCCTGAACTATGGCCTGAACCGCAATTATCCCGTCTATCTCTCAACCAAGAACACCATTCTCAAGGCCTATGACGGGCGCTTCATGGATATTTTCCAGGCGATTTTTGATGCCGAATTCAAGGCCGAATATCAAAAGCGCGGCCTGACCTACGAACATCGCCTGATTGACGACATGGTGGCCTCGGCCATGAAGTGGACCGGCGGATATATCTGGGCCTGCAAAAACTATGATGGCGACGTGCAGTCCGATCTGGTGGCCCAGGGCTATGGCTCACTCGGCCTCATGACCTCCGTACTGTTGACGCCCGATGGCAAGACCGTGGAAGCCGAAGCGGCCCACGGAACAGTGACGCGCCACTTCCGCCTGCATCAGGAAGGCAAGCAAACCTCAACCAATTCCGCCGCATCGATCTTCGCCTGGACCGGCGGCCTCAAGCACCGCGCCAAGCTTGACAGCAATGCGGCGCTGGCGAAATTTGCCAGCACGTTGGAAGCGGTAACCGTTGCCACCATCGAAGAAGGCAGCATGACGAAGGATCTCGCAGTCCTCGTGGGGCCGGAGCAAACTTGGCTCTCCACCGAAGGCTTCCTCGATGCCATCGACAGGAACCTGCAAAAAGCCGCTGCCTGATTGACTAGGCTGCCTGCTGGCACACATCCAGCACCAGCGGCAAGTCCATGGGCTTGCCGAAAAAGCCGAGGGCGCCGCCCTCCATGGCTTTTTTGAGCAGGTCATCGGCGCTGTAGCCCGTCATGAAATAGACCTTGGCGTCGGGCCGCTCCTGGCGAATTTCCAGGAAGCTGTCCACGCCGTTCTTGCCCGGCATCATCACGTCAAAGAAGCCGAGGTCAAAGGGCGTGGTGCGATAGGCGTCAATGGCCTCCTGGCCGCTGTAGGCAACCTGCACCTTGTGGTCGTCCAGGGACAGGAGCTCAGCCAGCGAGTCCGCATTTTCGGCATTGTCGTCGAGTACAAGAATGGAAAGTGTCCGCGCCATGTCAGGCTGCCTCCTCTAGTGTTTCAATAATTGGGAACCAGGCGGTAAAGCACGCGCCCTCGCCCGGTTTGGATGCGATCTCCAGCCCGCCGCCGTGCTGTTCCAGAATCTTCTCAACCGCCGGCAAGCCAAGTCCTGTACCGAAGCTCTTGGTCGTAAAAAGCGGTTCCTTGATCCTCAAAAGATTTTCAGCGGATATGCCGGGGCCATTGTCGATGACGCTGATTTCAATGCCCCGCCCTGTCCGGCCGGAATTGATCGTAATTTTTGGAACAAAGCCCGTGCCGCCAGACGGGGCATCACCCTTGCCCACCAGCGCCTCCGAGGCATTGCTGATCAGGTTGATCAGGCAGCGGCTCATGCGTTCCGCATCAATGGCTGCCACCAGGCCGTCCAAGCCCAGCGTGCACTCGATGGTCACAACCGCTGGCAGCTTGGCTGCTTCTTCTTCAACCACTTTGGCAAGCCAGTTATCAAGATCAAGAAGCTTGCGCTGGACCGGCCGGGTACGGGCAAAATCCAGAAGCTGAGAGATGATATTGTCACAGCGCACAACGCCATTGTCGATTCGCTGCAATTGCTGCTCCACCCCCATTCCCTTGCCCTTGATCTTGCGGTCAAGCACAAAGGCGGATGTCCGGACCGCCGCCAAGGGATTGCGCAGTTCATGGGCAACAGTGGCGGTGAGTTGGCCAAGCTGGGCCATGCGGCCCGCCTTCACCATTTCTTCCTGGGTGGCCTTCAGCTTCTTGATATTGTCGGAGAGTTCCAGATTAAGCCGCGTGACCTGGTCATTCACCGTTTGCAGATCGCTGATTTTGGTTACGTCGACAAATGTAACCATCACTGAACGGCCTGCAACTCCGGCGTTATCCAGCCATCCCGAGGAAACAACCATGGCCCGGGCAACCACCTTGCCCCGCGACATGAGATCAGTCTCGAACCGTGAGGCCGTCCCAATCATGTCCGCAATGCCCTTGTCAGGGCTGAAGGCCAGCATATCCTTAGGATCAGTCGCCGCGAATTCGGCCTCAGTCATACCAAGAATGGCAAGCAGGAACGGGTTCACATAGACCGTATTGCCATTCTCGTGGAGATGCCAGATTCCGACCGGAACGGTTTCAGCAAGGGCCCTGTAGCGGGCCTCCTTGGCTTCAAGCTCCGCCTCGTAACTTTTCATCCCAGTTACATTGGTGTTTGTGCCAACCAGGTAGGTGGCGCCATCGGAGGTGATGACGCGGGCCTTTCGCGTGAGCGAATATACGGTTGATCCGTCGGTGCTGGTCGCGAGTTCCATAAATTCCTTGGGCTCCGGCGAATTCAGAACCGACCTGTCGGCCTCCATGAATCTTTTCGCCTGATCCTGCGGATAGAAATCGGCATCTGAAAGCCCCAGAAGCTTCTCTGCCTCCGACCCGATGATCTTGCAGTGGGCCTCATTGGAGAACACAAAGTTGAGCTTCTCGTCCTTGACAAATATCGATGTCGGAACGAGATCCAGGATTTGCAGCAGCGCATCAATATCACTGATGCGTGAGGCTGGTGTCTTTCCGAATATGGACATTGCAGTTGCTTTCCCCGGAGCAAATAATAAAAAATCAGGCTGCCAGCTTTTCAAGGCGGGCGAGCAGGTCTAAAGGATCAAATGGCTTGTTCAGTATCCCCGTCAGGACAACGTCATCAAAAAGCGCAAGTTCCTTGCTGTGCTCGGAGGCGTTGCCCGTAATGATGATTGTTGGAACGCTGCGCCCCTGTTTCTTCAATGTGTTGTAAACGTCGATGCCATTGATCAGCGGCATTCTCAGGTCAAGCACCAGCACGTCCACCCCGCCCGCCACGACGCGCGATATCGCATCGCGGCCATTGCGGACCAGTTCACACCGGTAGCCGTTGCGATTGATAAGCTGGGCCAGAGTCGGGCCAAAATCAGGATCATCCTCGGCCACCAGCACAACCCCCGATGACCCGAGCCCTGAAATCGAGTCCAGAACCTGGTAGAGATTGACCGGTTTGGAGAATACGCCCATGGCGCCTCCGGCAATGGCCTGCTGAAGGAGCTGCTCCACGCTGTAACCAGTCATCATGTAGACCTTGGCGTGGGGTTTCAGCCTCTTGATCTCAAGGAAGCTTTCCACGCCGTTCTTTCCCGGCATCATCACATCCATGAAGGCGATATCGAAGTCTTCCTTGAGATAGGCCGCAATGGCGCCTTCGCCATCATAGACCACAAGCGGCCGGTGGCCTTCCATTTCAAACAGCTCGCCCAGGGAATTGGCATTGTCGGCATCATCGTCAACAACCAGTATGCGCAGTGAACGTGTCATGCCGCTTGCTCTCCGCTGTTCTCGTGTATGGGCAGCCACAGTGTAAACGTGGCGCCCTTGCCCTCAACCGAATCGATATCGAGGCCGCCGCCATGCTGTTCCAGAATCTGCTCCACGGCGGAAATCCCCAGCCCCGTGCCGAAATTCTTGGTGGTAAACAGCGGTTCGCGGATTTTTGACAGGTTGTCCGCCGAAATGCCCGGTCCATTGTCAGCCACGCTGATCTCGGCGCCGCGCCCCGTCAGCCGGGTCCTGACCGTAATGATCGGTGTTTCCGTGAATCTCGACTTGGGATCATCGCCTCTGCCAACCAGCGCTTCCGAGGCATTGGCGAGCAGGTTGATGACGGCGCGTTCAAATCGCCCGGGCTCAAGGTCAACAAGCTTTTCGCCAAGACCGAAATAGCATTCGATCGAAACCAGCTCCGGCAGTTTTTGCGCTTCGGCCTGGACCAGCTTTTCAAGCCAGACATCGAGAACCGTGGGCTCGGCCTTGATTGCCTTGGTCCGGGAAAAATCCAGCAGCTGGGTGATGATGTTGTCGCAGCGGATGACGCCATTGTTGATGCGTTGCAATTGCGGCTCGACGCCAAGCCCCTTGTCCTTGATCTTGCGCGCCAGAAGATATGTCGAGGTGCGAACCGTGCTGAGGGGATTTCGAAGTTCATGGGCGACAGTTGCCGTCAAATTGCCGAGCTGCGCCATCTTGCCCTTGCGCAGCGCCTCATCCTGGGCTTCCCGCAGCTTGGTGATGTTATCGGTAAGCTGCCGGTTGAGTGTGCCCATCTCGCTGTTGACGTTCTGGATTTCCCGCGAGAATGTGAGGGCCTGTTCGTGCGACGAGGCAAGCTCATTATGGGCTTTCTCAAGTTCAATGAATTTCCGCTTGAGCAGACGTCCCATGAACTGCCCGTAAAAAGCAACGGCACAAATGACAAATGCCATCAGCACCCCGATATAGAATTCGTAATTTCGTAGTTTGGTGACCGTCCTGTTTGCATCTTCAACGGCGTTCAGCTTCATCCGCCCGATCAACTGGTTGAGGTCCTTGATGCTGAATCTGAGCGAAGAGTAGCGTTCGACGATGCGGGCTACGGCCACCTGGGCTGCTTCGTTATCGCCAGCATCAACAAGCAGATCTATTCTTTCTGCATGCTTTTCGATCTCTGTCATGGTGCTGTCCATGCGCCGTAACAGTGCCAAGAGCCTTATTTGCAGGCTTTTCATCGGTGTGCAGTGGAAGCTGTGCGCGAAGCCGGTTTATCTCCTGGCGGAATTCATAGGTTTTGGATTTGAACATGGACTGCGCCTGCGCCGGCGCCTTCGTACTGAGCACTTTGACGTATTCCGACTGCGCATCGGCGGCTGAATCGGCAATGATCCATGAGGAAGCCAGTTGGCGGTCAAAAAAAGCGGATTCATTGACACTGGCCTGGTAAACGCCAATCACCAGATGGCTCAGGTACAGGCCGCAGAAAATGGCAACAAGATTGAATGCGGCAATCAGGAAGTAGACAAATTGCACGCGGGGCCATGACTTTTGGCCGTCTTGGTGTGTTGCCGTCCCCAACTCCGTAGCTCCCGCCTGCTTCCCAAAGCATTGAAAAGCTACGGTGCTCCAATTATGGTAAACAAATGGTTGAAATTCCCAAATCCGGCGCGAAAGAGCCTAAAATCATGGACCAATTCTCGGGCGGCTGCCAATGCGGGGCGGTCCGCTTTCAGGTCACAGGTCCCCTCGGAAACGCCGGGATTTGCCACTGCCGCATGTGCCAAAAGGCCTTCGGTTCCTGGGGCGCAGCACTGGTTTCCGTCCCCGCCAAAAACCTGACCTGGACCCGGGGACAACCCAGTACATTCCGGTCATCGGCAATCGTGGCGCGGGGCTTCTGCGCCAAATGCGGAACCCCCCTCCATATGCGCGAGGACGGTGACGATAATTACGAGCTTGCCATCGGGGCCTTCGACGAGCCCTCCCGCATTGGCCCCCTTACCGAGCAAGTGGGCGTTGAAGGCCGGGTTTCATGGTTCAAGGGCATGCATCTCCTGCCGGAGCAAACCACGGCTGAAACACGAAACGCCCAAGACCTTGCCAAGCTGAAAAGCCTGCAGCATCCCGATCATGATACGGACCATTGGCCATGAACCCCGCGGTTACCGGTGGGTGCCAGTGCGGCCGTGTGCGCTATGCCATCAATGGCCCGCTCTTTAACGCCCATATCTGCCATTGCCGCATGTGCCAGAAAGCCTTCGGAAATCTCTTTGCGGCCCTCGCCGGCGTGAACAAGGCCGATCTGCGCTGGACACTGGGCGAGCCCGCCTATTTCCGTTCGTCGTCCATCGTCCAGCGCGGCTTCTGCCCGCACTGCGGCACGCCGCTCACCTTTGCCTATGACCACACGCCCCACATGAACATCGCAATTGGCTCGCTGGATAATCCGGCACTTGCCAAAGTGGAAAATCAATACGGCATTGAAGGCATGACGCCGGCTTTCCCCGCTCTGCATGAATTGCCGGGCTCGCGCACCGAAGACGACATTTCAGCCGAAGACTTGCAACGGCTCAAAAGCTTTCAGCACCCGGACCATGATTAGCCGGCAATCACCGCCCTGATTGCCGCAAGCGCTTCATCCGCTTTCCCCGCATCAGGCCCGCCGGCTTGCGCCAGATCGGGCCTTCCACCGCCGCCCTTGCCGCCGAGCACGGCGGCTCCGGCCCGCACCAGGTCAACAGCGCTGAGCTTTGCCGTAAGATCAGCGGTTACCCCCACGTAGAGGCTGGCCCGGCCCTCCGCGTTCGTGCTGAGCAGTGCCACCACGCCCGAACCAAGCTTAGCCTTGCCGTCATCAACCAGGCCCTTCATGTCCTTTGAATCCATGTCACCCAGAATGCGCTTCATGAACTTGATGCCATTGATGGTCTCCACGTCACTGTCGCCAGCCGAGGCTCCCCCGCCAAGGGCAAGGGCCTTCTTGGCCTCCGCAAGTTCGCGCTCCAGCTTCCGGCGCTCATCCACCAGGCTCTCGACGCGGCTCACCAATTCCGCCGGCGTGGTCTTGAGAAGGGCCGCCGCGGCCGTAACGCGCTTGTCCTGCTGCTCAAGATAGTCGCGCGCCGCCGGGCCGGCCAGCGCTTCAAGCCGCCTGACGCCTGCCGCCGAACCGCTTTCAGCGAGGATTTTGATAAGGCCGATATCACCGGTGCGCGACACATGCGTGCCGCCGCAGAGTTCCAGCGAATAGATCGGCCGGTTGGAGCCTTCCGGATTGCGGCCCATGGAAACGACGCGCACTTCGTCGCCATATTTTTCGCCAAACAGCGCCATGGCCCCTTCGGCAACCGCCGCATCAACCGACATCAGCCGCGTGTTGACCGGATCGTTCTGCAGGACAATGTCATTTGCCATGACCTCAACCTGGCGAAGCTCGTCATGGCTCATGCCCTTATTGTGGGAAAAATCAAAGCGCAGGCGGTTGGGCTCAACCAGCGAGCCTTTCTGCGCCACGTGGCCGCCCAGGGTCTTGCGCAGCGCCTCATGCAGCAGATGCGTGGCCGAATGATGCTGGCGGTTGCCGGAACGGCGCCCGTGATCAACATTGAGTTCCACCGCCTCGCCAAGCGCCAGCGTGCCGGACTCAACCTGGCCCATGTGAATGACCAAATCGCCCAGGCGCTTTTCCGTACCCGTCACGCGGAACACACCGCCGCTGGCCGACCTGATGATCCCATGATCGCCGGTCTGGCCGCCGGACTCCGCATAGAACGTTGTCTGGTTGGTGACGATTGCGGCCGTGTCGCCGGCCTTCAGCGACTTCACCTGCTTGCCACCCGCAACCATGGCCGTGATCACGCCCTCGGCCTTTTCCGTTTCATAGCCGAGGAACTCGGTTGCGCCCACGGCATCGCGGATTTCAAACCAGACCGCATCGGCCTTGGCATCGCCTGTTCCCTTCCAGGCGCGGCGCGCTTCGGTCTTCTGGACCTCCATCGCCTTTGAAAAAGCCTCCGTGTCCACCACCACGCCGCGCGAGCGCAGCGCATCCTGGGTGAGATCAAGCGGAAAGCCATAGGTGTCATAAAGCTTGAAGGCCGTGTCGCCGGCAAACACATCGCCGGTTTTCAGCCCCGCGGACTCCTCGTCGAGAATGCGGAGGCCCCGTTCCAGGGTTTTGCGGAAACGCGTTTCTTCGAGACGCAAGTGTTTCCGTAATCAGGTCCTGCGTGCGTTGCAGCTCCGGATAGGCCGCCCCCATTTCATGCACCAGGGTGGGAACCAGCTTCCACATCAGGGGTTCGCGCTGGCCCAGAAGTTCCGCATGGCGCATGGCGCGCCGCATGATCCGCCGCAGCACATAGCCGCGCCCCTCGTTGGAGGGCAGAACCCCATCGGCGATCAGGAAGGACGAAGCGCGCAAATGATCGGCGATCACCCGGTTCGAAGCCTTGTTTTTTCCTTCGGCCGGAACCCCGGTCCTCTCCACGATCGCCGCAATGAGGGTGCGGAACAAATCCGTTTCATAATTGTCGTGGGTGCCCTGCAGAACAGCGGCAATTCTTTCCAGCCCCATGCCCGTATCAATGGAAGGCTTGGGCAGGCTGATGCGCTCCTGCTTGCTCACCTGCTCATACTGCATGAACACCAGGTTCCAGATTTCAATGAAGCGGTCGCCATCCGCCTCGGCGCTGCCCGGAGGCCCGCCCGGAATCTTGTCGCCATGGTCATAGAAAATTTCCGAGCACGGGCCGCAGGGGCCTGTGTCGCCCATGGACCAGAAATTGTCCGAGGTCGGAATGCGGATGATGCGGCTGTCGGGCAGCCCGGCGATTTTCTTCCACAGGCCAAAGGCCTCATCGTCTTCCGAGAAAACCGTGACCGTCAGCTTGTCCGCCGGCAAGCCATATTCCTTGGTGACCAGGGTCCAGGCCCATTCAATGGCATCGGGCTTGAAATAGTCGCCGAAGGAAAAATTCCCGAGCATTTCAAAGAACGTGTGGTGGCGCGCCGTATAGCCCACATTGTCGAGGTCATTGTGCTTGCCGCCGGCGCGCACGCATTTCTGCGCCGTGGTGGCCCGGCTGTAGGGGCGGCGCTCGGCCCCGGTGAAGACATTCTTGAACTGCACCATGCCCGAATTGGCAAACATCAGGGTGGGATCATTGCGCGGCACAAGCGACGAAGACGCCACGATTTCATGGCCGCGGGCATTGAAGAAATCAAGAAATGTCGAGCGGATCTGGGCAAGGCTGGTCATTGAATATCCAGGGGTTTGGCGGAAGTCACGATGGGATGCTCTTTAAGGTGCGATGGCCCGTCCTGTCCAGAATTTCCGGAAGCGCATGGGTTATCCCTTGCAAAGCAGAACAGCGCCCTCCGGGGGCACGGAGGGCGCTTCGCCTGCGGTGTGGGGGACACACCAACATAACCTGCCGCCCTCAACTCAAGCGGCAGGAATTCATGAATTCTGATACTCTAGTCGTCGGACTCGTCGGCCGTGGGCGCCACCGTGATCTTGGCGGCAATCAGCCCCGCATTGGCGCGGATGGCCGCCTCAATGGCATTGGCCATGTCCTGGTTGAGTTTGAGGAATTCCTTGGCCTTGTCCCGGCCCTGCCCGATGCGCTCGCCATTATAGGAGTACCAGGAACCGGATTTCTCAACCACCCCGGCGGTAACGCCGAGATCGACGAGCTCGCCAACCTTGGAAATGCCTTCGCCATACATGATGTCGAACTCAACCAGCTTGAAGGGCGGCGCCACCTTGTTCTTGACCACCTTCACCCGGGTCTGGTTGCCGACCACCTCTTCGCGGTCCTTGATGGCGCCAATCCGGCGGATATCGAGGCGCACCGAGGCATAGAATTTAAGGGCATTGCCGCCGGTCGTGGTTTCCGGGCTGCCAAACATCACGCCGATCTTCATGCGGATCTGGTTGATGAAAATGACCATGCAGTTTGATTTCGAAATCGACGCCGTCAGCTTGCGCAGCGCCTGGCTCATCAGGCGGGCCTGCAGGCCGGGCAGTGAATCGCCCATTTCGCCTTCAAGCTCGGCCTTGGGCGTCAGTGCCGCCACGGAATCGATCACCAGGATTTCAATGGCCCCGGAGCGCACCAGCGTATCGGCGATTTCAAGCGCCTGCTCGCCCGTGTCGGGCTGCGAAATGAGAAGTTCCTGGACATCGACCCCGAGCTTTTTGGCATAGCCGGGATCCATGGCGTGTTCCGCGTCAATAAAGGCGCACACGCCGCCGCGCTTTTGCGATTCCGCAATGGTCTGCAGCGCCAGCGTGGTTTTGCCGGAGGACTCCGGGCCATAAATTTCAATCACCCGCCCGCGTGGCAGGCCGCCAATCCCCAAGGCAATGTCGAGACCAAGGGAACCCGTCGAAATCGCTTCAATTTCAACAACCGGGTTGGACCCCAGCTTCATGATTGAACCCTTGCCGAAAGCCCGTTCAATCTGGCTTAGCGCCGCGTCCAGCGCCTTGTTCTTGTCCATTGAAGTATTCTCAACTACCCGAAGATTCGCTTGCCCCATCGCCCATACTCCTTAAGTCAGATGCCTCGCTCGGTGCAATCACTTCCTTTGTACCAGCGATGTTGACGTTATGTTCTAATTTTGTTCCAAAAGCAAGTGGTATTTGCTAAGCATGCGAAAAATTTATTGGAGCAGGGTTTCGACCGCCTGCCCCACCGAAAACAGGTTCTGGTCCTGCCCCCACACGCCCATCAGCATAAGGCCAACGGGCGCGGCGTCCGGCTCATTCACCGGAATCGAAATGGCGCAGCAATTCAGGAAATTCCCCACATAGGTATTGCGCAGACTCATGGAATTATAGCGGAGATAGTCCTGATCGCCCTCAAGCGCCGCTATGGGCGGCGGAACAATCATGACCGTGGGGAGAACAACGGCAGAAAGCCCCTGCGTAACAGCGCTGAAGCGCCGGATCATCTCGTCCCGCCGTTTCACGATGGAAAGATAATCGGCAGCGCTGATGCCGCCCGCCGCTTCCATGCGCATGCGAACCCGGGGATCATAGTCCGCCCCCTTCCGCGCAATGAGATCGCGGTGCTGGGCAAAGGCTTCCGCCGCCACAATACCGCCCTTGATCGTGAGACTGGGCATCTCCAGCAACTCTTCAAATGCGAGATCAACGAGCGTGGCGCCGGCTTTTGAAATGCCGCGACAGCGCGCGCTCGTAAGCCGCCGCCACGTCCGCGTCCAGGCCTTCAAGCACGGCGGTTTTCAAAACGCCAATCCGCAGGGATGAAACCTCGCGCGCCGCAATCTTCCCCGTCCAGTCACCCGCCATCAGCGCGTCAGCGGCCGCACAGCAGGCCACCGAATTTCCAAGCGGCCCGACGGAATCAAAACGCGATGAAAGCGGATAGGCGCCGCGCGTGCTCACCCGGCCCGTGCTGGGCTTGTAGCCAACGATGCCATTGTAGGCCGCAGGGATCCGGCATGAACCGCCCGTATCCGTGCCAATGCTCAAGGCACACATCCCGTCCGCAATGGCAACTGCGGCACCCGATGATGAGCCTCCGGGAATGCGCCCGGTCTTCCGGTCAAACGCCGAGCGCGGCGTTCCGTAATGGGGATTGAGCCCCACCCCCGAATAGGCAAACTCCGTCATGTTGGTCCGGCCCAGCACAATCAGCCCAGCCGATTTCAAAGCGGCAATGGCTGGCGCATCCACAAGCGCGGGGGCTGCATCCTTCAACACCTTGGAACCCGCCGTGGTGACCTCGCCCGCCAGATCAAAAAGATCCTTCACCGAAATGGGAATTCCCGCGAATGGCGATGGCTGGCGGTTCTGCCGCCGCAGCCGGTCCTGATAATCCGCCGCCGCAAGCGCCCCTTCCGCATCGACCTTGATGAAAGCCCGGGCGCCCTCGCCTGCCGGATTGGATATTTTCGCCAGCGCCTGCTCCACGAGCTTTCGTGAGGAAGTCTTGCCATCGCGCAATTCGCCCGCAAGCCCGTCCAGTGTCCATTTCCGCGCCATCAGCTTTCCATCACTTCCTTGACCTTCTCAACCAGCTGCTTCAGCGAAAACGGCTTGGGCAGGAAGGCAAAATCCGTTTGCCCTTCAAGATTCTTTTCAAACGCGTCCTCGGCATAGCCCGAGACGAAAACCACTTTGGTTTTCACCCCGCGCTTGCGCAATTCGCGCAGCATCGTCGGCCCATCCATTTCCGGCATGACGACGTCCGAGAGGATAAGGTCAAACGGCTCCGTCTGAGTTTCCATGACTTCCAGGGCGCTTTCGCCTGAATCCGCCTCCACCACCGTATAGCCGCGCGAGGTGAGGGCGCGAATGGCAAAGGCCCGCACCGCGTCCTCATCCTCGACCAGCAGGATGCGCCCCTTGCCGGTAAAGTCCGAACGCTTGGCCTTTACTTCCTCTTTGGCAGCGGCTGCCGCAATCTCGGTATCCGTCGGGTAATGGCGCGGCAAATAGATGCTGAAGGTCGTGCCCTTGCCCACCACGCTATGGCAGAAAATGAAGCCGCCCGTTTGCTTCACGATGCCATAGACGGTTGAGAGGCCAAGCCCGGTGCCCTTGCCCACTTCCTTGGTTGAGAAAAACGGCTCCCAGATCTTCTCAACAATCTCGGGCGCGATGCCCGAGCCCGTATCACTCACTTCGCACAGCACATATTCGCCCGCCGGCATGGGATCACGGATGATGGCCTTCGACTCTTCCACGCTGATGTTCTTCGTCTTCACTGACAAGGTGCCGCCATGGGGCATGGCATCCCGGGCGTTGACCGCCAGATTGATGATCACCTGCTCGAACTGGTGCACGTCAACCAGCACCAGGCCAAGATCGCGGCTGTGGCTGATCTTGAGTTCCACCTTCTCGCCCAAAACCCGGCCGAGAAGATTGTCGAGGTCCGACATGGCGTCGGTGAGCGAATGCACCTTGGGCTGCAGCGTCTGCTTGCGCGAAAAGGCCAGCAACTGGCGGACCAGATTGGCCGCGCGGTTGGCATTCTGCTTGATGCTCATGATATCGGCAAAGGCCGGATCCGTGGGCCGCATCTTGGCCAGCAGCAGATCGGCAAAGCCGATGATGGGCGTGAGCACATTGTTGAAGTCATGGGCGATGCCGCTGGCCAACTGGCCGACAGCCTGCATTTTCTGGCTCTGCGCCAGTTGCACTTCGAGCGTTTTGCTCTCGGTCTTGTCGACGGCGAAGACTGTCAGGTTCTTTCCCATGCCCTGCAGCCGCGCAAAGGAGAACTGAACCAGGCGGGGCTTCTCGTCCATGATGGTGGCATCAACCACAACCATCGGCTCGTTCTTGTTCTGAAACTTGTCCAGGCCGAAGCGAAGCTCGTCGCGGTCGCTCTCAACCACCATGGAGGCAAAGCTGGCGCCGCGCTTGGCCCGCGCCGAATAGGACAGGAATACCGGGTTGGCCGACTGGATGATGCCCTGGTTGTCGATCTCCGCAATGCCGATGGGGGCAACCCCGGCGAGGCGGGAGAGGGCTTCGCGGTCTCCGGCATTGTTCTGTGTCAACTGCGGCACGATGAGCGTCCGGGCCGGCAGCGCCTTGCCCTGCGCATCGAAATCCACCCGGTGAATGATCTCGACCGGCAAGGCCGTGCCTTTGCGCGTCTTGAGGTCCAGGCTGAACATCTCGGTCCGCCCGCCGCCGGCCAAAGGCTCGATGGCCGTCAATAGCTTGGCCCCGGTCTCCCCCAGAACATCGCGCAGCCGCAGCTCGCCATTCTGGCTCTCGGCGATATCAATCCCCAGCCATTCGGCCAGCGTGGCGTTGAGATAATCGATCTTCTGGTTGGGCAGCGACGAAAAGAACCCGGCCGGGGCATGGTCGAGATAGGTGATGATGAACTGCAACCGGCCAAAGGCCTTCTCCTGCCGGGCCCGGTCCACGCTCACATCCTGCAGCCGCCACAACACCAGCCCGCGCTTGGCCTGCCCGGCCAGCGGCGCGACGCTGATTTTCAGCCACTTCGGCGCATCAGGGCTGGCGCCTGCCGCGGTGGACCCGGCGGGAAGGCGAATTTCACGGGAGTCCGACTTGCCCTCAAGGGCCGCCTGCGACAACTGATAGATGGGCTCGACAAAGGCCGGCTGCCCCGCATAGAGCAGATCAAATCCCACCAGCCGGCCCACGCCCGCCGCCGCCGTCAAATTCAGGAAGGGCGCATTGCCGTAAATGGCGCGCGACTTGTTGTCGGTCACCACGCAGGCATCGCCTATGGCATCGGTGAGGCCATCGAAGAAGGTGCGGGTCTGGTTCTGCCGGTCAAAGCGCACCAGCCCCGCCATGAAGGCGAAGATGGAAAACAGGCCGGCCAGCGCCAATACCGCCCCGGTGTAGAGAAGCCGCGCGTAAGCGTATCCTGCAACTGCCAGACGGCGGCGCCCACCGCGGCGGCAAGCAATGCGGCAAGCGTGAAGGACAGCACAACGGAAACCCGGCCAGAAGCCGAAGCCATGCCGGCCACCTCATTTCCACCGCGCTCCGCCATGTAGCTCCCATCCCCGAATCATTCGAGTATAGACGATTCCCGGAATTTCGGATTCCTCTCCACTCAACCAAAATTTATGGTATGATGCCAGCTCAGCGTGAGTTTTTGGTAGGAGACGGCCCATGGAATTACTCGCCCCCTATATGAATTACATCATCACCGCAGGCATTGCGCTCGCGGTTTTGCTGGTGGGGATACTGGTTTACCGGCTTTTGAGCGGGCCGGTGATGGGCCGCAAGGGCCAAAGGCTCGGCATCAGCGAATACCACGAGATCGACAAGACGCGCCGCCTGGTTCTGGTGCGCCGCGACGAAACCGAGCATCTCGTGCTGATCGGCGGCGGACAGGACCTCGTCATCGAGAGCGGCATCAGCCTCAATTCCGGCATGGACGACGTGCGCGAAGCGCCCCGCCCGCCCATTCCAATCCGCGCCGCGCCCCGCGCCCCCGTATTCGGCGGCGAGCGCCGCCCGGCGCTAAGGCCCGTCGAGCCGCCGATGATGTCGCAGCGCGGTTACGAGCACGAAGAGAACTGAGGCGGGAAGCCTGGTTCCTCCGTCTACGGATGATTATTGGAGCGGGACGCTACCTCATGGTGGCCCCGCTCTTTTCTTTGCGGAAAGAAGGTGGAGGGGATGTCCCCGCCCTGGCTTCAAGCCTGCATATGCTGGTAGGTGTAGGATGAAGAGGATGGTCTAGGCTCAAAGCCCGGCCTTGAAACGCAGCGGTTTTTGCCTCGGGGTCGCTCTGACAGAGCCCTGGATCGCACGGTGTCTGGTGTTTGCCGCCAAGGTTGTTTTGCCACTGAAGGCGCGGGGACCGTAGTGCCCCCGGGTCTTCCCTTCGGCTCCCGATGGAGCGGGGCGCTATCTTTCCCCTCTCCCGCAGGCGCTGCACACGGTTCCGGCAATTTCGAGACGCTGTCGACACTGTCCCCTCCTTTCCGGAACCATCAGAAGGAATATACGCCTAGTAGGAATATACGTCAAGAGGAAAGTTGGGGCTATTTCTTGTCTCCCGCTTTGTCAGAGATCGCAATGGATAAGCTCATACCTCATCAACGGCTCCTTTACTTTCTAAGCGGTTTTCCGGCTTTAAAAAAACCCAGCCAGGCACTTGGCCGGTTCAGTATCCCGTTCAGTTTCCTTGCCGTCTATGATGAAGGCTTTCGGGCTGATTTTGGTTTTCAACATTTCCCATGTAATGGGCATGGAGATGGCCGCGTATTCGTTGGCCCGAAAGCGAAGTATGGCGCCACCGTTGTCGAGCCCCTGCCGTTGCGCAAATAATCAATGAAGATACGGCCTTTGCGTGCCTTCTTGGATAGGGTTGCAGTGTACTGTTCAGGCTGGGCCTGCACCATGGCATCAGCAAAATCATGGGCAAAGGTTTTGACTTCTTCCCATTGGGCTTTTGGTTTCAATGGTACTACAACATGGAAGCCCTTTCCGCCCGAGGTTTTGACAAATGAAGGAAGGCCAAGTTCATCCAGGTGCTTTTTGACTTCCAGGGCGGCTAACCGGACAGCTTCGTCAGCTAGGCCCTCGTCCGGGTCAAGATCAAAGACGACCTGATCGGGCGTTTCTATCGTATCTACCTTGGCGCCCCAAATGTGAATCTCCACCACGCCAAGTTGCACCAGGGCGGCAAGACCGTTGAAATCGCGGATGTAGAGGTGTTCTTGCTTGTCCTGAGGATCCTTCATGACACTGATGGCTTTGTGCATCCCGGGAGACGCATGCTTCTGGAAGAAGCGCTGGCCGCCGATGCCATCCGGCGCCCGCAAAAGACTCAAGGGCCGGTCAATGATGAAGGGCTCCATTTGTGGCCATACGGAAGCGTAGTAATCCAGCAGATCCTGTTTGGAGATTTTGGCCTTGGGCCATAACAGTTTATCGGCGTTGCTCAAAACCACATCAGTCTGGACCTTGGAGGTGTTCACGCGTCTCGACGCCTTTTTCGGAATAGCGGCGCCTGACGGCTGTTCTTTTACAACTTCCTTGGCAGGTTTGTCCTCTCTCAGTCCTTGAAACGAGGCTTGCCGCAATATTCCGTCGCTGGTCCAAGCCCGAAACTCCACTTCGGCCACCAAGTCGGGCCGCACCCAAATTGCGTCCTTCTCCTTCTTTTCCAGCCCCGCGACAGCCGGCGACTTTGCCTTGATCTTATCCAGTTTCCGTTTGAGGTCATCGCCCGCTTTCGTTGAAAATCCCGTTCCACCCTGCCCGCATGGACCCACTGGTCATTCTTGCGATAGCCAACAATGATCGAGCGCAATCCACGTCCCGTCGCGGCGGACGTGAGATAGCCAAGGATGATAAACTCCTGGCGCAAGGTACATTTCCTGATTTGATCCAATCAAGTGAGCGCCCGCTGCGATAGGGCGCATCAATCTGCTTTGAAATCACGCCCTCAAGGCCCATGCGGCAGGCGAGGCTAAGCATTGTCTCGCCGGCCTGCTCGAAGTGTTCGCTATATCGGATCACCTTGTTGTTTTTTTGATTCAGCAGGGCTTCAAGCTGAGACTTGCGCTCAAGCAGAGGTTCCTCAAGCAGTGCCGCATTGTCGAGGTGCAGCAGGTCAAAGGCGTAGAAGATCATCCGGTCCATGCCGCCTTCCGATAAATCTGCTTGCAAATGGGCAAATGAGGCAACCCCCTTGTCCGAAAGCACCACTATCTCGCCGTCGATGATTGCCTGTTTGCAATTCAATCCCAGCAGCTCCCGGCGCAGCGGCTCGCCGAAACGCTTTGTCCAGTCCAAGCCGGAACGCGTGAACAGTTTGACTTTTCCAGCGGAAACATGGGCCTGAAGCCGGTAGCCGTCGAACTTCACTTCGTGCAGCCAGCCCGTGCCTTCGGGGGCGTGGTTTTCAGCGTTGCCAGGGCGGGGGAATGAAACCCGGCATAGCCGTGGACTTTTTCTTGACTGTGGGCGCCTTTGAGACCTTGATTGCTTTTGGTATTTTTCCCTTGGCAATATCGTCATTGGTAAGGCCGGACCGATGGACTCTGGCGCACCTTCCAGAATGTCGCCTTCGTCTGTCGCAAACTCATCCTTGGTTTTGATCAGCAGCCAGTTATCACGTTTTTCCTTTCGCGTGCCCTGAGGCGAACGAGATGCCAGATTCCTTGAGTTTTCCGCCCACAAGTTCAAAACTCAAATGGCCTTTCTTCAGACCGGCTGCGGCGTCGCCCTCAGGTATCCAGGTGCCGTGGTCCCAGATGACGACGGAGCCTGCACCGTAGGAACCCCTGGGAATATTGCCTTCGAAACTCCGCATAGTCCAGGGGAATGGTCTTTGACATGGACGGCGGAGCGCTGGTCGCGGGCAGCACGGAGAAGCTCGGGTCCGCGAGTAACGGCCCAACTCCACAGCACGCCGTTGTGCTCTAGGCGCAAATCATAGTGCAGCCGCCGCGCATCGTGTTTGTGAATGACAAAGAGCCCGCCAACGCATTGGCTCTCGGGCCGCGCCTTCTGCCGTTTGCCCGCGGGTTCACTGGTCCGCTTGAAGTCCCGCTTGCGCCAGTACTGTTCGAGTACATTCGCCATTTTGCCAACTCAACCCATTATCGCTTGCGGCCTGCCGATGCTTTCTTGAAAGTCTTTTCGGCTGGTTGCGCATGACTTGCCCTTCGCGGCAGACTTGGCGGTCTTTGCTGGCGCCCACCCTCCGATGCCAGGCTCTTGCGAAGTGCATCGAACAGATTGACGACATTGGAGGGAGGCTCGGCCGCGGAAACAATGGGCGGTTTTTTCCCGGACTGCTTGGCCTTGATCAGTGCCAGAAGCGCATCTTCATAACGGTCATCAAACTTCGACGGATCAAATTTTCCTTTTTTTCTTGTCGATGATGTGGGTGGCCAAATCGGTCATCTCTTGATCGACGGAGACCTTGGCAATTTCATCGAACACGGTTTCTGGTTGCCGCACCGTATGGTCATACCGCAAAGTAGTGAGCAACATGCCTTTACCCAGCGCCTCGATGACGACTCGTCGTTCGCGGCGATAGAGCACAATACGCGCCAACCCGGCCATTTTTTTTTCATCCAGCGCATCGCGTATAACCGCAAAAGCTTCTTGGGAAACCTTGTCGGAGGGCGTCAGGTAATACGGGGTATCGAGATAGATTTGCTCAATTTCCGATTTCTTCACGAAGCTTTCGAGGCTTAAAGTATGGGAGGATTCAATCTTGACCGCGTCAATTTCTTCCTCGTCGAAAAGCAGGAACTTGTTGTTCTCGATTTCATAGCCCTTGATCTCATTTTTTTCATCCACGGGCTTTCCCGTGACGGAATCGATGTATTGCCGCGACACGGTGTTGCCCGTGGCCTTGTTGAGAATCCGGAAGGAAACTTTCTCGTTCTGGGTTGTTGCGTTTGAAAGTTCCACGCCGCAGGTCACAAGCGATAATTTGAGATAGCCTTTCCAGGCGGGACGTACGGCCATATGCTATTTCCTTCCAACATGTACGGCGTTCATCGCCACATATTCAGCGTAATTTATATCTTCCTGAGTAACGACCGGTACAGGATCACTGACTATTGCTTCCAGGACTTCCGGTTTAAGAACGCCGGCGGCCAAGCAAGTTTCGAAAGCTCGACGTGTCTGGCGCTCGGCTCTAAGCAGTGCGGAGAAAGCAAGAATTGAGCATTCCCGATGGTCAAAATTATCTATTGTGTGAATGCGAATGTTGTCCATTGGTAATCAACTAACTGGCCGCGCCAAAGTTCCAACAACATCTTTGGCGTGAGATTCCATGCGAAATCAGGCGCGGGGACCAATTCGAGCGCTTATGGGGTGCCGTTTATCGAAAAGATTTCCGGCCTGCATTTAAAGCGAGATGAATCAGGCCACTTGACTCCCAAAACCAATTTGTTCTAGTTTTGTTCCATGGAAGAGAAAAGAAGCCCATAGTGACCCTCGGCCAGGCCTACGAGGCCGGCTGGCGCGTCAATACCCGCTGCGCCCATGGCAAAAAGCGCGGCATGAAGCAGATGCCTGAATGTTATGAAAATACCGAGCTGGATTTGGTAACTGGTCGGGACGCGCGGCGAAGGCTTTCCCCTGCAGGACCTTTGGTCCCGTTTGAAATGCCCGCATTGCTGGTCACGGCGCATCACCGTCCTGTTTGACCAGGGCGCCAACGTGAAACGCCAGAAGAAGGTGACACCCCAATGACCGAGAATGACAAGGCCATCGAATTTTTGACCCGGATGGGCGATCTGCTCTACGGCCGGGACTGGATTGTGCCGCTGGGCCGCGAAATGGAAATCAGCCCCGATCTCATCTTCAACTGGATCAGCCGGAAAACCCCTTTGACCATGAGCGACGACGTGTGGCCCAATGTTTTCTATGTGCTGGGGCAGCGCGGCAACCGCTATCAGGATTTTATCGATGAAGTCTACTTCGCCTTCCGCGATGCCCGCAAAAACCAGGGGAAATGGTGGGACGATGCGGAGGATTTCAAACTCCCGCAGCACCTGTTCGCTGGGCCATAGGCGCGGCCGAGGTGCCTGGCCCGTGGTTGAAAACAATGGCACTTTGCTGTAGGATCATTCGCAACAGGGGAGTGTCACATGCATGTGTCTTTAACCCGGTTTTCTTTTTGCTTCGTTTTCATGAGCGCCCTGCTCTGGTCAGCACCCGGCCAAGCTGGCTCGGCCTCATCATCTTGCGCCGTTCCCGCGGGCTACTACCGTGTGGTGGGTGTCCGCGCGGGCGAAGCGGTTCAGCTCAGGGCAAAGCCATCCCACAGTTCAGCGCTGATGGGCACGCTTGGCATTGACGATGCCGCCTTCTGATGGCACGCGTGACCAGGGCAGTTTTCTAACGTGGCAGCTGATCCGGCAAAACCAGGTTGAAGGCTGGGTTGAGGCCAGCCGTCTCTGGCGGGCCTTGCCACTGACCCTGGCAAAGACCGACCTTCCGGCAGCCGGCTATTGCGGCGCGTCCTCGCCGCCCTGGGGCCTGCGCTGGGACGATGCATTCCGTCCGCATGTCGCTGTTTCCGGAAAAGCACGAGTTTGCGGTAAGGTCCGTGCAATCGGCGTGATTCTCCGGGTTGGGCCGCTCACCGGTTCTGCTCCCTGAAGCGGCGGTGTCCTTTGTTTACAGCGATGAAATTTGCCATTGGCCGACAACGCAACGGTGAACGGGGCTCCGCCTATGTTGTCATTCGTGAGCACGGCGTGGAAAAGCTCTACAAGGGCTGCTGCATCCCTGCGGATTGCTTTCACCAACCGATAGCAAAGCATGTGCAATCTCTATTCGATTACCTCAAGCCAAAGCTATGTGCGGGGGCTGCGCGCACCCTGCGCGACATTACCGGCAACGAGCCGCCCCTGCCCGGCGTATTCCCCGATTATGTGGCGCCCATCGCGCGCAACAATGAGGGCACCCG
>CAVWAY010000020.1:0-139707 GCA_963753025.1 uncultured Alphaproteobacteria bacterium | reverse complement strand
CCATAGAGGCAAAAGGTTGCGGCCAGCATCAGGCCAAGCCAAGGGAACACGCCTGCGGCAAAAGTCTGGATGAGGACGGCCACCAGCGCAAGGAAAAGAGCCACCATCTGCATGCGGTTAAAGCGCTCGCCCAGAAACAGGTAACCCATCACAACATTGAGGAGCGGATTGATGTAATAGCCAAGGCTGGATTCCAGGGTGCGGCCCACCTCGATGGACCAGACGTAGAAGCCCCAGTTGAAGACGATGATGGCGCTGGTGAGGGTGAGAATGGCGAGGTTTCGTTTCGAGGCGACGGCGCGCCAGACATCCCGGTACTGGCCCAGCCACCAGATGATCAGGGCGGCAAAGGGAATGGACCAGAGGCCCCGGTGCACGGCGATTTCCACCGGGCTGATATGGCGCATAAAGCCGAAATAGACCGCCATGGCGCCCCAGGTGAGATGCGCCAGGACGGCATAAAGAACGCCTTTCTCGGCTGGGGTTAATCCGGTTTTCACTGGTGTATCAATGGCTGCCATGTTTCCGGGGGTTTAGCGGCGTGCGGATTGGGCGGCAAATGGTCATCGGGCATGGGTCGCATGAGCATCCCGCATGTCAGCTATCGCCGGTCACGCCTTCGCGCAGCAGCTTGTAGATGATGGAATCCGACAGCGCCTGGAACGAGGCTTCCACGATATTGGGCGAAACTCCCACGGTGAACCAGCGGTCGCCCTTGCCATCGCGGCTTTCGATCAGCACGCGGGTTGTGGCTCCCGTTCCGCCATTGAGGATACGCACCTTGTAATCGACCAGTTCGAGATCGTTGATATAGGGCTGGAACTTGCCGAGGTCCTTGCGCAGCGCCACGTCGAGCGCATTCACCGGGCCATTGCCCTCGCCCGCGTTGATGAAGGTTTCGTCTTCCACCTTCACTTTCACCACGGCTTCGGAAATCATTTCGCTGCCGCGCTGTTCGACAATCACGCGGAAGGACAGCACATCGAAATAATGGGGCACGCTGCCGAGCGTGCGCCGCGCCAGAATTTCGAAAGAGGCATCGGCGGCATCATAGGCATAGCCCGCAGCCTCGCGCTCCTTCACTTCGCGCAGCAGCGCGTCGAGGCGCTTGTCGTCCTTCGCCACATTCAAGCCAACGCGGTGCAACTCGGAAATCAGGTTGGATTTCCCGGCCTGGTCGGAGACCAGCATGCGGCGGCGATTGCCCACGGTTTCGGGCTTCACATGCTCGTAGGTTTCCGGTTCCTTGACGATGGCCGAGGCGTGAATGCCGGCCTTGGTGGCAAAGGCGCTCTTGCCCACATAGGGCGCCTGGGCATTGGGGGCGCGGTTCAGCAATTCGTCGAAGGCGCGGGCCACGTGGGTCAGGTTCTGCAGGCGCTCGTCATCGACAGAGATGGTGAAGCGGTCACGGTAGGATTTCTTCAGGCCGAGGGTGGCGATGATCGAAACCAGATTGGCATTGCCGCAGCGTTCGCCGATGCCGTTCAGGGTGCCCTGCACATGGCGGCAGCCCGCATCGAGGGCCGCCAGTGAATTGGCCACGGCCTGATCGGTGTCGTTATGGGCGTGGATGCCGAGATGGCTTCCGGGAACGGTTTTCGTCACGGTCGCCGACGATCTCGGAAATCTCGGCGGGCATGGTGCCGCCATTGGTGTCGCAGAGCACCACCCAGCGCGCGCCCGAGTCATGGGCCGCCCTGGCGCAGGCCAGCGCGTAGTCCGGGTTGGCCTTGTAGCCATCAAAGAAATGTTCGCAGTCGACCAGCACTTCCTTGCCGGCGAAAACGGCGGCCTCCACGGACTGGCGGATCGAGTTGAGATTTTCCTCATTGGTGCAGCCCAGCGCCACGCGCACATGATAGTCCCAGGACTTCGCCACGAAGCAGATGGCCTTGGAATGGGCGCGGATCAAATCCTGCAAGCCGGTATCATTGGAGACGGAGCGCCCTGCCCGCTTCACCATGCCGAAGGCGGTGAAGGTGGCCTTGGTTTTCCGGTCCTCGCTGTAAAAGCGCCGTGTCGGTGGGGTTGGCGCCGGGATAGCCGCCCTCGATGTAATCGACGCCGAGCTTGTCGAGCAGGTCGATCACCACCAGCTTGTCATCCAGCGAAAAATCAACGCCGGGCGTCTGCTGGCCGTCACGCAGCGTGGTGTCGAAGAGAGAGATGTGTTCGCGGGTCATCGCTTGACCTCCCAACTCGTCGTGCCGTCCTTGTTGTCCTTGATCGTCACGCCCATGGCAGCAAGTTCATCGCGGATGCGATCAGACTCTTTCCAATCTTTCGCGGCGCGTGCCGCAAGGCGAGCGGTATCAATTTGCATGTCAACTTTGGTTCTGACATTCATTGCTTCAGAACTTCAGTCGTTGAATTCACCAGAATGACACTTCCAATCCCAAGAGCTTTCAGGGCAAGCCATGAATGCGAGGCATGTCCGTCTAGTCGACTTGTTATTCCTGAACCGTCGATGCAAGCTTTGCATCTTATGTAGCTGCCCAATTGCTTCGCGAGTGTTCAGATCATCAACCAGTGTGTTGATAAATCTGGTTTCACCCAAATGTGATCAACCAATTCATCGGTGTTCCAACCAGACTGATCAAAAGTTTCAATCCATTTTTCAATGGTTGTTTCGGCCTCCAACAGCGTTCGCACAGTCCAGTCAATTGGCTGTCGATAGTGTGTCTTCAACATTGCAAGACGTAGTACTTCGCCCGGCCACTTTTTTCCGCCAAATTTTTCAGTCTCCAGCAACTCATTAATCGTCACGAAATTCCCCAGGCTCTTGGACATTTTCTGTCCTTCGACCTGGAGGAAGCCGTTGTGCATCCAGACGTTCGCCATTTTCTTTGTGCCGTGGGCGCAGCGGGATTGGGCGAGTTCGTTTTCGTGGTGGGGGAAGATGAGATCAAGGCCGCCGCCGTGGATGTCGAAGACTTCGCCGAGATAGCTTTTGCTCATGGCGGAGCATTCGATGTGCCAGCCGGGACGGCCACGGCCCCACGGGCTTTCCCAGCCGGGTTCCTCGGCGCTTGAGAGTTTCCACAGCACGAAGTCGCCGGGGTTTTTCTTGTGGGCTTCCACGGCCACGCGGGCGCCGGCCTGCTGGTCTTCCAGCTTGCGGTTCGACAGCGCACCGTAGTCTTTCATGGATTCCACATTGAACAGCACTTCGCCGCCCGCCTGATAGGCGTTGCCCTTGGCCAGCAACACAGTGATCATCTCGATCATCTGGTCGATGAATTCCGTGGCGCGGGGTTGGGCGGTGGGTTCGAGGCAGCCCAGGGCTTTCACATCGGCCTGAAACTGGTTGGCGGTTTTTTCGGTGACGCGGCGGATCGCCTCGTTCAGCGGCAGTTCGGGAAAATCCCGCAGCGCCCTTGCGTTGATCTTGTCATCCACGTCGGTGATGTTGCGCACGTAGGTGACGATGCTCCGGCCCATAGAGATGGCGCAGCAGCCGGAACAGCACGTCAAACACGATGACGGGGCGGGCATTGCCGATATGGGCGAAATCATAGACGGTGGGGCCGCAGACATACATGCGCACGTTCGAAGCATCGAGGGGTTTGAAGTCCTCCTTCTGGCGGGTGAGCGTATTATAAAGGCGCAAAGTCATCATTTTTCCACGGTTTTGGCCTGACCGGGAAACGCTTTAAGACAAATTTAAGTAAGCGGCGCCCTGCCAGCAGTTTTTCAACTAGCAAATAATAATAATGCCGCAAACGTTAACGGCATGGTGGGGGGCGGTGTTCATGGCGCGCACCATGGTTGAATTGGGCTTTTCCGTCAAGCCCATCGTGGCAAGCAGGGTTGCCATGAGGTTTACGGGCCTTGCCGCGGCACGGGGGGAAATCCTATGAGGGCGCATGACTTCCCTTGAGCAAAAGCAGCATCGACTGGGCCTGATTCTGGTGGCCTTTGCTGCCCTGGCGTGGTCATCGGGCGGCATTTTCACCCGCATTATTCCCAGCGACCTGATGACCCTGCTGTTCTGGCGCGGGCTGTTTTCGGGCAGCGCGGTCATGCTTTTCTTCTTTGCCTCGGAAGGCAGGAGCGCTTTAAGCATCCTCGCCGGGTTGCGCTGGCCCGCCCTGGCGGTGGCCTGCTTTTCGGCCCTTGGCATGATCACCGGCATTGGGGCGATCCGCTACACCAGCGTGGCGGATGCCATGGTGATTTACGCCACGGTGCCCTTTGTCACCGCGGGCCTTGCCTACCTGTTTATCGGCGAACGCCCCAGCCGCTCAACGCTGATCGCCAGCGCGGTGGCCCTTGCCGGGGTTACCATCATGCTTCTGGGTTCGCCCTGGGGCGGCAGCATGTTCGGCAAATTCCTGGCGGTGCTCATGTCGCTGTCGATGGCCTGCTTCACGGTGATCATGCGGCGGCACCGCGAGGTGGCGATGCTGCCCGCCATGGGCGCTTCGGCCTATCTGTGTTCCTTCGTCTGCTTCTGGTTTGTCTCGACGCTTTCTGTCTCGACTTACGAGCTTGGGCTCATTGCCCTGTTCGGCGTCCTGCAGAATGCCCTGGGCCTTATTCTCTACGCCTATGGCTCGCGACGCGTGCCGGCGGCGGAAGCAACTCTCATTGCTGCGCTTGAGGTTCCGCTCACGCCCTTCTGGGTGCTGGTGTTCATCAATGAAGTGCCAAGCGTGCCAACGCTCATCGGCGGCGCCGTGGTGCTGGTGGCGCTGTTTGCCCATATCCTCGGCGAGTTCCGCAAAACCAGCCCGCACATGGTGCAGCCTTTTCAGGTTGTGCCTTGACGTTACACTAACTCTCATCATGACCGCGCTCGACGCGGTCATCTTCTTGCTCAGGCCAGATTGTGAAATAAATCGTCCCAGTCGGGATTCATCTTCTCAATCAATTCGATCTTCCATTGCCGTGGACAATGTCTGTGGTCATGCCCGTGTAAAGCGCACCACGCGGGCGGTTTGTCATGACGTAACAAATCCCAGATGCCATGACTTATTGAATGCAAAGAAGATGACCGGGTCAAGCCCGGTCATGATGACAAATTGGAAATTTACTAACTTACTCGGCAGCTTCCATGGACTCGTCGTCATCATTGACGCGGGGACGCGAGGCCATTTCCTTCTTCAGCTCTTCGGCCACCAGGAAGGAAAGCTCCAGGGCCTGGGCCGCGTTGAGGCGCGGGTCGCAGAAGGTGTGGTAACGGTCATTTAGGTCCTCATCGCGCAGGGCGCGCAGGCCGCCGGTGCATTCCGTTACATCCTTGCCGGTCATTTCGACATGGACGCCGCCGGCATGGGTGCCTTCGGCCTGGTGGATCGCCATGAAGCGGCGCACTTCGGTCATGATGGCCTCGAAGGGCCTCGTCTTGTAGCCGGATGTCGCCTTGATGGTGTTGCCATGCATGGGGTCGCAGGACCACACGACGACCCTGCCCTCGCGCTTCACGGCGCGGATCAATTCCGGCAGATGCTTTTCAACCTTGTCGGCGCCGAAGCGCGCAATCAGCGTGAGGCGGCCGGGTTCATTCTCCGGATTGAGAATATCGATCAGCCGGATGAGTTCATCGGCCTTCAGCGACGGACCGCATTTGAGGCCAATCGGATTCTTGATGCCGCGGCAGAATTCGACATGGGCATGATCCGGCTGGCGGGTGCGGTCACCGATCCACAGCATGTGGCCCGAGGTTGCATACCAGTCGCCGCTGGTGGAATCGACGCGGGTCATCGCCTGCTCGTAACCGAGCAGCAGGGATTCGTGGCTGGTGAAGAAATCGGTCTGGCGCAGTTGCGGCGCGGTATCGGCATTGATGCCGCAGGCGCGCATGAAGCCCAGCGCTTCGGTGATGCGGTCAGCCAATTCCTGGTAGCGCTCGAAGGCGGGCGAATCCTTCAGGGTGCCGAGAGTCCACTTATGGACATGCTCAAGGTTGGCATAACCGCCCTGGGCAAAGGCGCGCAGCAGATTGAGCGTTGCCGCCGACTGGCGGTAAGCCATGATCTGGCGCTCGGGGTCCGGCTGGCGGCCTTCAAGGGAAACTTCCGGGGCATTGATGATGTCGCCGCGATAGATCGGGTATTCAACGCCATCGATCACCTCGGTTGGCGAGGAGCGCGGCTTGGCGAATTGCCCGGCGATGCGGCCCACTTTCACCACGGGCTGGCCGCCGGCGAAGGTCATGACCACCGACATCTGGAGGAAGACGCGGAAGAAATCGCGGATGTTGTCGGCGGAATGCTCGGCGAAGCTTTCGGCGCAGTCGCCGCCCTGGAGCAGGAAAGCCCTGCCCTCGGCGACGCGCGCCAGTTTGCGCTTCAGCTTGCGCGCCTCGCCGGCAAAAACCAGCGGCGGAAAGCCAGCCAGGCGCTTTTCCACGATTTCCAGCTTCTTGGCATCGGCATAGTCCGGCACCTGCACAACGGGGAATTTCCGCCAGCTATCAGGTGTCCAATTGGTCAACATTCGCGTAACTCCAGATACAAAGGAATGGGCTTATACACCCAGTTTATGCGGTATTCCAGTCTTACCGCAGCCGGGGCAACCGACCGTTAATTCCCGTAATTACCTGATAAGGCTGGGGATTTAGGGCCGGTCATGTGGCACGGAAAGCACGGTGGCGGGCTTTTTCAGCGACGCCTGCCTGGTCGCTATTGTCACAGTCTGGCGAGAAACTCGCTAAACGAGATCTCCGCCGAGCCAAAGGCCATCTGCCGCTCGACGTCCCAATAGCGCAGGTTTTCCAGCCTTATGGGGTTGCCGGACACGCTGCAGCGGACGTAATCGCCCTCGCGCAGAACCTGAAAATCGGCGTTCAGGTACTTCAGCTTTGCCTCGCGCTGTTTGGGCAAATTGGGGTCGAGATAATTCATCATGTTTCCTAAATCAAAAAAGTTCGCCCTGGGCGGTCTTCCTGGCGGCCTGAACCGTCAATGTGTCATCACTGAACTGAATTTTCAAGGTTTGACCGGGGCTGACCGCTGCGGCCTGTTTGACGGGCTGGCCCTTGGTGTCGAGCACCAGCGCAAAGCCGCGGGCCAGAACCGAGGTGTAGTTCAATGCCGCGAAGAGTTTTGCTTCGGCGGAAAGCCGGTCCTTGAAGGATTGCAGCACGCGGGACACGGCGCGACCGCCGCGAAGGTTTGCTTCAGCCAAGCGGCGCTTCAGCTCTTGCTGGTTCTGCACAATGGGCCGCACGGAAAGCCTGCCGGAAATTTTTGCCAGATCAACCCGGTGGTGCTGCACATTGGCGCGCAGCGCCTGGGGCAATCTTGCCGCCACCGTATCAAAGCGCTGGCGCACGAGGGCCAGGAATTCATCGGGCTTGGGCAAGGCGCGGGCGGCGGAGCGCAGCCTGGTGCGGCGTTCATCGAAATAGCGGGCGACACTTCTGGCCTGCCGGGCATTGAGCGATGCCAGTTCAGCCAGAAGATCGGCGCGCACCGGAACGGCGCGCTCGGCCGCGGCTGATGGCGTGGGCGCCCGGTGATCGGACACGAGATCAATCAGCGTCGTATCGGTTTCATGGCCCACGGCGGAAATGATGGGAATCCTGCTGCCCGCCACGGCGCGCACGACAATTTCCTCGTTGAAGCCCCAGAGGTCTTCCAGCGAGCCGCCGCCGCGCGCCACGATGATCAGGTCAGGCGGATTTGCCATGGCATTGAAGCCGATGATGGCAGCGGCCACTTCCGCCGCCGAGGTTTCGCCCTGCACCCGCACGGGCCAGACGAGCACATGGCGCGGGAAGCGGTCGCTCAGGCGATGCAGGATATCGCGGATGACGGCGCCGGTTGGCGAGGTCACCACGCCGATCAGTTTCGGCAAGTATGGCAGCGGCTTCTTGCGGTCCGCATCAAACAGGCCTTCGGCGGCCAGCTTGCGTTTGCGTTCCTCAAGCAGCGCCATGAGCGCGCCAACGCCGGCGGGCTCGATATTTTCAATGACGATCTGGTAGTTGGATTTGCCGGGATAGGAGGTGATCTTGCCGGTGGCGACGACTTCCAGCCCCTCCTGCATCTTGGCGCGGAGCCTGGAAAAATTGCCGCGCCAGATCACGGCGTCGAGCTTGGCGCCTTCGTCCTTGATCGAGAAATAGCAGTGGCCGGAGGAATGGGGGCCACGGTAGCCTGAAATTTCGCCGCGCACCCGCACATGGCCGAAGGTTTCCTCAAGGGTTTTCTTGAGGGCATGGGAAATCTCGGTGACCGAATACTCGGCAATATTGGGCAACGGCTGGTCTATAATTTCGCCGGTTTCGGGGTTATAGGGCCAATCAGTGGACATTTCGCCAGTTTCGCTTTGATTCCAGCCTATCAAATGCGAGAAGGCAGCGAAAGGCAAGGAAGAGTTGGGATGAATGTACTTTTGATTGGCTCCGGGGGCCGCGAGCATGCGCTGGCCTGGGCCCTTTCGGCCAGCCCGCTGCTCACGAAACTCTATTGCGCGCCGGGCAATCCCGGCATCGCACAGGTCGCAGAATTGGCTGCCATCGACATTACCGACCATCGGGCGGTGATCAGCCTGTGCAAAGCCAAGAACATTGATTTTGTCGTGGTCGGCCCGGAAGCGCCGCTGGTGGCGGGGCTGGTCGACGATCTCAACGCCGCAGGCATCAAGGCCTTTGGCCCTTCGAAATTTGCGGCCCAGCTTGAAGGCTCCAAGGGTTTCACCAAGGACATCTGCGCCAACTACAATATTCCAACCGCCGCCTATGGGCGCTTCACGGATTTGGAAAAAGCGAAAGCCTATCTCGCCTCGCAAGGGGCTCCCATCGTGATCAAGGCGGATGGCCTGGCGGCGGGCAAGGGCGTGACCGTGGCGATGACTCTGCCGGAAGCCGAGGCCGCGTTGCAGGATATTTTTTCCGGCCGCTTCGGCGAAGCGGAATGCGTGATCGAGGAATTCCTGGAAGGCGAAGAGGCGAGCTTTTTTGTCTTGTCGGATGGCGTCCACACCTTGGCCCTCGCCACGGCGCAGGATCACAAGCGGGTGGGCGATGGCGATGTTGGCCCGAACACGGGCGGCATGGGGGCCTATTCCCCAGCGCCGTGCATGACCGCAAGCGCTGTGCGCCGAAGCGCTGGAGAAAATCGTGAAGCCAACGGTGAAGGCGCTGGCCGACATGGGCCACCCCTATGTGGGCGTGCTCTATGCGGGCCTCATTCTCACGAAGGACGGACCAAAGCTCATCGAATACAATGCCCGTTTCGGCGATCCGGAAACACAAGTGCTGATGATGCGCCTGCGCGATGACCTGCTGACGCTGCTGCTGGCCACGGTTGATGGAACGCTCGACAAGGTTTCGGTGCGCTGGCGCGACGACTTCGCGCTCACAGTTGTCATGGCCGCCAAGGGCTATCCCGGCGACTATGTCAAAGGCACTGAGATCAAGGGGCTCGCACAGGATTTCGGCGAAGATGTGGAGATTTTTCACGCCGGCACCGCCTTGAAAGATGGCAAGCTTTTGGCCGTGGGAGGCCGTGTTTTGAACATTACCGCCCTTGGCAAAACGGCGGCGGGATGCCCAAGTAAAAGCCTATGAAGCAATTGGAAAAATTGACTGGCCAGACGGCTTTTGCCGAAAAGACATCGGCTGGCGCGCGATTAACAAATGAAGCCATGAGTGAACCCAAAATCGGATTGGCCCTGGGCGGCGGCGGGGCGCGGGGCCTGGCCCATATTCCGATGCTGGAAGTCTTTGATGAATTGGGCGTGAAGCCCGCGATCATCGCCGGATGCAGCATGGGCGCCCTGATAGGTGCTGCCTATGCCTGCGGCATGACGGCCAAGGACATGCGGCTGCAAGCGGAAAAAATCCTCGGCAACCGCATGGGCGCGGCGCGCTATGTGTTCGGCACGCGCGGCTCAAAAATCAGGGAGATCGTTTCCCTGCAAGGCCTGCTGTCGCTGCATCTTCACGGCGAAAAGCTGGTGGAACTGGCGCTGCCCGATTCCCTGCCGAAGAACATTGAAGAGACGGCAATTCCCTTGCGCATCATCACCACGGATTTCGAACGCATGGAGGAGCGCGTGCTCTCGCAAGGCAGCATCGTGAAGGCGGTGGCGGCCTCCATCGCCATTCCCGGTCTCATTGTGGGGCCGCGCATTGACGGCCACGTTCATGTGGATGGCGGCGTCACCAATCCGGTTCCCTTCAATCATGTGCGCGAAGGCATGGATATCGTGGTGGCCATTGACGTCACGGGAAAGCCCAAGGCCCTGGCGCGGGCCCACCCTTCCAACATGGAACTTGCGGTTGGCTCCATGCTCATCATGTTCAACCAGCTGGCCGAACTCCGCCGGGCCGTGTCGCCGCCTGATATCTATATCAGGCCGGAGGTCGAGAGCTTCGGCTCGCGGGAATTCTTCAAGCCACGCGAGATCTTTGAAGCGTCCAAGGCCAGCAAGGACAAGCTCAAGCGCGCGCTGGAATTGCGGATGAATGCACATTAGACGTCTTCTCCCGCGAAGCGGGAGAAGAAAGGGACCTATGTCACGAAGTGACATGGGATAGATGAGGGCACTTCCACCGTGTTCCCCTCACCTCCCCAATCGCTTCGCGATTGGGTCCCCTCCTCTCCCGTTTCACGGGAGAGGATAATAGGCGCGGGCATGATGAGAGTTGAGGAAATTTCGAATCAATTGAATCGCTTAACGCCTGCCTCTGAAGAAATCTCTCAACAGCGTTTCGGCGCGTTGCCCGCCGATGCCGCCGTAGACTTCGGGTTTGTGATGGCAAGTCGGCTGGGCGAAGAAAACCGGGCCGTGCTCCACCGCACCCATTTTTTCATCGGACGCGGCGAAATAGAGCCGCCGGATGCGGGCGAAGGAAATGGCGGCGGCGCACATGGCGCAGGGTTCGAGCGTCACGTAGAGATCGCAATCAATGAGGCGTTCCGAGCCCAGTTTGGTGGCCACCTCCCGGATGACAAGCATCTCGGCATGGGCGGTGGGGTCGTGGTCAGCGAGGGTGCGGTTTCCGGCAACCGCCAAAATATTACCCAATTTGTCGGTGATCACGGCGCCCACGGGAACTTCGCCCCTTTCGGCTGCCTTTTCGGCTTCGGCGAAGGCCCGCAACATGGGCTCTGGTAGTTTCTGTGTCATCGTGCGACATGAGCCCTAAAGTGAAGTCGAGGTCAAGATGAGCGAATTTGAAGGCGAGCGGATTGCCAAGGTCATTGCCCGGGCGGGCGTCTGCTCCAGGCGTGAGGCCGAGCAATTGATCCTCGATGGCCATGTGACGCTCAACCACAAGGTTCTCAAGACCGCCGCCATCAACGTGACCGACGCCGACCAGATCCGCATCAATGGAAAGCCCCTGCCGCAAAAGGAAGAGTCGAAGCTCTGGCGCTATCACAAGCCGGAAGGCCTGGTGGTGAGCCACAAGGACCCGCAGGGGCGGCCCTCGGTGTTTGACAAGCTGGAACAGCAATTGCCGCGCGTTGTTTCCATCGGCCGGCTCGATATCAACACGGAAGGCCTGCTGCTGCTCACCAATGACGGCGAGATCGAACGGCTTCTGGAACTTCCCTCCTCCGGCTGGATCAGGCGCTACCGGGTGCGCGCCTATGGCAAGATGGATGATGCGGGGCTGGCCAAGCTCACCCAGGGCGTTGAGATCGACGGCGTGCGCTATGGCCCGGTGGAAGCCAAGGTCGAATCATCGCAGGGCGACAATGTCTGGATGACGGTCGCCATCCGCGAGGGCAAGAACCGCGAGGTCAAGAAAATCTGCGAGTATCTCGGCCTGCAGGTGAACCGCCTGATCCGCACCAGTTTCGGGCCCTTCCAGCTCGGCGAACTGAAGCGCGGAGGAATAGAGGAAATTCCGCAAAAATTCTGGCAAGAGCAATTGGGCGGAAAATTCAGGAAGAGTGATGCGGATCGTCGGCGGAAAGTTTAAGGGACTTCATCTCGCAACACCTTCGGATCAAGCGACACGGCCCACCTCGGACCGGGTGCGCGAAGCGGTGTTCAACATCCTGGCCCATGGCATCGCCGGACTCGAACTGGATGGTGCGCGGGTGCTGGACCTGTTTGCCGGCACCGGAGCCTTGGGCTTTGAGGCCCTGTCGCGCGGCGCGCGCTATTGCCAATTCGTCGATGAAAGTGCGGAGGCGCGCGGGCTGGTGCGGACCAATGCGGACAAGCTTGGGCGTGATCGGCCAGTGCAAGATCTGGCGGCGGGATGCAACGGATCTTGGGCCCCTGCGCGCCGCTGCCGAAGTTTGATCTGATTTTCGCCGACCCGCCCTATGGCAAGGGGTTTGGCGCAAAGGCCTTGAATGCGCTTGTCCAAGGCGAGTGGATCAATGCGGGCGGCATTGTGGTTCTGGAAGAAATCGAGAAAGCCGAAGTGCCCGAGGTCGCCGGGCTGACGCTCATTGATGAGCGCGGCTATGGGGAGACGAAGGTCAGGTTTTATCGCACCTAGTTGGCATTCAGGCAGCCGGTCGAACTCAGACGGCTTCGCCGGTGACATTGGGGAAGACTACCGCCGTCCGAATAGTCTTTCGATATCGGCCAGTTTCAATTCCACAAAGGTCGGGCGGCCGTGATTGCATTGGCCGGAATTGGGCGTGGCTTCCATTTCGCGGAGCAGCGCGTTCATTTCATCGGGCTTGAGCTTGCGGCCGGAGCGCACGGAGTTGTGGCAGGCCATGGTGGCCAGCACGTGATTGATGCGCTCATCAACTGCTGTTGTTTCACCCAGCTCTGCCAATTCGTCGGCGATGTCCTTGACGATGCCGGCGATATCGGCGCTGCCGAGAGCGGTTGGGATTTCCCTCAGCAGCACGGCGCCATCGCCGAAGGCTTCGAGCACGAGGCCGGACTGCGCCAATAATTCTGCGGCACCGCTCAGGCGTTCCACATCGCTGGGATCAAGCTCGACGACTTGCGGCACCAGCAAGGGCTGGGTTGCGATGCCATCCTCGGCGCGCTCGCGCTTCAGGCGTTCATAGACCAGGCGCTCATGGGCCGCGTGCTGGTCAACAAGAACGATGCCGGATTTGGTTTGCGCCACGATGTAGTTGTCGTGAAACTGCGCGCGGGCGGCACCCAGTGGAAAATCCTCGGTGAATGGCGTTTCGGCCACAGGTGCGGCCAGCGGCATGTCCATTTCGAAGGCGGCCTGGCGCTCGGCGAAGCCGCCGTAGGTGGGTGAGGTCATGGGCCGGAAGCTTGAAACCGTGGCGCGCGCCATGCCGGTATTGGAGGCCACGCCCTTGGAAGCCAACGCGGCGCGGATGGTTGAAACGATGAGGCCGCGCACGAAGGCGCTGTCGCGGAAGCGCACCTCGGATTTGGCGGGATGCACATTCACGTCGACGCGGTCCGGCGGGCAGGTCAAAAATAACACCAGAGCGGGGAAACGGGCGCGCGACATCAAATCCGCATAGGCGCCGCGAATGGCCCCGGCGATGAGCTTGTCGCGCACCGGCCTGCCATTCACGAAGGCAAACTGCATGTTGCCCTGGGCCCTGCTGTAGGTCGGCAATCCGGCAAAGCCCTGCACGGTCACATTCTCCCGTTCGCCCAAAAACGCCACGGCGTTTTCCCTGAACTCGCTTCCCATGATGCGGGCAACGCGGGCTTCGCGGGTTTCATTGGCCGGCGCATCAATCATGCGGCGTTCTTCGGTGACGAAGGTAAAGCCCGTGGCGGGATGGGCCAGCGCAAGCCTCCGCACCACATCGGCCGCTTCCGCCGTTTCGGTGCGGTCGGTTTTGAGGAATTTCAGGCGGGCGGGAGTTGCATAGAAAAGGTCACGGACTTCGATTTCGGTCCCTTGCGCCAGCGAGGCTGGTTTCACATCCTGGCGCTGGCCGCTTTCAATGCGCAGGATATTGGCTTCGCCTGCGCCTAGCAAACGCGACGACAGGCTCATGCGGCTGACGGAGGCAATGGACGGCAATGCCTCGCCCCTAAATCCGAGGGTGCGGATATCAATGAGATTGTCGTCGCTGAGCTTTGAGGTGGCGTGGCGTTCGATGCCAGAGCGCCAAATCATCGGGCGCCATGCCGGAGCCATTGTCGGTCACCCGGATGAAGGATTTGCCGCCGCCGCGGAAGGCTACGTCAATTTGCGTGGCGCCGGCATCAAGGGCGTTTTCGACAAGCTCTTTCACCACGCTGGCCGGGCGTTCAATGACTTCGCCTGCCGCAATGCGGTTGATGGTGCCTTCGGAAAGCCTATGGATTCGCATGAGCCCAGCCTAGCAGATCAGCCAGGGATTGGCACTTCACGCGACCGGGCTAGTATCCGGCCAGCCGCGCCAGCATCATCAGCAGCCCTATGATCGAAACGGCCCAGGCTGCCGTGCGGATATAGGAAACGCCTGAAAGATAGATCGGGAGATAGGCAACGCGCCCGATAATCCAGAGCGTTGCGCCCAGGCCGCCGGTTTGCCCGGTGGCAATGAGCGCGAGGTCAAGGGCGACAAAGGGCACGAGATTCTCGACATAGTTGGCGAGAGCCCGTTCGGCGCGACCACAAACCAATCCCTTGGGGGTTTTCTTCTCATCCCGCGGGCCCAACAGATAGGCATCGCCGAATTCCGCCCTCGCCGTGAACAGGCGGCTAAGCACATGCGCGAACCACAAGAGCACACTCAGTTCAAGGCAGACCAGTTCACTCATTGGATATCCCTCCGCGATGATATCGTTACGCTACCATGGTTGGAACGGAATTGCACGGGAACTGCGGATCTGGCGTTTACCCGCCCGTGCCTGTGGATTTCAGGCCTTCGGGCTTGCCCACCACCGTCACGATCAGACGCTCGCTGTCGAGCAGGCGCTTGGCCTGGGCCTTCACCTGGTCAAGGGTTATCGCCTCCACCATGGCGTTGCGCTTGTTGATGTAGTCAATCCCCAGATCCTCCTCCTGGATGCCCAGAAGCTGGCCGGCGATCTTGTCATTGGTGTCAAAGCGCAGGGCATAGGAGCCGGTGAGAAAGGTTTTCACGTCATCGAGTTCGGCCTGGGTTGGCCCCTCGTCGGCCAGTTTCTTCAAGGTTTCCTTCACGACCGCCAGCGCTTCGCCGGCCTTCTCGTTGCGGGTGCCGAGCGAGCCTACATAGAGGCCGGCATGTTCCATGGGCGAAAGGCCAAAGCCAACGCCATAGGTGAGGCCGCGCTTTTCGCGCACCTCCTTCATCAGGCGCGAGGCATAGCCGCTGCCGCCCAGGACCTGGCTCATGACAAAGGCCGGAATGAAATCAGGATCCTCGCGCAGGATGCCCTCGGTGCCGAAAATAATGATGCTTTGGGGAATATCGCGGTCAATGATGTTCACAACCGGGCCCTTGGCCACCGTTACGCTGGAAACTGCCTTGGGCGGGTCCGTGTCGGGAAGGCCGCCAAAAATTTCATCGAGTGCCGGGCCGAGGGTTGCCGCATCAATGTCGCCGACCACGGCCACCTTCAGGCTCTTGCGGCTGAAGAGGAGCTTGTGCATGGCGCGCAAATCATCAGGGGTGATGGCGGCAATGGAGGCCGGCGTGCCATTGGACTGGCGGGCATAGAGCTGGTCGCCAAAGGCCAGTTTCATCCAGGCCCGCGAAGCAATTGTTTCCGGTTCCTGTTCGTCGTTCCTGGCGGACAGCAGAAATTGCTGGCGCACCCGCTCCATGGCGGTCTTTTCAAAATGCGGCGCGGTGAGCACTTTCCTGAGAAGGCCGAAGGCCTGCTCGCGGTTCTTGGAAAGCGTCTGCAGGGAACCTTCAAACTGGTCCATGCCGCTGTCGAAGCTGATCCGCACCGCGAGTTCATCGCGCAGGGCCTGGAACGCGGCGCTATCGAGGTCGCCTGCGCCTTCATCCATCATGCCGGTGATGAAATGCGCCGTACCCTCTTTCCCAACCGGGTCGGAGGTTGAGCCGCCTTCAAATGAGAAATCCATGGCGATGAGGGGAATGGATTTGCTTTCCACCAGCCAGGCCTTGATGCCGCCGGGGCTGGTGACTTCCTTGATTTCAATGGCATTGGCATAGCCAAAGGAGATGGCCAGGGCAAAGCCAGCGAAAATAATCCGGAACAGAACAGCGCGCATGGGTGAACCTTGCATCAGTTTAGAGTTTGCGTTTCAGGCAGCAGGATTCCGGTGACGGAGCGCTTCAGCACGATGAATTTTTCCGCCGCCTGCCTGATATCGTCGAGCGTCACTTTTTCGATGTCGATGTCACGGTCAAAAATGCTGCGGGCCGAGAGTCCGGTGGTGAGGGCAACGCCCGCCATGCGCGCCAGGGCGGCCTGGTTATCAAGGGTGTAAACCCTCTCGGCAATGGCCTGGTTGCGCACGCGGTCCAGTTCTTTCTGGGTCACGCCGTTCTTCAGGATATCAGCGAGGATAGCATCAATGGCTGCTTCCACCTTGCCAACATCGGCGCCCGGGTTGGGCGCGCCGTAGACGCCAAAGGTGCCGCTGTCCAATTGGTCCCCGGAAAACCAGGCGGCCGCATGGGCGGCGATTTTCTGGTCAACCACCAGGTTTTTGTAAAGCCGGCTTTGCGTGCCGTTGCCCAGGATATCGGCCAGCAAATCCAGCGCCAGGGCTTCGCGGCCATTGGCCGTCGCATAGGACGGGGTGAGATAGCTTCGCTGCACCACCGGCGATGCGGCGCGTGCATCAACCAGGGTCACACGCCGGGAGGCGATGGGGTCGGGCTCGGCGGTACGCGCGCGTGGTTCCGGCGTGAAGGTATTTTTCAGGACGCCATAGTATTTTTCGGCCAGAACCTTCACCTGTTCAGGCGTCACATCGCCCGCCACCACAAGAACGGCATTGGCCGGCGTATAGTGGGCCCGGTAGAAGGCCATCGCATCATCCCTTGTGAGCTTTGCCACTTCCGACATCCAGCCGATCACCGGCTTGCCATAGGGGTGGGCCGTATACATGGCGGCATCAACCTGTTCGCCGAGAAGGGCCGAAGGATCGTTGTCGGTGCGTTCGCGGCGCTCTTCGCGCACCACGTCAAGTTCGGGCAGAACATTCCCGTCGGTGAGAACCAGGTTCTGCATGCGGTCGGCTTCCAGTTCCATCATCAGGGCCAGCCGGTCGCTGGCGATGCGCTGGAAGTAGGCGGTGTAGTCGCGCGTCGTGAAGGCATTGCCCTCGCCGCCGTTGATGTCGATGAAGCGGTCAAATTCGCCGGGCGGGTGCTTGCTTGTTCCCTTGAACATCAGGTGTTCGAGAAAATGCGCCAGGCCGGATTTGCCCGAAACCTCATCGGCGGAGCCAACGCGGTACCACACCATGTGGGTGACGACCGGCGCCCGGTTATTGGGAATGACGACAACTTCCATGCCATTGGCAAGCTTGAAGTTGGCGACTTCCACATTCAGTGCATGGGCGGGGAGAATAACAAGGAAGATCAGGACGAGTTGCAGGGCTGCTATCTTGACGGCGCGCATGAATCAACTTTCCCGGTCATTTGTTCCGGAGCGGAAGATGGAGGAGAACACCCTGCCCGTCCAATGAGATTTTTGTAATATTTGGAACTCCTCTTTCTCATCATGGCCGTGCTTGACACGGCCATCGCGGCGTTTCCAAAGAAGATGCCCGCGTCAAGCGCGGGCACGATGAGCATAGGGGCATTCGGCTAGCCGTCGCTGAAGATGTTGCCGATGTTGCGGACGGTGCCGTAGCCGGGGTTCGTCTCGCGCTTGCGCTTGATGATCGCCTGCTTCAATTCGGCCTTCAGGTCAGCTTCGAGCTTGGGCGTGCCATCGGGCTTGGTTCTCGAAATGCCGTACTCGGCATAAATGTCTTTCTTAACCACGGGGGCTGCCGGCACGACTGGTGCATAGAGCCCCTCCTCGGCGCTGGCGGTTTGGACGGGCGCGGGCGGGGCGGGATTTGGCTGGTAAGTTTCAGTCGCGGTGCCCGGCGGGCGCAGTTGCAGGTCGGGTGGCAGGGCAAGATTATTGCCGGTCCGCACGGCGGGGGTCTGCGGGGCGGGATCGGAACTGCCAAGTCCCATGCCGCCAAGCAGCCGGCTTGCGCCGCCACAGCCGGCCAGAACCAAACTCATGGCCAAAACCCCGGATATTTTCCAGATTGTTTTCATGCCCGATACTCCCACCTGCCGTCCGTTTGGGCGCGGTTTGCGATCAGAATCAGGCATTTCCAAGACCTGTCACCCCATTCCGTTCCCGGAAGGATTCATAGAGTAAAAGGGCCACCCCCGCAACGATGGCCACGTCGGCAAGGTTAAAGACGTACCAGGTCCAGTCACCCCAGTGGAGCTGGAAGAAATCGGCAACCGCCCCCCGGATCAGGCGGTCCAGGGCATTGGCCAGGGCCCCGCCGATGACAAGGCCAATGGCCGCCACGGTCACCGGCCTGTGGGTCCGGTTCAGCCAGATCCACAGCATGGCGCAGACAAGCAGGCTCAAGCCCACCAGTATGCCCTGGCCATTGCTGTTGAACAGGCCATAGGAAATGCCCTTGTTCCACACCAGGAGGAGATCGAGGAAGGGCGTGAAAGCCACCGGCCCCCGGGCGCCGATGTCATAGATATTCAGCATCCACCACTTGTGGGCCTGGTCGACCACGAAAACCAGCAGCGCCAGGGCAAAGCCCAGCGGCGCGAGGGGCCCCCAGATCAGTCTCATGCGAGGGTTTTCCCGAAGCGCGTCTGCCATTCGCGCACCGCTTCGGCGTCGCGCGGCGTGATATCGGGAAAGTCCTTGTCCTTGCCGATGTCCTTGGAGATTTTCCAGGAGCGGGCGCATTTCTGCCCCTCGGCCTTGGCGGGCACGACGGCGACATTCTTGAGATCGTCAAGACGGAAGGCGTCCTTGGGCCCTGCCCCTTCGACGATGGTGATGTCAGAGGTGATGCAGACCTCGGCGAAGTCGCTGGCGCGGAGCGTGGCGATATCGGCGGCGTCCATTTCCACATAAACCGTGGGGGCTGCTTCGAGCGAAGACCCGATGCGCTTTTCGGCGCGCTCCAGTTCCAGCGCACCGGTCACGGCGCGGCGGACTTCGCGGATCATGTCCCATTTCCTGGCAATTTCCGGCTGGTGCCATTCGGCAGGGGGCTTGGCGAACTGCATGAGATGCACGGAGCTGCCCTCGCCGGCAAAGCGCGACAGCCAAACCTCTTCCATGGTGAAGGTGAGGATCGGAGCCCACCAGGTGGTCAGGCAATGGAAGAGCTGGTCCAGCACGCTGCGGCAGGAGCGGCGCTTCAGGCTCGACCAGGGATCGCAATAGAGCGCGTCCTTGCGGATATCGAAATAGAAGGCGGACAAATCCTGCGTCATGAAATTGCTGAGCAGCGCGAAGATGCGCTTGTAGTCAAACACGAGATAAGCCGCTTGCACCTGCGCATCGATTTCGTGGAGGCGGTGCAGGATGTAGCGTTCAAGCTCGGTCATATCCAGGTGATGCACCTGTTCCCAATCCTGCAGGCCTTCGAGCGCGCCGAGGATATAGCGCATGGTGTTGCGCAGCTTGCGGTAGGCTTCCACATTGGTCTTGAGGATTTCCTTGCCGAGCCGCAGGTCTTCCGCATAGTCGGCGGACGCCACCCAGAGGCGCAGAATGTCAGCGCCGGATTGCTTGATCACGTCCTGCGGGGTGACGATGTTGCCCAGCGACTTTGACATCTTGCGGCCGTCTTCGCCCACGACGAAGCCATGAGTCAAAACCGCGTCATAGGGCGCGCGGCCACGGGTGCCGCAGGATTCAAGCAGCGAGGAATGGAACCAGCCGCGGTGCTGGTCGGAGCCTTCGAGGTAGATGTCGGCGGGCCATTTCAGATCGGGGCGCTGTTCAAGGCAGAAGGCATGGGTGCAGCCCGAGTCGAACCACACGTCCAGAATATCGCGCACCTGTTCCCATTCCTGGGAATTGTAGGAGTCACCAAGGAAGCGGCTGGCCGCGCCATCGGCAAACCAGGCGTCGGCGCCCTCTTTAGAAAATGAATCCGCGATGCGCTGGTTCACCTTGGAATCATTGAGGATTTTTCCGGTCTCCTTGTTCACGAACACGGCGATGGGAACGCCCCAGGCGCGCTGGCGCGAGATCACCCAATCGGGCCGGTCGGCAATCATGCCGCGCAGGCGGTTCTGGCCGGCGGGAGGAAAGAATTTGGTGTCCTCGATCGCTTTGAGCGCCTTGTCGCGCAGGCCATGGCTCGACATGGAGATGAACCACTGCGGCGTGTTGCGGAAAATGATCGGCTTCTTGGAGCGCCAGGAATGCGGATAGCTGATGGTCTTGCGCTTGGCCGACAGCAGCATGCCCGCTTCTTTCAGAGCATCCATCACGCGCTTGTTTGCATCACCCCACTTGCCGTATTGATCAATGACACGGCCACCTTCGAAGCCGGGCGCATCCTTGGTGTAATAGCCATCGGCGTTGACAGTGGACGGAATCGGCCCGCCAACTTTTTCCGTCCAGATATTGTAGTCGTCAGCACCATGACCGGGAGCGGTATGGACAAAACCTGTACCCGCATCATCAGTGACATGATCGCCGTCAAGGAGAGGAACAGGGAAATCGATAACCCTCTGCTTGCTGCAGCGGATGATCGCAAACTACGTCTTATCAGGGATTTGCATCACCCAAACGCTTGTAGACTCTCAACTCTGTCCCGCTTTCAATACTTCATCAGCAAGTTTGTCAGCAATAATAAACTTCTCCCCAGGCACTAGCCCAATTGTCTGATGGTGCTGCCGTTACTTCATAAAGGCCATAGTTGATCTTTGATGAAAAGCTGATCGCGCGATTACCAGGAATTGTCCAAGGAGTTGTTGTCCAGATGAGCACTGAAGCAATTCAAGACTCAGATTGGTCATTGGTTTCGCGACCATCTCGGACAATCAAATCGCAACTCACGGAAACTTCACATAGATCGTATCGACTTCGATATCGGCGTATTCAACTTCGGCTTCGGCCAGCGCGGTCTTTTCAACGACGGACCACATCACCGGTTTCGAGCCGCGATAGAGCTGGCCGCTGTCGGCAAACTTCAGGAGTTCCTTGGCGATGATGGCTTCGGCTTCGAAGGCCATGGTGAGGTAGGGGTTCTGCCAATCGCCGGTCACGCCCAGACGCTGGAATTCATCGCGCTGGATGCCCACCCATTTTGCCGCGAAGGTCCGGCATTCGGCGCGGAACTCGTTGATGGGAACGGCGTCCTTGTTCTTGCCGGCGGCGCGGTATTCCTCTTCGATTTTCCATTCGATGGGCAGGCCGTGGCAATCCCAGCCCGGCACATAGTTGGAATCAAAGCCCGCCATCTGGCGCGAGCGGGTGACGATGTCCTTCAGGATCTTGTTCAGCGCGTGGCCGATGTGGAGGTTGCCGTTGGCATAGGGCGGGCCGTCGTGGAGAACGTATTTGGGCTTTCCCTTGCTCTGTTCGCGCAACTTCCCGTAGAGCCCCATGTCTTCCCAGCGCTTCAGAAGGGCGGGTTCGCGCTCCGGCAGGCCGGCTTTCATGGCAAAGTCGGTTTTCGGCAGGAAAACGGTCTCGCGGTAGTCGATTCCTGCGGGTTTATCGGTCATGCTATCAACAGGCTTTCAAAAACAAGGAGTTAAAGAGTTGGGCACCGTTTACACGATACCGGCGCGCCGGGGCAAGGCAGCAAGGCTGAATAAGGGCCAGGCCATCAAAATCATGAACCCGCATGGCAAGCAGGTCGTTGATACCTGGGCCTTTGTGGCGGGATCGACGCTGGAATACATGGGCATGGAGCAGTGCCGCGCCTTTTGGCAAAGGCTTTACCCCATCGTGGGCGACAAGATGATCACCAACCGGCGGCGACCGATTCTGACGCTTGAGGCCGATACCTCGCCCGGGAAGCATGACACGTTGATCGCCCCTTGCGATAACGAACGTTACGGGCTTCTGGGCTGCACGAGCTATCACGACAACTGCAAGGACAACATGCATGCGGGCCTTGCCGAACTGGGCATTTACCTGCCCTACACACCAGCGTCACTGAACACCTTCATGAACATTCCCTGGCGCCAGGACGGGGCGCTGGAATGGGGCGTCTCGCTCGCCAAGGCAAATGACTATGTGGTCTTCCGGGCCGAGCTCGATTGCATCGTGGCCATGTCCTGCTGCCCGCAAGACATCCTGCCGATCAATGACGGGAAAACGGTGGAAGCGACTTATGAGATTTTGGATTAACTCCCACCCCGGGCAAGGCTGGCGCTTTATCTTCGGGGGCTAGGTAAGCGGAGTTCTGGCACCATGAACCACTACGACATGCTGGTTATCGGCAGCGGCCCTTCGGGGAGGCGCGCTGCCGTGCAATCGGCAAAGCTGGGCAAGTCGGTTCTGGTCGTAGACAAGGGCCGCAGGCTTGGCGGGGTTTCGGTGCATACCGGGACCATCCCCTCCAAGACGCTGCGCGAAACCGTGCTCAATCTTTCGGGCTGGCGCGAGCGCGGGTTTTACGGGCGGGGCTACCGGGTGAAGCAGGATATTTCCTCTCATGACCTGATTTCACGGCTGCACAAGACGCTCGACCATGAGGTTGAAGTCCTGCAGCACCAGTTCATGCGCAATGCGGTGAAAAGCCTTCATGCCGCCGTCAAACTCACTGGCCCAAACCGCGCCTCGCTCACTACGGAAACAGAAGAGGTCAGCGAAGTTGGTTTCACCAATGCGTTGATTTCCGTGGGCACCAGGCCGCATCGGCCTGACGGCATTCCCTTTGACCAGACGCGCATTTTCGACAGCGATGAAATTCTCGACATGAAGGCCCTGCCCCGCACGCTCACCGTCATCGGCGGCGGCGTGGTGGGCGTTGAGTATGCCACGATTTTTTCGGCCCTTGATGTTCCGGTCACGCTGATTGAACCCCGCGACACCATTCTTGAATTTGTCGACCGGGAACTGGTTGATGATTTCATCCACCAGATGCGCGACCGGGGCATGACCATCCGCCTGGGTTGTGCCGTGAAGGACATTGCCGTGAAGGCCAATGGCGTGGAGGTAACGCTTGCCGATGGCCGCGTGGTGCGTTCGGATATACTGCTCTATGCCGCCGGGCGCAGCGGCAATGTGGGCAGCCTTGGCCTCGAAACCGTCGGCATCGAAGCGGATGGGCGGGGCAAAATCAAGGTTGATCCCGTCACTTTCCAGACCAGCGTTCCGCACATCTATGCGGCGGGTGACGTGATCGGCTTTCCAAGCCTTGCCTCCACCTCCATGGAACAGGGCCGCGTTGCCGCCTGCCACGCCTTCGGCATGGCCCTGCCGCCGCCACCCGAAACCTTTCCCTATGGTATTTACGCGGTGCCGGAAATTTCCACGGTCGGGCAATCGGAAGAACAGGTGAAGGCAAGTGGCGTGGCCTACGAATGCGGCGTGGCCCGTTTCCGCGAAACCTCGCGCGGCCACATCATGGGGGTCAATTCCGGTTTCCTGAAACTGATCTTCGCGCTGGATACAAGGCGCCTGCTCGGCGCCCATATCGTCGGCGAAGGGGCAACCGAACTCATCCACATCGGCCAGGCGGTGATCAACCTCAAGGGCACGGTGGATTTCTTCGTGAACAACACCTTCAACTATCCAACCCTGGCCGAGGCCTACAAGATTGCCGGCTTGGACGCCTGGAATCGAATGGGCGCGGTTTAGCTCTTCGCCACCCATTTGTCGCGCAGGGTGACCAGTTCTTCTGACGCGGTGGGGTGCACCGCCATGGTGGAGTCGAAGTCTGATTTTTTGGCGCCGAGCCTGATGGAAATGCCGAGGAGCTGGGCCATTTCGCCGGCATCGGGGCCGCAGATGTGGCAGCCCAGAACGCGGTCGGTTTCGCCGTCCACCACCAGCTTCATCAGCATGCGCTCGTCGCGGCCCGAGAGCGTGTGCTTCATGGGGCGGAAGCTGGTTTTGTAGATATCGACCTTGGCGTAGTCCTTGCGGGCCTGGGCTTCGGTGAGGCCAACGGTGCCGATTTCCGGCTGGGAGAAAACCGCGGTCGGAATGAGGGTGTGATCGGTTTTCACATCCTGGCCGCCGAAGACATTGTCGGCAAAGGTCTGGCCTTCGCGGATGGCGACGGGCGTGAGGTTCACGCGGTTCGTGACATCCCCCACCGCATAGATATTGTCCGCCGTGCTGCGCGAATAGTCATCAACCTTCACGGCGTAGTGCGGCGTGAGATCAACGCCGGCATTTTCAAGGCCCAGGTTCACCACATTGGGCAGCCGGCCCGGTGGCAAACATGACATGGCCGGCGCCGAACACCGCGCCATCTTCAAGCGTTATGCGAACCCCGTCGCCGCTCTTCTCGATTTTGGAAACATCGGAGCGGGTGCGGATTTCAATGCCCTTCTTCTGCATTTCAGCGCTGAGATGGGCCTGCAGGTCTTCGTCGAAGCCGCGCAGGATTTGCTCGCCGCGGTAAATCAGAATGGTTTCAACGCCGAGGCCCTGGAAAATTCCGGCAAACTCGACGGCAATATAGCCGCCACCCACGATGCAGATGCGGCGCGGCAGTTTTTCGAGATGGAAGGCCTCGTTGGAGGAAATCGCCAGTTCATGCCCCGGCAAGTGGCGCGGGATGAAGGGGGCCGCGCCGGTGGCGATCAGAATATACTTGGCGGTGATTTTCCGGCCAGATGCGAGACGAACCGTGTTGCGGTCCACAATCTCGGCACGCTCCATGATCAGTTCGGCCCCCGCCCCTTCGAGGTTGCGGATGTAAGCCTTGTTGAGCCGGTCGATTTCCTTGTCCTTGTTCTCGATGAGCGTTGCCCAGTCGAAGGTGACTTTCTCGCTGGTCCAGCCGAAGCCGATGGCATCCTCGAATTCCTCGGCGAACTTGGAGGCGTAAACCAGAAGTTTTTTCGGCACGCAGCCGCGGATCACGCAGGTGCCGCCGACGCGGTATTCCTCCGCCACGGCAACTTTCGCGCCATGCTTTGCGGCAACGCGCGCCGCACGCACGCCGCCGGAGCCTGCGCCGATGACGAAGAGGTCATAGTCGAAGGCGGTCATCCGCGCTTGAACTCTATCACGCCCTTGGGCGTGCCCATGAGAATAATCCCGCAAATGCCGATGAACAGCCCGGTCTCCGCGACACCCGGAATGCCCTTCAGCAGAACCTCCAGCCGTTCCGGTTCGGGAATTTCGCCAATGGCGCAATCAAGTATGAAGTTGCCGTTCTCGGTGACGAAGAGTTCTCCGGCCTTGGTCTTCCGGACGTTTATCGTGGCATCGAGCTTGAGAATCTTGAAGGCCCGTTCGATTTTCCAGATCGTGGCATTGCCGCCAAATACGAGGATTTCGACGGGCAAGGGAAACTTGCCGAGCTTCTTCACCTTTTTCGATTCATCGGCAACCACCACCATGAAGCGTGACGATGAGGCCACGATTTTTTCGCGCAGGAGCGCGCCGCCGCCGCCCTTGATGAGGCGGAATTCGGAATCGAATTCATCGGCGCCATCCACCGTGAGGTCGAGATGGGGATTGGTATGCAGTTTGGTGAGCGGAATGCCAAGCTTTTCGGCCAGGTCCTCGCTGGCCTTGGACGTCGCCACGCCCTTGATATCCAGGCCTTCCTTCACCCTGGCTGCGAGCGCCTCGATGAAGTGGTTGGCGGTGGAGCCGGTGCCCAGGCCGATGTTCATGCCGGGCTTGACGAATTTGAGCGCCTCTATCGCGGCCGCTTTCTTCATTTGATCAGGTGTCACTTACCGAGGCCCCCCATGAGCATGTATTTCATTTCCAAATATTCTTCCACGCCGTGGTGCGAGCCTTCGCGGCCGATGCCCGACTGCTTCATGCCGCCGAAAGGCGCTTCGGCGGTTGAGATGATGCCTTCATTGATGCCCACCATGCCATAGTCCAGCGCCTCGCCCACGCGCCAGACGCGGCCAATGTCGCGGGTGTAGAAATAGCAGGCAAGGCCAAACTCGGTGTTGTTGGCCATGGCGATAGCCTCTTCTTCCGTCTTGAACTTGAAGAGCGGCGCCACGGGTCCAAAAGTTTCTTCGCGGGCAACCGCCATGTCGGTGGTCACATCGCGCAAAAGCGTTGGCTCAAAGAAATTGCCGCCCATGGATTTGCCGCCGACCACAAGCTTGGCGCCTTTGCTCAAGGCATCGGCGATGTGCTCCTGCACCTTGTCAACCGCCGCCTTGTTGATCAGCGGGCCGGTCGTGATGCCAGCCTCAACGCCGTCACCCACTTTCAGGTTTTTGACGGCGGCGGCAAGCTTTTCAGCGAACTTGTCGTAAACGCCTTCCTGCACGAGAATGCGGTTGGCGCAGACGCAGGTTTGGCCGGCGTTGCGGTATTTGGAGATCATGGCCCCGGCCACGGCGGCATCGAGGTCCGCGTCATCGAAAACGATGAAGGGTGCATTGCCGCCGAGTTCAAGGCCGAGCTTCTTGATGGTAGGAGCGCACTGGGCCATGAGCAGGCGGCCGATTTCCGTTGAGCCGGTAAAGGTCAGGGCGCGGACGATGGGGTTTCCGGTCATTTCCGCGCCGATCTCGCGGGCGGAACCGGTGATCACCGAGAAAACACCGGCAGGAATTCCGGCGCGGTGCGCCAGTTCGGCCATGGCCAACGCGGAGAGCGGGGTTTCCGAGGCGGGCTTGCAGACGAAGGCGCAGCCGGCGGCGAGCGCCGGCCCCGCCTTGCGGGCAATCATCGCATTGGGGAAATTCCACGGGGTGATGGCCGCCACAACGCCCACCGCCTGCTTGATCACAACCATGCGCCCATTGGCAAATGGCGAAGGAATGGTTTCGCCATAAATGCGGCGGGCCTCTTCGGCGAAGAATTCAATGAAGGACGCGCCATAGCCGACTTCACCGCGCGACTCGGCCGAGCGGCTTGCCCTGCTCCGCCGTCATGATCTGGGCCAGGTCTTCCTGGTTTTCCATCATCAGGGTGAACCACTTGCGCAGGATGGCGGAACGCTCCTTGGCGGTCTTCTTGGCCCAATCCTTCTGGGCCCGTTCGGCGGCTTCGATGGCCTGTTTGGTTTCGGCCTTGCCCATGGCGGGCACGGAGCCGATCACGCTTTCATTGACTGGATTGGTCACATCGATGGATTTGGATGCAGACAGCCATTTGCCGTCGATATAGCATTTGTCCTTGAGCAGAGACTTGTCTTTCAGTATGTCGCTCAGGGCCTGCGTTTTACGAATATCCATAGCACTCTCCAATTCAAGTTGGCGGCGTGATAGCACAAGGTTCAAGACTACTCAAACATGCCAGATTTGTGGGGAACACATGACGATTAAGGCCGTGATATTCGACCTGGACGGAACCCTTGTCGATTCCGCCCCGGATCTGATGCTGGCCACCAATCATGTTCTGTCGCGGCTTGAGCGCCGGGCGATCACCATGAACGAAGTGCGGAGTTTTGTGGGCCATGGAGCCCGGGCGCTGATTGCGCGGGGCTGTGCGGCAACCGGCGACGCCATCGACGAAAAGACGCTGGATTTCTACTTCGCGGAGTTCTTGCGCTTTTATGAGAAGAACATCGCGGTGGACAGCGTTGCGTTTCCCGGAGTCATTGAACTTCTCAAGCGCTGTGCCGCCGGGGGCCTCAAAATGGGGGTGTGCACCAATAAGTTGGAAGGGCTTTCCGTCCGGCTTTTGCAAGCGCTCGACATGGAGAAGTATTTTGGCGCGATAGTCGGGCCTGACACAATCAATGTCTCCAAGCCCCATCCGGCGCCCTATCTCGAAACGGTGAAACGGCTAGGCGTTCCAGCAGTGAACAGCATCATGGTAGGCGACAGCGAGACAGATATTCTCACGGCGCGGGCGGTTGGCGTTCCAGTCATTGGCGTCACCTTCGGATACACGCAAAGGCCCGTTGCCGAATTTGGGCCGGACCACCTAGTTTCGCATTTTGATGAAGTGTGGAATATTCTGGAACTTAAACACAGAGCACTTTGACCTGCGCTTTTCTGAGAGCCGCAGCCACTGTCCCCTCCGGCGCCTGGTCAGAGACAAGAGTCACGCTTGCTGACCATTCGCCATAGACGGACAAAGACGGCCGGTCGAACTTCGTATGATCGGCCAGAATGATCGTTTCCGAAGCCCGCCGCATCATGGCGCCATAAATCAAGCCCGGTCCCACGCCCGCATCATTGGGGCCTTCGGCGGTTACCCCGCTTGCGCCGAGAAAGGCCTTGCTGGCGCGGAAGCGCTGCAGGGCATCAATGGCTTCGGCCCCGTGGATCAGGCCTTCGCGGCCGTCATATTGGCCGGGCAGCATCAGAACTTTGTGGGTCGGATTGGATGCCAGAACCATGGCGATGCTGAAGGAATGCGTGATGATCGTGAGATGGTTGCATTCAACCGCCACGCGCCTGGCAAACTGCAGGGTCGTAGCGCCGCCTCCGATCATCAGGATGTCACCCGGCGATATCAGCTTCACGGCGGCGGCTGCAATGCGTTCGCGCTCGGCCACCATCAGGCCTTCACGTTCGGCTAGCGCGGGCTCAAAGCTCACGGGCCGCATTGCTCCGCCATAGGTACGGTTGATGAGGCCACGTTCGGCGAGTTCAGCAAGATCACGGCGTGCCGTTTCCGTCGAAACCGCGAGAAGGTCCGCAAGCTCGTTGACGCGCAAGGTGGGGACAGAGCGAAGCTCCGCCACAATCCGGGCCTGGCGGTCAGTCTTGCTCAAACGGGAATCGGGCTTGGACATCATTCTTCTATGACAGCTTTGCGACTTCCTACAATTCTTGATCAGTCTAGGCATAATTTGACCACTTGACAACATAAAATTGCTGTGCTTGCATCAAAATCTGTTTTATGTCGGTCATTTAATGCCCGAAGGAGCCATAAATGTTTGATTACGGCCATTTCCGGTTTGAGTCCAAGCAGGCGCTCTTTGACAAGGCGATCACCTTTTGGAACCCGGACAAAACCAAGTTCTGGCAGAAAGCGGGCATTGATCTGGTCATCGACCGGCGCGAGGGCTATTGCCTCTATGACATGAGCGGGCGCCGTCTCATCGACCTGCATTTGAATGGCGGCACCTATAATCTGGGCCACCGCCATCCGGAACTCGTTGAAACGCTGAAAGGCGCTCTGGACTACTTCGACATTGGCAACCACTGGTTCCCTTCCGTGGCGCGCGCCGCACTGGCCGAGTCGCTGATCAAGGTTTCGCCAGGAATGAAATATGCGGTGTTTGCTCCCGGAGGGGCGGAGGCCGTGGACATCGCCATCAAGAGTGCGCGCTATGCAACGAAGCGGCGCAAGATAGTCTCTATCATCAAAGGCTATCACGGCCATTCAGGCCTTGCCGTTGCCACGGGTGATGACCGCTTCACCAAGATCTTTCTCAGCGACCAGCCGGAAACTTTCATCCAGGTTCCTTTCAACGACATTGCTGCCATGGAAACAGCGCTCAAAGGCAATGATTGCGCGGCGCTAATCATGGAAACCATTCCAGCCACCTATGGTTTCCCGATGCCGAAAGACGGCTACCTCAATGCCTGCAAGGCGCTGTGTGAAAAATACGGTGCCATGTATATCGCCGACGAAGTGCAAACCGGCCTGATGCGCACGGGCGCCATGTGGGGTTGGCAGGCGTATGGAATCCAACCCGATATCATGGTGACGGCCAAGGGGTTATCAGGCGGGCTCTATCCGATCAGCGCCTGCCTGGTGAACGAAAGAACTGGCGAATGGCTGAATGAGGATGGCGCCGCCCATATCAGCACTTCGGGCGGCGCCGAACTCGGCTGCATCGTGGCCCACAAGGTTATCGAAATGCTGCTGCGGAAAGAGACCATTGCCAATGTACATACGGTCACAGAGTTTTTCCGCGAGGGCATGAAAGAGATGATGGAACGCCATGGCGACATCTTCACCGGGGTGCGCCAGAAAGGGGTGATCCTCGGTCTTGAATTCAATCATCCGGAAGGCGCCGTATCTGTCTCGCGGGCCCTTTACGAACATGGCGTGTGGGCGATTTTTTCCTCCCTCGACAAGCGTGTGCTGCAATGGAAGCCCGGCGTTCTGCTGAGTGCCGGGCTATGCCAGGAAATTCTTGACCGGTTCGATGCGGCCATGCCGCGGGCGCGCGAATTGTTGCGCAGTGCAGACAAAGTGAACTGAGGAGCCTGACATGAGTGAAGCTCTGTTGAAAGTGCCCGATGCCGCCCTTGAGCAGGGCCGGATGATGCTGGACCGCGCCCGCTGGGGCGCCACAAAATTTCAAAAACTCGACCGCGCCACAGCCCAGCGCATTGTGAATGCAGTGGCTGCTGTTGCGCATGGCAAGGCGCAACATTATGCCGAATGGGCAGTGCGCGAAACCGGCATGGGGGTCGTGGCGCACAAGCGGATGAAGAATGAGGCCTGTTCAAAGGGACTTGCAGAAATCTATTCCGGCGAAGATTTTGTCTCACCACGAATTGACGAGGCCAAAAAAATTGTCGAGTTGCCGCGCCCGGCGGGGGTGATCTTTGCGCTTATTCCCGTCACCAACCCGGTGGCCACGGTTTATTTCAAGACACTACTCGCGCTGATGACGCGCAATGCCATCATTCTGAGCCCCCATCCCGGAGCCAAAGCATGCTGCGCAGATGCTGCTCGCATGCTGGCGGAGGCGGCGAAAGCAGCGGGTGCGCCCGATGGCGTTATTCAGGTGCTTGAAGAACCCAACATTCCGCTCATTGAAAAACTGATCGCCGACGACCGCATCGATTTGATCATCGCCACCGGCGGGCCATCGGTGGTGAAGGCTGCCTATCGCTCAGGAAACCCTGCTTATGGTGTTGGCCCGGGCAATGCCCCTGTGCTGGTTGACGATACGGCGGACATGAGGCTCGCGGCCAAGCGGATTGTCACATCCAAGGCCTTTGACAATTCCATTCTCTGCACCAACGAATCCGCGGTTTTGGCTTTTTCGAGCATTGCGGAATCCCTCCTCGCGGCGATGAAAGCGGAAGGCGCGCATATGTGCTCGGCCGATGAAACGCAGAAACTGAGGCAATTGCTGTTCACCGAACATGGCTTCAACGTGGGTATGATCGGGAGGGATGCCAGCGTCATCGCCAAGGAAGCGGGCTTCTCGGCCCCCAATGCGAAAATTCTGGTGACACCGGTTGACCTCGTGCAGCCGGAAGAAAAACTGGTGCGGGAAAAGCTCTGCCCGGTTCTGGCCTTTGCGCGGGTCGGCAATATCGACCAAGCCATCTCTGCAGCGCGCTCGATGATGCGCCATTCGGGGCGCGGCCATTCCGCCGCAATCCATTCCAGGAACGAGACAAATATCATGGCTTTCGCCGCCGCCCTGCCCGCCCTTCGCATGGCGGTCAATGCCGGCTGCTCGCTTGGCGCTTCAGGCTATGAAACCAATCTCGGCCCCTCCATGACCATTGGCACGGGCTTTGCCGGCGGCTCTTCGCTCAGCGAAAACCTCACACCACAGCATCTGATGCAATATTCGCGCATTGCCTATAATAAAGATGCCAGCGAGGCTTTCGGCCGCTTCACCGGGCTTGATCCGCTGAACCTGCCAAAGGCCGCAAAACCTGCCGCTTCGCTGGTCTTCAGCAATCCGGAAACCGATGAGCTGCGCCGCGAGCTCCGCAAAATCATTCTCGAGGAGCTGAACGCGGTACTCGCGGCTTAAACCATGGCAACGCTCCGCTCATTCATATTCCTTGATCAACTGCAGCCGCAGACCATGTGCTATCTCGGCTCGTGGATCAAAGGTTCGCTTCCCCGCCGCAACATGGCGGCGCAGATCATCGAGGTGGCCCCGGGGCTTGATATTGAAGCATTGACCGACATTGCCCTGAAAGAGGCCGATGTGCAGGGTGGCATTCTGGTAGTGGAACGGCAATTCGGCTATCTCGAAATCCATTCCCGCGACATCGCGGCCGTGAAGGCCTCCGCCGAAGCGGTGCTTGCGGCATTGGGCAAGAATTCTTCCGATGCCATGCCGCCCAAAATCCTTGCCTCAAAAATCATCACGCGGATTGACCCCAATCACGCCTTTCTGATCAACCGCAACAAGGGGGGCTCAATGATTCTGGCCGGGGAAACGCTATTCGTGCTCGAAACGGAACCTGCGGCCTACGCGATACTCGCGTCAAACGCGGCGGAGAAGGCAGCCAATATCAAGATTGTCGATTATCGCATGATAGGCGCCACGGGCAGGCTTTACCTTTCAGGCACTGAATCAGAAGTGAAAGCTGCAGCCAGTGCAGCGGAACAGGCCCTGGAATTATGAAACCTGAAACTTCACAGGAATTGCGCGGACTGGTGCGGGAAGTGCTCAAGGAAGCCATGGCCAATCGGGCAGCGCCAAAACAAGGTGTCGAAACCATCCGCATTGGCAGCGATGCGGAACTGCAGGCTTTTGTGAACCGCCTTTGCAGTCCCGGAATCATTGAATCCGTTCGCGCCGGGAAACTGCGATTCACGCTGGGGCAAACTGCATCTGCTCCAACAAGCGCGGGCGACATTCTGGAAGGTGTCGTCTCCGAACAAAAAATTGCTGCCCTGGCGGCAAAAGGCACCCTCATCCTGGGTCCCACTGCCGTGCTCACGCCCCTGGCGCGCGACAGGGCCCGCAAACTTGGTCTGAAAATTGAAAGGAGACGCTGATGCTCAAGGCAACGGTCACGGGCCGCATCTGGTCCACAAAGAAACTTGGCGACGTTCCAACCGGATCCATTCTTGAGGTCCAGGTGGAGGACTCGTCGACGAAGCTCCTCGCCTTCGACCCGCTGGGATGCGGCGATGGCGAAAAAGTCATCGTGGCAACGGGCTCCGTTGCCGCCGCATGGTTTCCGGGCAAGGCACCACCCATCGATGCGCTGATTATCGGCTCCATCGATGAGTCCTCGGAAAAGAAGAAGTAACGAAGCAGTTAAACCACAGGAGAAGAACATGTCGAGCAATGCAATTGGAATGGTTGAGACCAAAGGCTACGTGGCAGCCCTTGCCGCGGCTGATGCAATGGTGAAGGCCGCAAACGTCACGATCATCGGCCGCGAGGAAGTGGGCGATGGTCTGGTTGCCGTTATCATCAATGGCGATGTTGGCGCGGTGAAGGCCGCGACCGAAGCAGGCGCTGAAGTTGCCGGCCAGGTCGGCACGCTGGTTTCAGTTCATGTGATTCCGCGCCCGCATGCGGATGTGTCGAAGCATTTCACCTCAGGCACGGCGAAATAGAGAAAGCCTGAAACGTGGTTCCTGATCGCAAGCCCGCCAAGGGCGACTTGCGGGTCTTTCTCACGCTTGAAAGCCTGCAGCCGCAGTTTGCCGCCTATCTGGGCACGCCCACGCGGGCCCGCGGCTATCCGCCCTATGCGGGCCAGCATGCGCTTATCATCGAGGTCGCCCCCGGCCTGATGATCGAGCGCGTGATCGATCTGGCTCTCAAGGCTGATCCCGATCTGGAACCGGGCATCCTGTTCGTGGAGCGGCAGTTCGGCATTCTGGAAATCCACGGCAGCGACAAGGAGAAGTTGCTGCTGGCGGGCAACACGATGCTGGAGGGCCTCGGCCTCAATGCGGGCGAGCAGCTGAAGCCCAAGATCCTGTACACGGATATCATCGAGGATGTGGCGGACCAGCACGCCGTCATCATCAATCGCAACCGGCAAGCTTCCATGATCCTGCCCGGCGAAACCCTGCTGATCTGTGAGATGGTCCCTGCGCTTTACGCCGCCATTGCGGCAAATGAGGCCGAGAAGGCGGCGCCGGGGCTAACGCTTGTGGACGTGCAAATGATCGGCGCGGCGGGACGGCTTTACATGGCTGGCACCACTGAAAATGTGCAGCGGGGGCTTGCGCGGATTGAACAGGTTCTGGCATCAATCGAAGGGCGCGACGGCTAGGGAATTTCTGACGTGACGGACTTTGATCGTTTGCCCCATGAAGAGCAATTGAAAGCCCTGCTGGAACTGGCGCAGGCCGCGACAAAAAACTATGCGCTGCCGGATCATCTGCGCGTCGAGATGATCAATCTTTCGGAGAATGCGACCTACAGGGTTGAAGCGCCCAATGGCCAGCGCTGGGCCTTGCGGGTTCACCGTGAAGGCTATCACTCACAAACCGCCATCGCATCCGAGCTTTCATGGCTCATGGATTTGCGCAATTCGAAAGTTGTCGTCACGCCGCGCCCGGTGAAGGGGCGTGACGGTGAGCTCATTCAGCCGGTTTCCCACCCCGCGATGCAAAGGCCACGCCATGTGGTCCTGTCCGAGTGGGAAACGGGCTCGGAGCCCGGCATTGGCGAGGATTTATCAAAGCCATTCGAGGTGCTAGGCGAAGTCACGGCCCGCATGCATCTCCATGCGCGGCAATGGAAACGCCCGGCCTGGTTCCAGCGGCACACCTGGGATTTTGAAACGAGCCTTGGCGAGGCGAAGCCCCATTGGGGGCGCTGGCGCGACGGCATGGGCGTTGATGCGGGAAAAGCAAAGCTCTTTGGCCGCACGGTTGAACTCATCGGCGAGCGGCTGAAAGCCTATGGGCAGGACAATGAACGCTTCGGGCTTATTCACTGCGACCTGCGGCTGGCCAATCTCCTGATCGACGATGGCCAAGTCAAGGTCATCGACTTCGATGACTGCGGCTTTGGCTGGTACATGTATGACGCGGCGACACCGGTTTCATTCTATGAGCATGAGCCGCAGGTGCCGGGCCTTGATCGAATCCTGGAAGACGGGGTATCGCCGGATTATCGATCTTCCGAAGGCCGACGAAAATGAAATTCCGACCTTCGTCATGCTGCGCCGGTTGTTGCTGGTGGCCTGGATCGGCTCGCATTCCGAAACCGATTTGGCAAAGTCCATGGGCCTTCCCTACACGGAGGGAACGATGGGATTGTGCGAGGACTATCTTAGCAAGTTCAGTTAAGCCTCACGCTTTATCATCTCATCATGGCCGTGCTCGACACGGCCATCGCCGCAAAGAAGATGCCCGCGTCAAGCGCGGGCAAGATGAGAAGAATGCGGACTACGGATTTGGGCTAGGCCTGCGCCAGGGCATCAAGGCTCTCCGGCAAGATCTGCCCGCCATCGACGATGATTGTCTGCCCGGTCACATAGGCTGCTTCCTTCGAGGCGAAGTAGAGGGCGGCGTGGCCGATGTCATCGACATGGCCCAGGCGCTTCAGGGGCACGGAGGCGGCCATGGATTTCTGGTATTCCTCGCCCATGCCGGCCAGGCCTTCGGTGACGATGTTTCCGGGCATCACGGCATTCACGGTGATCCCGTATTTCGCCAGCTCAAGGCAGGCGGTACGCATGAAGCCGAGCTGGCCCGCTTTTGAAGCGCCGTAGTGGGTCCAGCCGGGAAAGCCGGTCACGGGTCCGGTGATGGAGGAGGTAATCACGATCCGCCCCTGATTGGATTTCCTGAGATAGGGAATGGCTGCCTTCACCGAGTGGAAGGTGCCTTTGAGGTTAGTGTCGATCACTTCATCCCATTGTTCTGATGTCATGTCCTCCAGCCGCGCGGGCGGGAAAATCCCGGCATTGGCGCAAAGGACATCGATGCCGCCATTTTTCGCGGCAATGGTTTTCAAGGCCGCTTCCATGCTCGACAGCGAGGTCACATCGCCGCTCAGGCCAAAGGCCCCGTGGCCGATTTCGGCGGCGCAGGCTTCGGCGTCCTTCAGATTGCGGGCAAGAATGGCGACCTTTGCGCCAGCCCCTGCAAAGACGCGGGCAATGCCCTTGCCGATGCCTTTGGAGCCGCCGGTCACCACAACGGAACGGCCTTTGAGCGATGCGGACATGATGAGTTACTCCCTTGTTATTCAGTGGCGGACTGGCGGGCGCGGCGCGAGGCGAGGATGAGGCCGTAGCCGCCGATCAGCAGGAACGCGGCGCCGATGGTGGAGACGGTGCCGAGGACGGGCACGCCCGGCGTGTAGCCGGCAACCATCTTGGCATAGAGATATTCAGGCACGGTCGTATCGGCGCCGGTTGTGTAAAGCGACAGGGGAAAATTTCCCCAGGACAGGAGAAAGGCGAAAAGCGCGCCGGAAAACAACCCGGGAAACAGCACCGGCAAGGTCACTTCTTTCATCACCTGCCAGCGCGTGGCACCGAGATCAAAGGCTGCCTCTTCGAGCGCCGGATCAAAACTGTAGACCTGGATGGAGATGACGAGGGTGACAACTGGCACAATCCAGACGAGATGGGCGAAAACCGCGGTCATCCAGGAGAGCTGCAGTCCCAGCATGCTGAACCAGAGCAGCAGGGCAAGGCCCAGCACGGATTGCGGAAAGAAGATCGGCAGAAGAATGAGTTTCTGGTAGACGGAGCGCCCCTTCCAGTCGTAGCGCGCAAAGGCCAGCGCGCCGAAGAAGGCGAGCGTCACGGCAATGACGGTCACGCACAGGGCGATGCTGATCGAGGTCGAGAGCAATTGCCGGATCTCAATCGAGTTGAAGGTCTTGTCCCACCAGTCGAGTCCGAATTTCGCCATCGGAAACTGGAAATAGCGGCTGGCGGTAAACGAGGCGATGGTGATGCACACGGTGGGCAGATAGAGGAACACGATCACCGCCAGGGTCCAGGCAGTGATGAGGGCGTGGCGGACGCGCTGGCCTTTTGTTTCCATGATCTATCTCCGCCCCAGGAAGCGGTCGAGATCAAAACGGCGGAGCGCCAGCAACACGAGCACGCCCACCACCAGCATGAGCAGCACCGCAAGGGCGGCCCCCAGCGGCCAGTTCTGCGCATAGGTGAAGGCGATCTCGATGTCATGGGTGATGGGAATGATCCGCTGCCCGCCCATGACCTTGGCTTCGGCGATGGCGCCCACGGCAAGAACAAAAGTCAGCAGGAAGCCGATGACGATGCCCGGCATGGAGAGCGGCAACTCGATCTCCTTGAACACCTGCCAGCGCGAAGCGCCGAGATCGAAGGCGGCGTCGCGGGTTTCGCTTGGAACCATGCTGATGCCGAGCGTCAGCGGAAACAGCATGAAAGGCAGATAGACATAGACCATGCCGAGCAGGATCGCGGTGCGGGTAAACAGGATGCTTTCAAGCTCCAGCCCAAACATGGATTTGAGCGAGCCGAGCAGCACGCCATTCTTGATGAGGAACAGGATCCAGCCATAGAGGCGGATATTTTCGGAGACAAACAGCGGAATGGTGAACAGCAGGGTGAGCAGCATGGCCCATTTGCCGAACACCCGCACAAGGCCATAGGCGACGGGATAGCAGATGAGGGCCAGCAGGATGACGGTGACCGCCGCCAGGGCGAGCGACCAGAGGAAGGAAATGTAGCTCGTGCTCTCGAAAATCGTGGTGTAATTCGCAAGGCTTGGCACCGCAAACAGGGAAAAGGTACGGGCCGGCATGAAGCTGAACCAGATGACGGCCAGCAGTGGTGCGGCAAAGCCAACCAGCAGGAACAGCAACAACGGAATTGCCGCCTTCTCGCCCTGCCCCAGTTGCGAAAGCCTGCGCATCAATCGGTCACCAGAATGCTGTCCTTGGCGTCCCAGCCGATACGGACTTCGTCATCGAGCTTGCCGGTGAACATCTGCTGGCGGAGTTTTTCCACGATGAAGACCCGTTCGCCGACACGCACCTGGTACTGAATGCGCGAGCCCAGGGCATATTCATTATAGAGACGGCCCGATACGGAATTATCGGCTTCAGAGGCCTTGCCGATGAAGCGCAGGAATTCGGGGCGGATCACGAGATGGCCGGAGGTGAAACCTTTGGGCGGCACGGGGCCTTTCAACGGGCCCTTGACAGTTGCGGACTTGAGCAGGCCACCGGCGGCAACGTCGACGGAAATGACATTCACGTCGCCAATGAACTCGGACACAAAGCGGGTGGTCGGCGAACTGTAGATTTCATGGGGGCTGCCCACCTGCACGAGCTTGCCATCGCGCATGACGCCAATCCGGTCGCTCATCACCATGGCCTCTTCCAGCGAATGGGTGATGTAGACGAAGGTCTTCTTCGTCTCGCGGTGAATGTCCTTGAGTTCCTTTTCCAGGGTCTTGCGGAGCTTGTAGTCGATGGCCGACAGGGGCTCGTCGAAGAAGAGGATCTGCGGGTCATAGGCAAGGGCCCGGGCCAAGGCCACGCGCTGGCGTTCGCCGCCGGAACATTTCATTACGTTCTTGCCGTAGTAGGCTTGCGGCAAGCGCAGGAGATCCATCAGTTCAAGGGCGCGCACCTTGCGCTTGTCCTTGGCTTCGCCCCTGATCTTCAGGGAAAACTCGATATTCTCGCCAACGGTGCGATGCGGAAACAGGGCGAGTGACTGGAACACCATGCAAGTTGGCCGCTTGTTGGCGGGAAGGTCGTTAATCCGCTCGCCGCGCAGCAGGATGTCGCCACTGGTGGGTTGCTCCATGCCGGCCAGCATGCGCAGCAGCGTGGTCTTGCCGGAGCCGGAGGGGCCGACGATGGTGAAGAATTCACCCTCCCCGATATCAAGATCGATGCTGTCAACGGCGGCGAGCGTGCCGAAAATCTTGCGAACGGATTTGAGCGAAAGGATCGTCGGGCGTACGGCCATGTTTATGAGATGCCTCTGATAAAACCATGCGGCAGCCCCGGCACATTATTGCGGGGGCTGCCGTTATTATAGGCGTCGACTTGTCCTAGCCGCCAGAGGCCTCGCGCTTGGCCGCCGTCATGATGTCGAGCAGCTTGTCGTAGTCGGGCACGATGTCGTATTCGATGGAGCGCCGCCATTTCCTCGTCAAGGCTGTCCCACTGGATCGCATCCAGCTCTTCCTTGGTGAAGAGATTAAAGCAGTCGGGATTGGCCATCTGCGCCACCGGATTGAAGGTGCCTTCCGCGAAAGCAACGGTATGGGCCACGTCCGGCGCCTGGACATATTCGAGGAACTGCGAAGCGAGCGGCGAAAGGTTCGGATTGTTCACCTGCGACGTCACTTCAATCCAGGAAATTCCGCCCTTGCCGCCCGCCATCGGTCCCGACTTGGGCGTCACACCGCGGATTTCGGGGTGGCCATCGGCGCGCGCCGGTGAGGCCGAGTAGGTTCCACCCGTGAGATGGAAATCAATCTCGCCCGCGATCAGCGACTGGTTCATGGTGGCGATGTCACCCACCAGCTTGGCGCCCTTGAAGACGCGCTTTGCTGTTTCGGTGAATTTCACCACTTCCTCGTCGGAATGAACCTTGAAAGGATCAAAGCCGGCGATGCAGCAGATGCAGAAGACGTTCCAGTCGTCGGATTCGAGGATGCCGTATTTCTTGTCGTTGGCCGGGTCGTTCCACAGGTTCCAGCCCTGGTCCTCGGCGGTGGCGCGGCTGACCTTGTTGGTGTTGACCACGAAGCTGTAGGGCCCAAAGCGCTGGCACATGCCCAGCAGTTCAACACCGGCATCGTCCATGGCCCATTTATAGGGCGGCTTGAAGGCCGGCATCATCTTGTCGAAGAAGGGCTCGAACTTGGCGCGGTCGAGCGGCTTGATCAGCTTTTCCGGGGCCATGACCTTGCGGGCCCAGGGATTGTTGACGTTGATCAGGTCCCAGACGTTGGTTTCGCCGGCGCGGAGCCGGTTGATCATGGTGGGATCGTTGGTAAGGGATTCGGCCTTCACCGTGGCCCCGGTTGACGAGCGGAACGGATCCAGCACCTGGGCGGAATTGTAGCCTTCCCAACACAGGATGTTCAGTTCCTTCTCGCGTGCCGCTGACGCCACGCTGGGGACCAATGACCCGCCACCGGCGAAGGCGGCGGCCCAAAGGGCCGACTGCTGCATGAAATTACGACGTGAAACCTTACTTCTATTCGCCATGTTTCTCTCCCTGTTCATTATTGTGGAATTTTTTGGCAATTTTAGGCAAATTCTGGCAGAAATTGTGCACAATTTTTTCTTGTGAGTAAATAGCCAATCGCAGCATGACCGCTATTCCAGTTGCATCATGGTCTTGAGTTCCCGGCTCGACAGGACGTGGCAATAGATCATGTTGATGATTTCCAGCTCCTTGTGGTGCAGGGCGTCGGACCCGGCGGCGCAACAATCCTCCACAACCACCACATTATAGCTTTCGTCGGCCAGGCTGCGCACGGTTGAGGACACGCACTGGTCGGTGAAGATGCCGGCGCAGATGACGTTTTTGATGCCGAGATTGTGCAGGATAAGCCGCAAATTGGTGCCGGTAAGGGCCGAATCGGTGGTTTTGGTCACGACGATTTCGTCGCCCACGGGGGCCAGAGCGGCCACCAGTTGCGATGGCTTCTGGTCTTTCGGCAGGAGGAGATTGTTCCAGCCCGGCATTTTCTGGGAAAGCGAGCGTTCGCGGCCATCTAGCGTGTGGGTTGCAATGCGGGCGAAGAGACATTCAATACCCTTGGCGCGGCAGAGCTTCAGCAGTTCCGCCGTGCGGGGGATGACCTGGCTGCGCATGCGCTCGTGAAAGGGAGTCCAGGCATCAAAGTGGGCCTGCTCTGCCTTGGAAAGCTTGGCGCGGTCGGGCCGCTCGAGGTAGGTGTTCTGAACGTCGATGACGAGAAGGGCTGTTTCCTTGACGGGCAGGACAAGGTCGTCAGGCTCCGGTGCGCCTTCATAGTAGATCGAACGGTAATCAGTTTTCCACGACATCAAGCGTTCCTAAAAGCGATAGGTGAAGAGGCCGCGGCGTTCGTAGATGTCGGCGGCCTCCTCGATGAATTTTGCCATGCGCTCGGCCTTGTAGGTCTGGCGGAATGTCTTTGCGACGTCCAGAAGCTGTTCCTTGGATTTTGCCCGGCCGGGGCGCAGCATCTCATAGGAACTCATGATGAAATCCTGGGGCACGCCCACCAGTTCGGCGGCGCGTTCAAAATTGAGCGCAAGGGTCGGGCGCTTGGCGGCGCGGGAAATTTCGGCCTGGTCGGCAAGGGCCTGCGGGGTGATGCGCAGATCTTCCATGGTCACCTTGCCCGCCATGACGGCGTCCAGGGTGATGTCATCGAGGGACTTGCCGCGTTGGCCGCGAATTTTATCGCTTCTGGTTTCGGCCAGAGGATAATCGGCGATGGTGAGTTTGGCGGTCATGATTTTGCCCCGGTGAATTTCACTTCAATATCCTCGGGTGCCGCACCTTCCGCCGTCAATCCGGTTTCGATGGCGTAGATCAAGGCCACGCGGGCATGATAGCGCGAGCCCATGGCTTCACCGCGGGTCGGCACAACAACGGGTTCCGGCATTTCGCCCAGGGCATAGGCCGCCGCATTGGCGCCGAAGCCCTTGTAGTGTTCGAGCTTGGTGATGGGCGCATTGGAAAAGAGTTCAAGATTATTGTGCGGCAAGCGGTCACGGCTATGGATGACGGCGGTTCCCTTGGCCTGAATGCCGATGCCGATGCCCGAACCTGAAAGCGTAGCCGCCGAGATGCCGAGGAATGACGTATCAGCGGTATGCTTGAAGCGTACGATGCGGGCCTTGAGGCCGCGCTTCTCAATCGCCTCGATCATGCCTTTGAGGACATCGGACAGGCGATGCCCCGCCGTGGTCTGGAACAGGTTCAAGCCGAAGGCCGGGCTGATGCCGATCACCACTTCCTTCTTGTCCGTCCCCTGCCCGGCTGGGCCCTTGACGCGGTACTGAATGCGTTTGGCTTCATCCTTTTCATGCAGCGCTTCCTGGCGCAGCACTTCCTTCTGGTCCAGCACATCGCGGATGGAATTGAGTTCAAGGCGGCGCTCTTCGGACACGCGGTAGCCGGTGCCGGGGCCGAGATAGGTATTGGGATCATTTACGGCGCTGACAATCTTGCCTTTCCGCACCATGGCGGAGGTTTGCAGATAGTCACCCGAGACGCGGAGCTTCACGAGGTTCAGCAGGTTCTGCGCCTCGTCGGCAAAGCCGCGCTTGACCAGGGCCTTGATCACCTCGATCACGGTGATCTCGCGCTCCTTGATGGCCTCGCTGATCCTGGCCACGTCGCGCGGGGTGTAGCTTCGGGTTTCATCGGAGCCGGAGGCCACCACCACACTCTGCTTCATGTCCGATGTCGGCGTGCTCAGGCCCAGTTCCTCGAACACGGCGGAAATGGCTTCAACGGCGCGGCTGCGCAAATCCAGGGCGCGCTCCTCGGGCAGCGGCGTCAAGCCGCCATCGGCCTCGAAGTCGCGCTGCAAGACGAGGAAGTCTTCCATCTCCTCGCCATTGATCAGCGATGGATTGAAGGAATTGTCATAGGCGAGGATGGAGCCAAAGCCGGAGCAGATGAGATCGGAGCCGGAGATCAGGAAGGGCAGGATTTTTGCGCCGACGCGAATTTCGGATTCGGTTGAGCGCGCGTCATTGCCGGAGGCGCATTCCAGATCGAGCCAGACGGCCAGAAGATTTTCCGCCATCAATTCGCGGATGCCGCCGGGAATGGTAGCGGTCAGCGGCGCGCCATCAATGCCGCCGTTCTGCGTGCCTTGCGCGCCCATGCCGCGCTGCAAACACAGGCAACGGGCTTCGAGATAGAGCAGCGACTTTGATTCGTGGAAGCCCATGAGCAATTCGGAACCCGCGCCAGAGGTGCAGCGCATCTTGATGCCGCGCGAGGCATAGGCCGCAGCAAGGAAGGCTTTGGACCATGGCGTGTCATCGCCATCGATGAAGGTTTTTTCCGTGCCGTAGACGGACACGGTTTCGGCGTAGGAGGTAAAGCCCGCCATGCCGATGCGGAGTTCCTCCGCCTCTTCGCTGGAACACTGGAACAGCGTGCCCCAGCGGCCAACGGCTGCAGCCCACGGCGCAGGCAACGGCGTTGGACCAGGCATTGCGCGAGACCCGCATGGTGGTTTCGATTTCATCAAAGCCGAAGGCAACGGCGGTTGCCGCGTCGGCGGCAAGCTGCAGGGGATCATCCTTGGCATTGGTCACATGGGCCTGGTTGCCGGGCGTCTTGCGGGCCCGCATCTTGGAATAGGCGAAGGCGATTTCCAGCGCATTGAGACGGGAGACGACATCGGCCAGTTTTGCCGGCGTCATGCCATGGGCCAGGCGCACCAGTTGCTCGCGCGGCACATTCATGTCCACCAGCATGCGCGCCACCTCACCTGAATCCATCGCCATGGCTTCCGGGGCAATTTCGGGATCGAGGTGGTGGCGGGCAATAAATTCGTCGATCATGTCGAAGTCATGGACCAGCACGCCGTCCATGCTGGCAATCCGCCCCGCCTTTATGGAGACGCCGGGTTTCGGATCGGCGGGGCTGGTGAAGGCCGAAAAACCATGGGCCGCGTCTTCCACCGCGAACTTGTCCAGCCGCAAGGGCCGCTCATCCCACTGCGCATAACGCCGCCACCGGTTTGGAGTTTCTGTCAAACGCCTGGTCCTGTCCCTGCAAAGGCGCAGAGTGCGTGACGGGCCCGTGACAAGTCAAGACACGAACCACTTTCCACATTTGCCTTGGTCCAGAATATGGCCTGATTCGAAGTTTGCGGTTAAAGTGCGTGCCAAGGGCTTCAGGGGAAACACATGGCAGCGTTACGAAATGTCTATCAGGCAGCGAACAAACTGGGGGAAGCGGCAATCTGGCATGCGGCATCGAAACGGCTTTTATGGATAGATCTTTACGATGCAAAACTCTTCATTCACGATCCCGTCAAAGGCGACACGCAGGTGCGCGACATTGCCCTGAAAGCCCCGCTGGGGGCCATTGTCGCCACCACCAATCCCAAGCTCCTGATGGTCAGCCATGCCGGGGGCCTGTCAACGCTTAACATCAAGACAGGGGCCACCAAGATTTTCGCGCGGCCGGAACTGGACCGTGACGCCGTGATCTACAATGACTGCAAGGTGGATCATTTCGGACGGCTCTGGGTTGGCAGTTCGCATGCCAAGGAGAGTGATCCGCGGGGCGCCCTCTGGTGCGTGCTGCCAAACGGCAAATGCTTCCTCGGCGATGTGGGGTTTGTCGTTTCCAACGGACCCGCCTTTTCGCTCGATGGCAAGACCATGTATTTCAATGACACTGCGGCCAAGAAAACTTTTGCTTATGACATTTCAGCCGATGACCCGATGCCGCGCAACCGCCGGGTGCTGATTTCCTACACCCATGAAGAAGGCATGCCTGACGGGCTGACGGTGGATGCGGAGGGCAACCTTTGGGTGGCCCATTGGGGCGGCGCGCGGATCACCCAGTTTTCAAATGCCGGTTTCCGGCTTCGCCATATCCAGGTGCCTGCCCCCCATGTCACAACGGTGGGTTTTGGCGGCGAGAACCTTGCCACCCTTTATGTGACAACGGCGCGGGACGGGATGAGCCCGGATGCCCTGCAGCTGTGGCCGCAGTCCGGCGATCTTTTTGCCCTCAAACCGGGGGTTCACGGGGTTCCCGAGCCGCTTTTCCCGTTGAAAAAAGGTTAACGGCGCCCGGGAACTGGCCCGATAATCAGCATTTTCGGCAAATTTTACCAATTGGCTTCGAATTTGCATTGCAAGGAGGCAAGAGCAAATCTCGTGCAGAGTTGGGACAATGACGGCGGTGGCGGCAAAGGCAGCGTCAAGATATGTTGACGGCGAAGTGGTTCAACGCCTGTTGAAGGCCCTGGATTTTACCGTCTTCTTTGCCACCGCGATGATCTATACGACCAGCTTCGCAGGCCGGTTCGACACCCCTAACGGGGTTTCGATCATCGCCTTTTTCTCCCTCGCCCTGACCTTTCTCTCCCTTCTGCTGCTGCGCGATCTCGGCCTTTACAAGACGTCCGCCCTGGTTAATGGCGGCTGGACCTTTCTGAAGTCGGCGGCGACGCTCTTTATCGCCGGCTGTGCCGCCTTCAAGACGCTCGATTATTTCCTCGTTCCCCTGGAACCGCGCCTGCTCCTCGACTGGACGCTGGCAATCATCGCCTATCTGGCGCTTACCCGTCTGGTGGCGCAGGTCTGGGCCCGGCCCATCGCGGGCCAGGGAAGGTTTCGCAAGCGCATCGCCATTGTCGGCGGCGGGCGGGTTGCCGATGATGCGCTGCATGCGCTTGAAGCATCGCGCGACCTGGAAATTGAAGTCATCGGACTGTTCGATGACCGTGATGAGGTGCGCAGCCCGCAAGCCGCTCACGCACACAAGAAGATGGGAACAATCACCGACCTTGCGACCTATGCCCGCAACTACCGCGTTGATCTCATCATCGTTGCCATTCCGCTTTCGGCTGAAGCGCGCCTTCTCCACATCCTGAAGCGGCTGTGGGAATTGCCCGTCGACATCCGAATCAGCGGCAAGGCCTCGAGCCTGAAATTCAGCTCCAAGGCCTACACCTATATTGGCCGCCTGCCCCTGCTCGCGATGTTTGACCGGCCGCTGATGGGCTGGGGACTGTTTCTCAAGAATGTCTTTGACCGCGTCATTGCAAGTGCCGCACTTGTTTTGCTGGCGCCGGTGATGCTTGCGGTGGCCATTGCAATCCGGCTGGAAAGCAAAGGCCCGGTGCTGTTCAAGCAGAAGCGCTATGGCTTCAACAATGAATTGATCGAGGTTTTCAAATTCCGCTCGATGTATGCAAACCGCTGTGACGCGAATGCCACAACGCTGGTGAGCAAGGGCGATCCGCGGGTGACGCGCGTTGGGCGCCTTATCCGCAAAACCTCGCTCGACGAATTGCCCCAACTATTCAATGTGTTAACCGGCCAGCTTTCGCTTGTGGGCCCGCGCCCGCATGCCACCCAGGCGAAGGCCGCCGACACGCTCTATGAACAGGTGGTCGATGGTTATTTCGCGCGCCACCGGGTGCGCCCCGGAATTACCGGCTGGGCGCAAGTCAACGGCTGGCGCGGCGAGACCGATACGCGCGAAAAAATTGAACAGCGGGTGAAGCATGATCTCGATTACATCGATCACTGGTCGCTGATGTTTGATGTGAAAATTCTGGTGCGCACGCCCTTCGCGCTGCTCAAAAGCGAAAACGCCTACTGAGTTTTTTCGGTCCGGCCAGAGGCATGGCCGCGGGAATTCCAACTTTGAGTTGTCGCGCAAATTCTGATATGTTGAAGCACTGGCAGTGAGCCAGTGCTCGTCCACAAAGGGGGACCCATAATGGACATTACCTCGCTTCTTATCCAACTTATCATCGGTGCCGTTGGCGGCAACGCTGCTGGCAAGGCAATGCCTGACAAGAGTCTCGGCACCTTGGGCAATACGATAGCCGGTGCGATTGGCGGATTTGGCGGTGGCCAGATTCTTGACATATTACTTGGTAGTGGTGGTGCGATGGCGACTGACGTTGCAGCAAGCGGCCTCGACATTGGCGCAATCATCCAGGATGTGGCCGGCGGCGGCATCGGCGGTGCGGTGCTCACCATCGTGGTGGCTCTCATCAAGGGCGCGATGAACAAGTCGTAAGTTTCACGGCAGAAATTCGAACGGGCGCTGGGCAACAGCGCCCGTTTTCATTTTTAGTTTTCGAATCGTCAGAGCTGGTCCGTTGCGAAGGTATCGCACTGGCCCAGGTCGGTGGCCTGGAAGCCGGTCTTGAACCAGCGCACCCGCTGTTCGGATGTTCCATGGGTGAATGAGTCGGGAACCGCGTAGCCCTGGCTTTTCTTCTGCAAACGGTCGTCGCCGATGGCGTTCGCCGCGTTCAGGGCTTCTTCGATATCGCCGTCCTCGAATACATTGGATTCCTTGGCCCAGATGCCGGCAAAGCAATCGGCCTGAAGTTCCATGCGCACGGAGAGCACATTGCCCTCCTCCGCCGATACCTTCATGCGGGCCTGGGTTACCTTGTCGGCTATGCCAAAGAGATTTTGCAAGTGATGACCCACTTCATGGGCGATCACATAGCCCTGCGCCGCATCGCCAGGGGCGCCCAGCTTGTTCTTCATGTCCTGATAGAACGACAGGTCAATATAGACCTTGCTGTCGCGCGGGCAGTAAAAAGGCCCCATCTGCGATTGCGCCTGGCCGCAGGCCGACTGCACGAAGCCGGTGAACAGGACGAGCGTAGGCTTCTGATAGGTCTGGCCCATCTGCTTGAAAACGCCGTCCCAAACGCGCTCGGTTGAGCCCAGGACACGGGAGACGAAATCCTTGCCTGCATCACCGGTCACATCGGTGGAGGTCGTCGTGGCGCCACCTTGCACATCGCCACCGGCCACATCGGTGTTGCCCCTGGGAATGGTCATTTCCGTGCTTGTGCCACCTCCCGGTGCCTGCATGCCGCCGCCATTCAGCATATCGAGGAGATCAATGCCGAAGAGCAGCTTGATGGCGAAATAGGCAATGACAAGCATGATGATCGTTGAGATGCTGAGACCGCCCCTGCTGCCGCCGCCCATGGGAATATTGATTCTCCGACCGCTGCCGCCACGCGGGAAACCAAAGCCTCCGCCCATGCCACCCTGCCCACGGCGGTCCTCAACATTTTCGCTGGGCTTTTCATTGTCGAGACGCATGGGGCTTTCTCCGGTAAAATTCTATCAGGTTCTGCTTCGAAACTTGGTGAGATCATATACCAAATTCAGCGCGGGTGTAGCAATTCCAACCATCTGCGCCAATTCTATGACAACGCCCAAAAGCGAATCGAGTTCCGTGGGCCTGCCGGCTTCCACATCCTGCAACATCGAAGTGCGGTGGTTTCCGACTTTTTCCGCCATGGCGATGCGTTCATCGACATCCACGGAAAATTTCACGCCTAGCGCTTCGCCGACAAGGCGGGCTTCCTGCATCATGTCACGAATGACTTTGCGCGTGCCCGGATCGGTGGCGAGTTGCAGAAGAGTTCCTTGCGTCAGGACACTGACCGGATTGAAACTCAGGTTGCCCCAGAGCTTCAGCCAGATTTCATCGCGCAGGTTGCCGCGCACCGGGCTTTTCAATCCGGCACTCATCAACAACTTGCTGAGCAGCATGGCGCGTGGGGTTTTTTCTCCCGAAGGTTCGGCAATGGGCAGGCGGTCGCCATAGGCATGGGCGATCACGCCGGGTGCTTCCAATTCGGCGGCCTGCCAGACAACGCTGCCAAGGGCGCGCTCCGGCCCCAGCCGCTCCCAAATTTTTCCACCGGGATCGACGCTTTCAATGCGCCGCCCTTCATAGGGGCCCCCGTGCTTGTAGAAATACCACCAGGGCAAACCATTCTGGGCAAAGAGAAGGGCCGTATCCTTGCCAAGCAAGGGCTGGAGCTGGTCCAGCACCCCGGTGAGTGCGTGGGCCTTTACGGTGACAATCACGTAATCTTGCGGACCCAAGGTTTTCGGATCCGATGAGACGCGGGGGTGGACCGTGAAAGTCTCGCCGCCCTGTTTCAGGATGAGGCCGTTGGCTTCCATGGCCGCGAGATGGGGCCCGCGCGCGACCAGCGAAACGTCAGCCTCGGCCTTGTGCGCCAGCCTTGCGCCGATGTAGCCGCCGATGGCGCCCGCGCCGAAGACACAGATTTTTGTCATGCGAGGCCCAGCTTCTGCGCCAGGCCGATACGCTGCAGTTTGCCCGTGGCGCCCTTGGGAATTTCGCTCAGGAAATAAATTCGGTTGGGCACTTTGAAGGCTGCGAGCTTTTCATTCACAAAGTCGCGCAACTCCCTTTCGGTTGCCGCGGCACCATCTTTCAGGACCACGACGGCGGCCACATCTTCACCCAGCTTGTCGTGGGGAACGGCAAAGGCCAGGGCCTGCTGGACGGCAGCATGATCAAGGAGCGCCTCATCGATTTCGGCGGGCGATATTTTTTCTCCGCCGCGGTTGATGATTTCCTTGAGGCGCCCGGTGATCTTGAGATAGCCGTCCTCGTCCATGTAGCCCTGGTCGCCGGTGTGAAACCAGCCATGGGCAAATGCGGTTTCATTGGCCTCTGGATTGTTCTCGTAGCCTTTGGTCACGTTCGGCCCGCGGGTTACCACCTCGCCTTCCTTGCCGGCTTTGAGGATTTTTCCGGCGGGCGACATAATGGCAACCTTTGGTCCCGCCGCACATCCCACGAAGCCCGCCTTGCGCTTGTCCGGCGGCAACTGGTTGCTGGTCATCTGGTGGGCGTTTTCGGTCATGGCATAGGCTTCAATCACCGGGCAGCCGAAAGCCGCCTCCAAATGATTGAAGACGGGCACCGGCAGCGAGGCGGAACTTGAACGGATCAGCCGCAGGGGATGGGCCTTGATGACCACCACATTTCTTTCGGCGCGGGAGAGGATGGCCTGGTGCATGGTCGGCACCGCCGTGTACCAGGTGGGTTTCGATTCCTCCAGCCAGCCAAAAAATTTCAAGGCGTTGAATCCCGGCGTGCAGAAAACCGAACCGCCGCCCGAAAGCGTCGCCAGCACCGCCGCGACGAGGCCGTGAATGTGGAACAGCGGCATGATGTTCAGGCAGCGGTCGGCGCTGATCAGGCGCAGGGTGCGGGCAATGTTGTTGGCCGAGGCCGTCAGGTTGCCCTGCGTCAGCGGCACGATCTTTGGCTTCGAGGTGGTGCCCGAGGTGTGCAGCACAAGCGCCGTTTCATCGGTGCCCAAAAAACCGCCATTCGGGGTTTGGCCGCGGGTCAGCGGATGCAGGGAGAAATCGCCGGCAAGATCGTGGGGCTCGAGGTCAATAATTGAAATGCCGAGGCTGGCCGCCGCTGCCAGGGCGGGCGAGACACTGTCGCTTTCCACGATCAGCGCCTTGATGTTCAGATCCTCCATATAGTAGCGGAATTCATCCTCGCGGAAGTTCGGGTTGAGCGGGGCGGCGATGCAGGCGGCGGAAACGGTGAGAAAGGCCGTGGCCATGAGGGGGCCGTTGGGCAGGACGATCGCCACCTTGTCGGTGCGGCCAAGGCCCGCCCCGTTCAGGCTTCGCAGGGTCTTTTCAACCAGGGCAGCCAGCCCCTCATAGGTCATGGGGTTCCGCTCCGGGGCGGCAATTGCAATGCCTGAAGCATCAGCCCTGGTGATGAAATCAACTATGGTCATGTCCCACCTTTGGTAGGTTTTCTGAATACCGTCAACGGCCAGCAATTGAAGACGGGGGTTCAATCCGCTAAGAGGCGGGCATGACCGACAGACTCGTCATTGCACTGGCCCAGTTGAACCCGACGCTGGGTGCCATTCAGGCCAATATGGCCAAGGCCCGGGCTGCCTGCCTTGATGCGGCGGGGGCTGATCTCGTGCTGTTTCCGGAACTATTTATCTGCGGCTATCCGCCGGAAGACCTGGTTTTGCGCCCCAGTTTCGTGGCCCAGTGCAAGGCGGCGCTTGATGAACTGGCCAAGGATACGAAGAGCGGGCCGGCCATTCTCATGGGCACGCCTTGGGCCGAAGGCGGCAAGGTTTATAATGCAGTGGCGCTTCTCAGCGGCGGCAAGATCGAAACCCTGCGCTTCAAGTATGATTTGCCCAACTACGGCGTGTTTGATGAAAAGCGGGTGTTTCAGGCAGGCCCCGCCCCCGGCCCCATTTCCTTCAAGGGGGTGCGTTTGGGCGTTCCCATCTGCGAGGATATCTGGACCGACGAAACCTGCGAAACCCTGGCCGAAACCGGAGCGGAAATCCTGCTGGTTCCCAACGGTTCGCCGTTCGAGGGCAACAAGGATGATGTGCGGCTCAATCTCGTGGTGGCGCGGGTCACCGAAACGGGCCTGCCCATGGCCTATCTCAATCAGGTGTGCGGGCAGGATGAGCTGGTGTTTGATGGCGCTTCCTTTGTGCTGAATGCGGACCGCTCGCTGGCGGTACAGATGCCGATGTTCGAAGAGGACGTCACACTCACGGAATGGAAACGTGGGCCAGATGGCTGGCGCGTGACGCCAGGTGTCATCAACAAGCTTCCCGAAGGTGATGAAGAAACCTGGAAAGCCTGTGTACTGGGCCTCAAGGATTATGTGGAGAAGAACCGCTTTCCCGGCGTGGTGCTCGGACTTTCCGGCGGCATCGACTCGGCTGTTGTGGCCGCCATGGCGGTTGACGCGCTGGGCAAGGAGCGGGTGCATTGCGTGATGCTGCCCTATGCCTACACGAGCAAGGATAGTCTCGTGGATGCGGAGGCCTGCGCCAGGCTTTTGGGCGTGCGCTATGACGTGGTGCCGATCAAGGAACCGGTGGAAGGATTTCTTTCGACGCTGAAGCCGATGTTCGAAGGCAAGAATATCGATGTCACGGAAGAGAACATCCAGTCGCGGACGCGCGGCGTCATTCTCATGGCGATCTCCAACAAATTCGGGTCCATGGTCCTCACCACGGGCAACAAGTCGGAAATGTCGGTGGGCTATGCCACGCTTTATGGCGACATGAACGGCGGCTTCAATCCGATCAAGGATGTTTACAAGACGCAGGTGTTCCGGCTGGCACAGTGGCGCAACACGCAAGGGTTCGTCATCCCGGAGCGCATCATCACCAAGCCGCCCACGGCGGAACTGCGCGAGAACCAGAAGGACCAGGATACGCTGCCGCCCTACGAGGTTCTGGATGATATTCTGCAGGGCCTGGTGGAAGAGGAACTGCCGATTGCGGCAATCGTGAAGCGCGGCCATGACGAGGCGCTGGTGAAGCGCATCCAGCACATGCTCTACATCGCCGAATACAAGCGGCGGCAGGCGGCACCAGGGGTCAAGATCACCCGGCGCAATTTCGGCCGCGACCGGCGCTATCCCATCACCAATGCCTTCCGGGACAAATCTAAATGACAATTCTCCGTTTTGCCCCCTCGCCCACGGGCCGCATTCATATTGGCAATGGGCGCACTGCCATTCTCAACTGGCTGATGGCACAGAAAACCGGCGGGCAGTTCATCCTGCGCTATGATGATACGGATGTGGCGCGCTCGAAGACCGAACATGCGGAGGCCATTGCCGCCGATCTGGACTGGCTGGGCATCAAGCCGGCGCGGGTTGAATACCAGTCGAAGCGTTTCGACAAGTATCACGCGGCGGCAGAAAAATTGCGGGCCTCCGGCCATCTCTATGCCTGCTATGAATCAGCCGACGAGCTGGACCGGCGGCGCAAGCGGCAACTGGCCCGGCATCAGCCGCCGATCTATGACCGTGCGGCGCTCAAGCTGACTGCCGATGACCGCGCCAAGCTGGAAGCGGAGGGCCGCAAGCCCCACTGGCGCTTCAAGCTTGATCACGCCACGGTGGAATGGACCGACCTTATCCGCGGGCCGCAGCATATTGATACGGCGACCTTGTCCGATCCGGTGCTGATCCGCGAAGATGGCAGCTATCTCTACACGCTGCCTTCGGTTGTCGATGACATCGAGTTTGGCATCACCCATGTCATCCGCGGTGAAGACCATGTGGTGAATGCGGCGGTGCAAATTGAAATCACCAGGGCGCTGGGTGGCGCCATTCCGGCTTACGCGCATCACAGTCTTTTGACGGGGGCGGATGGCGCGGGATTGTCGAAACGCTTGGGATCGCTGTCCATCGGCGCCATGCGCGAGAACGGCCTTGAGGCCATGGCGGTGGTCAGCATTGCGGCGCTGCTCGGCACCTCTGATTCAATTCATCCTTGCGCCGACTACAAGGAACTGGTGGAGGGCTTCGATCTCGCCAAGCTGTCGCGCGCCCCTGCCCGCTTTGATGAGGCGGAGCTCAATCACCTTAACGCCAAGCTCCTGCATATGCTGCCGTGGGATGCGGTGAAGGACAGGATTGGATATGGCAGCGAAGCGTTCTGGCTGGCGGTGCGCGGAAACCTTGAAAAGCTGTCGGATGCCAAGGCCTGGCATGAGATTATCACAGGCAAAATCACTCCGGTTGTCGCCGCCGAAGACCGCAGTTTTGTGAGCGAGGCTGCCAAGTCGCTCCCCGCCGAACCCTGGGATTCCACCACGTGGAAAACCTGGACCGATGCCCTGAAACTTGCGAGCTGATCGCAAGGGCAAACAGCTTTTCATGCCGCTGCGCCTGGCGCTTACCGGGCTTGATCACGGCCCTGAACTGGCAGCCCTTCTGCCCCTGATCGGCCGCCAGAAGGCTATGGACCGCCTCGCCTAACCTTCCCCCTCATCCTGAGGTGCGAGCAACGCGAGCCTCGAAGGATAAACCGCACCCGCGACTGCCGCCCTTCGAGGCACGGCTTCGCCGCGCACCTCAGGGTGAGGATTTAAGAGGAATATTCATGTTCCAAAAGTCAACTCTGGACCGCCTCTCCTAACTGAGCGATAGTGGCGGGCATGATCCTTGTTGGACAATATGACTCGCCGTTTGTGCGTCGCGTTGCGGTTACGCTGCACCACTATCACATGCCGTTTGAGCGCAACACGCTCTCGGTGTTTGCGAACGCCAAGAAAATGCAGAAGATCAATCCGCTGATCCGCATTCCCGCGCTTGAACTGGCCACGGGTGAAATCCTCATCGACTCGTGGGCCATCATTGATTATCTCGATGAACTCGCAGGACCGGCACGAGCCCTGACTCCGAGTCATGGCCCTGAGCGCCGCAAGGTCTTGCAAGCCGTAGCGCTGGCGGCGGGTAGCATCGAAAAGGCGGGCGCCGTCAGTTATGAGCGTTATTTCCACCCCAAGAAAATGCTGAGCGAAGAATGGGAAGGGCGTTGCCTGGACCAGCTCAAAGCGGGGCTGACAGAACTGGAAAAGAACTGCGGCACGCCGTGGTATTTCGATTTGCACATGAGTCAAGCGGATGTCACCATCGGCTGCCTGATCGGCTATGTGAAGCTGCGGGTGCCGGAAGCCTTTCCGGCCAAGAAATTTCCCAAGCTTCATGGCCTGTCGCTCCACTGCGAAATGCGCGAGGAGTTCGTGAAGTCACGCATCTCCGCCGATGAAGTCATGCCGGCGAGAAAATAGCGTGGACGCCAGGACCGTTGTGGATTTCTGGACACTCGCGGGGCCTGAGCGCTGGTTCGACCAAGGACGCCGCTTTTGATGGCGCGCTGGCGGTGCGTTTTGGCGCCGCGCTGAAACAGGCGCGGCTTGGCGCTTTCGATCACTGGGCCGAAACGCCGGAAGGGGCGCTTGGCCTTGTCATCCTGCTTGACCAGGTTTCGCGAAATACCAATCGGGGCAGTCCGCTGGCATTTGCCGGAGACGCGAAGGCGCTGGCCCTGGCGAAAACATCGGTGAGCCGGGGATATCATCAGAGGCTGGTGCCGCCGCTTGCCATGTGGCTTCTCATGCCGTTCGAGCATGCGGAAGACCTCGACGCGCAGAACCGCTGTGTCGCCCTGTTTGGAACATTGGGGCTCTCCGAGATGGTCTATTATGCCCAGATGCATCTGGACATCATCGCCCGCTTCGGCAGGTTTCCGCACCGCAATGCGGCTCTCGGGAGAAAATCGACCGCAGAAGAAATCGCCTTCCTGCAGGCGGGCGGCTTTTCCGGATAAGCGGTTTCTATTTCGGCATGGGAATGATACTGCTACCCGGCACGGCAAAGCCTTTCGGCACGGCGGGCCGCGCCGCAATGGCGAGATACCAGCGCCTCACATTTGGGTAGTCGTTCAAATCAACGCGGTGCCTTTCATGCCGCGCGGCCCAGGGGAATGTTGCAATATCGGCAATGGAATAATCACCCGCCATGAACTCGGACTTTTCCAATAGCGTGTCTAGAACTGTGTAGAGCCGCTTGGCCTCGGCGGCGAACCATTCTTCGGCAAAGGGCGCCTTGCCGGGATTGTAAAACAGGAAATAATGGGCGCGGCCCAGCATGGGGCCGAAATTTCCCATCTGCCACATCAGCCATTCATTGACCCTGATGCGCGCTGCAAAGTCCTGCGGATAAAACTTGCCCACCTTGTCGGCGAGATACATGAGAATGGCGCCGGATTCGAAAACCGAAATTCCATTGTCGGTGTCGACGATGGCGGGAATTTTGTTGCTGGGAGATATCTTCAGAAAATCCGGGGCGAATTGTTCGCGCTTGCCGAGGTTGACGGGGTGCACCGTGTAGTCCAACCCCATCTCTTCAAGGCCAATGGAAATTTTCCGGCCGTTCGGCGTGCTCCAGGTATAAAGTTCAATCGTCATTAAGCTCCAGCCCTCCAGCCATTTGCATGTCACGTTCGAGATCGGTGATACGCTCATAGGCATTTGGGCGAAGCACGGAATGGCCGCTCAGGAAAAGCTGCTCACGGCAATCTTGTAAGTCCGAATCCGCGAAGGCGGCAACCAGGCCTTGCCGCATGGCTTCAATGCCGCCACCGCGCGTGACATAGGGAAGGCCGGGAACCGATGGCGAGCGGGCGATTTCAATGAGGCCTTCGAGATAATCCGGGCGGTAGCGCCGGGCCATGGCCACGCAGACGGCGTCAATGGCGCAGACATCGGCCAGGCCATCGCGCACCGCGAGCATGGATTTGACGTGACCACCGCTTTGCAGCGCCCGGGCGAAGAACTTCCCCTCTGTGGCAAAAGGCGCGAAAACCAGTTTGAGGGCCAGCATGCCGGACATGGAATCCGGGTTGTTGAATGCGGCAATTCCGCCCCGGAAAGAGTCCGGGGGCTGGTCAAAGCGGGCAAAGATGAAGCTGCAATAGTTGGCCTCGTGGCAGCCCGGCACGGCATAATGCGGGGTGGCAACATATTTCAGCAAGCCCTTGAATTCATGGGTGAAAGGATAGCCGCAGGTCTGGCTGAAGGCGAGGTCGGCCCGGCGCCATGCGGCGAAATGGTCGGGGTTCCGGTCAAGTTCCACGGGCACGCCGAGATGGCGGGAAAGCCCGCGCCACCACGCGTTGGTGGCGTCCTTAACTTCCGGCCAATCATACATGGGTAAAGATGCTATCATTGAGTGGTGAATTTCCTGGAGACTTGAACAATGCCACAAAGCCAAATAATTGGTGCCCATGCAACACCCGACTGAAATTGCCGCCGACCGGCCCGCGCTCATCGAATGGCCGACCGTCATCCTTATCATTCTGACCTATGGCGCCATGGCCACGCTCATGTGGTTTTACTATGCCCTGCCCTTCTGGGTGATCATGCCGCTGGCCGGCTATCTCATTGCCCTGCATGGCTCGCTCCAACACGAAGTGTTGCACGGGCATCCCACACGCAATGCGGCGCTCAATGAACTTTTGGTGGCAATCAACTTCAGCCTCAACTTTCCCTACCGGCGCTACCGCAAGCTGCACCTCATCCATCACAACGACGAGAACCTGACCGATCCGACGCTTGATCCGGAGTCCTATTATATGTTGCCCGATGACTGGGCGAAGCTGCCCACACCGCTGAAGCAGCTCTACACAATCAATAATACGCTGGCGGGCCGCATGATTCTTGGCCCCATCATTGGCACGATCCGTTTCTGGTCGGCGGAAATCCGGACCCTTGCGAAGGGTGATACGACAATTGTCAAAGCCTGGGCCTGGCATATTCCGGCCTGCGCCGTGACACTTGCCTATGCCTATTTCATTTGCGGCATTCCGCTCTGGGCCTATCTCGTGATGTTCGCCTGGCCGGGAATTGCTTTTTCCCTTGTGCGTTCGTTCTGCGAACATCAGGCGGCGAAAGATTTGGGCGAGCGCACCATCGTGGTGGAATCGTCGCCGCCGCTTTCGTTGATGTTCCTCAACAACAACTTGCATATCGCTCATCATGCGAAACCGCGCATGGCCTGGTATGAGCTTCCGGCCTACTACAAGGCAGAGCGCGAAGAGCTTTTGCGAAAAAACCATGGCTACCTGATGCATGGCTACCGCGAAATTTTCCGCCGATATTTTTTCAAGCCGAAGGAACCGGTGGCCTATCCGCATCCCGAGTACCTCCGTTCGCATCGCTCCTAACTAGCTGTAATAGCTCTGGTTTTATGAATAACCTGGACCTGCAAATTGGGAATGGCCGTTTTATCAGCGTTATTTCGACTCAAATTGAAAATAGGCCCTGAAAATAAGGGTTTTCACGACTCAGCTAAAGGGCTAGTTTCCTCAGCGGCCAATTCGGCAAACGGAGATGAAAACATGGCTGACGAAAAAATACTGACGGTTCCCCTGTCCAAAATGGCAGCAGAGCTTTCCGAAAAACACGAGATGTCAAAAAAGCTTGCCGGCGAACTGCTGGCTGACTTTGTTGACCTCCTCGTAAAGCACCTCAAGAAGGGCAACAAGGTTCGCGTCACCGGGCTTGGGATTTTCCAGGTCAGGAAGCGTCCTGCCCGTCTTGGCCGCAATCCGGCAACCGGCGAGCAGATCAAGATCAAGGCTTCGAAGAAGCTGGCTTTCCGCGCTGCCAAGGAAGTCAAGGAAAGCATCTAGGCTTTTCCGGTTTGGCTATTCAGCGGCCCCACACCTGTGGGGCCGTTTTTGTTTATCGGGCGGTATAAACCGCAAAACCGTTCATGCTGGCGCGATGTTCATAGCCTGCCCAAAAGGGCTCAAAGCGCGGATCATTGGCCCAGAATTTCAGGTAGTCAAAACGGCCGCCTGGCACATAGAGCTGCTTCTGCTTTCGTCGATAAACACGATATCCGGATGGAATGCCACGAGATCGGTGACTGTCCAGTCCAGGGCGCGCGCCACGACGTCATCAGAGGGAAAGGTTCCGGCTTGCCATTTCGAAGCCACGTAAGGTGTCAGCCACTGGGTCGGGAAGCGCGAAGCCCATGTGAGGTTGCGATTCAAAGTGAAGGGAAAGCCGTGGGACACCTGGGTTGAGGCAATGAAAATTGACCGGGCCTCTGGTGCATATCGCGCGATGCCCGCATCAAGGATCTTGCCATTATCGGGATAGATCTGCCGCTGAAAGCCAAAATTCATTGCCACCGTAAGAGCGCTGACGCCTACCAGAAATTTGGTGACAGGCAGCCATTTGGCAAACGGCACCTGTGTGACAATTCCGGAAACAGCGGCGGCGCAGGCCATGGCGGAAAAGATGCGGGCCGGAAGAATCTGGTAATGAAAGCCTTTATACTGAACGAAATAGGAAATGATGAAACCGAAGGCGGCGGCGCCCAGCAATGCAGCAATATCCGCCAATGGCCCTTCGGTTCGCTGCCAAAGAAACACCGCCAACGCCACAAGCACGACTGAATGCAGGCTGAAAAGCCAGATGATGCTGTTCGCATAGCCGTAGAACGGCACATAGGCCGCAACACCCAGCGGCAGTATGGTTTCAAAAAAATCGGGTTCGAAGGTGATGATTGCAACGCCGTACAGCACGGCAAAGGCTGCAGCTGCGATGTTCTCGACCGCAAACAGACCCCAAAAATTACGAAAGCGGAGCAGCAGAACCAGTTCGACGCCCAGGGGAGCCAAAAGACTTTGGGGCTTTATGCAGATGGCTATGGCTGCCATCAACCCCACGAGGGAAGCTTCGGCGAGACCGAGCTGTACGCCACGGCTGCGGGCGAGGCGAAGAAAGGGCCAGGGCAGAAACAGCAAAACCATCAGATGTTCGCGCTCGGCGAAATCCATGGCGGGCATGAAAAGAATTACAGCGGCAATGAATACACAGAGCATGGCCCGTGCGGTGTCTGGAACATCCGCAAGCAGCCGCAGATAGCGGTTCACCAGCAGCAGGGACACCGCGGTCAATGCCAGCAGCACGCTGTAGAATGCTGTGATGGAACCCAGGCCGGTCAGTCTGCCCAGCCAGACGACAGGCAAAGTCAACCAAATGCCAAGCGGCGGGTTTACCTCGATAAAATCCGTGTAGAGATGTTTTCCATGGAGCAGCCCGTCGGCGATATAGAGATACCAGGCGACATCATGGTGAATACCGGAACGGAACCGTATGACGGCCTGAATGACGAAGAGTGCCACAATGCTGGCGACGGTCAGGCGGCGGCGCATGGCTCTTCTTCCACCTCAAATCCGAACGTCGCCGGAGATGAATACTTTCGTCTTGCTCAGCCAGAAGCCAAAGGCCGGCACGAGCAATGACAACCGGCACCATGGCAAGCCACAAGGGCTGCCCGAGCGTTTCCACGACGCCATATACAATGGCCTGGTTCAAGGCAAAGCAGCTCAGCGACAGCGCCGCAAAACGTGGAAGCGAGAAGACATGGCGGCTCGATCCATCAAAGGTCCAGAACCAGTTGCCGGCATAGGAAACGCAGGACGCCACAAGGAACGCGAGAAAATTGGCGCGGAGCGGCGCCACCTGCGCAAGGCCATTGAGGGACAGGGCCGCCAACACGTGGACAAGTGTTGCGCCACCCCCGACGGCGGCAAATTTCATTGCTTGCCTGAAAAGCCCATTCATGGGGCGCGTTGGGCCACGGCGAGAAGCGAAACACCGATGGGCATAGAAATCCGGCCAACAAAATTGCTTTCAAAGCCAAAGATTTTCTTGAGGACGCTGTTGGTGAAGGCTGACGGCATGCTGTCGTCGCCCTCCTCCTTCAGGCCGAGGCCCTTCTTGAACAAGCGCACTGCGGCGATTGCGGGAAACAGCAGCGTGTTGAAATAGCTGATGCGCACCGGCTCAAGGCCGGCGCGGCGCAAGGTGGCGTCGAGATGGCCGCGGGTATAGCGGCGGAAGTGATGATGGGTCACGTCGTGCTGGCTCCACAACCAGGGAAGAGCCGGAACCGTCATCATCAGGCGCCCGCCGGGAGCCAGTTGTTCACACAGTTTCGCAAGGCTCTCAACATCGCGCTCCACGTGTTCGATCACGTCGAAAGCGACAACGACGTCGAAAGAACCCGGCTTGTAGGGAATGCCATCGGGCAGCATGCCGCTTTTCACATCGATGGATAGTTTGTGGCGGGCAATATCGCGGGCTTCATCATCCAGCTCGAAGGCATCGAGCCTGCCGAATTCGGACAGCATCTGCAAATTGCCGCCGGTTCCGCAACCTGCTTCGAGAAGACGGAGGCGCTTGTTTTGCGGCGCGAACCTGGCAATGACGGATTTCAGTATCTGGCGGCGCGCGCAGAACCACCAGTGTTCGCCCTCGAGCTGGTCGAGGCGGTGATAGACGTTTCGTTCCATGATTTTGCTTGATCCTCTTGTGCTTCGAGACCGCGCATTTCGCGGATGAGATAAAGTGGCCGATTGCGGACTTCGGAATAGATGCGGCCCACGTATTCACCGAGAACGCCGGTGGCCACGATGTTCAGGGAGCCGAGGAAAAGCACGGCCACCATGAGCGAGGCATAGCCCGGCACCGCGTTTCCGTAGAGCACGGTGTGGATGACGAGCCAGAAGGCGTAGGCGAAGGTCAACAGCCCGAGCCCCATGCCGAAATAGGTCCAGATGCGGAGCGGCACGGTCGATGAACCGGTGATGCCATCAATGGCGAAATTCCACAGTTTCCAATAGCGCCACTTGGTGGTGCCGGCGGCGCGGGCCTCGCGGGCATAGTCAATGCCGATTTGCTTGAAGCCGACCCAGGCAAAGAGGCCTTTCATGAAGCGGGTCTTTTCGGGCAAGTGTTTTACAGCCTCGACAACGCGGCGGTCCATGAGCCGGAAATCGCCGGTGTTGTCGGGAATGCGCACATCGGCGATCCAGTTATGAAGGCGGTAGAACAGGCTTGCGGTGACGCGCTTGGACACATCATCGCTTTCGCGGTGCGACCGGCGGGCGTAAACAACCTCATAGCCCTCGCGCCATTTGATAATCATGTCGGCGATGAGTTCCGGCGGGTCCTGGAGATCGGCATCGATGGGAACCACGGCATCACCCCGGGCATAATCCAGCCCGGCGGAAAGGGCCGTATCCTTGCCGAAGTTGCGTGACAAGCTCAGGACCTTGATCCGGTTGTCGCGCGCGTGGTGGCGCATCAGGTGAACCAGGGTGAGATCGGAACTGCCGTCATCGACGCAGACGATTTCGAAATCCGAGGTAATTTTTTCGAGCACCGGCACAAGCCTGGCGAAGAAGATTTCGGTGCCCTCTTCCTCATTATACATGGGGACAACTACAGACAGCAGCGGCGGCCGCGCATCTTCCCGTCGTCTTTTTGGCGTGGTCATTCTTTCGCGTCCCATCACAAAGAGCATCCCGTGTCTATCGCAGAGCCATTAACATTTGGTAGTGCCGGGGTGCGGCAGGGAGACGATATCAAGCCATTGATTAAGATTAGTTTTTCAAGATCGGGAAGAATTTACGGAAGATTAACCGCGTCTTTCGGGTTTTTCCGGCCCAAACCGCCGCTCACGAGCCGTTCCGGTTGAATTCTTCTCACCGCCCGGGCGATTGCGAAAGGCCTTGCGCATCGGCTATTGAAGCGCGAGGCTTTCACTTTTTTCCAAGGAAAATCACATGAAATCGCAGGCGCGCGTCGTTGTCATCGGGGGTGGCGTGGTGGGCTGCTCGGTGCTCTATCACCTCACCAAGGCGGGCTGGAAAGACGTGGTGCTGGTCGAGCGCGACCGGCTTACCTCCGGCTCCACCTGGCATGCGGCGGGCGGTTTTCATACCCTTAACGGCGATCCCAATGTGGCGAAGCTGCAGGGCTATACCATTGGCCTTTATGACGAACTTGAGAAGATTTCCGGCCAGGCCTGCGGGCTGCACCGGTCCGGCGGCCTGATCCTGGCGGATACGCCGGAGCGGCTGGAATGGCTGAAGATGGCCCATGCGCGGGCCAAATACCTCGGCCTTGAGACCGAGATGATGTCGATGAAGGAAGCCAAGGCGCTGAATCCGCTTCTGGAAGAAAAGTATTTTGTCGGCGCCATGCTGGATGCGGCGGACGGCAATCTCGATCCCGAAGGCACGACCCATGCCTATGCCAAGTCGGCGCGCATTGCCGGGGCCGAGATTTACCAGAATTGCCGCGTCACCGATTTGAAGGCGCGCAGCGACGGCACCTGGGATGTGATCACGGTGAACGGCAACATCCATGCGGAGCATGTGGTGAATTGCGGCGGGCTGTGGGCCCGCGAAGTGGGCCGCATGGTGGGGCTGGAGCTTCCGGTGCTGGCCATGGAGCACATGTATCTGGTGACCGACGACATGCCGGAGGTCATTGCCTACAACAAGGAGCGCGGCCGCGAGCTGCCGCACATCATCGATTTCAAATCGGAAATCTACATGCGCCAGGAGCGCTCGGGCATCGTGCTCGGCACCTATGAAAAAGAGTGCAAGCCGTGGCAGCCGAAGCAGACGCCGTGGGATTTCGGCCAGGAGCTTCTGCCGCCGGACCTCGACCGCATCGCCGATCATCTTGAAATCGGCTACCGGCATTTCCCGGCGCTGGCCAAGGTTGGCATCAAGCGGGTGATCAACGGGCCGTTCACCTTCTCGCCCGACGGCAATCCGCTGGTGGGCCCGGTTCAGGGCCTCAGGAATTTCTGGTGCGCCTGCGCCGTGATGGCGGGCTTCAGCCAGGGCGGCGGCGTGGGCCTGGCGCTCTCGCAATGGATGGTGAATGGCGATCCGGGCTTTGATGTCTGGGCCATGGATGTGTCGCGCTTTGGCGAATGGGCGACGCGGAGCTACACCAATGAAAAGGTGCGCGAGAATTATGCGCGGCGCTTCTCCATCAAGTTTCCGAATGAAGAGCTTCCCGGTGCGCGGCCGCAGCAGACCACGGCGCTTTATGACACGATGATCGCGCAAGGCGCGGTCATGGGCGATTCATGGGGGCTTGAAACGCCGCTGTGGTTTGCGCCCAAGGGCGTTGAGCCCAAGGATATTTTCTCCTTCCACCGCTCCAATGATTTTGCCCATGTGAAGGCGGAAGTCATGGGCGTGCGCAATGGCGTGGGCGTTACCGAAATTGCCAACTTCGCCAAGTACCGTTTCACCGGGCATGGGGCGGAAGCCTTCCTGTCGCGCCTGATGACCAACAAGATGCCGAAGGTGGGCCGCCTGATCCTCACGCCGATGCTCAATCCGAACGGCAAGCTGATCGGCGATTTCACCATTGCCAATGCGGGCAATGATACTTTCTATATGTGGGGTTCCAGCCAGGCGCAGAAATATCACATGCGCTGGTTCGAGCAGCATGTGCCGAGTGACGGCAGCGTGAACATTCACCGCTATGACATGGGGCTGGTCGGGCTTTCCATCGCCGGGCCGAAATCGCGCGCGGTTTTGCAAAAGCTCACGGACGCGGATGTCTCCAACGCCGCCTTCAAGTTCATGGACCACCGCGCCATGGACATCGGCAATGTGCCGGCGCTGATCAACCGCGTCACCTATACGGGCGATCTCGGCTATGAAATCTGGGTGGCGCCGGATTACCAGCGCCGCCTCTATCAGGAAATCATGAAGGCCGGGCAAGGACGAAGGCATCATCAACTTCGGCATGCGGGCCCTGCTCTGCATGCGGCTGGAAAAGAATTTCCCCACCTGGTACCGGGAGCTTCGCCCGATCTATGGCGGCTTCGAAGCGGGCATGGACCGCTTCATCGATCTCACCAAGAATGATTTCATCGGCCGCGAGGCGGCCATGGAAGAAAAGCGCAACTGGCGGCAAGCTGCGCCGTGTCTCGATGATCGTCGAGGCGGGCGATGCGGATGTGCTGGGCGATGAGCCGATCAGCCACAAGGGCAAGGTGGTGGGCTGGGTCACGTCGGGCGGCTTTGCGCATTTCGTTGACAAGTCCATGGCGCAGGGCTATGTGCCGAAGGAACTGGCCGACGATCTCGGCAAGGGCGCCTTCGACATCGAAATCATCGGCGAACAGCGCAAGGCGACAATCATCGTCGATCCGCCGTTTGATCCCAAGGGCGAGCGGATGCGGGGCTAAACTCACTTTACTTGCCGATCTATACCATTCTCATCATGGCCGTGCTTGACACGGCCATCTTCTCGCAACCAAAGAAGATGCCCGCGTGAAGCGCGGGCATGATGAAATTAATGAAGAATTTTATTCCGCAAATTCCAGCGCCGCGTCGGTGAGCCAGTCGTGGACGCTGAGGGCGAAGGTGCGCAGGGCGTAGATTTCGAAGCGGTTTTCGCTCGTGCAATGGACCAGCACGGGGGTGTGGTGGATGCCGGTCATGGCGAACATGCCGGGCTTGAAAACGGTGGGGTGGAAATCGAGCGGAATGCCTTTGCTGAGAACATCACGGGCCGGCGCGCCTTCGATGAAGATCCGGGTGCGGCTGTGGGACAGCGGCGTGAGGATGGCGACGCCGTCCAGCTTCGTTGCGATGGCGTCATTCTCCGGGCCGATGATCCAGAACTGGTTTTCCCCGGTGCGCATGAGGGTGCGGCCATCGGCTTGCAGCGCCGTTCCAACTTTGGCTGGCAGCTTGCCGGTGATGGGGCTGATGGCCTTTGCGGGGCCTGCGACCTGCAACAGGGAAAAGCCGCGGGCTTCGCCGATCTGCAGGACGGGGCTTGCATAGGGCTTGGCGCTGGCGAGGGCTGAGCGGCGGTCAAGCATTGAGGCGCGCTCCTTCCCGGTCGATGAAGTGCGGCGAGACGATGCGGGCTTTCACCTGCTCGTTCTTCAGGGGGAAGGCGCAGATGATGTCTTCGCCTTCGTGCTTCAGTCCGCCCTGATAGAGGCCAAGGGCGATGAACTTGTTCAGTTCGGTGGACCAGGTGACTGACGTGATGTAGCCGCGGCCATGGCCCTTGATTTCATCGCTTGCTGAAAACAGGATGGAGCCGCCGCGCAGTTTCTTGTCGGCTTCCATCAGTTCAATGCCGACAAGGCTCCAGCGTTCCGGCGCCTGCAGGTTTTCGCGCAGGCGCAGTTCCTTGCCGACATAGGCTTTTTCCTTGCCCGCCATTTTGCCGAGGCCGAGATCATCCAGGGTGTTGCGGTGGTCAAGCTCAAGGCCCGCCACATGGCCCTTCTCGATGCGCAAGGAAGCCAGCGCTTCCAGGCCGTAGGGCTTGATGCCGAGGGGTGCCGCCACTTTCAGGAAATGTTCCCACAGGGCGTGGGCATAGTCGGCGGGGCAATGGACTTCATAGGCCAGTTCGCCGGAGAAGGAGAGGCGCAGCAGGCGGATGGGCACGCCATCGAGATTCACTTCGAGGCAGCCCATGTAGGGGAGATTTTCGGTTGAGACATCGGCATCGGGGAAAGCCAGTTGCAGGGCTTCGCGCGACTTCGGCCCCGATACGGCCATGCCGGCCCATTCATCGGTGAGCGAGGTGACGTGAACTTTCAGATCGGTCCAATGGACCTGCAGCAGGTATTCGAGCCAGGACATGACTTCGCCGGCCTGGGCCGTGGTGGTGGTCAGATAGAACTGCGTGTCGGAAATGCGCGTGGTGGTGCCGTCGTCGAGCACCACGCCATCATCATTCAGCATCACGCCGTAGCGCGCCTTGCCCACGGGCAATTTGGCGAAGCCGTTGACGTAGACGCGGTTGAGGAATTCCGCCGCATCGGGGCCCTGCACATCGATCTTGCCGAGGGTCGACACATCGGCGAGGCCCACGCCCTTGCGCACCAGTTCCATTTCCCTGATGTAGGCGGTCTCGGGCGAATTTCCGGCCCAGGCATAATACCAGGCGCGCATCCAGAGGCCCGCCTCGATGAAGGTGGCGCCGCTGGCCTTGTTGGCATCATGCAGCGGCGACAGGCGGTAAGGCCTGAAATGATGGCCGATGGTGCGGCCCGCAATGGCGCCGACGGCAAGGCCCGTATAGGGCGGGCGGAAGGTCGTGGTTCCGGCCTGCATGATCGGCATGTCACGCAAGCCCGCCATGATGGCAATCGCGTTGATGTTCGAGGTCTTGCCCTGGTCGGTGCCCATGCCCAGCGTGGTGTAGCGCTTCAGATGCTCGACGCTGACATAGCCTTCCTGATGGGCGGTCTTGATATCCTTCACGGTCACATCGGATTGCACATCGACAAAGGCCTTGCCCTTGCCGGCAACGGCGGGCAGCCAGACGGGGAGAATGTGATAGGCGCGGTCCTTGCCTTCGGGCGGGGCAACGGGCTTTGCGGTTTTGCCAAAATCGGCAACGGCCTTTGCGCCCATGTCGTTGCCGTCCTTAATCGCGGCCTGGGTGCCGAAGCGGCCCATCACGGCGCCTGCACCGAAATGCGTTGCCGCAAATCCGCCGGGCACAAAGGCTGCAATCTTCTCGTCGTAGACGGGCTTGATGCCGCCGTGCGAGGTGAGATGCACCGCCGGGCTCCAGCCGCCGGACATGGCGAGCACATCGCATTCGATGGAGGCGGAGTGGGCGCCTGCGAGTTGCACGCGGCTTACCTGCTTGGCGCCTTCCACATCGGCAATGCCGGTTCCGGGAAACATCGCCATGCCGAGCATCGCGGCCTTGGAAAGCAGATCGGAGGGAATGACCTTGCGGTGGTCGGCCATGGTGACGGCAATGCCTGCTTCGGCGAGATCGAAGGCGGTGAGGTAGGCCGTGTCGTTGTTGGTCACCATGCACACGCGCTTGAGCGGGGCCACGGCGAAGCGGTTGAGATAGGTGCGCACGGCGGAGGCCAGCATGACGCCGGGGCGGTCATTGTTGGAGAACACCAGCGGCCGTTCGAGCGCGCCGGTGGCAAAGATAATTGATTTTGCGCGCAAGGAAATCAGCGTCTGGCGCGGCTTGCCTTTTGCGGCATCGGAATCTTCGTGACGCTGCAGCAGCACGACGAAATTATCGTCGTAGAGCCCCTGGGCGGTTGTCCGTGCGCGGATTTTCACATTGGAAAGCGAAGATAATTCAGCGAGTTGGGCTTTGCGCCAGGCTTCCAAATCGGCCGTCCGTTCAGAGAGCAATTGCCCGCCAAATTCCGAGTCCTGTTCCACCAGAACAACGCGCGCGCCGGAGCGGCCTGCCGTCAGGGCGGCGGCGAGTCCGGCGGGGCCGGAGCCCACCACCAGCACATCGCAGAATTCATGGGCCGTATCGTAGCGATCCGAATCCTTTTCATAGGAGCCTTTGCCGAGGCCCGCGGCGCGGCGGATGAAGGGCTCGTAGAACATCCAGGATTTTTTGAACGGCCCCATGAAGGTCTTGTAGTAGAAGCCGGACTGGAACAGGGGGCTGAGCAGAGAGTTCACCGCCATCAGATCAAAGTCCGGCGATGGCCAGGCATTTTGCGAATGGGCGACGAGGCCATCGGTGAGATCAACGGTCGTTGCCGGAATGTTGGGTTCGTTCTTGCCGATGGTGAAGAGGCCATTGGGTTCTTCGACGCCGGCGGAGACAATTCCGCGCGGCCGGTGATACTTGAAACTGCGCGAGGTCAGGGTCTTGCCATTGGCGAGCAGCGCCGAGGCCAGGGTGTCTCCGGCAAATCGCCGTCGTCAAGTGAAGTACCGGCTTGCCGTTGCGGCACCTAAGCCTGCGAAAGCGTCTGAATCCCGTTCAGGTCCTCTGCCTGCGGTCGATGCGGCCAGCCTGCTTCCCGTTCGCGAATGCCTGCGGAAAGCCGGTCATGACGCCTCTCCGATCTCGTTGGTGGCGGTGTTGCGCGTGAGCTTGAACCAGTGGCGGCAGCCCAGCACATGCTGCCAGTATTCGGTGTGCGGGCCCTTGGGATTGTCGAAGAGGAAATAATAATCATGCCAGGCCTTGAGATCGCCCTCGCCATGCTTGGGGCGCTGCTTCGTGGCGTCGCCGCCGTAGCGGAATTCGCTCACGTCTCTTTCACCGCAATGGGGGCATGGGATTCTCATTGCTTGTAGGTCCAGTTGCCGATGCCGTAGTCGTCAAGCTCCCTGCCCTTTTCGAAGCGGTCGAGGGCGTAGCAGCGGTTGAGTTCATGTTCCTCGTCATGGGCGATGGTGTGGGCAAAGGTCCAGCCGCTGGCGGGCGTGGCCTTGAAGCCCTGGTAGCACCAGCCGCCATTGAAATAGAGGTTCCTGATATCGGTGCGGCAGATGAAGGGGCTGCCATCGGGCGTCATGTCCATGATGCCGCCCCAGTGGCGCAGCAGGCGCAGCTTCGACATGAAGGGCAGCAGCGACACGGCGCATTCCGCCACGGTCTGGATGCGCGGGAACTGGCCGCGCTGGGTGTAGGTGTTGAAGCCATCGATATGGCCGCCGAAGACCATGCCGCCCTTGTCGGACTGCGAGAGATAGAAGAGCTCGGCGCCCCAGGACACGACATGATGCACCATGGGCTTCACCGGCTCGGTGACGAAGGCCTGCAGGATGTGGCTTTCGATGGGCAGGCGCAGGCCCGCCATTTTGGCCACATGCGAGGAATGGCCCGCCACGGCGATGCCGATTTTGCCGCCGAGAATTTTGCCGCGCGAGGTTTCAACGCCAACCGCCTTGCCCTCATCCATGATGAAGCCTTCGACTTCGCAATTCTCGATGATGTCGACGCCCAGCGTATCGGCGGCGCGGGCATAGCCCCAGGCCACGGCGTCGTGGCGCACGCTGCCGGCCCTGCCCCTGCAGAATGCCGCCCCAGATGGGCCAGCGCGCGTCCCGGGAATAATCGAGGTAGGGCAGCAGCGCCATCACCTGGCCGCGGTCCAGCAATTCGGCGTCAATGCCGTTGAGCCGCATGATGTTGCCGCGCCTGGCATAGGTATCGAGCTGCACCGGGCTGGTGGCCAGCACGATCTGGCCGCGGTGCGAGACCATGCAGTTGAAATTCAGTTCGTGGGAGAGGCCTTCCCAGAGCTTCAGGGAATGCTCGAAAAACTGGGTGTTGCCGTCGATCACATAGTTGGAGCGGATGAGCGTGGTGTTGCGCCCGACATTGCCGGAGCCGATATAGGCCCGCTCCAGCACCGCCACATTGCGCATCCCGTGGTTCTTGGCCAGGTAATAGGCGGTGGCCAGGCCATGGCCGCCGCCGCCGATGATGATGGCATCGTAGGAGCTCTTGGGCTCAGGCGCGCGCCAGGCCCGCGGCCAGGGCCGTTCGGGCGAAAAGGCGTGCTGGGCAAGGGCCAGGGCTGAGTAAGGTTTGAACACGACAGACCCCCTACCAGAATTTCACATCAATCGACAAGACGCGGATTTTTCACCCCCGCCGCTTGGCCCATTCCACGCCCTCGCTCACCAGCATGGCCGCCACCGACATGGACAGGAAGGCATAGACCAGGGGCATGACCGTGCCGTCATACTGCTGGCCGAACCAGGTGCCGATGGAGAGCGCCACGAGGGTTGACAGGGTGCCGGAAATGGCCGCCGCCATGCCGGCGATGTGGCCCACGGGCTCCATGGCCATGGCGTTGTAATTGCCAAAGAGGATGCCGCAGCAGAAGAAGGTGCCGAACAGGTAGAGGCCAAGCGTCCAGAGCGGCGGATGGCCGGCATAGGCGAGAGCCACGGCAAGGAAGATGGCGGACAACACGATGCAGCCGCGCACCGCCCATTTGGCCAGCAGGCGCATGCCGTGGCGCATCACCATGCGGCCATTGAAGATCATGGCAAAGGCAATGGCTACGGCAAACACGCCGAACCAGACGGCGAACCATTCGCCTTGGGCATATTGCTCGGCAAATATCTGCTGGGAGGTTCCGAGATAGCAGATGAAGGAGGCGAAGATGAAGCCCACGGCAACGGTGTAGCCCCAGGCCGAGGGAAAGCGGAAAAATTCAACCGCCGAGCGGAACAGGTTTCCGGCCGAGAAGGCCACGCGCTTTTCGCGCGGCAGGGTTTCCTCCTGGCGGAACTGCAGAAAAATGGCCGCAATGACCGCCATGCCAAGCAAGCCGGCAAAAATCATGCGCCAGCTTGCCACGAAGAGAACGAGCTGGCCGATGGAGGGCGCGAGGATCGGCACCAGCATGAACACCGACATGACGAAGGACATGATGCGCGCCATGGCGGCACCGCCCTGCCCGTCACGCACCATGGCCATGGAGACGATGCGGGGGCTTGCGGCGCCAAAGCCCTGCAGGGCGCGGCCGGCCAGCAGCATCTCGAAGCTGGTTGAAAACAGGCAGAGCAGCGAGCCCGCGACATAAAGGAGGAGGCCCGCAAAGATCGCGGGCTTGCGCCCGGTGCTGTCCGAAATCGGCCCGGAGAGCAGCGTGCCGATGGTCATGCCGGCAAAAAACGCGCCGATGATGTATTGGCGCTTGTTGGGATCGGACACGCCAAATTCGCTGGCCATGGTGCCGATGGCGGGCAGCATGGTGTCAATCGACATGGCCACCAAAGCGGTGAGCAGGGCGACAAGGAAAATGAATTCCTTTTGCGGACGTGTGTTCGTTCGTCATGGCTCTCAATTCTATTTTATGAAACGCAGGGCGCGCATTACGTCGAAAATGGTGGTGGTTTCAACGCGGTTGGTGCGATTGCCGAGATATTTGCAACCGGGATAAAAACTTTTCTCGTAAGCCAATGCCGGGCTCACATAGGTCAGGTCCAGCGTGAATTTCCCGGGCAGTTCCAGTAAACAATCCTTGAGTTTTCCGCGCAAGGATTTTTCAACTCCGGCCCGGATGGCATTTTGCGCGGCGAGCGGCGTCATGGAAATGGTGGATTGCCCCCGCCCCTCTTTCACGGCCAGCCTGCCGATATGCGGATTGGTTTGCTCCACCTCTTCCATCAGGGCCTTGTCGCCGCTGATGAATGCGACGGGAACGCCGAGGCTGGCCGCCGCCAGGGCGCAGAGCCGGAATTCGGATACGGGTGTGCCGTTCAGCGTGATCATGTGGGTCCGGGTGTTCAGCGTGTGGGCCAGGCTGTTGCCCTCGGAGCCCACGCCGGCATGGTGGCCGATCATCACGAGGGCGGCAAAGCTTTCATCCAGTTCCTGGATCATGCTGTAGGGATGGCCGGACCATTCGCGGATCAGCGTCACATCGGCCGGCAACAGGGTGGTGATCAGGTTACGCCCGCTGTCATGGGCGTCCTTCACCCAGATTTCGGTGGCCCCGGCGGCGCGCGCGCCATCGATGGCGGCGATGGCTTCGCGGGTCATGATTTCGCGGAATTCGGCCCAGTCGGCGTGGCCCTTTTCGGCCTCGTCCCAATGGGTTATGCCGGCCACGCCTTCAATATCGACACTGATATAGACTTTCATTTCCGCTAAACTAGTTCCCATGAAGATAGATTCCAACAGCCGAAGCGTAGACCTAGACCCGCGCGCGGCGCAGTTCTATGAAAATCCCTACCCCGCCTACCATGAGCTGCGCCGGAAAGTGCCAGCATTCAAATGGCAGCAATATGGCTATTGGTGCTTTGCCGGCCATGAGGACGTTAACGCGCTTCTGCGGGACCGGCGCTTTGGGCGGCAAATCCTCCATGTGGCGACGCGCGAGGAACTGGGCCTGGCCGACATTCCGTCGCGCCTCAAGCCTTTCTATGATTTCGAGCAGCATTCCCTGCTGGAGCTTGAGCCGCCGGTTCATTCGCGGCTGCGCGGGCTGGTCAACCGGGCCTTCCTGTCGCGCCAGGTGGAGCGGCTGCGGCCCAAAATCGAGAGTCTTTCCAACCGGTTGATCGATGGCTTTGAGGCAAAAGGTGAAGTTGACCTGCTGCCCGCCTATGCCACGCCCATTCCGATCATCGTGATCTGCGAGCTGCTCGGCGTGCCTATAAAAATGGCAGATCAGCTTTTGAGCTGGTCGCATGACATGGTGGCCATGTACATGGCGCGGCGGGACCGGGCGGTGGAGGACGCCGCGGTTGCGGCCACCGTGGCGTTCAGCGATTACATGCGCGGGCTGGTGAAAGAGCGGCGCAAGGATTTGAATGATGACCTGCTCTCGGCCCTCATCCGGGCCGAAACCGAGGGGCAGAAGCTTTCGGAAAACGAGCTTATCACCACGGCCATTCTGATTCTCAATGCGGGCCATGAGGCCACGGTTCATGCCATCGGCAACGGGGTGAAAACCCTGCTTGAGCTTGGCGTGAAGGAGCCCATCAGCGAAAGCCTCATCGAGGAAATCCTGCGCTTTGATGCGCCGCTGCATCTGTTCACGCGCTATGCGCTGGAAGATCTGGAATATGGCGGGATCAAACTCAGGAAGGGCGAAGAAGTGGGGCTCATGCTGGGTGCGGCCAACCGCGACCCTGCCCGCTTTGCAAATCCCGATCAGTTCAATCCGGCGCGCGAGCCCAACCCGCATGTGAGCTTCGGCGCCGGAATCCATTTCTGCATCGGCGCGCCGCTGGCACGGCTTGAAATGCTGATTGCCTTTCAAACCCTGTTCAAGCGCCTGCCCAAACTGGCGCTGGCCGCCACGCCCCATTACAAGGACTCCTATCATTTTCATGGGCTGGAGGAATTGCGGGTGAGGTTCTAAGAGCCCTCATCCGCCCGTTGGGCACCTTCTCCCATCCTGCTCATTACCGAAGGCACGGGAGAAGGCGATAATCTCAAGAAGTTTTGCCTTCTCCCGTTCGAAGGATGGGAGAAGGTGGCCGACAGGCCGGATGAGGGCTCTTTGAACTGGTCGTTTCCGCCCTATTGGCTGACGTTTATCCGCCGCCCCCTGATCCTTGTTGAGCCTAAAGCTACCCCCTAGTGAAACTTTCTCAACAGGCCAGACCATGACCGATGTACAGCCCGCTCCCACCGGACGCCGTTCCAGAAGCGCTGGCGGGGCCGATGCCCGCAGGGCGGCCCGCACCAATCAAGTCACCCCGCCCGCGGGCTACATCCGCCGCAAGATCAAGACCTATGAGCCGTTCAGCGATGACCAGCTCGAACTGATCGAACACAATGCGGAAACAGTTCTCCAGGAAACCGGAATCGATTTCTACGAAGACCCGGAAGCCGTGCAAATGTGGAAAGAGGCTGGCGCCGACGTCAAACATTCAGAGATTGATGCCAAACGCTCCCGCGTGCGCTTTCCCAAGGGCCTGGTGCGCGCGCTGATCAAGACGGCGCCCCGCGAATACACGCAGCATGCGCGCAACCCGGCCAACAGCGTCAGCATCGGCGGCAACAACACCGTGTTCGCGCCGGTTTATGGCCCGCCCTTCATCCGCAATCTCGATGAAGGCCGGCGCTATGCCACGATCGAGGATTTCCGCAACTTCTCGAAGCTCGTCTACATGCTGCCGAGCCTGCATCATGCGGGCGGAACGCTGTGCGAGCCGGTCGACATTCCGGTGGCCAAGCGCCACCTCGACATGGTCTACACCCACATCAAGTACAACGATAAGCCGTTCATGGGTTCGGTCACCTCGGGCGAGCGCGCGGCGGACTCGGTTGCCATGGCGGAACTGCTTTTCGGCAAGGAGTTCGTTGACCAGAATTGCGTGATGACCAGCCTGATCAACGCCAACTCGCCCATGGTGTGGGACGGCGTCATGCTTGGGGCGCTGAAGGTCTACGCCCGCGCCAATCAGGCAACCGTGATCTCGCCGTTCATCGTGGCGGGCGCCATGTCGCCGGTCACCACGGTTGGAACGCTGACACAGATTCTGGCGGAAGCCTCGGTTGGCATTGCCTTCACGCAATTGTGCCGGCCCGGCGCTCCGGTGGTTTTCGGCACCTTTGCCGCGTCCATGTCCATGCAGTCGGGGGCGCCGACATTCGGCACGCCGGAACCGGCGCTCGTCACCTTCGGCGCGGCCCAACTGGCGCGCCGCATGGGCGTGCCCTTCCGCTCCGGCGGCGGCTTGTGCGGCTCCAAGATCCCGGACGCGCAGGCAGCCTACGAAAGCTCCAACACGCTGTGGTCGACGATCCTCTCCGGCGTCAACTTCTGCCTCCACGCCGCGGGCTGGCTGGAAGGCGGATTGGCCTCCGGTTACGAGAAACTCATCATGGATGCGGACCAGCTCACCATGTTCCAGAAGCTCGCCGAAGGCGCTGATTTCTCGGAAAACGGCCAGGCCATGGACGCCATCCGTGAAGTTGGCCCCGGCTCACATTATCTAGGTGCTGCCCATACGCGGGCCAATTTCGAAACGGCCTTCTGGCGCTCGGGCCTTGCCGACAACAATTCGTACGAGCAATGGCGCGACGAGGGCGAAAAGGACATCGTGGTCCGCGCCAACACCCAGTGGAAAAAAATGCTCGCCGACTATGTGGCCCCTCCCCTCGATCCCGGCATTGATGAAGCGCTGCTAGCCTTCATGGCCAAACGCAAGGAAGTGTTGCCGGACAGCGTGAGTTGATACAGACTATTGCTCAACCAGTTCAACGCGGCGGTTCAGTGCTTGGCCTTCTTCGGTGCGGTTAGACGCTATGGGTACGAAAGGCCCCACGCCTTTTGACGCCATGCGCTGGGCGTCGATGCCATTGGTTGCCAGTGAATTCACCACCGCCTCGGCGCGGGCTGCTGATAATTTCAGGTTGTAATCGAGCTTGCCGACATTATCGGTATGGCCGACGATATAGACTTTGACGTTGTCATTCTCCTTCAGGTACCGCGCCATCTCGTCGAGCTGCGGCGCTGATTCCGGTGTGATCGTCGCCTTGTCGAAATCGAACAACACGCCATAGAGAACGATCTTGCCGTCCGCCCCGATGGCGCTGCCGATTTCCTCGGCGGAAACTGTCACCATTTTCTTTTCGAGCACGTCGGGTTCGACGACCTCGACCAGCACGCTGACCCGGCTGCGGATTGCCTTGGACGAATCGCCAAAGCTGCCGCCGTCGTTTTGCGCGGCGAACACGGCGGCGTAAATCGCGGCGTCCGCCTCGCCCATCTTCATCAGCACGTAGCGGGGATCAATGACCCGGTCGAGCATGGCCTGGGATAGAAACTTCCGCGGATCATCGGCTTTATCGGACACCAGCATGGTAGCCTTGTTGCTCCACTTGTATTTGAGCGCCTTGAAGCTTTCGCCGCAGGCTTCCTTGGCGCATTCAAAGACCGGCGCAAAACCCTTCTCGGTCAATTTGTCCCTGTAATTGGTGAAAACCTCAAGCGAAGAGCGGCCCTCCGGCGTGAGATACATGGTGCGGGTGACGCGGCCCGAAGCAGTGATGGTGGATGCAAATTTCTTGCCGGCAGCGGCGCCATCCGGCAGGGTCAGCTCATCAAAGGCTTTCACGGTTTGACCGACGATGAATGATCCCTCGTAACGCCCGGTGAACTTGTGATCTTCTGCATCCGGCGCGTCTTCGGACATTGCCTTGAGGATTTTGGGCGGCGTTTCCGCCAGAAGCGGTCCGGGCGACAACATCAGCGCCGCCAAGGCGAGTACTGCCAATTTCAAGATTCTCATGCTTGCTCCATTCGTCAAAGGCCCCGAGCCGAGACTGTCATCTATGATTGGAGTTCACAAGGCCGAAAGAAGAAGGTGACGGTCACCTACTCGTTCACCGTTTTCGCCTTCACATCGGTGAGCGCGTAGAACCCTACGCCAGCGATCACCATCGCTGAGCCGATGGCATCCACCATCGTGAAGGGTTCGCCGAGAATCCAGACGGCCAGCGAAATGGTGATCAGCGGGGAGATCGTGGCGATCATCGAGGTGGATTGCGGGGTGATGCGCGAGAGTCCGGCGTTCACCAGGAATGATGGCACGACTGTTGCGAAGAATCCGGTGCCCGCCGCCAGCCAGAAGAATCTTGGGCTTGAGGAGAAATCAAAGCTCCGGCTAACGACAATGTAATGGATGATGCAGGCGAAACCTGAGCCTGAGAGGGCAATCGAGGTAAACAGCGCGCTGCCCATGGCGGTGATGAAATTCTTGGCCAGCAATTGATAGACGGCGAAGGTCAGGGCGCAGCCCAGCACGAGCGCCGTGCCGATCACCGTTGCCATGCCGCCCGCCGGCAGGTCGGTGAGGAAACACCACAACGAGGCCGATATAGGTGATTATCGCCGCCACAATGCTCATCCAGGTCAGCCTCGCGCCAAAAAACAGCCAGCCGAGAAACATGACGAATATCGGATAGGTGAACAGCACCAGGCGCTCAAGCTGGGCGGTGATGTAGACCAGCCCCTCAAAATCCAGCAGCGAGGAAATGTAGTAACCGACGAAACCGGCGAGAAGGGCACGGATGGTGAGGCCCCAGCCGGGCAGCGGCTTTCCGGCCTGGCGGAGCTGGTACACGGCATAAAGCCCGACGGCGATAAAGAAGGGCAAGGCGGTGGCCATGCGCAGCGCCAGCATCAGGGCGGCGTTGGCTTCCTCCATATAGGCCAGCTTGATGAAAATGGCCTTGGTTGAAAACAGGGCCGCTCCTGCCGCGGCAAACAGGTAGCCTTTCAAGACGCGATGCCGTTCCATGGCCCCGCTTTAAAGGCTTGCCCTGTACTTGTCGCCGTCTTTGGGTAACATGACTAGTCATGCACATAAAGCGATGGGGCCCGGTTAATGACTGAATTGCGTTTTAGTTCCGCTCTGGAAATGGCGCGCCTGCTGCGGGCCCGGAAAATCTCGGCAAAGGAGCTTCTGGAGGTCTGCCTCGACCAGTATGCCCTGCACAATGACACGCTGAACGCGGTGATCGTCACCGATCTGGGGCGGGCCAAGCATGCGGCCATGGCTTCCGACAAGCGCCTGAAAAAAGGCACGCCGCTGGGGCCCTTTGACGGGGTTCCGATGACGGCCAAGGAATCCTTCGACTGGAAGGGCACGCCATCGACCTGGGGCGAGCCCGCCTACAAGGAAAACATCGCCACGTCCGACGCGGTTGCCATCACCCGGCTTACGGATGCGGGCGCGGTGATCTATGGCAAAACCAATGTGCCGCTGATGCTGGCGGACTGGCAGAGTTTCAACGAAGTCTATGGCACGACCAATAATCCCTGGGATGTGACGCGGGCGCCGGGCGGGTCATCGGGCGGTTCGGCGGTGGCACTGGCCACGGGGATGAGTGCGCTCGAAATCGGTTCCGACATCGGGGCGTCGCTGCGCAACCCCGCGCATTATTGCGGGGTCTATGCCCACAAGCCCACTTACGGCGTGGTGCCCTATCGCGGCCATCTGCTGAGCAATGTGCAGCCCAGCGATATTTCGGTTGCAGGTCCCATGGCGCGTTCGGCGAAGGATCTCACCGCCATGCTGAAGCTGCTGGCGGGCACGGACGGCATCGAGGCGCGGGGCCTGAGCCTGCATCTTCCGGACCTCAAGCAGAAGACCTTGAAGGATTTCCGCGTGGCAGTCATGCTGAGCGATCCAGTGAGCGAGGTCGACCAGCCAGTGCAGGACCTAATCGCCAAGCTGGCGCAGTTTCTCACCAAGAAGGTGAAGAAGATTTCGCATGAGGCGCGGCCCGGCTTCACCACGCGCGAAGCCATGGATGTTTTCATCGCGATGCTGCGTTCGGCCACCAGCCGCAGGCAAAGCAAAGATGAGTTCGAAGCCAACGAGGCGCGGGTGGAAAATTTCGCGGCCGATGATGACAGCTATTACGCCAAGATGACGCGGGCCTATGTCATGCCGCACCGCTCGTGGCTTATGGCCAATGAACGGCGGCACCAGATGCGCCTGCTGTGGGACCGCTTCTTTGAGGATTGGGACGTGATGATCTGCCCGGCGGCAGCGTCTGCCGCCTTCCCGCATGATCATGTGGGCGACCGGCATGAGCGCACCATCGAGGTGAACGGCAAGCGGGTTCCGACGACGGATCAATTGTTCTGGGCGGGTTATTCCTGCGGCTTCTATCTGCCCTCAACGGTGGCGCCGCTTGGCCTCACGCCGCAGGGCCTGCCGTCGGGCGTGCAGATCATCACGCGGCAGTATGGCGATTACACGTCGCTGCGCTTTGCCGAATTGCTGGAAAAGGAATACGCCAGCTTTGTTCCGCCGCCGGGGTATTGAATGAGGCGTGCTACTCCGGCTGATGCCGCGGTTGTCCGCGACCTGACGCGGGCGGCTTACGCGAAATGGATTCCGCTGATTGGCCGTGAGCCAAAGCCGATGACGGTGAATTACGAGCGGGCGGTGGTAGATCACATCATCGACCTCTACGAGGAGAATGATATCCCTCTCGCGTTGATTGAAGTTATTCCGCAACCCTCTTGTCTCCTGATCGAAAATATCGCCGTCCTGCCCACTCAGCAGGGCAAGGGCTTGGGCGATCTGCTTCTGAACCATGCCGAAACCATCGCACGTTCACTTCATCTTGCGGAATTACAGCTCTACACAAATGCGGCGTTCATCTCGAACATCGAATTCTACTCCCGGCGCGGCTTTGAGGAATTCCACCGCGAGCCCTTCCCTGCGGGTGGCGTTACGGTTCACATGAAAAGAATGATCTGACGGTGTCCTCTCCCGTGAAACGGGAGAGGACAAGGAACATCAGTTCTTGCAGACGATCTTTTGAAAGCCGTCGCAGAAATCCTGGTCACACACGGCGCCCGTTCCGATCAGGCGGGTCGGCGCATAAGCACCGATGTTATTGGCAACGACATAGCTGTGCGCCGTGGCCCAGCCCTTCATCTGACAGTACTTCTTGGCGGCAGGCTGGCCGCAGCCCACACCCCAGTCGACGCAGAGGTCAAGGCGCATGCCGTTGAATTTCGGCTTGTTGTAAGTCTGCATGTCAGGTGCTGGAGGCGCACCTGGCTTGAAGCAGGTGACCTGCGCGAAGCCATCGCAATAGTCCTGGTCGCACACCGCGCCGGTTGTGATCAGCCGGGTTGGCGTGGAGGCCCCTATGTTGTGGGCAACGGTATGGCCCGAGGATGTGGTGAAGCCCTTGCTGACACACCAGGCGTCGGCGGCGGGCTTGCCGCAACCGGTTCCCCAGTTCAGGCAAAGGTCGAGGCGCTGGGCACCGACTTTGGGGTTGGCGAAGGACTGGTTTTCGGCATGGGCAGTGCTGATAAGAGACACCGCACTGATAATAATCGAGGCTGTGGCGACAGATAGGGTTTTCATGGCGTTTCATCCCAAATGTGTTGGTTGCACTTCACACGATGTGAGGAGAATCACTCCTGTACCTTACACCATGAAGCTGCACAGCCGAACGCCGCCTGAATCACCCGTTCACGCTCGGTTCATTTGATCACTCTTGAGAAGAATTCTGCTTCGCGGGCCCATGTCGATTCCTCAAACAACACGTCATGGCCAAAGCCGGAGACAATTTCCAGTTCCTTTGGCTGGTTGGCGGCGGCGAACAGGCGTCTGCCGAACTCAACCGGAATGAGCCCATCCTCTTCGCCATGAATGACGAGCAGCGGAGCAACGACCGCGGCAATAAAATCTATGGATTTGAACTGGTCCTTCATCAGCGCGTGCACCGGTAGCCACCAGTAGATTTTGGCGGCCACCTCGACGGTTGAAGTATAGGGCGCTTCAAGGGCCACGGCCCCCACCTCGCGCTTTGCCGCAAGCTGCACGGCAACGCCACTGCCGAGGGATTCACCCAGCAGCGCAATCCTGCTTGGCTCCACTCCTTTCGCGATGAGCCATTCATAGGCCGCGTTTGCATCGGCCATCATCCCCGCTTCGCTGGGCGAGCCGCTGCTGCCGCCAAAGCCGCGGTAGGAAAGATAGGCAACACCAAAGCCCTGGGACTGATAGTAGTTGAAGCGCAAGGGCCGGTCGCCCATCTCGCCAGCGTTGCCATGGAAATAGAGAATGGTTGGCATGCCCGCCCTGGCCGGCGCATACCAGAGAATGATTTTCTCGCCGTCCGCCGTTGTCAGGGTTTCAACGCTGGCGCCGGCAATGCCGACGCTTTCCGGTGTCAGGCCCTTGTTCTCCGGGTGATATTGCAGCTTGCGCTGAAACGCATACATGCCAAGCGTGGCAACAGCGTAAGCCACGATGGCGAACACCACGAAAAACTTGATGAGGCTCATGCCTCAACCAGTCTGGCGGGCGTATGGGTATCCTTAGTCCAGCACCATACGGCCAGCATCGGCTGGTCTGCCGTCTTGGTTGCATGATGCACCATTTGGCGCGTGGTAGATCACGGCGCCCGCCTGCTTCGTTTCAAAGACCCCTGCCCCCTGTTTCCATTCGGTGGGCCCGGTGAGCGGCCAATAGAGTTCGGGAGCCGGATGATAGTGATCCTTGTAATGGCGCTGCGGCCCGAGCATCAAAAGGCCGAGGATAAAATCATCGCCCTTGAAAAATCCCTGCGGCCCGATGATTTCGCACCAGCCGTAATTCTCGCTGAACCCGGCACCCAGAATTTCATCGGTATAGGATTTTGATTGCAGCCATTTGAGGTGGCCATCAAGCGAAGCAATGGCGGCGGCCAGTTCGGACTCGATCATCATGGTTTCGGCGATGGTGCCGGCGAAGTAGCGGGTGACGGGCAAACCTCTGCGGGCGCGGCTCGACAAAATCCTCCCGCGTCATGTCCTGCGCGGCCAGGCGCTGCAACACCACGTCCACGTGGCGGCCGCCGCGCGCATGAAGCCCGCGGGCAATGGCACCCACCAGCCAGCGCGCATCATTATAGAGGTCATCGCTCATGGCGCGCACCATGGCGGCGCGACCTTTGAAGGAGTGTTAATGAAGATCGTAAACAAGCCGGGCCAACTCCACCAATTCCGCGTCACTAGGATAGCGCAGATTGGCTTTCCGCATGGGGGCATTGGCGGGGCTGGCCATGTGTTCGGCCAGAAGCTCCGGCTTGCCCAGATCAAGGCCATCGCCTTCCAGTGAAATTTTTATCGCCGTGGCCCGCACGAGGCGGTCATAGGCGGCGACGGGATCGGCCGCCCCCATGGCCTTTGCCACCCGCGCATAGGCTTCGGGCGCACCGTGGGACACCCATTTCATGGTGGCCAGCATGGCAAGGCCCGTGGCCCTTCCATGGGGGATGGGCGCGAGATCGGCCATGGCATGGGAAATGTTATGGGCCAGCGCCGTGCCGCAATTATCAATGGCAATGCCGCCATAGCAGGAGCCCAGGAGCAGCGCGCCGCGTGCTTCGATGTCGTTCGGATTTTTGACGGCGCGTTCGAGGTTTTCCGAGATCAGCGAAATGGCTTTCAGGGCATAGAGGTCATTGCCGTCGGTGCGGTGCTTGTTGGTGGCCGCTTCGATGGCGTGGACCAGGGCATCGAGCCCGGTTGCCGCGGTGATGTGGGGCGGCACGCCCACGGTGAGTTCGGGATCGAGGATGGCCACCTGGGGTTTCAGTTCATCGCCCCAGCCCCAGACCTTCGTTTTCGCGGCGTTGGCGAAAACCGCAACGCGCGTCACTTCCGAGCCGGTGCCCGCCGTGGTGGGCACGGCGATGATGGGCAGGATGTTTTTGGGCAGGGGCGTTTCACAGAGCTGGTAGCTCTGGGCGGGAAGCCCGGAAGCGGCACAGGCGGCCACGAGTTTTGCCGTATCAAGGGCGGAGCCGCCGCCCAGGCCGACAATGGCCTTGGCCTTCATCGCCCGGGCAATGCCGGCTGGCCGCGTCGATGTCGGCGGCTTTTGGTTCGCCCTTCAGGCCGTCAAAAACCTGGGCTTCCAGTCCGGCGGCTTTCAGGCTTTCCAGCGCCCGCCCGGTTATGCCCAGGGTGGTGAGCATGGGATCGGCCACGACGAGGACGGCGGCGCCTTTCCCGGCGAGGCCCTCGACCTTGCCGGCGAGATCAGCAATGCGCCCTGCCCCAAAGATGATTTCAGGAAGGCGGGAAAGGGTAAAGGACTGCATGGGGGTTTCCGTATGGTGAGGCTTCCATCCGCTTATGTCTCCCACAGGAAGCGGTCAAGCGTGAAGCATTTTCACCTAAATTGTCTTCTCCTGCGAAGCGGGAGAAGAAAGGGGCCCATGGCACGAAGTGGCATGGGATAGATGAGGGCACTTCGACCTCAGTTCCCCTCACCTCCCCCATTGCTTCGCAATGGGTCCCCTTCCTCTCCCGCTTTGCGGGAGAGGACAAGAAGTTTCACGAAACTCCCGGGCCAGTGATCTCGCGCAGCAGCTTGCGGTAGATGGCATCGGCGTAGGCCTGATAGTCATTGGCGGGGATCACGAAATGGCCCTCGCCGCCCACCACCTGGTTCTGGAAATAGACATCGAGGGTGGGCCATTCATTGAGAATGGTGAGGGCGTTGATGGTGATGCCCTGGGCCACCAGCCGGTCGCGCACCGCATTCACCGGAACGCCCACATTGTTGCGCCCGTCGGACGAGATATCGATCACCAGGCGCTGGGCCCGCGGCGCCTTGGTGAGAAGTGCGGCCGAATAGAGCAGCGCGCTTGAAATCGAGGTGCCGCCCTCGGCCAGCTTGCGCGGCATGCCGGCCAGCGTTTCGCCAAAGAGATCGCCATCCTCCTCGGTTTCCAGAATGGTCCAGGGCATGGCCACCACCTGGTTGGATTCATCGGACCATTGCACCACGCTCACGGCGATGCGCTGCAGGTTTCCCAGGGCAATGGCGCGCTTGATTTCAGGTTTCCTGAAGGCCTGCTCCGAGGCCCTTCATCTGCAAGGCAAATTCGCGGAAATCCACGCTGAAGGAACAATCCACCGCAAGCACCAGGGCCAGGTCAACTTCGAATTCCTGGGCGCGGGTGGTTGGCGTGGGCGTCGTCAGGGCAAGCATCAGGAGGGCTCCGGCCACAACACGCTTTATCCAGAACCTGGTGCGTGGCATGGGCGATACCTCCTCCTGCTAGTGGTGCAATTCGATATAATCCAAAGCGCGGCAATCCTTCACCGACCAGCCCACATTCACCGTCTTGCCGTGGGCGATGGCCTCATTGCTGGCCTTGTTGGGCACTTTCACAATAAAATTGTCGTGACCGGCCACTTCGAGCCGGGCGCGGATATGATCGCCGAGATAAATCAGTTCGGCGATCTTGCCGCGCAGCAGCACATCCACATTCTTGGCCAGCGGGTTGATTTCCACGCGCTCGGGCCGGATCGACAACAGGGTGCGCTCACCCTTGGCGCTCACATTGACCGCAAGGGCTTTCACCACGTCACTGGAATCAAGTTTCACGGTGGCGATATTATCACGATCCACGTCGGAGATCACGCCTTTCAATTTATTATTCTCGCCGATGAACTGGGCCACGAAGGAATTCTGCGGGCGCTCATAGAGTTCATCGGGGGTGGAGAGCTGCTGCACCACGCCGTCGTTGAACACGGCAATGCGGTTCGACATGGTCAGCGCTTCGGCCTGGTCGTGGGTGACGTAGACGATGGTCACGCCCAGGCGCTCATGGATGTGCTTGATTTCATATTGCATCTGTTCGCGGAGCTGCTTGTCAAGCGCGCCCAGCGGTTCATCCATCAGCACGAGATCGGGTTCGAACACCAGGGCGCGGGCGACGGCAATGCGCTGCTGCTGGCCGCCGGAAAGCTGGCCCGGCCTGCGGCTGGCCATTTGCGGAAGCTCCACAAGCTTCAGAATGTTTTTGACGCGGTCCTCGATCTCGGCCTTGCCCATGTTGCGCACCTGCAGGGGGAAGGCCAGGTTTTCGGCCACGGTCATGTGGGGAAACAGGGCATAGTTCTGGAACACCATGCCGATGCCGCGCTTGTGCGGCGGCGTGTTGTTGATGGGCTTGCCCTTCACATAGATTTCGCCGTGGGTTGCGGGCTCGAAACCCGCCAGCATCATGAGGGTGGTGGTTTTGCCGGAACCGGACGGCCCGAGCATGGTGAGGAATTCGCCCTTGGCAATATCGAGGTTGAGATCCTTCACAACCAGGGTTTCGCCGTCATAGCTCTTTTGAACCTGGGAAAACCTGACCATGGGTTCATTGCCTGCAGCAGCAGTTTTCATCCGTTTATCGCCTCACCCTTGTTTTTTGAGAGCCATATTATGCGGTCGGGACAAAAAGGGAAGCACTTATGTCCTCTCCCGTGAAACGGGAGAGGAAGGGACCCACCGCGGAGCGGTGGGGAGGTGAGGGGAACGAGGTGAAAGTGCCCTCATCTATCCCATTTCACTTCGTGAAACGGGCCCCTTTCTTCTCCCCTTCGCGGAGAAGACGATTTCACAATCAAATGTTCGGGGCCATAGGGGAAGCCCGTTATGTTGCGGTTGCCCTTTTCGGTGATCACCAGAATGTCATGCTCGCGGTAGCCGCCTGCCCCCTTCTGGCCTTCCGGGATCATGATCATGGGTTCCATGGACACCACCATGCCGGGTTCGAGCACCGTGTCGCAATCCTCGCGCAGTTCCAGTCCCGCCTCCCGGCCATAATAGTGGCAGAGCACGCCGAAGGAATGGCCATAGCCAAAGGTGCGGTATTTCAGCAGGTCGTGCTGGGCGTAGATGTCGTTGAGGGAGCGGGCGATATCGGAACACTTGGCGCCGGGCACCAGCAGCTTCTTGCCCACGTCATGGACATGGCAATTCATTTCCCACATCTTGAGATGTTCCTTGCTGGCCGTTTCGGCAAACAGGGTGCGCTCGAGGGCCACGTAGTAGCCCGCCACCATGGGAAAGCAGTTGAGCGAGAGAATGTCGCCCTGCCTAATTTTGCGGCTGGTCACCGGATTGTGGGCCCCATCGGTGTTGATGCCGGACTGAAACCAGGTCCAGGTATCCATCAGTTCCGCGTGGGGCCAGACCCTGGCGATTTCGCGCACCATGGCGGCGGTGGAATGGAGCGCCACCTCATGTTCCGGCACGCCCACGGCAATGGCTTCGACGCAGGCCGCTCCGCCGATATCGGCAATGCGGGTCATCTTGGTGATGTGCTTGATTTCCTCGTCGGACTTGATCATGCGCATTTTCATCGCGGCGGCGGCCACATCGACAAATTCAACCCCCGGAAAGGCATCCTGCAGGCTTTTGCGGAAATCGATGTTCACATGATCGAACTCCAGGCCAATGCGCTTGGCGCCCTTGATCAGGCCCTGGACCGCGGTGAAGTAATTTTCCTTGGACCAGTCGGTGTAGGTCACGTTGTCGCCGAAGGTGCGCCTGGCGGGCTGGCCGCCGTCGATGGCGGCGCTCACGGTGGTTGCCGCCTTCTGGGTGATCACCAGGCCGTATTTGCGGCCGAAGGAACAATAGAGGAAGTCGGCGAGGTAGCAGATGTTGTGGTAGCTGGTGAAGAGGCAGGCATCGACGTTGCTTTTGGCCATCCAGCCGCGGATCCGCTCCTGCCGCCCCTGCATTTCACCGGCCGAAAACGTGGGCTTGGGTGGTTTTCCATTGGCGCGGTAATCAACCAGGCTCGGGCGTTGGGCAGAAGTCATCGTCGTCCTCCAAATCTGGCTGCCCTTTTGGGGGCCACGTGGGGCTTGAGTCAAAAGATGATCGCTCACATAATGTATGAGTTATTTTCATGGAGCCACCGTGGCGCGCCTTCCTCCCCTGAATGCCCTGAAATGTTTTGAAGCGGCGGCCCGCGGCAACAGCTTTTCCAAGGCGGCCGATGAACTGCACGTCACCCAATCGGCGGTGAGCCACCAGATCCGCCAGCTTGAGGAGTGGTTTGGCGTGGCGCTTTTTGACCGCCAGGGCCGCCAGACCCTGCCAACGCCGGAAGGCGTGGAACTCGCCGCCTCCATGGCGGAGGCCTTCGGGATTATCGGGGCGGCCTGCCAGCGCATTGCCAAGAGTGACGGCAAGGCCTCGCTCACCATTGCCGCCATCCCCTCCATCGCAACAATCTGGCTCATACCGCGCCTGCCCGCCTTCATGCGCCAGCACCCCGAAATCAATGTCCGCCTGATGCATGCGATCTATGACCAGCCGGTTGATTTCGAGGATGTGGATTTGGCCATTTCCTATGGCAACTGGGATGACGCCCCGGCGCATGCCACCAAGTTTCTCGAAGGGGTTTCGGTGCCGGTGTGCAATCCGGCCTATCTCAGCCAGATGGGGCCCTTTGAAAAACCGGCTGATCTTTTGAAGTGCTGCCTGCTTCATGACCTTGACCGCAGGCCGTGGTCGCGCTGGTTCAAGGCGGCGGGCGTGAAGCTTTCCGATCCGCTGCCTGGCCCGCTGTTTGAGGGATTCAACCTGCTGCATTCCGCCATGCTGGCAAGCCAGGGCGTGGGATTGGCGCCCACTGCCATTCTCAACGATGATTTGAAAAGCGGCAGGCTGATCCGGCTTTTTGAAACCGAAGTGCTGCACGAGAAGGCCTATTACATTCACGGACCCGCAAGCGCCGCGCCTGAGCCGCGCAGGCGACGTCAAGATTTTCAAGGACTGGCTGCTGGCGGAAGTGCAGTAGGTCTCGTCAGGCGGAATGCGGCAACGCAGCCGAGCAGCGCGATGGGAATGAAATAGAGAAACAACGGTGGTGCTGCGGTGGTCGCCGCAGCCTTGGTGAAGCCGCCGGAGAAGCCGTTGGCATTGGCGATGATGCCGGCCGTGGCGCTTCCCACGGCGTAGCCCATTCTTTGCAGCGTCGAGAAGGCCGAGGCGGCGAGCTCGCGCTCGTGCAGCGGGGCCGCTTCAACGACGCGGCGGTTGGCAAAGGGCCAGAGAATGCCAAAGCCGCCGCCCTGAAGCGTGGCGAAGAAGAGCAGCCCCGCCATGGACCCCGACGGCACAACCCAGGCAAATCCGGCTACGCCCGCGGCGATCATCAGGGCGCCGGCGCGGACGATGAGCACTTCGCGGTGCTTGGGCGCGGTGGCCACGAGAATGGACAAGATGGACCAGGAGACCGACTCGCTGGCAATGATGAGCCCGGTCGTCACCGGCGAGAAATCATGGAGCGAGGCCAGCAGCAGCGGGCCATAGTAGCCGAACGAGCAGGTCGATAGCGGAGAGTGCCGCCACCATCAACATGCCGGAGCCCACGACGGTCCGGGGATCGAAGGGTGCTGTCGGAAACAGGCGGGAGGTCTTGTTGCGCGCATCGAGGACAAAGAAAACCGCGATGCCGGCAAGCCCGGCCAGAACCAGCCCCAGGGAAACCAGGGCGCGCGTCTCGACGCCCGCTGCGGCAATCGCCGTGATGCCGAGCGCGAGGCAGGTGAGCGCAAGGGCCGGAAAATTGCTTGGGTCCTGCCCGGCGCTTGGGCGTTCCGGTTCATTGCGCAGAAGCGGGACACAGGCGATGGCGAAAACCACAGCGGCGGCGGCGAAGAGCAGAAAAGCCCAGCGCCATGACAGCAGGGTTTGCACAAGGCCGCCATAGAGCGGGCCGCCAAAGGCGCTGACGCCCCAGACGACGGAGAGAACCGCCATGAGCTGCGGCCATATCGCAGAGGGAAAATAGCGCTGCACCGCGACGAAGGAGAGCGAGATGAGGGCGCCGCCGCCGAAGCCGCTGATCAGGCGGCCGATAAGGGCCCAGTACATGGTGGGCGAGAGGGCGGTTTCGATGGTGCCCAAGGTGAAGATGAGAGCGGCCACGATCAGGTTGGCGCGCACCGACCAGTAGGTGGTGAGCCGTCCCGTCGCGGCACCGGCGATGATCGAGCCGATTTCATAGATGGCGAAGGTCCAGCCGTTGAGCTCCACCCCGCCAATGTCGCGCACCATGGCGGGCATGATGGTGGAGATCATGTTTTCGGCGCCGGCGTGGAAGGTCACGCCAAGGCTGATGAAACAGAAACGCGGCAGCGCGCCGGAGCGCCACAATGCACCCCAGTCGGTGCGCACGGCGCTGTCATCGGTCATGGCCTGTTTGCAATCCTGTTGGCGCAAAGGCGCGCCTGGCAAAGCTGTCCTCGCTTGCCTGCATCACGCCCAATGGTGGGTAAGTATAGAAGCTGAATGGATTCTATATGGGCGTTCAATAAAGCGCAAGAAGCGGTTGCCTGATGCGGGGGCGGCTGTTTAAAAGCGGCCACCTACTTCTCGAATTGACGGAATTTGATGTCCCTCCCGGTAATTGTATTCTTCCTGGTCTATCTCGGAATGGCTCTGGGACGCGTGCCGGGGCTTGCGCTGGACCGCACCGGGATTGCGCTTCTCGGCATCATCGTTCTCATCGGAACGGAAACGATGACGCTGGCGCAAGCGGCATCGGCGGTTGATTCCGCCACCATTGCCATCCTGTTTGCCCTGATGATCATCTCGGCGCAGTTCGAGCAGTCGGGCTTTTATGACTGGATCGCGCGGCGGATCACGGGGGCGGCGAACAATCCGAAGTCGCTTCTTGCCGCCGTCATCGGGGCCACCGGATTGCTGTCTGCCGTCTTCACCAATGATGTGGTGGTCTTTGCGCTGACGCCGCTGCTCTGTGCCGGAATACTGGCGTTGAAGCTGGATGCGCGGCCTTACCTGATGGCGCTTGCGGCGTCGGCCAATGCGGGCTCGGCGGCAACGCTTATCGGCAACCCGCAGAACATTCTGATCGGGCAATCGGGAAAGCTGGACTTCTCGTCCTATACGCTGGTTGCCCTGCCGCCCACCCTGCTGGCCCTCGGCATCATCTTTGTCGTCATCGTGCTCACCTGGCGTCTTGAGCCGGCAACACTCAGCGGTGACGCTGCGCCGGTCACACTTGACCGCTTTCAATTCGGCAAGGCCCTTCTGGCGGTGGCGGGTTTGGTTGTGCTGTTTCTCACGCCACTGCCGCGCGAGGTGTCGGCCCTTGCCATCGCCGGTCTTTTGCTGTTGTCGCGGCGCCTGTCATCGCGCGACATGATCGGGGCCGTCGACTGGCACTTGCTGCTGCTGTTCACCTGCCTGTTTGGAATCACCGAAGCCTTTTCGCGCACGGGGCTGGCCCAGGATGGCCTGGTCTGGCTGGAACACCTCGGCCTCTTTCCGGAGCGGATTTCGCTGATGGCCCCGGTCACGCTGGTTGCCTCCAACACGATCGGCAATGTTCCCTTCGTGGTGCTGTTCACCAAGCTCCTGCCGAACATCGACAGCGGAGCGCTCTTCGGCCTTGCCATGCTCTCAACCTTTGCGGGCAACCTGCTGCTCACCGGCTCCATGTGCAACATCATTGTGGCGGAGCGCGCGGCCCTTCAGGGCGCCAAGCTGGGCTTCATGGATTTCGCGCGCTCGGGCATTCCGATCACGCTTTTGAGCATGGCTGCCACCATCGGCTGGCTGCTGTTTACAAAGCTCATGATCCTCTAGAGATTGGACGGGTTTTTCAGGGAGCACATGATGGCCAATACGCCACCGCCGGTCTGGGTTTACAACGAAACAATCAAGATGTTCGCCACCCCCGGCGATCCGCCGTTCGAGGACAGGCACGAACTTGAAACCCATTGGGGCCGCGCCTGGGGCATCAACAATGACGTGGGCCGCATGCGCTCCGTCCTCGTCCACCGGCCCGGCAAGGAAATGGATGTCATTGATCCCAAGAAACGCATTGAAAGCATCGGCTCCTTCGGCGACCTGAAGGCCGGATGGTATTTCCAGAGCGATACGATGCCGCAAGTCGCCGAGATGCAGGCCCAGCACGATGCGCTTGTCGCCGCCCTCAAGGCCAAGGGCGTGGAGGTGCATCATGTGGATGGCGATGCGGCGGGCCGCATCAAGTCGTGCTACACGCGCGATCCGCTGATCATGGTGAAAGGCGGGGCCATTATCTGCCGCATGGGCACGCGGGTTCGCCGCGGCGAAGAGCTGGCCATCACCCGCACATTGGCGCGGCTCGGCATTCCCATTCTCCGCACCCTATCCGGCAGCGCGTTGATGGAAGGCGGCAGTTTCGCCTGGATCAATGAGCGCACGGCGGTGATCGGCTGCGGCATCCGGGTGAACCGCGAGGGTGCGGAACAGGTGGGCGAAGTGCTCAAGCGCCAGGGCGTGGAGCTCCTCATCATCGATCTCTTCGGCTATGACCTGCACATCGACGGATCGTTCCAGATGATCGGCAAGGACCTCGCCATCGTCGATCCCTTCGGCCTGCCCTACTCGTTCCTGCAGAAGCTCAAGGAACTGAAAGTGCAGACCGTTGAAATTTCACCGGCCGATGACCGGTGGATCATCAATTCCCTGGCTGTTGCCCCTGGCGAACTTCTCATGCCGGAGGGCGCTTCAAACCAGACACTGGATGCGCTGGCCAAGCATGGGGTGAACTGGACCGTCATTCCCTATGGCAAGATGCAGCTCAACGGCGGCGGCATCCACTGCTCGACCACGCCGCTGATCCGCGATCCGGTGTGAGATCAACGCTGAACGATATCGATTGGAAACAGTAAACTGAATTCCGAACCGGGCGACAGCCGGGTGAATTTCAGCTTTGTGTTGAGCTGATTGGCGAAGGCGTTGACGATACGCATGCCGAGGCCGCGCGACTTGTTGGGATCAAAATCCTCAGGGAGGCCCACGCCCTCATCGCGGACGGAAATCAAAATGTTTCCATCGCCGTTGCGGGCAATGCCAACCCAGATTTTGCCGCTGGTTCCGTTGGGGTAGCCATATTTGGCTGAGTTGGTGATCAACTCGACAACAATGAGCGCCACCGAGATGGCGTTGTCGACCTTTACATTGATGCCGCGCTCCGCCTCGACATGGATCGTGCAGTGGGCAACCGACGTCTCCATGTCCTGGCAGACCTCTTCGATATAAGTGCCAAGGTCCATGCTTTCGATATAATTGTTGCGGTACAGCCGTTCATGGGCGCGGGCTATGGCGGTGACGCGCCGCGAAGCTTCCTCGAACTGGTCCATGGTTTCCTTGCCACCCGCGTCGCGGCCCTGCATCTGCAACAGGCTGGTGACAATGGTCAGGCTGTTTTTAACCCGGTGGTTCATTTCCTTCACGAGGAACTGCTGGCGTTCGAGTGCCGCCTTGAGATGGCGCTCGTTGCGCTCGCGCTCAATGGCCATGCCGAGAACGTTTGCCGCACCTTGCAGGAAGGCGAGGTCGTGTTCGACAAAATCCTCGTCGGACTGGCTGTCGACCTCGAGAACGCCAAAGGGCTTGCCATCACCCTGAAGGATGACATTCATTGCCCGCTTGATGCCGTGCTGGACCAGCACGTCGGGGGTGCGGAAGCGTTCCTCGTTTTCGAGATGATTGGAAATGACGGGCTTGCCCGTCCGCAGGGCAAATCCCGCCGGTGAAGCGAGGTCAACGCCGATGCTGGCCACGCCCACGATGCCCGGATCCCAGCCAACGCCGGCCTGCACCAGAAGGCGGTTCTCCTCGGGGAGGTAGCGCAGAACCTTGCAAAACTGGACCCGCAAGCCCTTCCGCAGTGAGGCGTACGGTTTCGGCCAGCAAGGCATCAAAAGCCGCACCTTGCAGGGCAATAACGCCCAGTTCCGCCAAAATCTCCTGCTGGCGGATGCGCTGTTCAAGGGCGCGCAGCGTCAGGTCAGGCGGCTTCTCGTCCTGCTTTTCCTCCACCACCGCTTCGTTGTCGTTCGACACAACCATACTCGCAGACGCCTTCCATTCGAGCCTTAGGGAAGCATGTACGCCTCAATTATATGCGGTGTCAGCTTTATCGGAGGTCAAACGGGCCTCATAAAGTGGTTGCGGCGGAGCCCACGCTTTCCGCCCCGTCGAAGGTGAAAATCCCGCCTGTCGCATAGGCCGCTTCATCGGAGGCAAGGTAAACATAGAGGCCCGCGATTTCTTCCGGGCGGCCATGCCTGCCCATGGGAATGATGCCATTCACCCGGCGCAGCATTTCGGGGGTGTACTCGGCATCCTGCATTGGCGTTGAGGTGTATCCGGGATTGATCGCATTCACCCGGATCTTGGGAGCAAGTTCGATGGCCATGGTGCGCATCATGGCCAGAACCGCGCCCTTGCTGGCGTTATAATCCGCATAGTGGCGATAGCCCACGACGCCGGCGGTGGAGGCGGTGATCAGGATGGCGCCGCCATCGGCCTTCATCATGTGGCGGGCGGCGAGCTGGCTTGGGTAAAACACACCATGGACGTTCACCCGCATGACACGGTCGAAATCGGCGCGGTCAATGTCGAGAAAATCGCGCCTGATCGAGATGCCCGCATTGCAGATCATGACATCAAGGCCGCCAAGGGCCGCGATTGAGCGCGGGAAGGCCACATCAACTTCCGCTGGCTCCGCCACGTCAACGCCCACGACATCCGAAAGTGCCGGAAGCTCTGTCTTGATAAGTTTGGCGTTGTCAGGATTGCGGCACCAGACGCAGACCTTGGCGCCTTCATCGAGAAAGCGCCTGGCGATGGCGGCACCAATTCCGGTGGAGCCGCCGGTGATGATAACGCGTTTGCCAGCCAGTCTTCCCAAGCACTCTCTCCCTTTAAATCACGTAGCCCTTCGGCACCGGATCAAACATGCGCAAGACATGGCGACCCTTGCTGCTTTCCAGTGTTATTGAAACTCCAGGTGCTGCTGCTTTGGTGACCGTGACATTGAGACCAAGGATGCCATAGAGGTCGTGGAGTATTTCCGCCTGGGGCGAGAACACTTCAACGGCCGCAAGGCTGCCGCCGCGCGGGGCGGTCTTTGCCGGGTGTTCGCTGTCCATCCAGTCAATGAAGAAGGGCACGAGGGCGCCAAAACGATGATTGTGGAGTCCAAAACATTTCCAGCCAAGCCACCGGCCATCGGGAAGGGTCCGGCCACCGGTCACGAGTTCACTGCCGGCGAGACCCGCGGCACTTGCCCTCTGGCGCAATTCGGAAAGATCGACTCCACCAATGGCCCAATGGTAAAGCCCATGCCCTGACGAGACCCCGGACTTCCGGGGCAAGGCTGGTCTCAGGCTGTGCCGGATCACGGCCAAGGATTTCCAGATAGGTTGCATCGGACAGCGACAGGAGCCGGTTGGCCGTTCCTTCGCCGGGATGAACCCCGCCATAGGCCGATGCACGATCCATTCTTTCAGCGAAGTAGCGTTCGCCTTCCGCCAGATCGGCGCAATACCAGACAAGATGATCAACGCGCATGCTGGAAAAATTACATGCTGATTGACCGGTGTCCAGTTAACCAACAACGTGTTCCGCTCATATCAGCCTTGCGCCGGCCCGGGTGGCAGCGGCGGGCGGGGCTTGCTAAAGGGGCCTGACATTCAGGAAATCCCGCGTGGCCACAGTCGAAAACCGCATTGCCAGCAGCACCGTTTTTACGGTGCTTATCGCGGTCACCGCATGCCACCTGATGAATGACACGTTGCAGGCCCTGCTTCTGGCCATGTATCCGATGCTGCGCGATTCCTATGCGCTCACCTTTGGCCAGATCGGCATGATCACCCTGGTCTTCCAGGTTACCGCGTCCATCCTGCAGCCGCTGATCGGCCACTACACCGACCGCCGCCCGCTGCCCTATTCGCTGCCCATCGCGCCGGCCTTTACGCTTCTGGGGCTTGTGCTGCTGGGCGATGGCCACGTCCTATCCGGTCATCCTTGTGGCTGCCGGCGGCCATCGGCATTGGCTCGGCGATTTTCCATCCCGGAAGCCTCGCGCGTTGCCCGGATTGCCTCGGGCGGGCGCTACGGCATGGCGCAAAGCCTGTTTCAGGTCGGCGGCAATATCGGCTCCTCCATTGGCCCGTTGCTTGCGGCCTGGATCATCCTGCCGCACGGCCAATCCACCGTTCTGTGGTTCGGGGCCATTGCGCTCGCCGCCATTGGCATCCTCAGCAGTGTCGGGCGCTGGTACAGCCATCATCTCCGCCCAAAGAACACGGCCCGCCCCACGCCTCTCGTCCATCACAACCTCAGTTCACGCACGGTGAGCCTGTCGCTTCTCATTCTTGCTGGCGCTGATGTTTTCAAAATTCGTCTACACCTCAGCCTTCAGCAGCTTCTACACCTTCTATCTCATCGACCATTTCCAGGTTCCGGTGAAGGACGCGCAGATTTACCTCTTCGTCTATTTGGGCGCCTTTGCCCTGGGCACCTTTGCCGGCGGACCCATCGGCGACCGTATCGGGCGCAAGGCGGTGATCTGGTTTTCCATTCTGGGCGCCCTGCCCTTCACGCTGGCGCTGCCTTTTGCCAACCTGTTCTGGACGGTGATGCTGACGGTTCCCATCGGCCTCATTCTCGCCTCGGCCTTTTCGGCCATGGTGGTCTATGCGCAGGAGCTTTTGCCCGGGCGCGTGGGCATGATTTCCGGGCTGTTCTTCGGCACCGCCTTTGGCATCGCGGGCCTTGCCGCCGTGCCGCTCGGCTATCTGGCGGACCACACCAGCATCACCTTTGTCTTCCAGCTCTGTTCGGTGCTGCCGGCCATCGGCCTGCTCACCATTTTCCTGCCCGGCACGGAGCGGATGAAGGGCCGATAACCGCCTTTGACTTATGGTCATGGGCCATGACACATTCACCGGATATCTCAGGGGTTTTGAATGCAAAGTCATGCGAAGGTTGTGGTTATCGGCGGCGGCGTTGTGGGCTGCTCCATTCTTTATCATCTGGCCAAGATGGGCTGGAAGGATGTGGTGCTGCTGGAACGCAAGGAGCTGACCTCCGGCTCCTCGTGGCATGCGGCGGGCATCATCCACACGATCAATTCCGATTCCAACATCGCGCGGCTGCAGGGCTACACCATCAATCTCTACAAGGAGCTTGAAGACCTCACGGGCCAGTCCTGCGGCATTCACCGCCCCGGCGGCATCTATCTGGCGTCCACCAAGGAACGTTACGACTACCTGAAGCAGGAGCGGGCCAAGGCGCGCTATCTCGGTCTGGATTCGGATTTCATTTCGCTGGAGCATGCGCGCGAATTGAACCCGCTCATCGATCCCAAAAAATATGTGGGCGCCTTGTTCGAACCGGTGGATGGCCATGTGGATCCGTCCGGCGTCACCCATGCCTATGCCAAGGGGGCCCGCCACTACGGCGCGAAAATCCACCGCGAATGCCCGGTCATTGAAACCAATCCGCAGCCTGATGGCACATGGAACGTGGTCACGCCGCAGGGCACGATCAATGCGGAGGTTGTGGTCAATGCGGGCGGGCTTGTGGGCGCGCGAAGTGGGGCGGCTTGCGGGCATCGATCTTGCCGGTGCAGCCCTTTGAGCATCACTACATCATCACCGAAACCATTCCGGAAGTGCGCGACCATGGCAAGGAAGTGGCGGTGACCGTCGATTACGAGGGCAACACCTATACGCGGCAGGAGCATGACGGGCTGCTCTACGGCACCTATGAACTGAAGCCCCAGGCCTGGGCGGTGAACGGCACGCCGCAGGATTTTGCCGCCGAGCTTTTGCCGGATGATTTGGGCCGCATATCGGAACGCCTGGAGATTATCTTTGACCGCATGCCGGCGCTGGCCAATGCGGGCATCAAGAAGGTGGTGAACGGGCCTTTCACCTTCGGCCCCGATGGCAACCCGCTGATCGGCCCGGTGCCGGGTCTGCGCAATTACTGGACCGCCGTGGGCGTCATGGCGGGCTTCTGCCAGGGCGGCGGCGTCGGCCTGTGCATGGCGGAATGGATCATCAATGGCGAACCCGGCATCGATGTGTGGGGCATGGATGTGGCGCGCTTTGGCTGCTTTCGCCACGCGCGACTGGGGCACGATCAAATCCCGCGAGAATTATTCGCGCCGCTTCCGCCTCACCTATCCCAATGAAACCCTGCCCGAGGGCCGCCGCCAGAAAACCACCTCGCTTTATGACCGCTTCATCGAGCGCGGCGCGGTGATGGGCGTGTCCTTCGGGCTGGAACATGCCTTGTGGTTTGCGGGCTCCAAGGACAAGGCGGAGGAAACGCCGACCTTCCGAAGGTCCAATGCTTTCAGTCATGTAGCCGATGAAGTGAAGGCGGTGCGTGAACATGTGGGCATGATCGAGATTGCCAATTACGCCAAGCATGAGTTCAAGGGTCCGGGCGCTGCGGCCTTCCTTGACCGTCTGCTGGCCAATAACCTGCCGAAAGCCGGGCGGCTTGCCCTGACGCCGATGCTCACGCCCAAGGGCAAGCTCTATGGCGATCTCACGGTGGCCAGGCTCGATGGTGAGACCTTCATGCTGTTCGGTTCCGGTGCGGCCCAGGACATGCACCGGCGCTGGTTTGAGATGCATATGCCGGAAACGGGTGTCACCTATCGCAATGTCACCGATGAGTTGCACGGCTTTGCCATTTCCGGCCCCAAGGCCCGCACCCTGCTGTCGCGGCTTACCCGTGACGATGTTTCCAATGGGGCGCTGAAATTCCGCGATATCCGCCGCATGGTGGTGGCCGATGTGCCGGTGATCCTGACGCGCGTGTCGTTTTCCGGAGAACTGGGCTACGAGATTTACTGCGCCCCGCAATTCCATATGCGCCTGTTTGAAGCGCTGGAAGCGGCAGGCGCTGATCTCGGCCTCAAGCTCTATGGCGGGCGGGCGCTGATGTCGATGCGGCTGGAAAAGAACTGGGGTGTCTGGACCCTGGATTTCCGCCCGGATTTCACCGCCGCCGAATCCGGCCTTGATGCCTTTATCGCCTTTGACAAGAAGGCAGACTTTATCGGCAAGGCGGCAGCCAAGGCGGACAAGCCCGCCAAGCGCCTGGTCACCATGATCGTCGATACCAAGGACGTGGATTGCCTCGGCGATGAGCCCATTTTCCATCATGGTAAATGCGTGGGCTATGTCAGTTCCGGCGGCTACGCCCACCACGCCAAAAAGAGCATGGCCATGGGCTATGTGCCGATAGACTGCGCCAATGACGGCACGGAGCTGGAAATCGAGCTTTTGGGCGATTTCTACAAGGCGCAGGTGGTGGCGAGGCCGGTTTATGACCCGGACGGCCAGCGCATGCGGGCCTGACGAGCAGGCAATTCCCCCATCCCGGTTCCGTCATTCCGGCGAAAGCCGGAATCTAGCTGCATCTACAATTCTGACGGATTCCGCATCGCCGGAATGACATGAGGGCAGCCATAACAATCACGTCACTTGACCGTGACCCCCGGAGAGCCCAAATTTGGGCCATGAGCACTCCTTCCCTCATTGATCCCTTCGGCAGGCATGTCAGCTATTTGCGCGTGTCGGTGACGGATCGCTGCGATTTCCGCTGTGTTTACTGCATGGCGGAGGACATGACGTTTTTGCCCAAGCGCGACCTGCTCTCGCTGGAAGAGCTGGACCGGATGTGCAGCGCCTTTATCGACAAGGGCGTAAAGAAGCTCCGCCTCACGGGCGGCGAGCCGCTGGTGCGCAAGGGCATCATGACGCTGGTTGAAAATCTCGGGCGGCATCTGCGCTCCGGCGCGCTGGAAGAACTGACGCTCACCACCAATGGCAGCCAGCTTGGCGAAATATGCAACTGAACTTGCGGCCCATGGGGTGCGCCGGATCAACGTCTCGGTCGATACGCTCGATGCTGCCAAGTTCAAGCAGATCACCCGCTGGGGCGATCTCGCCAAGGTGAAGGACGGCATCCGCGCCGCGCAGGCCGCAGGGCTTGCCATCAAGATCAATGCGGTGGCGCTGAAGGGCGTCAACGAGCAGGAAATTCCCGACATGATCCGCTGGTGCGGCGATGAGGGCATGGATCTCACGCTCATCGAAACCATGCCGCTCGGCGACATCGATGGCGACCGCACCGATCAATACCTGCCGCTCTCGGTCGTGCGGGCGCAACTCATGGACCAGTTCACCCTGGAAGACATTCCCTACAAGACGGGCGGTCCGGCGCGCTATGTGCGCGTGAAGGAAACCGGTGGCCGCCTCGGCTTCATCACGCCGCTCACCCATAATTTCTGCGAAAGCTGCAACCGGGTGCGGCTCACCTGCACCGGCACGCTTTACATGTGCCTTGGCCAGGAAGATGCGGCCGACCTGCGCGGGCCCTTGCGCGCCTCGGAAGGCAATGAACTTCTCAGCGCGGCCATCGATGAAGCCATCGGCCGCAAGCCCAAGGGCCATGACTTCATCATCGACCGGCGCCATAACAAGCCTGCGGTTTCGCGGCACATGAGCGTTACCGGCGGCTGACCGATCCACTCCCAGACATGCTTCTGCGTTGACGCTCTCTTCGCCCGGCGCATGCGCGCCACCTTCTCCCGCAACGGGATAAGGGATAAGACCGCCCGCATGTCTTCTTCCCAAAACCATACGTTGCGCGCCGGCCTCTACATGGTGATCACCACGGCCTGCTTTGTGGTGGGCGACACCTGCATCAAGCTGATCGGCACCACGCTCCCCCTTGCGCAGGTCATCTGCCTCATCGGTCTGGTGTCGAGCCTGTTTCTTCTCATGCTTTGCGGCCAGCAGGGCATCCTGAAAGACGTGCCGCTGCTTTTCACGCGCACGGTTTTGCTGCGCTCGCTGTTTGATACGATGGCAACCTTCATGTTCATCTCGGCGCTCATGCGTATGCCGCTCGCCAATCTTTCGTCGGTCATGCAGAGCGTTCCGCTGGTGGTTGTCGCCGTAGGCGTCGTCTTTCTTGGCGAAAAGGCGGGGCTGTCGCGCATTGCGGCGGTCATCGCGGGGTTCGTGGGGGTTCTCCTGATTGTGAAGCCCTCGCCGCAAACCATTACCATTTACGAATTTTTCGCGGTGGGCGCGGTCATCGTCGTGGCCTTCCGCGATCTCGTCACCAAGCGCATCCCGGCGCATGTTCCGCTTCTCGTCATAGCACTGGCTAATGCGGTTTTTATTTCAGTGAGCGGTTTCGGGGTTGGGCTGGCGCAGGGCTTCAAGACTGTTGAGACCTGGCAACTGGCCCTGCTTCTGGGAGCGGGCCTGATGGTGACGATCAGTTATTTCTTTATCGTGGCCACGGTGCGTCTGGGTGACCTTTCGGCCACGGCGCCGTTCCGCTATTCGGAAGTGGTGTTTGCCATCATCGCCGGCATCCTGGTTTTCGGCGAATATCCGGATGCCATTTCCTATGCGGGCATGGCGCTGGTCATTGGCGCCGGACTCTTCGCGGCGCATCGGGAAGCGGCGCAAGCGCGTGATGCCGAGGCCGAGTTGATGCCGCCGGCGTTTTGAGGGAAACAAGCCCCATGCCTTCCCCAACGCCTACCGCAACCGCTTCGTGCCGGGCTTTACATGGTCATTGCCATGGCCTGCTTCATTCTCAATGACAGTTGCATCAAGACCATCGGCACCACGCTGCCGCTGGGCCAGATCATCGCCATTCGCGGGGTGCTTTCGGTCCTGGTGGTTGCGGTGATCTGCACTCATCAGGGCGTGTTGGGCAGTGCGTTATCCCTGTTCACCCCAAAGGTGCTGGCGCGCTCGCTGCTTGATGTGGCCGGGACTTTCCTGTTCCTCACCGCGCTGATGCACATGCCGATCGCCAATCTCACGGCCATTTTGCAGAGCGTTCCCCTGGCAGTGGTTCTGGTGTCGGTGATTTTTCTCAAGGAGAAAGTGGGGATGCGGCGCACTGCGGCGATTGTCGCGGGCTTCATCGGCGTGCTGCTGATCGTGCGGCCGACGCCTTCCACCTTCACCATTTATGAGGTTCTGGCCTTGGGCATCGTTTTCATTCTCGCCTTCCGCGACCTGATCACCAAGCGGATTCCCGATCATATTCCGACCTTCATCATAGCGCTCGCCAATGCCAGCTTTGTGGCCCTTGGCGGCCTTGCCTTTGGCCTTTACCAAGGGTTTCAAAGTGTTGCGCTCTGGCAATTCGGGCTGCTTGCGGCGGCGGCCACTTTGCTGGCAACGGGCTATGTGTTCATGGTTTCCACGCTGCGGGTGGGCGATCTCTCGGGCACCGCCGCTTTCCGCTATTCCAACGTGCTGTTTGCCATCATCCTGGGCATGGTGTTTTTCGGCGAGTTCCCCGATGCCGTGTCCTATGCCGGCATGGCGCTGATCATTGCCGCAGGCCTCTATGCCGCGCACCGGGAAGCCAAGCTTAACAGATCCATGAATGAACCGCGGTGAAGTCACCTGCGTACAACTGAAAAAGACTAACAAGGAACACCATCGTGCGCGCCAAGTTGCTTAGCCTTGCTACCGCCGTCCCGCAGCATGAACTCCGGACCGAAGAGGTCATGGTCGAAGCCGCCAAAATCTTCGGTGGCCGCCAGGAGGACTTTGACCGGATGATGCCGGTCTATGCCAACACAGGCATCAACATGCGCTATTCCGCCTGTTCCTATGACTGGTTCCGCGCCGAACAGGGCTGGCCGGAACGCTCAGAAGCCTTTGTCACCGGAGCTTCCCATCTCTTCGGCGTGGTCTCGGGCCGGGCCCTTGAACTGGCCGGATTGGAAGCTGACCAGATCGACACCATCGTGATGATCTCGTCCACCGGCATTGCCACGCCAACCATCGAAGCGCGGGTGATGAGCCAACTGGGTTTCCGCGATGACGTGGCCCGGGTGCCGGTCTTTGGGCTTGGCTGCGCTGGCGGCATTGCGGGCCTTTCGCTGGCGGCGCGGCTGGCCGTGGCCCAGCCCGACAGCAATGTATTGGTGGTTGTCATCGAATTGTGTTCGCTCACCTTCCGCCGCGATGAAATGACCAAGTCCAACATCATTGCCACGGCGCTGTTTGGCGATGGGGCGGCAGCGGCCGTTGTTTCAACCAAGGGCAAGAACAGCCATGGCGAGATCGAATTCACGGGCGAGCATACCTGGCCCGACACCATCGATGTCATGGGCTGGCGCATGGACAATGTCGGCTTCAGCGCCATCTTCTCGCGCAGCATCCCGGACCTGGCATTGCGTGACCTGCGCCCGGCGGCGGACAGGTTCCTGCGCGGCCACAACCTGAACTTCGACCATATCGGGGCTTATTCCTTCCATCCCGGCGGGGCCAAGGTCATCGCCGCCATCGAAACCGCCTTTGAGCTGAAAAGCGGCAAGCTGGTTGATGAGCGCAAAATCCTGGCGGGCTACGGCAATATGTCAGCACCCACGGTTCTGTTTGTCCTGAATGAAGGCCTGAAGGAAAACTTCAGCGGACGGCGTTTCGTCTCGGCCCTGGGACCGGGCTTTACAGCGGGCTTCCTCACCATGCTACAATAGCCGGATGTGGACAAATTTCACCATCCTTGCGCTGGTCACCCTGCAACGCCTTGTCGAGCTTTACATCGCGCGGCGCAACACCAAACGCCTGCTGGCCAATGGCGGAATTGAAGTCAGCTCCGGCCACTATCCGCTGATCGTTTTGTTTCATGCGGTCTGGCTCGGTGGCCTTTGGTATTTGGTGTGGAATGAAACGGTGAGTTGGCCTTTGGCCTTGGCCTATCTCGTTCTGCAGGCGGCGCGCGGCTGGATCATTGCGGCGCTTGGCAGCCGCTGGACCACCCGCATCATTGTTGTTCCCGGCGAGACCTTGAGCGTTGCCGGGCCTTACAAATATTTCCGCCATCCCAATTACATGATCGTGGCGGCGGAAATTTTCATCCTGCCGCTCGTTTTCAGCATGTGGTGGTATGCCATCATCTTCGGCTGCATCAATCTCGCCCTGCTCTTCTGGCGGATCAGGGAAGAAGAACGGGCGCTCAAACCTTTACGGGGTGAAGTTCAGTTTCCGGTTGAACCATCCATTTGAAGGTGTTCCTCCGCCACATCGCCCACATGGGCCATGACATCCACCAGCCCGGCATGCTCGAATTTTAACTGGAGCATGATCATGCTGCCCTTTTTCAGGGGGGCTTTCAATCCCATAAGCATGACGTGGTAGCCGCCTGGCTTAAGCTCCACGCTGCCGCCCGGCGGGATTTCGAGGCTCTCGATGGGCCGCATGGTGGCCACGCCATCTTTTTCGACAGTTTCATGTACTTCCGCCGTAGAAGCAGAATCCGTGGTGATTTGCAAAAGCTTGTCGGGCGCCGCGGCCTGGTTGCTCAAGGTCATGTAAACCGCCCCGGCCTTCGCCGTGGACATGGCAGAGGCGCGGGCAAAGGCCCCCTTCACCATCACGTCACTGGCCAAAACGCCCGGTGTGGATGCTAGGATGGAACCAAGGGTGAGAGCAGTGGCGGTGAGGACTTCCAGGACAAGTTTGCGCATGGGGCGGAGATTGCCGGAGATTTGGGCTGGAATGTGTCTTTTCGCGCGCGGCATCGGGTCGCGCAGTTTCTGCGCGCTTGTGGCGTTGACTACACCTGCCCTCACCCAGAACAAAACCCCCGTGGTCATTGAACTGGTGCTGGCGCTCGACAGTTCGGCAAGCGTCGATGCGCGAGAATTCCAACTGCAGAACGAAGGCATTGCACTTGCTTTCCGGGACCCGGAAGTGCTGCAGGCGGTGGACAATCTCAGGCCCTTCGGCGCGGCGATTGCGATCTTACAGTGGGGCGGGCCGGGCGAAACCCAGGTGGTGCTGCCCTTCACCCATATCGAGAGCGCCAGGGATGCCAAGGCTTTCGGCTTCCGCGTGAGCCTGGTGCGCCGCTGGATGCGCGCCAGCGTCACATCCCTTGCAACCGGCATCGCCGATTCCGCCGCACTTCTTGAAGCCAATGCGTTTGAAGGCCAGCGCAAGGTGATTGACGTTTCCGGCGATGGGCCTGACAACAGCGGCGATGATCTTGAAGGCGCGCGCAAAAACGCGCTGGCGTCCGGCATCACCATCAACGGCCTCTCCATCGAGGCGGAAGAAGCAGGCCTGCACGCCTATTACCGTGACCACGTCATCATCGGCGCCGATTCTTTCGCCGAGCCAGCGCAAGGCTTTGAAGATTTTGCCCGGGCGATGAAGGAAAAACTTTTGCGTGAATTGCGGCCGCTGGGGTCGTGAATTTTTAATATCTCTCCATGGTCGGGCTTGACCCGACCACCCAGACTTAGCAAATTCATTTAATGCCTCAGAGTCATGCCTACATTCTTGCGAGCAGAATGTTGATCTTGGTGGAGTTTTGAAAAAGTCTGGGTGGTCGGGTCAAGCCCGACCATGGAGAGAATTTTATAGTTCCTCCACCAGCTTCTTCGCCGCCGCTCTTAATTCCTTGTCGGTGAAACCGGCGAAGCTGAGAAGGAGGCCCTGTTCACGCTGGCGTCCGGTGTAGTGGCTGGAGAGGGATTGCGCTTCAAGGCCGGCGCGGGCAAGGGTTGCCACCATCGCCTCATCATTTTCGTGCCGCTCCAGGCGCAGCAGGAGCATGAGCCCCGAGGGCGAGGCGTCGATGGTGAAGCGCTTGCTGCCTTCCAGGGCTTCGATCAGGGCCTCGCGCCGGGCCGCGTAAATTCTGCGCATGCGGCGGATGTGGATGGCGAAAGTTCCGGACGTCATGAACTCGCAGAGGGCGGGCTGGGCCATCAGCGATGGCGGCGCGCCATGGGACAGGCGCTCGATGCGGAAACGTTCGGCAAGAGATTTCGGCACGACGATGTAGCCCAACCGCAGCAGCGGCGAAAAAACTTTTGAGAAGCTGCCGGAATAGATCACCCGCGCCTTGCGGTCGAGGCTCATCAGTGCCGGCAAAGGCCTGCCGACATAGCGGTACTCGCTGTCGTAATCATCCTCGATGATGGTGGCTTTGGCCTCATCGGCCCAATCGAGCAACTCGAGCCGGCGCGACAGGGGCATGGTGACACCGGTTGGATATTGCCGGGCTGGCGTCACAAAGGCGCCGCGTGCATTGCCTGCCCGCTCCCTGCCCTTCACCACCATGATTCCTTCCCGGTCAACCGGCACGGCGACGGTCTTGACCCCGCCCATGGAGAACACGCGCCGCGCCGTGGGATAGCCCGGCTCTTCCATCCAAATTTTATCGCCCGCCTTGAAGATCGAGCGGTTGATGAGGTCAAAGGCATCCATGCCGCCCGCCGTCATGATCACCTCGGAGGCTTCACAAGAAATGCCGCGCCATTCATAGAGGTGGCGCGCAATCGCTTCGCGCAGCGGCAGCCAGCCAAAGGCGTCATTATGCTCCAGCATGGCGATGGGCGGATTGCGCCAGAAGCGGCCGAGCAGCCGGCCCCATTCATCATGGGGGAAATGCTCCCAATCCACGAGGCCGGAGCGGAAGGGCTTGGCGGGTTCTCGGCCTTTCTCACGATGCGGCTTGCCCAGGCTCAAGCGCGCCGGCGAAGAGTTCAAAAGCGCTTCCGGCAATTCGGCGGCAACCCGTGTGCCCGAACCCTTGCGGGCTTCGATATAGCCCTCGCTCAGGAGCTGTTCATAGGCTTCTACTACGGTGGCGCGGGCCACTTTCAGGTCCTCTGCCATGCTGCGCGTCGACGGCAGCTTGGCCTGGGGGCGCAAGCGTCCACTCAGCACAAACTCCCGGATTTGCCGGGCAATTTGCGACTGGATGGCCTCGCTGTCGGCCCGGTCGATGCCGATTTCGCTGGTCGCCGGGGTTAAAAGTGGTCTGTTCATTGGTGGCTATCTTGGTTCTTTCAAGCAGACCATATAGACAGCATAGAGGTCCCGCAATCAAGAGGACCCCGCAATGACCGAAGCCCCCAGCGAAAGAACCCGCGTCAAGCGCCGCCACGACCGTGGAAAATACGACGCGGAGACCGTGCACGGCATTCTGGACGCCATGCCCATCTGCTCGGTGGGCTATGTGTTCAAGGGCACGCCCTATGTGACGCCCACGCTGCAATGGCGCGAGGCCGACCATATCTACTGGCACGGTTCATCGGCCAGCCGCATGCTGGAAACCTGCATCGATGCGGATGTCTGCGTCACCGTCACGATGATCGATGCCATGGTCATGGCGCGTTCCGCTTTCAATCACAGTTGCAACTACCGTTCGGTGATGGTGATGGGCAAGGCCTACATCATCAGGGATCCGGCCGAAAAAGAACAGCGCCTGAAAGCCTTCACCGAGAAACTGTTTCCCGGGCGCTGGGATATTTTGCGGCCGGTGACGGCACAGGAATTGAAGGCCACGATGATGCTCGGCCTTTCCCTGGATGAAGCTTCAGCCAAGGTGCGCAGCGGACCGCCGGGTGACGACGAGGAAGATTATGCGTTGCCGATCTGGGCCGGGCTCATTCCGGTGCGCACGGAAATTCTGGCGCCCACACCGGATGCACGAAACCTGCCAGGCCTTTCACCGCCCGATCATGTGACGGGTTTCAAGATGGGTTGATCAAAGCTGCGTTCACTTCGCCGCAGGTTTTTTCCGGCGCATTGCTCCAATGATGAGGCCGATGGTCGGAATAAGCAGCCGGGCGGCGTTGCTTTCCCCTGCAAAGCCACCCAACGCTCCTGCGAGCCCTTGGCCCGCCTGAAAATCTGCCTCTAGGGCGGCGGCGGCGGCCTTGCGCAAGTCTTCGGCCATGGCAAGTTCGGGCCCTGGCTTGGCGGAAGCGGCAATGAGCAAGACCGGGACGGCCAGAGCGAAATTCACAAGACCGAGTGCGAGCGGCGTCCACACGGGACCCCAGGCGGATACCAGATAATTGAACAGCGCTATATTGACGAAGACGAGGCCCAGCAGGGCAACCGCCACGGCCAGGACGGACAATACCAGCTTGCGGACCACCAGCCGCAAGCGGATTTCCGCGACGAGCCCTTCGGCGCGGGCATAGAGCCTGGCGTTCCGGGCAAGAGATTGCAGGTTCATCTTGAACTCCTCACTTTGCGGTCAACCGGCCGATGACGATGCCAAGGGCCAGCGCCCCGGCAATGGTGGCCACCGGATGCTGGCTCACGCTCTCCTCGGCTTCCTCAAAAAGCGCATGCACCATGCGGTTCAACTCGGCTATCTGGCCCTCGAAACCTTCCAGCTCCTTGGTGGCCGCGGCAACAGCCTCCTTTGCCTTGCCGGAAAGCTGGTCGACGCCGCGGTCGCGCAAGCTTTCAAATTCGCGGCGCAGTTCATCAAGTTCACGTCGCAGGTTTTGAGTCGCAGCCATCGGACTCCTCCAAAGGTTAATTTCAAATGCTTACAGTAACACGCTAGCTGTGTATCATGGGGCCGGCATTGATCCCAATCAATGAATTCGCAACGCTCCCACGTACCAACCCCCGCCCGGCCCGATGTATCGGGCTTGCCGGATTGTCCAAGCTGCCGCAGAGTGGATTGATGATGGGGTTCTTTCCGGGAATGCAGAATGATTGAAGGGAAATCCAAAGGCCGTCCGAGCTTCAGCAATGTGTTGCTCGCCGCCGGGATATTTCTCGGCCTTGTCCTGTGTTACTATATCGCCCTTCCGTTTCTGCCGGCGCTTGTCTGGTCACTCACCCTTGCAGTGATGTTCGTGCCGCTTGACGCGAAGATCAGGAAAAGGTGGGGCTCGCCGGGACTCTCCGCCGGGGCCACCACTGCAATCGTGGGCGTCATCGTGGTGGTTCCCGCCATCCTGGTGATCGGCACCCTGCTTAACGAGACGGTCAAGAGCGCGCCGATCATAACCTCGATGGCCAACTCCGCGACCTGGACGCGGGTGACCGGCGACCACCCCTGGCTCGTCCCCATGCCACAAATTGGCTCAACGAGCGGCTGAATATCCAGGAGCTGATCCAGGCAGCGACGGCGTGGCTTGCCGGATGGAGCGGCAGCTTCGTGAAAGGCTCGATCGCGGGCCTGGTGAGCCTGCTGCTGACCTTCTATTTCCTCTTCTACCTTCTCCGCGACCGGAGCAGCGCAGTCGCCGCGGTGGCAAACATGCTGCCGCTGTCGGCGTCCGAGTTCTCCCTGCTGGGCGAGCGGATCGTCAACACGATATTCGCCTCGGTCTATGGCACGGCAACTGTCGCCACGCTGCAAGGCGGGCTCGGCGGCCTCATGTTCTGGTGGCTGGACTTGCCAGCACCGCTGTTCTGGGGCGTGGTGATGGGACTGCTTGCCGTCGTGCCCTTCCTGGGCGCCTTCGTGATCTGGGCCCCGACCGCCATTGTGCTTGCTCTTTCAGGTGAATTCGTAGCGGCCATCCAGCTTACCGTGTGGGGGGTTGTCGTGGTCGGACTTGTCGACAATGTTCTCTACCCCATTCTGGTGGGCAAGCGGCTCATGCTGCACACGGTGCCGTCATTCATTGCGGTCGCCGGGGGATTGGTGCTGTTCGGGCCCCATGGCATCGTGCTTGGCCCGGTCATCGTGGCGGGCAGCCAGACCCTGCTTGAAATCTGGCGGAAAAGGGCAATCGCCGGCTGATTGCGCGAGGCGGCGATGTGATGGCCTCGCACGGACAGTCCGTCCGCCTTGCCAGCGCCCATGTGGCGGCACATACTTGCCGGCGCGATCTCAGAGGGAGCGGTCATGGGCACGAAGATTTCATTTCCCCGGGCGGATGGAAAACCGGCCACGGGCTATCTGGCAAAGGCCGCCAAGGCCAATGCGCCGGGCGTTGTCGTCATCCAGGAATGGTGGGGCCTGCAGGACCAGATCCGGGGCATCTGCGACCGGCTGGCTTTGGCCGGCTATGAGGCGCTGGCGCCTGATCTCTATGCTGGAACCATGGTGCCCTATCACGACCGGGAAGCGGCGGCACGCGAGATGAATTCACTGAATTTCGCCGAGGCGACCGACCAGGTGGTGCGCGGTGCTGCGCAGTATCTGGCCCAAACCGGCGTCAAGGTGGGGATCACCGGCTTCTGCATGGGCGGCGCGGTTGCCATTCTGGCGGCCTGCCGCGTTCCGGAAGTCAGCGCCGCCGTCATCTTCTACGGCCTGCCGCCGGAGACGGCTTTCAAGCCTTCCGACATCAAGGTGCCGCTCGAGGGCCACTACGCCAATATCGATGACCACATCACGCCGCAAAGGGTTGATGCCTTTGCGGCCGCTTTGAAGGCAGCGAAACGGAAATTCAAATTTTACCGCTATGAAGCCGACCATGGCTTCATGAATGAGCAGCGCGATGTGCATGAACGCAAAGCCGCGGAGCTCGGCTGGAAGCGCATGCTGGCGTTCTGGAAGAAAAATCTTTGAACTTTGCGTTCAATCCTTGACGGGTTCCACGTCCTGGACTTCCACCAGGGTGATCAGGCCCTTGGGATTGAAGTGGATGGTCTCGATGCCCTGGCGCTTCACCTTGCGGCCCGATGATTGGGTGGTGGCCTGGAGGCGCCAGTGGGTGCGCACCGAATTTTCGCCCAGGAGCTCGATGCTGTCGTTGGTTGAAACCTGGTCGCTGAATTCGTGAAAATAGGCCTTCATCGCTTCGATGATGGCGGGGCGCCCGTAAAGACCGCCCCCGCCGATGCCCGATGAATGATATTCGGCATCTTCGGTAAACAGTTTCTCAAGGGCGGCATAGTCGAAATGGTTCAATGCGGCGTAGTAGCGTTCGGCCTGTTTCAATAAATCCTTGCTCATCGGCTTACTCCGCTAACGCCCCCATGATGCGCACCCAGCTTCGAACCCCCCGATGAAAACTCGACAGGTTGTATTTTTCATTGGGTGAGTGGATGGCATCGTCGTTGAGGCCAAAGCCAACCAGAACGCTGTCCATGCCCAGAATGTCCTTGAAGCTCCGCACAATGGGAATGGAACCGCCGGAGCCCATCAGCACCGGCGCGCGGTTGAACTCGGCTTTCAAGGCGGCGGCCGATTTCTGGATGAAGGCATTGTCTTCGCTGATTTCGGAGGCGGGTGCGCCGCCACCCGTGCCGGAAAAAGTCACCTTGCAATCCTTGGGTAGCAGGTCCTTCACGAATTTCTGGAAGGCCTTCAAAATCTTTTCGGGGTTCTGCTGGCTTACCAGACGGAAGGTGAGCTTGGCATGGGCCTTGGAGGGCAGAACGGTTTTGCCGCCAACGCCGGTATAGCCGCCCCAGATGCCGTTTACCTCGGCCGTGGGCCTCGCCCATATCTGCTCGAGAACGGATTTTCCCTTTTCACCGGCGGGAACCGCAAGGCCTACGTCGCTCAGGAATTTCTTTTCGGAGAATTTTAGCGATTGCCATTGCTTTCTGGTGGCCGCCGGCAGCGGCTTCACGCCATCGTAAAAGCCGGGAATGGTCACCTTGCCGGTCTTGTCGTGGAGGGCGGCCAGCACCTTGCTCAGCACACGGATGGGATTCATGGCGGCCCCGCCATACATGCCGGAGTGCAGGTCAATGCGGGGGCCGGTGATGACGATTTCCTCGTGCACCATGCCGCGCAGCCTGGTGGTGATGGCCGGAGTTTTCTCGTCCCACATGTTGCTGTCGCAGACAAAGGCGGCGGCGCAGGACAGCTCGGCCTTGTTCTCCTTGAGGAACGGAATGAGCGAGGGCGAGCCTGACTCCTCTTCGCCCTCGATGAGGAAGGTGGCCTTGATGGGCAGGCTGCCGGTGGCGGAAATCCAGGCGCGGGCCGCTTCCACAAAGGTCATGAGCTGGCCCTTGTCGTCGGCGGTGCCGCGGCCATACAGGCGCTCGACGCCGTCCTTGCCGGTCTTGCGCACGGGTTCAAAGGGCGGCGAATGCCAGAGCTCGACCGGGTCCACGGGCTGGACATCATAATGGCCATAGAACAGCACATGGGGGGTTTTGGCAGTTGCCGCCTTGGGGGTGTAATGAGCCACCACCATGGGCCTTCCCGGGGTCTTCCGCGCGGTGGCCTCAAAGCCCAGGGCGGTCAGTTCCACAACCAGCCAGCGGGCGGCCTTTTCACAGGCGTCCTGGTAGGCGACATCGGTTGAAATGGAGGGGATGCGGAGCAAATCGAAGAGCCGTTCGAGGCTTTTATCGAGGCCTTTGTCGGCGGCGGCCAGGGCGGTCGTGGTATCTGTCATCAAGTCCTCGTTAAGCTTTAAACTGGTAGGGCAAAAATCTGCTGCCTGCCATCTTTCCCTTTGGCCAATTGTGGTTCAAATGGAGGGGTGTTCCCCTGCGCCCCTGCGGGGCTTTCGGGCGACACGCTGTAATGGCCATGAAAGAGGATTTGGGGCATATGGGATGTCATGCCTTGGGGCATAGGTTTTTCTCGTGCCGGACCGGTTGCCGGCCCCAAGCGCTTGGCTGTGTAACGGAAAGCGGCGCCCATAAGATTATCCTAACACTTCTGACCTTAGAACCTTATCCCATGGAGATTATGGCAACTGCAAGGGTGGGGGCATGACCCCAGCGCAATCCACAGCAGCCTTTTCGCTCGCCCGCGACAGCCTGCAGGCCAATGAATCATCGGCCCGGCTTGGCCGCTTCCGGAGGCGCGGCTATCAGCGCTACCGCCTGGTCAGCTCGCAGATCGATCTTTCCATTCTGTGGAAGCGGCGCTGGTTCATCATCAGCATGCTGCTCGGCTTTGCCCTGATGTCGGCGCCCACGCCCGTGGGCCTCACCCATGAGGGGCAGATCGTTCTGGCCATGTCGATCATGGCTACCATTCTCTTCATCACCGAAGCCATTCCGCTGCCCACGGTTCCCCTGCTCATCATCATAGGCGAAGTGCTGCTGCTCAAGGTGGATGCCACCAAGGTGGCGCAAAGCCTGATGACGGATTCCGTCCTCTTCATCATGGGCTCGCTGATGCTGGCGGTGGCCATCGTCAAGCAGAGGCTGGACAAGCGCATCGCCTGGTGGATCGTGCGGATGACCGGCACCAACGTCTACTGGATCAGCTTCGGCATCACCATCGTCTGCGGCGTGCTTGCGGCCTTCATCGGCGAGCACACGGTTGCCGCCATGATGCTGCCGGTGGGGGTGACGCTCATCACGCTCACCTCGAACGATCCCAAGAAGGTGCATAATCTCGCCGCCGTCATTCTCTTTTCCATCGCCTATGGCTGCTCCATTGCCGGCGTGGCAACGCCTTCCGGCGGGGCCCGCAACGCCATCATCATCAGCTACTGGAAAGACTTCTTTTACGATCCGACGAATCCTGAAACGCGGCGCTATCTCATGGATTACGTCTCGTGGATTTATTACGCCTTCCCCATGTTCCTGCTGCGCCTGCCCATTGTCGCGGCCCTGCTGATCTTCACCTTCAAGCCGGAGGTGACCGACATGTCGCGGGCCATCAGCCGGCTTCGCACCCAGGTTTCGATGCAGGGGCCGGTGAAGATGTCGGAGTGGCTCACCATCGCGGTTTTCCTCGCCACCATCGCGGGCTGGGTCGCCTTTTCCACGGAAGTGGGACTGGGCGTCATCGCCATCAGCGGTCATGCAGGGGCCGGTGAAAATGTCGGAATGGCTCACCATTGCCGTCTTCCTCGCCACCATCGCCGGCTGGGTTGCATTTTCCACCGAAGTGGGACTGGGCGTCATCGCCATCAGCGGTGCGGCGGCCTTCCTGGTGTTGGGCCTGGTGCGCTGGGAGGATATCAACTCCGGCGTGAACTGGGGCGTGGTGCTGCTCTATGCGGCGGCTATTTCGCTCGGCGTTGAAATGAAAGAAACGGGAGCCGCCGAATGGGTGGCCGGCAGCGTTATCACGGCCATGAACAATATCGGCGCCGGCAGCGATTTTGGCTTCAATCTCGTGGTCTCGCTGCTCACCATTGCGGTGTCCAACACCATGACCGCCGGTGCGGCGGTGGCGGTACTCGCCCCGATCATTCTCAAAACGGCGGTTGTCGCCGGTGAAGATCCGCTCAGCGCCGGCTTCGTTGCCGCCATTTCCTCGGCCTTTGGCTATCTCACGCCGGCGGCCCAGCCCGCCTTTACCATCATCTATGCCTCGGGTTATCTTAAGGGGGCCGACTTTCTGAAAATCGGCGTCCGCATGATGCTGCTGTCGCTTGTCGTGTTGTTGCTCATTTCAACCTTCTATTGGCCGCTGTTGCGATGAGAAACATCTTCAGGCGCTCCCAGCTTTCCGACCGGCAGGAAGTGGCGGTCCGCAAGACCTTGCAGAATTTGCGGGCCCAGCGGCGCAACCGCTTCCGGGTGCTGGCCTGCATCGATGGCAGTGACGGCGGCGAAGAGACGGTGCGCTTCGCCTCGAAATTTTTCGCCGGCAATGATTGCGACCTCATCATTCTTCACGTGCGCCCCATCGACCAGGGCCTGCATTCCGGCGGCCTGCAGGTGCGGCTGGCGCGGCAGAACATGATGCAGGCGGGGTTTGAACTGCCCGGGGTGCGCTATCTCAAGCGGGCCCTCGTCGTCCTGAAAGAACAAGGCATTGATCCGGAAAGCTGGCCCAAGGAAACCGCGACCCAGGATGCCTGGGGCGATGCGGCGGGTGACACCAAGGTTGAATACAAGAGCCCCGAGGGGCGCAGCGTGGTGCTCAAGCTGAAAACGGCGCCCGACGTGACCAATGGCATTCTCGATCAATACGAGCTCGGCCCCTACAACATGATGCTGCTTGGCGAACCATCGCGCTGGCGTGGCGAGTTTGCCGCCTTCTTTGACGCGGGCATCGTGCAGCAGGTGACGACGCTCGCCCCCTGCTCGGTTCTCGTCGTGCGCAAGGGTCCCGAAAAAAAAGGTTACTTCATTTGCACCGATGGCACTTCGCGCTCCATGCAGGCGGTGCGCCGCGCCGCCGTCCTCGCCCATGTCACGGGCGAACCCATCACGTTGTTTTCAGTGGCCGATACGGAGCAAGGCCGGGGTGCTGCCGAAGAAGCGGTGGCCAACGCCAAGGCGCTGCTCAAGGCCATGACCATTCCGGTCCATGAAACCAAGGTGGCGGTGGGCGGCGCAGTTGAGGAAATTGTCGAAAGCGGCGCGCTCTACAAGATCATCGTCGTCACCGACGAAGGCCGCTCGCGCTTCCAGCGCCTGTTCCGCGGCTCAACGGCCACCGAAGTGGTGCGCAAGGCGCGGACGAGCGTTCTGGATGTGAGGTAGAATACTCTCCATGGTCGGGCTTGACCCGACCACCCAGGCTTTCCATGTCTCAAATGAGTCCGCTGCCTCACCTCGTCCAAATTCCCAAGCATATCTTAAATCGTTAAGTCTGGGTGGTCGGGTCAAGTCCGACCATGGATGAGGTTATGATACTGACTCTAAACCCTAACAGCCTTCATCTTCATAACCGCCAGCGCCGTCAGGGCACCGAGGGCATGAATGAGCGAGGTGGCGGCGGCGAAGCCTGTGCCGAAGACCCAGGCGTTTGCGCCTTCAGGAATTTCCGCGCCGTGGGCATAGCCGTGGGCCAAGGCAAAGAGGCCGACAATGGCCATGCCGCTCCATACCGGGAGTTTAACGCGGGCCACGGCAAGACCCGCCAGCACGAGAACCGAGGCCAGTATCATGGTCTCAATGAACGGCACATCAATTCCGGCCATGCCGAAGGCACCGCCCACGATCATGGCGGATACGAATGCCGCGGGCACGGCCCAGATGGCGCGGGCTCCCAGCGTGGCGCCCCAGGCGCCCACCGCCAGCATGGCGATGAGGTGGTCCCAGCCGAGGAAGGGATGGAGAAATCCGGAGGCAATGCCATGGCCCGCGTGGGCGAAAGCCGGTGTTGCCGAAACTAAAACCAGTGTTGCAATAAGTGCTATGCGCTTCATTGTTATGATCCCCTTCATTTGGTCATGATCAAGAAGCAAACTAGCAACGGTCGGCGCAAAAGTCTCCCCTCAAATGCGACATGGCGGGCTTGTTACGCGCCTTTCATTTCCGACATTGTCAGAGCGCTGCACATTTATTAGGCTGAGCTTCATCATGGCCGCCTATCAACTTTATTGTTTCGGAGAATCGGGCAACGCCTATAAGGCAGCGCTGATGCTGGAACTATGCGGGCTTGAATGGCAGCCCATCTGGGTCGATTTTTTCAACGGCCAGACCCGCACGCCGGAATACCGCGCCGAGGTGAATGAGATGGGTGAGGTTCCGGTGCTGGTCGACGGGGCCATGAAGCTTTCGCAGTCCGGTGTGATCCTCGATTATCTCGCGGGAAAAACCGGAAAGTTCGGCCCAAACAATGATGACGAGCGCCGCGAAATCCTGCGCTGGATGTTCTTCGACAATCACAAGTTCACCAGCTACATCGCCACCCTGCGCTTCATGGTCTCACTGGCCAAGACGGGGGAAACGCCGGTCACCGAATTCCTGCGCCAGCGCTTTACCAATTCATTGAAGATTGTCGATGGTCATTTGGCAAAGCAGCCGTTTCTTGTTGGTGACCGCGCCACCATCGCCGACTTCTCGCTGTGCGGGTACATGTTCTATGGCGCGGAAATTCCGTTGCCGCTCGAGCCCTACCCTCACGTCCTGGGCTGGCTGGAACGGATCAGGTCACTGCCGGGATGGAAACACCCTTACGACCTTATGCCCAGATCAAAAGTAGAAGCGTGATCGGACGGAAAGCCGGGGTCCACTTTTCCTGATCACGCTTCTGGCACCATAGCTTCGAGATATTCGTCGAGGTGTTCGAGATTTTCAAAGCGCATCCAGCCGTCGTCGGTTTCGGCTTCCACGGTGCCATCGGAAAGCACCCGGGCGGGACGGCCGCGAATGACTTTCTCCTCGACCACGTAGAGTTCCTCACTCTCGGGTTCCGGTTTTGCTTCGGGCTCGGCCTTGGCGGCAACCGGTTCTGCCGCTGGGGCCTTCTGCGGCTCAACACCCAGCGCCACGGCAATATCGGTCTTTGCCTGCTCAAGGGCGGCAACCGTATCGGCAACGCTGGTTTTGGAAGCAGCGGCCGTTTCGGCAACGGCGGCACCTGCTTCAGCGGCCACGGCGGTGGCGGCGGTTTTTTTGCCGAAGCCGGTGAATTTTGGCGTGGCGGGTTTTTCAGCGGGCGTCTCGGTGACGACTTCCGCCACAACCGGCGCCACGGTCACGGTCCGGTCACGCAGCGCCCCTATGGTGCTGCCTAACCCCAAGCACAAGGCTCCGCCCACAACGAGAATTGCCGCCACATCCGGGGTCAGGCCCCGCACCTGCATTTCACCGGGTGAAAAATGTATGAGAAGTCCAAGGGCCACACCTGCCGCCAGGAACAGAATACCAAATATGAACATCAGTTTCGACATCAAAACCCCTTAGACCTTATCGTTGGTCCCCCCTGTTTCCCAAGCCCCGCTAGGAATCCCGCCTTATGGATAACACTTCCTGAAACGCCTGCCTAGCTTTCAACCGAAATCCGGGGGGCGGGCTTGGATAACTTTCCGCCTTCGATGGCGGCCCACACCTGGCGGGCGATATCCTTGTAGATGGTGGCGTGCAGCGAGTCCGGCATGGAGACGACGACGGGTTCGCCGCTGTCGGAACGGATGCGCACTTCCTTGTCGAGCGGCACTTCACCGAGGAACGGCACGCCCAGCCGGGCGGCCTCTTCGCGGGCGCCGCCGTGGCCGAAAATTTCGTGGCGCTCGCCGCATTTGGTGCAGACGAAATAGCTCATGTTTTCGACAATGCCGATCACCGGCACGTTCACCTTGCGGAACATGTTGAGGCCCTTGCGCGCGTCGATCAGCGCCAGGTCCTGCGGGGTTGAGACGATCACCGCGCCCGAAAGCGGCGTCTGCTGGGCCAGCGTCAATTGCGCGTCGCCGGTGCCGGGCGGCATGTCGACAATCATCACATCGGTTTCGCCCCAGGAGACTTCGCGGAGAAGCTGGGTCAGGGCCGACATCACCATGGGGCCGCGCCAGATCATCGGGGTGTCCTCGTCCACCAGGAAGCCGATGGAGGCCACTTCAATGCCGTAGCGCGTCATGGGCTTCATGCGCTTGCCTTCGGCATCGCTCGCCTCGGGCTTGCCGGTCAGGCCAAAAAGCTTGGGCATGGAGGGGCCGTAAACATCGGCATCGAGGACCGCCACCTTCAGCCCGAGTGAATGCAGCCCTAAGGCCAGGTTAATGGCGGTGGTGGATTTGCCCACGCCGCCCTTGCCCGAGGCCACCGCCACGAGATGCTTCACGCCGGGAACGCCGTGGCGCAACTGCTGCGATGAACTGACCTTGGGGCCTACGGGCCGGGCCGGCTGCTGCTCGGCGGTGAGCGCCACTAACACCTTGTTAACCCCGGGCAGCTCGCTCACCACCTTTTCCACAACGGCGCGCAGGCCCTCCATGGATTTGACATGCTGCGGCTCGGTATTCAGGGCGAACATCACCTTGCCCTCAAAAATGGCAATTTCGGAGACGAGGCCGGCGCTCACGATGTTTCCCCGGCCATCCGGGGCGGCAATGCGCTTGAGGGCCGCCAGCACTATTTCCTTAGTAATATCAGTCATCATTCACCTTTGTCCGGGCCCCGCTTAGACCCAAAGGCCCGTGCCCCGCAAGCGACGTTAGAATGGTCTTAAGCATTCTCCTCAAATTTTAGGGATCCTGCAAAGCCGCCCTTAGGAGGCCCGGTGATAGGGTCTGGGTCATGAGCACTGAAAGCCATACGGAAGAACTTCCCGGCCGCGGTAATTTTTACAGCGACGAGCCAGTTCCAGCCGCGCCCAAAAAGCGCTCCACCTTCGAGGACGACTCCCTTTGGGAGCGCACCGCCGAGGCGCCGTGGAAGCTCGAACTGCTCACCATCTTCCTGCGCAACCAGTTGCGCATCGCGCCGGCCATGCCGCTGCTGACCTTCATGCTGGCCTTCACCAGCCTGATGTGGGTGCCACCGCTTACGGCGATGTTGTGGCTTGCCGTGACGCTCGCCAGCCAGGCCATACAAATTTATCTCTGCGCAAATTTCTTCCACAAGGAACGCTCCGAAAGCAAGCAGCACGACTGGATCGGCATGATGGCCGCCTCGGAACTGGTGCAGGGCGTGTGCTGGGGCCTGCCGCTCTTCCTGTTCTGGGCCGGCGCCAACAGTCTGCAGGCCATCTATCTCGTTTCCTTCATCATGGCCATCATCGCGGTGCGCCTGCTTGTGGTCAATAATTTCATGCCTGTGCTCGTGGCGGGCACCGGGGTCATGACGGTTGCCGTTGCCATCCGCTGCGCCAGCCAGAACGAACCGATTTTCATAGCCCTTGCCGGCCTCATCATCGTGCTTGAGGCGTTCTTCCTTTTCATCGCCCGGCAATTGGGCGACACGGCACGCGACAGGGTGAAGTTCAAGTCGCAGAAGGACACGCTGATCGATGAACTGAAGCTCGAGCGCGACAGGGCCGAGGCGGAAAAGATCAAGGCCGAGGAAGCCAACAAGGCGAAATCCATTTTCCTCGCCACCATGAGCCATGAACTGCGCACGCCGCTGAATGCCATCATGGGATTTTCCGAAATCCTCAAGCGCGAAATGTTTGGCCCCCTCTCGGTCCCGGCCTACAAGGACTATGCCGGTGACATCCATCATTCAGGCACCTATCTCATGGATCTCATCAACGACATTCTCGACCTCTCGCGCATCGAGGCGGGACGCCGCGACATTCAGGAAGAGCCTTTTGACATTCTGGCCTGCGTGATCTCGGCCCGGGCCCTGCTCTCCGGCAAGGCCAAGGAAAAATCCATTGCGGTCAATGTTGAAATCACTCCGACCCTGCCAAAGCTGCTGGGCGACCTGCGCGGCGTCAACCAGATCGTGATCAACCTGCTCACCAACGCCATCAAATTCACGCCGTCCGGCGGCAAGGTGGTGATCTCGGCGGCGCGCAACGCCTCGGGCGGCATGGTTGTTTCGGTCAAGGACAATGGCCCCGGCATTCCGGCCCATGAAGTTCAATCGGTGCTCACGTCATTTTCGCGCGGTTCGCTGGCCACCAAGGAAGCCGTGGACGGCGCGGGCCTTGGCCTTTCCATTGTGAAGGGCCTGATGGACCTGCATGGCGGCGAAGTCAGCATCCTGAGCGAGGTGGGCAAGGGCACCGAGGTTCTGGTCACCTTCCCGTCGCATCGCGTGCTCACCGGCCCCCGCGGCGAAGTCATTGCGGCGCAGACCGTGCAATCGGAAAGCCAGCGCAAGCTGATCTCGATCACCGGATAAACTTGGTCATTTGCAGATTTACGGCTTGGCATGCTAGCCAGCCGCCATGCCGTCCTTTGATGTCATCATAATCGGCGCCGGTGCGGCGGGTCTCATGTGCGCCATCACGGCGGGCGCTAGGGCCAAGCGGGTGTTGCTGCTCGACCATAATGCCCAGGCCGGCGCCAAGATACTCATCTCCGGCGGCGGGCGCTGCAACTTCACCAACACGGGCACGTCGCCGCAAAACTTTCTCTCCGAGAATCCGCATTTCTGCCGCAGCGCTTTGAGCCGCTATAAGCCGTCGGATTTTCTGGCGCTCATGGCCAAGCATAATATCGCCTGGCATGAAAAAACCCTTGGCCAGCTTTTCTGTGACGGCTCGGCCAAGCAGGTTGTGGCCATGCTGCTGGCGGAATGCGCCGCTGCAGACGTTACTGTGAAGCTCGCCACGAAAGTCACCGGCATTCGCAAGTCCGATGGCTTCACGGTGGAAACAGCGGACGAGACCTACACGGCCCCGGCCCTTGTCCTTGCGACCGGTGGCCTCTCCATTCCCAAAATGGGGGCAACCGGATTTTCTTATGAGGTCGCCAGAAAGTTTGGCCTCAAGGTCATCACGCCCCGTCCGGCGCTAGTGCCCCTGAAGGCAAAGCCCGATAGAGCTGGAGTTTTACAAAAACCTCTCCGGTGTTTCGCTTCCGGCAATCGCGATGTGCGGCAAGGCTTCATTTCAGGAAAGCATTCTCTTCACCCATCGCGGCCTTTCCGGTCCGGCCATCCTGCAGATCTCGTCCTACTGGCGCGAGGGCCAATCGATCCAGCCTTGATCTTGCCCCCGGCATTGATGCGCTGAAGTTTCTCAAGGAGCGGAAACACGCGCGGCCCAAGGCTGAGCTCAAGACCATTCTGGCCGAATTGCTGCCGCAGCGGCTGGCGCAGGCCATGGCCCCAGCCGATTTGAACCAGCTTGCAGCCCTGCTTAAAAATTGGACAATGACGCCTGAGGCCTCCGAAGGCTTTGCCAAGGCGGAAGTCACCGCTGGCGGCATTGATACCAATGAGCTTTCTTCCAAGACCATGGAAGCAAAGGCCGTTTCCGGCCTCTATGCCATCGGCGAAGCGGTTGATGTTACGGGCTGGCTCGGCGGCTATAATTTCCAATGGGCCTGGGCCAGCGGCTGGTGTGCCGGGCAGGCGGTTTGACCGGCTCCCTCACCAACTTGTAATGTAATAGCTACAGACGCAGCGCCCCGAACCATGTACAAGGAGATTCAGGACTCACAAATTCGTACTGGGGAACCACTTGGATATTCAAAACGAGACGCAGTTTTCTGCGGAGCTGCGTCTGCAGGCAAAACGGCTTACCGCGCACTGCAATCTCTACCGCGAGGCCAATAGCGGGAAAGCGATCATTCAACTGATCAGCACCGCCGTTCCCTTTTTCATCCTCATCGCCGTCATGTTCCTGGTGGCGCCGCATGCCTACTGGCTCACCCTGCTGCTCGCCATTCCCACCGGCGCCCTGCTCACCCGCTTCTTCGCGCTCCAGCACGATTGCGGCCATGGCTCATTGTTTCCGTCACGCCCCACCAACGAAATGTTTGGCAGGCTGATCAGTGTGCTGACGTTTACGCCCTATGATCATTGGCGGCGTTCGCACGCGATGCATCACCAGCTTTCCGGCAACCTGGACCACCGCGGCTTCGGCGACATTGAAACCATGACCGTCAAGGAATACAGCCAGTTGAACGCCTGGGGGCGTTTCCGCTACCGGCTTTACCGCAATCCGCTGATTGTCCTGGTTCTTGGCCCGCCGATTTTCTTCCTGATCCTGCAGCGCCTTGCCATCGGCTCCAACATGCCGCTGCGCGACAGCCTGCGTGGCGTCCTCGGCCATGACGCGGTGTTGCTGCTGGTTTATGGCACGCTGGTTTTCCTGGTTGGCCTGTCGCTCACCCTGCTGGTGATGCTTCCCATCTATTTCATCGCCACCTGGATTGGCGGCTGGCTGTTCTTCGTTCAGCACCAGTTTGAGGAAACCCATTGGGAGGGTGCCGACGAATGGGACATGAAGATCGCCGCCCTGAAGGGCAGTTCCTTTCTGGTGTTGCCACCCGTTCTGAACTGGTTCAGTTGTAATATTGCGCTTCACCATATTCATCACCTATGCAGCCGCATTCCGAATTACCGATTACAGGAATGCCTCAAAGGCAATCCGGAACTCGAAACGGTTTCGCCGCGGCTGTCGATCTGGCAGGCGCTGAAATCTTCCCGGCTGGCGCTGTGGGATGAGTCCTCGCGGCGGCTGATTTCCTTCCGCGAGTATGGGCGGAAGCAGGAGCTGCAGGCGGCTTAAGATCCCAGCTAAACTATCCCTGCATCACTGGCGCAGGCCTCCAGCGAATAGGCTGGCAACGGCAGGTCTGCCAGTTCCCGCATAGTCATCCGCGCCAGTTCCGGGTGATCCAGCGGCTCGCTCTGTCTGGAATCGACAGCATTATCAATCCGTTGGCGCATTTTGGTAAACCTTGATGTGAACCAGTTGTAAGTCATGGCCGCTCTCCTTTCCTCAACCATGTGCCACTCCCATGGCCAGATTTTCCATGGAGTTTTACCGCCAAAGACTGTAGAAAAACTATATGGATCAGCTCAATCAGGTTCATCTCAACGGCTTACGCGCAGTGGAGGTTGCCGGCAGGCTGGGAACCCTCGCCCTGGCGGCGGCGGAGCTGGGGGTTTCGCTTGGCGCGGTCAGCCAGCAAGTCCTCAAGACCGAGCAGCAATTGGGCCGCACTTTGTTCACCCGCACCCCCAAGGGCCTGGTTCCCACACCTTTCGGGGCCGAGGTGCTGGCCTATCTGGAGCGCGGCTTCCGCGAACTTACGCGTGGCGTGGCCCTGGCGCAGGAGCCAAAGCGAAATCTGCTCACCGTATCCGTGGCCCCGGTCTTTGCGGCCAAGTGGCTGGTGTGGCGGCTGCCGCATTTTCAGCAGGCCCATCCCGATCTGCAAGTCAGGATCGATGCTTCGATCGAGCTTGTCGATCTCGACCATTCGGATGTGGATCTCGCCATTCGCGTCGGCCCCGGAAACTGGCCTGACGTGAAGGCCGAGCTTCTGCTTGAGCAGCGCGTCTTCCCGGTCTGCGCCCCTGCCCTTGCAGATCGCCTGAGAGCTCCGCGTGATCTTGCCGACGTGCCGATCATCCATGACCGGCCCACGGTGGTCTTCAACATGTTCCAGGTGCGCTGGAACACATGGCTGGCGCTGCACGGCATGGACGAGAGCATGCTGGTGACGCAAGGTCCGAGTTTTTCGGATTCGGCTTTATGCCTTGACGCCACCATCGCCGGACAGGGCGTCATGCTGGGCTGGCACGCACTCGCCGGAGATGCACTGGCACGCGGAAGCCTTGTGAAGCCCTTCGCCGAGGAAGCTGAAACGGGCCTCGGCTATTACCTCGTCACCTCGCCCTCGCGCGGCAACGACAAAAAAATCGCGGCGTTCCGGACGTGGATCAGGGAGGAGATCAGGCCGGCGGAAGGGAGATAAACCCTGCACCGGTTGATTTCCTTCCGTAAGTTCTCAGCCACTATGAGGATTCAACGATTCAAGAGGCGAGCTTCACTGGAACCTTGAGATAGTGGATGCCATTGTTGTCTGCGGGCGGTAATTTGCCTGCGCGCATGTTTACCTGGATTGATGGAAGCAGCAGCACAGGCGCTGCAAGGGTCGCATCGCGCGCCTCGCGCACGGCCACGAATTCGTCCTCGCTCACACCTTCGTGCACATGAATGTTGCGCAGCAGCTCTTCACCCACGGTAGTTTCCCAAGCATAGTGATCGCGTCCGCCCTTCGGCAAGTAGTCATGGCACATGAAGAGCCGGGTCTCTTTCGGCATTGCCATGAGAGTCTTGATGGAGCGGTAAAGAGTGCGTGCGTCGCCACCGGGAAAATCGGCCCGGGCCGTGCCATAATCAGGCATAAACAGCGTGTCGCCGACAAACACCGCGTCGCCGATCCGGTAAGAGACGCAGGCCGGTGTATGGCCTGGGGTTGCCAGCACATTGCCGACAATGCTGCCGATTGCAAAGGTATCGCCATCCTTGAACAGGACATCGAACTCCGAACCGTCGCCGGAAACATCCGATGCATTGAAAACTGGCCGGAATATTTTTTGAACCTCGGAGATACGCGCTCCAATCGCTACCTTCGCGCCGGTCTTGAGCTTTATGTAGGGTGCTCCCGAAAGATGATCAGCATGGGCGTGGGTCTCCAGCACCCATTCAATTTTGAGCTTTTCTGCCGCCGCTTTGGCCAGAATGGCATCGGCCGATTTCACCGATCCCCTGCCCGACTTGTGGTCATAGTCGAGGACCGGGTCAATCACTGCGGCGATCTTTGTTTCGGGATCCGCCACCAGATAGCTGACCGTGTTTGTCGGTTCATCAAAGAACGCATGGATAGCGGGCTTAACAAACATTGAATTCTCCTCTTGAAAGTTCCTTGCTGATAATATATTAGATATTTCTAATATTAACAACACCTAATTTATGAGAATGCAATGCACACTCTTCTGATCAACCGGTCTTTGGCCGAATTCGAGGCGCGCGGCAGCGAAGCCGTGAGCCTTCTCAAGACACTTGCCAACGAGAAGCGGCTCATGATCCTGTGCAAAATTCTTGGGCGTGGCGAGATGAGCGTCATGGCATTGTGCGAAGACGTGAGGCTGAGCCAATCGGCCCTGTCCCAACATCTCGCCAAGATGCGTGAGGAAGGGATCGTCAATTTTCGCCGTGATGGCCAGACGATCTATTACCGCGTTGCAAATCCCAATGTGAACCGCATTATCAAAACCCTTAAGTCCATTTATTGCTGAACGGAAGAAAAATGTCCCTGCCCCATATTTCCCCCGCTGATGCCAAGACTCTCCTTGCGAATGGCGCTGTCCTTGTTGATATCCGTGACGATGACGAGCATTCCCGAGAGCGCATCGCCCTTTCCCGCAATGTACCGCTTTCAAAACTTTGCGAGGGCACGATTGGCGCCAACGAAAAGGTAATTGTCTTCCATTGCAGGAGTGGCAACCGCACGCGGATGAACGCTGCGCTTTTGGCCAAAGCAGCAGCAGTCGATGCCTACATCCTTGATGGTGGATTGAATGCCTGGAAGAAGGCCGGCTTTCCCGTGATGCGAGACGCAAAACAGCCAATCGAAATTAGGCGTCAAGCGCAGATTGCTACTGGCGGGCTGGCGCTGCTTGGTGCGGTCATGGGCCATGCGGTCAACCCGGTATTCTATCTTGTATCTGGCTTGGTCGGTGCTGGCCTGATGTTCTCCGGCATCACCGGAAGCTTCATTATGGCCCGTATCCTCAAGCTCATGCCTTGGAACCGCGTGGCGGGCTGATGCAGGACATACTTTCCTTGGCGTCGGGTTCAATTGTCGGGTTCGTGCTTGGGCTCGTGGGAGGTGGCGGCTCGATCATAGCCGTGCCACTCCTGCTCTATGTCGTGGGCATTGGCTCACCCCACCTGGCCATCGGCACCAGCGCCATCGCCGTTTCTCTCAGCGCCCTTGCCAACCTCGCCAATCATGCCCGAAAGGGCAAGGTGAAATGGCCCTGTGCCTTCACCTTCTCCGCCGCTGGAATTGCGGGTGCCTGGCTGGGATCAAGTCTCGCCTTACGGCTTCCCGGTGAACATCTGCTCACCCTTTTCGGCCTGGTGATGGTCGTTGTCGGCGTGGTTATGGCACTGCGGAGGGACGCGGAGGGCAATCCCGACATACGCTTGAGTTTTTCAACCGCGCCTCGATTGCTGCCGTTCCTGTTGGCAACTGGATTTGGTGTTGGCGCCGTGTCTGGCCTATTCGGCATTGGCGGAGGATTTCTGATAGTGCCAGGGCTGATGCTTGCCACAAACATGCCTATCGCTTTTGCAATCGGAACTTCACTCGTCTCCGTAGCCGCTTTTGGTGCAACAACGGCCGCCAACTACGCATTGTCCGGCATGGTCGATTGGCGCATCGCAGCTTATTTCGTTGCTGGAGGCATTGCAGGTGGTTTGGCGGGCGCAATTGCTGGCCAGCGGCTCGGCAAGAAGAAATCTACTCTCGCTGTCGTCTTTGCAGGCTTTGTCGTGGTGACTGGTATCTATATCATTGCGAAGGGGATAACGAACCTATCAGCATGAGCTAGGCCGCATCTAATTCTCAACATCAAATCAGGAGATCTGACATGAATTACACATTCGATCGCAAATTTTCCGGCAAGTTCGACCACGTGGTTGAACGGACCATAGCCGCTCTCAAAACCGAGGGTTTCGGGGTGCTTACCGACATTGATGTCCAAGCAACGATGAAAGCTAAACTCAACACCGATTTCCGCCCTTACCGGATTCTCGGTGCATGTAACCCGGCCCTTGCGCATCAGGCGTTGCAAGTGGAGGACAAAATCGGCGCGTTGCTGCCGTGCAACGTTGTCGTTCAGGAAAAAGAGGACGTGATTGAAGTCTCCGTCGTGGATCCCCTTGCTGGCATGGAGCGGATTGGCAATCCTGGACTCACAATGATCGCAACAGAAGTAGCCAAGAAGCTGAAACGAGTCATTGACTCGATGTGATCGAATGAGATGTGTTGCAATTGCAGTGCGGTTAATTCTGGAATTGAATTGCCTCCGGAGAGTCTGAGGTAGTGACCATTACTCATATTGCATGCAGAAAATTGATGCTCACTTGGTTCACAAAGGCTTGCTTTTTGTGCCTCTTTCGCATCGTTTTTCGCACCGTTTCGCGCCCCTATTCGCCTTTGCCGGAGACACCGGCGCTGGCGAAGGTGGCCATGTCGTTGTGGAGGTTGACTGCCGCCTTGAGGAGCCCTGCGGCGAGGGCTGCACCCGAGGCTTCGCCCAGTCGCATGCCGAGATCGAGCAACGGTTCCTTGGCCAGCCGCTTGAGCAGATTGCGGTGCGCCGGTTCGGCTGAGCAGTGGGCCGCCAGGCAATGGTCGAGAGCATCGGGGCGCATGGCGTGGAGCACGGCGGCGGCGGCTGTGGCCACGTAGCCATCGATGAGAACCGGCACACGCTGGGTGCGCGCCGCCAGAATGGCGCCTGCCATGGCGGCCAGTTCGCGGCCTCCCAGCCTGCGTAAAACCTCAAGCGGATCAGAGAGATGGGCCTTGTGGAGCGCCACGGCCCGGGCCACGGCGGAGGCCTTGCGCTTGAGGCCTTCGGCGTCAACGCCGGTGCCCGGCCCCACCCAGTCCTCCGGCTTGCCGCCGTAAAGCCCATGGCAGATTGCCGCCGCGATGGTGGTGTTGCCGATGCCCATCTCGCCGATGCACAGCAGGTCGCAGCCGCCGGCAATGGCTTCCATGCCATAGGCCATAGTGGCGGCGCAGTCGGCCTCGTCCATGGCGGCCTCCTGGGTGATGTCCTTCGTCGGTTTTTCCAGGGCGAGCTCAAACACTTTCAGGCCGAGGTCAAAAGTCTTGCAGATCTGGTTCACGGCGGCTCCGCCGCCTTGGAAATTCAGCACCATTTGTTTCGTAACTTCAGCCGGATAGGCGGCAACGCCTTGCGCCACAACGCCGTGGTTTCCGGCGAACACAGCGACCACCGGGCGGGCAATTTTTGGCGGATAGGTGCCCTGCCAGGCCGCCACCCATTCCGCCATGGATTCGAGCTTGCCGAGGGAACCCGGCGGCTTGGTCAATTGCGCGTCGCGGGCCTTGCATTGGGCTGCCGCCGCAGCGTCGCCCGCGGGCAAATCCTGCATCAGTTTCCTGATGTCATCAAAGGGCAAACCCGTTGCGGCAATTGTCATTCTCACGTCCTTTTCATCATCCTGCTAGTGTCCTAATCACGGGATTCGGGGTATCAGTGCAACATGAACGACATGTCTTCGCCACCTAGCGAAAATACGTGGAAAATCAGGCCTTTTGCCGAGACCCTGGTGGCGCTGCGCTTTCTCACACGGCTGCCAATTCCCTTCGTGCGGACGCTGGATTTGCCGCCGCTGGCGGAAGGCATGCGCTTCTTTCCGCTGGCCGGCGCCATCATCGGAGCCATCATCAGCGCGGTCCTGATTGGTGCCAACATGCTGGGATTGCCGTCACTTTTGGCCGCTGCGCTGGCGCTGGCGGCGGGCGTTCTGGTCACCGGCGCGTTTGCATGAAGACGGCCTTGCCGATGTGGCCGATGGCTTTGGCGGCGGCCGCACCCGGGAGCAGCGCCTCGAAATCATGCGCGACAGCCGCATCGGCACCTATGGCACCATCGCGCTCTGCCTCACCTTCATTGGCCGGGCCGCTATTTATGAAACGCTGTCGGGGGTGGACCCCTTAGTCATTCTGGCACTTTTGGCGAGCGCGGCGGCGTTTTCCCGCTCCCTTGTGGTTGACCTTTTATGGGCGACGCGGCCGGCGCGCAGTGACGGGCTTTCGGTGTTTGCGGGAAGGCCCGGAAAGCGCAGCGCCCTGTTCTCACTTCTGACGGGCGGCATTGGCGCTGCCGTGGCCGTTGGCCTTGCCCTGTCGCCGGAAATTGCCGTGATTGCCATCATTGCCGCCGGCATCGTTCTGGCCGGCCTGCGGGCGCTGGCCATGCGCAAGATCGGCGGGCAGACCGGCGATGTCTGCGGCGCGGTACAGGTCTTGACCGAACTCACCATGCTCACGGTTTATGCCGCAACAATTGGTTAACCTTAACAACAATTGTTCCAATCATTTTCAATACTTATTGAGAGTGCGCCGCCCAATCTGAAGCAACTGAATCCAGGGAGTTGCCTCATGCGTTTGCCGGGTGCGCTGTCACCGCTTGCTCTTGCCTTTCTGTTCATGATTGTTGGTGGCTTGCCAAGCATTGCGCCGACACGAGCGGCGGAAATGCTGCAGCTCAATGCCGCCACGGCGCTGAAAGCCGGGCAGAACGGACATTTCATCGTGAAGGCCGAGATCAATGGCAGAAATGTAAGAGTGATGGTTGATACGGGCGCGTCGGCTGTGGCCTTGAGCTACGAAGATGCCCAGGATGTTGGCCTTCATCCCGGCAATCTCGACTATAATGTTCCGGTTTCCACCGCAAACGGCGTTGTCAAAGCAGCCGGCGTCAGCCTGGACAAGGTTGAAATTGACGGGGTGCGCGTTTCGGACGTGCAAGGCCTGGTGATGCCCGAGGGCGTGATGCGCGGCTCGCTGCTGGGCATGAGTTTTTTGGGAAAACTCAAGAGTTTCAAAGTTGAAGACGGCGTGCTTTATCTGAAGAACTAAGACGTTTTTGCTTCAATAATGGCGCGTTCGGATGGCCAATGACCCACGGGATACCTATCTTAACGGCATGAACGCGTTTGATTTGCCCGAAGTCGAAACACCCTGCATCAAGGTTTGCGTGGTCGATCCGGAAACCGGCTTTTGCATCGGCTGCGGGCGCACGCGCATGGAGATCGGCAGTTGGCTTGGGTTCAGCCCGGCGGAGCGCCAGTCCATCATGGCGGGCCTTAACGAGCGGGTTGCAACGCTCACGTTGCGGAAGCGGCGCCGGGGCGGACGCCAGGGACGGCTTGCTTCTTCCTAAAACTGGAAGGCGAAGTTGGCACCAGCCGTATAAGTCTCCGAATCCTCATAGAGAAGCCCGCTCACCTCGGCGGTCAAAGCCAATTGGGCATTTGCTCCAAAGGCAAAATTGAGGCCGCCTTGCAGGCGAAGATCGGTATAGGGGTCATCCAAAATTGTGCCGGTCACGTCATCAACAACCTTGTTTATCCCGACCCAATCAAGCTGCGCGCCAAGCCAGGGCTCAACGGTTGAAGCGCCGCCAATGGAGATGGAATTACCAACCTGAAAGCCTGGAGAAATAATGCCTGTTTCAATGGTCTGGGCATCCAATCCACCACTGGCGTCCTGCCATTCCTTGGTCCAGGCGACAGTCAGTGACGGTGAATAGCGCCAGGTGCCGGAGTACCAATAGCCGGTCAAAGCACTGCTGGTCTGAATCCGGGTGGAGTCAAAGCTGGTGGCGCCATTCACATCGGTATCAAGATCGGTTCCCAGAAGCGTGGCCGACAACACCCAATTGTCGGTCAGCGTCAGTCCCAAGTAAGCGCCGCCGCCCCAGCCGTCGGTATCCTGGGTGACACCCAGGCCCTCCAAATCGGATGTTTCATAGGTGCCCATAAGGCCAAGCACCAGCCGGTCGGACACTTTGTAGTCGGCTCCCACAACACCATTTACAAGCGAACCGTCAAGATCGGTAAACGCGTCCGTATCATCCAGCCAACTGTATTTTCCGTCGACCCAGATGTTCCACATCGGGTTGGCCGCAGGAGCCGCCACATCAGCGGTTGGCGCAATAGTTATTCTGCCATTGCTCTTCAGGCGCTCCAAAATATCGGTGGGATCAGTCAATTCAAGGCCGGCAGGTTCCGTCTGGTTCGGCCCAAAATCAAACCTGTCGATAATGATCTTGTTGATTGAGGTTGAGGTATTGATAAGGGATTGGCGGTTCAGCAAAGACTTGGCACAGGCTGTGACAATATCAGGCAATGTATCATCGAGCTCCGAACAATCATCGCCGTAGGTTTGGGCGTGTACTTGGGAACTGCCTGCGATGCATGCCAATGAAACAACGGCCGCTACTGTCTTAACCCGCATGGTGGCCCTCGAATTCCCCGTCCGATCCGAGCCATATCACAAAATCACATCTCTAAGCCAGCAGCTTCATTCAGCGGCGATCAGGCGATTCGATTGGGTTTCAATGGCCTCCAGCCCGCGGCGCAAAACATCAATGCCCGCGCCGGGAAGATGGCTTTGCTCGGAAATAATTTGCCGCCAATGGCGCCCGCCGGGCTGGCCATGAAACAGGCCAAGCATGTGGCGGGCCATTTTTGAGAGGAATTCGCCCCGGTGCAATTGCTCCTCAATATAGGGAAACATGCCGGTCACGGCATCAATGCGATTCGTCAGGGGATTTGTCTTTTGAAAAAATATCCTGTCAACATCGGCGAGAAGCCACGGGGTGTGATAGGCGGCGCGCCCCAGCATGACGCCATCAAGACCGCGCATTTCATCCGTGGCCTGATCGAGTGTGGCCAGCCCGCCGTTCAAGATGATGGTGAGATGCGGGAAGTCTGCCTTCAGTTGATGAACGCGGGCATAGTTGAGCGGCGGAATTTCCCGGTTTTCCTTTGGGCTGAGGCCCTTCAGCCAGGCCTTGCGGGCATGGATTATGAAAGTATCACACCCCGTTGCGGCAACGCTCTCAACAAAGAGATCAAGTCCCTCGGCCTCGTCCTGGTCGTCAATGCCGATGCGGCATTTCACCGTGACCGGAATCTTGACGGCCAAGCGCATCGCTGCAACGCAGTCTGCCACCAGTTGCGGTTCGGCCATGAGGCAGGCGCCGAAGCGGCCCTCCTGAACCCGGTCCGAGGGGCAGCCAATGTTAAGATTGATTTCGCAATAGCCGTAATCTTCGCCAATTTTGGCAGCATCCGAAAGCAGGCCAGGATCGCTGCCGCCGAGTTGCAGGGCAACGGGCTGTTCAAAGGGATCAAAGCCCAGCAAGCGCTGGCGGTCGCCATGGCGAATGGCCTGGGCCGTCACCATCTCGGTATAAAGCAGCGCATGCCTGGTCAGGTGGCGGTGAAAGACACGGCAATGCCGGTCCGTCCAATCCATCATGGGCGCACAGCAAAATCTATGCGCAGAAAACTGTGTTTTCGCGGTCATCAAGCCTACTTTCCTCGGTTCGCTGCACACATAGTGCACACGAAACGAGTCACTGCACACGCTCCTTATAGTCCCTCCCCTCCTCACTTCTCAATTGGAAAAGCCGTGAACATACGTGAGCCGGAATTGGCTACCTCGGCTGATCACGACGCGTCCGTTCAACCTCCACAAGCCGAAACCTACAATGCTACTGGTCACGTCTCTAATGGGCCGGAAGCCAACTCCTTTGCCCAATCAGCCTTCCGTTCAAATGGGATCGATTAGGCCATGAACCTAGAACGCGAGCTTCGGACTTTTTGAATTCTCACGAATGCCGTGAACCTTTTCCTCCCTCCCTGCAACCAACCCTTCAGAGGCGGCCATGTGGCCACCATACAACCAACGGGAGATTAAAATGTTCAATAAAATCATGATTTTAGCGGCAACGACAAGCTTTATTGCCTTGGCCGCCCCCCAGACTGCGCTGGCCCAAGGGATTCCACCTTCACCCGGGGTTTCAGAGACCCTGGCAGAGTTTAAGGAGCGCTGCCGCGCCGAAGACGCAGATCGCGCTATTTTGGAAGGAGCGAGCTATATCGATCAAGTCGGCAAGCAGGCCGGGAAAGCCGGAGACTTCCGCGAACTTGAGCAGAATGCCCGAAACGACGCGGGTGCGGCAAGTTCCAAGGAGTCAAAAGCCAACTTTGAGAGGATCGCGGAGATTTACGCCAAGCTCGCCAAGGCAGCGGAAGATTCGGCGAGACGCGACTTAGAGCGTGCCAAGGAAGCCTTTGACAAAGTTCGAGCCGATGCGCGGTGCACCGACATTGCCAAGGATGAAATGGATCTACTCATCATCGGCGGTGAAGTGGCAGTGGGGGCGGATAAAGCCGAAGCGGAAAAGATCGAAAAGGCTGAACCGGCGCCACGCCAGGAAAAGAAGAAAGTGGCTGGGAAGAAGCCGCCAAAGATCGAAAAGCCAAAGAAGGTGAACCGGGTCAATAGATCGGAAGAGGCTGGCCAGGAGGTTGCTCAAGCCGTTGCCCAGGAAGCCTTTTTAGTGGGAGCCCAGATGTTGTTCGGGGAAATGGGCGGAATGGACCGCAAGCACAAGAAGCATCACAAGGCTGAGCGCCGCGAGACCATGGATGGGATGGCGATGGAGGAGTTCCAGCCACGCCGCAAGATGAAGAACAAGAAGTTCAAGAAGCTTATGAATTTCAGCATGTTCTGATGCGGACATCGATGGACGGCGGCATGATAAATCGTGCCGCCGCCTGCATGCTTAAAATAGCTTGGCGATTGACCCGGGATTTGACTATGTTCGGCGCAGCAATTTACTACGAAGCCATTGGACGGGGACTTGGGGCGATGGCCCGATTCATCGAATTGGCTGCCGCCGAAGTTGCCATGTCCGGCGATGAGCGTCAGCTCATGGCGCGCATTTCGCGTGGCGACGAATTGGCGTTCCGCGCCTTGTATGCCCGCCACAATCTGAGAATTCACCGCTTTCTTGGACGTATGCTGCGCAACGCTGCTGCCGCAGAAGATGTCCTTTCCGAAGTTTTCCTTGATGCCTGGCGGCAGGCCAACCGCTATGAGGGCCGGTCGAGCGTAAACACCTGGCTTTGCGGCATTGCCCGCAACAAGGCCTTGGAATATCTGCGGAAGTATCCGCCTGCCGCGGAGCATGCGGAGATGCCGGAAATCGCGGATTCTTCCGATACGCCTGAGGTTGTGGCGCAGAAGTCCGACAAGAAAGCCTTGCTCCGGCAATGCGTCGAAAGACTTGGAGCGGAGCACCGGGACGTGGTTGAGCTTGTCTACTATCACGAAAAATCCATCGAAGACGTGTCAGAAATCCTGCAGATCCCGTTGAACACGGTAAAGACGCGGATGTTCTATGCGCGCAAGAAACTTTCCGAGTTTCTGCTTTCCGCCGGTGTCGACAGGGGCTGGCCATGACGCAGAATGAAACGCCCCCTGGGTATGACGAACTCGAAGCCTGCCTGCCATGGTACGTCAACGGCACGCTCGATTCCGAGACGCGCAATCGCATTGCCACGGCCCTGCTGACAGATGCCCGCCTGCGCAAGGCGCTGGAGCTGGCGCGGGACGAGGCGGAGGCTGTTATCGACATTAATGAAGCAGCGGAAGGTCCTTCGCCGCGGGCGCTCGACAACATCATGTCACGGCTCCCCCCCGTCTCGCGTACAAGCAGCGCCTTTATTCGAGGGTTTCTGGTGGATCGAGTAGCCGAATTTGTTGGTGCCCTGCGGCCCAGAACCCTTGTTTATGCAACAGCGGCAGCAGCCCTTGTCATGACGCTGCAAACCGGCGTGATCGGCTTGCTGGTGTTCCAGGATACGGAGGCCACCGGTCCCGAACTGGCGTCGGTTCCCGGCGAGGATGTTTCCGACCGGAACCTCAAGCTGATGGTGAAGTTCGCGCCCGGCGCCGAATTCTCGCAGGTGGCCGAGCTGCTTGAGGAACTCGATGCTGAAATCGTCGGTGGGCCGGCAGGTGGCGGGCTCTTTACAATTGGCCTTGAAATGCCACAGGATGGCGAGGCGGGAATTGACAAGCTAATTCAGGATCTTCGGTCAAGGCCTGAAATTGTTGCGTTTGTGTCGAGGACCGCACCCTAGGAGGATTGAATCGTGGAATCTTTCCCTATTGCACGTAAATTCCTGGCCCTGGTCTCAGTGGTCCTCCTGAGTCTTGCAATGCTGATGGCAAGCAATGCCAGGGTCAACGCGAACGAAGACGAGAACGAGGGTGGCATCGGCATTGGAATTTCGATTGATGTCACAAAGCTTCTTAAGAAAAAAAAGAAACAGGTCACCGCGCCAGCTCCTGCTCCCGTAAAGAAAAAGACAGTGGCGAAACCGAAGGATGCCACTGTTGCGGCGCAGAAGCCGATCGGTGGCGTGCCGCCCAAGGGCGAGAAGCGCTATCGCAGGGACGAAGTTCTTTTTGTTCTCAAGCCCTCCAGTCCGGCGGACGCCCTTGCCAGCGTGGTTCAGGCACAGAACCTGAGAAGGATCGCGGAAGCGCCATTGCAACTGCTGCGCCGCACGGTGCACCGCTATGCTATTACAGACAACAGGTCCGTATCGCAGGTCATCGCGGCCCTGGAAGCAAACCCCGCGGTGGAATCCGCCCAACCCAATTATCAATATGAACTCACCGAAAGCTCGAGCTCCGCCGCAGGCGCCCAGTTGCAGTACGCCAATGTCAAGCTGCACGTCGATGAGGCTCATAAATCGGTGACTGGCAAAGACGTTGTCGTTGCACTCATCAACTCGCGTATCGACGCGTCGCATGAGGCCCTGCAGCTTTCGATCAAGAATTCCTATTCGTCGGTGGATTACCCTTCCACTGAGGCTGATGCCCACGGCACTGCCATGGCCGGTGCGATTGCGGCCCATGGGCAAACCGTTGGCACCGCGCCGCAATCGAGCCTGCTTGCGGTGGAATGCTTCTCAAGGGACAATGATGGCCATATGGAGGGCGTCACCTTCAACATTCTCAAGGGTGTAGACTGGGCCCATAGTCAGGCGGCGTTTATCATCAACATGAGCTTTGCGGGTCCCCGTGATCCTCTGCTCAGCCGCTTGATGAATGCCGCGGCAAAGAACGGCGTTATCCTTGTAGCCGCCGCAGGCAATGCGGGCGCCAAATCTCCGCCGCTTTATCCAGGGGCTGACGAAAACGCCCTGGCCGTCACTGCAACCGATTCACGCGACCGGGTATTCAAGCTCGCAAACCGGGGCAAATACATTGCCGTAGCAGCGCCGGGCGTTGACATTCTCGTCCTGGCGCCCGGAAATTCCACAGTCATGACAAGTGGTACGTCGGTTGCCGCTGCCCATATTTCAGGCCTCGCGGCCCTTGCCATGGAGCGGGCCATCAAGATTGACGCAGCAGCTTTCCGGAAGATTCTGAAAGAAAGCGCGAGCAAGCTTCAGGCGCCGCCAAATTCCGTTGGCGCCGGCCAGGCCGACGCCCTCAAACTCGTAGAAAAAGCAGCTGAACTCAACCCAAATCAAACCGCGCAACAGTAGAAATGCGAGGTCATCTCGCTGAATTAAAATTCTTTTACCCGTGTGTGAACCTTAGCCGACCCTTGTGACACTAATGACTACGGCGCCCCTGTTTCCGGTGCGTTGGGCAGGGAGAGTTAAAACAATGGTTAGGAAGTCTTTATTCATTTCACTGTTTTGCCTTCAGTCCCTTGGGCTGGTTTCAGCCGCATCGGCCAGCGGCGACATCCTGTGCGGAAAGCCGCGCAATGGCCAATTTGCCAGCGAGCAGGTGTGCACGAATGTGCTGCGTTTTCCCGATGGAAAAGCGGCGCCTGCGGCAATGCTGGACACGATACCTGAAACTTATCCCTGGCTTTTCCCGTTTTCAGAAGGTGCGGAAGCGCCCCAGCAGACATTGAAGGTCAGCGGAACAGAAGAAGGCTTTTCGGCCATCCAATTCATCAATGGCTGGGCGCCCTATGACACTACGGGGGCGGAAGCGACACAATTTCAGAAATTCAGCCGCGTGAAAGATATCCTGATCGAGACGGGGAATGGCCACAGCCTGCGGCAAACGCTGCAGGACACAGGCGACAGTCAGTTCATTTCCCTGCCCGAGCCGGCTGAAGGATGGGTGAGCATCAAGGTCCTCTCGGTCTACCAGGGCGAAAAGGATCTCGTGGCGTTGCGCTGGTTCTCCATTGCTTGGGAGAGTGACCTGTGATCAGAGCGTCAACATTTATCATCTCGTTTCTGCTGGCCCAAGTAGCCGCAGGTCCGGCTTTCGCGCAGGCATCGGGCAACGATATCGAGTTGCAGGGCAGTGACATCCTCAACGTCTGCCGCGAGATCCATCGCGCGCCACAGGCCCAGGAACCAGCAACCATAGTGACAGCGCAAGGCATCACCTTCAATTGCCGGCTTATAGACGCCAATGGATCGACGCTGGCGCAAGTCTCGCCGGAGGATGTCTGCGAACGGCTGACCGGCAGCCGGGAATGGCATCGCGGCGCCGGAACACAGGTTTTCTGCGCTGCTGAGGGCGAGAAGACCAGGGCAGCGCGGGTGCCATGTCCGCAGCCGACCGATGAGCAGATCTATTCCGAGGACGTCACGCGCGCCTGCCAAAAAGTCCATAGAACCGGCAACGCTTCCGCCGAGCCGCTGCGCATGTCCGTCAATGGGCCCGAATTCAATTGCAGGCTGGTCAATAGTGCCGGATTCACGATAGCAGGCGTATCTCCGGAGCAGGTCTGCGAAGTGAAGACCGGGCGGCGCCAATGGTGCTACACGGAAACATCCAGCTATTGCCGCGGGGCCGACTATGTTGAGCCGATCAATCCGGGTCCCAATCCGTTGCCCGGACCGGAGGCGCCTGGACCTGAGAAGCCAAAGGCTGAGGGAACTCCACCGGAACCAAATGTCGAGGATGTTCAGTTCTGCAAGCCAAAGGTGCCCGGTGGCGATATCGTGGTGCGCATTACGGGATATCAGAAACAGCGGCCGGGATACGGCGTGCTCATGAATCCCTTGGTAACGTGCGGTTCCGGCAAGGGCATGCCGCCGGAACAGCTCTGCCCTTCAATTACCGGCCGCGCGGATTGGTATTTCTCAGCAAATGGATTTGGTGTGACAAATGGCGTCCTCTGGCCGAACTGGATTGCTGTTTGCCGCGGCAACGACCCGCGCGAGAGAATTGCCCACGCCGACATTGAGCGTGTGTGCCAGGCGCGGGGATGGCGCTCGGCCAACAACGGGATAGCGGCCCAAAGGGAACCGGTGTGCCACAACTTGAACCAAGAGCTTCAACCCATTGCCGTCGCCGATATCTGCAATACGCTCTACGGCACACAAGCCTGGAAAGTCATCGGCATTACCCATTGGTGCCTGCCATGAATCCCGACGCTGATCATGGCTGCCCGCATTTTCTTGTGAACCTTTTCTTCCCTCAGCGACACCAACAGGTGGATTGCAGCAATTTACCTCTAAGGAGACAATCATGAAAAAAGTCGAATGCTTCACACAAATCGCAAAGGAGAAAATCATGAAGACCAAACTTCCCCTGCTCGCCGGCGTCCTGATGCTCTCGGCGTCAATGCTTCCTGCCTATGCGGAAGACAGCGGATCAAATGTGATGTTCATCTTTGATTCGTCCGGCTCCATGAAAAAGTCGGTTGGGAACGGCGAAAGCCGCTCGGATGCCGCAAAACGCGCAATGGTTTCAGCCTTGACCGAAATGCCAGAGGGCACCAACCTTGGGCTCCTGATGTATGGCCACCGGAAGGCCAAGGACTGCTCGGATATTGAGATCGTCGCCCCCATCGGCACAACAGATGCCAAGGGGATCGCCAATTCGATTGTGGCGAGCCAGCCGAAGGGCGAAACCCCCATTGCAGCGGCGCTCGAACGGGCCGCGAGCAGCTTTGCGCCCATGGCGGGTCAATCCAACAGCATCGTGCTGGTCACCGACGGCATTGAGGAATGCAATGGTGACCCTTGTGCAGCTGCGCGCGCCATCCGTGATGCCGGTTTGGGCATCAAGGCGCATGTGGTTGGCTTCACATTAAATGAGAAGCAGAGGCAGACTGTTCAATGCATCGCTGATGAGACCGGCGGAAAATACTTCGATGCCCAGAATTCGGACGGGCTCTCCAGCGCGCTGGCCGAAGTCCAGAAAGCGGTTGCTGAAGCACCCGCTGAACCGGCACGCGAGCGGGTGTTCTTTGACGATTTCGACGGAGCCGACCTCGCCGAGCATTGGGTTGTGAACAATCCAAATCCTGATGGCTACATCGTCGAGAATGGCAATTTGCTGATGGTGAATGGGGCGGTTGGCGGTTTCGCCAAGACCGACAGCGCCAATCTGATCCAGCTTGAACGCGATCTGCCGGAAGGCGACTGGGATGCTCATGTGACCTTCTCGGGGGAGTTCAAGAGCCTGAGAGATCAACTGGGCATCGCCCTGAGGGCTGACGAAAAGAATTTCCTCTCGGCCTATTTGTTCAGCTCCACCTACAACACAGGCTCATCGTCATCCGGCGACAACAGAAAACTGATGAATCTCAGGCTCTTGAAGCTCAGCGGCGAAACGGAAACCGTTGCAGACAAAGTCCTTGGAGAGCCGAAGGGTTTCACTACGGCAAAGCCCGAGGGTTTCAGTGTCAAGGGCAAGCTCACGCTTTCCAAGCGCGGACGTTCCTACGTGGCATCTTTCATGCCGGATGGAGAAGTCGGGGAAGATGGCAAGCCGATTATCCACGAGACCCAAGCGCTAACATCGCTTCGTTCGCCGGGAAAATTCATGTTTACCACAAGCAAGTATGAAAAGGCCGTGGGCGAAGTTGAAGTGAAGATCGACTCTATCGAGATCGAATCCGTCAAGTCGGCGCCCTGACGAGGGCGCCGGGGAGTGAGGTACCAGGCCATGTCAAGCTTTCGCTGGATCGCAGTTCTGCTCTTGGTGCTTGTCGCAGCAAGTGCTGCAAAGGCCGCAGACGTGGCCCCTCATCTGGTCGGCATGGCCCAGTCGATCGTCCAGCAAATCGACGAGGCGGACTATGTGTCAACAGGCGACCTTCAACTGCAACGCCGCGCTGCCGACATCATACGGCAGTCGCGGCTGCGGAGTTGGGCGGGATTTCCGCCAAAGATCACCGTTGATCCCGCCAGGCTTGCAGCCGTTCTGGGACTTGATCTTGCACTCGGTGAGCATCGGGCCGCGTTCGACCGGCTTCTTGGCGCGCGCAGCACGGTGTCGCAGGACGAAGCCCTGGCCGCCATCCTCAAATTGACCGGCAGTCAGGCGACGTTGCGTGAAACCGGCAAGAAATTTCGCGATATGCTGGCAGGAGAAGTTGCGCCGTTGCAACAGAGGGCAAGGCTTGAAGCTGACAACGGGACGGGTGTTGATATCGAATGGGACCCGGAATCATCCTCGATGCTGGTAAGGGTGCAACTTGGCAAGGATGAAGGCGAGGTGGTTCTGCATGGCGGCACATCGGGAAAAATAGTTGAAGGCGCGCTTGTCTTCGACGTCGAGGCTGATGCAGCACCCGTTACCCGGATTACGCCTGCAATGCAGGCGAAGATCAATGCCGATGTTTTTGGCGTGTGGCGCGGTAATGATGGCGCCTTGTGGACGATTCGAGGCGGAGAAAAGATTGAGGCCGCCGCCGCTGCGCAGGCCGATCCGGCTGCTTTGGCGATTGCACAGATTGACAATGCCAAGCAACAACTGGCGGTGCTTGAGAAAGACAAGGTCTATGTCTGGGTTGATCCCCAGGGCGGCGAAGTCATACAAAAGAAGTTCAAGAAACTGGGGCCGCCGTTTCGTTATGACCGGGCTCGTTCGGAAAGCATGCACAAAGCCGAAATCGCGACTCTGCGCGAGCAAATCGGCGCGGCTGAAGCGGCTTTGAAACTGCCGCCGGTCAGGCAGCATGACCCGCTGGGCCTGAAGAACAACTCCGGCAAGGGCCGGGCCGTTGAAATCGAAGTCGAGGACAGCGGTGGCCGAATCTATCACTATGACGAAGCGAGTTTCGATGGCCGGCGCCTGACCGCCAGCCGCACATTGCGCGACACACGAGACATTACCGATCTGCCGGATTGGGTTATCAGGGGATTGGTGAGCTCATTCTCGCCGCCGGAATGGATTGAACTGGAAACGTGGTTTAATCCGCGCGACAAATCAGTCCGTCTTGAAGGCCTGTGGTGGCGGCTCAACGTGACCTACGACCCGCAATACAATGACATTTCGGGCATACATACGCCCTACAACAAGCCTCTTGTTCTGCGGCGCGGGCAGGAAGATGCCTTGTTGCGCATCGTTCAACTGGACATTAGCTACAAAGGCGTGGAACAGAAGAGGCTGCAATTGGAGTCCAAGGTTGCCGTTGCCCAGCACGACCTTCAGCACGCCCAGGAAGAAGTGCGGACTCTGAACGGGGAGTATGAAGCGCGGCGCGCTACGACTGGCGTGGCGCACAAGGCGAGCCTCGAAGCTGAAACGCGCTACGCCGCCGCCATTCAAAGTATAAACGACTTTGCCCCGGCCAATGCAGGCAAGTCCGCCGCCTATCTGCGCCTCGAAAAACGGCGCGATACGCTGACCCGGCGGGTTAACACGTATTATGAAAACATCATTGCCAACAAAGGCAATATCCGGTCGATCGACGTCTTCGAAACCTATGACAGGATGCAGGCCGAACTCGCCAATGTCACCGCTGAAATCGACCGGCTGGCCAATGATTTAGGCTTTGCCGCTGAGCGTGAACGGCTTGTTGGGATTGCACGGGATGCTTTCGATGCAAAGAGCCGGGCTGACATTACGTTGCTGGGCGCCGTCTCGGTTCAGGACCTCGCTCATGGCCGCATTGACGAAGCTGAGCTAGGTCTCGTCCAGGCGCAAGAAAAGCTCGATCAGGCCGAATTGGCATTGGCACAATTCAATACGGGAGCCTTTCGCATTGCTGGCTTGGAAGCCGAGGAAGGCGCTGACATGCGCTACAAGGTCGAGGCATGGGACCCTTCTGAAGTGCTGGACTTCTTGGACCGCGAGATCGCCGGGCTTGGCACGGTGCTGGCGCAGGCGACGACCATTCGCATGGAAACCCGCGCCCAATTTCTGACGGCTCAGAACGATGCCAGCGATGCGCAGTTGCGATTGGCCAACGGCATCATGAAATCAGCGGTGGTGCAGGGCATGACCGAATTTGCCTTCAATGCGGCCGATGTCGTGGAAAAGGCCAGAGAGTTTGGGCCGCTTGGCGCTGTGGGCGAAACCGCCAAGAAAGTTGCTGAAGCCGTGCTGCTTGGTCCTCCCGACTTCTATGAACCGAGTTTGGCGCCAGCGATCATGACTGGCGACGGCGGCCCATTTTCTGATATCCGGGCCAACCTCACTGACGCATTCGAGTATTCCAAAAAGCGGGCTATAGACTCGGGCGTTTCTACCCCCACCGCAAACTACATCGTCAGCCGCTTTCTCGTTGCCCGCGACCCCCGCCTCTATATGGAGCTCATTGGTCAGGAAACTGTGGGCAGTGTGGCGACAGGCTTCCGCTCTGTCGGGCGAACCGAGGCCCAGGCCGCCGGCCAAGCCTTGGCTGCCCTGGAAAGTTCCCGGGACAAATTGAAGAAGGCGGTCAGCGAGGGCCTGCTTCGGAACTTCGCCGGTCTGACCAAACTCTCGTTCAAGGCTGCCTTCATCAAGGTCGTGACATCGCCCCAGGCCAAGGATGCCGCCGGCGACATCGGACGCGATCTCGCCAAGATGGCAACACAAAAAGCGCTGGCTGAATGGCTGGAAGGTGTGCCGCTGGCCGAATATATGGCCGCCGAGACCGAAGCGCGGTTGCGCACCCAGATTTTTCTTGCGGCCAGCAGTGTCTATTGGGACGCCTACGACGACCACAAGGCCCGCGTCGATGAACGCCGCGAGATCCTGCGCCAGTATGACATCAAGAACCATATGGTCATCCTCAAGGACGAGCAATTCAAGGACGGCGCCGATCTCCTGATCGTGCTGCGCGACGCAAACGGCAAGCCGATCTCGGCGCCAGATCAGGTCGTATCGCTGACTCTGGGAGGCAAACCGGCGCAGCGGGTCGATAACACGCAACTGTTCTTTCGGATTGCTGCCAGTGACCTGGCCCACGACGACAAAGGCGGTGTCACGCTTGCAATATCTGTTGGCGAGTAGTTTTTCTGTGAACCTTTTATGACTTCAACGGCACTAACAGTGAGCCGACACGGCTTACCCAACAACATGGGAGTTCTAAAATGCAAGGTTTCAGGAACGTTTTGATCATCACCGCCACGCCAATGTCCCCGCGTTGGCCATCATGCCAGCAGACACATTCGCGGAGGTCAAAAGCGAACTGATCGAAGGCGTGTATCGCATCGATAGCGGCAATTGCAGCGTTGGGCAGCAAACACCGGCCTGCAGTATCTACTTTGAACTTCGCGGAAGTATCGCGCAGAAAATGTACATTAACATGACGTCAAAAGGAGTTGCCGATTTGTGCACAGGCGGGCTGGTCAAAACAAATGGTGATGGATTGCGTTGCTTCGACCTTGGATCAGGTGAATACACTTGTGACGTCGGTTATAGTTTTGCCAAACAAAAGCTTGTTAGCGGCGACATGATCTGCTGATGATATAAGCGAACTCAAGTCTGGAGCAATTGCGTTGTTGGCAGGTTGTTGGCTTCTACTAGATCAAAATGAGAAGTGTGATCACAGTCAGGCCACGACTATTGGC
>CAVWAY010000019.1:0-287002 GCA_963753025.1 uncultured Alphaproteobacteria bacterium | reverse complement strand
CGGATTTCAGTGAAACCCGGCGAAGTCCTGAGCATGATGCCCAATCCGGGCGCGGCCCACCTCTTTGATGCCGAGTCTGGCGTGCGGCTCTAATCATTCCAGATTTGTATGTATATTTGCAAGGGTGACAGGAAACAGGAATGACAGCGAAATTCACGAAGGTTTTTGGGAGCCAGAAACCAATCATCGCCATGGTGCATTTCGGCGCCATGCCAGGATCGCCTCTGCATGATGCGAAAGCCGGGCTGAACGGCATCGTCGAGGGGGCGCGGAAGGACTTGCTTGCGCTTCAGGCCGCCGGCGTTGATGCGGTGATGTTCGGCAATGAAAACGACAGGCCTTATGAATTCAAGGTCGATATGGCTTCCACTGCGACCATGGCCTTTGCCATCGGGGCGCTGCGTTCCGAGATCAAGGTGCCGTTTGGCGTGAATGTATTGTGGGACCCGATGAGTTCCATGGCTTTGGCGGCAGCTACGGGTGCCTCCTTTGTGCGCGAGATCATGACGGGGACCTATGCTTCCGACATGGGACCGTGGAATCCCGAAGCGGGAGCGGCATTGCGCTACCGCGACCGGCTGGGGCGGAGCGATCTTGCCGTGCTCTATAACGTAAGTGCGGAATTTGCCTATTCGCTGGACCGGAGAGGCCTGGCCGACCGGGCCCGCAGTGCGGTGTTCTCCAGCATTCCGGATGCCATTCTTGTCTCCGGCGCAATCACGGGTGAAGCTGCGGCGATGTCCGATCTGGAAGAAGTGAAGAAAGTTTTGCCTGATACGCCGGTGCTGGCCAATACAGGCGTGAAGCACGCGACGGTGGCAGATGTGCTCCAAGTCGCGGACGGGGTGATCGTCGGCTCGTCGCTCAAGCGCGACGGCAATACCTGGAACGCGGTTGACCCGGAACGGGCGGCGGACTTCATGCGCATCGTGCGCGCTGCACGGAAGGACTGAAGGACATGAAAGAACGCCTGCGGAAACTGACAAGCGATCTGATGCTCATTCCGGGCCTCAGCGGCCATGAGGACCGGGTGCGCCGGGCCCTTGCCAAGGAACTGGCCAAGCTTGGCCTTGCCGCGAAGACTGACCGCCTCGGCAATCTGTTTGCAACAATTGAGGGCGACCCGAAACTGCCGAGCGTGATGCTGTTTGCCCATATGGACCAGCTTGGATTGGTGGTGCGCAAGATTGAGGCCAATGGATTAATGCGGGTTGAGCGGCTGGGTGGCGTGCCGGAACGGGCTCTGGCATCGCAAGCGGTGCTGCTGTGCGTGGGCGAAGGGCGCGATGTTACCGGCATCATCACCAACAAGAGCCACCACGCCACAACACCGGATGAAAAATACAAGGTGTTGCCTTACGCCGAAATCTTCATCGATGCGGGCTTTGCCAGTGCGGACGCCGTAGTAGCGGCGGGCATCAATATCGGCACGCCGGTGGTTTATGAACCGAAGGTGCTTGCCCTTGCCGATGGCAGGATTGCAGGAACGTCGGTTGATGACCGGGCTGCCTGCGCCGTGGTTATCGAAGTGGCCCGCGCGGTGTTGCAGGCCAAGAAGAAGCCGACCGTGCATATCCTGTTCTCGGTGCTTGAGGAGTTCAATCTGCAGGGAGCCGTCACGGCGGCGCACAAGCTTGCGCCCGACATTGCCATCCAGCTTGACCTCATTCTCGCAACCGATACGCCGGATATGGCGGCGCGGGGTGATGTAAAGCTTGGGGCCGGCCCTGCCATGAGCACGTATAGTTTTCACGGTCGCGGTACATTGAACGGGACAATTCCCCACCCTGCCCTCGTCGATCTCTTTTCCTCGACTGCAGTTCAACAGAAACTGAACCTGCAGCGCAGCGCCCATGTGGGAGCGCTTACCGATTCATCCTATGTGCAATTGCTGCATGAAGGCATCGCTGCCATCGATCTGGGCTTTCCCTGCCGCTACACGCATTCCTCGCTGGAAGTTTGCGATCCTGCCGACCTGGTGGGCCTCACCCAATTGCTGGTCGCCGGGATTGCCCGCATTGACGACAAGTTCTCTCTCGACCGGGACCGCTACACCTGATGAAATATTATCTCGGCATCGACATTGGAACATTCGAGTCGAAGGGCGTCCTGAGCGACCAAAAAGGCAATATCATTGTCAGCGCCGCAAAACCCCACAAGATGCTGGTGCCACAGGCGGGCTGGGCCGAACACCGCGCAATCGAAGACTGGTGGGATGACGTTACCTTCATTGCCAAGAAACTTCTTGCTGACAGCAAAATCAATCCGGCCGATATCAAGGCCATAGGCACCAGCGCCATCGGGCCCTGTATGCTGCCGGTGAATGATGCCGGCGAACCGTTGATGAATGCGGTGCTCTACGGGGTGGATACGCGGGCCAGCGAGGAAATCGATGAGCTCACCGCACGCATCGGCGTTGACCGCATTCTCGATTATTGCGGCAATGCGCTGACCTCGCAATCGGTGGGGCCGAAAATCCTTTGGCTCAAGCGCAACCGGCCGGAGATTTTTGCCAAGACCCATAAAATTCTCACCTCCACGTCCTATCTGGTGTTCCGCCTCACCGGAAAATTCGTGATTGACCACTATACGGCGGCTAACAGCGCGCCGCTTTATTCGGCGGAGCGCCGGGCCTGGAGCGATGAACTGGACTCCGACATCATTCCGCTTGAACGGCTGCCGGACATTGCCTGGACGACGGACATCGTTGGTATGGTCACGGCCAAAGCCGCGAAGGAAACGGGGCTAGCGGAAGGAACGCCGGTCATCTGCGGCACGGTGGATGCGGCAGCGGAAGCGATCAGCGTGGGCGTGCTGGAGCCACGCGACATGATGCTCATGTATGGCTCTACCATTTTCATTATCGCCGTGACTTCGGCGCGGGTGAAAGACGGCAGGCTCTGGTATGCACCATGGCTTTTTCCAGACCAGCATGCCTCCATGGCGGGGCTCGCAACCAGCGGCACGCTAACCCATTGGTTCCGTGAAAACATGGCGCGGGAACTTGATCCTGCTACAGGCATAAAGGAATTGGCAGCAGAAGCTGAGGCCTCGCCTCCGGGGGCCAAGGGTCTTGTCATGCTGCCCTATTTCTCCGGCGAGCGCACACCCATTCATGATACCCACGCCAAGGGAGTTATCTTCGGACTGGATCTCACCCACACACGCGGCGATCTTTTCCGCGCCACGCTTGAGGGCATTGCGCTGGCCACAAACCACATCATGGAAACCTTTGATGACGTGGGCGAACCGCCGCAGAATGTTTTCGCGGTGGGCGGCGGCACAAAAAACACGGTGTGGGCCCAAGCCACATCGGATATTTGCAGGCGCACGCAGATCCTGCGCGAGAAATCCATGGGCGCTTCCTACGGCAATGCGTTCCTCGCGGCCCTTGCTGTTGGGGATGCACAGCCAAAGGACATCAAGGCATGGAACCCTATTGCCTCAGAATTCACCGCCAAAATGGAGAATGCTGAAATTTATCGCAGGCACTATGAGGTTTTTCGCAGCCTCTATGAGCGCAACAAGGACTTGATGAAGACGTTGGGTTAATTCCCTATCGCATTGTGCAGCGCACAAAACTTTATGCACATTGCATCAGCAAATAAATGGAATCCTAAACCTCCGCATGAATTGACATCGTGAAAATCACGCGCATAGTATCGCGAGCCTTCGCCACCTGACTCACAACAAAAGCTTTCAAAAAACCGGGAAGCAAAATCAATGGTGGCTTTGCAAGAAGAATTATAAACACTGGGAGGATCCACGATGAAAGTCGAACTTTACAACCGCATGGTGATGAACCGCCGGACCTGGCTCAAAGGCACCGCCGCCGCTTCGGTGGCAGGCGTCGCCGGTTCACTTGGCGCCATGACGACAACAGCGAATGCACAAGACAATTTGCGGGCGCAAATCCTGCAAATTCCGGGCGTCGGCAAGGGTTCGCCCACCGATGCGGACTGGCAAAAAGTTGGCGAGATGTGCCTTGCGGCCACCAAGACAAACGTCAAGGAAGGCGAGTTCAAGGGCGTTGAGCTGACCTTCATGGGCCTCAACAACCAGAACCTGCATAACCTGTTGTTCCGCGGCTTCCTGAAACCATGGGAAGCTTACACCGGTGCGAAGATCAATTGGATCGATCTGGCCCAGGCCGACTACAACGCACGCCTGCAGCAATCCATTGCAACGGGAACCGTTGACTTCGACATCATTGAAATGGGCGCCCCCTTTGAAGGCGACGTCTGCGGCAAGGGCCTTGCTTCGGAAATGCCCGATTGGGTCAAGACGCAAATCGAAATGGATGATTATGTTGGCTATCTCAAGGCGCCGGTCGGCACCTGGGGCGGCAAAACCTACCGCATTTCGATCGACGGCGACTGCCACACCTTCAATTATCGCACTGACTATTTTGCCGATGCCGACCTTGCCGCGGCTTGGAAAGCTGAAGGCCATGAAGGCGACTTCGCGGTTCCAAAGACATGGCAGAAGGTTCAGGAAGTCACCAAGTTCCTCAAGGGCAAGAAGGTTGCCGGCCAGGATGCTTATGGCTATCTCGATCCGATCAAGGGCTGGGGCGGCTTCGGCTTCTACTTCCTTGGTTCGCGCGCTACAGCCTATGCCAAGCATCCCGATGACAAGGCCTGGCTGTTCGACGTCGATACGATGAAGCCACGCATCAACAATCCGGCCTGGGTGCGTGCCATCCAGGACGTTATTGATGCCTTGCCGTCAGAACCTGCCGACCAGCTCAATGCCGATCCCGGCACCACGGGCTTCCAGCAATTCCTGGCAGGCACGGGCTCAATGCTCTCGTGGTGGGGTGACATTGGTTCCAACGCCAAGACGAGCGACAGCTCGGTGGTTGGCGATGTTACGGGGTTCTCGATCCTGCCCGGCTCCGACGACGTTTACAATGCTGGAACAGGTGCCTGGGACACGCTGGCCAGCGGCCCGAACTATGCACCCAATATGGCTTACATCGGCTGGGGTGTTTACGTGATGGCGCGGGTTGATGCTGATCCGGCCAAGCAAAAGGCGGCATGGAGTGCGGCAGCCCATCTTGGCGGAAAGGACCTTTCGCTGTGGTGTGCGGCTTATCCTTCCGGCTTCCAGCCCTATCGCCAGAGCCATTTCGACATCAAGGAATGGGTAACCGCAGGTTATGATGAGGCGTTCATCACGTCCTATCTCAACTCGGAAGCCGATTCCTACAATCATCCCAATGCGGCCATCGAACCGCGCATTCCCGGCATCTTCCAATACTACAGCGCTGCCGAGGATGAACTTTCCAAGATCTGGGCCGGCGGCTCCACCGCCCAGGAAGGGGCGGACAAGATCGCGGCTGCTTGGGAGAAAATCACCGACGGGATTGGCCGCGACAAGCAGATTGAGCTCTACAAGGCTTCGATCGGCTAGAAGCGGCACGGCTCAATTATAGTTACAAAACCGCAACTGGTGGCTAACATACCACCAGTTGTATTTTTCATTCGAGCGGCAGATTCCGAACGCCATGCAGAACGCGCACACGGTCACATCCGGACAGCCTATTGAGGCTAGCGCCCCGCTCATTTCACTGGCGCGACAACGGGCCGGGCGCGGCCTGATCATTGCGGCCACGCTTGGCCTTGCCGCCATCATTCTTGTGCAGAGTCTTTACGCGGCTGGCACCATCACAACAGGTTTTGAAAACTGGCGGCCAGTGCTTTATGTCTATGTTCTCTGGGCGGTGGCGCTTGGCGCGGGACAAGTCATGGCGCGTGGCGAGGCGGGGCACCGCGCCTTGTTTCTATTGCCGGCGCTACTGTTTACCATCGTCATGGTGATCTTTCCCACCTTCTTTGGAGTTTACATTGCCTTCACCGACTGGAATCTTTCGGCGTTCGATCCGCCAAAACTCAACGGGCTCGACAATCTCCGGACCCTGGTTCATGACGCGTATTTCTGGAACGCGCTGCTCAATATGGTCTATTATATCCTGGGCGTTCTGGTTCAATATACGATCGCCTTTGGCCTTGCCCTGCTGTTGAACGCGGACATCCGGGCGCGGAAGTTTTTCCGGGTCGCCTTTCTGCTGCCCTTCATGCTGAGCCCGGTGGCAGTGAGCTGGATGATCGGCAAGTCGCTGATGGAATTCCGCTTCGGGCCGCTCGCGTCCTTGATGCGTTACATCGGCTGGGACAGCCCAACCTTTTTTACGACGCCATGGATTGCCCGCCTCAGCATCATCGCGCTCGATGCCTGGGTGTGGATTCCCTTCATCATGATCCTGCTGCTCGCCGGCTTGCAGGCCTTGCCAAGGGAAGTTCAGGAGGCGGCCAAGGTAGATGGCGCAACGCCCTGGCAATCATTCTGGCAGATCACCTTTCCCCTTATGCTGCCAGTGAGCGTAACCGCCATCATCCTGCGTATCATTTTCCAGCTCAAGCTCGCCGATATCGTGATCAACACCACGTCAGGCGGACCGGGCGGAGCCACCGATACGGTTTCCAGCTTTGTCTATCGTGAGTACCGGGAGCGCTCCAATGTCGGCTACGGCACGATGATCGCCGAAGTCTATCTCATCATCATCATTATCTTCATCTTGCTGCTGCTGAAATTTGTCAGCCGCTGGATGCAGCGGGAAGAGAGCATATGACCCAGCCTTCCAACACTTCGCAGCAGTATAAATATGCGGGAAGCCGCGTGTTGATTTATGGGGCACTGCTTTTGTGGGCCTTCGTCTGCCTGTTTCCGATTTACTGGACGATCAGCACGTCGTTCAAGACGGCGGTGAATGTCACGCAAGGCGATATCATCCCATGGGTGGGGCGCTTCCAGCCGGATTGGAAGGGCTGGCGGTCGCTTGGACTTTCGCCTGACACGATCGGCGAGATTTCAACGGTGCGCGATGAATTCCTGCTGCGGTTCAGAAACAGCGTGTTGGTGTCGGTGGGTGCTGCAATGCTTGCGGTAATCATCGGCTCGCTGGCGGCCTATGGACTGAGCCGCTTCCAATACAGGTTCGGCCCCTGGCGGAACAAGGACATCTCGTTCTTCTTCCTGTCACAGCTCATCCTGCCGCCGGTCGTCCTGGCCATGCCATTTCTGGTGCTTTACAAGGAACTGGCCCTGCTCGACAGCATCATCGGGCTCATCCTTATTTATACCTTGACGGTGCTGCCCATCGTGATCTGGATCATGCGCGACCAGTTTGACACGATCCCGAACGAGCTTGAGCAAGCGGCCCTAGTTGACGGCTGCACCGTGTGGGGCGCTTTCTTCCGCATCATTCTGCCCATCGCGCTCCCCGGCATGGTGGCGGCTTTCATCCTTGCGGTGGTGTTGTGCTGGAACGAATATTTCTTTGCGGCACTTCTCACAAGCACCAATGCCAAAACTATTCCGGTCATGGTCGCCAGCCAAACCGGTTCTCAAGGCATCAGCTGGTGGTCCATGGCGGCGCTGTCCACCGCGGCTGTCATGCCACTTGTTCTTATCGGAATCTTCCTTGAACGCTATATTGTAAAAGGATTGACCGCGGGTGCAGTGAAGTGAAGAACTCTGAGATCGATTAGCAGTCTGGGGTGGGCGGGTGCTTCGGGAGGAGTTTTCCATGACGCAATGTTCCGGCAACAATCTAGCAAGTTGGAGGGCTGTCGATGTTGCTGCTCGCAAGCAGGAACGAATTGTCCAAGAAAGCAGTTGAGCCCGTTCGACTAGAAGTTACCCAAGAAACGACGCTTGACTGTGTTTGGCAGAATATATTTTGGAGGACACTCCTATCCTAGGCTTAATGGCAACGTACGGAATCGGCACTGCTAACTCCACTGACATCACGCGACTGAGAGCATGTGCCTTCAGGAAGGCTATAAAATAACGTTATGTCAATTGGTTAGGAGACGCATCGAGCCTCTTGAATTTGCACTTGATACCGATGGAAGCTAGTGTAGATTGAGTATTAACAAAAAGCTAACGGGAGCGTGAATCAAGATGACTCAGTCCGCGGCAGGGGTATTGAATGAATTTCCAAACCTGATTGAGTTGATTGGCCGCCAAAGGGGGCTTCATGATTCTGAAACCTGGTGGGGTCCCGCTATCGGGATTGACGAAGTGGCTGACGGCATCCCAGCTCGTGCCATCGGGAGCGATGAACTGGGCACTATTGCCATCGGCAGCGACGAGCAGGGCATTGAAGCTATTGGCAGTCACGACGTGAATGTCGACGCGTTGCCCGCCGCCCACGAAAATTTCCTGCAGGATGAAATTCAGCAGCGCGCCTTGGAAGTGATAGGGCAGGACGAGATCACAGGAATACCGGCTGCGGAATGGAAAGCAACGTCGCTTTGCTCTGATGAAGTGATAGGGCAGGACGAACTTCCAGATGCACCGGCGGTGGAGTTGGATGCAATGTCCATTTGCAGCGATGAAAACATCCTGCAGGATGAAATCGCGCCGTCCGACTCCCGCCTGAAGACCGGCATTACGCAAGTCGGAACCACAGCCCACGGTCTTCCGCTCTATAATTTCAGCTACATCGGGAAACCCGAAGTTTACGAAGGCGTCATGGCGCAGGATGTCTTGAAGGTCATGCCTTCGGCCGTAGTGCACGGAGCCGATGGCTACTACCGCGTGAACTACAAGAACCTGGGCGTTCAGATGCGGCGCGTCGCCTAACAAGGACGAATTATTCTTCTTTGGGAAAGGGCGGCTTTCGCCCTTTTTCTTTTTGGGGACACCCCACTGAACCATGAATTGAAATTGGCCTCGGACTTTCTTGCGACGCTGCTGCAGACCGAGCGTTCCTCCGAAGCCGAACTGGACGCCCACCAGGGCAAGCTGATTGCCATGCTCGTCGGGCACGCGCTGGCAAACGTGCCGTTCTACAAGGGCAGGGCCGTGCCCGACGGACCCTTCGACGCCAATTCCGAATATTGGAAAAACCAGCCTTTCATGACCCGCAAGGATCTGACCGGGCGCTACGATGACCTGCGCGCCAGGGACTTCTCCATAAAGCCCGGCTTGATTGCCCCGGTTCAAACCGGCGGCAGCACCGGCCCCGCCGCGCGGCGCGACCTGTCGTCGCTTGAATCATTGGCGCGCCTTGTCTGCAGCTACCGCATGTTCCTGGCCTGGCAGCTCGACCAGTCAAAGCCTCTCTACGTCATACGAAAGGCGCGTCAGGCGCCCGACTCGTCATTTGACCGCTGGGGCCAGCCCTGGCTCCCCAAGGAAAAACTTGGCCCGCGCCGGCGCCTTGATATTGCGCTTCCGGCGGCGGAGCAGTTGAAGCACCTCGCCAGTGAGGCGCCGGTCTACGTCAACACCCTGCCATCGAATTTCTCCGGCTTGCCGTCGAGGCCCGCCGCTCGAATGTGAAGCCGCAAATTCCGTTCATCGTTTCGGTTGCCGAATACCTTCCCGGGGAGGTGAAAGAGGCGGCGCGCGATGTTTTCGGGAGCCGCGTTATCAATGTTCTCGCCTCGGCCGAGGGCGGCATCATCGCCATCGAATGCCCGGAAAGCGGGCTTTTCCATATTCAAAGTGAACAACTGCTCGCCGAAATCATCAGGCCCGACGGCTCTGCTTGCGAGACCGGAGAGGTTGGCGAACTCGTCGTGACACCGCTCTACAGCTATGCCACTCCGCTGCTGCGCTATCGCTCCGGCGACTTCGTCGAAAAGGGACCCAGGTGTTCCTGCGGACGGAGCCTGCCTACTATCTCGCGCATCATGGGCCGCAAGGAGCACATGTTTCAATTTCCCGACGGAAACCAGGCGCTGCCCCCCATTGACCGTGTCAAAACCACCGAGATCATCGGCCATGATGCCTGGGTCCTGGTGCAGACCGGCGCGGCCCAGGCCGAATTGAGAGTTGCAGGTTCACTATCCCCGCACGTTCGATCCATCCTGCTGGACCTCACAACAATGGCGCTTGGAAGAAATTTCAAAACTGAAATAAAACAGATTGATTCCCTGCCGCCGACCTCCGGCGGAAAGCGGCATTTCACGCTCAATTCCATCGCCTCTTAGCGAGCCAGTGCCCGTGTCTTTTCCGTCAGGACGCGCGCCGCCCGGTCGAAGGCGTTGAACTGGTCGATGTGCAACTGGCGCGCCACGGCATGGGCTTTCTTCGGTCCGACCAGGCTGGCCTTGCCCAGCGTCAACCGGAGAGGCAGGTTCATCTCCGACGAGAAATGCCAGGTATTTCCGCCCGGATTGCACTCAATGACGAACAGCTTTCCCGTGCTCTGTTCGCGCAGGATATCAGTTCCCAGCAATGGAATATCCGGGAAGGCGTCATGTACCCGCTTGGCCAAAGCAATAATTTCTTCCTCCGCCCGGAGGGAGCGCTCCCTGAAACCGCTTGCGTTGTTTGTTATCGGCAGCTTCTCAATAATCGCATCGGGTGAATCCAGGCTGCCGCGGGGCGACTTCGCCCGCGAGAAATATGAATACATCGGCTCCGAAAAAAAGGTCGACACGCGGTTATAGGAAACATGCTCTCCGGTATCGACGAACTTCTGTACGAGAAAACCTTCCCTGGCCTTGTGGATGAGATGATCCGGCGGAAAATCCGCGGAAGTCATTCTCTCAAGCCGTTTCCGGCGGAAGAGCTGTACGCCGCGGCCTTGCGAGCCCAGCGTTAGCGACACCGGCTTGATCAGCACAAATTCACCAAACATTATCGGATCGAGCAGCATGCCGAATTTGAACGGAAGCGTGGGCGGAGTCGGCAAGCCGGCTTCCTGGAAAATCCTGTATTGGGCGAGTTTTTCAATCTGATAGTTTTTCAGGACAGGGCCCCGCTTGACCTTCAGATAGAATTTGGCGTTGAGCGCCACGGTGAGGGTCGGCCGCTGCCACACCATTTCGGGAAGCTGATCCGTCGAGCCTGTCGCCAGCGAATAGATCGTGATGTCGGGGTCGAGCGCGAAGATCTTCGTCGAAATCTCCACGAAGTCCTGCTCGTATTCAGGACCACGGTGAATGAGGATGAGATTTCTTCGTGTCATACAAGTAGATACAGTGACCTGTTGGTGGCGGAATTATCAAGGCAAGGGCTACGATAGGGTCGACCGGTCACTTATACCCGGCACACTGAAAGCTTAATGGATGTATGACCTATCGTCGAGAGATGTTGCATTTGGCGCGAATATGGCAGCCAAGCGTTCAAGTTTGGATGTCTTCTCTGGGTCATAAGCGGACGAATTGAAACCGCTTGGCCAGTTTCTGCTTTTGACCCAAAGCTGAAGTATTGGACCAGCTATCGAATTTCCGCCATTGACTAGGGCGAGTTGAACTCAGGGTAGCTTTCGACATACCAAAGTTTGAAGTGGAAAGTGGCAGGCAACCTGTCTGCCAGAACCTTGCTTCAAGAGTAACGGGCGCTCCACCTTGCAGCGGTCCTGCGCTATGGGACAGCGGGGATGAAAACGGCACCCCGATGGCGGATTGACGGGACTGGGCACATCGCCCGTCAGGATGATGCGGTTCCGCGATCCCCGTTTTGTGATGTCGGGCACCGGCACCGCTGAAATCAGCGCCTGGGTATAGGGATGTGCCGGCTTGGCGAAAATATCATCAGCCTGGCCAAGCTCGACAATCGAGCCGAGATACATCACCGCGATGCGCGTCGATACTTGCCGCACCACGCTCAGATCATGGGCGATGAAAACATAAGTGAGATTCAACCGCTCCTGCAAATCCGCCAGAAGATTCACAATTTGCGCCTGCACCGAAACATCGAGTGCCGAAACAGGTTCGTCGAGAACGATCAGCTTTGGCTCAAGCGCGATGGCCCGCGCAATGCCGATCCGCTGGCGCTGGCCGCCGGAAAATTCATGGGGGTAACGGGTGGCATGGTCCGGTTGAAGCCCCACGAGATCAAGCAGCTCAGCCACACGACGGGCGATTTCATCATTGGACAATGTGGTGTGAACCCGGAGCGGTTCGGCAATCAGGTCACGCACCCGGCGGCGCGGATTGAGCGAGGCATAGGGATCCTGGAAAACGATTTGCAGCTCTTTGCGCAAAGGCCGCATTTCACGCATGGATTTGCGCGATATGTCATCTCCTTTGAAGCGCATTGTGCCGGAGGTGATGTCGTAAAGCCGCACCATGCAGCGGCCCAGGGTCGACTTGCCGCAACCGGACTCGCCAACAAGGCCTAATGTTTCCCCCGGCCTGAACCGCCAGGGAAACCCCATCAACCGCCTGCACCATCAAGGCGGCCCCTTGCGTGAAAAGCGGCTGCCCACCTGAAGCTGCTTGCTCACACTGATAGCCTCGAGAAGCGCTGTGTTGCTCATTGCGTTACCGCGAGAAAGCAAGCGGCTGCATGGGATGTGACCGAGAAGGTCCGGCTTTGCCGCGCATTTTTCAAAGCGTTGTGGGCAGCGCGGGCGCAAAGGAGCAGCCTGTGAATCGGTCCAGCAAGGAATGGCGGTGATCCCGGAATCGAGCGCAACCGCCGGGGCCGCTTGCCTTCGAGAGGTGGAATCGAATCCAGCAGGGCGCGCGTATAGGGATGTTGCGGATTCAGGAACAAGTCCCGCTTGGTGCCGCGTTCGACAACGCGTCCGCCATACATCACCAAACCCGATCAGCAATTTCTGCAATGACACCCATGTCATGGGTGATGAAAACCACGGCGGACTTGTGGATTGCGTTGCAACTTGCGCACGAGATCAAGTATTTGCGCCTGCACGGTGACATCAAGAGCGGTTGTGGGTTCATCGGCCACCAGAAGCGCTGGATTGCAAGACAGAGCCATGGCAATCACCGCACGTTGCCGCATTCCGCCGGAAAGCTGATGCGGATAACGGTCCACCGCTTCCTCGGGATTGGGAATGTTCACTTCGGCCAGCAGATCGATTGCGCGCTTGCGCGCCGCCGCCTTGCTGATTTTTTCATGGGCCAGGATTTGCTCGGCAATCTGCCAGCCGATCGTGTAAACCGGCGTAAGCGCTGTCATCGGGTCCTGAAAGATCATTGCGATTTCACGGCCCCGCAGCTTGCGCATCTCCGCCGGCCGCAATCCGACCAGCTCCCGGCCCCGGTACTTGATCGAACCTTCAATCACCGCATTCGGATCGTTGATCAGCCCCATGACGGCCAGCAGCGAAACGGTTTTTCCAGAACCGGATTCCCCCACAACGCCGAGGATCTCCCCTTCTCCCACATCAAATGAAACACCATCAATGGCCTGCAGCAGGCCCTGCTCGGTGCGGAATGAAACGCGGAGATTGCGCACGCTCAGCATCAGCTTGCCCTCACGCGGGGGTCGAGCAGAATGTAAACCACGTCAACCAGGGCATTGGCCATGACCACAAAGAAAGAGGCATACATCACCGTTGTCATGATGATGGGGAGATCAAGGTTCTGTAGCGCGTCGTAGGTGAGCTTGCCGACCCCCTGCAAATTGAATACGACTTCGGTGAGAAGTGCCGAGCCACCGACGAGGGCCCCAAAATCCAGCCCGAACAGGGTCACAAAACTGATCAGCGACGTGCGCAGCGCATGACGCAGGAGAATGCGCGTTTCGGAAAGCCCCTTGGCCCGCGCCGTGCGGATATAGTCTTCCTGCAGCGCCTCGATGAGACTGGCGCGCAGCACACGGCCATAGAGACCGATGTAGAGAACGGCGAGCGTGATCCACGGAATGATGAGGGTAAGAAACCAGCCCTTGGGATCGTCCGACAAATTCTTGTAGCCCAATGGCGGCACCCAGGAAAACATCCAGGTATCGTGAAAGCGGCTTTGCGTGACCAGATTCATCACCTCGCCCAGCCAGTAAACCGGCATGGAAATGCCAATGAGGCCGAGGATCATCAGCAGCTTGTCAAGCCAGCTTCCGCGCGTGGCAGCGGCGACAATGCCAATAAGCATGCCAAAGACCACCCACAATACCGCAGCGCCAATGACGAGTGACAACGTCACCGGAATCGTATCCAGGACAGCCGGCACCACTTTCCAGCCACGGTTGACGAAGGAAGTCAGATCGCCCGTGATGAAAATCTTTTTCATCAACACGAAATACTGCACGTAAAACGGCTGGTCGAGACCAAAGCTCTTGCGCACGGCTTCAAGAATTTCAGGGCTGGCGCCGCGCCCTGCAATGCGCGATGCGGGATCGGAGCCTGGCGTTGCAAAGAAAATCAGGAACACCAGCATGCTGATGCCAAGCATGACAAAAAGCATCTGTCCCAAACGTTGCAGAAGGGCAAGCAGCATCAGCCACGCCCCAATCTGATTTTCGAGCGGGGATCAAGCGCATCGCGCAAGCCATCGCCAAGCACATTCAAGGCAAGCACGCAGAGCACAATGGCAATGCCAGGCGCCATGGCAACCCATGGCCGCGAATACAAAAGCCCCTGCCCGTCCTGGATAATGCTCCCCCAACTCGCATCAGGCGGCTGCACGCCAATGGAAAGAAACGACAAGGCGGATTCGGTCAGCATGTTGAGCGCCATCATGAGCGGCACAAAAACGATAAGCGTGGTTGAGACATTGGGCAGAATATCGCGCAGCAGGATGCGGTGGCTGGGAACGCCGAGGCCAATTGCCGCCAGAACAAATTCGCTTTCGCGCAATGACAGCACCTGCCCGCGAATGGGCCGTGCCACATAGGGAATATAGACAATGCCAATGATGAAAATGGGCAGCCACAAGCTTCCCGATTCAATCTTGATAGGCCCAATCTGGATGCCGTGCGCAATCAGGACGATGGACAGTGAAATGGCGAGAAGATAGACCGGAAAGGCCCACAACACGTCGAGAATGCGCGAAAGAATGATGTCCGTCAGCCCGCCAAAAAAACCGGCGGCCAGGCCAAGGATTGTTGCCAATGTGAGCGTGAGCAGGGTTGCGGTACCGGCAATAAGCAGCGACGTGAGCCCGCCATAAAGCAGCCGCGCCATCACATCCCTGCCCTGGTTGTCGGCCCCCAAAAAATAGCTCCCCAGCCGCCACGTGGGACCAATCGGATTGTAGCCCAGCCCCAGGCCTTCGGTGGATTGCTCCATCACCGGAACGCTGGTGCCATCGATGTCAACGGTTGCATCAAGGCTGGAAGTGAAGGGATCAACGCCTGCCCAGCTCGCATAGACCGGCGCCAGCAGGCACATGATCAAAATGACCATGAACAGCACCAACGCCGCCATGCCGGCCCTGTCGCGTGCCAGCCGCCGCATGGCCGTGGCCCAAGGACCACGGCTCACGCGGCGCGTTGCAATCGTTTCCGCCGTCACGAATGAGGCCTGTTACTGAACCCAGGCCTGGGTGACCATGAAGTAGTATTGCGAGTTGAACTGGAAATTGCCCACCCGCTTAGACACGAAGTCGAGATGCTTCGGCGTGAACAGCGCCGCAGCGGGTGCACTGTCCGTCACCGTTTGTCAATCACTGCCCATTCCTTGTTGGCAGCGGCCGGATCAGTCACGCCAAGGGCAAGGGCCGCCTGCATCTTGGCATCAATATCCTTGTCGCAGAAACCCGCGATATTGATGGAGCTGTCAGAACCTTCCGTGAAGCTTGAGCAGCCAAACAGGATGTTCAGGAAGTCCGAAGCGGCCGGATAATCCTGATACCACTGGGTAATCGACATCTGCACCTTGTTGTTGGTGTTCTGGATATAGGTGAACTGGATATTCGCCGAGATGGGCTTTACCTCCGTATCATAGCCCAGCTCCGTCAAAACACTTTGCAGATAGACGCCGATCGATTTGGAAACGGCCTTGTCTTCCGTAATGATCGTTACCTTCTGGCCCTTGGTGCCGGATTCCTCCACGAGCTGTTTTGCCTTTTCCAGGTCAGGGGCAGACCATTTGGTGCCGGGATCCTTGGTGTAGGGGCAATAGTCCTCATGGCCGGGGAAGCCCGGTGGCAGGACCTGGCAAACCGGCGAAGCGAGAACCGGGCCGCCGAACAGATTCACAAGTTGCTTGCGGTCGATGGCAAAGTTCACGGCTTGCCGCACCTTGACGTTATCGAACGGTGCCAGCCGTGTGTTCATCGGCACATACCACCACGCCGTAAGCGGGGTCACATGCACCTGATCCTTGTTCTTGGTGCCCATTTCAGCCAATCGGTCGGCAGGCGGTTCGTCGAACATCCAGTCCGCCTCGCCGTTCTGCACGGCCGTCACCTGGGCTTCTTCGGTCAAGCCAAAATCATACTGCACGACATCAGGATAACCATCGGGCTGGGCCTGTTCGCTCCACACCTTGAAATGCGGATTGCGCGACAGCGTCATGCCCTTGTTGGGATCATAGGCCGAAATCGTGTAGGCGCCCGTGCCCGGAAGCGGATTGGAACCCACATCCTCGGTAGGCGAATCTGCCGGCACGATGGCGGCATGGGGCAAGGCCAGCTTGTCAAAGAACTCGGCATCGGGCCGGGTCAGATTGATGGTCACCGTGCCCGCAGCTTCATCCCCCACCACGCCGCCTTCAAGGGTGCAGGTTTTGGCATCTGCCAGGCATTTGTCGGCACCGACGATGACCGAATAGAAGCCGCCTGCCGTCGGGCTTGAAACCTTGAAGATGCGCTGCAGCGAGGCCACGACGTCCTTCACGCCAAGTTCCTTGCCGTTGGAAAACATGATGCCCTTGCGGATCTTGAACACATAGGTCTTGCCGTCATTGGTGGGTTCCGGAAATGCCTCGGCAATGTCCGGAACTTTTGTGAAGCCATCGGCGCCAGCGGCTTTCTGGAAGTTGACGAGGCCGTCATAGAGCGACTGGTAAATCTGCCAGTATTGCAGGGTGTAGTTGATGTGCGGGTCAACCGTGCCGCCGGCTGAACGCGCCACAATGCGCATGGTGCCGCCACGATGCTCTTTCATGTATTCCGCCGAGGCAGGCGCCACCGCGCCAATCGTGAAAAGCGCGACAGCCGCACTTGCCAATAACCACTTTTTCATAACATCTCTCCCTGTTTTTTATTTAGTCGTTCGCGTCGAGAAAAGCCCCGACAAGCTTCATGCATTTTTCCTTTTCTTCGACGTGCGGCATGTGGCTCGACTGTTCGAAGATTTCCCATGTGGCGCCTTTTATGTTGTCTTTGAAAGGCTGAACGCAGGCGGGCGTTGCCTCATCATGCCGTCCGGAAATAATCAAGCGTCGGCACATTGATCTTGTGCAGCCGGTCAATCACGCTCCAGGTTTTCAGTGATCCAACCACAAAAAATTCATTGGGGCCGTTCATGACATTGTAAACCGTCGGATTGCGCGCCACCTGTTCAAAGGTTTCGGTCACTTCCGGCGGAAATGGCACGACGCGGCAGACATGCTGTTCATAAACCCACATGGTGGCCGCCTGGTATTCCGGATCGCTCGTGGTTCCCGCCGCCTCATGGCGGTTCAGCGCGTCCTGGATATGCTGCGGCATGAGCTTGCGCATGCGGGCCGCTTCACTCATCCATAGGGCCATCGAGGCCGGAGAATTGGCAATGGTCAGGGATTTCAGGCCCGCAGGCCGCGTGGTGCCATATTCAGCCCCCAGCATGCCGCCCCAGCTTTGCCCCAAAACGTGGAAAGCCTTGCGCTGGCCGAGATGGTCAACCAGATTATTCAGTTCATCGATGAAGAGCTGGACGGTCCAGAAATCAACGCCCTTGTCCGGCAGCAGGGTGGAATTCCCGCAACCCACCTGGTCGTAGTGGATAACAGCCCGGCCATCGCGGCTCAGCAGCTTGTAGGAATCCACATAATTATGGCCGGCGCCGGGGCCCCCGTGGAGAATGAAAATTGGCGGTTTTTTCGATGTGAGGTCGCCCGAAACACGATACCAGGTTTCGTATTTCCCGAACTTGGCGCGCCCCTCAACAGACTTGATCTTCATGCCGAACCCACTCTCGACACGTAACTCAAGCGCATAACGCTATCGCGGCTATTGGATACTTGCAATGGCCCTGCGACAATTGACATTCCAGCCATGTTCGGATGAACATCGAAACCATGAAATGCACCCACACAATCCATGATCACACCTGCCACTACGGCTGGAACAATGCCAACGCGCCCGCGATCAAGATCGCGCCCGGTGAAACCGTTGCCTTCAACCCGCCGGATTCCTCTGGCGGGCAAATCACCGCCACCTCAACGCTCAGCGACTTGGGCAAACTGGATTTCAGCAAGGTCAATCCCGTGGCCGGCCCCATTTACATTGATGGCGCTGAACCGGGCGACGCCATCAAGGTAACGCTTCTGGAGTTTGGCCCCTCCGGCTGGGGCTGGACGGCCAATATCCCGGGGTTTGGCCTGCTCGCCGACCAGTTCAAGGACCCTGCCCTGCACATTTGGAAATATGATGCGGCCAGCCTGGCACCGGCCCTTTATGGCCCGGGCGGGCGCGTTCCGCTGAAACCCTTCTGCGGCACCATCGGCCTGGCCCCTGCCGAACCGGGCCTGCATTCGGTGGTTCCGCCGCGCCGCATGGGCGGCAATCTCGACATCCGCGACATCGCGGCGGGAACCGAACTTTACTTGCCCGTTGAAGTCAAAGGCGGGCTGTTCAGCGTGGGCGACACCCATGCCGCGCAAGGCGATGGCGAAGTGTGCGGCACGGCCATTGAAAGCCCCTGCACCATCGCCGCGAAATTCGAGCTGGTGAAAGGCGCCAACCTGGCCTTCCCGCGCTTTACCACGCCGGGGCCTGTAACCCGCCACCTCGACGTAAAGGGTTACGAAGTGACAACCGGCGTCGGCCCCGACCTTATGGAGGGCGCGCGAGCCGCCGTTTCCGGCATGATCGACCTTCTCTCCAAGCGCCATAACATGAACGCTATTGACGCTTACCTGCTGTGCTCGGTGTGCGGGGATTTGCGCATCAGTGAAATAGTCGACATGCCAAACTGGGTCGTCTCTTTCTATTTCCCCAGAGTCGTTTTGGAGTGATATAAATTCATCAGACGACAGTGACTAGCAGAAATAAAAAGTTCAGCAATTGGTAGTGATGGTGATCAATAAAATAAATTGTAAGTTGGGGTATTTTCGAGAAAACCCTTACAACTAAGTTGTCCGCTTTTGGCCCTTAGCAGACCAAAGCCGCAGGTGCCAATTCTGTCCGCTAAGGGCCGATTTTGTTGCAGAAAGCATTTGAATTTGCCTCCGAACAGTGATTCCGTTGCTCATAGGAAAACGAGGGCGGGGACGGGCAATGATGGGTCGGCTCAAGCGGGACCAGGAGCAGTTATTCTATTCCTTCAATCTGGAAGAGGCGGTGCCGGACGATCATCTGGTGCGCGAGATCGCGGCGGTTCTCGACTTGAGCTGGGTTCACGGCGAGCTGACGCCGCATTATCCTTCAATTGGCCGACCTTCGATTGATCCGGTGCTGATGATCCGGATGCTCATCATCGGCTATGTCTTTGCCATCCGCTCGGAACGCGCATTGTGCCGTGAGGTTCAGGTCAACCTGGCCTATCGCTGGTTCTGCGGCTTGAGCATCGAGGACAAGCTGCCTGATCACTCGGCGTTCTCCCGGGCCCGCAACGAACGCTTCCATGACAGCGACATCTTCCGGCGGGTATTTGAGCGCGTCGTTGGGGCCTGCATTGCTGCGGATCTGGTCGGTGGCAGAGGTTTTGCCGTAGACGCGAGCCTGATTGCGGCCGACGCCAACAAGCATCGTTCGATCCCAGGTGGGGAATGGAACAGGGACATTGAGCCGGAGCGGGCAAGCCGGGCTGTCAAAGAGTATCTGGCGACGCTCGACTATCCTGCCTACGGCATGGCAAGCGAGGTCACGCCGAAGTTCATCTCGCCGTCCGATCCCGCAGCCCAATGGACCGGGGCTCTGCGCAATGCTGCATTCTTCGCCTATGCTGACAACTATCTGATCGACGTGAAGTTCGGCGTCATCATGGATGTCGAAGCGTCGCGTGCCATCCGTCAGGCCGAGGTCGGCGCGTCGCGGACGATGATCGAACGAACCGAGGCGTGCTTTGGCATCAAGCCGAAATGGCTCGCTGCCGATACGGCTTATGGCTCGGCGCCCAATCTCGACTGGCTGGTGAACGAGAAAGGGATAGCGCCTCACGTTCCTGTCATTGACAAGTCGAAACGCGATGACGGCACATTCTCACGCGACGCATTCGTTTATGGCAAGGAGCGCGACATCTACACCTGCCCGGCCGGCAAGGCGCTGAAGACCAGTGGAAGGCTGGTCAATGATGGCGCGACACTGCTCTATATGGCGAGCACGCGCGATTGCAGCCCATGTCCGCTCAAATCCAGATGCTGTCCAGTATCGCCGCAACGTAAGGTGCCACGCAATGTGCACGAAGAGGCCCGCGACGTTGCTCGTGCGCTCGCCGGGACGGAGGAGTTTGCCCAGACACGCCGTGATCGCAAGAAGGTCGAAATGCTGTTCGCGCACCTGAAGCGCATTCTGCGGCTCGATCGGCTGAGACTGCGGGGCCCGCGCGGTGCGCAGTTCGAGTTCACACTCGCGGCCATTGCCCAGAACCTGCGGCGCCTCGGCAAACTGATTGCTCGCCCACCGCCACCAATAAGGGCCGCGTGCGTTGCGTGAGTGTTCCGTTGCGTATTGGTTGCGTCAAGCGTCTCGGCAAGGGCAAATGCCGCCGCTCCCCACAGAGCCAGCGGCAAGACGGTGCTCAACATGGCTACCAGCAACCCGAGATGCGGTCTTTGCTGAGCTCGCCAACGACTTCTGCAACAAAATCGGCCAAGAGCAGAATTCAGGACCGCTTGGAACGTATTGCGCCAGTCAAGTTAAGGTTCAAGTTCGAGATGGCCAAATATATGAAAACCACGCTTCCTTGATACTCTTTGAATGCGCCATTGACGCCTAAAGCCGTTATGCTTTGTTCTTGCCTCGCAGGATGGCCTCCAACTTACATTCCCAAGAGACGAAACATGAGTTCAGATTACATCATTTTTGATCATGCGATATCGACGGCACGGGATTCCAACGCAGTCTGGAAGGCCCTGAAGGAACTCTCTTGGGCAGCTGTTGGCCACAAGCTGTTCACCATTATGGCAGTGGATAACGCCGCGGGTCTTGTGCGACGGACCTACACAAGTCATCCGCGGGACTACCCGGTATCGGGAACCAAACCCATTCATCGCGACCAATGGTTCGATGTCGTGCACGGCGAGAGACGGACCTTTGTTGCCAATACCATTGCTGACATCTCCAAGGTTTTCCCTGATTTTGAACTTATCGCGTCCCTGGGCTGCGGGTCGGTAATGAACTTGCCGGTGGTCCTGAAAGGCGAGCTGGTGGCCACCGTCAACATGCTGGAAGCGGAACTTTACTATACGCCGGAGCGGGTTGCGGCGGCCGAAGCCTCGCTGGCCATTCCCGCGAAGCTCTGCTACGTGCTGGCCACGAAATTTGACACGCGAACAGGAAAGCCCGATTGAAGACGCAAGGGGGCAATGCCGGGGCGATGCTGGAAAACGAGCAAACAGGCGGGGCGAGCGGCGCGCTGCGGCGTATCGGTTCCTTCTTTGCGTCGCTGGGACTGACTTTTCTCGGCCTCACCGCCGTCACTTTCCTCATCAGCCGGCTGACCCGGATCGATCCGGTTCTCGCCATCGTCGGCGACAAGGCGACGAAGGAGGTCTATGACAGGACCTTCCTCGCCCTGGGTCTCGACCAGCCGCTGGTCGTGCAATACGGCGTCTATCTCAAGCGGTTGCTGAGCGGTGATTTCGGCGTCTCGGTGCTGACTTCGCAACCGGTGCTGAGCGACCTTATCCGGGTGTTTCCGGCAACTTTCGAGCTTGCCACCATCGCCACCTTCATCGGTGTATTCATCGGCGTTCCAGCCGGCGTGCTGGCCGGTGCGCGCAAGGGCCGCTGGCCCGATCACCTGGTGCGCGTCGTCGGGCTCTTCGGGTATTCGGTGCCGGTGTTCTGGTTGGGCCTCGTCGGCCTCTTCGTCTTCTACGGCAAGTTGGGCTGGGTGTCCGGCACCGGACGGCTCGATGTCTTCTACGAGGACATCGTGACGCGCCACACCGGCGTGATCCTGATTGATGCCGCCATCGCGGGCGAATGGGAAATCTTCGGCAACGCGCTCAGCCACCTGATCCTGCCTGCCAGCATCCTCGGCTACTATTCGCTGGCCTATATCGCCCGCATGACCCGCAGCTTCATGATTGACCAACTGAGCCAGGAATATGTCACGGCGGCACGCATCAAGGGCCGCTCGTTCTGGGGTGCGGTATGGTTGCACGCCTTCCCCAACATCATGGTGCCGTTGATCACGGTGATCGGCCTCAGCTATGCCTCCCTTCTCGAAGGCGCCGTGCTGACCGAGACTGTCTTCGCCTGGCCGGGTCTCGGCCTCTACATCACGCGCGCCCTGTTTAACAGCGACATGAATGCGGTGCTCGGCGGCACGGTCCTGGTTGGGGCGGTGTTCATCGGCGTCAACTTGTTCTGTGACCTGCTCTACAAGGTCTTCGATCCGAGGCTGCGCACCGCATGAACGAGAGCCTGACACAATGGCTGATGAGCGACGCGCCGGCGTCACGGCGCCAGGCTGTGCTGGGCAATGTCTATCGCGGATTCGTGGCATTTGTTTCCAATCCGGCCGCACTCGCCGGCCTCTTTATCATCGCACTGCTGATCCTGATGGCGATCTTCGCGCCGCTGCTTGCGGGCGGCATCTCGCCGATCGAACAGAACCTCGCCAGCCGGCTTGCGCCACCGTCCGGCGAGCACTGGTTCGGCACCGACGAACTGGGCCGCGACATCTATGCGCGCACGCTTTATGGCGCGCGGGTAACGCTGACCATCGTCATGCTGGTGTCGGTGGTGGTGGCGCCTGTTGGACTGGCGGTGGGAACCCTCGCTGGCTATCTCGGGGGCTGGATCGACGCGGTGCTGATGCGCATCACCGATATCTTCCTCGCCTTCCCCCGTCTCGTTCTGGCGCTGGCTTTTGCAGCGGCCCTCGGACCCGGCATCGAGAACGCGGTGATCGCCATATCGCTCACGGCCTGGCCGCCCTATGCCCGGATCGCCCGCTCCGAAACGGTGACCATCGCCAAGAGCGATTTCATCCTGGCCGTGGTGATGCAGGGCGCATCAACGTGGCGGGTGCTGTTCAAGCACATCGTGCCGCTGTGCCTCTCCTCGGTCATCGTGCGCCTCACGCTCGACATGGCGGGGATCATCCTGACGGCGGCAGGCCTTGGCTTCCTCGGACTTGGCGCGCAGCCGCCGTCGGCGGAATGGGGCGCCATGGTCTCGGCCGGCCGCGACGTGATCCTCGACCAGTGGTGGGTGGCAACCATTCCCGGCATCGCGATCTTCATCGTCAGCCTGGGCTTCAATCTGCTGGGCGACGGATTGCGCGACGTGTTCGATCCGAAGTCATCATGAGCACCCCCCTCCTCACCGTCGAAGACCTGAACGTCTCGTTTCCGGGGCGGGGAGGCATCACGCGCGCGGTGCGCAATGCCAGCTTCACGCTGGGGCGCGAGCGGCTGGGAATCGTCGGTGAATCCGGATCTGGAAAGTCCACCACCGGCCGCGCCCTGCTGGGCCTCATTGCGCACCCCGGCATCGTCACTGCCAAGACCATGCGGTTTGGCGGCGACGATCTTCTGGCCTGCACCGAGTCCGACTGGCAGCGGCTGCGCGGCCGCCGCATGTCGATGGTGATGCAGGACCCCAAATATTCGCTCAATCCGGTGAAGAAGGTGGGCCACCAGATCGGCGAGACCTGCCGCCTGCATCTGGGTTCGAGCCGCAAGGACGCCGAGCGGCGGGCGCTGGCCATGCTGGAGGCGGTGAAGATCCGCAATCCGGATGTGGTCTATCATCTCTATCCGCACCAGCTCTCCGGCGGCATGGGTCAGCGCGCCATGATCGCCATGATGCTGGTGGCGGAACCGGATTTCCTCATCGCCGACGAGCCGACCTCGGCCCTCGATGTGACTGTGCAGAACGAGGTGTTGCGCATTCTCGACGATCTGGTGCGCGATCGCGGCATGGGGCTTATTTTCATCAGCCACAATCTCACCGTTGTGTCGAGCTTCTGCGACCGCGTGCTGATCATGTATGGCGGCAAAATTGTGGAGGAATGCGCCGCGAAGGATTTGCAGATGGCAAAGCATCCCTATACCCGTGCGCTCATTGCGGCCGCACCTTCGCTTGATGTGCGGCGTGCCGAGCTTGCGACGGTCACGCGCGATCCGGAGTGGCTGCTGTGATCGCGGTGAAGGATCTCACCGTGACTTTCCGAAACGGCGGACGATCGATCCATGCGGTGCGTGGCGTCTCCTTCGACGTCGCCGCCGGCGAAACCTTCGGCATCGTCGGGGAATCGGGCTCAGGCAAATCCACGGTGCTGAAGGCCATTGCGGGGCTCGTCGCGTCAAGCAGCAGCGCGGTGGAAATTGATGGCCGCGCCGCCTCCGAGCGCCGCAGCCGGGAGGACCGGCGGCTCATGCAGTTCGTCTTCCAGGATCCTTACGCCTCGCTGCATCCGCGCCAGACGGTGGACGATATTCTGCGCGAGCCCCTGGTCATCCATGGCATCGCAAGTATCGACGAAAAGGTGAAGGCCGCGATCGCCGATGTCGGCCTGTCGCCGCAGCATCGCTTCCGCTACCCGCACCAGTTGTCGGGCGGGCAGCGGCAGCGCGTCGCCATCGCCCGCGCCCTGATCCTCAATCCGCCCATACTTCTCCTCGACGAGCCGACTTCGGCGCTGGACGTTTCGGTGCAGGCCGAAATCCTCAATCTTCTGTCGAGGCTGCGGCAGAGCTACAGCCTCACCAGCATCCTCGTCAGCCACGATCTGGCGGTCGTCGCACATCTCTGCAACCGCATCGCCATCATGCAGCTGGGTCAGCTGGTCGAGGTGGTCAGTGCCGGGGATTTGCGCTCGGGCGCCGTGCAGCAGGACTACACGCGCGAACTGATAGCCGCCAGCCGCGGTTTCACCCGCGCGATGACCTGATCTGCGCTCCGGCATCTTGCCATGGGCGGGAAAAAGGTCTCAGATACTGGCGACTGCGGCATGAGCCATTTTGGGCGGACGCAGGAGTTATCGAGTTACCAGGGAGATTTTATGTTGAAGACCTTCAAATATGCGCTGCTGGCCGGTGTGCTGATGGCGCTGACGCCGCAAGCCATGGCCGAGACCCCGGCCGACACGCTGGTGATCGCCAAGCAGATTGACGACCTCATTTCCATGGATCCGGCCGAGGCCTATGAGCTGACCGGCATTGAAATTCTCGCCAACACCTACGACCGCATCATGCGCTTCGAGCCGACCGACATCACCAAGCTGGTGGGTGGCGTGGCCGAGAGCGTGACAGTGGGCGAGGACGGCAAGACCTTCACCTTCAAGATCCGCCCGGGCCAGAAATTCGCCTCCGGCAATCCCGTGACGGCGGCGGATGCCGCCTTCTCGCTGCAACGGGTGATCAAGCTCGAAAAGACTCCGGTGTTCCTGATCTCCCAGCTCGGCTGGACCAAGGACAATGTCGACAAGCTGGTGACGGCGCCGGATGAGTCCACGCTGCAGGTCACCATCACCGAGGACTTCGCGCCTTCGCTCGTCTATGCGCTGCTGTCGTCCATCGTCGGCTCCGTGGTCGACATGAAGGTGGCGATGGAACATCAGGCCGATGGCGACTTCGGCTATGCCTGGCTCAAGACCAATTCGGCCGGTTCCGGCGCCTACGTGATCAAGTCGTGGAAGCCCAATGAGGCTGTCGTCCTTGAAGCCAATCCGACCTATCGCGGCGGCGCTGCCAAGCTGAAGCGCGTGGTCATCCGCCACGTGCCGGAAGCCGCGGCCCAGCGGCTTGCCCTCGAGAAGGGCGACGTCGACATTGCGCGCAACCTGACCCCCGACCAGGTGGCCGGACTGGCCGGCAACGCCGATGTGGTCGTCACTTCGATACCCGAGGCGCTGCTCTATTACATCGGCCTCAACCTGAAGCAGAAGGAACTTCAGGATGTGAAAGTGCGCCAGGCATTGCGCTATCTCGTCGACTACGACGGCATGGTGAATTCGTTCCTGAAGGGCTCCCAGCAGGTCCATCAGAGCTTCTGGGCCTCGGGCTTCTGGGCCTCGCTCGATGACAATCCTTACAAGCTCGATCCGGAGAAGGCCAAGGCGCTGCTCAAGGAAGCGGGTTATCCGGACGGCTTCTCGATTGATCTTGACGCGCCGAACTTTGCACCCTTCACCAACATGGCGCAGTCGGTGCAGGCCACGATGGCCCAGGGCGGCATCAAGGTGAACATCCTGTCGTCTGAAATGAAGCCGCTGCTCACCAAGTATCGTGCCCGCGAGCACCAGATGCTGATGGTCTATTGGGGCCCGGACTATATGGACCCGCATACCAACGCCGATGGCTTTGCCCACAACCTGGACAATTCCGACGCCGCGACAAAGGGCAAGCCGCTGGCGTGGCGCAATAGCTGGGAGGATGACGCCGTCAACAAGATGACGGAAGCCGCCGTGCGCGAGCGCGACGAGGGCAAGCGCAAGCAGATGTACCTGGACCTGCAGAAGAAGGTGCTTGACGATGGTTCCTACATCATCATGACCCAGTCGACCGCCCAGCTGGCGGAGCGCGCCAATGTGAAGGGCTATGTGCAGGGCTCGTCTGCCGACGTGACCTACTACAACCTCACGACCAAGTAAGGCTGACGCGGTGCCGGGATATCTCGACCGGCGCCGCGCCGCCCGGCTGATGCAGGAACAAGGGCTCTCCGCCCTGGTTCTCGCCCAGCCGGAATCGATCACCTATGCCACCGGCGCATTTCCAGGAGTAGCAAGTTTCTGGCGGCGCGCCGGTTCTGCTTTTGTGGTGGTACCGGCAGATGAGACGGCACCGCTCGCGGCCATCGTCGGCGATCTGCAGGCGAAAAGCTTCGCCGCGCAATCGGGCATCGCCGATGTGCGTAGCCACCGCATTTGGGTCGAGACAGAACGCTACCCGATTGCCGATGCCGCCAAACCGGTGCGTTCGCCACGCCCTGCGCAGTATGATTTTATGGCTTCACTTGATCTTCTACGAGACGTGCTGGCCGAACGTTCACTTCTGAATGAGCGCATCGGGCTTGAGCTTGGTTTCGTGCCGGCCGCTGACTTCCCGTCATTCTCACGCATCCCGGTAGAATGGATCGATTGCACGCGGATCGTCGAACGGCTGCGAGCCATCAAGAGCCCGGACGAAATCGGCATGCTGCGCAACGCCGCCGAGTATGCCTGTAGCCGGTGTCACCGCGCTCACGCGCTCCATACATGCCGAGCATGGATGCGGCGGAAATGACGGAAATATGGAAATCCGCAGCCTTTGCCGAAGCGGCCCGCCGCGGCGGCCCGGTCCCGCAATCGGCCTGGGCCTATATCGCGGTCGCCGGCGATGGCTTCGCACCGGGCGGACCTGCGAGGCCCGGTGACATCATCAAGATCGACGTGGGCTGCGTCATCAACGGCTACAGTTCGGACGGCGGACGTACCGCCGTGCTGGGCAAGCCTTCGACGGATGCGCAGCGGATTTTCGATGCCCTGCACCGCGCCTTCGACAAGGGCTTCGCGCTGTTGAAGCCCGGTGTGCCGCTGAAGGATGTCTACCTCGCGACCTCTACCGCAATGTGGGACCAGGGTTACCAGACCTATGGCCGCGGACATTTCGGCCATGGCGTCGGCGCTTCGATCTGGAGTGAGGAATGGCCGTTCATCGCCTCGCAGTCCGATGCCATCATAGAACCGGGCATGGTCATGGCCTTCGAGACACCCTGGTACATCGACGGCTTGGGAGGTTTCATCATTGAGGATCAGGTTTTGATCACTGAGGCCGGACCCGACGTGATGGGGCCATCGCCCAGGGAACTGATCGAAGTCTAGGTTAGTCGGTATTTGAGATACCGCCACCGTCCGCTCTGGGTCAAAAGCCGATGCTGGCCATAGTAGTTACGTTTGTCGGCTATGGGTCAACAGGAGACCAAGTGCAATCATCAACCCATGCCGGCTTGGCCTCCATAAGCCGACAAATTCTCTGAAAAAGCCGACATCGCAGACTCAATGTCTGGTCTACCGGGCTGAGCGGACATTTTACAGAACGACCTTGAGGTCGGCTTCGGGTCAGAAGGAGAAATGCGGAAGGTGCCACGGCATGTCTGCTTGACGGCTGATTCCGGAAAAGCGGCCTATGCCTAAATCCGCGCGGAGTTCTCGGCGCTGGCACGGCCCCTCATCTGTATTCAACTAGGATTAGCTCTAGGATGGGCCCGCAATTTGAAAATGGCATACTTAGCAAAATCAATGGATTAGCGAACAAGTTCTAAGGACTCCCCTCCGCCACCCTTCGGCTTCGGGTGGCTGGCCATCCGAAACTGAAGATGTAGGGTGATCTCCCTGCGCTCACGCTGAGCGGGAGCGCAGGGAGACTAGATCCGGCCATGTGGTACGTTTACTTTCTCGAACTAAGTAACGGCGATATTTTCGTTGGATCAAGCAATGACCTCAAACGCAGAGTCGACTCCCATCAAAGAGGACAGCCGCCTCTGCCGCCAGCGGGAGAGGCGTTTGGCTCGGCGCGGTAGGTCATCAAGAGCGGACTTCATGGCCCGGAGCCTGTGGGTAAAGCGTGCGGCCAATACCACCCCTTAAAACCGAGCGCAAAAACCGACACACTGCTTGCTAATTGCAATTTCCCATGCCCCCTTACTAAAGGGTTTTTAGCGAAGTTTTGCTTGGGGAAGCACGAATTGAGGGAAATTGACATGAAGCTCACTTTTTGCAGCATGGTCATAGTTGCCTGCGGCTTGACAGGAGTGGCGAACGCGGCAGATCTTGAGGCCGCGAGCACGCCGAATTGGTATTTTAACATCAATGCATTGGCCCTGAACCGCAGCACGCCGGACGGGGGAGCAATCGTGTCCAGTAACCCTGGTAGTGTGCCGTTTCTGTCGGCGGACGACCTTGACTTTGACATGAGCCCTGGCATTGACGCGTCAATCGGGTTCAACGCCTTTGCCAACGAATCGTTTGAGGCTAGGCTGATGTATTCGAAGACTGACGGGGAAAACAGCTTTGTTTCGCCCGGTAACTTCATTGGAGTTGGCTTCACTGGGCCAGGCGGCACGACTTTTGTATCGGACTTCAGCACAACCTTCGGCAGCGCCGAGTTGAATTGGCGGCACAGCATTAATGATCAGCTGACCGTATTGGCCGGTTTGCGCGCACTGGAAGTGAAGGACTCCTTTGGCACTGTGCTGAACAACAATGTCGCGACCGGGCTTTACGACGGCAAGAACAAGCTATATGGGGCGCAGATCGGTGCCCAAATGTCGTTCCTTGACGACTCCAGCCCATTCCAGCTGATGTTATCCGGCAAAGTCGGTGCCTATGCGAACCGTTCCAGCGCCGGAATCAAGGAATTTCAAGGTAACAATTTCATCGGTAGTTTCGAAAGCGGCACGGACACAAAAACCAGCTATGTCGCTGAAATTGGTCTAACTGCAGGATATCAGCTGTCCGAATCATTGACGCTAACAGCCGGTTACGAGGCAGTTTGGTTGGACAGCCTCGCATTAGCCAGCAATGCCGCAAGCGAAAGCATGCTGAACCCAAGCCTCTTGAGGAACTCCATCTTCCGGGACGACCTTTGGTTGCATGGCGCATCGATTGGGTTGCAGATTTCGTTCTGACAACGGCTTCGCTAGCAGGACCTCATAGAATAGTTGCTCTTGATTGGCGGAATTTTTTCGTCAACGAGAACGGTGCTACTGCTATCGAAGGCCAATTGCTTCATATCAATTGTAAAATAAACAAACGTGTCTTGGCGCAGGTTCGCAAACCGTCCAGTACGCACCGCCATTTTAATGTTGGCCGGTTGTGAGCGGCAATAAGCCCCTAGCGTTTCGGGCGCAGGTGAGATCAATCATGGGCGACGTTCAGCGGTCAGCACCTTTTTGAGGATGCCAAATCACATTAGTCCGTAGACGGACGGTTTCCGCTTTTACGTGGACCGCTTCAACTCGTGTCTGGCTTCATCGCCTCCCAGGCAAGCCAGTCGCACTTGACGAGGACTTCGTCGACCTCGTGAATGGGTTTCCGGCGGTAGCCCGGTGGACGGCCGGAACGGAGCGGCGTCGTGGACTTGAAGTCCGGCGAGGCTTTCCGCCGCTGCTGCCAGCGGACGAGGCGTTTGGCCTGGCGGGGAAGGTCATCAAGAGCGACTTGAGGGCCTGGAGCCTGCGGTGAAGGCGCGTTGCACTGGCCAGGCCATCGGGCGGCGGCGGGGGAACGACGACAGGCCGGGGCGCTGGAAACAGGGCCACAACCCTTGGATCGTAGTCGATGAAACGGATGCGCGGTTCAATCCTCCTGGCTTTCATGGCCCGGATGGGCTTCACACGTTTCGGCGGATCGAAGAGCTGGAAGGCCGGAGGCCTGCTTCCACCACCTCCTCCCGATGCTTCTTCCCTTCGGGCATGGACCGCGAGGGAGCAAGCTTCACCACAACATTCCGGGCCGCAACGACAATAAGACGCCGCACGGCGGACTCTGCGGGTCGCAGCACCCCCAGCACGGCGCTGTGCAGGGACCGTGGAATCCGCGAGCCGCATCGGTGCCGTCAAGCCCCAGCAGGGCGAACAGCACTTCAATGATGCTTTTCAGCGCCTTGCTGTTGCGTTTGATGGCCAGGTCCCAGTCCATGTTTTCCTATCCTGCATAAAGAACAAAAAAGGAACATATAAGATAAAATAGGAATAGATGTCAAGGGCTATTTCGATCCGGTCTCACTTCGTCCGGTCACAAAGAAAGAATGCCGTCAGCGCCACCAGAAAAATGCCAAACCAGGCTCCCAGGGAACTCGCCAGGAAACCTGTGAATTCCGGTGTGCGCCCGGGAATGAAATTCTGAAGAAGCTCCAGGATGGCGGCGCTGCCCGTTAGGGCAAGCCCCGCAAGCAACCAAGCGCGCGTTGTGGAGTATCCTGCTGCGAATGCTCCGCCGACCAGGGCATAGGCAACCCAGTGTTCATATTCCCCGCCAACCCCGGTGTGAGGCCTTGTCTGCGCAGGCAACAGTGACAGAACGACAATCGATCACATAGCCCACATATCCGGCAACGGTGCTTAACCGCCGCAGCCTGCAAAAAATCACGTGGCCCGGCTTTTCATGAGCCGCCGCACGACAATGGGCATGGCAATTGAAAAAATGAGCAGCAGCCCCAGCAATACGCTGATCACGATGCCCGGCACATTCACCAGCGACAGGCCAAAGGTGGCAAGGCCCAAGATGAACACGGCAAGCACAACCCCTGGAATGGTGCCTGAACCGCCCGCAATCGAAACACCGCCGAGGATAACCGCGGTAATGATTTCCAGTTCCCAGCCCAAGGCGATATTGGGCCGCGTGGAGCCGATGCGCGCCGTGAGAAGCACGGCGGCAAGGCCTGCCAAAGTCCCCGTCAAAACGAACAGCATGAAGCGGATGCGGTCAACCGGAATGCCGGAGAACCGCGCCGCCACCGGATTGTTTCCGATGGCATAAAGCTTGCGGCCCAAAGCCGTCTTGTGGAGCACGATGGCGAAGACCACGGCAAACACCAAGAATATCACGAAGGAATAGGGCAGCGGCGGCCATTTGATCAGATAGCTCTGGCCAATCGCCGTGAAGTTTTTCGGATATTGGGTAATCGCCTGGTCGCCAAGCACCACCTGCGCCAGCCCGCGGAAAAGCGACATGGTGCCGATGGTGACCACGATTGATGGCAGCGCGATGCGCGTGACCAGAAACCCGTTGAAGGCGCCGCAGAGAGCACCGACTAAAGGCCCAATCAGCAACAGAACCGGAAGCCCTGCCCCCGCCTGCGCCGCAAGGCCGATGGCAAGCGAGGCAAGCGCTATGATGGCGGCAACCGAAAGATCAATTTCCCGGACCAGGATCAACAGGGCCATGGCCAGCGCCACAATGGCTTTCTCGGAAAAATTATAGGTGGCGTCCGAGAGATTGTAGATATCCAGGAAGTAAGGCGAGATCGCCGTGTTGCCGACGATGACGATGATCGAGCAGAACAACAAGAATGCTCTCCCAGCGCAGCAGCCAGTCGCTGATACTTCGGGGCGCGGCATCAGCCACATCATGCCGGGGCGCCACGCTCATTTTGCGGCTCCAGCCGCAACCGGGCTTCGGGCAGAATGAGTTTCACCCCGCGCTTTTCCGCCCGCGCATTGACAACGACTGCGGCAAGGATGACGGCACCGGAAATCGCCATCTGCCAGAAGGGCGTGATCTGCATGACGGGGAGCGCATTCACGATTACCCCGAGGAACAGCGCGCCCAGCAAAGCCCCCGCCACCGTGCCAACGCCGCCGGCAATGGAAACGCCGCCGATCACACAGGCGGCAATGACGGTGAGTTCAAAACCTGAAGCAATTTCCGAATAGGCCACGCCGTAGCGCGAAACCCAGAAGTAACCGCAAAGCCCGGAAATTGCCCCTGAGAGCGAATAAACCAGCAACTGCTGCGGCGCCAGATCGATGCCGCAATAGCGCGCGGCAACCGGATTGCCGCCAACCGCATAAAGCCCGCGGCCCACCCGCGTCATCGACAGGAACAGCCATGCCGCGAGGGCAACGGCGGCCATGATCCAGAAAATGGTGGAAAGGCCGAAAAAGGTGACCTTGGGAAAGGACTGGAAAATATCGCCCATCTCCGAAGCATTCACCTGATTGCCGCCGCCATAAACCACGATCATGCCGCGAAAGATGGCAAGCGTGCCGAGCGTCACCACAATGGGCGGAATGCCCAGGAACGCAACGAGACTGCCATTGATCAGGCCGAGCACCAGGCCCGTGGCAATGGCCACCGCTATGAAAGCGATCACCGGCAGGTCCGGATAGTTCTGCGCCAGGGATGCCGAAAGCATGCCGCTCAGCGCCAGGTTTGATGCAACCGACAGATCAATGCCCCGCGTGATGATCACCATCATCTGCCCCAGCGCCAGCATGCAAAGGATCGAGGTGTCATTGAGAACGCTCGTTGCATTTTCAAACGTCGCAAAGGCCGGCGCGTAAATGCTTATGCCCGTGACCATGAGCGCAATGATGAGGGAAAGCGCCAGCTCGCGGTGTTTCAGCAGGAAATTCATGCGGCCTTCCGTGCCCCGGTTGCCGCCGATACGATTGTCTCGGCGGACCAGGTGCCGCGCGTGAAGATATTGGCAATCCGGCCCTCCTGCATGACCACCACGCGGTCGGCAAGGCCCATGATTTCCGGCAGCTCCGAACTGATCAGGATCACCGCAAGCCCCTCCTCCGCCAGTTCGCCGATAAAGTCATGCACGGCGGCCTTTGAGCCAATATCTATGCCCTTGGTCGGCTCATCAAGGATGATGACTTTTGGCTTTGCTGCCAGCCACTTGGCAATGACGACCTTCTGCTGGTTGCCGCCGGACAGCTCGCCGAGCCTCTGCTCCCAGTGGGCAGCGCGCACATCAAGCCGTTTTCCAAGCACCCGCACCGCATCAAGTTCCGATGGCCTCGACAGAAAGAAATTGCGCACATGCGTTGCGATGGAGGCAAGCGTTATGTTTTCACGGATGCCCAGCGGCAGAATGGCCCCCTGCTCCTGCCTGTCCTCCGGCACATAGGAAATGCCCGCCGCGATGGCATCAACCGGTGAGGCAATCTTTAACGGTGTTCCGTTCAATGTAACTTCGGCCTGAAGATGCAGCACTCATGCCGAAGAGGCATTGCATGGCCTCGGAGCGGCCCGCACCCACAAGCCCATAGAACCCCAGAATTTCGCCACGCCGGAGCTCAAAGGAAATATCGGCAAATTCAGTGGGGTTCGACAGGCCTTCAACCTTCAGAACCACCTCGCCGATGGCGATGTCGCGCTTCGGAAAAACCTGATCGATGGGCCGGCCCACCATCATGCTCACGAGCTTGGGCTCGGTAATGCCGCTGATCTTGCCGTCGCCGACCTTCTCGCCATCGCGCAAGCAAACAAACGAGTCCGCTACCCGGAAAATCTCGTCGAACTTGTGCGAGATGAACATGATCGCCCGGCCCTCGGCCTTCAATTGCGCGATGATGCGGAAAAGATCGTCAATCTCATTGCGCGACAAGGCGGCAGTGGGTTCATCCATGATGATGACGGAGGCTTCATGGCTCAGCGCCCGGGCAATTTCAACCATGTGCTTCTGCGCCACTGAAAGCTGCTTCAGCCTGTCATCCGGATCAAAGTCGGCCTCGATGCTTTTCAGGAGTTCAGCCGTGCGCTGGCGCATTTGCGGCCAGTCGACGAAACCCGACTTAAGTCCCGGCATGTGGCCCATGAAGATGTTCTCGGCCACGCTCAGTTCATCGAACATGACCGTTTCCTGGTGGATGGCGGCAATGCCGGCGGCCCAGGAATCGCGTGGCGACTGAAACTTGCGGAGCTGGCCGCCCACGGTGACTTCCCCGGCATCCGGACTGTAGATGCCCGTGAGGATTTTCACGATCGTCGATTTGCCCGCCCCGTTCTCGCCCACCAGCGCCGTCACTTCACCGGCGCGCAGCGTGAACGAAACATCATTCAACGCGCGGACACCGGGAAATGATTTGGAAACGCCGTTCAGAAAAAGAACAGGCTCTCCCCCTTGCGGAGGAGAGCTTGCATCACGTTTTTGCATCAGAATATTTTCGCAAATTCCTCAACGTTGGATTTGTCGAAGGTGAAGGGGTCGCCCATGGCGGCCTGGCCGTCATCGCCAACCTTGGTTTCGCCCATGCGGCCCATCTTGACCGTCGATCCAGGGCCGGCTTCCGCGCCATTCAGGATGTTGATCATGATCTGCGTGGAGGAATAGCCGTAGTCGACCGGGTTCCAGATCGCGAAGCTGTCGCAGGCGCCCTTGAGCACCGCATCCTTCATTTCCGAAGGCAGGCCAAGCCCGGTGATGAACACCTTGCCGACAAGCCCGCCGTCAATGATGGCCTTGGCGCCCGAGCGAATGCCGATCGTCGTCGGCGAAATGACGCCCTTGAGATTGGGATAGGCTTTCACCAGGCCCTGCATTTCGCGGTAGCTCTTGTCGTCCTGGTCATCGCCATAGACGGTGGCCACCAGCGGCATGTCCTTGTATTCCGGCTTCTTCCATTCTTCCTTCATGGCTTCGATCCATGAGTTCTGGTTGGTCATGGTGGAAGCCGCCGACAGAATGGCAACCTCGCCCTTGCCGCCCAGGGTCTTGGCAATCATCTGAACCTGCTTGGCGCCAATCAGCGGCGTCGAAGAGGCATTCAGATGCATGATGCGGCCTTCCTGGCCGATGGCCGAGTCAAAGCTGATGACCTTGATGCCGCGTTCCATGGCCTTCTTGCCGACCGGCACGAGGGCATCCGCATCATTGGCTGAAACGATAATGCCATCGACTTTTTGCGCGATAAGCGCGTCGATGACGGCAATCTGCTCTTCCGCGGTTGCCTTGGTAGGCGCCGTATAGATGATCTCGAAGCCGCCAGCTTCGGTTGCAGCTTCCGTTGCGCCTTTTGCGCAGGCGTCAAAATAGCTGTTGCCAAGGTTCTTCACCACCATGGCAATGCGCTTGCCCTCAGCGCGTGCTGCCGTGGAAAACAGGCCTGGCGCCGCGCTCAGAAATGCGCCCGCCGTGAACAGCTGAAGCGTTTGTCTGCGTGTTGTTTTCGTCATATTTTTCTCCCATCTAGTTGGCTTTGGATGGCGTTATCGCCGTCCGGTTTAGAATTCTTTTTCTCCCGCCTCAGGCAGCAAAAGAAATGTCGGCCTGCTCGGCACTGACGACGATGACGTTTACGCCTGCCTGCCGGACTTGATCCAGAACGGCTGCGGGGGCCTCGTCGTCAGTGATGAGCGTATGAACCCGGCTCAGCGGGCAAACCGCCATGCTGCCCCGGGTTTCAAACTTCGAAGAATCGGCAAGGACAATGAGCTTGTCGGCGCGGCCCAAAAGCTTGGCCTCGGCGCGGGCAATCAGGGCATCGCCTTCGATCACCCCAAGCGGGCCAAAGGAAAAGCAGCTCATGAACATTTTGGACGCCGTGTAATGCTGGGAAGCATCGCCATCAAAGGGCGACAACACAATGCCCTGCTCACGGTAGATTTCACCTCCCGGCATGATGATACGGTTTTCGCTGTGCGCCACAAGGGCTTCGGCAATCGGAAATGAATTGGTGAGGATTTGCATTTTGCGGTCACGCAGGAAATCAACCATTTGAAAAGTGGTTGTGCCAGCATTGATGATGATTGAGTCATTATCCTGACAAAGCGCAGCCGCCGCGCGGCTGATGGCCCGCTTGCTGGCGGCCCGCAGGGATTGGCTCGCCTCAAAAGCCCGTGTTGCCAAGTGCGGGCGGTCATCAAAATTGAGCGCCTCAACCCCGCCATGCACCCGCTTGATCTGGCCTGCCTCTTCAAGCTTGGCCAGATCCCGGCGCAGCGTTGCGGGCGAGGCGCCGGTCCGCACAATGAGTTCGCGCACCGTGACAACGGCGCGATCCTTGATCGCTCCGAGTATCATCTGCCAGCGTTCCCGTTCGTGCATCGAACCCTCCAAGATAATCAAAACTAATCATTAGTAATCACGAACGTCAATACTTACCGCAATGCGAAACGTCATTGCGCTGCAATACGCCAGTTTCTGATTGACCTTGAGCGAACCTGATCATACGGTGCCTCAAATTCAACCAGGTAGCAAATCCATGACATCATCACTTCTGATCCCATCCCTGTGGGACAATTCCCATGCCAAAAATCTCGATGAACCGGGGCTTCTGCTCTATCGCTCCAATCTTTTGGGCAGCGACCTCCGCATCACGAATTTCGGCGGCGGCAATACTTCCGCCAAGGTGGAAATGACCGATCCGCTCACCAAGAAGCCGGTGCAGGTTCTGTGGGTGAAGGGCTCCGGCGGCGACATTGCCTCGATGAAGCTCGATGGCTTCGCCACGCTTTACATGGACAAGCTGCTGGCCCTCAAAGGCCTCTACAAGGACCTCTCCCAGGAAGACGAGATGGTGCACAACCTCAATCACTGCACCTTCAATCTCAATACCCGGGCCGCTTCGATTGATACCTGCCTTCATGGCTATGTCCCCTATGCCCATGTGGACCATGTCCATTCCGATGCGGTCATCGCCATTGCGGCCTCAAAAGATTCCGAGAAGCTCACCAAGGAAATCTTTGGAAACGAGATGGGCTATCTTCCGTGGCAGCGCCCCGGCATCGATCTCGGGATAAAGCTCGGCAAGATGGCCACCGAACATCCGGAATATGTCGGTGTCGTGCTGGGCAGCCATGGCCTGTTCACCTGGGCCAAAACGGCGAAGGAATGTTATGACACAACCCTTCGCATCATCAACAAGACCGCCACCTGGCTCGACAAGAATGGCAAGAAGCCGGCCTTTGGCGGCGAAGCCGTCAAATCGCTCAGCCCGGCCGAAAGACAGGCCGTGATTTTGCGCCTGCTGCCCGAAATACGCGGTCGCATTTCCAAGGAAGAAAAGAAGGTCGGCCATTTCACCGATGCGCCGGAAGTCCTGGAGTTCGTGAATGGCAAGATGCTGGGCGCCCTGGCACCCTTGGGCACCTCCTGCCCCGACCATTTCCTCCGCACCAAAATTCGCCCGGTGATCATTCCCCATGATGCCGCAGGTGCGGCCCTCGACAAACTGATTGACGGCTACCGCGCCGACTACGGCAGCTATTACGACCGTTGCAAGCACCCCAACTCGCCCAAGATGCGCGATCCCAATGCGGTGATCTATCTCGTGCCGCAAGTCGGCATGCTGTCATTCGCCAAGGACAAGGCCACCGCCAGGGTTGCCGCCGAATTCTATGTCAACGCCATCAACGTCATGCGCGGCGCATCGTCGGTTTCCTCCTATGTGGGACTTCCCGAACAGGAAGCCTTCAACATTGAATACTGGCTGCTTGAGGAAGCGAAGCTGCAGCGCATGCCAAAGGCCAAAAGCCTGGCCGGGCGGGTTGCCTTTATCACCGGCGGCGCCGGCGGCATCGGCTCGGCCATCGCCGAGCGCCTGATGAAAGAAGGAGCTTGTGTCGTGCTCGCCGATATTGACGAGGCCTCGCTCGACTCAACCGTTGCCAATTTCGGCAAGACCTTCGGCAAGGACAATGTCCGTGGCGTGATCATGGACGTGACCCGCGAGGATGCGGTGATCAAGGCCATGGATGATGCCGTAAAGGCCTTTGGCGGCGTGGATATTGTCGTCAATAATGCCGGCATCACCCTTGCCGCCAATGTCGAGGACACGACCCTTGACCTCTGGAACAAGAACATGTCGATCATGGCCACGGGCTATTTCCTCGTGGGCCGCGAGGGTTACCGCCTGATGAAACGCCAGGCGCTTGGCGGTTCCATGGTTTTCATTGCCTCCAAAAACGCCATAGCGGCCTCACCAGGGGCATCGGCCTATTGCACCGCCAAGGCCGCCGAGGTTCATTTGGCCCGCTGCATGGCCCTGGAAGGGGCGCCCATGGGCATTCGCGTCAATGTGGTCAACCCGGACGCCGTCCTGCGCGGTTCAAAGATCTGGCAGGGCGCCTGGCGTCAGCAGCGCGCCGCCTCCAACAAGATTTCAGAAGACGAATTGGAGGAACATTACCGCAAGCGTTCGCTGCTGCAGCGCTCGGTGTTTCCTGAAGACATCGCTGAGGCCGTCTATTTCTTCGCTTCCGATCTTTCGGCCAAATCCACCGGAAACTTTCTCAATGTCGACGCCGGTAATGCCGTTACCTTCTCGAGGTAGACCATGACCTTTGCCATCCCGGCGGACCTGATCGGCACGGAAAACAAGAAGCTCGAGCAGGCTTTGGCCGACGATTATGCAAGCCTGGCGCGCCAGTTGCAGCGCCGGGGCATAGACATTGAGGCCATGACCAAACGCGCCATGGATTACGCGGTTGCCATCCCGACCTGGGGGGTGGGAACCGGCGGCACCCGCTTTGCCCGCTTCCCCGGCTTGGGCGAACCCCGCAACATTCACGACAAGCTCGCCGACTGCGGCGTGATCCAGCAACTCTGCCGCGCCACACCGAACGTGTCCCCCCATATCCCGTGGGACAAGGTGGCCGACTACAACGCGCTGCGCCAGGAAGCGGCATCGTATGAGCTTGGGTTTCGATGCGGTGAACTCAAACACCTTTCAGGACCAGAGCAACCAGAAGACATCCTATAAATTTGGTTCGCTCACCCACGCCAGCAAAGCCACCCGTGACCAGGCCGTGGAACATAATATCGAATGCATCGAAATCGGCCAGAAACTGGGCTCCACCGCCCTCACCGTATGGATCGCCGATGGAGCAAATTTCCCGGGCCAAACCAATCTCAACGCCGCCTTTGATCGCTACATGGACTCGCTGAGGGCGATCTATGACAAACTGCCCAAGAACTGGTTCGTGTTTCTCGAACACAAGCTCTATGAGCCGGCCTTCTATGCGACCGTCATTTCCGATTGGGGCTCGAGTTTCATGGCAGCCCAGGAACTTGGCCCCAAGGCCAAATGCCTGGTTGACCTCGGCCATCACGCGCCCAACACCAATATCGAGCAGATCGTGGCGCGCCTCATTCGTGCCGAGAAGCTGGCCGGCTTCCACTTCAATGATTCCAAATATGGCGACGATGACCTCGATTCAGGTTCCATTGATCCTTTCCGCCTGTTTCTTATCTTCAATGAACTTGTTGATGCCGAGATGCGGAAAGCCAAAGGCTTCGCACCCGCCTACATGATCGATCAGTCCCATAACGTGACGGACCCCATCGAAAGCCTCATGGCCTCGGCCATGGAGATTGTCAGGGCTTACGTGCAGGCTTCATTGGTAGACCGGAAGATCCTTGTTGCGGTCCAAGAGGATAGCGACGTGATGGCGGGCCACCGCCTGATCAAACAGGCCTTCAACACCGATGTCAGCCCCATCCTTGCCGAGGCTCGCCGCCGCAAGGGCGGCGCCATAGACCCCTTGAGCCTGTACCGCACCTCCGGCTATCGTGCGGCGAAAGCTAAGGAAAGACCCGTCAGTGGAGTAGCCTCCGCCGGCATCATTTAACATCGGAGGTTCATTTGCATATTTTGGTTATCGGCGCTGGCGGAATGCTCGGCGCAAAACTGCTCGCGCGCCTTGGTAACGAAGGAAAGCTCGGCGGCAAGGCCATAACACGCGTCACCCGCTACGACGCCGTTATCCCTCCGGCACCACCGGCTTCAAACTATCCGGTTGAAACATTTGTCGGCGATCTTTCGGCTGCTGGCGAGGCTGAAAAGCTCATTGCCGGCAGACCGGATGTCATATTCCATCTTGCAGCCATCGTCTCCGGCGAGGCGGAAAAAGATTTCGAAAAGGGCTACCGCATCAATCTCGATGCCACCCGCATTCTCTTCGAGGTGATCCGCAAGGTAGGCGGCAGCTACAAGCCAAAGCTTATCTTCACCTCATCCATTGCGGTTTTTGGCGCGCCCTTCCCCGATGCCATCGGCGACGAGTTCTTCACCACGCCGCTCACCAGCTATGGCACCCAGAAGGCCATCGACGAACTTCTGCTGAATGACTATTCCCGCCGCGGCTTCTTTGATGGGGTGGCGCTGCGCATGCCAACCGTCTGCGTCCGCCCCGGCAAGCCCAATCTGGCGGCTTCCGGCTTCTTTTCCAACATCATCCGCGAACCACTCGCCGGGAAAGAGGCCATTCTTCCCGTAAGCGACACCGTGCGCCACTGGCACGCCTCGCCCCGCGCCGCCGTTAAGCTTCCTCATCCAGGCAGCGACATTGGACACGGCAAAAGCTTGGAAACCGCCGCACCCTCACCCTGCCCGGCCTCTCCTGCACCGTAGCCGAGCAAATCGAGGCGCTTCGCCGGGTTGCCGGAAATGATGTGGTCAAACTCATCCGCCGCGAAAATGACGAGACAATTGCCAAAATCGTGTCCGGCTGGCCGCGCAATTTTGATCCCCAGAGAGCCCTGGGCCTGGGTTTCAAGGCCGAGAGCAGCTTCGAAGAGATCATCCGGGCCCACATCGAGGATGAGCTTGCGCCATGCAAATAGCGCAACCTTGCCAGCACCCCAACCGCAGTGGGATAATGTGCCTTAGCGCTCTATAGAACTTGCATGTCTCCGGCGGATTCCCACGAAAATCGCATGCGCGGCATCCTCTGGATGCTGGGCACCATGCTGTGCTTCATAACCCTTGATGCCATCATGAAACACCTGCTCGAAAGCTATTCGCTGGTGCAGGTCACCTGGGCGCGGTTTTTCTTTGCAACCATCATTGCCGTCCTTGTCTGCGGCCGAAGCCTTGGAAAGCTCGCAAAAAGCGTTGCCCCGGGAAAGCAGGCTTTGCGTTCATTGCTCCTGATGTCCACGACGGCCGTATTCAACGCTGGCATCCGCACCACCCCGCTTGCCACCGCCACGACCATCATGTTTCTCAGCCCCATCCTGGTAACCCTTCTCTCCATCCCCTTGCTTGGCGAGAAGGTGGGCCTCCGCCGCTGGGCAGGTATTATTGTCGGCTTCACCGGAGCTGTCATCGTTGTCGAACCGTGGCAAAGCGGCTTTGGCGGCATAGGACTGGGCGTGCTGTTCCTGCTTGTCGCCGCCTTGCTCAATGCCAATTACCAGATCGTCACGCGCATGGTGCGCGAGGATGATCCGCTCACCTCCCTGCTCTTTACCGCAACGGCGGGAGCCATCGTGACAAGCCTGATCGTGCCCTGGTTCTGGTCCTGGCCCACGGCGTTTGATTGGCTGCTTCTGATTGGCAGCGGATTGGCAGGGGCCATTGGCCACCTCTGCCTGATTCGCGCCTTGCGCCTGGCGCCCGCCTCCGTCGTTGCCCCCTTTAGCTATTCCTCCCTGATTTGGGCCACGCTCTTCGGCTTTGTGATCTGGGGCGATTGGCCAAATCTCTGGACATGGCTGGGAGCCGCTCTCATCATTGGCTCCGGCCTCTATATTTTCCACCGCGAGCGCCGCCACATTTCCGTAGCGGTTGAAGCCTGATCGTGCGGGCCAACCGCAATCTTCTTGGCATTGCGTCGCTCGTTTTCGGCGTCATGCTGTTTTCAACCCAGGACGCCATCATCAAATCCATCAGCAACGACCATGCGGTGACCCTCGCCATGGCCATTCGCTGCATTGTCTCCCTGCCGCTGTTGCTTCTGCTGGTTCATTTTGAATGCGGCATTGCGAAGCTCCGCTCGCCCCTGTTCTGGGCCCTTGTGATGCGCGGCGGCATTCTCCTCGTCGCCTACACGACCTACTACATGGGCTTGCCGGCCCTGCCCCTGGCCGAGGCCATTGCCCTTTTCTTTGCCGCACCCATCATTGTGACCATTCTTTCTGTGCCCATGCTGGGTGAGAAGGTTTCCGCCCAATCCTGGGCCGCCATTGCCCTGGGCTTCATCGGCGTGCTGGTGATCCTGCAGCCCGGCACGGCCCTATTCAATCCGGCTGCCCTTTTCAGCCTATTGAGCGCTGCCACCTACGCGCTCGCCATGGTCTTCGCCCGCAGGCTCGGCGTTACGGAGCCTGCCACGGTCATGGCCTTCTATCAGAATGCGGTCTACCTTTTGGGAGCTGTTTTAATCGCCGCATTTTTTGCCGTTGCCGGAATAGATCATCTCGGCCACCCCAGCTTCGATTTCCTGGTGCGCGCCTGGGCCTGGCCAAACAACCATGACCTGTTTCTCATGGGTGTCTGCGGCGTCATCGCCGCCGTCGCCATGTCGCTGCTCACCAACGCCTATCGCATGGCCGACGCAAATCTTGTCACCGTGTTTGAATACACCGGCATGATCTGGTCGCCGCTCTGGGGTTTCCTGTTCTTCAATGAAATTCCGCGCTGGACCACAGTCGCAGGCCTCGTGCTGATTTTCATTGCCGGACTTATTTCAATCAGCCTGGCCGCCAAGGGGCCGCCGCAACCGGACGCCTCGCTGTCTTTAGAGCGGTAGTTTCTGGTTATTCCTCACGAACAAGCAGGTTACGGATGCGGTCAATGGCAAGCTGGTAGTCCGGCTTCAACACATTATGCGCAACCGGCTCTTCGCCGAGGGGGCTGGCGTAGCCCTGGGCAATGAGCCCGTCGATAACGGCAGGCATGTTGCGTGGCGCATGCAGCAGGCCTTGTCGGGATAGCCACGCAGCAATACCGCGCTCGGTTGACCAGGATGGAAAAAACCGCGCTGCGGGCAGATCTGAAAATACTGACCGGTTTGCCGCTATTGATCGCCTCGCTGACCATCGACATGCTGTCTGAGGTCACGACGATCCGGTCCGCAAGCACGAGAGCCGCCTGATAGGGAGTTGTGTTGCGGCCCCAGGGATAAAATTTGGCAGGACGATCCTTCACGTGTTTTGCAAGCACATTAAGTACATCGGGTCTCGTGCGCGGTGAAGCTATGGCAATGACGCTTGTACCGAGCGCCGAAAGCTTTTCCCCGAGATCACCAATCTCCGGAGCTCCAAAGCGCAAGGGAAACTTGCCTGCTCCGATAGACACCATCGTCCAAGGGCGCGGCAAGTCTTTCCATTCTTCTGCCCAATATGAAATCTCTTGCCCGGAAGCAGACCTCGGTGAAGCAAACGGCAAAGCCAATTCGACAACGTTGTGATCTTTCGGCAAGCCATACTGTGGGGTCGAGATCACAAGATCAAAATTCGAGAGCGCGGCCCGTGGGCGCCCGACCTGAACCAATTTCGTTCGCCCGCCGGAAGCCGCCTTTATCGAGCGCGCGACCGGCACCGTGCGCTTGCCGGCGGCAATGACCAGGTTGGGCCACGGCGGTGTTATCTCTCGCCGCGCCTCCGGCGCAAGGCTGGTGGGGCTTGCACCCAACATCCAGTTCGGCAGATTGTGCATGGCGTTGAAGGTCAGTTTCTTGACGACTATATTGCCGCCGAGCTGATGCGCGATTTCCAGAACCTGGGCGTTGTCTCCCGTGCGCCCGGTTTGAAGGGCCCATATCAACTGCTTTCCGTCCATCAAACGTCTCTCCCGGGCTCCGGTATTGCCTGTCAGATACTGGCAATTTTCTCGCATGCCGCTTGGCACATAGCGAGCTTAATGCTAGCAAGCCGCAATGAAAACAGTGCTTCCATTACCCATTCTTGATCTTGGCTCTGCCACGTTTGGCAACAATCTGCCAATTGCGCTGATTGCCGGGCCCTGCCAACTGGAAAGCCGCGACCATGCGATGTTTATGGCCGCAGCACTCGCCGAAATCGGCAAAAAGCTTAACATCGGGATTGTTTACAAGACATCGTTCGACAAGGCCAACCGGACCAGCGCAACAGCCAAACGAGGTATAGGGCTTGAAGCCGCATTGCCGATTTTCCAGGAAATCAGGTCAAAATTCGGCCTCGCCGTTCTCACCGATGTGCACGAGAGCTGGCAATGCGCGGCTGTGGCAGAGGCAGTGGATGTCCTTCAGATTCCCGCCTTTCTCTGCCGTCAGACGGATCTGCTTTTGGCCGCAGCCGCCACCGGGCGGGCCGTCAATGTGAAGAAAGGCCAGTTCCTGGCGCCCTGGGACATGCGCCACGTTGTGGAAAAGCTCGTGAGCGGCGGCAATCAAAAGGTGCTTGTGACGGAGCGCGGCGCGCAGTTTGGCTATAACGCGCTGGTTTCCGACATGCGCGCATTGCCGGTGCTGCGCGACATCGGCGCACCGGTCATATTCGATGCCACGCATTCAGTTCAACAGCCCGGCGGCCTGGGAGCAAGCTCCGGTGGCGACCGGAAAATGGTGCCTGTTTTGGCGCGCGCGGCGGTGGCCGTAGGCGTAGCCGGCCTCTTCATTGAAACCCATCGAAGACCCTGACCGGGCCCCTTCCGATGGCCCCAACATGATACCGCTGGATCAGTTGGAGAATCTCATCATTGGCTTGCAGCGCATTGATGCGGTGGCCAAGGATATTCTGAAGCCTTCAGCGGCTTGATCCGGCTGCTTTAATCATTGAGTTGGCAGCTTCCAGATCTTCCGGCGTGTTGACTTCCTGCGGCATGTGCGCAAGCTCAATAAAGGCAATTTCCATCTGCCCGACCGCCCGCAACTGCTCCAGCCGGATATCTTTCTCGCGCCCGCTCTGCGGCATGGCGTGAAATTTGCGCAATGCGGTGCGTGTGAAAGCGTAAAGCCCGATATGCGACTTGACGGTGGTACGGAAAAAATCCTGGCCGCGCACCTCAACAAGTCCCAGCTCACAAACCGCGGTTGCCATCTCGACAATATCCTTGAGTCCCGCCGCAAATTGCCGCAGATGGGTTGGGTTGATGAAAGGCATGTCGCCCTGCTGGTTGATCACCACTTGATGCTTGCCCGCGGGATCAACGATTTCGGCCGCCAGCGCCACCCGGTCCGTGCCGCAATGGGCCTCTCCCGTCAGGACGGCATGCCCTCCCGCCTTCTCGATAACCTCACAGATAGCCTCACTGTCTGCCGCCACATATACAGGCCCGATATCGGCTTCCATGGCGCGACGCCAGCAATGCACGATCAGCGGATCGCTGCCAATGTACTGGAGAGGTTTGTCCGGCAGCCGGGCGCTTTTCAGCCTGGCGGGCACGATTACGAGCGGCATTTCTTACTTTCCCAACAAAACCCGGATATCTAATGGGGAAATCTCGGCCAAGCAACTGCCGTGCTTTTGAACGGGATTCTTGGTGCTGGAATGAAAACGGGCGGAAGGCTATTCTTGATATCAACAAAGGACGTGGATTTATGCATTATTGGCAGACAGGGCTGGCGGCGCTACGCATTGAAGCAGGCCGGGCTTTCGAAACTCATTGAGAGTTTTGAACCGGATTTGGCTGATGGGATTCAACAAGACTGTGACCATGGTGCTGGATACCAAGGGCCGCACCATCGTGTCGGGCATGGGCAAAAGCGGCCATATCGGGCGCAAGTTCGCCGCAACGCTTTCATCCACCGGCACGCCCGCTCAATTCATCCATGCCGGCGAAGCAAGCCACGGCGATCTCGGCGGCATTACGTCATCCGATATCGTGTTTCTCATTTCCAATTCAGGCGAGAGCGAAGAGCTTTCCGCCATTATCGAGCATACCCGCCGATTTGCAATTCCTGCCATTGCCATCACGGCACGCGCCAACAGTACACTGGGGCGCAATGTAAATGTTGTCCTCAAATTGCCGCAAGTCGAAGAGGCCTGTCCACACGGACTTGCGCCAACCACCTCCACCACATTGCAGCTCGCCCTCTGCGATGCCCTCGCCGTGACGCTGCTGAGCGCCCGAAAATTCAAGCCTGTGGATTTCCGGATCTATCATCCAGGCGGCAAACTGGGCGCAAGCATCCGCACTGTTGCAAGCGTGATGCATACGGGAGCAGCGCTGCCGATTGTTCACCCGAACATGACCATGCGTGACGCAATTCTGGAAATGACGACAAAGGAACTTGGCATTCTGGGCGTTGTGGACGGCGAAGGCAGCCTCCTCGGTGCCATTACCGATGGCGATCTCCGCCGTCACATCGCTGACGCGAACCTGTTCGAAAACACCGCAGCAAGCATCATGACCCGCAACCCGCGCGTCATTGGCGCAGATGAGCTGATTTCCGTTGCATTGCGGGAAATGGAAGTCAACAGGATTACTGCCCTATTTGTTCTGAATGAACAAGGCAAGCTTTCAGGGTTGATAAGGCTTGGTGATTTGGCACGGATAGGCGTGATTTGATGAAGCGCGCACCCATAGGTCCGGATCATGCTGTGAAAACGCATCTGTATGATTTATGTGATTAATTCTTCTGCGTTCGTTGTCAACTTGATTCACTGGAGCCTTTAATGCGAATTGCGATGATTGGATCGGGTTATGTGGGACTGGTGTCTGGCGCCTGCCTTGCCGATTTTGGCCACGAAGTCACCTGCATCGACAGCGATTCTGAAAAGATTAGTGCGCTGAAGCGCGGTGAAATTCCCATATATGAGCCCGGTCTTGACCAGTTGGTGAAAGATAACGTGGCGGCGGCACGGATGTTTTTTTCAACCGATCTCGCTGCGGCGATTGGCAATTCCGATGTGGTGTTCATTGCCGTTGGAACTCCACCGCGCCGGAGTGACGGGCATGCCGATCTTTCCCATGTTTATGCGGTTGCCCGCGAAGTCGCAGCAGAAATTAAGGGCTTCACGGTGGTGGCCACAAAGTCGACAGTTCCATTGGGAACCGGTGACGAAATTGAACGCATTATCCGCGAGATCAACCCTGCCGCCGATGTGGCGGTGGTCTCAAATCCGGAATTTTTACGTGAAGGCTCGGCAATCAGCGATTTCAAGAAGCCGGATCGTATCGTGATAGGCCTCAGCGATGACCGGGCCCGCGCCGTCATGACCGAGGTTTACCTGCCGCTCCAGGTCAACCAGGTGCCACTCTTGTTTACGGCGAGGCGCAGTGCCGAACTCATTAAATATGCGGCAAATGCCTTTCTCGCCCTGAAAGTGTGCTTCATCAACGAGATGGCAGATCTCTGCGAAGTAGCCGGCGTTGATGTGCAGGACGTTTCTCACGGCATTGGCCTCGATCGGCGGATTGGATCCAGGTTCCTGCGTGCAGGACCTGGTTATGGCGGCTCGTGTTTTCCCAAGGATTCGCTTGCCCTGGCCAAGACTGCTCAGGATTATGGCAGCCCGCTTCGCCTGGTCGAAAATACTGTTGCCATCAATGAGCAGCGCAAGCGCGGCATGGCGCGCAAGGTGATCGCCGCTTGCGGCGGAAATGTCCGTGGCAAAACGATCGCCATTCTGGGCCTCACCTTCAAACCTAACACAGATGACATGCGGGAAGCTCCCTCCCTTTCCATAATCCAGGCTTTGCAAGATCAGGGAGCAATCATACGGGCCTATGATCCAGCCGGCATGGCAACAGCACGGACCTTGCTTCACGATGTACACTTGGCAGATAACATCTATGATGCCGCAAAAGGTGCACATGCCCTTGTTATCGTTACCGAATGGGAGGTATTTGGCACCCTTGAATTTCGACAATTGGCGGCAGCAATGCAGGCCAAAACACTCGTTGATCTCCGCAATGTTTACCATCCCGAAGATGTCACAAGCCAAGGCTTTGCCTATTTCGGAATCGGGCGGCCGACATCTTCCAGGGAGCTAAAACACGCCGCTCAATAACTGGACGGCTTCTACAGAAGGTTACTGCCGCGTAACGCTTACAAGCGGCGGCTGGGGAATCACAATCCCCTTCTCACTAAATGCTTTTAGAATTGAAAAACGTAAATCGCTGGCAACCAGCACACCGTAGAAAATATCCCCCACGGTGCCCTTGATTTCGAAATCAAGTGAGTAAGTTCCAAATTTTTGCAGTGTCACGATCGGTTCCGGATAGGTCAGCACATTGGGATGGGCCTTGGTCAATTGCTGGAGAAGTTCCTTCACCTTCTCCGCATCGCTGTCATAGGCGACACTCACGTTAACGGTAAAGCGCCCCATCGTGTCACTATGGGTCCAGTTCTTCACCGGCTCCGTGATCAGGTTGGAATTGGGAACAATGATCGAGCAGCCGTCAAACGTCTCAATTTCCGTGGCGCGAACGTTTATCTTCTTGACCAGCCCCTCACCCGCCGGAATGGAAACCCAGTCCCCTACCCGTATGGGCCGCTCCGCCAGCAGAATGAGCCCGGACACAAAATTATTGACGATGGACTGCAAGCCGAAACCGATACCGACGCCGAGGGCACCGGCAACGATGGCAAGATTGGAAAAGTCCAGGCCAGCCGCCGTAAGGGCAAATCCCGCCGCGATGATGTAGCCCGCATAGGTGGCGCCCTTGCGGACCGAGTCCTGAACCCCCTTGTCGATGCGCGTTTCCAGAAGAATGCGCCGGTTGAGCCAGCCCACGAAAAGCTTGGTAACGGCGATGCCGCTAACGAGCACGAAGGCGACAAGCAGCATGGATGAAGGTGAGACCGTAACGCTGCCGACATCAAAGCCGAAGAAGGCCTTGTTGGCCAGCGCCCGAAAATCAATCCAGGTGACCGTCCACAGCAGGAAGAGGACCGGCAACCCGATGAACACCAGGAGAATATCCACGAAGGTGCGAAACAGCAGCCCTGCCCGCTCGATGGCGCGCTCTCCCAAGCCTGTAACGCGGCGCAAGAATTTTCCCAAATGGCTGCTTGGATCAAAACTTGTGTGGACCGCCGCATCGATGGTGTAGTGAATCAGGAACAGGAATGTGACGACGAGAGCCGTGTCGAACAGCTTGAAAACAATGAAGTTCGCCAGCGCAACATAGCCGAACAGCAGGGCTATTGTCGCCAGAAGGACGAGCAGCCACACCGGCGTTAATAGAACTTCGGTCCAGCGAAAGTATACGATCTGATTAGGTGTTTTCTCCGCCAGTCCGGACTGGTTGCGGAAATTCAAAAGCAACAGGGCAAGCAGCACCAGCATCAGACAGGAGGCAAGGGCCGACTGCCCGATTGAATAGGTGACCGGAAGATAGATGCCGTCCGCCAGGTTGCTGAAGGCATCGGAGGCTCCCGACATTGCCGCACAGACCGTGGCAAGCAATGCGAAACGCGAAGCAGCGGCATCATCAAGATTGATCAGTCGCCATTTGGCCTGGTTTGGCGCCGCAATGCGGTAGGCCAGAACGCCATTGACCAATGTTCCAGTTATAATGGCGGCAAGCCCATCCAGCACGAGGTTGAACCGGGCGGTCACAAAACCCGCATTTTCCAGGTAACTGAGCGTGACGGCAAACAGGATGCTGAGCAGGATCAAGGTGCCAAGCGTGGCGCGGACAACGCGCCAAAGCCGGTCCAGATTGTCCGGAAAATCGCTCTCAAGGCTTCTCGCCTTGTAGCGTTCCCGCAATACCCGGCCAACAAACCACCACACCGCCAGTATGAGGAGAATTGCCAGCGGCAGCATTAACAGCGACGACACACTCGCCGTATGTTGAATCTGGTCCCACCAATTGCCGATCAAGGCCCCGAGGCGTTGCAGGAATACCGTCAGCCCGGCGCCTGCGTCGCTCCACAAATAGGGATTGAGAATGGACCTGCTGGATTCAAATATTTTCTGGAAAAACTGGTTGCGCTGAATGGATGAGGCGCGGCCCGCCTGTTGCTCGGCTTCCACAGCCACCAGTTCAAGCTGTGTCTTGGCGCCCTGCAAACGATTGAGGACATCGTTCAACAGCTTGCGTTGCGCGCCGATTTCAACCGATTCTGTCTGTTCTGCAGGCGGCGCGGGCCCAAGTTTCGCGACCTGCTCGGCAATTTCCCTGATCGGTTCATCCAGTGCGCTCGATTGGTTCAGCGCCTTGATGCGAATGTCTTCAAGCGTATTGCGATGGTCAATCAGCCGCTGGTCGGTAATCGACGATAGCGCCAATTCACTGTCAATGGCCTGGAGATTGGCGCGGAAAGCCAATGCCGAACGCTCCGCCTGCCCGATGACCGCCTCATCAAATGCGGCAGCGGGCCCCACAAACACCCAAACAAAAAACAGCAGCGCAAACCAGGGTTTTAAAAGCTGGAGCGCTTTTCCCATTGCTACACCAGTCGGCTCTTGTTCACGGCGGCCCCTATGAAGGAGGCAAACAGCGGATGGGGATCAAAGGGCTTGGATTTCAGTTCGGGATGGTATTGCACCCCAATGAACCAGGGATGATTGGGATATTCGATCGTTTCCGGCAAAAGTCCGTCAGGCGACATGCCGGCAAACCGCATGCCCGCCTTTTCCAGTTGCGCCCGGTAGCGCGTGTTCACCTCATAGCGGTGCCGGTGGCGTTCCGAGATATGCGTTGATCCGTAAATCTCGGCAATCTTGCTGCCCTTTGCCAGTGTGGCGTCATAGGCCCCAAGCCGCATGGTGCCGCCAAGATCGCCACCCGCCTTGCGCAGCTCCAGTTCATTTCCCTTCATCCACTCGGTCATCTCGCCAACAATCGGTTGCTTCGTGGGGCCAAATTCCGTCGAACTTGCATCGGGAATGCCGCACAGATTCCGCGCCGCCTCGATGCAGGCCATTTGCATTCCAAAGCAAATGCCAAAATAAGGCACATCGCGCGTCCGGGCAAATGTTGCGGCCCTGATCTTGCCCTCGGAACCCACGCTCGCCAAAGCCGCCCGGCACCAGAATGCCGTCAACCCCTTCAAGATAGGGCGCCGGATCCTCATTCTCGAAAACTTCCGACTGCGATCCATTCCAGGCGCACCTTCACATTGTTGGCAATGCCGCCATGCACCAAGGCTTCGTTCAGTGATTTATAGGCATCAAGCAATCCCGTGTATTTCCCGACAACGGCAATCTTCACTTCGCCCTCGGGCTGGGTCACCCGCTGCATGATGCCTTCCCATTTGGAAAGGTCAGGAGCTTTCGCGTTTTGAATGCCAAAGGCATCCAGCACTTCCTTGTCCAGGCCTTCCGTATGATAGGCCCGCGGCACATCATAAATGCTTGAAACATCGAGCGCCTGAATGACGGCCGATGGCCGCACGTTGCAAAACAGCGCAATCTTGCGCCGTTCATTCTCGGGAATTTCCCGGTCCGCGCGGCACAGCAGGATATCTGGCTGAATGCCGATTGAGCGCAGCTCCTTCACCGAATGCTGCGTCGGCTTGGTCTTCAACTCGCCAGCCGTCGGGATATAGGGCAGCAGCGTCAGGTGAATATAGATGCACGAATTGCGCGGCGCCTCCTGCCCAAACTGGCGGATCGCCTCGAAAAACGGCAGGCCTTCAATATCGCCAACCGTTCCGCCAATTTCCACCAGAACGAAATCGAACTCTTCATTGCCCGATCCGATGAAATCCTTGATGGCATCGGTCACGTGCGGAATGACCTGCACCGTGCCGCCGAGGAAATCGCCGCGCCGCTCCTTGGCGATGATGTCCTGGTAGATGCGCCCGGTGGTGATGTTGTCCTGCTTGTTGGCGGGCCTCCCGGTGAAGCGCTCATAGTGGCCAAGGTCGAGATCGGTTTCCGCCCCGTCATCGGTCACGAAGACTTCGCCATGCTGATAGGGGCTCATGGTGCCCGGATCGACATTGAGATAGGGGTCGAGTTTCCGCAGCCGCACGCTGTAGCCACGGGCTTGGAGCAGCGCGCCAAGTGCCGCTGAAGCCAGGCCTTTGCCAAGGGAAGAAACCACGCCGCCGGTAATGAAAATGTATCGCGCCATGGGAGTTCAACCTACTCGCTTGCAAACATGATTCGAAGGCTGAAAACTGGAGTTTTCAGATTATTGTTAAAAACCGTGAAACAATTACTGTGAAACAGGAACCTGTGGTGTGGCAGGCGCAGCCGGCAATTGTGGCAGTACGCTGCCGCCCGTTGCCGGAGCCTGCTGCCCCGCCGGGGCCGAAGCGCCATCAAAAAGCGAACCGCCGGCCCCACCGCCATGGCGGGCAATCAAGGTCAAACCTATGGAAGTAATAAAGAAACACAGGGCCAGAATGGCCGTAGTCCGTGTCAGCGCATTGCCAACGCCCCGCGCCGAAAACAGGTTGCCGCCACCTCCGCCGCCACTGCCAATGCCCAGCGCCCCGCCCTCCGAGCGTTGCAGCAGCACTGTCCCAATCAGGGCCAGGGCGATAATGAGGTGAATGACCAGAAGAACCGTTTGCATGGGGAAGCGAACCTATTTCAATTTCGGGGCGGTTTAGCGTCTATATGGACCTAAAGCAACCCGCTTCAAGAGCGGTTGAATGCCCTCAAACCAGCGGCAGTTCAGCGCCCGTAAAGGTAGCTTGGCAGCCACATGCCAATGGCCGGGAACATGTAGAGAAGCACCATGGCAAACACCACAATGAAGATAAACGGCATCACGCCGGCAAAGATGTCATTGATGTTCACGTGTTTTGGGGCCACGCCCTTCAGGTAGAAGGGCGCCATGGCCACCGGCGGCGAGAGGAACGACGTCTGGATATTGAGGGCAATCAGGATGCCGAAAAACAGCGGATCAATCCCGAAGTGGTCCAGCAACGGCAGGAAAATGGGCACAAAAATCACGATGATTTCCGTCCATTCCAGGGGCCAGCCAAGAATGAAAATAATGATCTGCGTGACAATCAGGAACATGAGCGGGGAAAGGTCAAGGCCAACCACAAAGTCCTTGATCACGGCGTCGCCGCCAAGGATGGCGAAGACGGCCGAGAACGTGAATGAACCGACAAACAGCCAGCACACCATGGCCGAGGTGCGTGCCGTCAGGAACACCGACTCTTTGAGCTTCTCAAATGTGAGTGAGCGATAGGCAGCCGCAAGTACCAGGGCGCCGAGCGCCCCAATGGCGGCTGCCTCCGATGGCGTTGCAAGGCCGAACATGATGGCACCCAGCACTGAAAAAATAAGCAGTGCAAGAGGCACGAAGGAAGTCAGCAGTTCACGGACAATGGTGACAAATGGCACATCGCGTTCACTCATGGGAAGCGGCGGCGCCAATGCCGGATTGATCATTACGCGGATGATCACATAGGCCATGTACATGCCGGCAAGCATCAAACCCGGAAAAAGCGCGCCAGCATAAAGCTGCACCGGCGAAACACCTGCCGTCGCCCCATAGAGAATGAGCATGATGCTCGGTGGGATAAGAATGCCAAGACAGCCTCCGGCACAAACAACCCCTGCCGAAAGCCGCACGTCATAGCCTTGTTTGAGCATTGCCGGGAAGGCAAGGAGGCCCATCAGGGTCACGACCGCGCCGACGATGCCGGTGGCCGTAGCAAACAAGGCACATGTTAACAGCGTGGCCAACGCCAACGAACCTGGCAGCACGCCCGCCGCAAGCTGGATGGAACGGAACAGCCGGTCAAGGATGTTGGCGCGTTCAACGATATAACCCATGAAGACAAAGAGGGGCACCGAGATCAGGACATCATTGGTCATCACCGACCAGGTACGCTGCACCAGCAACGACATGACCGGTTCCCAGTTGCCATCGAATGCCAGCCAGGCAAATCCCACGCCCATGGCGATCAAGCGTAAAGGCAATCGGAAAGCCGAGCATGATGAGCCCGACAAAGAGAATGAGCATGAACACGCCAAGTTGCGGGTCGGTCATGGTTTGGCCTCGGCATCGGCGTGTTGTTCAAGGATGACTTTCTCGAGCTCTTCAACATCGTGCAGCCGCTTCGGCCAAGCACCAGTGCGCAGGCAAATAAGACAGCGGACAACTTCGACAACACCCTGCAACAGCAGGAATATGCCGGTGACGGGAATGAGTGTCTTGTAATGATAGATGGGAGGCCCAGCAGGGCTGTAAGCGGAATGTTCGTGATTGACCCATGACTGTGCGGCAAAGCCATAGCCCGAATAGATAAAGGCGATGATGCCTGGGAAGAAAAACAGGAAATAGAGGGCCAGGTCCATCGCCGCCTGGGTCTTCGGCTGCCATGAACGGTAGAGGAAGTCGCCGCGGACATGGGCATTGCGCGAGAGCGCATAGGCCCCCGCCATTATGAACAGGGCGCCATAAAGAAAATAGCTGGCATCGAAAGCCCATTCTGTAGGCGCACCCAGCACATAGCGCGAGAAGACTTCGTAGCTGACTGCAAACGTCAGCAACAGGATGCTCCAGGCGAAGACATGCCCGACAAGCGTGCTCACTTGGTCCACCGGGATGAGCAAGCGCTGCAGCCGGGCACTCCAGGCCTCGCCAACGAAGCGTGATTTAAGATGGAGCGCAAAGCTGCCGATGACTGCAATGACACCGGCCCAAAATATCAGAGGAGAATAGGCTGTTGAGCCTTTCTCCGCATGTGCGGCGGAAAGGAGATCGCAAGCACCGCCAAAAAACATAAGGCAATGAAAACTGTTGGCCGGCCGCAGGCCCTTGGCGGCGACCATGCGGCCAACTTCCCCATAGGCATACAGCGACCAAAAGATCGCCAGAATGACTAGCGCTAAGCCGGCGACAAAAAGAATGAACGGCAGACGCTCATTCTTCATGGCGCACTATTCCTTTGATTGTTTCCAAAACTCCCCCTCCGCCCCATATTCAGTGCCACCTTCCCCCTTCAGGGGGAAGGTGAGCAATGCCAGACTAGGTTTTGAAAAAGTGCTCGAAGGCCATGCTCTGACTTACTTCAAGCTCGAATTGCGTGCTGACGACACGCTTGACCCAAGCCTTCTGGCTTTCGACGACCTTGGCGAAGAAGGGTTCCGCTGACTGCGCAGCAAGGACTTTATCCCAAGCCGCGAGTTGGGCCTGCAGCACTGAATCAGGTGTTTTGTGCACCTTGACCCCAGCCTCCTTGAGAGCCGCAAGATCAGTGGAATAACGATCCATGGCTTTCCAACTCATGTCGGCCGAGGACGCTTCGACGGCATATTTAATGACCGCCTGAAGCTCAGGCGCCAACGCGTCGTACTTCGCTTTGTTGAAGATGATCTCGAAGCACTCCGCTGACTGGTGATAACTTTGCAGCATGTAGTCCTTCGACACGTCGGCAAATCCCAGAAGTTTGTCAGAAGAAGGGTTGTTGAACTCGGCCGCGTCAAGCAGGCCACGGTCCATGGCCGGAACGATTTCGCCGCCGCCCATGATGGTCACCGCAGAGCCCATTTCCTTGAAGAGATCGGCCGAGAGGCCGACGGTGCGGTATTTGATACCCTTGAGATCGTCAGGCGATGTCACTTCCTTCTTGAACCAGCCGAGCGGCTGGGTTGGCATCGGTCCCGTCAGGAAGCCGACAAGATTGAGGCCGAGCACGTTCTGGACGAGTTCGTCATAGAGCGCCTGCCCGCCTCCGTATCTCATCCAGCCGACCATCTGGTTGGCTCTCCAGCCCCAGGAGGGCGGCGTTCCGAACAACGAATAGGCCTTGTGCTTCCCATACCAGTAGGCGCACACCCCGTGGCCGCCGTCGAGCGTGCCGGCAAGCACGGCGTCCTGCACCTCGAAAGCCTTGGCCACGGCGCCGGCAGGCAACAGCTCAAGCTTCAGCCTGCCTCCCGCCATCTCATTGACCCGCGTAACGAAGTCCGCCGCATACTCATGGAAAATATCCTTGGTGGGCCAGGTGCTCTGAAATTTGAATGTCACCGCTTCTTGCGCGCGTGCCACATTCGGCATGGCAAGTGTTGCGGCACCCGCCGCGGCGGCAACGGCACCGCTCTTAAGGAATGCGCGTCGTGAATTGGCATCCTTGTTTTTGTGAGATTCTGTCATTTTGTTTCTCCCTGTTTTCGGCATCATCCGTGCCTTGACTTTAGTTTGGCCCGAAATGGCCCGCGAGGCAATCCATACTAAATGCTCATGTCATTTCGGCATTTCGACCGTGATTTTGATCGCCGCATAATAGGCCGCGATGTCTGCGATATCTGCATCCCCCACGCTTTTCGCGATAATCGACATCTGTTCGTTCTTGCGCTCGCCCGACTTGTAAGCTGCAAACGAACGCAGGATATAAGCTTCTTTTTGGCCGGCGAGATTAGGCGCGTCAGGAATTTTAGCGATACCATCTCTTCCATGACAGACTACGCACGTTGCAACCTTTTTTTTGCCTGCAAGCGGATCGCCTGCCGCATCGGCAAACGTCGAGCCAACTAGCATTGCGGCCAGCAACATCACCCACAAGTGCACATCGTACCTCGCTTCATTGCCGAATTTGGATTGGATTCCGTTCGGCAGGTGCAATCCCGCCGAACGGACGAAGACGTCATTTCCCGTATGAAATCCGCCAGACGGCCCCGGCCAGATCATCGGAGACCAGGAGCGAACCGTCGTTCAGCACCTGAACATCGACCGGACGGCCGATGTACTCGCCGTCCGCGTTCAACCAGCCTTCGGCGAACACCTCAGTCTTGTCTGCCGATCCATCCGCCTTGAGCGAAGTGAAGAGCACACGCGCTCCCACCGGGTTCACGCGGTTCCACGATCCGTGTTGGGCCGAAAAAATGCCACCGCGGTATTTCTCAGGGAACTGCTTGCCGGTGTAGAACGACAGCCCAAGATCGGCAGCATGTGCTTCTTGCTCCACCGCCGGGAAAATCACCCCATCGGGGATGGTGGCGTCCTTATACTCGTTAGTGCGTACCTTGCCGCCGCCATACCAGGGAAAGCCAAAGTTCTGGTCCGGTCCGGTGACATGGTTCATTTCCCCAGGTGGAATTGTCTCGCCCATGCCATCGACCTGATTGTCATTCACCCAGATGGTCTTGTCTTTAGGGTTGAAGTCGATCCCGAGCGGATTGCGCATTCCGCGGGCATAGATTTTGCGGTCTGTGCCGTCCTGCTTCATGCTGATGATGCCGCCGATACCCAATCTTGTAAACTCTGGAAGCAATTCGGGGGCGGGCACGTTGAACGGCTGGCCAATGGTAATATACAGGCGGCCATCGGGACCCACGCGGCAGGTGCGCGCCGTGTGGTTGTAACTCTCATCGGTCGCCGGAATGAGTTCGCCCTGCTTTACGATGGCGAAGGCCGCGACATCCGGGCCCTCATAAAAGAACTCGGCCGCCGGGAACCACAGAACGCGATTCTGTTCTACCAGATAGAGATGACCGTCCCGGGAGAAGCAGAAGCCGTTCGGCACCGCCATTTTGATCGAAGGCGCAAACACCTTCACGTCATCGGCGACGCGATCCTTGTTTCGGTCGGTCATCGAATAGGCGAGCTCCTTGCGGGTACCTACGAATGTCACCACGCCCTGCGGCCCGACCGCCATGTGCCGGGCATCGGGAACGGCTGCGTAGAGGCTGACCTTGAATCCGGCCGGGACTTTTATCTGCGCAGCGATTGCCTTGAGTGCCTCAATGTTTTCGCCGGACTGAGGAATCGGCACCATCATCGGCGTGCCGGTGGTTTTGAAGCCACCCAACTTTTCGAGATTGGGGTCTTGCGCCAGCGCGCCGGTCGCAACTAATGCGGTGACGCAAGATAAGGCAAACACGAGTTTCTTGATCATTTTATCCTCCCATGCGCCCGGTTCACGGCATCTGGAGAATCCGGATACTTAAGCTGGGGCGCTATCTTTTGCTTGAGAGATCGGCGCGGAAATGAGAGTCAGAATTCCGGCCTGCCTCTTGATCAAAATTATTGCAGAAAATGGCCGCGCTGACAATCAACTCTTGGAGGCGGAGAAATTTATCGAGTAATACTTTCGTATCGGTAGCGGAACGTGCAGCAGGAGGCCCCTTCCATAATGGTTTGCTTCCGTTCGAGCTTGATATTGGGGTCGTAGCCTTCGCAGAAGGTGCCGTCCCGGTTGCATGACATGAGGTGGCCCACCTTGCCCAGCCCCATCTCGCGATAGGTTTCCGCATACTTGCAACGCGTCACGTCAAAATTGAAAACCGTATCGCTTGCCTCATGCACCGTCACTTCGAGGGCTCCGTCTGCGGTCCACAACTCGTAGAGCTTGATGAAATCCGCCATGGAGGTGACCCCGCCCGGCGCTTTCCTGGCAAATTCCCTGCCTTCGGCAATGGCCGCCTTGCGAATGGCTGAATCCAGGATGGCCGATGCCTTTTCCTCGCCAACCTGTTCCACCATCTCCGCATAGATCGGCCCGATCACTTGCGCTTGCAGCTTGCGTTTAACAATGGTTGGAATTTCGGCCACGGGCGTTCCTCACATATAGGCTTTGATGATCCCGATGAAATCCGCAGCCTTCAGGCTGGCGCCGCCAACAAGCGCGCCATTCACGTTGGCGGCCCCCATGAGCTCCGTTGCATTCGAAGGCTTCACCGAACCACCATAGAGGATGCGGACCCCTGCCCCGTCATCGCCCAGCAACTTGCCGAGATCGGCGCGGATATGGGTGTGAACCTCCGCCACCTCGGCAACGGTGGGCGTCAAGCCCCGTGCCAATGGCCCATACCGGCTCATAGGCGATAACCGTGTTGGAGGCCGTGGCGCCCTCAGGCAGGGAGCCTTTTAACTGCTCTGACACAACCCCAAGCGTCTTGCCGCCTTTGCGCTGCTCCAGCGTTTCACCAATGCAGATGATGGCAATCAATCCTGCCCCATGCCCGGCCTTTGCCTTCTTGGAAACCATCTCGTCGGTTTCCGCATGGTTGGCGCGGCGCTCCGAATGCCCGACGATGACGCTGGTGCAGCCCGCGTCTTTCAGCATTTCTGCCGAAATATCCCCCGTATGAGCCCCGGACGCATTCCAGTGGCAATCCTGGCCGCCAACCTTGATGCGCGAGCCCTTCATCACCGATTTGACCCGCCGGACAAGCGTTGCCGGGGGGCACACCAGAACCTCGCATTTCAGTTTCACGTCGCGCAGCATGCCCGCCAGCAGGCGCGGTTCCTTCAGCATGGCCGTGGTGCCGTTCATCTTCCAATTGCCCGCCACGAGAGGGCGCGGCCCCGATTTTACCATTTTAACCACTCCAAACCCTTGAATCCATTGCCTCATAGCAGAGCAATCTCTTGCTTGCGAGAGGCAAGCCACCTACCTATTATGCAAAATTTATGATTTGGCTGTAGCCAGCCCCTGAAAGGACGTCCCGATGCTCGAAATGTTCCGCAACGCAGGTAAATCCTGGGTGGCAAAAATCCTGCTGATGCTGTTGGCGGGAAGCTTCGGCGTGTGGGGCATCCAGGACATCTTTGGCGGGTTCAATGCCACGGCCCTTGCAACCATTGGCAACCAGGAAATTTCAAGCCAGCAGTACAGCAACTCCTACCGCCAGGCCATGCAGAGCCTGGCCCAGCAGACCGGACAGAACCTGACGGCTGAAGATGCCCGCCGCATGGGCGTTGACCGCTCAATTCTGAACAACCTGATTCAGTCGGCGGCAATCGACGCGCAGGCCTCGGACCTCAAGCTCAGCATTTCCAGGCAAACGATTGCCGAGGAGGCCAAGGGCAATCCGGCATTTCAGAGTAACGGCAAATTTGATCCGCAACTGTTTGCCCGCATTTTGCAGCAAAACGGTTTGAATGAGGAAATGTATGTGGCCAGCGAAACCCGCAACCGGGCGCGAAATGCCATTACCGACGCGGTGGACCGCGGCTTCAAGCCGCCTAATACCCTTATTGAAGCGTTGTACCGGTATCGCAACGAACAGCGCGATGCGAAATATTTTATCATCAAGGCAAGCGAGACCGATGTTCCGGCGCCAACTGACGAAGAACTGAAAAAACAGTACGAGGCAACACCCGCTGCCTACACCGCGCCGGAGTTCCGCAGCATCGCGGTGATGAAAGTGGAGCCCGCCGACATGGCTCCCAAGATAGCCATTACCCCGGAAGCCCTTTCCGCCGGCTATGAGAAATACAAGCGCGACTACTTCACCCCGGAAAAACGCACCGTCCTGCAGATTTCGTTTCCCACCTTGGATGAAGCAAAAAAAGCCAAGGCCCGCATTTCCGCCGGTGAGGATTTCCTGGCCATCGCCAAGGAGCGTGGCGCCAGTGACGCTGACATCACCTTTGCTGATAAAACCCAGGCAGAATTTCTGGACAAGACTGTCGCCGAAGCTGCGTTCAAATTGAAGCAGGACGAAGTCAGCGAACCCATCTCGGGAAGCCTTGTCACCGCCCTTCTGAAGGCGACGAAAATCGCACCGGAAAAACAGGCTTCGCTGGAGGAAGTCAAAGACGAACTCACCAAGCGCCTGCAAACCGAGCGTGCCATGGATGAAATCCAGTCCATTTATGATGCGGTTGAAGACGCCCGCGCCGCGCAGACAAAGTTTGAGGATATCGCCAAGGCCCAGGGCATCCCCTTTGTTGTGGTGCCTGCCGTGAGCGCCGCGGGCCTCAGCCCCGATGGCAAGGAGGTGGACCTGCCCGGCAAAGCGGACGTTTTGAAAGCAGCGTTTGCCAGCGATGTCGGCGTTGAAAACGATGCCCTCACCCCGCACGACAGCTACTTCTGGTATGAAGTGCGCGAGGTCATTCCTTCGGCCCTCAAACCGCTGGACACAGTCAAGGCGCAAGTCACCAGCGATGTCACGGCCCGCAAGGTCCGCGAACTGCTGACCGAGCGGGCGACCGGCATGGTCAAGAAACTGGATGATGGCGCAACCCTTGAGCAGCTTGCCACCGAGGCAAAGTCTGAAATCAAGACGGCCCAGGGTCTGAGAAGAAATGAGGCGAACACGGAATTTGACGTGCAGGCCGTCACCGCCCTGTTCAGCGTTCCGGAAAAGAAATTTGCCTGGAGCCTGGAGGGCGATGGCAAGACCGCGAAAATCATGCAGTCACAAACGGTCCTTGCCGAACCTTATAACAGCAATTCACCTCAGGCAAAGGAACTGGCGCAAAGCGTCAAGGACGCAGCCTCCAAGGATTTGCTGACTGCCTACCTTACGGCGCTCCAAGGGCAAATTGGCGTCTCGATCAACAATGCACTCTGGCAACAGGTTTCAGGAAGTCCCAACGCTACCCCCTGACAACCCATTCCAGAGTAACGCAAATGCCAATTTCCCCCGACTACGATCACTTCGCCGCCGCCTACGAAAAAGGCGAGGCGCAAATCGTTTCAACCCGCCTTGTCGCCGATCTCGAAACCCCGGTTTCGGCCATGCTGAAACTCACCCGCAACGCCAAATATTCATTCCTGCTAGAATCCGTCGAAGGTGGCGCCGTCCGCGGGCGCTATTCCATCATCGGGATGAATCCCGACATGATCTGGAAGGTTGCGGGCAGCGAGGCGTCGATCAACCGCAAGGCCCTGCACAACACCGACGGTCCCTTTGAGCCGGTCCGGCTTGCCCCGCTGGAATCGCTTCGCGCCCTGCTGGCCGAAAGCCGCATTCCGCTCGGCCCCGATGCGCCGCCCATGGCGGCGGGCATCTTCGGCTATGTCGGCTATGACATGGTGCGGCTGATGGAGGATTTGCCCGAGCCAAATCCCGATACACTGGGCCTGCCCGATGGCATGATGATCCGCCCGACGGTTATGGCAATTTTCGACAGCGTGCGCGATGAAGTCACCGTCACATCGCCGGTCTATGTTGACAAAAGTGTATCGCCAAAGGCTGCTTATGCGCGAGCCCAGGAACGCATTTCCGAAGTTGTCGACGCGCTGGACCGCCCGCTTGATCATTTGACCTCCCAGGACGTGGAAGCCCCGCCCATCATGGCAGCCGCATCCAATACCACGCCGCAGGAATATGCTGGCATGATCGCCAGGGCCAAGGACTACATAACGGCCGGCGACATTTTCCAGGTCGTTCTCTCCCAGCGCTTCGAGGCGAATTTCAACCTGCCGCCCTTTGCCCTCTATCGCTCCCTGCGCCGGGTGAACCCGTCGCCTTTCCTCTACTATCTCGATTTCGATCAGTTCGCGGTCATTGGCTCCAGTCCCGAAATCCTCGTTCGCGTGCGCGACGGCAAGGTCTCGATCAGGCCCATCGCCGGAACCCGCAGGCGGGGTGAAACGCCGTCCGAGGATCGTGCGCTGGCCGCGGAGTTGCTGGCTGATCCCAAGGAGCGGGCCGAACACCTGATGCTGCTTGATCTCGGCCGCAACGATGTGGGTCGGGTTGCGGAAATTGGCTCGATCAAGGTGACCGACCAGTTCATCATCGAAAACTACAGCCACGTCATGCACATCGTTTCAAATGTCGAAGGCACTCTGTCCAAAAAATATGATGTGATTGACGCTCTCTGCGCGGGTTTTCCGGCAGGCACGGTGTCCGGCGCCCCCAAGGTGCGCGCCATGGAAATCATTGACGAACTGGAAAAACACAAACGCGGGGTTTATGGCGGCTGCGTCGGCTATTTCTCCGCCGACGGCGAAATGGATACCTGCATTGTGCTCCGCACCGCAATCGTCAAGGACGGCAAGATGTATGTGCAGGCCGGCGCCGGCATCGTGGCCGACAGCGTGCCGGAGAATGAACATCAGGAATGCGTGAACAAGGCCAAGGCCCTGTTCCGCGCCGCCGATGAAGCCGTGCGCTTTGCCGGCCGCGCCGGGAGGGCCCAATGATCATCCTCATCGATAACTACGACAGCTTCACCTACAACCTGTTCCACTATCTGGGCGATCTCGGGGTTGAAACCGTGGTTCACCGCAATGACAAGATCAGCGTGGGCCAGGTCATCTCGGCAAAGCCCGAGGCGATTGTGTTGTCGCCGGGACCAAAGACGCCAAACGAAGCCGGCATCTGTCTGGAGCTGATCGAAAAGGCTTCGGCCAGCATTCCCATCTTCGGCGTCTGCCTTGGCCTGCAGGCCATTGGCCAGGCCTTTGGCGGCAAGGTGGTGCGCGCGCCCAAACTGATGCACGGCAAGCTCTCCACCGTTCATCACGGCGGCAAGGGCGTGTTCAAGGACATCCCAAAGGACTTTGAAGCCACACGCTATCACTCACTTGTGGTGGAAAAAACGGGTCTGCCCGACTGTTTCGAAATCACCGCTGAGACCGATGGGCTGATCATGGGCCTCCAGCATAAAACCCTGAATGTGCACGGCGTGCAGTTTCACCCGGAAAGCATTGCTTCGCAGCATGGCCATGCCCTGCTCAAGAACTTCCTCGATTTGGCAAAGGTGCGCTGATGTCAGAACTCAAACCGCTCATCGCCAAGGCCGCCGATGGAAAACCGCTTACCCGTGACGAAGCCCGGACGGCATTTGGAATCATGATGTCGGGTGACGCCACGCCGTCGCAAATTGCAGGCCTTCTCATGGCGCTTCGCGTCCGAGGAGAAACTGTGGACGAGATCACCGGGGCCGTGGAAATCATGCGCGAAAAAATGATCCGCGTGAACGCCCCTCCGGGGGCCATCGATATCGTCGGAACCGGCGGTGATGCCTCCGGCTCCTATAACATCTCAACCTGTGCCGCCATTGTGGCCGCAGGCGCCGGCCTGAAAGTGGCCAAGCACGGCAACCGCGCCCTGTCGTCAAAATCGGGCTCGGCCGACGTTCTCATGGCGCTTGGCGTGAAAATTGATCTCACCCCTGAAAAGATCGGTGAATGCATTGCCGAGGCAGGCGTTGGCTTCATGTTCGCCCCGGCCCATCACTCCTCGATGAAATATGTAGGCCCAACCCGGGTAGAACTTGGCACCCGCACCATTTTCAATTTGCTCGGTCCGTTGTCGAACCCAGCGGGCGTTAAGAAGCAGATTACCGGCGTGTTTTCAAAGGCTTGGGTTGAACCCCTTGCGCATGTCCTGAAGAACCTGGGAAGTGAAGCTTGCTGGATCTGCCATGGCGAAGGCGGCCTTGACGAGATTGTGCCCACTGGCACCACCTGGATTTCAGAGTTGAAGAATGGAAAAATCACCAGCTTTGAAGTCACGCCGGAAACGGTGGGCCTCAAGCGCTCCAAGCTTGAAGACCTGAAAGGTGGCGATGCCGCCCAAAATGCCGCCGCCTCTGCGAGGCGTTCTGCAGGGTGAAAAAAACGCCTTCCGCGACGCCGTCGTGATGACCACGGGCGCCGCACTTCTTATCGACAACAAGGTCAAGGCCTATGCCGAAGGCGTGCGACTGGCGGAGCAAGCCATTGACAGTGGTGCAGCACTCAAGGCCCACGACAGGCTGATCAAGGTTTCAAATTCCTGATGGCCACCATCCTGGACAAGATTGCCGCCTACAAGCGCGAGGAAGTGGCCAGGGCCAAAACAGCCATTCCGCCTGCCCAGCTTGAAGTCTCTCGCTAAAAATGCCCCGCCCGTGCGCAGCTTTCACACAGCACTTCAAAGCAAAATCGCTGCTGGTCAATGGGCGCTGATTGCCGAAATCAAGAAAGCCAGCCCGTCCAAGGGCCTGATCCGTGCGCATTTCAATCCGCCCGAACTTGCCAAGGCCTACGAACAGGGTGGGGCCGCCTGCCTTTCCGTGCTCACGGATGCGCCGTCATTCCAGGGCGCACCGGAATTCCTGACGCTGGCCCGGGAGGCTTGCTCACTCCCTGCCCTGCGCAAGGATTTCATGCTTGATCCTTACCAGGTGCTGGAAGCGCGGGCCTGGGGTGCTGATTGCATACTGCTGATCATGGCGATGATTGATGATGGCCTCGCCCGTGAACTTGAAGCCGCGGCAAAGGAGTGGAACCTCGATGTCCTCATTGAGGTCCACGACCAACCTGAACTCGACCGGGCTTTGAAACTGTCGTCACCGCTCATTGGCATAAACAACCGCAATCTCCATACGTTTGAAACGACGATCGAGACAACCCTGACGCTCGCCCCTCGCATTCCCGGGGATCGCCTGATCATTGGCGAAAGCGGCCTGTTCAAGCCTCAGGATTTGGCGAAGCTTTCGGCCGCCGGAGTGAACGCCTTCCTGATCGGTGAAAGCCTCATGCGGCAGGATGATGTGGCCGCCGCAACCCGTGCTATACTCGCAAAACCATGAGCAAACTCACCCATCTCGATGCCACCGGAAACGCCCATATGGTGGACGTGTCGGACAAGCACGTCACCTCGCGCTCGGCCACCGCCAAGGCGCAAGTTCTGATGCTGCCCGAAACCCTGGCGCTCATCCTTGGCGGCACCGCCAAAAAAGGTGACGTGCTCGCCACCGCCCGCATCGCCGGGATCATGGCCGCCAAGAAAACCCATGAACTCATTCCGCTCTGCCATCCCCTGCTCATCACCAAGGTATCCGTTGATTTCGTGGCCGATGAAAAAACCAGCTCCATCGAAGTCAGCGCAACCGTCAGGGTGGAAGGAAAAACCGGCGTCGAAATGGAAGCCCTCACCGCCTGTTCCGTTGCCGCCTTGACCCTTTACGACATGTGCAAGGCCGTCGACCGTGGCATGAAAATCACCGACCTTCGCCTCACCGAAAAATCCGGCGGCAAGTCCGGCACCTTTACGGCGGAATAGCCATGGCCCTGATGCCCGTCGAAGAGGCCCGAGCCCGCATTCTCGCCAATGCAAAGCCGCTGCCACCCGAGAGTGTTCCGCTTGCTCTTGCGCTCGGCCGTGTATTGGCGAAGCCCTTGTTGGCCAAACGCGATCAGCCGCCTTTCAATTCCTCCGCCATGGATGGTTACGCGCTGCGTTCCGAAGACAGCGCCACAGAGCTGACAGTCATTGGCACCTCTGCCGCGGGCCATGGGTTCAAGGGCAAGTTGAAATCACGCCAGGCCATTCGTATTTTTACCGGTGCGCCTGTGCCTGCATCCGCTGACGCCGTTATCATTCAGGAAAACACCACAGTCAGCGGCAAGGCCGTTACCATATTGCAATCCGTCCGCGCCGGCCAGAACATCCGTCCCCGTGGTTTGGACTTCCGGAAAGGCGAAACCCTTCTGGCCGCCGCCATCCGCTTGAACGCCCGCGACATTGGCCTCGCCGCCGCAATGAATTGCGATATCGTCAGTGTACGGAAAAAGCCGGTCGTGGCGGTCATTGCCACCGGTGATGAACTGGTGCTGCCCGGAAGAAACGCCGCGCCCCGATCAGATCGTCTCATCCAACAGCAACGCCCTCTCCGCCATGGCCGAAAGCCTGGGCGCAAAAGTCATCAATTGCGGAATTGTCCGGGATGATCTCAAAGCCACCGAGCGCGCCATTCTCAAAATGTCCAAGGCCGATATCCTCGTCACCACCGGCGGCGCCTCCGTCGGCGATCATGATTTCATCCAGGAGGCCTTGAAAAATACTGGCGTGAAGATTGATTTCTGGAAAATAGCCATGCGCCCGGGCAAGCCCTTCATGTATGGCCGCAAAGGCAAGCAGCATGTCTTGGGCCTGCCAGGAAATCCCGTCTCCGCCTTGGTCTGCGCCAGGTTGTTTCTCAAACCTTTGCTCGATTGCCTGCGAGGCCTGCCGGCGGAAGAAAATGCACCGATGGCCCGTCTGGGCACTGCCATGGCCGCCAACGACAGCCGCCAGGATTACGTTCGCGCGAAACTTGAAATCGCCCCCGATGGGTCCCGCACCGCCACCCCCTATGGCAAGCAGGACTCATCCATGCAGCGCACCTTCCGGGATGCCCACTGCCTCATCATCCGCCCCCCCAACGCCCCCAGCGCCAACCCCGGCGACCTCGTTCCCATCCTGAATCTGGACTTTTAGCCGCCACAAAAAGTAAACAGTTGCAGAACTAAACCGGAACCTGTATAAATGTTTCAGGTTTGTTCCAAATCCGACTCCTGCAACGAAAGCGACCCATCATGCTCACGCGCAAACAACTCGAACTGCTGCTTTTCATCAATGAGCGCCTGAAGGAAGAAGGGGTTCCGCCCTCTTTCGAGGAAATGAAGGATGCCCTGAACCTTCAGTCCAAGTCCGGCGTACATCGCCTGATAGTAGCCCTGGAAGAGCGGGGCTTTCTGAAGCGCATGGCCAACCGCGCCCGCGCCCTGGAAGTGATCAAGCTGCCGGAATCCCATTCGCCAAGCCTGACTTCCAGGAAGTCCGGTTTCTCGCCCAATGTCATTCAGGGTAGCCTTGGCAAGGTGAAATCCATGCCTGCCGCCAATGATGGAATTCCCCGCGCCGTCATGGTGCCGCTCATGGGCAAGATCGCGGCGGGTGTGCCCATCGCGGCCATTCAGGATCATACCAACAACATTTCCATCCCGCCGGAAATGCTGGGCGGCGGTGAACACTTCGCCCTGGAAGTCAAAGGCGACTCGATGATCGATGCCGGCATTTTTGATGGCGATACGGTGCTCATCCGCAAGGGCGACACCGCCAACAATGGTGAAATCATCGTGGCCCTCATTGACGACGAGGAAGCAACCCTGAAGCGCCTGCGCAAGAAGGGTGAATCCGTGGCCCTGGAAGCGGCAAACCCGGCCTACGAGACCCGCATTTTCGGGCCAGACCGCGTGCGCGTGCAGGGCCGTCTCGTTGGGCTGTTAAGGAAGTACTGACGAGGTCGTTTCGCCCTTCATTGATCGCCGTCCATCGTCTAAGCTGGGCTTACAAACTGAACCATTTCGGAAGGTAGAGCCCCCGTGAAAATTTATGGCGATACGATTTCTCCCTTTGTCCGCATGTGCCTTGTCGCCGCCCATGAATGCGGGCTTTCGGGCAAGCTTGAGCATGTCAAGGAAGCCGTAAAGCCTACCCTGGCGAATCCAAAACTTACGGCCCTTTCGGCGCTTGGAAAAGTCCCAGTTCTGGAAACCGATCACCATCATGCAATCTATGACAGCCGTGTCATCATTGAATACTTAGCCCATGTCGCTGGCAACAAAACCCTGATTCCGGATGACGGCGTGAAACGCTTTCGTGTCCTGACTTTGCAAGCGCTGGCACAGGGCATGGCAGATGTCGCCGTGGCCTACCGCTATGAAACCGCCGCGCGGCCGCAAGGATTGCAATGGGCGGAGTGGATGGCCCGCACCGAACAGCGCATCAATGCCGCCATGGATGATATGGACAAGAATTGGCAGGCCGAACTCGCCGACGTCACCGCAGGAAGCATTGCTGCAGCCGTCGCACTGGCTTACATCGATTTCCGCCTGCCCACCTTCAAGTGGCGCGACACGCGCCCTCACCTCAGCGCCTTTCATGAAAAATTCTCGGCGCGCGAAAGCATGGTGAAAACTGCCTTGGCGGCAAGCTAAATGACGGACTACAAAGTCATCGTTGCAGGTGCAGGCCCCGCTGGCCTTGCCGCAGCGGCGCTGCTTGCAAAGGAAGGGATGGCAACCGCCCTTGTTGCCCCCGCACCAGCGGAAGATCCCCGCACCGTCGCCCTGATGCAGCCCTCCATCCAGCTCCTGCGCTACCTCGATATCTGGCCCGGAAGCCTCGAAGCCCAAACCGCTCCCTTGCGAAAGCTCAGGATCATTGATGACACGGGTTCGCTCCTTGTGGCTCCAAATCTCGAATTTGATTCAGAGGAATTGAATCTGGAAGCCTTCGGCTGGAACATCCCGCTGGGCCTGCTCCTTCCCGCTCTTCGTAAACGGGCCGAAGACCTCGGTGTTACCTTTATTGAAGCCACCGCAACCGGTGCCAGAACAAGCGGCGATGCCATCCATCTAACCTTGTCCAACACGTCTGAAATTTCCGCTTCCCTCTGCCTTGCTGCCGATGGCGCGAATTCCGCCATGCGCAAAGCCGCCGGCATCGCCACCGATACCTGGTCCTATGATCAAACCGCGATCGCCACGAGCTTCGCCCACTCCATGGGCCACGGCAATGTTTCAACGGAATACCACAAGTCCGCCGGCCCCTTCACCACGGTGCCGCTGCCCGAAAACCGGTCAAGCCTGGTCTGGATGGAACGCCCGGCCCGCGCCGCATCTCTCATGGCAATGAGCGACAGGGAACTGGCAGCCGAAATACAAATTGAAACGCATGGCGAACTGGGACTCATATCGAACCTTGGCCCCCGCAAATCATTCCCCATGAAAGGTCTCACCGCCCGCCAGTTTGCGAAGGGCCGCGTGATACTCATTGGCGAAGCCGCCCATGTTGTGCCGCCCATCGGTGCGCAAGGCCTTAACATGTCGCTGCGCGATGCGGCTCTCGCCGCCGACCTCATTCTCGCAAGCAAGGATGCCGGCAGCGAAAGCCTCATGGCCGAATACAACGCCCTGCGCCGCGCTGAAGTTCTTCCCCGCCAGCAGCTCATTGATCTTATGAACAAATCCCTGCTGCTAGGATTACTCCCCCTTGACGGAGCGCGCGCCCTGAGCCTTTCCGCATTGCATTATGTGGGACCTTTGAAACGCTTCATTATGGAACATGGAATGCAGCCAAAGCGTAATCTGCCTTACGCCATGCGGGCCAGTTAAGTGCCTCTTGCCTTCGAGCCGGACTCTTGGCAATCAGGTATCATGAGCGAGATGCCAACAGCCAAATTCCAGATCGGCCAGATTGTAAAGCATCGGCTGTTCTCGTTCCGTGGCGTGATTTTTGATGTGGATCCGGTTTTCAGCAACACCGAGGAATGGTGGAGTTCGATTCCCGAAGAATCACGCCCGCGCCGTGACCAGCCATTCTATCATCTGCTCGCCGAAAATGATGACACGGAATATGTGGCCTATGTCTCTGAGCAGAACCTGCTTGTTGACGTAACGGGAACTCCCGTGCGCCACCCGCAGGTCAACCAATACTTCAAGGGCTTTGACGCAAAGAAGAACAGTTACCTGCTCCGCGAACATCGCGCGCATTAAAGCTGTTCCCATGATCGCGCATCCCCCCAACCGGCACGCCGTTACCTTTATCTTTATCACTGTCTTTCTCGACATGGTGGGCTTTGGCCTCATCATGCCGGTTCTGCCGCGGCTGATTGAAGATGTGAGCGGCACTGATCTCGCGGGCGCATCGCTGCTCGGGGGCTGGCTGTTCTTCGCCTATGGCGGAATGCAGTTTCTCTGCGGCCCCCTCCTCGGCAATCTCTCGGACGCCTATGGCCGCAGGCCTATCCTGCTGCTTTCAGTCTTTGGCCTCGGTGTCGATTACCTGCTCACGGCCTTCGCACCCAACATGGTGTGGCTGTTCATTGGCCGCATCTTTGCCGGCCTGTGCGGAGCCTCCTATACCACCGCCAATGCCTATCTAGCCGACATTACAAAGCCGGAAGACCGCGCCAAGGTCTTTGGCTATATGGGGGCGGCTTTCGGCCTGGGCTTTATCATCGGCCCGGCAATCGGCGGAATCCTTGGTGAATACGGCCCGCGCGTGCCCTTTTTCGTCGCCGCCGGGGTTTCAATCCTGAACTTTGCCTATGGCTATTTTGTCCTGCCGGAAACCCTGGTTCCTGAATCGCGGAGGCCATTTGAACTTGCCCGTTCCAATCCAATTGGCGTGTTCAAGGTTTTTGCCACCTACAGGCAGGCGCTTCCGCTGTGCATCGTCATGGCCATGTATTTTTTCGCCACATCGGTCTACCCGGCGATCTGGGCGTTCTGGGGCATTGCCCGCTTCAACTGGAGCGAGATGACCATCGGACTGACACTTTCCATTTTCGGCCTGATTACCGCCGTTGTGCAGGGTGGCTTGACCGGGCCCGTGGTAAAGTGGCTCGGCGAACGAAACACCGCCATTCTGGCCCTTGTCACGTCAGTCATCGCCGCAGCGGGCTATGGCCTCGCCACAGGCATGAGCATGATCCTGATTCTGTTCGTTATCCATGCGCCCGAAGGCTTCGCCCAACCGGCCCTGACCGCTTTGATGTCTAAAGATGCGCCAGCCGATGCCCAAGGCGAATTGCAGGGCGGCATTGCCAGCGCGCAAAACCTCGCGCTGCTCGCAGGTACGGTCATGTTTGCGCAAATCTTCGGCTATTTCCTGCAGGAAGGCTCACCGCTGCAGTCACCCAATGTGGGCTACTTCATCTCAGCGGCGCTGTGTTTGGCAGCACTCGTCATCTTTGTGCGCCTGCCGAGCCCTTCACCGGCTTGATCAGACGCCCTTGAAGATGCAGCCGGCGGCAAGAACCGCATAGGCAATTGCCATTATCCACACTGAAGCGAGCGGGATGAATGCAACGGATCCCATCGCCGTAAGCGCCGCAACCACGGCAATGACCAGGGAGATGACGAATACCAACACGGATGGTGCGCTAAATTTCATTTTCAATCTCCTCATTGCTGATTCGCAGCGCAATTATAGCGGAAATTTCACGCGTCTCGAAAAATAAGGAAAATCGATCAGCCCTACTCCACCGTCACGGACTTCGCCAGGTTGCGCGGCTGGTCAACATCGGTCCCGATGAAAACCGCAGCGTGATAGGCAAGCAGTTGCACTGGAACCGCATAAAGCAATGGGCTGATGAAGGAATGTGCCTTGGGCACGCGGATTCGATGGAAGGTCTTGTGGGCGTTGCTTTCATCATCGGTGAGCAGCACAATTTTTCCGCCGCGCGCCGCCACTTCTTCCATGTTTGAAATTGTCTTGTCGTAAAGGTCATCGCGCGGCGCAATCACGATTACCGGCATGTTCTCGTCAACGAGCGCAATGGGTCCGTGTTTCAACTCGCCAGCCGCATAGCCTTCCGCATGGATGTAGGAAATTTCCTTGAGTTTAAGGGCCCCTTCCATGGCGATGGGATAGTTGATGCCGCGCCCGAGGTAGAGCACGTCCTTGGCATGGGCAATTTCCCGCGCCACGCCGGCAATGTGCTTCTCCTGTTTCAGGATTTCCGACATGTGGCGCGGCGCTTCAACCAGGGCACCGACAAGTTCCTGCTCCAAAGCTGTTGAAAGATGCCCCCGCTGCTTGGCCGCGAGCAACGCAAGGCAGGCAAGGGCCGCTAGCTGGCAGGTGAAAGCCTTGGTTGAGGCCACGCCGATTTCAGGCCCCGCGTAAGTGCGGAGCGCCACATCGGCCTCGCGAGCAATCGTCGACTCCGGCACATTCACCAGGGCCAGCGTATGCTGCCCCTGCGACTTGCTGTAACGCAGCGAGGCCAAGGTATCCGCCGTCTCGCCCGACTGCGAGATCACAATGGACAGTCCGTTGGGCGTCAGCGGCGCTTCGCGGTAACGGAACTCGGACGCGATATCGACTTCCGTCGGCAACCGCGCAATGCGCTCAAACCAGTATTTGGCCACCAGCCCAGCGTATGACGCCGTGCCGCAAGCCGTAATCGTCAGGCGGTCAAGCGAGGTGAACTCAAACGGCAGCTTTTCCGGCACCTTCACCGTGCGGGTGGAGAAATCCACATATTCAGCCAGCGTATGGCCAACCACTTCCGGCTGCTCCTCAATTTCCTTCGCCATGAAATGGCGGTGATTGCCCTTGTCCATCATCATGGACGAGGCCTGGGAGAAATTCATTGGCCGCGACACGGGCAGGTTTGCGGCATTGTAAATCTCAACCGAATTGCGGGTCAGCACCGCCCAGTCCCCGTCTTCCAGATAAGTCACCCGGTTGGTGAAAGGAGCAAGCGCTATGGCATCGGAACCCAGATACATTTCACCGTCGCCATGGCCCACGGCCAAAGGACTGCCCTTGCGCGCGCCAATCAGCAGATCATTTTCGGACTTGAACAGAATGGCAAAGGCAAACGCGCCTTGCAGCCGCGGCAACACCTGGCCCACCGCTTCACGCGGCGATTTCCCCTTGGCGCGTTCCGCCGCCAGAAGATGGGCCACGACTTCCGTATCAGTCTGCGTGAGAAACACCGCACCTGTGCCCGCCAGTTCCTCTTTCAGTTCGCGAAAATTTTCAATGATGCCATTATGCACAATCACCACGTCACCCGCCGTATGGGGATGCGCATTCGTCTCCGTGGCAGCGCCATGGGTGGCCCAGCGCGTGTGGCCGATGCCGGTGACGCCCATCATGGGAGATTCCCGCAAGCGCTCTTCCAGATTGCGCAGCTTGCCGGGTGCCCGGCGCCGTTCAATTCCACCATTCTCGAGCGTGGCAACGCCGGCTGAATCATAGCCGCGGTATTCCAGCCGGCGCAGCGCCTCAACGATGCTCAACGCCACCGGCTGCTTGCCGAGAATGCCGACAATTCCACACATGCTTAACTCCTAAACCTTGGCCTTTGCGGCCTTGCGGCTTTCCTTCATTTTCCGGTAGCGCGTCGCCCAGCCATCTTTTACCTGCAAGTCGGCGCGGGTAATGGCAAGAGAATCGGCCGGCACGTCCCGGGTGATAACACTTCCCGCTGCAATATTTGCGCCATCGCCAATTTTGACCGGGGCCACCAGAGCCGTGTTTGACCCCACAAAGACCTGGGACCCAATATCCGTGAGATGTTTTTCGTACCCATCATAGTTGCAGGTGATGGTACCTGCCCCGATGTTGGACCCCGCGCCCACCCTGGCATCGCCAATGTAACTCAAATGATTGGCCTTGGCACCCCGGCCAATGACGGCCTTCTTGACCTCCACAAAATTCCCAATATGGGCGTCTTCGCCAATTTCCGCTCCCGGCCTGAGCCGCGCAAATGGCCCAATCCTGGCACCCGAACTGATGCTTGCGCCCTCGATGTGTGAATTGGCAAGAATATGCACGTTATTGCCAACCGTAACGCCTGGCCCAAAGAACACGTTGGGTTCAATCACCACATCCGTGCCAATCTTGGTATCCGCCGAAAAATAAACCGTATCCGGTGCTACCAGCGTGGCCCCGCCGAGCATCGCATCGCGCCGGTACTGCGCCTGCAGCTTGGCCTCGATTGCCCCCAACTGCACCCGGTCGTTAACCCCCGCCACCTCGGCTTCCGGACAGGTCACAAGCCCCACCCGGAGGTCGGCTTTTGCCGCCAGTTCAACCAGATCGGTCAGGTAGTATTCCCGCTTGGCATTCTTGTTCTTGATCTGCGGAATGAGCTTCCAAAGAACGCTTGAATTTACCGATAAAATGCCGGAGTTACAGAGCCTTATCTTCTTTTCCTGCGCTGAAGCATCAAGCTCTTCACGGATGGCGCGGATGCTGCCGTTTCGAGCCTTTAGCAGGCGCCCATAACCATGGGGGTCCGCCGCTTCAAAGCCCAGAACCGCCACCGGTGTTTTCTTGTCCAATTTGCCCGCCAAGGCGCTCAACGAAGCAGCCTGGACAAGCGGAACATCCGCATAAAGCACCAGAATGGTTCCGGTAAATCCCTTAAGGCCCTCCTTGGCCATGGAAACCGCATGCGCCGTGCCCTGGCGCTCTTCCTGGATCGCCACATTGCAACCCGGAAAATAGCGCTGCGCTTCCAGGCCCACGGCGTCCATGTCAGGCCCCACCACAACAACCGCCCGTTTCGGTGACAATCCGGCAGCGGAGGTTAAAACATGCCCCAAAAGGCTGCGTCCGGCGGCCCGGTGCATAACCTTGGGCAGGGCGGATTTCATCCGCGTTCCCATGCCCGCCGCCAGGACAATCAGTGCAATATCAGTCATTTCAGGAATCTGCCTCGCCCACAAAACCCGTTCATATTCGGCCTCTTTAAGACATTTGTGTGATTAGAGAATTAAACCCGAACAGCGCCCTTGACCCCCTTAGCCCCCGCAACTATGGTCCGCGCCAATCCGCGAAGGCTGACTCGTGGGCCCGTAGCTCAGTGGTAGAGCGTCTGACTTTTAATCAGTAGGTCGCGCGTTCGATCCGCGCCGGGCTCACCAATTGAACAGCAATTTCATATAGTTAGCGTATGCTGCGGTCTGTCTTGCGAGCCACTTCAATCGTCACGCGAGCCCGCCATCGCCTCATAGATGACCATTTCCACGGTCACGAATTCTGGCTCCAGTTCGGTCAGGCCGATACCTTTAGAAGCGGCTTCGCCTCGGCAGCGGGCTGCCAATATGGTGGCCAGTTCACGGCTGCCCGGTCGGTCGCTATCGGTGATGTTGCGATCGATCCATTCCTTCAAAAAATTCACGCCGCGCGTGGTCATTCGTATCTCCAACCAAATCCCTATCACCTTTGCGGTGATGATAGCGAAACGAGCCTCCACCTCTAATTCAAAAATTGATGGTCACGCAATTTCTTTTGCATGCTGTTTCCTGCGCCACGTCCTTCAGGCTGCAGGAGCTTTCTGCAAAAGCTGAATTTTTCACCGATAGAAGTATTAGAATGCCATCAAACCAGGCCCTCGCCGGCGCACCTTCTCCTGCTGGCAAGCGCACTGTGGCGAGGACAGATTTCTTGCTGGCCGAAAACCTCGGCTCTGGCGCTGACTCGCCAAAACTTGGCGCCACGGAAACTTTCAGAAGCACGGCCTTGCAGAAGCTTTCACCCTCCGGAGCTTCAAAGCGGTACACGCTCTGATCGCCTGAGACGTCTGGCTGCGTCTCCTGCTTTGTGCTCGCAAGAAGACCTGGATTTCCGCCAGCCTGTAACAGTTTTTGGGTGAGAAACGACAGGCAATATTCGAGGGCAAAGCAATCAGCGACCGTGTAGGCAGGCTTTCCAGAATCCCTCTTTGGGTTGAGGCGCACGACCAGTTGGGTAACGTCGGGGATGGGCTGCGCTTGCGCTGCTTGAAGTCTAAGTCCAGCCAAGATAAGAATTACGCTCAGTTTCGCCGCGGACCGGTTCAACGATGTCCCCTGGTTCTATTGCTCGCCGCTCCCTGCTAGCCAATACGCAAACTGGGAATGAGTCAATAACCCGGCCACTCCCCAAAGAAATTTTGGTTTCAACGATAATCTATTTTCAGGCGGGCAAAAAGCGCTCGACCAGCCGACCCCAAAACACCGGTCCCTTGACCAGAAGCTCATCATTGAAGTCATAGCCTGAGTCATGCAGGGAACGGCTCTTGCCGTTGCCGAGGCCGAAATAACACGAGGGCACAACCTCCTGCATGAAGGCAAAATCCTCGGAAAACATGAAGGGTCCGCGCATGTCCACCCGGGCCGGATCCTGGCCCAGTTCAATCGCCACCTCGCGCACCAGATTGGCATGTTCCGGGGTGTTGTAGCCTGGCGGATAGCTGATACCGGGATTGTAGAGGATCTCGGCTTCACAGCCGAAAGCCTTGGCCTGCAAGGAAACCAGCGTTTCAATCCGCTTGCGGATCAGTTCCCGCGTGCCCTTGGTGCAGGTTCGAACCCCGATGTTCAAACGCGCGTCCCCGGGGATGATAGTGGCAAGCGCCCCCGATTGAAACGAACCGACCGTGATGACGGCGGGATCAAGCGGATCAACATTGCGCGCAACGATGGATTGCAGCGCCATGACAATTCCCGACGCAGCCACAATGGGGTCTGCCGCCATGTGCGGAAGCGCCCCGTGACCACCCAGGCCTTGAACCCTCACTTCAACAATATCGACGGCTGCCGTTATTGCTCCGGGCCGCACCGAGATCTGTCCTGTTTCATCGCCCGGAATGTTATGCAGCGCAAAAACCGCATCGCAGGGAAACTGCTTGAACAACCCCTCATCAATCATGCGCTTGGCCCCGCTGATGTCTTCTTCAGCAGGCTGAAAAATCAAGTGAACCGTACCATCGAAATTCCGCGTCTCCGCCAGGTAGCGTGCCGCACCAAGTAGCATGGTGGTATGCCCGTCATGGCCGCAAGCGTGCATCTTGCCAGCGGTGCGCGAAGAATAGGTCAAATTGGTTGTCTCATGGATGGGAAGGGCGTCCATGTCGGCCCGGATGCCGATGGCGCGCCGGCTGCTTCCCTTTGTAAGCGTCCCCACAACCCCCGTGCCCGCAACACCCGTCGTTACCTTAAAGCCAAGCCTCTGAAGCTCCGCGGCGACAATCTTCCCCGTCCGGAATTCCTCAAAGCAAAGCTCCGGGTGCATGTGCAGGTCATGCCGGATGGCGGCCAGTTCGCCTGCGAAATTTGCAATTATGTCTTGGTTCATCGCCGCGATGGTACCAGACCTTCAAAGTAGTTAAAAGCACGGGTAATCAGGAAGGTAAGTACAATATAAACGAGCGCCAAAAACAGCAGGGGTTCATAGGTCAGGTATGTGTCTTGCCTGATCCGCGAGGTTACCCCCATCAGATCCATGACTGGTATCGTAAAGGCCAGCGGTGTTGCCTTAAGCTGGTTTATGGTTTCACCCGCAAGTGTGGGTAATACATGCCTGATGGCCTGGGGGAGCCAAATGCGCTTTAGCACTTTCCACGGTGACATTCCAAACGCCCGTGCTGCCTCCAGCTCACTGCGCGGCACCCCCAAAAAGGCGCCACGCATTATTTCGGCCTCATAGCCGGCAAAGCTCAGCGTGAACGCGAGCAAGGCGTAATAAAACGCGTCAAGCCGGACGAGCCAGGTGAAGTTCTCTCCGAATGCGGGGAAGGCCGAGCCTAAAATGGGGAAAAGCGAGCCAACCCCATAATACAGCAAATAGAGCTGAACCAGCAGCGGGGTTCCCCGGATGAAGGTGCAAAACCCTTGCGCGAGATCTCTTAGTGATTTGGGACCGGTGACCTGGGCCAAGCCAATGGGAATGGCCAGCAAAAATCCTGCCACCACCGAAATGACAAGCAGCAAAAGCGTGATGTAAAGCCCTTGTGCCAAAAGCGGTAGATATTGAGGAAGCCATTCCCAGCGCATCCCGCCCTCACGCCAGTCTTGGCTGGCCGCGCCGTACACGGCGCTCCAGCCAACCAAAAGCCCGGTTTGAAACGAGCGTTATGGACAGATAGGCCAAGGCGGCAATTGAGTAGAACATGAAGTACTGTTTGCTCATTCCCGCTGCCTGCTTTGTTATCGAAAAAAGCTCGGTAAAGCCAACGACTGAAATCAAGGCGGATTGTTTTGTCGCGTTAAGCCAAAGGTTGGCAAGTCCGGATATGGCGTATGGCAGCATTGCGGGAAGAACAATCCGCCTAAAGAGCAATAACGGTGGCATGCCGCAGGCTTTGGCCGCCTCAATCTGGCCGACTGGGACTGCCTGGATTGCCGCGCGCAGAACCTCTGTCGAATAGGCGCCTTGTACGACACCAAGAACAACCACCGCGGCAACCAGCCCGTTCACCTCGATGGTCTGCAGCCCAAGCCGCGCAAAGAACTGGTTGATGCCCACGGTGCCCGCATAATACAGCAGCAGTATCAGAACAAGTTCGGGAATGGCGCGGAACAACGTGGTGTATCCATCAACGGACCTTCGTAACCACGGGTGGCCTGACAGCTTGCCCGCCGCACCGCACAGGCCCAAGCCTATCCCGAAAGCATATGACAGGATTGCAATCTGCAGTGTGCGCGCGGCCCCCCAAAGCAGCTCATCCGCATAGCCGGCGTCACCAAAGGATAAAAGCTGGACCGATGTGGCAATGGCAAAATACAAACTTCAATCCAGCATTCTTGGTGGCATCAGAAACGGTGGAGAAGCACGTGTTTGTTGCGAATCATCGCGTCTGAAGCGCCTGTTTCTCAATGGCGTGAATTAACGCGGTTTAAAAAATATACCAAGAGAAAATAAATCCCGGCTATCATTGTCAAAAGTTCATGGGGCGCAGGATATTGGATCCTGTAATTCCGGCCACACCGTGCAAATTCCCAACCGCTGCCGTTGGGGTGGACGGACGCCGAACTCTCCAGCGGCGATTTTGCTGGCTCCAAATTTATCAAACTGGAGTTCGGGTTGCATATGGACATCGTGACGGAAACGACGAGGCCCGGATGCCCATGGCGCGACGGCTGCTTCCCTTTGTAAGCGTTCCCACGACCCCCGTCGTCACCGTAAAGCCAAGCCTGTGAAGCTCCGCGGGACAATGTTCCCCGTCCGGAACTCCTCAATGCAAAGCTCTGGATGCATGTGGAGGTCATGCCGGGTAGCGGCCAGTTCGCCTGCGAAATTTGCAACTATGCCTTGGTTCATCGCCGCGATGGCACCAGACCTTCGAAATGGTTGAAAGCACGGGTTATAAGGAAGGTAAGCGCCATGTAAATAATGGCGGCAGTAATGAGCGGCTCATAGGTGATGTAAGTGTTCTGCCTGACGCGCAGAATGACACCGAAAATGTCTAACACGGTGACCGTGGCGGCAAGCGGCGTTGCCTTGAGCATCAGCACCGTCTCGCCCGCAAGTGTCGGAAGAACGTTACGGACGGCGCGGGGCAACCAGATTCGGTACAGCACTTTCCACGGCGACATGCCAAAGGCGCGGGCGGCTTCCAGTTCACCTTTTGGAACTGAGAGGAATGCGCCGCGCATGATCTCGCCGCCATAACCGCCTTCATTCAGCGTAAATGCCAGAATGGCGTAGAAATAGCCCTCCCGCAGGATGGGCCAAAACATGCTTTGGCGGACCTCAGGATAAGCAGCAAAAACCGAACCGAGGCCGAAATAGAGCAACCAAAGCTGCACCAGAAGCGGTGTGCCACGCATAAGTGTGCAGTAGCCGCGGGCGATTCCCGCGATCCATCTTGGCCCGGTGACCTGAACCAAGCCGACAGGCACCGCCAGGATCAGGCCAAAGACCATCGACAGTACCAGCAACTGGATCGTCAGCCACAGGCCCTGAATGAGGAGCGGCAGGTATTCGGGAAACCAGGTCCAGTTCATGCCATCACCTCACGCCAAACTGACTTGGCCGCGCCGGTAGCGGTTTTCCAACAAGCCGATGAAGTAGTTGGAGATCAATGTGATGACTAGGTAGATCAATGCCGTGGTCAAGAAGAACAGCATGTAGCGCTTAGTGAAGGCCGCCGCAGAGGCGGTGGTCGAAAGCAGCTCGTAGTTGCCGACAACCGCCACGAGCGCAGTGTCTTTGATCACGACCAGCCAGAGGTTCGAAAGACCGGGAATCGCATTGGGCAGCATCGCGGGGCCGATGATGCGCCTGAAGATTTGCAGACCTCTCATGCCGAAAGCCCTGCCCGCCTCGATCTGCCCGATTGGCACCGCTTGGATCGCGGCACGGAAAACCTCCGTGTGATAAGCCCCTTGCACAACTCCTAACACAGCGATGGCGGCAAGTGTGCCATTGACTTCAATAGGCCCAAGGCCAAAGAGGCCTAGAAGATTGTTGGTGCCGCGCGTTCCCGCAAAATAGAGGATGAGGATCAGAACCACTTCCGGCACGGACCTGACGATGGTGGTGTAAACTGCCGCCGCGCCGCGTGAAAAAGCTCCGCCATAGAGTTTAGCAGACGCGCCAGCCAGTCCCAGGCAGATGCCGATCAGATAGGCACTCGCCGCAATGAATAGCGTATACTGCGTGCCCCGGAGCAACTCGTCTCCAAAGCCTTTGTCGCCAAATGTCAAAATTTCTGGGATCATGCGCTGCCGCCGACGAAAAAACGGCCACCCTAAGGTGGCCGTTCAGTTACATCAGCCTTTCGGAGGCAATTCCAGCAGGCCATCGAGCCCATATTTTTTTGTCAAATCCTCAAACACGCCCTTGGCGGCAAGCGCCTTGATGGCGGCGTTGATCTTTTCCAAGAGCGCCGTGTCTTCCTTGCGCAAACCGACGCCAACACCAGCACCGAGAATGTCGACGTCAACTGGAACAGCGCCCTTGAGTTCGCAGCAGGCCTTGCCTTCGTCTGACATTGAGGTAGTCACGCAGTGCCACGCCATCAGCCATCAGATAGTCAACGCGACCAGCAGCAAGGTCAGCATTTGCCTCGTCCTGCTTCTGATAGGCCTTTGTCGTTGCCCCCTTGGGCACATAGTACTTGTCGATATAGTTCTGGTGGGTCGTTGCACCCTGCACGCCAATGATCTTGCCGGAAAGATGCTCAGGCGAGAAGTCCATATCACCTGTTTTCGCGCCAATGATCACGGCAGCGGAATTGTAGTACATGTCCGAGAAGTTGATCTGCTCCTTGCGCTTGTCGGTGATGGACATCGAACCAAGGATGCCATCCATTTTCTTCTCAAGCAGTGCTGGAATGATTCCGTCCCAAGCGATGGGGATCATGGTGCATTTCTCGTTCATCTCGGCACAGAGAGCATTCATCAGGTCATATTCCCAGCCTTCCCATTGGCCAGCGGCGTTTTGCGACGTGAAAGGTGGATAGGCCGATGTGTCGGTGGCAAAGACCAGATCGGCCTTGGCCGAGGTAGCGCTGATCGCCAGAGCGGCGGCGGCTGCCATCAAAATTTTCCTGATTGTCATGTAATATTCTCCCTGTTTGACATTGTGTTTTCCATCCCAAGCTAGTGAACGCCGGAGACGAACTGTTTGCAGCGCGCGCTTTTTGGCGCGCCGAATACCTGTTTTGGTGGCCCCTCTTCTTCAATAACGCCCTTGTGCAGGTAAATCACGTGGCTCGATACATCGCGCGCAAATTTCATTTCGTGGGTGACCAGAATCATGGTCCGGCCCTCATTGGCAAGATCGCGGATAACCTTCAGGACCTCGCCGACAAGTTCCGGATCGAGCGCCGAAGTCGGTTCGTCGAACAGCATCACTTTGGGCTCCATCGCCAGTGCCCGCGCAATGGCCGCGCGCTGCTGCTGCCCGCCTGAAAGAAAAGCGGGATATTGGTCCCGCTTCTCATAGAGGCCTACCTTGTGAAGAAGCTTTCCGGCCCGTTCAATGGCCTCGGCTTTTGGAATTCCGAGCACATGAACCGGAGCCTCAATCACGTTTTGCATCACAGTGAGATGTTGCCACAGATTAAAACTCTGAAACACCATTCCCAGTTTGGTGCGGACCCGCTCAAGCTGGCGCCGGTCGCTTGGATGCAGATTTCCGTCCTTGTTCGGCTTCAGGGCAACCTCATCGCCGGTCACCACGATGCGGCCCTTGGTCGGCATTTCAAGAAAATTGATGCAGCGCAAGAAAGTGCTCTTTCCAGAACCCGAAGCGCCGATCATGGAGACCACATCACCTTCACGCGCCTCAAGGGAAACCCCTTTAAGCACCTCAAGTTCGCCAAAGCGCTTATGCAAATCTTCAACCACGACGGCTAAAGGCCGTTCATCACTTCTTGGCGCAGGTCGTGCTGCCATGCGGTCTCCCCCTCTGAGGGCTTATGCCCTTCTTGCGAGTCCCACCTTAACACCAATTCCGGTTTGCGCAATTCGTGAATTTTATGGCCGAATACTACCGGTTGGCGATCTGGGCCGCCTTTTGCACCAGAACCTCCGCCTGGCGTACCGAGGCGTAATCAATAAGGCGGCCATCGAGAGATACTGCGCCCTTGCCCGCCTTGGCCGCCTCCTCCATGGCTGCCAGGATGCGCTTGGCCCTGTTTACATCGGCTTCCGAAGGCGACATCACCTCATTGGCCAAAACAACCTGGGAGGGATGAATGGCCCATTTGCCCTCGCATCCCAGCACCGCGGCCCGCAGAGCCCGCCGCCCGGAAGGCCTCTGAATCGGAGAAGTTGCCAAACGGCCCATCCACCGGCCGAAGGCCATTGGCCCGTGCCGCCACCACCATCCGGGAAATCGCATAATGCCACATGTCGCCCCAATGCGTCTGGCGCGAACCATCCGCCAGAGGTTCCGTAAGTACGGCATAGTCCGCATTCGCCCCGCCGATGGAAGTCGTCCGCGCCTTGGTCGAGGCGGCATAATCCGCCACGCCAAAATGCAGTGACTCATTGCGCTTGGAGGCCGCCGCGATTTCATGCACATTTTGCATGCCAAGCGCCGTTTCGATGATCATCTCGAAACCAACGCGCTTCTTGCGCCCCTTGGCCGTTTCAATCTGCGTACAGAGCATGTCTATGGCGTACACATCGGACGCCGTGCCGACCTTGGGAATCATGATCAGGTCAAGGCGCTCGGAAGCCTGCTCCAGCACATCCACAACGTCGCGGTACATGTAATGGGTATCCAGCCCATTGATCCGCACCGACAGCGATTTCTGCCCCCAGTCAACATCGCCAATGGCCTGGATGATGTTTTTGCGGGCTCGTTCCTTGTCATCAGGCGCAACCGCGTCCTCAAGATCAAGAAAAATCACATCCGCCGCGGATTTAGCTGCCTTTTCAAAAAGCTGCGGCTGGCTGCCGGGAACCGCAAGTTCGCTGCGGTTGAGCCGGGGCGGCGCCGGCTCGATCATCAAGAAGCTCATAAGTTCAATTTCCTACTGGTTCACGCTCGTCACTTTACCTTTCCGCCAATTCTGGGCTAGTCTTAATTTTGGACCACATGGTCAAACGTTTATTTCTATGGCTGGACTGCGGTTGCTTCAACCCGGAAGCCAAAAGTCAACGACAAGAAAGAATTAAAGGGAGATGACACTATGAAGACTTTGAAACATGCACTTGTATCGCTTCTCGCCCTATCCGCCATGGGCGGAATGGCCCTTGCGCAAGAGATGAAGAAGGAGGTCGGCAAAGGCGAGGGTCAGGTCAATATCGTGGCTTGGGCCGGCTACATCGAGAACGGCGCCACCGACAAGGCCTATGACTGGGTTACCGATTTTGAAAAGGCAACCAGCTGCAAGGTCAACGTGAAGACCGCCGGCACTTCGGACGAAATGGTGGCCCTCATGAATGAAGGTGGCTTTGACCTCGTCACGGCCTCCGGCGATGCCTCGCTCCGCCTGATTGCCGGCAAGCGCGTGCAGCCCATCAATACCGATCTTATCCCGTCGTGGAAAACCGTCGACGAGCGCCTGCAAAATTCGCCATGGCACACGGTTGAAGGCGTTCACTATGGCGTGCCCTACCAGTGGGGCGCCAACGTCCTGGCCTACAACACCAATGTCTTCAAGGAAGCGCCAAAAAGCTGGGCCGTGGTGTTTGAAGAGCAGAACCTGCCCGATGGCAAATCCAACAAGGGCCGGGTTCAGGCTTTTGACGGCCCCATCTACATTGCCGATGCCGCTCTCTATCTCATGGCCAAGAAGCCTGAACTTGGCATCAAGGATCCCTACGAGCTGAACGAGGAACAATACAAGGCGGCCCTTGATCTGCTCCGTTCCCAGCGCGCCCTCGTGGGCCGTTACTGGCATGATGCCTTCATGCAAATTGATGACTTCAAGAACGAAGGCGTGGTCGCATCCTCCTCCTGGCCCTTCCAGGTGAACCTCCTGCAGGCCGACAAGGACGCCATGGCGAAAACCCCGGTTGCCTCCGTCATTCCCGATGAAGGCGCAACAGGCTGGGCCGATACCACCATGATGCATGTTGATGCGGCCAATCCCAACTGCGCTTATCTCTGGATGGAGCACTCCATTGCACCAAAGGTGCAGGGTGATCTCGCCGCCTGGTTTGGCTCGGTTCCCGCCGTTCCCGCCGCCTGCAAAGGCAACGCCCTGTTGACCGATGCCGGCTGTGACACGAACGGCATGCAGAACTTTGAGAAGGTGCATTTCTGGCGCACCCCCGTTGCCAAATGCGCAACCCAGGCCGCCGGCTGCGTGCCTTATTATCGCTGGGCAACCGACATGATCGCGGTTCTCGGTGGCCGCTAATTCTTGATCATTTGAAAGATTCCCGCCAAGGTGACTTGGCGGGAATTTTCATGTCATGACAACAGCCGTCAGTTTCCAGAAGATCAGTCGCTATTTCGGCCCCGTGCGCGCCGTGGATGATGTGACCCTCGACATTGCCGAGGGCGAATTCTTCGCCATGCTCGGCCCTTCCGGGTCCGGCAAGACCACCTGCCTCAGGCTCATTGCGGGCTTCGAGCAGCCCACCTCCGGCCACATGGAGATCTTCGGCGTCACCTCGGAAGGCGTGCCGCCCTATCAGCGCAACGTGAACACGGTCTTTCAGGACTACGCGCTTTTCCCCCACATGACCGTGCTCGATAACGTGGCCTACGGCCTCATGGTCAAAGGCGTTGACAAGCCAACCCGCCACCGCAAGGCCCAGGAAGCCCTAACGCTGGTAGCGCTAGGAAGTTTTGGCAGCCGCCGCCCCTCGCAACTGTCAGGTGGCCAAAGGCAGCGTGTGGCTCTCGCCCGCGCCCTCGTCAACGAACCCAAGGTCCTGCTGCTGGATGAGCCCCTGGGCGCCCTTGATCTGAAGCTCCGCGAGCAGATGCAGGTTGAACTGAAAGCGCTTGCAGCGCAACCTCGGCATCACCTTTGTATTCGTCACCCATGATCAGGGCGAAGCCCTGTCGATGGCCGACCGTGTCGCCATCTTCAACGATGGCAAGATTGTCCAGGTCGGCTCCCCCGAAGATATCTACGAACGCCCCAACACAAAATTCGTCGCTGATTTTGTCGGCTCGTCAAATGTCCTGAGCCCCGCCTTCTCGAAGTCAGCCGGTGGCCCGGAAAAATGGGCAAGCCTCCGCCCGGAAAAGATAAACATTCTGCCCGCCAAGGTGAAGGCATCACCCGGACAGCAAAGCGCCAGTGCAAAGATCGTTGCAGTTCACTATCAGGGCTCGGTCACCCGCCTCAACACCCGCACCGCCGGCGGTGAAATAATCAATGTCACCGTCCCTTCCTCGCTCGGCAAGTTTGCCGAAGGTGATGAAGTCATGCTGCACTGGCCGCAGGAGGCCCTGCACATCATGGCGGGTGAAGCGTGAGCCTCACGCGCTCAATCTCGAATTCACTTTTCAAGCACCCCAACGGGTTCTTGGCCCTCCTCCTCGCCCCGCCGCTCCTCTGGCTTGGCATTGCCTTTCTGGGCTCGCTGTCCGTCTTCCTGTTTCACGCCTTCTTTTCAATCGATGAGTTCTCCGGCTTCATCAAATATGAACTCACGCTTTCGACCTTTGCCGAATTGTTCCGCCTCTCGAATTTTGACGTCATCATCCGCAGCCTCGTCATGGCAACGGCGGTCACCCTGGCGTCAGTCGTCATTGCCTTCCCCTTCGCCTATTTCGCTGCGCGCTATGCCCGCGGAAAATGGAAAGCCCTGTTTTATATCCTGGTGATGCTGCCCCTGTGGTCCAGCTATCTCGTCAAGGTCTATGCCTGGAAACTGATCCTCGCCAAGGAAGGCATCATCTCCTGGCTGGCAGGCGAGTTGCATCTCACCTGGGCGCTCGATGCCCTGCTCGCAATTCCCGGTGATCGGCGGCCCGTCGCTCTCCATCAGCTTCCTCGGAACCTTCCTGGTCTTCGTCTATGTCTGGCTGCCCTTCATGATCCTGCCCACGCAGGCCGCCCTCGAGCGCGTTCCCGTAAACCTCATCGACGCCTCCTCCGACCTCGGCGGAACCCCGGCGAAAACCTTTCGCCATGTGATCTTTCCCTTGGCCCTGCCCGGTATTATTGCCGGTTCGATCTTCACATTTTCGCTCACCCTTGGTGACTACATCATCCCGCAAATCATTGGAAACTCGAGCTATTTCCTCGGCCAGACGGTCTACACACTGCAGGGAACGGCAGGCAACATTCCGCTCGCGGCGGCCTTCACCGTGGTGCCGATCGTGATCATGGGCATCTATCTGGCGATAGCAAAGAGAATGGGAGCCTTCGATGCGCTCTGAAGGCTCCCCCGTATTCTTGAAAATCGCCGCCTTGGCCTGCGTGGCCTTTCTGCATGTGCCGCTGCTGCTGATCTTCCTCTACGCCTTCACCACCGAGGAAAAAAGCTTCCAGTTCCCGCCCCCCGGCTACACCACCAAATGGTTCGGCGTGGTCTGGGAACGGCAGGACATTTGGGATGCCATCGGCCTCTCCGTGAAGGTCGCCAGCATCGCAACCTTTCTGGCGCTCATCCTCGGCACCTGTGCCGCCGCTGCCGTATCGCGCGCCAAATTCTTCGGCCGCGATCACATCTCGCTGCTCTTCATCCTGCCCATAGCGCTCCCCGGCATCGTCACCGGCATCGCACTCCGCTCGGCCTTCGGCATCATGGACATTCCCTTTTCAACCTGGACTATTGTTCTGGGCCACACGACTTTCTGCATGGTCGTGGTCTACAACAATGTGCTGGCCCGTTTCCGCCGCACCTCCGGCAGCATGATCGAAGCCTCCATGGATCTGGGCGCCGATGGTTTCCAGACTTTCCGTTATGTCGTCTTGCCGCAAATCGCTTCGGCCCTCCTGGCCGGCGGCATGCTGGCTTTCGCGCTCTCCTTCGATGAGGTCATCGTCACCACCTTCACCGCCGGCCAGCAATCAACACTTCCCATCTGGATGCTGAACGAACTCATCCGGCCCCGGCAAAGGCCCATCACCAATGTCGTGGCCATCTTCGTCATCGCCGTCACCTTCATCCCCATCCTCGCGGCCTATTACCTGACGCGCGAAGGCGAACACACGGGCGGTGCAGGAAAATAGGAGGCAGCTAGGCTTCGCCGCGCTTCCACTGCTCTTTCGTCAGCGCCCGGAATTCCTCAAAGCGATCCTCGGCAATGGCCGCACGGATGCCCTGCATGAGATCCTGATAATAGGCAACATTCGCCCAGGACAGCAGCATCATGCCAAGCAGTTCACCGGACCGCATGAGATGATGGATATAGGCCCGGGAATATTTGGACAGCGCCGGACACGTGCTTTCGGCATCAAGCGGGCGCGGATCATCCGCGTGCCTGGCATTGCGCAAATTGACTTTTCCAAACCGTGTGAAAGCCTGCCCATGCCGCCCGGAGCGCGTCGGCATCACGCAATCGAACATGTCGATCCCGCGCGCAACCGACTCCAGCAAATCCTCCGGCGTGCCAACCCCCATGAGATAGCGGGGCTTGTCCACCGGCAGTTCCGGCGCCGTAAATTCAATCGTCTGGAGCATCAGCTTCTGGCCTTCGCCCACCGCCAACCCACCAATGGCATAGCCTTCAAAGCCAATATCCCGAAGCCCCTTGGCACTGGCCTGGCGCAAACCTTCGTTTACTCCGCCCTGCACAATGCCGAAACTGCCGCGTCCCGGTTGCGTGCCAAACGCTTTCCGTGATCGCGCCGCCCAGCGCAGCGAAAGCTGCATGGCCTTCTCCGCATCTTTCTCCGTATGCGGATATTCCAGGCATTGGTCGAGCTGCATCTGGATGTCGGAACCCAGCAGGCGCTGAATGTCCATGGCGCGCTCCGGTGTGAGCTCATATCGCCGCCCGTCAATATGCGATTGGAATACGGCCCCCTGCTCCGTAATCTTGCGGATCTTTGCCAGCGACATGATCTGAAAGCCGCCGCTGTCCGTGAGGATCGGCCCGTCCCAGCCGATGAAATTGTGCAGGCCACCGAGCTTGGCCACCTCCTCGGCTCCAGGCCGCAGCATCAGGTGATAGGTGTTGCCCAGAATGATATCGGCACCCGTCTCCTTCACCTGGTCAAGGTAAAGCCCCTTCACCGTGCCCACCGTACCCACCGGCATGAAGGCCGGCGTGCGGATTTCGCCATGCAGCGTGCGCACCGTGCCCAGCCGCGCCGCGCCATCCGTCTTGTGAAGCGAAAAGGAAAATTCAGTCATGCGGCCTGAGGAAATAGCAGGCAGCAATCGCCATAGGAATAGAAACGATAATTATTATGAATGGCATGGGCATAGGCCGCCTTCATCCGCTCCGTGCCGGCAAAGGCCGAAACCAGCATGAACAGCGTTGAGCGCGGCAAATGGAAATTGGTGACAAGCACATCGGCTGCGGAAAACCTGTAACCCGGTGTAATGAAAATCTCCGTCGTCCCGCTGAAAGGCTCCAGCTTTGAACTCTCCAGCAGGCGTAAAGATGTCGTTCCCACCGCCACAATGCGCCCGCCCCTTTGCCGCGCGGCTTTCAGTCGGGCCACCGCTTCAGCCGAAACCTCGCCCCATTCCGCATGCATCTTGTGGTCACGAGTATCCTCCGCCTTCACCGGCAGAAAGGTCCCCGCCCCCACATGCAACGTGACAAATTCACTTGTAATTCCAGCAGCTTCCAACCTCTTCATAAGGCCGGGCGTGAAGTGCAGCCCAGCCGTGGGAGCCGCCACCGCCCCCGGATGCCGGGCAAACATGGTCTGGTAATCCGTGGCGTCCTGCGCATCTGTTGCCCGCTTGCCTTCAATGTAAGGCGGCAACGGCATCTGGCCCACCGCGTCAATGGCCTCGTCCAGAACCGGCCCGCTGAAATCAAACGCCAGGGTAATTTCCCCGGCCTCGCCCTTGGCTTCAACCGTGGCGTCGAGATCGCCCAACAGGCACACCCGGCCTTCCGCCCCAAAGCGCAGCCGGTCGCCCACCTGCAATTTCTTCCCCGGCTTGGCAAAGGCCTTCCAGCGCGAGCCATCAACCCGCATGTGCAGCAGCGCTTCAATCTTCGGCGTCGCCTCGCCGCGCCCAACGCGAACCCCGGTCAGGGCCGCCGGAATGACTTTCGTGTTGTTGAAAACCAGAACATCGCCGCGTCGGAGTTGAGTTGGTAAATCGCCCACGGTGAAATCGCCAAAACCGTCACGGACCACCAGCAATTTAGCCGACTCGCGTGGGTTCGCTGGGCGAAGAGCAATGCGCTCCGGTGGCAGTTCAAAATCAAAATCAGAAACGCGCATCAGGGACCGGAACAGGTCACAGCCCAAGCGCCAACGCCAGCCACCCGCAAAGTACCGGCCGACACATAATCCTCGCCCTCGCTCGCCTTGAACAGGCGAAGTTGGGCCACGATCGCATTCCACATTACTGTCGGTCGCATCGATGTAGATCTGATCAGCAGTTTCGAACGCCTGCCCCTTGGTGATGAGCGTGGCTTCCCCGCCCCGCGTCGACCATTTCCTGCCCGCAGCTTCAACCTCAATGGTGTCAACGGCAATGACATTCATGTTGCCAAGCAAAACATTGAACGAGGCCTTGTCGCCATCGGAGCAGTTGAGCCATTCCGTTGCCTTCGCAGGCACAGCAAGAGCTATCAACAACACTCCAATGGCGGCCAGGAGCTTCATTACTTCGCGTCTGCTGCAACCTGCATCTTGACGATCTTGTCGGGATTGTTCACCGGCTCGCCGCGCTTCAGGCCGTCCACAAGCTCCATGCCCGATGTGACGCGCCCCCAAACCGTGTACTGGTTGTCAAGGAAGGTCGCATCGCCAAAGCAGATGAAGAACTGGCTGTTGGCCGAATTCGGATTGCCGGAGCGTGCCATGGAGCAGATGCCGCGCACATGCGGCTCCTTGGAAAACTCGGCCTTCAGGTCCGGCTTCTTCGAGCCGCCCATGCCGGTGCCCGTGGGATCGCCGCCCTGCGCCATGAAGCCTTCGATCACGCGGTGGAACACCACGCCGTCATAGAAGCCTTCGCGCGCCAGTTCCTTGATGCGCGCCACATGGCCCGGCGCCAGTTTTGGCAGGAGTTCAATGACAACCCGGCCCTTGGCCAGGTCCATGTGAAGGGTGTTTTCGAGATCAGCCATTATTGCACCGTAACCTTTACCATCTTGTCGGGAGTTGCAGGGGGCTCGCCGCGCTCAAGGCGGTCAACGCAGAACATGCCTTCATCATCCACCTTGCCCAGCACCGTGTAGTTGCCGTCAAGGAATCCGCCATCGGCGAACATGATGAAGAACTGGCTGTTGGCCGAATCCGGATCATTGGACCGCGCCATGCCGACCGTGCCGCGGGCGAAATGCTCTTTCGAAAATTCAGCCTTGATGTCCGGTTCTTCCGAACCGCCCATGCCGGTGCCCGTGGGGTCGCCGGTCTGGGCCATGAAGCCGTCAATCACCCGGTGAAAAACGATGCCATTGTAAAACCCCGCCGCTGCAAGCTTGGAAACCTGCGCCACGTGAGTGGGCGCCAGGTCCGGCCGCAGCGTGATTGTGAAGCTGCACTTGTCATTGGTTTCAACGGTGATCTTTTCTGCCGCCAAGGCAGGTGCTGCCATCATCATGGCCGCTATGGCGCATAGGCCAAGTCTCTTCATTCTCTAAGTCTCCGGTTTCGGGGTTAATGGAAATCGAACGCTGGATAGTGCCAGATATCGCCAGAAATGAGGCCGCGCAAGGGCTTAGTTCTTAAGCGCCGCAGCCACCGCCGCCTGGGCTTCCCTGGGGATAAACAGCGAAACATCGCCCCCCATTTGGGCAATCTGCTTGACCAGCGACGAGGCAATCATCCGCGTGGCGGGTGACGCCGCCAGAAACACCGTTTCAATGTCCGGCGCCAAGGCCCCGTTCATCTGCCCCATCTGCACTTCATAGTCGAAATCGCTGGCGTCCCTTAAGCCCCGGATAATCAGGCCGGCATTGGCGCGCCGTGCCGCATCCACGGTCAAATCGGCAAAGGTCACCACGCTGATTTTGACCCCCGTATGCTCGGCAATGGGCCTGGTCACCTGCTCCAGCAGCTCAACCCGCTTTTTCGCATCCAGAAGCGAATGCTTGCCCGCATGAGTGCCAACCCCCAAAACCAGCTTCTCCACCAGCCGCGCGCTCCGCGCCACGATGTCGAGGTGGCCATAGGTGACGGGGTCAAAGGAACCGGGATAAAATCCTGTGCGTGCCATCAGACAATCCTAAGCTCTTAGCCCTTGTGGCGCAATCACCGTCCGCGCAGCGCCATCCACACGCCGCCAGCGGTCAGGCAGATGCCGCTGACAATCTCGATGGCGCGAATGCGCGAACGCGAAAGCCATTTGCCCGCCTTGCCCGCCATCAGTGCATAGAGCGTGTCGCCAACCGCCGCAATCGCCATGAAGGTGAAGCCCAGCAGAAGTGTCTGCTGCATGAGGTTGCCGTCCTTTGACAGAAATGGCGGGATCATCGCCCCGAACAACACCAGCATCTTTGGGTTGGACATGATCACCACAAAACCCTGCAGGAAGAAGCTCCCCCGCGGCCGTGCCCGGTCCACCGCGACCGCCAGGTCCCCCTTGGAGAGAAACATCTTGATGCCAAGCCAGACCAAATAGATAGCACCGGCCCAGCGCAAGACGTCGAACCACGTCCCCATGAGCTTGATCGCAGCCCCCAGTCCCAGCGCGGCAATGCCCAGCCAGATAACAAAACCAACCTGCGTGCCCACCACATTCAGTAGCCCCGCCCGGCTCCCATAGCGCAGGCTGTTGGCAATGATCACGGTCACCGTGGGGCCCGGAACAAAGGCCAAGGCCATAGCCGCCACGCAGAAGGCAAAATAGGATTCATAGGTCATGATATCAGCTCCTCATTCATCCTAGGGAGCCAGAAATGCGGCGAGACTGTCAAGCGGAATTACGCTTCCCCTTCCTCCACCTCATCCTCGCTCAGGCGCTCAACCGACACCACGCTCTCGTCATCAGCCGTATCGATCACGATCACCCCTTGGGTGGAGCGTCCCGCCTTGCGGATGCCGTCAACCGGGCAGCGGATAAGCTGCCCGCCATCGGTCACCAGCATGATCTGGTCGGAATGCTCAACCGGGAAGGAAGCCACCAGCGGGCCGTTGCGTTCATTCACCGCCATGGCCACGATGCCTTTGCCGCCGCGATTGGTGATGCGGTACTCGAACGACGACGTCCGCTTGCCATAGCCGTTGCTCGAAACCGTGAGGATCACCTGCTCGGCCGCCCCCATCGCCGCATAGCGTTCCTGGCTCAGGCCCGCATCGGCCACTTCCTCTTCATCGGTGGTTTCCGTCTCCACGTCCTCGCCCGCCACCGCGCGCGACATTTTAAGGAACGCCAGACGTTCTTCCGCCGTGGCATCCACATGGCGGATGACGGCCATGGAAATCACGTGATCGTCCTTTTCAAGCTTGATCCCGCGCACCCCGGTTGAATCACGCCCCTTGAACACGCGCACGTCATTCACCGGGAACCGGATGCACTGCCCCTGTGCCGTGGTCAGCAACACGTCGTCCGCATCGGTGCAGATCTCGACGCCGGCAATCATGTCGCCAGCTTCCAGCTTCATGGCAATCTTGCCGGAGCGGTTGATGCTTTCAAAATCATCCAGCGCATTGCGCCGGACCCCGCCGGAGCGGGTGGCAAACATCAGGTGCAGGTTCGCCGCATCCCCCTCAGCTTCCGGCAGCGGCATGATGGTCGTGATGCGCTCGTCCTGCGAAAGCGGCAAAATATTGATCAAGGCCTTGCCGCGCGCCTGCGGATTGCCCACCGGCAGCCGCCACACCTTCATGCGGTAAACCATGCCGAGCGACGAGAAGAACAATATCGGCGTATGGGTATTGGCAACGAAAAGCTTGGTGACAAAATCCTCGTCGCGCATTTGCACGCCGGCCCGGCCCTTGCCGCCGCGCCGCTGCGCCCGGTAGGCCGAAAGCGGCACCCGCTTCACATAGCCCGCGTGTGAAACCGTCACCACCATGTCTTCCCGGGCAATCAGGTCTTCGTCGTCAACTTCGCCGTCGTTTTCGATGATCTCGGTGCGCCGCGGTGTTGCGAAATCCGCCTTGATCTGCGCCAGTTCGTCCTTGATGATGTTCATCACCCGCAGGCGCGAACGCAGGATGTCCAGATATTCCGAAATCTCCTTGGCAAGCTTCTGCAGCTCGTCGGTGATTTCATCAATGCCAAGCGCCGTAAGGCGCTGCAAACGCAGATCGAGAATGGCCCGCGCCTGCTCTTCCGAAAGCCGGTAATTATTGTCGGCCCCCAGCGAATGCCGCGGGTCGGCAATGAGCGCAATCAGTGGCCCCAAATCCCGTGCCGGCCAAGCCCGGGCCATCAAGGCCTCGCGCGCTTCGCCAGCGTCCTTGGAGCGGCGGATCAGCTTGATGACTTCATCGATATTGGCAACCGCAATTGCCAGGCCCACCAAGATATGCGCCCGGTCGCGCGACTTGTTGAGCAGGAACTTGGTGCGCCGTGTGACCACCTCTTCGCGGAACGTAATGAACGCCTGCAGCAAATCCTTGAGGTTCAGCTGCTCAGGCCGCCCGCCGGTCAGCGCAATGTTGTTCACGCTGAAGGTGCTCTGCAATTGCGAGAAGCGGTAGAGTTGGTTGAGCACCACGTCGGCCATGGCGTCGCGCTTGATCTCGATCACCACGCGCATGCCCTGCCGCGAGGACTCGTCACGGATATCAGAGATGCCTTCAATCTTCTTGTCGCGCACCATTTCGGCGATGCGCTCGATCATCAATGCCTTGTTCACCTGATAGGGAATTTCAGTGACAACGAGCGCTTCGCGGTCCTTGCGGAGTTCTTCCGTATGCACCCGCCCGCGCAGCACCACCGAGCCGCGCCCCGTGTGGAACGCCGACTTGATGCCCAGGCGCCCCAGAATGATGCCACCCGTCGGAAAATCCGGCCCCGGCATAAGTTCAATCAGGTCATCGATGGAAATCGCCGGATTGTCGATGGTGGCAATCGTGGCATCGATCACTTCGCCCAGATTATGCGGCGCCATGTTGGTGGCCATGCCCACCGCAATGCCGCCGGCCCCGTTCACCAGAAGGTTCGGATATTTCGCCGGCAGAACCGTGGGCTCGCGGAATTCATTGGAATAGTTGAACTGGAATTCAACCGTGTCCTTGTCCAAGTCATCAAGCAAGGGAATGGCGGATTTCGCCAGCCGCGATTCCGTGTAGCGGTCAGCAGCCGGTGGATCGCCGTCGACCGAACCGAAGTTGCCCTGCCCGTCGATAAGCGGCAGCCGCAGCGAAAAATCCTGCGCCATGCGCACCAATGCATCGTAAATCGCCAGGTTGCCGTGCGGATGGTACTTACCCATCACATCGCCCACGACGCGGGCCGATTTCTTGTAAGGCTTGTCCGGCGTAAAGCCGTTTTCATCCATGGTGTAGAGAATGCGCCGGTGCACCGGCTTCAGGCCGTCACGTACGTCGGGAAGCGCCCGGCTCACGATCACGCTCATGGCGTAATCGAGGTAGCTTTTCTTCATCTCATCTTCGATGGTGATGAGCGTAATTTCACCGGGATTGGCGGGCGGAACCACGCCATTCTTGTCGTCTTTGTCGGTCACGGACAGCCCTTAACTCAAGCCTTCTGCCGCTGCAGAACCGCCATGATTTTTGGGCGATTCGAGCGACTGCCTAGTCTAGTTTGACAGGGCCTCAACCGCAACGAAAAGAGAGTGAAAACTCAGAGAAAAACAGTGCAAAACTGGCTAGATTTTGCGGAATTTTACGCCGTTGCCGCGGTACCAGCCGTCATCGGCGATAACGCGCGAACATGAAGCCTTGCCGTTCAGCCAGTTCGACCAGACAATGCACAGCTTGCCGCTCTTGACGCTCCAGCGACCCCGGTCCTCTTGGCCAGTCATTTCGCCAATCAGGGTGCCATTGCCACGTGCCGTGATCTTCACGACCACTGCGCCGCTCACCACCGCCTGAAAGCTGCCGGGAAACAGCTTTCCAAGCTCGGCCTGGGATAGCACCGCCTCATCCGCTCCAGCACTGACGCCCGAAAAACCCAATACGGTGGCAGCGAGGATGGAAATCATGAATTGTTTCATAGTGTGAGCCCTGATTCCATTGGTGTTGCATTGCAACATAATTGACCCGCCTTTAGCCCGTCAAATGTGAACATAATGTGGCCAAATGGCAATTTCGGCACAATCATCCGACTTTACCGGTAACAACAATGACTTAGCAAGAAACGCGCCAAACTGGCGCCAGGCCGCCTCAGAAGGGCACTTCGTCGTCAAGATCCCGGGCAAAGCTCTGGGCCTTCCCCGCCCCGCCCCGGGGCCTGTCCATGGGGCTGGACTGGCCAAACTCATCGCCGCCGGAACTGGCGCCCTCGCCGGCCCCGCCGCCCCGGCCGCCCAGCATGGTCAATTCACCCCGGAAGTTCTGCAAAACCACCTCGGTTGAGTATTTCTCGACGCCGTCCTTGTCGGTCCATTTCCGCGTCTGGAGTGCCCCTTCGATATAAACCGTCGAGCCCTTCTTCAGATACTGCTCAGCCACCTTGGCCAGGTTTTCATTGAATATGACCACCCGGTGCCATTCCGTGCGCTCCTTGCGCTCGCCTGTGGCCTTGTCGCGCCAATTTTCCGAGGTGGCGAGGCTCAGGTTCACAATGGCCTTGCCGTCCTGGGTATGGCGCACTTCGGGGTCCTTCCCCAAATTGCCCACCAGAATAACCTTGTTGACCGAACCTGCCATCTGAATTCTCCTTGTTTCCGTGCACCTTAGTCCTTCGCAAGCGGGCTTTCACCCGCTGGCTGGATTTATCCACATAGTATATATGTTCTATTTTTGTTCCAAACAAGGCAAAAAACAACCCCGGCGAAACACCGGGGCTGTGATTAAATCTGTTAGGCGCGGCCAAACAGGCGGGCAATCCGGCCTGCACTCTTGGCTTCGCTCATCTTCGCATTTGCGAGATAGGCTTCAACGTCCTTGTTCTGCATCATGGCAGTGCTGTAAACGTTTGAATATGCTCCAAAAACCCAGTTCATCATCGTTCTCCTCAAATCAAATCTCTGTTGTCCTCAATATGGACTTTTCGCGGTCGCAGCACAAACGGTATAAAGCTACGCGACCATCAGGAAAAGTTACATGCCAAATTTACCATAGCCGCGCTTCGATCTTTGCTTCTGCTCCGCCGTCAGGGTGCCAGGCCGGTGATGCAGCGGGCGCTGCCCCATGGCCGTGTTGTAGACGTTCGAATAGGCTTCAAATAACCAGTTCATGTTCATCTCCCATGATTTAGCGGGCCGCTTGAATATCGGCTCTTGTCCAGCGGGCCACAAACGGCAATAAACAACCAATCCCAACAGAAAATGTTACAGGTCTCCCGTGGCACGCCGACTTCCTTCACTCAATGCCCTCAAAGCTTTTGAAGCTGCCGCGCGGCATGTGAGTTTTACTGAGGCCGCGGGTGAGCTCTTCGTCACCCATGCCGCCATCAGCCGTCATATCCGCGAGCTGGAGGAATATCTCGGCACCCAGCTCTTCCTGCGCACCGGCCGCGGCGTTGCCCTCACCGAGGCCGGCAAGCGCTTTGGCGAGCAGTTGACGCCCCTCTTTGATGCCTCTGGCCAATGCCTCGCGCGAAGCCGCCGCCGTCGGCGCCGCCCGCCCCCTCAATGTTTCGGTCGAACCGGCCATCGCCTCGCGCTGGCTGGTGCCGCGCCTTGGCCATTTCAAGGAGCTGCATCCCGATATTGAACTCAACATCGACCCCACCACCCGCCTGGTGGATTTCCGCGTCGATGAGGTTGAACTCGGCATCCGCTATGGCCGCGGCAATTGGGACGACGTGGAAATGACCAAGCTGTCATCCAACGTCGTGATCTTTCCCGTCTGCGCCCCCGCCCTGATCGCCGGCGTGGAGCACCTCAAGCCGGAGGATCTCAGAAACTACAATCTGCTCCATGAGCAGCGCAAGCAATGGTGGGCCGACTGGCTCAATGCCAATGGCATCGAAGGTGTCACCGATTGGAAAGGCACCGTGTTCCAGAACCATCTCGCCATTGAAGCCGCCGAATCCGGGCAAGGCTTTGCCCTCGGTGATCAAATTCTGTGCACTGACTCCATTGTCGAAGGCTGGCTCGCCCGCCCCTTTGCCCTTGAAATGAAGGACCATGGCAACTATTGGATTGTCCGCGCCAAGGGCTCCAAGGAATCCGCAACGGCGCGCTCCTTCCGCGAATGGCTGACAAGTGAAATGGCTGAGACCAACAAGAAATATGCCGCCTTGAAGGCTTCCTCAAAACCCGCAAAACAGGCAATAGCACCCGCAGGACTGTTCTACCCCCAGTCGAATCATTAAGTGCTAAGCTCTTTGCCTCAATCCAAGGAATTCTGATGGCTCGAAAACTATACGACTGCATGAAATGCCCGGGCTACTGCTGCTCCTATCCCGTCATTGAAGTGAAGGACCGAGATGCCGCGCGCATTGCCAAGCATTTTGACATGCCACTCGCCAAGGCCGAGAAAAAATTCTTCAAGAAGGCCCACGGCTACAAGCGCATCATGCGCCGCCAGAAGGACAAGATTTACGGCAAGATCTGCCAGTTCTTTGATACCAAGGAACGCCGCTGCACGATTTATCATGCCAGGCCTTCCACCTGCCGCGCCTTCCCCGGCGAAGGCCACTGCGGCTATTATGATTTCCTGAAATTCGAACGCGACGGCCAGGAAGATGAAACCTACGTTTCGGTCACCAACCATTCGGGAAACTGACTTACGTCTTCTCCCGTGAAACGGGAGAAGAAAGGGGCCCATCCTGCTTCGCAGGATGGGATAGATGAGGGCACTTCGACCTCGATCCCCTCACCTCCCCAATCGCTTCGCGATTGGGTCCCCTCCTCTCCCGTTTCACGGGCGAGGACAAGTGAACGGCCATAGTGATTTATCGTTATATTCATTAGGACAGTCCCATGACGTCACACATCAATTACCTCACCCTCGCAAATCTTTCGCCAGCGGAACGCGCCGCGCTTCTCAAGCGCACCGAAAGCGATTTGGGTCCCTTCCTCGAAAAGGTGAAACCCATCATCGAAGCCGTGCGCACCGAAGGTGACACCGCCCTCGTGCGCTTTGCCGAGCAATTTGACGGAGCGCTCGTCGACGGAAACGCCATTGCTGCAACCCCGGAAGATTTTGACCGCGCCCACGCCGAACTGGAAGCAGACGTCAGGGAAGCCATCATCTTCGCCGCCGCCAACATCCGCAAATTCCACGAGCTGCAAAAACCCGAAGCCTCATGGAGCGCCGAAATCCGTCCCGGCCTTCATGCCGGTGACCGCACCACGCCCATCCCCTCCGTCGCCTGCTACATTCCGCGCGGCAAGGGCTCCTTCCCCTCATCAGTCCTGATGACCTGCATTCCCGCCAGTGTCGCCGGCGTTGAAGACATCTGCATCGTAACGCCCCCCGGCCCCGATGGCCGCATTGATGCGGCCTCGCTTGTAGCCGCCCGCGCCGCCGGTATCAGCAAGGTCTATAAGGTGGGCGGCGCCCAGGCCATCGCCGCCGTGGCCTACGGCACCAAAACCATTTCCAGATATGTGAAAGTCGTAGGCCCCGGCTCGCCCTGGGTCGTGGCCGCCAAGCGCCTGCTCGCCGACCTCATCGACACCGGCACCCCCGCCGGCCCCAGCGAAGCCATCATCTTTGCCGACGAAACAACCGATGGCCGCCTTGCCGCCCTGGACCTGCTCATCGAAGCCGAACACGGCGATGATTCTTCCGCCTTCATCGTCACCACCAGCAAGGAAGTGGCCGACGCAGCCCTTGCCGCCATCCCCACCTATTGGCACAGGATGAGCGCCCAGCCGCGTGAATTTCACCAAGGCCGTTCTCGCCTCAAGTCGCGGCGGCATTCTTCTGGCGAAAGATACCGCCGAAGCCATGGCCTTCATCAACGACTACGCGCCGGAGCATCTGCAAATCCTTTCAAAGGAACCGCGCAAATATCTTCCGCTGATCAGAAACGCCGGAGAAATTCTGCTCGGCGAATATACCCCGTCAACCCTGGGAAATTTTGTCCTCGGCCCCAGCCACGTCCTGCCCACCGGCGGCTGGGCCAAAACCTTCTCCGCCCTCAGCGTCCATGATTTCATGAAGCGCACCTCCGTCGTCGAAGTCACGCCCCAAGCCTATCCCGAACTCGCCAAACACGCCGGCCTGATCGCCAAATACGAAGGCTTCGACGCCCACGCCAATGCCGTCTCGGATTTGCGCAAGAAACTGCTGGGAAATTGATCTCCAAAATAATCAGCCCCGCTGCGACTTTTGTTGCGCCAGCGGGGCCCTCGATTCTTCGAGTATGTGACTTGATACAATCCGGTTTATACCGGATCACTGGCGAGGCTGGGAGAATTCTTACCTCGCATGAGTTTGGATATGTGGACTGCAAACCGGTCAAGCGTCGATAATGTGCTGCAGCGCGCTAGCCGGAATGTGATCGCGAGACCTGCCGCGATCCGGGGTGGTGGCCTGGTGGCGTCATGCTCCCTCCGATTGCTGTTTCATTGCATCACCTGCTCCGTGGAGTTTGGTGATGCTTGATATGTTGAACCGGCCCTGTGCAAAGTCAAGTAAACTATGTAGGTAAAACGCTTCGCAATTCTCTCAACCCCTGTCGTTTCAGCGCACTACAGGATCAATACGGCAGACTAATCTCGCATCATGAACACAGCAGCCGGCAGCATACATCTGACTGACCACGCCAGCAGCAGGCGTCGCGGCATTCTTCTTGTCGCAGGCTCGGCCATTGTCTGGAGCTTTGGCGGCGCCATTGCCCGCTTCCTCGAAGTTGACGATAGCTGGACTGTGGTTTTCTGGCGCTCCCTTTTCGCCGCCATTTTCCTGTTGGGCTTCATGCTCTGGCGCGATGGCCCGCGCGGCACGGTCGCGCTGTTCAAAGGCATGGGGCTCGCAGGCCTCGGCGTGGCATTGTGCTTTGCCATCGCCTCCAGCTCCTTCGTGGTGGCGCTTGCCTATACGACGGTGGCCAACATCCTGCTCATGCAGGCCGGCGTTCCGCTGATCGCCGCCCTCCTCACCTGGACCCTGTTTCGTGAAAAAATCTCAGGCGCGACCTGGGCCGCCATTGCCGCGGTGATCGCCGGGGTTGCCATCATGGTCTCGGAATCCTTCACCGGAAAAGTCTCGCCGATTGGCGATGGCCTGGCCCTTCTGATCTCCGTGATGTTCGCCATCGCGACGGTCATCACCCGGCGCCACGCCCACGTGCGCATGGCCCCTGCCGTTTGCCTTGCGACCACGATTGCCGCATGTTTCGCAGGCTTGCTCGCCGGCCACTATGCCGTAAGTGCTGCAGATCTTGGCTGGCTCGTTGCTTTTGGCGCACTAAATCTGGGGCTCGGCCTGGTCATGTTCACTACTGGCGTCAGGCTTCTCCCCGCTGCCCTTGCGGCCCTTGTGGGAACCCTGGAACCCGTCCTCGGCCCCATCTGGGTCTGGCTGGTCCACAACGAAATCCCGTCCGGGCGAACCCTGCTCGGCGGCGCCGTGGTCTTCACCGCACTGGTCATTCATTTGCTCATCGACTGGCAGCGGCAGTCTCGCGCGCAAAGCCGGTAATCTCCGCCAAGAAAATCTCCGCGAATTTTTCCTGCTTGGCCGCCCCCACGCCATGCACCTCGCCAAAATCCCACTTGGTGAGCGGCACCCGCGCCGCCATGTCGATAAGCGTGCGGTCCGAAAAAATCACATAGGCCGGAACCCGCGCCTCTCTGGCAAGCTGCATGCGCAAGGCTTTCAACCGCACCAGCAAAGCCCCGGCGCGCGGATCGGCTTCAGCTGATCTTCGCAATAACCTCAGCCCGCGCCGCTTTCTTCGTGCCGCGCTGCTCCACCTTGCGATAGCGGAATTCGCCGCCGCCATTCATCAAGGAGCGAGCCTTGGGCGCAAGTGACAGCCCGCCATAGCCACCAACATCATGAACCAGGAAACCGGCCCCCACCAGTTGCCGGATAATTCCCTGCCATTCCGTGCGCGGACGATCCTGGCCAAGCCCGAACACCGGCAGCTCCGTATGCCTCAGCGCCACGGCCTTGTCGTTGGCCTTGGCCATCAGCACATCAACGATATGCACGGCGCCGAAGCGTTCACCCGTGGCCCGCACCGTTTCAAAAACTTTCCTGGCTTCAGCACTGCCGTCAAGCGTTTCGCCGGGACTCAGACACACATCGCAATTGCCGCAAGGCTCCGCCGCCTCGCCGAAATAGCCCAGCAGCGAAACCCGCCGGCAGCTCGGCGCTTCGCAATAGGCCACCAGCGCATCCAGCCTGCGGTTCTCCCGGCGCTTGTGCTCCTCGTTCGCCTCGCCCTGCTCGATAAATTGCCGGCGCAGGCGAATGTCGCCAAGGCCAAACACCATGTGGGCAACCGCCGCCTCGCCATCGCGCCCTGCCCGGCCAATCTCCTGGTAATAGGCATCAAGCGACGATGGCAAATCCGCATGAAACACAAAGCGCACATCGGGCTTGTCGATCCCCATGCCAAAGGCAATCGTGGCGCAAACAATCACGCCCTTTTCCGTCATGAACAGATCCTGCGCCTCCGCACGCTGCGCCGGCGTCAGCCCCGCATGATAGGCCACGGCGCGATGCTTCTTCTCCACCAGAAACGCGGCAATCTCCTCCGTGCTCTTGCGCGACAGCGCATAGACAATCCCGCTCTCGCCCGCGTGGGTCATCAAGAAAGCGCAGGAGCTGCTGCCGGACATTGTCCTTGTTCTGCACCGTGAGCCTGATGTTTGGCCGGTCAAACCCCGCAACAAAAACTTCCGCCTTTCCGCCAAACAGCTTCTTCACAATATCGCGCCGCGCCGCCTCGTCGGCCGTTGCCGTGAATGCCCCAATCGGCGCCGCCGGAAATGCCTCGCGCAAGCCGTGCAGCGCCTCATACTCCGGCCGGAAGGAAGCGCCCCAGTGTGAAATGCAGTGCGCCTCGTCAACCGCGATCAGCTTCACATCCAGTTTCTGCAAGGCCGCGATCATCCGCTCCGTCATCAGCCGCTCGGGTGCCATGTACAAAATCCGCACCAGCCCCGCCGCCACCCGCTGCCAGATATCGACATTCACCTCGCGCGAAGCCGCCGAATTGATCGTCTCCGCCGCGACGCCCGCCAGTTTCAGCGCCGCAACCTGGTCCTGCATCAGCGCCACCAGCGGCGAAACCACGATCGTCAGCCCCTGCTTCACCAGCGCCGGCACCTGGTAGCACAAGGACTTGCCGGAGCCCGTGGGCATGACAGCCAGAACATGCCGCCCGCCGATCAGGTGATCGACAATCTCCTCCTGTCCCGGCCTGAATCCGTCGAACCCAAAGACCTCGCGCAAAACCTTTGCTTTCGGCGTCATCGCCCCCCACTTAACGTTGCTGTGGATATCTGTAGTTCTGCTGACATCTGCTGACTGCTATATCCCTAGAATAACCCATATTGCATATGTTCACGTTTTGATCTAGTCAGGTTTCATGTCAGGCCACAAGCGCGTTATTTCGGTTCAGGGTGCTAGAGAGCACAATCTGAAGAATGTCTCATTGGAAATTCCACGGGACAAACTCATTGTATTCACGGGCCTTTCCGGCTCGGGAAAATCCTCCCTGGCTTTCGACACGATTTATGCCGAGGGCCAGCGCCGCTATGTCGAATCGCTCTCGGCCTATGCCCGCCAGTTCCTCGAAATGATGCAGAAGCCGGACGTGGACCAGATCGATGGTCTCTCGCCCGCCATTTCCATCGAGCAGAAAACCACCAGCCGCAATCCGCGCTCCACCGTCGGCACCGTCACCGAAATCTATGACTACATGCGCCTGCTCTTTGCCCGCATCGGCATTGCCTATTCGCCCACCACGGGCCTCCCCATCGAAAGCCAGACCGTCACCATGATGGTGGACAAGGTCCTGAGCCTTCCCGAAGGCGAACGGCTTTATATCCTCGCCCCCATCGTGCGCGGCCGCAAGGGCGAATACCGCAAGGAATTCGCCGACCTCCAGAAAAAAGGCTTCCAGCGCGTCAAGGTCGATGGCCACTTCTACGAGATCGACAGCGTCCCGGCGCTCGACAAGAAATTCAAGCACGATATCGATGTGGTGGTGGACCGCCTCGTGGTCCGCCCCGATCTCGGCACGCGCCTTGCCGACACGTTTGAAACCGCCCTGAAGCTCAGCGAAGGCCTGGCCGTCGCGGAATTCACCGACAAGCCGCTGCCCGCCTCGCAAACTTCGGAAGACAGCTCGAACAAATCCAAGAACGATACCCACGAGCGCATCATCTTCTCGGAAAAATTCGCCTGCCCCGTGTCGGGCTTCACCATTGAGGAAATCGAGCCGCGCCTCTTCTCCTTCAACAATCCCTTCGGCGCCTGCCCCGCCTGCGATGGCCTCGGCACCGAACTGAAATTCGAGCCGGACCTCGTGGTGCCCGATACCTCCCTGTCGCTCCGCGATGGCGCCATCGCCCCCTGGTCAAAAGCCGGCGCCACCTCGCCCTACTACGCCCAAACCCTCGAGGCGCTGGCCAAGCACTACAAAGCCTCCATGACCGCGCCGTGGAAAGACCTGTCCAAGAAGGTGCAGGACGCCATTCTCAATGGCACCGGCGAGGATGAAATCACCATCACCTATGATGATGGCCTGCGCTCCTACAAAACCAAGAAGCCCTTCGAAGGCGTCATCGGCAACATCGAGCGCCGCTGGCGCGAAACCGACAGCGCCTGGATGCGCGAGGAACTCGCCCGCTACCAGTCCGACCAGCCCTGCCGCGCCTGCAATGGCAACCGCCTGAAGCCCCAGGCTCTGGCGGTGAAGATCGACAAGCTCCACATCAGCCAGGTGGCCAGTCTTTCCATTCAGGCCGCCAACACCTGGTTCACCGATCTCGAACCCAAGCTCACGCGCCAAGCAGCGCGAAATCGCCGCCCGCATTCTGAAGGAAATCAAGGCCCGCCTGAAATTCCTGGTGGATGTGGGCCTCGAATATCTCAACCTGTCGCGTGTTTCCGGCTCGCTCTCCGGTGGCGAAAGCCAGCGCATCAGGCTTGCCTCGCAAATCGGCTCCGGCCTCACCGGCGTTCTCTATGTGCTCGATGAACCCTCCATCGGCCTGCACCAGCGCGACAATGCCAGGCTGCTCGAAACCCTCATTCACCTCCGTGACATCGGCAACACCGTGATCGTCGTCGAGCATGACGAGGATGCCATCAAGCTGGCCGACTTCGTCGTCGATATCGGCCCCGGTGCCGGCGTCAACGGCGGCCACATCGTGGCCCAGGGAACGCCCGAACAGGTCATGGCCAATCCCGCCTCGCTCACCGGGCAATATCTGATCGGCATGCAGCAGGTGCCCATTCCCCATCACCGCCGCAAATGGGAGAAGAACCGCTCCATCCGCGTCAGGGGCGCCCGCGCCAACAATCTCAAGAATGTCTCCGCCGAAATCCCGCTCGGCGTCTTCACCTGTGTGACAGGCGTGTCCGGCGGCGGCAAATCCACCCTGCTCATCGACACGGTTTACCGGGCGCTGGCCCGCAAGCTCATGGGCACCCGCGAGCCGCCCTCCGAGCATGACCGCATCGATGGCATGGAACACCTCGACAAGATCATCGACATTGACCAGTCGCCCATCGGCCGCACCCCGCGCTCAAACCCCGCCACCTACACCGGCGCCTTCACGCCCATCCGCGACTGGTTCGCAGGCCTTCCCGAAGCCAAGACCCGCGGCTATGAGCCCGGCCGCTTTTCCTTCAACGTAAAAGGTGGCCGCTGCGAAACCTGCCAGGGCGACGGCGTCATCAAGATCGAAATGCACTTCCTGCCCGATGTCTATGTCACCTGCGATGCCTGCCACGGCAAGCGCTACAACCGCGAAACCCTCGACATCAAGTTCAAGGACAAGTCCATCGCCGATGTCCTGGACATGACCGTTGCCGAAGCCGCCGAATTCTTCCGCGCCGTGCCCTCCGTGCGCGACAAGATGGATACGCTGGAACGCGTCGGCCTCAGCTACATCAAGGTCGGCCAGCAGGCCACCACGCTTTCAGGCGGCGAAGCCCAGCGCGTCAAACTCGCCAAGGAACTCTCCAAGCGCGCCACCGGCCGCACGCTCTATCTTCTCGACGAACCCACCACCGGCCTCCACTTCCACGACGTCAAGAAACTCCTCGAAGTGCTGCACGAACTGGTCAACCAGGGCAACACCGTCGTCGTCATCGAACACAATCTTGAGGTCATCAAAACCGCCGACTGGATCATCGACCTCGGCCCCGAAGGCGGCGACGCCGGCGGCGAAGTCGTGGCGGTTGGCACCCCCGAAGAAGTCGCCCGCGAAAAACGCAGCTACACCGGCCACTACCTAAAGGAAATCCTCAAACGCCGCGCCCCGAGCATTGAGGCGGCAGAGTAATCCCTATTACTTTCTTCAATTTCATATCCAGCATGTGTTTTACCATGGCGTTCATCTGAACAGCCGATTGGATTTCAGCGATGCCCCTGTCTCAAGGGACCTTGCGCTCACAAGTCGGAATTACAATTTTGGAGAATGACCGTTCTTAGCTGATTGACCGTACGCTGTCAAGGATTAATTTCCTGTTTGAATCTGGGCGGTTACGTCTATGTGCGTAGTTACAAGCGCCATACTGGATCACAAAGTTTTGCTTTCAAACAATATATCATTTCTCTTGTTACAGATTTGCGAATCCGCTATTGGGGTGCCACAGATCAACAGTCAAAGGCACAACACCAATGTTAAATGGAATCATCCCCGCCTCCTGGTCCGGCCCGCTTCATGCCGTTCTTCGCATCGTGGCCGGCCTGCTCCTGCTTGAGCATGGCACCTCGAAATATTTCAATTTCCCGGCGACCGAATATTTCGCCAATGGCGTCGAAGTGTTCTCCCTCATGGGCCTCGCCGGTGCGCTCGAGATCATCGGTGGCATTCTGATCATTATCGGCCTCTTCACCCGCATTACGGCCTTCGTGCTGGCCGGCTTCCTGGCCGCCGCTTACTTCATGGGCCACGCCCCGCAAGGTTTCTTCCCGATGCTAAACCAGGGCGATGCGGCCATCCTCTTCTGCTTTATCTTCCTCTATTTCTCCGCCGCCGGAGCCGGCCCCTGGAGCCTGGACGCAAACCGGAAATAATTCTCCCCTGCAAAACTCAAAAGGCCGGATATCTTCCGGCCTTTTTTATTCCCGCACTTTCCGCAGCTTCGCCCAGTAATCCAGCCGCTTCTTCACCTCGCGCTCAAAGCCGCGTTCCGGCGGATTGTAATATTGCTCGCGGCCCATCTCGGCGGGAAAATAATTCTGCCCGGAAAAAGCTTCCGGCTCATCATGGTCATAGCGGTAGCCCGCGCCATACTCCTGTTCCTTCATCATCTTGGTCGGCGCATTGAGGATGATCTTCGGCGGCGCCAGCGATCCCGTTTCCTTGGCCCGCTTCATCGCCGCGCCGAAAGCCGTGTAACCCGCATTGGATTTGGGCGCCGTCGCAATATAGATCGTCGCCTGTGCCAGCGCCAATTCCCCTTCCGGGCTTCCCAGAAAATCATAGGTGTCCTTGGCAGCCAAAGCCTGGTGAAGCGCATCCGGGTCCGCCAGCCCCACATCTTCAATCGCCATGCGCACCAGCCGCCGCGCCAGAAACAGCGGGTCCTCGCCAGCCGTCAGCATGCGCGCCAGATAATACAGCGCCGCATCGGGATCAGAGCCGCGCACCGACTTGTGCAGGGCGGAAATCAAATTGTAATGCCCGTCCGCCGCCTTGTCATAAAGCGGCATGCGCTTCTGCACGCTCTTGGCCAGGGCCTCGGAGGTGAGCGGCAGCGCCCCCTCCGGAACACTGGAAAAAATCTCTTCAACCAGATTGAGAATATATCGCCCGTCCCCATCAGCCATGGCAATCAGCGCCGATAAAGCCTGTGCATCAACCGGCAGCGGGCGCTTCTCGAACATTTCAGCCCGGGTCACCAGCGCCGTCATGGCGTCCGCATCAAGCCGGTTCAGCACCAGCACCTGCGCCCGCGACAGCAGAGCACCGTTCAGCTCAAACGACGGATTTTCCGTCGTGGCCCCAACCAGCGTAATCGTCCCGTCTTCCACATAGGGCAAAAACGAATCCTGCTGCGATTTGTTGAAGCGGTGGATTTCATCCACGAACAGCAGCGTCCCGCGCCCCTGCTCGCGCCGGATGCGTGCCTGCTCGAAAGCCTTCTTCAGATCCGCAACGCCCGAAAAAATCGCCGACATCTGCTCAAAGGCCAGCCCGGTCTCGCCCGCCAACAGCCGCGCAATTGTCGTCTTGCCCGTCCCCGGCGGCCCCCACAGGATGATCGATGGAATGCGCCCCGAAGCCAGCATGCGGCTGAGGATGCCGTCTTCCCCCGTCAGGTGTTCCTGGCCCACCACATCATTCAGCTTCTGAGGCCGCAGCCGGTCCGCCAGTGGCCGTGGCGCTTCCTTGCCAAAACCGGCCGCTTCGAAAAGTGTGCTCATCAGCGCAGCGTCATCTGCAGTTTGCGCCCGCCCCGGTTGATCGCGAACTCCCAATAGCTTTCGTCAACGGAAACGGCTCTTTGCAAATCGTCAACGCTGGCAATGGAAACCCCGTTCACTTCCAGCAGGATATCGCCCTTGCGGAAAAACCGCTTCGCCACGCCGCCCTTGATTTCAAGCGCAATAACTCCACTGAGGCTTGAAGGCACGCCAAGCTCCTCCGCCACGGCCGGCGAAAGATTGGCCACCACCATGCCCTGCAACGGATTCTTGCCCTCCATGAGAGTCTCGGCACGATCAGTTGTCTCCGGTGCCGCCACAAGCTTGAAGCTGGCCTCGCGCTGCTTGCCGTCCCGCTGGAACTCGATGATCGACTCCTGCCCGATCTTCGATGTCGCCACCCGGTAATTGAACTCCTTGGCGTTTTCAACAGGATGCCCATCAAGGGCCAGAATGACATCTCCCTGCTTCAGCCCGGCCGCAACAAGCGGGCTGTCCGGATGAAGAGTGGCAATAAGCGCCCCTTCAGGCCGCGCAAAACCGAGGGACTCGGCAATGTCAGCCGTCACATCCTGCAGGTTCGCCCCGCTCCATGGCCGCTGAATCTTCGTGCCGCTCTCCGCCGATTGCACCACGGTTTTCACCATGTTGGAGGGAATGGAAAAACCGATGCCGATGGAACCGCCCGAGCGCGAGAAAATCGCCGTGTTGATGCCCACCAGTTCGCCCGCCATGTTCACCAGCGCGCCGCCGGAGTTTCCGGGATTGATCGCCGCATCGGTCTGGATGAAAAACTGGTAATCGCTGATGCCCACCTGCGTCCGCGCCAAGGCCGACACGATGCCGCTGGTCACCGTCTGCCCAACGCCGAAAGGATTGCCGATCGCCAGCACCAGGTCGCCCACTTCAAGATTGTCGGAGTCGCCAAAGGGCAGCGCCGCCAATTGCTCATCGCCAACATCAATCTTGAGAATGGCAAGGTCGCTGCGCTCATCCGCCAGCATGACCTTCGCCGCAAACTCCCGCTTGTCGGCCAGCACCACGCGAATGTCGGTGCCGCCGCGGATCACGTGGTTGTTGGTCACAATCAATCCAGAGGCATCAACGATCACCCCGGAGCCAAGCGAATTTTCCACCTGTTTGCGCGGCCGGCTGAAATTGCCGCGCTCGCCGAAGAACTGGCGGAAGAATGGATCGTTGAAAAGCCCTTGCTGGGAATCCTGCGCCGCCAGGGTCTTTGAATAGACATTCACAACGGCAGGCGCCGTCATCTTCACCACCGGCGCAAAGGAAAGCTGCATCTGCCCCTGGGATTTGGGCACCGACTGTTTCCGCCAGCGCAGCCGCTCCCGACAGGGCGAAACCCGTGAAAACCAAAGCAATTAACCAGCGCATCTCAGCTCCAAATTCTTTAGACTATTCTATCAAGTCGCCCGCTTTGGCGATATGATGGCCGTCACAAGATTATAGCACGAATCGCCGAAACACACCTTTTTTGCAAAGCCCCCGGACATGCTTAACGCCACCACGAATATGACCTTTGAAACCGCCGCGGCGGCGTCCCTGGCCCTGAAGCCGGATGCTCCCCTGTTCTGTTTCAGCGCCCCGCAATTGCAGGCGCGCGCCCAGATCTTTCTCAAGGGCTTCCCGGGCGAGGTGACCTTCGCGGTCAAGGCCAATTCGTCATCCCAGGTGATCAAGGGTCTGGCTGATGCCGGCGTCAAGGCCTGGGACGTGGCCTCCGTCCATGAAATGGCCATGGTCAGCAAAATCGTTCCCAACGCCCGCTTCCACTACCACAATCCCGGTCAAGTCGCGCCGCGAGATCGCCGACGCCTACAAGGTTCACAAATGCCGGCGCTATGTCGTGGACTGCCGCGAGGAGCTGGCAAAAATTGCCGATATCATCGGCCCCGCGAAAGATATCGAAATCGCCGTGCGCTTTGTGCTGCCCCGCGAACGCGCCTCATCGGCCCATGATTTTTCCACCAAGTTTGGCGCCCCCGACCATATCTGCGTGGAGCTGCTGAAACAGGTTGTGGCCCTGGGCTACACGCCCCTTCTCACCTTTCATCCCGGCTCCCAGGCCACCGAACCCAAACCTACGTGCGCCACATCGAGGCCGCTGCCCGCATCGCCAACACGGCGGACGTGGCCATATCGAAACTCAACGTCGGCGGCGGCTTTCCCGCCAACTATGTGCTGAGCCGGGCGCCTGAGCCCCAAGTGTTTTTCAAAGCCATCGAGAAAGCCGTGCTGAAAGCCTTTGGCAAAGACAACAAGCCGGCGCTGGAATGCGAACCCGGCCGTGGACTCGTGGCAACCTGCATGTCGCTGCTCACCCGCGTCAAGCTCGTCTGCACCGATGGCGATGACATCTTCATCAATGACGGGGTTTATGGCGGCCTCATGGAATACATGCAGGTCCCCGAATTGGAACCGCCCTTCCGCGTCATCCGCGACGGCAAGGTGATTGAAGGTCCCACCAAATCCTGGAAGGTCTTTGGCCCTACCTGTGATCCCCTCGACGTGCTGCCCCACAGGCTCGATATCCTCGCCGAACTGCGCGAAGATGACTACATTGAGTTCGGCTCGCTCGGCGCCTACGGGCTCGCCACCATGACGAATTTCAATGGCTACGGCGGCAACGCCATCATCAGCGTGGATCAGGCTTTTGCGCTTTAGGAGCGCCGCACCGAAACATCTCAGCCATGCGGGCGGCGAGCTTGCCGCCTTCAGCCGCCTATTCTAAGCACTGACCATGCATGTCTCATCCAATCTGCGCGGCATCGCCTGCATGATCCTGGCCAGCGGCACCTTTGTCGCCAATGACAGTTTCATGAAACTCGTGCTGGCCGATACGCCACCCCTGCAGGTCCTCCTGATGCGCGGCATTGCCGCCACCATCTGGTGCCTGCCGCTGGTCTTCATAATGGGTTATGGCCGCGATATCCCCCGCGTCCTCAATCCCTGGGTGCTTGTGCGCGCCGTCTTCGAAGTCGTCGCCGTTGTCAGCTTTATCCTGGCGCTCAAGCACATGCCCATTGGCGATATCACCGCCATCTTCCAGACCTCCCCCCTGCTTGTGGTCGCTGGCGTTTCGTTGATCTGGGGTGAGCGGATTGGCGGCCTGCGCATGGTGCTGATTGCCCTTGCCATCACCGGTGCGTTGCTGATTGCCCAGCCCGGCAGCTCCACCGCCTCGCCCTATGCGGCCTTTGGCGTGCTTACCGCCATTGGCTCCGCCCTGCGCGATATCGCCGGCAAAAAAATTCCCCATGACATTCCGGCAATCGTTGTTGCCCTGGCCACCATTATCGCCGTCATGGCAGTAGCAGGTCTCATCACCGCCCTCTTTGAAACCTGGGTTCCGCCGCGCCGCGCCAACGTCTTCATGATGCTGGCCGCTGGATTGTTTCTGGTGGGCGGCCACACCTTTGTGTTTCTCGCCTTCCGCTTTGCCAGGGCGGCGGCCGTTGCCCCCTTCTACTACACCTTCACCCTGTGGGCCGTGCTTTCCGGCCTGATTGTCTTTGGCGATGTTCCGAACTGGCTCTCGATTCTGGGAATGCTGCTCATTCTCACCAGCGGCCTGGCCAGCGTGGCCATGGACCAGCGCTGGATAAAACAATAGGGACAGGTCCTATTGGGCAATTCCCAAGGCTTTCATGATCGGCAGCCGCTTGCCGTGGAAATCGACCGCCATATCGAGCAAAGCGGAAAGGTTTTCTTCTTTCGTTTCAACGGTCTTTCCAGCTCTTGATGAGCCGCTGGCCCTGTGCGTCCAATGAACCCCACGCATCGGCGGCCCACTCGGCAGGAGTTTTCCTCGCACGCTTGATGGATTTCAAAAACAATTGCTGAAAACGCGTCACGCCCACCGCTCCGCCGATAAGCGGGCTGGCGAGAAACGTCGTATCGGATGAATACTCCGCATTGGCGATCAATGAGGCATTCAGGGCATTGCTGGTCGGCTGGGCCAGCTTGCATCTGCGCTGGACTTTGCGTAGGGCACACATGCCCTGAACCAATCAACAGCGCCAGCACCTGCATTATCTGCGCGTGGTTCTGCTTGGGCGGTCCCGCCAGCAGTTCGGCCCCGGTCTTGGGCGCAAAGCCGTTGCGTGCGAGAAGTTCCAGAACCGGCAGGAAGGCCTCTTCTTGAAGCTTCGTTTCACCCAATACTCCCGTTGATGATGAGCGGCACGTCGGCAACCGGCGTCATGAAGAACAAACGAATGTTCTTTCACACGCGCGGCCTGCTCATGCGGCGGCATTGGCCTTGCCCCCTTCACCCAGATATCCTTCCGGAACTGCTGGTTGACCATGTAGTCGCGCACTGACTCTTTCAGGATGGGATGCTTGATGTCATTCAGCAGTTTCTGCTGGTCGGCGGTAAAATTCATGCCGTCATGATGTTCAATGAAATTGGCCGATGCGGCGAAGGAAAGCTTGGCCTCCGACAGGTATTCCGCCACATCGGAGAATGGCATGGGCAGCCAGTCAGTGTTGAAATACTCATGGGCCACATAGTTGCGGTTCTGCTCCTTGATCTTCACCAGCCGGTCGGCCACCGCCGGATTGGCTCTGAAATAGCCGGCTTTCGAGTCCACCACGCTTTGTGCGAAAGCAAGGGCCCCATCGACCTTCGGAAAGCACGCCCGAGGCCTCGCCGAAGCCAGGTCCGCGTGCAGGTTCATGAGATGGCGCAACGGCATTGCCGCCGACCATCCCGGTGTCGAATTGTAGGAAATGTACAGAATGCCGCCAATGGCCAGGTGGTGGCGGGCGATCTTTACAATGACCCGGCGATTGGCGTCAGAAATCCATGACCAGATGCCATGCAAAACGATGATGTCAAACACCGGAAGATCATCGCGCGCTGCCAGTTCCTCAAAAGAGGAGTCCAGCACGCGGATGTCTGCGCCCGAAGCCGCCGCCAAATCCATGGCATTTGCGGCCTGCGCCGGATTGAAATCCGTCCCCCAGTATTCGCCCGGCACAGTTGCGGCATGAACGTTGAGCGACACGCCCTGCCCATAGCCCAGTTCCAGGTAGCGCAACGGCCTGCCGACGCGGTGGCTCTGCATTTTTGAAAGCAGCGCAAACTCCAGCATCACCGGCGAGAGATCGCGGTAATAGCCATGGGTGTAGCCAATGTCAGCCCGGTAGCCGAAGGTCCAGTCATCTGGCATTTTCATGTCCCCCCAATGGGAAGCGCTATTCTCCTCCGATTCTGGGGGTGATCAAAAGCACAAAAAAGGGCAGGATTTCTCCTGCCCTTTGAAACTCTGAACTGACGGGAGATTAAGCCGCGACAGCTTCCTTGGACTCTTCACCCGACTTCATCGATGGGCCTGAATCCTTGCCCTTTTCGGACGGATCACGGTCCACAAACTCAATGACAGCCATCGGCGCATTGTCGCCAAAGCGGAAACCCGCCTTCATGATGCGGGCATAGCCGCCCTGGCGGTCCTTGAAGCGCGCCGCGAGAATATCAAACAGCTTCTTCACCTGCGTTTCATCGCGCACCTGGCTCATCGCCTGGCGCCGTGCATGCAGTCCGCCCTTCTTGGCCAGCGTGATCAGCTTCTCGATCACCGGACGCAAATCCTTGGCCTTTGGCAAGGTGGTGACGATCTGCTCATGCTTGATCAATGCCGCCGACATGTTGGCAAACATCGCCAGACGATGCGGAACCGTGCGGTTGAACCGACGACCTCTAAAACCATGACGCATAACCGTTCTCCTTAAACCCGCCTGGCCTCGGCCAGACGCTTAATTTCTCAATAGTGGGTTTCAAACTTCTTGGCGAGATCTTCGATGTTCTCCGGCGGCCAGTTCGGCACTTCCATGCCGAGATGCAGGCCCATCTGCGCCAGAACTTCCTTGATCTCGTTCAGCGACTTGCGGCCGAAGTTCGGGGTACGGAGCATTTCCGCTTCCGACTTCTGGATCAGGTCGCCGATGTAAACAATGTTGTCGTTCTTCAGGCAGTTGGCCGAGCGCACTGAAAGCTCAAGCTCGTCAACCTTCTTGAGAAGGGCGGCATTGAATTCCAGTTCGGGGCGGGCTTCTTCAAGCACAACCTTGGAAGGCTCGGCGAAGTTGATGAACACCGTGAGCTGGTCCTGCAGGATGCGCGCCGCATAGGCAACAGCGTCTTCCGGGGTCATCGAGCCATCGGTTTCAACCGTCATGATCAGCTTGTCGTAGTCGAGAATCTGGCCCTCGCGGGTGTTCTCGATCTTGTAGGACACGCGGCGCACCGGGCTGTAGATTGAGTCAACCGGGATAAGGCCAATGGGCGCATCTTCCGGGCGGTTGCGCTCGGAGGAAACATAGCCCTTGCCCGTGTTCACGGTGAATTCCATGCGCACTTCTGCGCCTTCATCCAGGGTGCAGATCACATGCTCGGGGTTGAGCACATGAATGTCGGCGGTCTGCTGAATGTCGCCGGCACGAACCACGCCCGGGCCTTCCTTGCGCAGCGAAACCCGCTTGGGGCCTTCCGCATGCATGGCCAAGGCAATTTCCTTGATGTTCAAAACGATGTCGGTCACGTCTTCGCGCACACCGGCAATCGACGAGAACTCGTGCAACACGCCGTCGATCTGAACCGACGAAACAGCAGCACCCTGGAGTGACGACAGAAGAATGCGGCGCAGCGCATTGCCAAGCGTCGTGCCGAAGCCGCGCTCCAATGGCTCGGCCACCATGGTGGCAACCTTGCGGCGCTCACGGCCCGGCTGAATGTCGAGCTTGGTCGGCCTGATGAGTTCCTGCCAGTTTTTTTGATTTACATGCATTTTTGCTATCCCGTGGATTTCCCGGATGAGCAGGAAAATGCTCTCCGGTTCTCGGCCTCTTTTATTGGGCTCCCCAAAGGGAAACCCATTACTAACCTGTTAGACGCGGCGCCGCTTTGGTGGGCGGCAGCCATTGTGCGGAATGGGTGTCACGTCGCGGATTGATGTCACCTGCAAGCCGCAAGCCTGCAAGGCGCGCAAAGCTGACTCACGGCCCGAACCCGGACCGGTGACTTCAACTTCAACCGTCCGCATGCCGTGCTCCATGGCGGCGCGCGCAACCTGCTCGCCTGCCATCTGGGCGGCATAAGGCGTCGACTTCCGCGAACCCTTGAACCCAAGCTTTCCAGCCGAGGCCCAGACAATCGTGTTGCCCTGGACATCGGTAATGGTGATCATTGTGTTGTTGAACGACGAATTGACGTGAACCACGCCAGACGAGATGTTTTTGCGCTCTTTGCGGCGCGGACGTGCTGCTTCTTTAGCCATGATCTAAGCCCTTACTTCTTCTTGCCGGCGATGGCCTTAGCGGGGCCCTTGCGTGTGCGTGCATTGGTGTGGGTGCGCTGGCCGCGAACCGGCAGGCTCTTGCGGTGACGGGTGCCGCGGTAGCAGCCCAAGTCGGTTAAGCGCTTGATATTGATGGAAACTTCGCGGCGAAGGTCGCCTTCCACCATGTAGTCGCGGTCAATCACTTCGCGGATGGCCAGAACCTCGGCATCGCTCAGCTCGTTCACCCGCTTGTTGTGCGGAATTTTGACCTTGTCCATGATTTCGACAGCGTTAACCGGGCCGATTCCATGGATGTAGCGCAGCGCAATAACGGCGCGCTTGTTGGTTGGGATATTTACGCCTGCGATACGGGCCACTCTTTTTCTCCTAAGCTTTCCAAGGACTTAACCGGTCCAAGGACGCATTTCTGTTATAGTCACACCTGACGCTTCAATAGCGCAAAGCCGCGCTCTGGAAGGTTTCCCTCCCCAAGCCAGCTCTTATGCAGACCAAGATTGTGGGGTTCAATAGGCTGGAATCGCTTACGCGTCAACCGCATTGACCCACAAAAGTGGCCCTAAATCCCACCAAGAATGCGGCCGATTGCGGCCGTCACCACCTTGATGTCCGCCATGCCGTCCACACTGTGCAAATTGCCCCGCTTGGCATAGTAATTAACCAAGGGTGCCGTCTGCTTGTTGTAGACCGTCAGGCGGTCTCTTACCGTCTTTTCATTGTCGTCGGCGCGCCGGGTGAACTTGGTTCCCCCGCACACGTCGCAAATTCCATCCTTCTTCGGCCTGTCGAAGCTGTCGTGATAGCCCTTGCCGCAGGTGGCACAGGTGAAACGGCCGGAAATGCGTTTCACCAGTTCCTCGTCCTCGACCTTCATTTCGATCACGGCATCAACCTTCTGGCCCCGTGCGGCCAGCATGCCGTCCAGGGCCTCCGCCTGGGCCGGCGTCCGGGGAAACCCGTCGAACACCACCCCGGCCTTGATGTCGGGCTGGCTCATCCGCTCGCCCACCACCGCCAGGATAACCTCGTCGGACACCAGGTCGCCGCGATCCATGATCGCCTTGGCCTTGAGCCCGATTTCGCTCCCCGCCGCAACCGCGGCGCGCAGCATGTCGCCCGTCGAGAGCTGCTTCATGCCCCGGCCCTGTTCAAGCAACTTGGCTTGCGTGCCTTTTCCGGCACCCGGAGGTCCGAGCAGAATGATGTTCATTTCCGGTTGCCGCGCAGCTTTGATTTCTTGATCAGGCCTTCATACTGCTGGGCATAGAGATGGCCCTGCAACTGCGCCACCGTATCCATGGTGACACTCACGACGATGAGCAGCGAGGTGCCGCCGAAATAGAATGGGACGCCGGAATAACCGATCAGGAGTTCAGGCAGCAGACACACAACCGAGAGATACAGGGCGCCGATAACCGTGATGCGCGTCAGCACATAGTCGATGTATTCAGCGGTGCGCTCACCCGGACGGATGCCCGGAACAAAGCCGCCATACTTCTTCAGGTTCTCCGCCGTCTCCTTCGGATTGAACATGATGGAAGTGTAGAAGAAGGCGAAGAAAACAATCAGCATCACGTAAAGCGCAAGAAACAGGGGCTTGCCGTGGCCGAGCAGTGAAGTCACTGAAATCAGCCAGTCCGGCCCCTGCCCCGCGCTGAAATTTGCCACCGTGATCGGCAGCAGCAAAAGCGACGAGGCGAAAATCGGCGGAATAACGCCGGCCGTATTCAGCTTGAGCGGCAAATGCGAACTGTCGCCCTGGAACACTTTCTGGCCAACCTGGCGCTTCGGATACTGAATGAGAAGGCGCCGCTGGGCCCGCTCAAACAACACGATGAAGGCAACCACGCCAAGCGCCATGACCATGATGCCGAGAACCAGGAAGGTGGACATCTGCCCGGTCCGCCCCAAGCTCCAGCATGGCCGCAATGCCGCTCGGAAGGCCGGCAACAATGCCGGCAAAGATGATCAGCGAAATACCGTTGCCGATGCCGCGCGAAGTGATCTGTTCGCCCAGCCACATCAGGAACACCGTGCCGCCGGTCAGCGTGATAACCGTGCTGGCGCGGAAAAACATGCCCGGTTCGGAAACGAGGTTGCCCTGCCCTTCAAGTCCCACGGCAATGCCATAGGCCTGCAGCGCCGCCAGAACCACCGTGCCATAGCGCGTGTACTGGTTCATTTTCTTGCGGCCGGACTCGCCTTCCTTCTTGAGCGCTTCAAGATGCGGCGAAACCGTGGTCATCAGCTGGATGATGATCGAGGCCGAAATATACGGCATGATGTTGAGGGCGAAAATCGCCATGCGGCCAAGCGCGCCGCCCGCCAGGCCATTCACCCAGCCGAGAATGCCGGCGGTGTTCTGCGCCGCAAAGCGTGCCAGTTCCACCGTATCAATGCCGGGAATGGGAATGTAGGTGCCAAGGCGGTAAACAATCAAGGCGCCGAGGGTGAACCAGATGCGGCTCTTCAGGTCTTCGGATTTGGCCAAGGCCCCGAAATTCAGGTTTGCCGCAAGTTGTTCAGCTGCCGATGCCATGTCGTATCCTTGAGCTTTGGTTACAAGCTCCCTATGTGGGGTGGCCCGTTAACCCATGCAACCTTACTTCTTGTGTTCGGACGGCACTTCAACAGGCCTTAAAACCTTGACGCTGCCGCCGGCCTTTTCAACCGCGGCAATGGCTCCCTTCGTGGCGTAAAACACCTCGAAAGCGAGCTTTGACTTGATCTCGCCCTTGGCCAGCAGGCGAACCCCGCCGAGCGGGCGCGAAATGACGCCGGCCGCGATCAACGAGGCAGCCGTGACGGCAGCCTTGGTATCGAGCTTCTTGGCATCAACCGCCGCCTGGACGGTCTGGAGATTGACTTCGTTATAGGAAACCTGGTTCGGCTTGTTGAAGCCGCGCTTTGGCAACCGGCGGTAGATTGGCATCTGGCCGCCTTCGAAGCCGGCCTTTGCGCCGCCCTTGCGGGCCGTCTGGCCCTTGCCGCCGCGACCGGCGGTTTTGCCAAGGCCTGAACCCAGGCCACGGCCTACGCGCTTGCGGATCTTGCGGGCGCCGGCGTTATCGGCAATTTCATTGAGCTTCATTGTCGTATTCCTTAAACTTATTCGACCACGCGAACGAGATGCGCGACCTTGGCAATCATGCCGCGAACCGCGGGCGTATCGTTCAGCGTTGAACGCCGGTTGATCTTGTTGAGGCCAAGCCCAACCAATGTGGCGCGCTGTTCCGCCGGCCGCCGTTGCGGGCTGGCGTACTGCGTGACCGTGACTGTCTTTGCTGCTGGTGCTTTGGCCATAATTCTACGTCCTCAACTTATTCTACTGCCGCATCAGGGTCACGGCGGCGCAAGACGTCGCTCACCTTCTTGCCGCGGCGCGCTGCCACCGAACGGGGGCTCGTCTGCTTCTTCAACGCGTCGAATGTTGCGCGCACCATGTTGTAGGGGTTCGACGAACCCTTGGACTTGGCCACGACATCGGCAACGCCGACTGATTCAAATACGGCGCGCATCGGGCCGCCGGCGATGATGCCGGTTCCCGGAGGGGCGGCACGAAGTGTTACCTTGCCTGCGCCCCAACGGCCGTCAATATCATGATGCAGCGTACGGCCTTCGCGCAACGGCACGCGGATGAGCACGCGCTTTGCGGCCTCAGTCGCCTTCCGCACCGCTTCCGGCACTTCGCGCGCCTTGCCATGGCCAAAGCCAACACGGCCCTTCTGGTCGCCGACGACAACAAGTGCCGCAAAGCCGAAGCGCTTGCCGCCCTTCACAACCTTCGCAACACGATTGATGTGCACGAGCTTGTCAATGAACTCGCTGTCGCGGTCTTCGCGGTTGTCCTTGCGGTCTCCGCCCCGTTCGCTACGTTCTTTAGCCATGTGTTCTTTGCCTATTCGCCACTAATCGATTTAGAAGTTCAGTCCACCTTCACGGGCAGCTTCCGCCAGCGCTTTGACGCGCCCGTGGAAAATATAGCCGCCGCGATCGAAGACCACGTCCTTGATGCCTGCCTTGAGGGCGCGTTCGGCCACCAGCTTGCCGATTTGGCTTGCTGCCGCCATGTCCGCGCCGGTCTTCTTGGCCGACTTGAAGCCTTCTTCCATCGTTGACGCGGAAGCGACGGTTACGCCCTTCGAGTCATCGATGACCTGTGCATAAATGTTCTTGCTCGAACGGAACACCGAAAGCCGCGGACGCAAATTGCCGCGCTTTGCCAGCGCTTTGCGAACGCGCGTTGTGCGCCGTGCGAGTGGAGTGATTTTTGTAGCCATTTATACCACCAATTATTTCTTCTTGCCTTCCTTGCGGAAGATGTATTCGCCTGCGTATTTGACGCCCTTGCCCTTGTAGGGCTCGGGGCCACGATATTCACGGATCTCAGCCGCAACCTGGCCAACCCGCTGCTTGTCGATGCCGCTGATCACGATTTCCGTGGGCTTCGGCACCTTGATTTCGATGCCGGGCGGAATGTCGTAGGTCACGTCATGGCTGTAGCCGAGGTTCAGCTGCAGAGCCTTGCCGTTGAGCGCTGCGCGGTAGCCAACGCCGGTGATTTCCAGAGACTTGGAATAACCGACCGTTACACCCGTCACCAGATTGGCAACAAGCGTGCGTGACATGCCCCACGAGGAACGCGCCAGCTTGGACTTGTCCTTCGGGTCAACCTTGATCCCGCCCTGCTCCATCTTGGCCAGGACCTGGTCGTTCAGAACCACCTTCAACTCGCCCTTTGGCCCCTTTACGGAAACCAACTGGCCGTTCACCGAGGCTGTGACCCCGGCTGGAACTGGAACTGCTTTTTTACCAATACGAGACATTGCAACGTTCCTTAGAATACCGTGCAGAGAACTTCGCCACCCACGTTTTGGGTGCGAGCATCTGCATCGGACATGACGCCCTTCGGCGTCGACAGAATGGAAATTCCCATGCCGTTGAAAACGGTGGGAAGGGTTTCAACCGAGGCATAAACCCGGCGGCCCGGCTTCGACACGCGCTGAAGTTCGCGGATGACCGGCGCGCCATCGAAGTATTTCAGTTCGATTTCGATCTCGGCCTTGCCGGAGCCCTGCTGCACCGTGGTAAAGCCGCGGATGAAGCCCTCGTGCTGAAGCACTTCAAGCACGCGCTCGCGCAGCCGCGAAGCCGGCGAAGAAACCTTGGCCTTGCCGCGTTCCTGGGCATTGCGGATGCGGGTCAGCAAATCACTGATCGGATCACTTGCACTCATTTATTCGTCTCCTTGTCCGTCCGTTCGCCCTACCAGCTCGACTTGGTCATGCCAGGAACCAAACCCTGGTTGGCCAAATCACGAAGAGCCAGACGTGACACTTTCAATTTCCTGTAGAAGGCCCGTGGCCGGCCGGTGATTTCACACCGGTTGCGGATGCGGGTCTTGGCCGAATTGCGCGGCATTGCCGAAAGCTTGATCTGGGCCGTGAAGCGCTCTTCCATCGAGATCTTCTTGTCCTGCGTAATCGCTTTCAGGCGCTTGCGCTTGGCCGCAAATTGCTTCACCAGCCGCCTGCGTTTTTCGTTCTTTTCTACCGAGCTCGTCTTTGCCATATGGGCTTCCTCAGGGATCCAGTTTGTTCTTAGGCAGCTTTGCGTGTGCTGCGGCGGAACGGGAAATTAAATGCGTCAATCAGGGCGCGGGCTTCGTCATCGGTATTTGCCGACGTGCAAATCACGATGTCGAGGCCCCAAATCCGGTCGATCTTGTCATAATCGATTTCCGGGAAAATCAGGTGTTCCTTGATGCCCAGGGCATAGTTGCCACGGCCATCAAAGCTCTTCTCCGAAAGGCCGCGGAAGTCGCGTACCCGCGGCAGGGCGATGGTGATGAGCCTGTCGAGGAACTCATACATCCGCACCTTGCGCAGCGTGACCTTCGCGCCGATTGCCAGGTTCTCGCGAATCTTGAACTGGGCAATGGCCTTCTTCGACTTGGTGATGACAACCTTCTGGCCGGCAATCTTCTCAAGCTCGGCGGCAGCAACCTGCACCAGCTTGGAATCCTGCGTGGCCTCGCCAACGCCCATGTTGAGCACGATCTTGGTGATCTTCGGCACTTCCATCACGTTCTTGTAGCCGAACTGCTCAATCAGCTTGGGGCGCACCACGTCGTCATAATGCTGACGCAGGCGCGGCACATAGCCTTCAGGCAGCTTGGCAACCTTGCCAGTCGGCCTCTCGGCAGCTTCTGATTTCTTCGGGGCTTTGGCCTGCTTCGCGGGCTTTGCCTTGACTTCTTTTTCGTCAGCCATCGATGACTTCTCCAGAGCGTTTTGCAAACCGGACTTTTTTGCCATCGCCGAGCGTCTTGTAGCCCACGCGGGTTGGCTTGCCATCCTTCGGATCGCGCAAGGCCAGGTTCGAAATTTGTATCGGCATATCCTTGTTGATGATGCCGCCTTCCTGCGACGCCGTCTGCTTCGTATGGCGGCGCGAAATGTTGATGCCGCCGACGACGGCCCGGTTCTCGGCAGGAATCACGCGGAGCACTTCGCCCTGCTTGCCCTTGTCCTTGCCGGTAATGACGACAACCTTGTCGCCCTTCCTGATTTTAAGTTTCGCCGACATCACAATACCTCCGGCGCCAGAGAAATGATTTTCATTTGGTTCTTGCCGCGCAGCTCACGGGGCACGGGTCCGAAAATGCGCGTGCCGACCGGCTCGCCCTGGGCGTTGATCAGAACCGCCGCATTGCGGTCAAAACGGATGGTGGAACCGTCAGCCCGGCGAATGTCCTTGGCGGTGCGCACCACGATGGCCTTCATCACGGCGCCCTTCTTCACGCGGCCGCGCGGGATTGCTTCCTTGACCGACACAACGATCACGTCGCCAATCGAGGCATACCGGCGCTTCGAGCCCCCGAGCACCTTGATGCACTGTACGCGCCTTGCGCCGGAATTGTCGGCGACGTCTAGGTTAGTTTCTTGCTGGATCATAAGATCACCTGTTTACATGGAGCACGAACTGCCCGCTTGTCCTTTTGCTTATGCTTTGCCAGCAGCCACAGTCTCGAGAAGCGTCCAGCGCTTCTGCTTCGAGATGGGCCGTGTTTCTTCAATGCGAACAACATCGCCGGTCTTGGCGGTGTTCTTCTCATCATGCGCATGATACTTCTTCGAAAGACGCACCGTCTTTTTCAGAACCGGATGGCGCAAGCGGCGTTCGACCTTGACCACGATGGTCTTGTCGTTCTTGTCGCTGACTACCACGCCTTCGAGAACGCGTTTCGGCATCTTCTATTCTCCTACTTCGAAGCAGAAGCCAGTGACTGCGCCGTCTTGAGACGGGCGATGTCACGGCGGATCTGCCTGATACGCGATGTGTTTTCGACTTGGCCGGAAGCCCTCTGGAAGCGCAGGTTGAACTGCTCCTTCTTGAGCTTCAGGACTTCGTCCTTGACTTGATCTGGGCTCAAAACCTTGACGTCACTCATTTTCATTTGCCAAGACTCCGGATTATTCGCCAAGGCGCGCAACAAAGCGCGTCTTGATTGGAAGTTTTGCTGCCGCGAGCAGCAAGTGAATGCTCAGCGACGGCCTTTGGAACGCCGTCCACCTCAAAAATCACGCGGCCTGGCTTCACCCGGGCTGCCCAGTATTCGGTTGATCCCTTGCCGGAACCCATGCGCACTTCGGCAGGCTTCTTCGACACCGGAACGTCCGGGAACACGCGGATCCAGATGCGGCCGGCACGCTTCATGCCACGCGCCAGCGCACGGCGCGCCGCTTCGATCTGGCGGGCGGTCAGGCGGTCAGGCTCCGTTGCCTTCAATCCAAAAGCTCCGAAATCAAGCGTGTTGCAGCTTGTCGACTTGCCATGGATACGGCCCTTGTGGGCCTTCCGGAACTTTGTTTTCTTTGGTTGCAACATAATCGCTTACCTCAAACCTCAGTTCGCGCCATCACGGTCGCGGCGAGGACGTTGTCCACTATCAGGCGTTTCGGCCATGCGCTTGTCCTGCGCCATCGGATCATGCTCAAGGATTTCGCCCTTGAAGATCCAGACCTTCACGCCATTGGTGCCGTAGGCCGTGTGGGCCGTGGCGACACCGTAATCAATATCAGCGCGCAGTGTGTGCAGGGGAACGCGTCCCTCGCGGTACCACTCAACGCGGGCAATTTCCGCACCGCCAAGACGGCCCGAACAGGTGATCTTGATGCCTTCCGCACCCATGCGCTGGGCCGACTGCACCGAACGCTTCATCGCCCGGCGGAACGCCACGCGGCGTTCGAGCTGCTGCGCGATGCTTTCGGCAACCAGGGTTGCGTCAACTTCCGGCTTGCGGATTTCGACAATGTTCAGATGAACCTCTGAACCCGTCATGTCGGCAACCTTCTTGCGCAGCTTTTCGATGTCAGCGCCCTTCTTGCCGATCACCACGCCAGGACGCGCCGAGTAGATCGTCACCCGGCACTTCTTGTGCGGGCGCTCGATCAGAACCTTGGCAACGCCGGCCTGCTTGAGCTCGCTCTTGAGGTAGCTGCGGATGCCCATGTCTTCATGCAGGAGCTTTCCATATTCCCGACTGTTCGCATACCAGCGCGAGTCCCAGGTCCGGTTAATGCCCAGACGCAGACCAATCGGATTGACTTTCTGACCCATTAAGCGGCCTCCTTCACTTCGCGAACGATGATCGTCAGTTCGCTGAAGAATTTCTCGATCTTGCCTACCCGGCCACGCGCACCTGGCATAAAGCGCTTCATAACCAAATTCTTGCCAACCCAGGCCTCGGCCACAACAAGGTTGTTGATGTCGAGGTCATGGTTGTTTTCGGCGTTGGCGATGGCTGACTCCAGCGTCTTCTTCACGTCCTTCGCAATGCGGCGGCGCGAGAAGGTCAGTTCGGCCAGGGCCTTGGACGCCTTCATGCCACGGATGATCGTGGCCAACTCGTTCAGCTTGCGCGGGCTGATGCGGATCGACCGGGTCACGGCCTTTGCCTCATTGTCAGCGAGCGAGCGTTTTCTGACTGGTTTGCTCATGGTGTTGGAGCCTTCGTTGCCTTCTTGTCTGATGCCGAGTGGGCCCGGAAGGTCCGCGTCGGCGCGAACTCACCAAGCTTGTGCCCGACCATTTCTTCCGAAATGTTCACCGGAATGAACTTGTTGCCGTTGTGAACCTGGAACGTCAGTCCCACGAACTGCGGCAGGATTGTCGAGCGGCGGCTCCACGTCTTGATCGCTGAATGACGGCCGGCTGCGCGCGCAACATCGGCCTTCTTCAGAATATATCCGTCTACAAACGGGCCTTTCCAGGACGAACGTGTCACGGGCTACCTCTACTGCGATTTCTTGCGATCGTGGCGGCTGCGCACGATGAACTTGTTGGTTGACTTGTTGGAACGGGTCTTCTTGCCCTTTGTCGGCTTGCCCCAGGGTGTGGCCCAGTGCTTGCCGCCATTGGTACGGCCGCCGTTTGGATGGTCGACCGGGTTGCGGGCGATACCGCGCGAAACCGAGCGGGCACCCTTCCAGCGGGTACGGCCGGCCTTGCCGATCACTTCGTTGATGTGGTCCGGATTGGAAACCGCACCGACCGTTGCCATGCAGGCAGCGTCGACCATGCGGGTTTCGCCGGACTTGAGCTTGAGAAGCGCAAAACCCTGGTCACGGCCGGCGACCATGGCATAGGTGCCAGCGGAGCGCGCCAGTGAACCACCCTTGCCGGGCTTGGTTTCAACGTTATGGACAATCGTGCCGACCGGCATGGCGCCCAAAGGCATCGCGTTGCCGGGCTTCACGTCAGCGGTCTGGCCCGAAACAACCTGATCGCCAACCGCCAAACGCTGCGGCGCCAGAATGTAGGACAGTTCGCCATCGGCATACTTGATCAGGGCGATGAATGCGGTCCGGTTCGGATCATATTCAATGCGCTCAACCGTTGCGGCAACGTCAAACTTCGTGCGGCGGAAATCCACCAGGCGGTAAGCCGTCTTGTGGCCACCACCCTTGCGGCGCGAGGTAATGCGGCCCGTGTTGCCACGGCCGCCATTCTTGTTTTGACCTTCCACGAGCGCCTTGATCGGGCCGCCCTTCCACAATTGGCTGCGGTCCACCTGGATAAGGTGGCGGCGGCCTGGGCTGGTTGGTTTGAATGTTTTGAGAGCCATTTTCTATCTCACCACTCAGAGGCCAGTTGTCACATCAAGCCGCTGACCTTCTTCGAGGGTCACATAGGCGCGCTTGATATCGCTCAGTCTGGCAAGCTGGCCCTTGAAACGGCGCTGCTTGCCCTTGCGTACGAGGGTATTCACCGACTTCACCTTCACGCCAAAAAGCCCTTCAATGGCTTTCTTGATCGCAGGCTTCGTCGCATCCCGCGCCACGTTGAACACAACCTGGTTGTGCTCGGAAACCAGGGTTCCCTTTTCGGTGATCGCAGGACTGCGGATGATGTTGTAAAAATGTTCTTTGCTCATTTGAACCGCGCCTCCAGGGCTTCGACGGCAGCTTTGGTCAGGACCAAATTCTTCCGGCGCAGGATGTCATAAACGTTGATGCCCTGCACTGGCAGCACATCGATATTGGGAATGTTGCGGGCCGCGTTGGCGAAGCCTTCGTTGACCGTTGCGCCGTCAATGATCAGCGCGTTCACCCAGCCAAGCTTTGCGAAATGCCGCCTGAATGAGCTTGGTCTTGGCTTCCTTCACTTCGGCCTTGTCGATGATGATGATCTCGGAAGCCTTGGCTTTCGTCGAAAGCGCATGGCGCAGGCCAAGCGCCCGGACCTTCTTGTTCAGCGAGGTTTCATGGCTGCGGAAACGGGGACCAAAGGCCTTGCCGCCGCCCACGAAAATACCGGCCTTGCGCGAACCGTGGCGGGCACCGCCGCCACCCTTCTGGTTGCCGAACTTCTTCGTCGTGCGGTTGATTTCGCCGCGCGACTTGGCCTGGTGGGTGCCCTGCTGGCGCTTGTTGAGCTGCCACTGGATAACCCGGTGAATGATGTCAACGCGAGGCTCAAGACCGAAAATGTGGTCCGCCAGCTCAACCGAGCCTGCCTTCTTTGCGTCAATGGTATGAACGTCGGCTTTCATGTCAGCCTTACTCCTTCACAGCTTCTGGTGCTGCAGCTGCCACAGCAACCGGTGCCTTGAAGGCGCCGGGCTTTGGAGCGGCATCGGGAAGCTTGCGCTTAACTGCGTCACGAACTGAAACCCAGCCGCCCTTGCTGCCGGGAACTGATCCCTTGAGCATGATGAGGCCGCGGTCCTTGTCGGTGCGTACAACAACGATGTTCTGCGTGGTCACCGTTTCGGAACCGAGGTGGCCAGGCATTTTCTTGCCCTTGAACACCTTGCCCGGATCCTGGCGGTTGCCCGTCGAACCGATCGAGCGGTGGCTTACCGAAACACCGTGGGTGGCGCGAAGGCCGCTGAAGTTCCAGCGCTTCATGCCGCCCTGGAAGCCCTTGCCCAGCGAGGTGCCGGTCACATCCACGAACTGGCCGGCCACGAAGTGATCAACCGTCACTTCCGAGCCAACCGGCATGGTGTTGTCAGCACTTACGCGGAATTCCTGCAGCTTGCGCTTCGGTTCAACCTTGGCAGCCGCAAAGTGGCCGCGCTCGGCTTTCGACAAGCGCTTGATCTTTGCAACGCCAACACCCAGCTGAACCGCTGTGTAGCCGTGCTTTTCATTCGTTTTTTGCGCAACAACTTGGCAATTATCCACCTTCAACACGGTGACTGGAACAACTGTTCCCTCTTCCGTGTAGATCCGTGTCATGCCCAGTTTTACGGCGATGAGGCCAGAACGCATCGCTACTCTCCTAATGCCCGCCTTAGAGCTTGATTTCAACATCAACACCTGCAGCCAGGTCGAGCTTCATCAAAGCATCAACTGTCTGCGGGGTTGGATCGACTATGTCTAACAGACGACGGTGCGTCCGCATCTCGAACTGTTCACGGCTCTTCTTGTCAACGTGCGGCGAGCGGTTCACGGTGAACTTCTCGATGCGTGTTGGAAGAGGAACAGGCCCACGCACTTGTGCGCCCGTACGTTTTGCCGTGTTCACGATCTCGCGCGTTGACGTATCGAGAATGCGATGGTCATACGCTTTGAGACGGATACGGATGTTTTGTCGTTGCATCTTGGTAACCCGCCTTATTCAGTAATCTTGGCAACAACGCCGGCGCCGACGGTACGTCCGCCTTCACGGATGGCGAAGCGCAGCTTCTCCTCCATGGCAATCGGCGTAATCAGCTCGACGTCAAACGCGATATTGTCCCCCGGCATCACCATTTCCGTGCCCGCCGGAAGGGTGACCACACCGGTCACGTCCGTGGTCCGGAAGTAGAACTGCGGACGGTAGTTGGCAAAGAACGGCGTGTGACGGCCACCCTCTTCCTTGGTCAGGATATAGGCTTCCGCCTTGAACTTCTTGTGCGGCTTGACGGAGCCGGGCTTGCACAGGATCTGGCCACGCTCGACACCCTCACGGTCAATACCGCGCGAGCAGCGCGCCGACGTTGTCGCCGGCCTCGCCTGAATCCAGCAGCTTGCGGAACATCTCGACGCCCGTCACCGTCGACTTCACCGTGTCGCGGATGCCGACAATCTCGACTTCCTCGCCAACCTTGATGATCCCGCGCTCGATGCGGCCGGTTACAACCGTGCCGCGGCCCGAGATCGAGAACACGTCTTCGATCGGCATCAGGAACGGCTGGTCCTTGGCCCGCTCGGGCTGCGGAATATAGCTGTCAACCGCCGCCATCAGCTTGAGAATGGCGTCATGGCCGATCTCAGGGGTCTTGCCCTCGAGCGCTGCCAGGGCCGAGCCGCGGATGATCGGAATGTCATCGCCGGGGAACTGGTAGGAGGTGAGCAGCTCGCGCACTTCCATCTCAACCAGGTCCAGAAGCTCAGGATCGTCAACCATGTCCACCTTGTTCATGAACACAACCAGGGCCGGAACGCCGACCTGGCGGGCCAGCAGGATGTGCTCGCGGGTCTGCGGCATCGGGCCGTCAGCCGCCGAAACAACAAGAATGGCGCCGTCCATCTGGGCCGCACCGGTGATCATGTTCTTCACATAGTCCGCGTGTCCCGGGCAATCCACATGGGCGTAATGCCGGTTCTTCGTCTGGTATTCCACATGCGCCGTGGAAATCGTGATGCCGCGGGCCCGCTCCTCGGGCGCCTTGTCGATCTGGTCATAGGCCGTATACGTAGCCCCGCCCGTCTCCGCCAGCACCTTGGTGATCGCTGCCGTCAGCGACGTCTTGCCGTGGTCAACATGGCCAATCGTCCCAATGTTGCAATGCGGCTTGTCGCGAAGAAATTTCTCTTTGGCCATCGGAGTGCTCCGTTAAACAAATTTGGATTAAGCGTATTTTTTCTGGACTTCCAGGGCAACCGCGCCCGGGACTTGTTCATAGTGGTCGAACTGCATGGTGTAGCTGGCGCGTCCCTGGCTCATCGAGCGCAGGTTGTTGATATAACCAAACATGTTGGCCAACGGCACCATGGCATTCACAATTTGCGCGTTGCCGCGCGCCGAGGTGCCCAGGATCTGGCCACGACGGGAATTGAGATCGCCGATAACACCACCCAGATAATCTTCAGGTGACGTAACTTCAACCTTCATGATCGGCTCGAGGAGGATCGCGCCGGCCTTTTGCAGGCCTTCACGAAGCGCCATGCGCGCCGCAATTTCAAAAGCAATCGCCGAGGAGTCAACTTCGTGATAGGCGCCATCGGTGAGCGCAATCTTGATGTCAACAATCGGGAAGCCCGCGAGAATGCCCGATCCCATGACCGAGTTCAGGCCCTTTTCAACGCCGGGGATATATTCCTTCGGAACCGTGCCGCCCACAACCTGGCTTTCAAACTCGTAGCCTTTGCCCTTTTCATTGGGCTCGATTTCGAGAATGACGCGGGCAAACTGGCCCGTACCGCCGGTCTGCTTCTTGTGGGTGTAGTCAACTTCGGTCTTGCGGGTGATGGTTTCGCGGTAGGCAACCTGCGGGGCGCCAACCGACACTTCAACCTTGTGGGTGCGCTTGAGGATATCAACCTTGATGTCCAGGTGAAGCTCGCCCATGCCCTTGATGATCGTTTCGCCGGACTCGGAGTCGGTGGAAACGCGGAAGGAAGGATCTTCGGCAGCCAGCTTGTAAAGCGCCACGGCCATCTTTTCCTGGTCAACCTTGGTCTTGGGTTCGACCTTCATTTCGATGACCGGCTCGGGGAATTCCATCTTTTCGAGGATTACCGGCTTGGCCGGGTCGCACAGCGTGTCGCCGGTGCGTGTGTCTTTCAGGCCAACCAGGGCCACAATGTCGCCCGCATGGGCTTCGGCAATTTCTTCGCGGTTGTTGGCATGCATGAGAACCATGCGGCCCACGCGCTCGGTCTTGTCGCGGGTGGAATTGAGAAGTGATGTGCCTTTTCCAAGCACACCGGAATAAATGCGGCAGAAGGTGAGAATGCCGTACTGGTCGTCCATCAACTTGAACGCGAGAAGCGCCAAGCGGCTCCGTGTCGGAAGATGGGCGGGTGGTTTCGCCACCGGTCTTCACGTCAATGCCCTTGATGGCCGGACGGTCGAGCGGCGAAGGAAGATAGTCGACAACCGCGTCAAGAAGCGGCTGAACGCCCTTGTTCTTGAAGGCTGAGCCACAGAGAACCGGGAAGAAGGCAGCCGTCAGAACCGCCTTGCGAAGCAGTTTCTTGATGGTTTCGTTGGAAATTTCCTTGCCGTTCAAATAGTCTTCCGTCGCCTGCTCGTCGAGCTCGGCGCAGGCTTCGATCATGTCGGCGCGCGCCTGCTTGGCGGCATCGAGCATGTCGGCTGGAATTTCTTCGTCGTGATAGTTGGCGCCGAGAGCTTCGTTCTCCCAGATCACGGCCTTCATGCGCACCAGGTCAACAATGCCCTTGAAGTCGGCTTCAGCGCCAATCGGCAGCTGGATCGGAACCGGGCGTGCGCCCAGGCGCTCCTTGATGTCGTCAATGCACTGCTTGAAGGAAGCGCCGGTCTTGTCCATCTTGTTGCAGAACACGATGCGCGGAACCTGGTACTTGTCGCCCTGGCGCCAAACCGTTTCGGTTTGCGGCTCAACGCCCTGGTTTGAATCGAGAACGCAAACCGCGCCATCAAGCACGCGCAAGCTGCGCTCGACTTCAATGGTGAAGTCCACGTGGCCGGGGGTGTCGATGATGTTCAGGCGCTTGCCGTTCCAGACGGTGGTGGTGGCAGCGGACGTAATCGTAATGCCGCGCTCCTGCTCCTGCTCCATGAAATCCATGGTGGCAGCGCCGTCATGCACTTCGCCGATCTTGTGGCTCTTGCCGGAATAAAAAAGAATGCGCTCAGTCACAGTCGTCTTGCCGGCATCAATGTGGGCCATGATGCCGAAGTTCCGGTAGTCTGCAAGTTCGTGTGTGCGGGCCATAATCTTGTCTGTCCTGAATTACCAGCGGTAATGGCTGAAAGCGCGGTTCGCTTCGGCCATCTTGTGGGTGTCTTCCCGCTTCTTCACGGCTGATCCACGGTTGTTTGCGGCATCCATGAGTTCGCCGGAAAGCCGGTCAACCATGGTGTTTTCGTTGCGGCCGCGCGCGGCGATGATGATCCAGCGGATGGCCAGGGCCTGGCGGCGCTCGGTGCGCACTTCGACGGGAACCTGGTACGTTGCACCACCCACGCGGCGTGAGCGGACTTCAATGGCCGGAGCCACATTTTCGAGGGCCTGGTGGAAAATCTGGACCGGGTCGCTCTTGACCTTGGCCTGGACCTTTTCAAAGGCGCCGTAAACGATGCCTTCGGCGACTGACTTCTTGCCCTCGTACATGAGATTGTTCATGAACTTGGAAACCACGAGATCGCCGAATTTCGGATCCGGGTTGATGACGCGTTTTTCTGCTTTATGGCGACGTGACATGAATGACTCCCCTCGCCTTACTTCGGACGCTTCGCGCCGTATTTCGACCGGCGCTGGCGGCGCTTGACGACGCCTTGCGTATCGAGAATACCGCGGATGATGTGATAGCGGACACCTGGCAGATCCTTGACGCGGCCGCCACGGATCATCACCACAGAGTGTTCCTGCAGGTTATGGCCTTCGCCCGGAATATAGCTCACGACTTCGAAGCCGTTGGTGAGCCGCACCTTGGCGACTTTCCGCAGCGCCGAGTTCGGCTTCTTCGGCGTTGTGGTATAAACGCGCGTGCAAACGCCGCGTTTTTGCGGGCAAGACTGCATCGCAGGAACCTTGTTGCGATAACTCGGAACGCTGCGTGGCTTACGAATGAGCTGGTTGATTGTCGGCATCGGGCCTGATCTACCTTCGTATAAACTGTTGAACCGGATTGCACATGACCAAAAACACTGACGTGATCCGGCTCGGGACCCCGCAGTGCTCAAAACCAGAGGCCTTTAAGAACATCAGTCCCTAAAGGCATGACCTCGAATGTCGTTTGTTGTTCACTCGCCAGCGTTTAAGGGTGCGAAACCCAGACTGCCTGTCGCTTGAGAACGAGGCGGGTTCTACTTGGGCCCATACCCCGCGTCAACCCCTGAATTAGGGAATTTTTACGCTACAGGGCCAAAAGCTTAGCCTATCATGAGGTTTATTGCTGCAAGGCACAAAAAATAATGCCGCAGACGCAGAAATACAGGGAGAAATAAGCGGAATCAGGCGCTTGCCGATATGATTCTACAGCTGGAAACGCGACAGGTCGCCGAAGACCATCTTTACGTCATACCAGGAGAAGCCAGAGGCATCGAAAAAGTAGGTGCCGCCACCCACGGCCACAAACAGCACAACCATCTTCACGATAAATCCAGCCGACAGGCCAGAACCCTCGGACTGGTCGTCTTCGACAGCGGCCAGCTCAACATCGGGCTCATAAAACGTCTTTTGCCCGGCGCCGCTCAAACGGCGGTTAATTAAGTCTGAAGAAATACTCGTACTGTTACTCATACTGTGCCGTGCCTTTTCGCAAGCAATAACGGCACTATGCCGCCCAAAAACTTAATGCCGTTTTAAGGTCCAGGACAACTTGCCGCAATTTACCCCCAATTGAGCCACACCAAAGCCCATCACCCGTCAGACACTGAATTCACGGCGACACGATCATTAACTTCGAGAGGGAGAATCTCACAATGACCATGCCGCAACGAAACTGGTGGCACGAACTCAACACCTGGGAACCGGAAATTGCGCTCGCCTTCTATGGCCGCACCCTGGGTTGGCAATTTGAAGCATCCCCGCTTCCCGATGGCGCGGCCTATTGGATTGCACGCAAAGATGGAAAGCCCGTAGGCGGCATCTTTGAATTGACCGCACCGGACTATTCCGGCGTTCCCTCGCACTGGATGACCTACATGTCGGTGGGCGATATCAACAAGGCCGAGAACGACACAGCCAAGGCCGGCGGTGAGGTGATGCGGCCCAATACGCGTGTACCAGGTGTGGGAAAGCTTGCGGTGGTGACCGATTCAACCGGTGCCCTGATTGGCCTGATCGAGCCTGATAACTCTCATGCCCTGGCCGCGGTTACCCACTAGACAGCCCTAAAAGCCTTTAGACCCTACGAGTTTACCACGTCAAAGTTAGGCGCCAGCTTCGCTTTGGCTGGATGTCGGGATCCAGCTTTCGTCACGCGAATTTCAATCAGTTCAGCGTAGTCGGGTGGAAAGATGGGTCCCGGCCTCTTGGGGTTAACAAACCGTTCCGGCCAGACATGGCCCAGCGTTAAGCATCCTCTGGAGCTAGTGCCTCCGCCCCTGACTGACTACTGTGGCAGGCCAGGCACGGGAGGCAGATCATGGCAAAGCTCAACACGGATTGGTCAACAGCATCAATTGTAGCCCGGCGGGAAAAATACTACGCCGCCTCCCAGCGCGCCTTTGTGCCCTACAAGACCCCCCTCATTTTCGCCAAAGGCGACCGCCAGTATCTCTGGGATGAAACCGGCAAGAAATATCTCGATCTCCTGGGCATGAACGTCTGCGTCTCGGTTGGCCACAACCACCCCACGGTCACCGCCGCCGTCCGGGAGCAGATGGAACAGCTCCAGCACTGCACCACCATGTTCTACCATCCGGTGCCCGCCCATTTTGCCGAAGAACTCGCCGCCCGCATGCCAAAGGGCCACGACTGGGTGGTGCATTTCACCAACAGCGGCACCGAAGCCGTCGATCTCGCCCTCGTCATGGCCCAGCAGTTCACCGGCAACATCGACATGCTGGCGCTGCGCAATGCCTATCACGGCGCCACCATCGGGGCCCAATCGCTCACCGGCATCAGCGGCTTCCGCCACAACATCCCCCTCCTCACCGGAATTCACCACGTGGCCAATCCGGATCCCTACCGGGGCATATTCGGCGATGACACGGACGCTTACCTCGCGGAAATTGACCGCACCATCCAATACGCAACCTCGGGAAAGCTCGCGGGCTTCATTGTTGAGCCCATCCAGGGCTATGGCGGCGTTGTCGAAACACCTGACGGCTATCTCGCTGCCGCTGCCGCCAAGGTGCGCGAACGGGGCGGACTGATGATCATTGACGAGGTCCAGTCCGGCTTTGGCCGCACCGGCGACAATTTCTGGGGCTTCGAAGCCCATGGCATCGTTCCCGAAATCGTCGTCATGGCCAAAGGCATCGGCAATGGCTTCCCATTGGCCGCCGTTGTCGCCCAGCGTCATGTGGCAGACGCGCTGGCGGGCAAATTCTCGTTCCATACCTATGGCGCAAGTCCCACCTCCTGTGCCGCCGGCCGCGCCGTTCTGCAGGTCATCGACGAGGAAGGCCTGCAGGCGAATTCCAAAAAGGTTGGCGCCCAATTGCGCAAGGTGCTGGACCGCCTCCACCAGAAGCATGAAATCATCGGCGAAGTGCGCAGCCACGGCCTCATGCTGGCCATTGAATTGGTGACGGACCGCAAATCAAAAACGCCGGCAGCGGCGGCGACCGCCGACATCTTCGAAAAAACCCGCGAACACGGCCTGGTCATGAGCAAGTCCGGCGCCGACAAGAATATCCTGCGCATGGTGCCGCCCATGTGCATTCAGGAAAACGATGTGGCCCAGGTTGAGCATGCCCTGGAGCGTGTGTTCTCCGGCTACTGAGGATACTCCGACAGGACAAACAAAAAGGCCCGGCGTAAACCGGGCCTTCTCATTTCGTATATGAAAAGCCTTATTCCGCCGCTGGCAGAACTTCCGCCCGTGCCTGCTCCTCGAGAATGAGGCCATCGCGCTTGTCGGCAACCTGGCGCAACCGCGCCAGCATGCCGCCCGTGCCCGCCGGAATGAGGCGGCCGACGATGACGTTTTCCTTGAGGCCTTCGAGCGTATCGATCTTGCCCTGAACCGCGGCTTCCGTGAGAACCCGTGTGGTTTCCTGGAAGGACGCCGCCGAGATGAACGACCGCGTCTGCAAGCTCGCCTTGGTGATGCCCAGCAGAACCGGAACACCCGTGGCAGGCTTGCGGCCATCGGCAATCAGCTTGTCGTTTTCCGTGTCCATTTCAACATGGTCAACCTGTTCGCCGACCAGCCAGGTGGATTCGCCCGCATCGGTGATTTCAACCTTCTGCAGCATCTGGCGCACGATCACTTCAATGTGCTTGTCGTTGATCGACACGCCCTGCAAACGGTAGACTTCCTGGATTTCATTGACGAGGAAGGCAGCAAGCTCTTCCACGCCCTTGATCGCCAGAATGTCGTGCGGCGCCGGATTGCCGTCGAGCAGGTATTCGCCCTTCTCGATGAAGTCGCCTTCCTGCACCGGCAAATGCTTGCCCTTCGGGATGAGATATTCCACTGCTTCCAGCGTATCATCCTGCGGCACAATGCGAATGCGGCGCTTGTTCTTGTAGTCGCGGCCAAACTCGACCCGGCCGGAGATTTCAGCGATGATCGCCGCATCCTTCGGACGGCGCGCTTCAAACAACTCGGCAACCCGTGGCAGACCGCCCGTGATGTCGCGTGTCTTGGCGCTTTCCAGCGGGTTACGCGCAAGCACGTCGCCAGCCTTCACCGAGGTGCCGGGATCAACCGACAGAATGGAGTCCACCGACAGCAGGTAGCGGGCTTCGCCGCCACGTGCCAGCTTGTGAACGTTTCCGTCCTTGTCCTTCACCACCATCGCCGGCTTCAGCGATGAGCCGCGCTGGTTGGAACGCCAGTCGATGATCACCCGGTTGGTGATGCCTGTGGCTTCGTCGGCGATTTCGTTGAGGGAAACACCGTCAACGACATCCTCGAACTGCACCACGCCATCCGCTTCCGAAAGCATCGGCCGTGTGTACGGATCCCATTCAGCCAGGCGCACGCCGCGCTTGACCATGTCGCCGTCATCCACGAACAGGCGCGTGCCGTAAACCACCTTGTGAACGGCGCGTTCATTGCCCTTGGCATCTTCAACCACGATCGCCACGTTGCGTCCCATGACCATGAGACGGCCCTGTGAGTCCTTCATCACATTGCGGTTGCGGATGGTGATCTTGCCTTCGTGGTTTGATTCAACAAACGACTGGTCAAGAACCTGCGCCGTGCCGCCGATGTGGAAGGTGCGCATGGTGAGCTGGGTTCCCGGCTCGCCGATGGACTGGGCCGCGATAACGCCAACCGCTTCACCCATGTTGACGGGTGTGCCGCGGGCCAGATCGCGTCCATAGCACTTGGCGCATACGCCGAACTTGGTTTCGCAGGTGAGCACCGAGCGGATGCGGATTTCAGTGACGCCCGCCTTCTCGATCTTCTCAACATGCGATTCCAGCATCTCCTCGCCGGCATTGACGATCACGGCATTGGTCACCGGATCAACAACATCGGTTGCCGCGGTCCGTCCGAGAACGCGCACGCCGAGCGAAACGATAACCTCACCGGCGTCGATGATCGGCCGGGTGGTGATCGAGTTCTTCGTGCCGCAATCCTCCTGGCTGATGATGGCGTCCTGTGCCACGTCAACCAGGCGGCGCGTCAGGTAACCCGAGTTCGCCGTCTTCAACGCCGTATCCGCAAGACCCTTGCGGGCCCCGTGGGTGGAGTTGAAGTATTCGAGAACCGACAGGCCTTCCTTGAAGTTGGAAATGATCGGCGTTTCGATGATCTCGCCCGATGGCTTGGCCATGAGGCCGCGCATGCCGGCAAGCTGCTTCATCTGCGCCGGCGAACCGCGCGCACCTGAATGGCTCATCATGTAGATCGAGTTGATCTGCTTTTCACGGCCGGTCACTTCGTCGATCTGGACGGCTTGAATGCCGGCCATCATTTCTTCGGCAACCTTGTCGGTGCACTTGGCCCAGGCGTCCACAACCTTGTTGTACTTCTCGCCCTGGGTAATGAGGCCGTCGATATACTGCTGCTCATATTCCTTGGCCAGTTCACGCGTCTGGTTCACCAGCTTTTCCTTGGTCTTCGGAATGACCATGTCATCCTTGCCGAAGGAAATGCCGGCCTTGTAGGCGTTGTAGAAGCCCAGCGACATGATGCGGTCGCAGAACACCACCGATTCCTTCTGGCCGCAGTGGCGATAGACCGCGTCGATCATCTTGGAGATTTCGCGCTTGGTCATCAGCTTGTTGCAGAGGTCATAGGAAATGTTGGTGGAGAGCGGCAGCAATTCGCCGATCTTCATGCGGCCCGGCGTGGTGTCGATGATGCGGTTGATCACCTTGCCTTCCGGTCCCACTTCCTTGATGCGGCCCTTGATCTTGGTGTGCAGCGTGATAACGCCGGCCGCCAGGGCATGGTCGATTTCCGCCGTGTTGCCAAAGGCCTTGCCTTCGCCCGCTTCACCGTTGCGGATGATCGAGAGATAGTAGAGGCCAAGCACGATGTCCTGTGACGGCACGATGATCGGCTGTCCGTTGGCCGGATGCAGCACGTTGTTGGTCGACATCATCAACACGCGCGCTTCCAGCTGGGCTTCCAGCGAGAGCGGCACGTGAACCGCCATCTGGTCGCCGTCGAAGTCGGCGTTGAAGGCGGTGCAGACCAGCGGATGAAGCTGAATGGCCTTGCCTTCGATGAGCACGGGCTCAAACGCCTGGATGCCCAAACGGTGAAGGGTTGGCGCACGGTTCAGCATCACCGGATGCTCGCGGATCACCTCATCGAGGATATCCCAGACTTCCGGCTTTTCCTTTTCAACCAGCTTCTTGGCCTGCTTCACGGTGGAAGACAGCCCCTTGGCTTCAAGGCGCGAATAGATGAACGGCTTGAACAGTTCGAGCGCCATCTTCTTCGGCAAGCCGCACTGATGCAGCTTGAGTTCCGGACCCACCACGATAACCGAGCGGCCGGAATAATCCACGCGCTTGCCGAGCAGGTTCTGGCGGAAGCGGCCCTGCTTGCCCTTCAGCATGTCGGCGAGCGACTTCAGCGGACGCTTGTTGGCGCCGGTAATGACGCGGCCACGGCGGCCGTTGTCAAACAGCGCGTCAACCGACTCCTGCAGCATGCGCTTTTCGTTGCGCACGATGATGTCCGGCGCGCGAAGCTCAATCAGGCGCTTCAGGCGGTTGTTGCGGTTGATCACCCGGCGATAGAGGTCGTTCAAATCGGAGGTGGCAAAGCGGCCGCCATCCAACGGAACCAATGGCCGGAGCTCCGGCGGAATGACCGGAACCTGGGTGAGGATCATCCATTCCGGGCGGTTGCCGGATTCAATGAAGGAATCCACAATCTTCAAACGCTTGGCCAGCTTCTTGGGCTTCAGGTCGCCGGTGGCAACCTTGAGCTCTTCGCGCAGCTGCTCGCGCAACTGCTCAAGCTGGATGGCCATGAGCATTTCGCGCACCGCTTCCGCGCCAATCGACGCGGTAAAGCTGTCATCGCCATAATCTTCCTGGGCCTTGATGTACTCGCTCTCGGTCAGGGTCTGGCGTGGCTTCAAAGGTGTGAGGCCTGGCTCAAGCACGATGTACTGCTCGAAATACAGAACCCGCTCAACTTCCTTCAATTGCATGTCGAGGAGAAGCGCGATGCGCGATGGCAGCGACTTCAGGAACCAGATGTGGGCGACAGGTGCCGCCAGCTCGATATGGCCCATGCGCTCGCGCCGCACCTTTGACAGGGTGACTTCCACGCCGCACTTTTCGCAGATGATGCCCTTGTACTTCATGCGCTTGTACTTGCCGCACAGGCACTCGTAATCCTTCACCGGTCCGAAAATGCGCGCGCAGAAAAGCCCGTCGCGCTCCGGTTTGAAAGTGCGGTAGTTGATGGTTTCCGGCTTCTTGATTTCGCCGAACGACCACGACAGGATCTTTTCCGGTGAAGCGATCGAAATGCGGATTTGATCGAATGTCTGCGCCGTAACTGCCGGGCTGAAGACGTTCATGACCTCTTGGTTCATGTGTCACTGCTCCTTTGGGTGTTCAAATTTGTTTAACGCGGGTGTTACGGACGAGGCGTTGCCGCCCCGTCCACTGATGATTACTGTTGTGAATTCTGCAATTCCACATTGAGGCTGAGTGAACGCATTTCCTTGACCAGCACGTTGAAGCTTTCAGGAATGCCCGACTCGAAGGCGTCGTCGCCGCGCACAATGGCTTCATAAACCTTTGTGCGTCCGGCCACGTCATCCGACTTGACGGTGAGCATTTCCTGCAGCGTGTAGGCCGCGCCATAGGCCTCGAGGGCCCACACTTCCATTTCGCCGAAGCGCTGGCCGCCGAACTGTGCCTTGCCGCCCAAGGGCTGCTGGGTCACAAGCGAGTAAGGGCCAATGGAACGCGCGTGGATCTTGTCGTCCACAAGGTGATGCAGTTTCAGCATGTAGATGTAGCCAACGGTGACCGGGCGATCGAATACTTCGCCGGTCTTGCCATCATAGAGCGTTACCTGGCCTGAGGTATTCAGGCCCGCATCGCTCAGCATCTTGGCAATGTCCTCCTCGCGCGCGCCGTCAAACACCGGCGTTGCGATGGGAACACCGCGGCGCAGGTTCTGCGCCGACTCCACCAGTTCGCTGTCATCAAGGGCATCGAGCTCATCATTCTTGCCATAGATCTTGAACAGCCCGTCACGGAGCGGCTTGATCTTCTGGGTTTCCTGATAGGCATCGAGCATGGCGCCCACTTGCTTGCCAAGGCCCGCACAGGCCCAGCCCAAATGGGTTTCCAGGATCTGGCCCACGTTCATGCGCGAAGGCACGCCCAAGCGGGTTCAGAACGATGTCAACATGGGTGCCGTCCTCAAGGAACGGCATGTCCTCCACCGGCACAATGCGCGAAACCACGCCCTTGTTGCCATGGCGTCCGGCCATCTTGTCGCCCGGCTGGATTTTCCGCTTCACGGCCACGAAGACCTTGACCATCTTCATCACGCCGGGTGGCAGTTCATCGCCGCGCTGCAGCTTCTCGACCTTGTCAAGGAAGCGCGTTTCAAGACGCTTCTTGGCTTCGTCGTATTGCAGCTTCATGGCTTCGAGCTCGGCAATCGATTTCTCGGCTGACAGAGCAATGCTCCACCACTGCGAGCGCGGAATATCCTCAAGGATCTTTTCCGTGACCTTGCCGTCGATCTTGTGGCCGCGCGGACCGCCCGTTGCGACTTTCCCGTTCAGGAAGTCATGCAGGCGGCCATAGGCGTTGCGGTCAAGGATCTTGAGTTCGTCGTCACGGTCCTTTGCAAGCCGTTCGATTTCCTCGCGTTCGATGGCCAGAGCGCGCTCGTCCTTGTCCACACCGTGGCGGTTGAACACGCGCACTTCAACGACCGTGCCGGCAACACCCGGCGGCAGGCGCAGCGACGTGTCACGCACGTCAGAGGCCTTTTCACCGAAGATGGCGCGCAGCAGTTTTTCTTCCGGCGTCATCGGGCTTTCGCCCTTTGGCGTGATCTTGCCGCACAGGATGTCGCCCGGCTTCACTTCCGCACCGATGTAAACGATGCCGGCTTCGTCGAGGTTCTTGAGCGACTCTTCACCGACGTTTGGAATGTCGCGGGTGATTTCCTCAGGCCCCAGCTTCGTGTCGCGCGCCATCACATCGAATTCCTCGATGTGGATGGAGGTGAACACGTCATCTTTCACGATGCGCTCGGACAGCAGGATGGAGTCTTCGAAGTTGTAGCCATTCCACGGCATGAAGGCCACGAGCACATTCTGCCCGAGAGCCAGGTCACCGAGATCGGTGGATGGGCCGTCGGCAATGATGTCGCCCTGCTTCACCTGGTCGCCCACACGCACCAGCGGACGCTGGTTGATGCAGGTGTTCTGGTTGGAGCGCTGGAACTTGGCGAGCGTGTAGATGTCAACGCCGGACTTGGACGGATCGGTTTCCTCCGTGGCGCGGATAACAATGCGCTTGGCGTCAACCTGGTCCACCACGCCGGTGCGGCGCGCCGCAAAGGCAGCGCCCGAGTCCCGTGCCACGATGGATTCCATGCCCGTGCCGACCAGCGGTGCATTGGTGCGAACCAATGGCACAGCCTGGCGCTGCATGTTTGAGCCCATCAAGGCGCGGTTGGCGTCGTCGTTCTCAAGGAACGGGATCAGCGCCGCGGCAACCGATACGAGCTGCTTCGGTGAAACATCCACGTAGTCGATCTTGTCGGCAGGCACGGAGAGCACGTCGCCGTAGTTGCGCGCAATCACCATGTCTTCGGCAAACTTGTTGTCCTTGGTCAGCGCCACGTTCGCCTGCGCGATGTAGTGCTTGCCCTCTTCAATGGCCGAGAGATAGGTCACATCCCGTGAAACCTTGCCGTTGTTCACCGTGCGGTAAGGCGTTTCGATAAAGCCATACTTGTTCACCCGGGCATAGGTGGCCAGCGAGTTGATCAGGCCGATGTTCGGGCCTTCCGGCGTTTCAATCGGGCAGATGCGTCCGTAATGGGTGGGATGCACGTCGCGCACTTCAAAGCCGGCGCGTTCGCGCGTCAGGCCGCCCGGTCCAAGGGCCGAGAGACGGCGCTTGTGGGTGATTTCCGACAGCGGATTGGTCTGGTCCATGAACTGCGAAAGCTGCGACGAACCGAAGAACTCGCGCACCGCGGCAGCCGCAGGCTTGGCGTTGATCAGGTCATGCGGCATCACGGTGTCGATATCAACCGATGACATGCGCTCCTTGATGGCGCGCTCCATGCGCACCAGGCCAAGGCGGTACTGGTTTTCCATCAGCTCGCCAACGCTGCGCACCCGGCGGTTGCCGAGATGGTCGATGTCGTCCACTTCGCCCTTGCCGTCACGCAGCTCATGCAGCGTCTTGATCACGGCAAGCACGTCCTCGCGGCGGAGAACGCGCATGGTGTCCGGAACATCAAGCTCCAGACGCATGTTCATCTTCACCCGGCCCACGGCCGAGAGATCATAACGCTCCGAGTCAAAGAACAGGCCATTGAACAGGGCTTCCGCCGATTCCCGTGTTGGCGGTTCACCGGGGCGCATGACGCGGTAGATTTCGATAAGCGCCTGCTCATAGCTCTCAACCTTGTCGGCCTTGAGCGTATTGCGGATATAGGCGCCCGTGTTGATGTGGTCGATGTCGAGAAGGTTGAGCTTGGTGAAGCCCGCTTCCTTCAGCGCATTCAGAACCTTCTCGTCAATCTCGTCGCCGGCTTCGGCGAAAATCTCGCCGGTCTTTTCATTGACCAGTTCGTCGGCAATGTAGCGGCCATAGAGATCCTCATCGCGCACCAGCAGTTCCTTGGTGCCGTCATCGGCAATCTTCTTGGCCAGGCGCGGCGTAATCTTCTTGCCGGCCTCGACCACAACAGCCTTGGTCTTTGCGTCAATCAGGTCAACCGTCGGCTTGATGCCCTTGTAGCGGTCCACGTCGAACGCTGTTTTCCAGCCGTCCTTGGTCTGGGTGTAGCCAACCGACTTGTAGAACTCATGCAGAATCTCTTCGCCCTGCAGGCCAAGCGCATAGAGCAGCGTGGTGATCGGCAGCTTGCGGCGGCGGTCGATGCGCGCGAATACGATGTCCTTGGGGTCGAACTCGAAATCGAGCCACGAACCGCGGTAAGGAATGATGCGCGCCGCAAACAGCAGCTTGCCGGAGGAATGGCTCTTGCCCTTGTCGTGATCGAAGAACACGCCGGGCGAACGATGCATCTGCGAAACGATAACCCGCTCGGTGCCGTTCACCACGAAGGTGCCGTTGGAGGTCATGAGCGGAATGTCGCCCATGTAAACATCCTGCTCCTTGATGTCCTTGACCGACTTGGCCTGGGTGTCCGGATCGATTTCAAACACGATCAGGCGCAGCGTCACCTTGAAGGGTGCCGCAAAGGTCATGCCGCGTTGCTGGCACTCGTCCACGTCAAACTTCGGCGCCTCGAATTCATAGCGCACGAATTCGAGCACGGCCTGGCCGGAAAAATCCGAAATCGGGAATACCGATTTGAATACGGCTTGCAGACCTTCATTGATCCGCCCGCCGGTGGGTTCCTTGACTTGCAGAAACTGGTCGTAAGATTCCTTTTGCACCTCAATGAGGTTCGGCATGACGGCAACTTCAATGCCCTTGCCGAATACTTTGCGGATGCGTTTCCGACTTGCGACCGTATGTGCCTCAGCCATGTGATTTCCTTGTCAGTCTAATTATTCAAACGATGAAGACGGCTTGTCTGAAGTCCTTTTTTTGAGAACTTCAAATAAGCCGTCGGGCAAACTCAAATCTGTTAACATCCTCCGGCGAAGGGTTTGAGCCCCGCGCCGGAAGATATTGTCGATTACTTCAACTCGACCTTGGCGCCAGCTGCTTCGAGCTTCTTCTTGGCAGCTTCGGCATCGGCCTTGTTGAGGCCTTCCTTGACGGCCTTCGGAGCGGCTTCAACCAGATCCTTGGCTTCCTTGAGGCCGAGGCCGGTGATGGCGCGGACTTCCTTGATCACTTCGATCTTCTTGTCGCCTGCAGCGGTGAGCATGACCGTGAATTCGGTCTTCTCTTCAGCGGCAGCAGCGGCAGGACCGGCAGCGGCGGCAGCCGCTACGGGAGCAGCAGCGGATACGCCCCACTTCTCTTCAAGCATCTTTGAAAGTTCGGCAGCTTCCAGAACCGTGAGGCTCGAAAGGTCGTCTACGATTTTGCTGAGATCAGCCATTTTATTTTCTCTCTTCTTTTAAGTCGGTTTATGACAACAATTGTAAGGCAGGCTATCAGGCAGCCTTGTCTTTGGTGGCGTAGGCGTTGATCACGCGTGCGATCTGGCCGCCAGGTGCTGCCAGGATACCCGCGATGCGGGTAGCCGGAGTCTGGATCATGCCGACGATCTTTGCCCTCAACTGGTCGAGTGAAGGCAGTTCCGCGAGAGCCTTGACGGCATTGGCATCCAGAATGGTTTTGCCGAGCGCCCCGCCGAGCACAACGAACTTTTCGTTGGCCTTGGCGAAGTCTGCGGCAACCTTCGGAGCCGATACGGGATCCTTTGCATAAGCAATCATTGTCGGGCCCTTGAAAAGGCCCTTGATCCCGGTTGCGTCAGTGCCATCCAGAGCAAGCATTGCAAGACGGTTCTTCGCCACCTTGATGGTAGCGCCCGCCGAGGACATCTTGCCCCTCAGGTCATTGACCTGGTTGACCGTCAGTCCCTTGTTGTGGGCCACAACGATAACACCGGTGTTCTTGAACACGGCATTGAGCGTTGCGACGAGCTCTGTCTTTTCAGCTCTTTCCACTTGCTCTCTCCTTTTTGGCGCAGCACTTGATTGTGCCTGCGCCGTTGGACCAGCCGCTCAAAACGTCACCTACAAACAGCAGGTAAGGCCTTGGGCGGCGCTCACTTGCCTGTCCCCTTACTCCGTTGCCGGAGGTCAGGATCTTGAGGTCCAAACCGACTTGAAACCCGCTATATGGGGTCTCGCATTCAATTTTGACACCCATCTCATGCAGGCTTGGCGGTTTAAGCGAGGATTTCCCTCACGCCTGCAATCTCGGACAGGTAGATCCAAGGCCTTGTGGGCCTTGGCTAACTCCCTGAAAATGCTTTCACATCATCAGGGAGAAACTTTTGTTACGCCGCGGATACGCTGGCGATATCGAGCTTGAAGCCCGGGCCCATCGTGGACGAAATCGACACCTTCTTGAGGAAGGTGCCCTTCGAGCCCGATGGCTTCTGCTTGTTCACCGCATCCACGAAGGCGCGGATGTTTCCGGCGATCTGCTCTTCCGTAAAGCTTGCCTTGCCAATGCCGGCCTGGACGATGCCGGACTTTTCAACACGGAACTCAACCGCACCACCCTTGGCGGCTTTCACCGCCGCCGTGATGTCCATGGTCACCGTGCCAACCTTGGGGTTTGGCATCATGCCGCGCGGGCCAAGCACCTTACCGAGACGGCCAACAAGGCCCATCATGTCCGGCGTTGCAATGCAACGGTCGAAATCCAGGGTGCCCTTGTTCACGATCTCGAACAGGTCTTCAGCGCCGACAACGTCAGCACCGGCCTTCTTGGCTTCTTCCGCCTTGGCGCCCTTGGCGAAAACGCCAACCCGCACCTTGCGGCCCGAACCGTTTGGCAGCGCGCACACGCCGCGCACCATCTGGTCCGCATGGCGTGGGTCAACACCCAGGTTCATGGCAATTTCAATGGTCTCGTCAAACTTGGCGTTGGCCTTGGCCTTCACCAGCTTCACCGCATCCGCCAGGCCATAATACTTGGACCGGTCAATGTCGGCTTCGTTCTTGGCAATACGTTTTGGGGCTTTGCTCATCTGCTTACTCCACAACCTGAAGGCCCATGGACCGGGCAGAACCTGCGATTTCACGTGCCGCCGCATCAACGTCACGGGCATTCATGCCCTTGAGCTTCTGCTCGGCGATTTCACGGCACTGCGTCATGGTCACGGTGCCGGCACTGGTCTTGCCGGGTTCCTTGGAACCAGCCGTAATCTTGGCGGCCTTCTTCAGGAAGAACGACGCCGGAGGCGACTTCATCTCGAAGGTGAAGGACTTGTCCTGGTAAGCAGTGATCACCACCGGAACGGGCGAGCCCTGCTCCATCTTTTGCGTGGCCGCATTGAAGGCCTTGCAGAATTCCATGATGTTGAGACCGCGCTGTCCGAGCGCTGGTCCGATTGGCGGAGACGGGTTTGCCTGTCCCGCCGGCACTTGCAACTTGATGTAGCCGACGACTTTTTTGGCCATTCTATAGTCCCTCTTTCAAGGTTAGTGGTCCGGCTTTAAGGGCCTCCCACGGATTACATTCAGCGGATCTTTTCGACCTGCCCATACTCGAGTTCGACAGGCGTTGGCCTGCCGAAAATAGAGACCGCAACTTTCAGCCGCGACCGCTCTTCATCCACTTCCTCAACCTGTCCGTTGAAGGAAGCAAAAGGTCCATCCGCCACGCGCACCTGTTCGCCGATTTCGAACGAGATGCTGGTTTTTGGCTTGTCCACACCTTCCGCCACCTGGTTGAGGATGCGGTTGGCCTCGGCGTCCGAAATCGGGATCGGCTTGGAATCCGAACCGAGGAAGCCGGTGACCTTTGGCGTGTTCTTGATCAAATGGAACGCCTGGTCGGTGAGTTCCATTTTTACAAGCACATAGCCGGGGAAAAACCGGCGCTCGCTCTTGATCTTGCGACCCCGGCGAACCTCGATGATTTCCTCGGTGGGAACCAGAACCTGCTCAAAAAGGTCGCCAAGACCCTTCTGAACCGACTGTTCCTTTATAGATTCGGCCACCTTTTTCTCGAAATTCGAGTAAGCGTGAACGATATACCAGCGTTTTGTCATTCCAATTCCGTAACTCTCAGCGGCACCCTTTAGAGGCCCAGAAGCAGCTTGTCGATGCCCCATTTCAGAATGGAGTCCACCACGAAGAAAAATACCGAAGCCATGGCCACCATGATCATGACCATGACGGTGGAAATCATGACCTCTTTGCGGCTGGGCCAGGATATTTTCCGGGCTTCTTCGCGCACTTGCTGGACAAATTCTACCGGACTTGTTTTGGCCATGGCCGCATTTTTCCTTGGTTAATGGCAGGGGCAGAAGGGCTCGAACCCTCGGCCTGCGGTTTTGGAGACCGCCGCTCTACCAACTGAGCTATACCCCTAAGTGGTGTTACTCCGTGATTTTTGCAACAACGCCGGCGCCGACGGTACGACCGCCTTCACGGATGGCGAAGCGCAGCTTCTCCTCCATGGCAATCGGCGTAATCAGCTCGACGTCAAACGCGATATTGTCCCCCGGCATCACCATTTCCGTGCCCGCCGGAAGGGTGACCACACCGGTCACGTCCGTGGTCCGGAAGTAGAACTGCGGACGGTAGTTGGCAAAGAACGGCGTGTGACGGCCACCCTCTTCCTTGGTCAGGATATAGGCTTCCGCCTTGAACTTCTTGTGCGGCTTGACGGAGCCGGGCTTGCACAGGATCTGGCCACGCTCGACACCCTCACGGTCAATACCGCGGAGCAGCGCGCCGACGTTGTCGCCAGCCTCGCCTGAGTCCAGCAGCTTGCGGAACATCTCGACGCCCGTCACCGTCGACTTCACCGTGTCGCGGATGCCGACAATCTCGACTTCCTCGCCAACCTTGATGATCCCGCGCTCGATGCGGCCCGTTACAACCGTGCCGCGGCCCGAGATCGAGAACACGTCTTCGATCGGCATCAGGAACGGCTGGTCCTTGGCCCGCTCGGGCTGCGGAATGTAGCTGTCAACCGCCGCCATCAGCTTGAGAATGGCGTCATGGCCGATCTCAGGGGTCTTGCCCTCGAGCGCTGCCAGAGCCGAGCCGCGGATGATCGGAATGTCATCGCCGGGGAACTGGTAGGAGGTGAGCAGCTCGCGCACTTCCATCTCAACCAGGTCCAGAAGCTCCGGATCGTCAACCATGTCCACCTTGTTCATGAACACAACCAGCGCCGGAACGCCAACCTGGCGGGCCAGCAGGATGTGCTCGCGGGTCTGCGGCATCGGGCCGTCAGCCGCCGAAACAACAAGAATGGCGCCGTCCATCTGGGCCGCACCGGTGATCATGTTCTTCACATAGTCCGCGTGTCCCGGGCAATCCACATGGGCGTAATGCCGGTTCTTCGTCTGGTATTCCACATGCGCCGTGGAAATCGTGATGCCGCGGGCCCGTTCCTCGGGCGCCTTGTCGATCTGGTCATAGGCCGTGTACGTAGCCCCGCCCGTCTCCGCCAGCACCTTGGTGATCGCTGCCGTCAGCGACGTCTTGCCGTGGTCAACATGGCCAATCGTCCCAATGTTGCAATGCGGCTTGTCGCGAAGAAATTTCTCTTTGGCCATAATCTCTAATATCCTGTTCTAAATTTGGAGCGGGTGAAGGGAATCGAACCCTCGTATTCAGCTTGGAAGGCTGCTGCTCTACCATTGAGCTACACCCGCCTTATAACCTCTTGGTAACAAACCTCTTTTCACTTCACCTGTCGTGCGCCCGGCCCGCTCCCCAAGGCGATGGTGGGGGAGGTAGGACTCGAACCTACGAAGGCGAAGCCAGGGGATTTACAGTCCCCCCCCTTTGCCACTCGGGACACTCCCCCGATTCGCTGATGAACAAGCCAAACGCCAACAAGCCCGGGTTTCGCCCGGGCCTTTAGTGAGGCGCTGTATGCCGGGGTTAAGAAGCCTAAGTCAACGGGGAAGAACGAAGTTTTTCTCAAGCTTTTTTCAGGAACTCGACGCGCAGCACGAGGCCCTTGATCTTGTCGTGGCGGCAATCAACTTCGTCTTCATTGTCGGTGAGGCGAATGGACGAAATCTTGGTCCCGCGCTTCAGCGTCTGGTCCCTGCGCCCTTCACCTTCAAATCCTTGATAAGAATGACGGAATCGCCATCCTTCAGCACGGTTCCGTTGCTGTCTTTCACATCCATGGGGCTCACATCTTTCTGAAATCTGGTGCCGATTACAGGACTCGAACCTGTGACCCCCTGATTACAAATCAGGTGCTCTACCAACTGAGCTAAATCGGCGTCTGGTGGTGCGCCCCCTATAGGCCAACTGGCCCCTGCCCTGCAATACCTGTCAGACCTGCCCCAAAATTGCCATACTTGCCAGCTCGGGCGAAGCGGTCTAAACCAAATCAACTGCGGATTCGCGGGACGGTGACAGGAGCGGCCAGACCTTGAAAAGTCTGGCTGTTTCACTTTCAGCGGGTGAGCGCGTAGAGGGCGACGGCCGCCGCGTTCGAGACATTCAGGCTGCGGATTGCCCCAGAAAAGTCTAATTTGGCCACCACGTCGCAATTTTTGCGTGTAAGCTCGCGCAAACCCTTGCCTTCCGCCCCTAAAACCAGCACCAGCGGCGGGGTTTTATCAACCGCGCCAAGGGCAATTTCCGCCTCGCTGTCCAGCCCCACCAGACGGAAACCGGCATCGCGGAGCTCCTCCATGGCGCGCGCCAGATTGGTCACTTTCACAAACGGAACATGCTCGTAAGCCCCTGATGCGGCTTTGAAAAGAACACCGGAAGCCTCGGCGGAATGGCGCGCCGTGGTGACCACGGCGGTGACCTGGAAGGCGGCACAGGTGCGCAGGATCGCCCCCACATTGTGGGGGTCGGTCACCTGGTCCAGCATCACCACAACGCCTGATTGCTCGATCTCGTTGAGCTGCGGCTGGCGCAGGGCCTTGGCTTCAAGAATCATCCCCTGATGCACCGCATCCGGCTCAACCTTCCGGTCCAGCACCTTGGGGTTGACGATTTCCGGCGTGATTCCAAGAGGTTGGGTAAACGCCTTGAGCCGCTCCGCACCATTCAGGGTGCAGGTCAGCTTGACGAATTTGCGCTTGGGATTTTTCAGCGCCTCCTCAACCGGATGGGCCCCGTAAATGACATCATTCTCATCGCTCATGCCCGCGAGCTATAGGGCCAGCCGCGCCAAATGTGGAGCGAATAATTGCACCAAACCGCGTGCGAAATCGCATGAAAATGGATGCAAAAAGCGAGCTTTGAATGACACCAAGCGCGCAATTTTGGTCCAAACAGCACTGACATATTATTCATGCTAACATGTTAGTATGAATAATATCCCATGCCCGAGCGCTTGAAGGATCTGCTGTCAAAGAAGTAAGACTGGGTGATTAGGTCAAGCCCGACAAGGGAGGAGTGAAGAATAATGCAGCCAAAACTTTCAGCAGTTATTCTAAGTTTCGCATTTGCAATAGGAACACTTGCTAACAACACCTCTCCGCTCGTCAGCATTGCCCAAGCCCAATCCATTTCCTCCACCGCCGAGGACGCGATCCAACTCATCCGCAATTACTATCGCTGGATCAACCAGAAGAAATATCGGGGCGCTTTCAACATCTGGGAGAAGCGCGAGGACGGCAATGCCGTCAACGGGCAGAGCTTTCAAACATTCGAGAGCGGCTTCAGTGACACGGCATCGGTGAGCGTGGAGATTGGCGAACCCGGCGAGATCGAGGGTGCGGCTGGCTCGAACTACATCCAGATTCCCGTGGTCATTTCGGCAACCTGCCACCGATGGCAGCCAGCAAAAATTCGCCGGCACCTATACGATGCGCTCGTCCAATATGGCCGATGACAAGAGCTGGTACATCAATTCCGCGAAGGTGCGGAAGGTGAATGAAGTGCCCCCTATCCCCGCACAGCGTGCGGCGGGTTTCTCGCTAACGCGGGAGACTTCTTTCGCCGGAAAGGACCGCGGCAGCGGTGAGGGCACTTCTTTCCGCCCCGCCCATGTAGGGCCGGAGCGCTTCCGGAATGGTCACGCTGCCGTCGTCATTCTGGTAATTCTCCAGAATGGCAACCATGGTGCGGCCTACGGCAAGCCCCGAACCGTTCAGCGTATGCACATAGCGCGGGCCCTTTGCCGTCCGCCGGCTTGAAGCGCGCCTCCATGCGCCGGGCCTGGAAGTCACCCAACTGCGAGCATGACGAGATTTCGCGGTAGGCATTCTGCCCGGGCAGCCACACTTCAATGTCATAGGTCTTGCGGCTGCCGAAACCCATGTCGCCGGTGCACAAAACAATGGTGCGGAAGGCAAGCTTCAGGCGCTTCAACACTTCTTCGGCGCAAGTCAGCATGCGGCTGTGTTCGGCTTCCGCCTGCTCCGGCGTTGTGATGGAAACAAGCTCCACTTTCGAAAACTGGTGCTGGCGGATCATGCCGCGCGTGTCCTTGCCCGCGGCACCCGCTTCGGCGCGGAAACACGGCGTATAGGCGGTCATGCGGATGGGAAGCTCTTTTTCCTCCAGCACGCGCTCGCGCACCAGATTGGTGAGCGAGGCTTCGGCGGTGGGAATCAGCCAGTGGCCCGATGTGGTCTGGAACAGGTCTTCCTTGAACTTCGGGCAATTGCGCCACGCCGAACATCGCCTCGTCGCGCAGCATGTAGGGCGCGTAGATTTCCGTGTAGCCGTGATGCTCCGTATGCAGATCAACCATGAACAGGCCAAGGGCCCGTTCGAGCTTGGCAAGCTGGCCCTTGAGAATGACAAAACGCGCACCCGACAGTTTGGCCGCCGTTTCAAAATCCATGAGGCCAAGCCATTCACCGATATCGAAATGCTGGCGCGGCTCGAAATTGAACCTCGGTTTTTCACCCCAGGCATGAAGCTCCTTGTTGTCGTGTTCGTCCTTGCCTTTCGGCACACCTTCCATGGGAAGGTTCGGGATCACCGCAAGGGCATCATTGATCTTCTGTGTAAGCAGGCGCTCGGCTTCCTCGCCCGAGGCGATGAAATCCTTGAGCCCGGCAACCTCCGCCTTGAGGGCTTCGGCCTTTGCCTTGTCCCCTGCCCGCATCACCTCGCCGATTTCCTTCGACAGCGCATTGCGCCGCGCCTGCGCATCCTGAAGCTTCTGGATGTGGTCACGCTTTTCCGAATCGATTTTCAGAAGCTCGGCCGATTGCGCTGGCAAGCCGCGCAAGGCAAGGCCCTGATCGAAGGCGGCGGGATTATCCCGGATGGTTTTGATGTCATGCATCGGCGGCGTCTTTCACGGCTTGGGCCTTGGCCCGGCGGCTTTCAAGGAATCGCACGGCCAATACGGCGATCTCATAAAGCCCCATCAGCGGAACCGCCATGGCAATCATCGAAATGGGATCCGGCGGCGTGATGAGTGCTGCAAGGGCGCAGACGCCGACAATGGCAAAACGCCGGCCCTTGGTGAGCATGTCATAGCTCACGATGCCGATCTGCCCCAGCAGGGTGAGCACCACCGGCAACTGGAAGGTGAGGCCGAAAGCCAGAATGAGCATCATCACGAAATCGAGGTAGGCCTCGACATCAGGCATCAACTGGATGGCATTCTGGCCCGCATCGCCCGTCGAGGCCGCAAGGCCATAGAAGAAGTGGATGGCAACCGGCAGCAGGAAGAAATAGACCAGCGCCGCGCCCAGCACGAAAAAGATGGGCGTGGCGATGAGATAGGGAAACAGCGCCTGCCGCTCATTCCTGTAAAGCCCGGGCGCCACGAAGCGGTAGAGCTGCGTGGCAATCAGCGGGAAGGAAATGAACATGCCGCCGAACATGGCGATCTTCAGCTTCACCAGGAATACACCGAGCAGCTTGATGGAAATCAACCCCACATCGGTGCCCGTGCCCCATTTGAACGGCAGGATCAGAAGGCCAAGAATATCCGATGAAAAGAAGAAGCTGATGATGAAGGTGGCGATGAAGCCCGCCACGCAATAGATCAGCCGGGTGCGGAGCTCAAGCAGGTGATCGAGCAGCGGGGCTTCCGAGGCGTCAATATCTTCCTTCGTCATGGCTTGGGGGCTTCATCCGGAGCGCCGAAGTACTTGTCGAAGTCATTGCTTTTGCTGGGCGCTGAAGGCGAAGCGATCTCGTTCTTGATCTGCGTCATCGGATTGAGGTTCTTGAGGCCCTGAAGATCTTTCTTCACGTCTTCAAGTCCTGCATCCTTCATGGCCGAATCCACATGGCCCTGGAATTCCCGCGCCATGCCGCGTGCCTTGGTCATCATTTTCCCAAAAGTCCGCAATACCTTGGGCAAGTCCTTGGGCCCGATCACGATGACCGCAATCAGGGCAAGAACGAACAATTCGGAATAGCCGACGCCAAAGTCAAACATGGAACCTCTTGGAAGTCCTAGGACTTGACCTTCTTGGCGGGGGCCTTGACCGTTTCTTCCGCCGTCTTCTCAAGCGTCTTTACTTCTTCGGCAGCCTCGTCGGTCGGATCATCCGCCAGGCCCTTCTTGAAGCTCTTGATGCCCTTGGCCACGTCGCCCATCAAATCCGACACCTTGCCCTTGCCGCCGAAAACCACCAGCACGACCACCAGCAAAAGCACCCAGTGCCACCACGAACCGAAACCCATCACAAAACTCCTGAAATCGTCATGTTCAATTTGTCAGGCACTATCGCAGAAAGCCTTCGCTCCCGCAACAAATGCCCTGCACCCTGTCACATGCTGTCTGGGGCGGGCTTTGTAAAGATCAAAACGTGATCGTGATCAACGCGGAACTGCGCGGTTTCGCCCCGTTGCGGCGCAGGGCCCGAAAGCAGCACGGCAATGGGCTCGTCCAGCCCATTAAATTGCACCTGAAGCCTCGTTTTATCGCCCAGAAACCGGGCTTCCAGCACATAGCCCTCGGTGCCCGCCCCCGCATGGGCCAAGGACACATCCTGGGGCCGGATAATCACCCGGACCTCGGTCCCGTGGGCAAAACCAGCAGCGCTAAAGGTGCCCAGCGGCGTTTCCACATTACCGTTCTTAACCACGGCGCCCAGTTCGTTCACATCGGAAAAAAACCGGGCAACCTGCAAGTCAGCGGGCTTGTTGAAGAGTTCCGTAGAGGTGCCCGTCTGGATCAGGCGCCCCTCCCGCATGAGCAAAATGCGGTCGGCAAAATCCATCGCTTCCACCGGATCATGGGTAACGAGCACGCAAGTGGCCCGCGTTTCCTGGAGCAGCGCCAGGGTTTCCCCCCGCACCGTTTCGCGCAGGCGCTGGTCCAGCCCGGAAAAGGGCTCATCCATCAGCATCACCTGCGGCCGCGGCACAATGGCCCGCGCCAAGGCAACACGCTGCTGCTCGCCGCCCGACAGGGAACCTGGATAGCTGTGGCGGAAACCGGCAAGGCCGACGCGCTCCAGCGCATGCTCGGCCACCTTCGCAGCCTCCTTGCGGCTTAAAGCGCTGAGCCCGAAGGCGACGTTTTCAATGACGTTGAGATGGGGAAACAACGCAAAGTCCTGGAACACCAGTCCCACATTGCGCCGCTCCGGCGGCACGAAGCGCGTCGGCCCATCCACTTCCTCGCCATCCAGCAGCACCCGGCCCGAAGTTGGCCGTTGAATGCCCGCCGCGATGCGCAGCAGCGTTGTCTTGCCGCAGCCCGACTGGCCCAGCAGGCAGGCAATTTCACCGGCCTGCAGTTCAAAGCTCAGGTTCTTCAGGATTTCGGTCGTGCCGATGGTGCAGGAGACATTCTCAAAAGTGAGCCTGCCCGCAAACAAGGCGCCCGCCGTGCCGCGCGTGCCCCAGCGCTGCCGCTCGGGCTGATTGGAAATTTCACTGCCGTCCTGCATGGAAGCCGCCAATACACCAGAACCGCCGGGAAGGAAACGAGGATGAAAAAAAGGCCAGCATCAGGCGATGCTGGCCTCGCTTCGTGAAGATTGGAATCGTTCTACTCGTTGATGACGTGCCAGACGCCGCCCTTGCCGTCACCGGTGACATCGCCCTTGGACGCATCGCCCTTGAAAAAGTAGACGGGCTTGCCGTCATAGGTCCATTGCATGGTGCCGTCCGTGCGCTCAACAAGTTTCCAGTCGTCAGACATCTTGTCGGCGGCGGTGCCGACATAGGGCGGCCAGTTCACGGCGCAGTCGTCGTAGCAAACCGATTGGCCGCCCTTGTCCTTGTCGAAGGTGTAAAGCGTCATGCCATTCTGTGCGGCAAGCGGGGCGGCCTGGGCGCCCACGGCGGAAAACATGAAGGCGGAAATTACGAGTGCGGAGCGGGTCAGTGCGGTTGTCATGGTGGTCTCTCCTGGCGTCCAAGTCCCGGACGAAGGGCTGCGGGCAGGATCAAGTCGAGCCAAAGGCTTAACTCCCGCCTCTGTGGCCCTATACGAGACCCCGCCTCGACTCGGATCACCAGGCCGCGCCGCCAGGGCGCCCGCGACCGGCGCATTCCCGCGCGCATGAATGACCACGACCTGCGCGACGTTGCCTCAACCGCTCCAGCTCTTTCGATCGCGCCCGTTAGCGGGGGCCAAATGCACTATGGCCCTAACAACATCTGGGGAGATAGTTGCCAGGGCCATAGGCCGATGACTGACATTTTTTGAAACGCCAGCCATCAATTGCGTAACATAAAAATCATTCCGGGCGAAGATTGGGCAGAAAACTGCCCACAGTTTCATGGCAGCCATGTTGCGCAAGAAGGGCTCGCTCCATAGAATGCGGCAACAATGGCAAAAGCATTTCGCATGGCGGCGGGTATCTTGGGTTGGATTGCGCTGACGCTGCAATATGCACTTGTGCTGACCGGCACGCTGGGTGCCAACTCATTCACCCGCAGCATAAATTTTTTCAGCTACTTCACCATCCTCACCAACATTCTTGCAGCCCTCGCCCTCACCCTGCCCTGGCTTGCGCCGCAATCAGCCCTGGGAAAATTTTTCGCGCGGCCCACGGTGCGCACCGCGATTGCCGCCTACATCATCATCGTTATGGCCATTGTCTATTTTGTCCTGCGCCACCTCACGACCTTTCAGGGCTGGAATTTAGCGGCGGACCTGTTGCTGCATTACGTCATGCCGGTGCTGTTCGTGATCGACTGGCTGTTTCTGGTTCCCAAGCAAACGCTGAGACTGAAGGACACGATTTTCTGGCTTGCCTTTCCAGTCATCTATCTCGCCTGGACTTTCATCCATGGCGCATTTTCCGGCTTCTATCCCTATCCCTTTTTGAATGGCGCGGAATTAGGCAACGCTCGCGTGCTGCTGAATGAGGCGGGCCTGCTTGTGATATTTCTTGTTCTGGGATTCGTCCTCGTCTCCGGCGGCCGCTTGCTCGACAAATATCTCAAGTCATAAGTTTAATGCTGCATCGCACCTTAAGATTTTCCTTGGGACGGGTGCGAATACTGTTATATCAGATGTCAAAGCGCTGCATTCGAGATGCACTGCTTCAAATGCGTACCAAAAGGTCGCAAATCTCATGGGAGGATCCATTCAATGCGTAAATATACCAGAAGACTTATCGTCGCCAGCGCTCTTGCGCTGACCGTTGTGACTGCCCCTGTCGCTCATGCCGAAGACCAGATCCTGGCCTCGGTACCGGGCCTCACCTTCCCATTCTTTGTTCACATGATGAACGCCTTCAAGGCGGAAATCGCCAAGCAGGGCTATGCTGCGATCGAAAGCGATGGCCAGGTGTCCTCGCCCAAGCAGACCGCAGATGTGGAAGCGGCGATCACCCAGGGCGTGAAAGGCATTGTCATCAGCCCGAACGAAGTGGATGCCATGGCGCCTGCCCTGCAGCAGGCCGTGGAAGCCAAAATTCCGGTGGTAACCGTTGATCGCCGCGTGCCGTCCGTCGAAGGCATTCTTGCCCATATCGGCGCTGACAACGTGAAGGGCGGCGAAGCCCAGGCCAATCTCATTGTCTCGATGTTCCCCGATGGCGCAACCATCATCAACCTGCAGGGCCAGTCCGGCGCTTCTCCGGCCATTGACCGCAACAAGGGCCTGCACAATGTCCTTGATGGCATGGCCGACAAGTACAAAATCGTTTTCGAGCAGACCGCAGGCTTTGACCGCGCCAAGGGGTTGGCTGTGACCGAAGCAGCGCTTTCCGGCTTGGCCGAAGCGCCAAAGGTCATCGTAGCCGCCAATGACGATATGGCTCTTGGAGCGATGGAAGCCGTGAAAGGCCGTGGCCTCTCCGGCATATCCATCATCGGCTTTGACGCCCTGCCGGAAGCCCTTGCCCAGGTGCGTGATGGCGGCCTGACCGCCACGATTGAGCAGTTCCCCGGCCAGCAGAGCGCCCTTGGCGTGCAAACTCTGGTCGCCTTCCTGAAGGACGGCACAGTGCCAGCCGAAAAGGTTCTGCTGCTCACCCCGGTTGCCGTCACCAAGGATAACCTCAACATTGCCGAACGCCTCGGCGAAGTGAAGTAAACCAACCGAGATAATTTTCCGGCCGGGGCCGCAAACCTCGGCCGGAAGACATTTATCCATGGCAACACCACCCGCAACCCAGCCCCTGCTCCGCATGACCGGGATTTCAAAATCCTTTCCCGGCGTGAAGGCCCTTGAGTCCGTCGATTTCGAAGTGGGCAGCGCTGAAATCCACGCCTTTCTCGGTGAAAATGGCGCAGGCAAATCAACCCTTCTGAAAATTCTTTCCGGCGCCCAGGCCCCCGATGCAGGCCACATAGAACTGAACGGCGAAACCGTCGTTCTCGACAGCCCCCAGGCGGCCCAGGCCAAGGGCATTGTCACCATCTACCAGGAATTCACCCTGGCACCCGACATGACCATTGCCGAGAATGTGTTCATCGGCCGCGAACCGGGCTCAAAGCTTTTCATCAGCCGCAAGAAACTTGAAGAGCAGACCCTGGCGCTCACCAATCGCATCGGCCTTGACCGCAACCCGCGCGCCCTCGTGCGCGATCTTTCTGTGGCCGAGCAGCAGATGGTGGAAATCGCCCGCGCCCTCTCCATGAAATCGCAAATGATTGTCATGGATGAGCCGACGTCGGCGCTCAGCCGCACCGAGGTTGAAAAACTCTTTGCCATCATCCGCAGCCTGAAGCGCGACGGCATCACCACGATTTTTGTCACCCACCGGCTCGAAGAAGTGTTCGAGATCTGCGACCGCTACACCGTGCTGCGCGATGGCCGCCATGTGGGCAGCGGCAGCGTTGCCGGAACAACGCTCGACGGCATTATCCGACTGATGGTGGGCCGCGAACTTGGCCTGCTGGCGCCGCGCGATACTTCCTATGCCACGGCTGAAGTGGCACTCTCCGTGACCGGACTTTCCCGTCGCCGCAAGAGTAGCGATGCCAGCGCCATCGAACTGCACAATGTTTCACTGGCCGTGAACAAGGGTGAAATCCTGGGCATCGCCGGACTTGTGGGTGCGGGACGCACCGAAACGGCTCGCGCCATTTTCGGTGCCGATGTGATCGATAGCGGCAAGATCAACGTGAATGGGCGGGAAGCCAAAATTGCCTCGCCCCGCGATGCCATCGCGCTGGGCATTGGGCTTGTGCCCGAAGACCGCAAGCAGCAGGCCCTGTTTCTGGCGCTTGCCATCCGCACCAATCTTTCCATCGCCTCGCACGACCGCATTTCCGTCCTTCCGCTATTTCATCAGCAACAGCAAGGAAGAAGCCCTCGTTGACGAATACAAAAAGCTTCTCAACATCCGCATGGCGTCGGGCGACCAGCTCGTCGGCAACCTGTCTGGCGGTAACCAGCAGAAGGTGGTGCTGGCCCGCTGGCTGGCGCTGCGTCCCAAGGTGCTGATCGTCGATGAGCCGACGCGCGGCATTGACGTGGGCGCCAAGGTCGAAGTCCATAACCTGCTGTTCCAGATGGCGGCTTCAGGCATTGCCGTGATTGTGATTTCCTCGGAACTGCCGGAAATTCTGGCGCTGGCCGATAGGATCGTCACCATGCGCGAAGGCCGCGTCACCGGTGAAATCCTCCGGGCCGACGCCGACCAGGAAAAGCTGATGACCCTGATGGCTTTGAGTTCAGACAAGGCAGCATGAGCGTGGTGGAGAGATAAATGGCCGAGGCAACTTTAAAAGAAAACGACAGGGCCTTCGACGCCTTCTCCTTCCTGGCGCGCTTCGCGCCGCTGATTTTTCTGCTTCTGCTCATGGCGATTTTCGCCATCATGGAGCCGCGCTTCCTGTCCTCGATCAACCTCTTCAACGTCATGCGCCAGGTGTCCATCACCGGCCTGCTCGCCATCGGCATGACCTTTGTGATCCTCACCGCCGGCATAGATCTTTCCGTGGGCTCGCTGCTGGCCTTCGCCGGATTGGTGGCGGCAGCCGTGGCCAAGGGCGGCATGCAGGACCGCTTCACCGTGGGCGATGCGGCAATCGGCTATGGCTGGCCGCTGGCAGCACTTTCGGCAATTCTTGTTGGGCTGGCCTGCGGCTATCTGCAGGGCATCGCCATCACCAAACTCAAGGTTCCCGCCTTCGTTGTGACGCTTGGCGGCATGTCGGTATTTCGCGGTGCTGCGCTTGCTGTTTGCGGCAGGTGGACCCATCTCCGGCTTCCAGCCCGAATTCACCTGGTGGGGCCAGGGCCGCATCTTCACCGTGCCCGTGCCCGTCATCATCTTCCTGGTGTCGGCCGTGCTGGCCCACATCGTTCTGCATTACACGCGCTATGGCCGCAGGGTCTATGCGGTGGGCGGCAATCCCGAAGCGGCGCGCTTGGCCGGCCTCAACGTCAACCGCATCATCTGCAGCGTCTATGTGATCATGGGCTTCTTCGCCGGGCTCGGCTCCTTTGTTCTGGCCGCACGGCTCAACTCGGCGGAAGCCGTGGCCGGCACCGGCTATGAACTCACCGTCATCGCCTCCGTGGTGATCGGCGGCACCAGCCTGTTCGGCGGCTCCGGCTCGATTTTCGGCACGGTGATCGGCGCGCTCCTCATCGGCGTGCTGCTCAATGGCCTCGTGTTGATGAATGTCTCATCCTACATCCAGCAAATCATCATCGGCGTCATCATCGTGCTGGCCGTGGCCTTCGACACCTTCGCCAAATCCCGCCGCCGGAAGGCATAGCGGCTTCAACTTCCAGTCATAAGCTGGTAGGGTGGCATTTGATCTTCACCCCCTCAAACACGTGGACCGAAATGACTGAATTGGAAGCAGACGTTTTGGTCGTTGGCGCCGGACCGACAGGGCTGATGCTCGCCAACCAGCTTGCCAGGCGCGGTGTCCGTGTGCAGATCATCGACCGGCACGCCGGCCCTTCCCTGCAGACCCGGGCCCTTGGCGTGCAGGCCCGCACCCTGGAAATTTATGGCAAGCTCGGCATCGTTGACCGGGCACTTGAACTGGGCAAACGCGGCACGGGAGCGACCCTTTGGGCCCAAGGGAAAAAGATGGGCCGGGTGCCGCTCTCTGAAAGAGGCCATGACGCGACGCCCTATCCCTACATCCTCATTCTTGGCCAGGATGACAATGAAAAGATCATGGGGGAGAAGCTGGGCAAGCTGGGCGTTAGCGTGCGCTGGAACACCGAGCTTGTTGGCCTTGAGCAGAACGCTAGCGGCGTGACCGCAACACTCAAGCTGGCCGACGGCACAAGCCAGTCCCTGCGCGTGCCCTGGGTTGCCGGATGCGATGGCGCGCGCAGCGCCGTGCGCGAGCTTAGCGGCATCACCTTCCCCGGAGCCCCTTACGAACATGTGTTCTTCGTGGCCGACGTGGAAATGACCGGCCGCATGACTCCCGAAGAGGTCAACATTTATCTCTGGCGTGAAGGATTTCATCTGCTGTTTCCCATGCGCGGGCAGGACCATTGGCGCATTGTGGGAATTCTCCCCGAAGAGCTGCGCGGCAAGGACGATGTGACTTTCGAGGCGGTCATCCCTTCTCTGCGCAAGGAGGCGGGCGCCGAGCTGGATTTCAAGGCCTGCACCTGGTTCTCCACTTACCGCATCCACCACCGGAGTGCGGCGCGGTTCCGCGACCGCCGCTGCTTCCTGCTCGGCGACGCGGCGCACATCCACAGCCCGGTCGGAGCGCAAGGCATGAACACCGGCCTGCAGGATGCCTATAACCTCGGCTGGAAACTGGCGCTGGTTGTCAAAGGGCAAGCCGGCGAAGCCTTGCTGAAAACTTATGAGGACGAGCGCATTCCCGTGGCGCGGCGCCTTCTCAACACCACCGACCGCGCCTTTAAACTTGTCGTCGCCGACAACTGGCTTGCCGGCCTGTTCCGCACCAAGATCCTGGCGCGGATTGCCGCCTTTGCCATGAGCCGCAAGGCCATCCAGGAATTTGCCTTCCGCACCGTTTCGCAGATCGGCATAAATTACCGGAAAAGCCCGCTCTCGAAATCACTGCAGCCCCTGCCTGCCGCCGCACCCCAGGCGGGCGACCGCTTTCCGTGGCTGCGTCTCCAGTTGAAAGCCGGCGGGCCGGTGGAAGACCTGTACCAGAAACTCGACGACACAAAATTCAACCTGATCGTCATCGGCCAGCTTCTCGAAAAAACGCCGGACCTCGGCGGCCTGCTGAACGTCTACGGGATACCCTCAGTGCCAAGCAACTCGGCCGAACTGGCGCACCTCAATGTGCCCCAGCCCTCTTTCTATCTCCTGCGTCCCGATGGCCATGTCGGGTTTTGCGGACGGCAATTGGACCCTGCCGCGCTGAAGCGTTATCTTTCCGAAAATTTGCATCTCGCCGTTTGAGCGAAGCCTGGCACCACGCATCACCAAAGTTGGGCCTTGCCAATTCCCCGGCTTCGCAGCATTATTGCGGGGAACTAATTTTTCTCTGCATTCATGGTGGCTTACACCAGCGTTGGACAAATCCGTGGAACACCCGGTCATCGAATTCAGGAATGTCACCAAGCGCTTTGGCGAGGTGGCGGCGGTTGTCGAGAACAATCTTGCCGTCAAGGCCGGAGAGTTTCTTTCGATCCTTGGCCCCTCCGGCTGCGGCAAAACCACGAGCCTGCGCATGATGGCGGGCTTTGAACAGCCCAGCGAAGGCGAGGTGTTCATCCGCGGCGAAAACATGACCGGCGTTCCCGCCTACAAGCGGCCCGTCAACATGGTGTTCCAGCACTACGCCCTGTTTCCGCATCTTTCCGTCGGCGATAATGTGTCCTACGGCCTGCGCCAGCGCAGCCCCAAACCGTCACGCGCCGAACTCGCGAAAGAGGTGACCGAAGCCCTCGCCATGGTGCGGCTGGAAGGTTACGAGAACCGCCGCAGCTATGAATTGTCTGGCGGCCAGCAGCAGCGCGTGGCCCTCGCCCGCGCCCTGATCAACCGTCCGGCGGTGCTGTTGCTTGATGAGCCGCTTGCCGCTCTCGACCGCAAGCTGCGCCGCGAAATGCAGATCGAATTGCAGAACCTGCAGCGCGATGTGGGCATCACCTTTCTCCTCGTCACCCATGACCAGGAAGAGGCACTCTCCATGTCAGACCGTGTCTGCGTCATGCGCGAAGGCCGCATCGTCCAATCGGGCTCACCGCGGGAACTCTACGACAAGCCGGTCAACCGCTACGTCGCCGATTTCGTCGGCAAGTCGAATTTCTTTGCCGGCCCCACCAAGGATACCGTGATCAGCGTGCGCCCCGAACTGGTGGAGATCGCCGCCAGCGAAGGCGTCTTGCCGGAAGGCCTCAGCGCGCACTATGCGGTCAAGGTCCTCAACCGCATTTTCCTCGGCGAGAACACGGAATACCGGGTTGCCAACGACAAGCTGGGAGAATTCATGGTGCTCACGCCGCGCAAGTCCGAGCGCAGCAGCGGCACCTTCGAAATCGGCGATACGGCCGCGACTGGCTGGCGGCCAGAAGCAGCCCTCGTATTGGCCGCAACGTGAGTAACTAAAAACAAGACAGGGAGAAACGTCATGACCAAAGACAAGAATATCATCACGCCACAGCAGTTCGTTGATGAACTGCGCCGCTACCAGAAAGGCTCGGTCACGCGCCGCCATTTCCTCGGCGTCACCGGGCTTGGCCTGGCCACCGCCGTACTGGGCGGCGCCATGCCCGGCCTCAAGCCGCGCAAAGCCTATGCGGCGCTGTCCGGCACGGTGAACTTCACCACCTGGCCCAGCTATTTCGCCCAGGAAAACATCGACAAGTTCACCGCCGACACCGGCGTGAAGATCAACATCGCCGTGTTCGGCTCGAATGAGGAAATGCTGGCCAAGCTGCAGGCGGGCTCCACCGGCTGGGACGTCTTCGTGCCCACCAACTACGCGGTCTCGACCTACAAGGAACTTAACCTCATCGAGGAACTCGATCTCGCCAAGCTTCCGAATTACGACGCTTCGACGCAGGAGCAGCGCTTCACGGCGGAAGGCATCATCGACGGCAAGACCTATGCCGTGCCGAAAGACTGGGGAACCACCGGCTTTGTCTATAATTCCAAGTCGATGACCCAGAAGCCAACGAGCTGGAAGGAATTCTGGGACCTTGCGATGAAGGAGGCTACCGGCCGCGCCATGGTCCATGACTATCAGCTCACCACCATCGGCAATGCACTGAAATACTATGGCTACTCCTTCAACTCCAACGACGAGAAGGAACTGGCCGACGCCGAGAAGCTGCTGATCGCCGCCAAGCCGCATCTCTTCGGCATCAATTCCGACTACAAGCCCTCGCTCATTTCGGGTGATGCCTGGATGAGCGTCTGCTGGACCGGTGACGCCACCCAACTGCAGCGCGACATGCCGGAGATGCTCTATGTGCTGGCCAAGGAAGGCGGCGAGATCTGGAGCGACTTCTACGCCATCCCCAAGGGTGCGCCCAACATCGAGGCGGCCTATGCACTGATCGACTTCCTGTTGACGCCTGAGATCAACGCCAAGGAAGTCGTGGCCCACGGCTACCCCTCGACCAACTCGCGCACCAACAAGCTGGTGCCGAAGGAAATGCTGGAGAATCCAATTCTCTATCCAGCAGCCGAGGCGCTCTCTCCACTTGAATTCGGCGCTGCGGCAACATTGACCAATCCGCTGCGTGCTGAAATCATGGCGCGCTTCAAGTCCGCCTAACTAACATCTCCCTCCCTTGCACTTGCGAGGGAGGGAAAACTTGCCTTCAAGATCGGAGCCAGTATTGACCGCAGCGCCTGCCCGTTCCCGCGCCGTGACCGCGCTGCTCGTTGCACCCGCGGGAGTCTTCTTCGTGTTCCTGCTGATCGTGCCGCTGATGGTGGTCCTGGTCTTTTCCTTCGGCGAGCGGGCCCCGGCCGGCGGCTATTCGCCCGCCTTCACCTTCGACAACTACCTGAACCTCGCGGCGCGCGGGAAAGCCTTCGTCAACACGCTGACCCTGGCGCCGCTCGCCACGCTGCTCACCGCCATCTTCGCCTTTCCCATGGCCTATTTCCTCGCCGTGAAGGTCGATCCGAAATGGCGCGTGTCCCTGCTCGTGCTGGTTATGGCGCCGTTCTGGACCAGCCAGTTGCTGCGCTATTACGCCTGGATCATGCTGCTGGGCGGCAAGGGCATTCCCTCCTGGCTCGCCTGGATCGGCATCGACGACGTGCGGATCATCAACACGCCCTGGGCCGTTCTCATCGGCGCCGTCTACGGTTTCCTGCCGCTCATGGTGCCGCCCATCTATGTAAGCCTTGAAAAACTCGACAAGCGCCTGCTCGAGGCCTCGGCCGATCTCGGCGCCACGCCGATCCGGACCTTCTTCCAGGTGACGCTGCCGCTGGCGCTGCCGGGGGTCGCCACCGGCTCGATGCTGGTCTTCATCCTGCTGATGGGCGATTACATCCTTCCGCAGTATTTGGGCGGCGGCAAGGTCTTCTTCATCGGCAACGCGCTGGTCGACCTCTTCCTTCAGTCGCGCAACTGGCCCTTCGGGGCTGCAGTCTCGGTGGCGCTGGTTGCCATCATGTTCGTCACCATTTTCTTCTACATGCGCTTCGTGCTCGGCAAGACCGGCACGCGGCGGGCGGCGCTGGTCTAGCCATGCGCCTCTACGCCATCCTCATCTATGTCTTCCTCTACGCTCCCATCGCCTTCATCGTCGGCGGCTCCTTCAATGCCGGAAAGCAGGCAATGATCTGGCAGGGCTTCTCTCTGGAATGGTATGGCAAGGCCTTCTCCAACCCGCTGATTACCGAGGCGCTGACCACCAGCCTGATGATAGCCCTCACCACCGCGCTGCTTTCCGCCATCATCGGCACGCTTGCCGCACTCGGCCTTGAGCGCATGAGCGGCTGGATCCGCCATGCCTTTGACGCCCTGATCTATATTGCCATCCTGGTGCCGGGCATCGTCATCGGCATCTCGACGCTGATCGCCTTCGTCTCCTTCTTCGACATGGTCAATCCGTATCTGATGAGCGCCTGGAACATCCGCATTGAAATGGGCGCCTGGATGGTGGTCGCCGCCCATGTGCTGTTTAACATCGCGGTGGTGGCCCTTCTGGTGCGGGCGAGGTTGCAGGGCATGGACCGCAGCCTTGTCGAAGCCTCGGAAGATCTCTATGCCACGCCGCTCGGCACCTTCCGCCAGGTTGTGCTGCCGCTGCTGGCGCCCTCAATTCTCGCGGGCTTCCTCCTGGCCTTCACCTTCTCCTTCGAGGATTTCATCATCGCCTATTTCGTGGCGGGCCCGGACGTGACGCTGCCGATCTACGTCTTCTCCTCCATCCGCCGCGGCGTTACCCCGGAGATCAACGCGGTGGGAACGGTGGTGCTGATGACGTCGCTGGTGTTGCTTGTACTTGCGCAAATCATCTTGCAGCGGGGAAGCCGGACGCTGAAAACCTAGGCCGCGATATGCGTCACCCGGTTGCGGCCCTCGCGCTTGGCGAGGTAGAGGGCCTGGTCGGCGCGCTTGAGGAAATCCTCGGCCCTGTCGTTGGCGCCGATCAGGGTTGACAGGCCCACCGAAACCGTAATGTTCAAGGTGCCGCCATTGGGTCCGGCGCTGAACGGCTTGCTGGCGATTGACTTGCGGATGCGCTCGGCAATCTTTTGCGCCAGATGCAGTTCGGTCGCCGGCAAGATGATGGTGAACTCCTCGCCGCCGACGCGGCAGGCCAAGTCGACGTTGCGGATATTGTCGCGGATGCGCCCGGCCAGTTCCTGCAAAACCTTGTCACCCACGTCATGGCCGTGCGTGTCATTCACCGGCTTGAAGAAATCCACGTCGATGGCAAGGGCTGAAAGCGGCTTGCCGCGGTTGATGGAATGTTCAACCAGGTGGCCGAGATGGGTTTCCATGTAGCGCCGGTTGTAAAGCCCGGTGAGCGCGTCTGTCACCGCCATTTCAATGGATGTCTGCACGCTGACGCGGAGCTGTTCGGCATAGCGGGCACGCCTGATCTGCGTGTTGACGCGCGCCATCAGCTCCTGCCGGTCGATGGGGCGGATGAGATAGTCGTTCACGCCCATGTCGAGAGCCCGCATGAGACGCTGTTCGTCGTCGGGCGCCACCACGATAAGGATTGGAATCTGCCGGGTCTGCTCCAGCGATTTCAGTTGCGAGCACAGGCGCAGGCCGTCGAACTGCTCGGCGTCCAGATTGACGATGACCAGCTCATAGGGCGTGGCGCTTTCGGTAATCGAGGGAATGACTTCCAGGGGATCAATCACCGCGGAAACCTTGTGCTTGCCGGTGAGCGCAACGCGCACCCGGTCAATGAAGGCAACGCGGCTGTCGACCACCAGGATATTTCCTGGGCGCGGATCGACGGGAATGGCTTTCTTGACAACCAGGCCCATGGTCTGGCTCGATTCGGCCCTGGCCCGCAGCTCGTCCGAAAGCATCTTGAGGCGCACCAGGCTTTTGATGCGGCAAAACAGGGCCACGTCGTTCACCGGCTTGGTGAGGAAATCATCGGCCCCGGCTTCGAGGCCGCGTACCCGGTCTTCGAGCTGGTCAAGCGCTGTCACCATGATGACCGGAATATGCTCCGTGGCGGGATCGGCTTTGATGCGCCGGCACACTTCGATGCCGTCGATGCCCGGCATCATCACGTCGAGAAGCACGATATCGGGCTTGGCGCGCTGCACGGCTTCCAGCGCATCCACGCCGTTCATGGCGGTGACGACTTCGAAATATTCGGCTGAGAGCTTGGCTTCGAGCAAACGGACGTTTGCAAGTATGTCGTCAACGACAAGAATGCGGGCTGTCATTTTGGCTTGCCGAGGAAACTGTCGATGGTTTTGAGAAAACTGATGACCGAGATGGGCTTGGAGACATAGGCCTCGCAGCCGCCTTCGCGGATCTTCTGCTCGTCGCCCTTCATCGCAAACGCAGTGACCGCGATTACCGGAATGGCGCGCAGCACGTCATCTTCCTTCAGCCATTTTGTGACTTCGATGCCGGAGACTTCCGGCAACTGGATATCCATGAGAATAAGGTCCGGCATGTGCTTGCGCGCCAGGTCGAGCGCCGAAAGGCCGTCGCGGGTCTGGATGACCTTGTAGCCATGCGCTTCAAGGAGGTCATTGAACAGTTTCATGTTCAATTCGTTGTCTTCGACAACGAGCACGGTTTTGGGCTTAGCAGGTACGGCCCCAGGTGTTTTCATCACGTCCGCCATCTGTGTTGCGGTAAATTCCATAATCGACGCCGATCTCACATTTGAAGGGACCCTGCTTGTTTGACAAGTGCCCCGCCGCTACCACTACCCTATTGATGGTCATTCTGGGGCGATTCCGTCACTAATGGCTTAATTGCCGGGGTTTTGGCCACAAGGTTAGTCATATTGGTTAATTGCGAGCAAAGATGGCGCTGAAGTTTTCCGTCGATACTGAAGCGGCCCAGACGATCGCTTTGAAAGCATTGGGCTATCTGGCGGCCGACGAGGACCTCCTGGAGCCGTTTTTGGGCGCGACCGGTTTGGGGGCTGGAGACCTAAGGGCGGGCGCCACCGACCGTGCCTTCCTGGCCGGGGTTTTGGATTATTTCATGCAGAATGAAGCTTTACTTCTGGCCTTTGCGGCCTCAGAAGAACTCGCGCCAGAAACCATCGTGCGGGCCCGCCAACGCCTGCCCGGAGCCCTTAATGATTAGTGAAACCACGATAAACCAGATAGGCCGCCTGCAATTGCGGTCCAACCGCCCCCTCGTCATTTGTGACGTGGATGAGGTGGTGGTGCATTTTACCCGGGATTTCGAGGACTATTTGGCGAGCCAGGACCTTGAGCTCGATACCTCGCGCATGCTTTTCAGCAGCAATATCCGCCAGCGCAAGAACCTGATGACGCTCAGCCCCGAGGACAGCGAAAAAGCCGTGGTGCAGTTCTTTGCCGAGCGCACCCTGGCCATGCAGACCATCGATGGCGCGGTGGAAGCCCTTCTCAACATTGAAAAATCCGCCGATGTCATCATGCTCACCAACCTGCCCCATGAAGCCGGTGACGACCGCCGTGCCAATCTGGCGGGACACGGCCTGAATTTCCCGGTGGTGACCAATTCCGGCCCCAAGGGCCCGGCCATCCGGAAAATCGCCGCACAGATCGAGGCCCCCGTGGTTTTCATCGATGACAGCCCCGGCTTTATCACCTCGGCTTTCGAACATGCCCCCGACGTCCACCTCATCCATTTCCTCCATGACGAGCGCTACGCCCGCCTCGTGCCGCCGCTCGATTTCGTCTCGCTGCGCACCCACACCTGGGAGGAAGTTCACCCCCACGTGATGGAATTGATTGGAGGGAACTAATTCCCCATTCTCATCATGACCGGGCTCGACCCGGTCATCTTCTTTGGGAATGCGGAGATGCCCGCGTCAAGCGCGGGCATGATGAGAAAAGGTGAGTATTTCGGCTAGACCCATTCAGCGCTAACCTGCCGCCATGAGCACGCCCCAGGAAGCCCCCGGATTCTGCCGTGACTGCTTTGCGGCGGTGACACCGCAGGATAGGCGCTGCCCCACGTGTCGGGGCCCGCGGCTGAAGCGCCATCCGGAAATCCACGAGCTCTCAATCGCCCATATCGATTGCGACGCTTTTTACGCGGCGGTTGAAAAACGCGACAATCCGGACCTCATGGACAAGCCCGTGATCATTGGCGGCGGCACACGGGGCGTGGTGTCCACCGCCTGCTATGTAGCCCGCATCAAGGGGGTGAAATCCGCCATGCCGATGTTCAAGGCACTGGCCCTGTGCCCGGACGCCACGGTCATCCGCCCCGATATCCGCAAATATGCCGCCGTGGGCAAGGAGGTGCGTGAACTCATGCTGGAACTCACACCCCAGGTCGAGCCCATCTCCATCGACGAGGCGTTCCTTGATCTCACGGGCACCACACGGCTACATGGTAAAAGCCCGGCGCTTTCACTGGCCACGCTGCTCAAGACCATCGAAACCAGAATCGGCATCACAGCTTCCGCCGGGCTTTCCTACAACAAATACCTGGCCAAGGTCGCTTCCGATCTGGAAAAGCCCCGAGGCTTTTCAGTTATCGGCAAGGCCGAAGCGAAAAGTTTTCTGGCGGAAAAATCCGTAAGCCTGATCTGGGGCGTGGGCCGCGCCTTCCAGGCGCAACTGCTCAAGGACGGCATAAGCCTGATCGGCCAACTGCAGAACATGGAGCGCAGCGAGCTCATGCGCCGCTACGGCGTGATGGGGGCACGGCTCTATCACCTGTCGCGCGGCGAGGACGCCCGCCATGTCTCGCCCCATGATGAAAGCAAAAGCATCTCAGCCGAAACCACCTTCAATCACGATATCAGCAGCTTCGAGGCGCTGGAGCGCATTCTCTGGCAACTCGCCGAGAAAGTGTCCTGGCGCGCCAAGAAGGATGGCCTTGCGGGCCAGACCGTGGTGCTGAAACTCAAGACGACGGATTTCAAGATTCGCAGCCGCAACACCACGCTGGATGAGCCCACCCAACTGGCCCACCGCATTTTTTCAGCGGCCCTTCCCCTGCTGAAGCGCGAGGCAACCGGCACGGAGTTCCGCCTCATCGGGGTTGGCATCTCAAATTTGAGCACCGCCGTGGCCGAAACAAAAAGCCTCGACGCCAGGGTTGAAACCCTCACCAAGGCCGAACGCGCCATCGACAAGCTTCGCGGAAAATTCGGGCGCCACGCCGTGGAGCGCGGCCTAAGCTTCAAGAGTGAAAATGATTAGGCCGCGAAATTGATTTCGGCGAATTTGCGCGACTGGATGAGCGGCTTGGCGCGGGCATGGAAATAGACGGCGAAAGGGCGGAACTTCGCGACGATATCCTCGCGCAGCAGGGGCCATTCCTCGTCATTGCTCTTGACGTTCACCGAAAACAGAACGTCGCCGAATTCACCATCCCTGAGAGGGAATGAAATGCCATACTTGGTGATCCCGTATTTCAGCGCGGTGGGCAGAAGATTGGTCTTGGTTGAATCATCGTCGGCCCAGTCAAGAACCTGGTTTTCGGCAATGGCGGTTTCAAAACTGCTGTCTCCCAGCGGCGTGTAGTTCGCCATGTAGAAGCTCATGTATGACGGGTCGTAGGTTGTGATCCAGGTGACCTGATCCGGCGTTCCATCAATGGAGTGAACCAGCCAATAGGACAGGTGATTGACCTTCAGACGCGCGCAAACGTCCTCAAGATAATGCGTTGCCTCTTCAAAAGTGGCAAAAGCACTTCTCGACTCATTTGCAAGGTCAAAATCGTTTTTCATCACCGCACCAAACTCCTTATACAAGGATATGTTCCCCTCCTAAAGGGAGCGTTACCCAACAGGGTAAATTCCGGAGAAAGATTGCTCCGCTTTGATTTAATTTTTTGCTACGGTCTCCATGGACATTAACGCGGCGTTTCCGCCCGATGCCGTGGTGTCGGTCGAACACACCCGTTCGGTGGCAAAACGGTGCATATAATGGCCTCCCCCCGCCTTTGGCCCCGTGCCGGAAAGTCCTTCACCACCAAAGGGTTGTGCGCCGACGACAGCACCAATCTGATTGCGGTTCACATACATGTTTCCCACCCGCACCAGGCTTCGTACTTCATTAACCGTGCTCTCAATGCGCGTATGGAGGCCAAGAGTGAGCCCAAATCCGGTGGCATTCAGCGCCGCGCAAACCGCGGCGATACGGTCCCCGGCAAAGCGCACCACATGCAGGACGGGACCGAAGACTTCACGTTTCAGTGAGGAAATGGACTCCAGCTCATAGGCAGCAGGCGAAACAAAGGTGCCATGGGAGCAAGGCCCCGGAAGCGGCAGGTCAAGAATGGTCTTGGCCTGCGTCGCCATCAGCATCTTGTGGGCGTTGAGCTTCTCGCGTGCTTCCGCGTCGATGACCGGGCCGATATCGGTGGCATAGTCCAGTGGGTCGCCGATGCGAAGCTCCGCCATGGCGCCGCGCAGCATGGGGATGACGCGGGGCGCCACATCGTCTTGCACAAACAGCAGGCGCGCCGCCGAGCAGCGCTGCCCGGCGCTGTCGAAGGCGGAGGCGAGAACATCACGCACCGCCTGTTCAGGCAGGGCCGAACTGTCAACGATCATGGCATTCATGCCGCCGGTTTCGGCGATCAGCGAAACAAAGGCGCCCCTCGCGCGCCGCGAGAGCCCGGTTGATGAGTGAGGCCGTTTCATTGGACCCGGTGAAGGCCACGCCGGAAAGGGCGGGATGGGCGAGAAGGACCTTGCCGATCCGCGCCCCATCTCCCGGCAGAAAATGCAGAACCGATGGCGGCACGCCGGCAAGATGCAGAAGCTTCACCGCCTCATGGGCCACCAGCGGCGTTTGCTCGGCGGGCTTGGCCACAACCGCATTGCCGGCAGCCAAAGCGGCGGCAACCTGCCCGGTGAAAATGGCCAGTGGAAAATTCCACGGCGCAATGCAGGCAAATACGCCGCGGCCATGGAGCGTGAGTTCATTGCTTTCGCCCGTTGGCCCCGGCAGGCGCAGCACGCCCGAAAATTCCGCCCGGGCCTGCACCGCATAGTAGCGCAGGAAATCCACCGCCTCGCGCAAGTCGGAAAGCGCGTTGTCGAGCGTCTTGCCCGCCTCCTGCACCAGCAGCGCCATGAGCCGCGCCGATTTCTCTTCATAGAGAGAAGCGGCCCTCTCAAGAATGGCCGCACGCGCTGCACCACCGAGCAAGTCCCAATCATGCTGCTGCCTGGAAGCCGAGGCCATGGCCTGGGCCACGGCCTTTTCATCGGCCTCATGCACCACGCCGACATTCACCCGGTTGTCGTGCGGCGCATTGACGTTGCGCAGCGGCCCGCCCCGCACCGCCTTGCCATCAACGAGGGTTGATGCCTCGCTGGGCTTCGCCAATTCACGCCTGATGCCATCAACGATTTTTTCCCGCGTATCATCATCCCACAAGGGCGCACCCGCCGAACTAACGCGGCCTTCAAAAATATTGCGAGGGGGCGGAATGCGGGGATGTGGAATCTGCGGAAGTGCGGCAACCTCCACCACCGGATCGGCGATGATGTCGGCAATGGGTGCATCATCATCGGCAAGCCGGTTGACGAACGAGGTGTTGGCGCCATTCTCAAGAAGCCGCCGCACCAGATAGGCCAGCAAATCCTCATGGCTGCCGACTGGCGCATAGATCCGGCAGGGCAAATTGATCTTGGTTGGTCCAACGACCTGTTCATAAAGCGCCTGCCCCATGCCATGCAGCCGCTGGAACTCATAGCCCCCTTGCTCGCCCGCCATGATCTTGACCGCCGCAATCGTATGGGCATTGTGGGTGGCAAACTGCGGATAGAACAAGTTCCGCTTGGCCAGCATGAATTTCGCGCAAGCCAGATAGCTGACATCAGTGGACACTTTACGGGTGAACAGCGGATAGGTCTCAAGCCCCGCCTCCTGGGCCCGCTTGATTTCCGTATCCCAATAGGCGCCCTTTACGAGACGCACCGGCAGAACGCGCTGCGTTGTTTCGGCAAGCCTGGCCAGCCATTCCAGAACCGGCTTGGCCCGCTTGCCATAGGCCTGCACCGCAAGGCCCAGTCCATTCCAGTCTTTCAGACTTGGTTCCGCCGCCAAGCGTTCAAACAGATCCAATGACAGGTCGAGCCGGTTCACTTCCTCCGCATCAATGGTGAGGCCGACGTCTAGCGACTTGGCAAGCGCGGCGAGTTCAATGATCTGCGGCAGAAGCTCAGCCCGCACCCGTGCCTGCTGCTTCACCTCGTAACGCGGATGCAGCGCCGAGAGCTTCACCGAAATCGACGGCCGCGCAAAAACATCTTTACCTGTCGCCTTGGCGCCAAGCTTCTTCAGGGCCGATCTATAAGAGGCAAAATATTTCTTCGCATCATCGGCCGTGAACGCCGCCTCCCCCAGCATGTCATAGGAGAAGCGGTAGCCCTCCGCCTCCAGCGGCTTGGCAATTCCCAAGGCTTCCTCAATGGTGCGGCCCAAGCACGAATTGCTTTCCCATGATCCGCATGGCCTGCTTCATGGCGCTGCGGATGACCGGCTCGCCCGAGCGCGTGATCAGGCGCTTGAGATAGCCCGCCGTATCGAATTTGGTGCCCTTGCCGAGCTCGACGATCCGGCCGGTGAGCATCAGGCCCCAGGCGGACGCGTTCACAAACAGTGATTCCGACTGGCCGAGATGGCCTTCCCAATCCTTGCCGCCGATTTTGTCGGCGATCAGCTTGTCGGCGGTCTCGGCATCGGGAATGCGGAGCAGCGCTTCCGCCATGCACATCAAAACCACGCCCTCCTCCGAGGAGAGCGAATACTCCTGCATGAAGGCGTCAATGCCGCCCTGCGCCTGGCGATTGGCCCGCACCGCCGCCACCAGAAGCTTGGCCAAATCAGCCACGCGTTTCTTGTCGTCGGGGCTCAGCAGCGCCTCCGCCGCCAGCTCCTTCACGAGCTTGGTCTCATCGGCAAAGAGGCGGGCGGAAATGGCAGCGCGGCTTGATTGGGCGGTCATGGAGGTCTCCGGAAGGACCGGACAATGCCACAGTCCCAAACATTTTTCTCGCCATTAGCGGCAAAATATGTGGATATAAAGCCCCTCGTATGTGCGCCAGTTGCTGCCGATTCCCAAACCCAAGGTTCGAAGCCCGTGAAGCCAAAGATCGTCCGTACCATTGAAGGGCTGCGCCGCGAAACAGCCAAGTGGCGCAATGACGACCTGACCTTCGCCATTGTGCCCACCATGGGGGCCCTCCACGAAGGCCATCTCGCGCTTGTGGCCGAAGGCCTTGAACTGGCTGACAAGGTCGTCGTAACGATTTTTGTGAATGCCAAGCAATTCGGCGCAAATGAGGATTTGAGCCGCTATCCCCGCGACGAGGCAGGCGATGTGGCAAAGCTTGCCGAGGCCGGAGCCCATCTGATTTTCGCCCCGTCGCCCGAAGAAGTCTATGGCGCGGATTTTGCCACCACCGTGGTTCTGAAAGGTCCGGCCAAGGCCAATCTGGAAGACAAGTTCCGCCCCCACTTTTTTGATGGCGTAGCTACCATCGTGGCCAAGCTTTTTATTCAAAGCGGGGCAGACTTCGCCATGTTTGGCCAGAAGGACTACCAACAATTGCTGGTGGTGACCCAGATGGCGCGCGATCTCGACATGCCCATCAAGGTCATCGGCGTGCCGACCCTGCGCGCCCCCGATGGCCTGGCGCTATCCTCGCGCAACCAGTATCTCACCAAGACCGAACGCGGCCAGGCCACCGCCATCCACAAATCCCTAACGCAGGCCGCCGAAAAAATCCGCAACGGCACCGACCCGCAAAAAGCCATGCGCGCCGCCTCGCGCTCGCTCACCACGCTGGGCTTCAAGGTCGACTACGTCACCGCACGAAACGCCGAAACCCTCGCCGTGCCTCAATCCCACAGCGACGAACCCTTGCGTCTCCTGGCCGCCGCCTGGCTCGGCAAGACGCGGCTGATTGATAATATAGAGGTGTGAGGAGTGTCTTCTCATGCGAAGCGGGAGAAGAAAGGGGCCCATGGCACGAAGTGACATGGGATAGATGAGGGCACTTCGATCTCGTTCCCCTCACCTCCCCAATCGCAAAGCGATTGGGTCCCCTCCTCTCCCGTTTCACGGGAGAGGACAATCGTTACAGCAACCCCAGCGCCGACAATTCCCGCCGCATGGATTCGTCCATCTCGCTGGCGGTTGCGCCTTTTTTCAAATCTGCCGGGGCATCTTCGGCGCTGAGATAGCGCCAGCCCTGGAACGCCCGGCGCGGCGTGGGCCAGACCGGAACGATCTTCGCCTTGAAATCAATGCGGCAGCGCGAAATCCCGTCCTTGCCCTTCACCGGCACCAGATCCGCGATGGGCTGGCGGCACAGGATCATGCCGCGGATCACCCAGTAGAGTGAACCGCCGTTCAATATCTCGTCGCCGCGCGTGGGAAACATCCGCGTTGTGTGATCGAGCGTGTCCAGGCCCTTGCGCGCATCCCGCACCCATTGCCGGAGTTCGGACACTTCTGAAACACCGACACATAATTTGATGAGATGCAGCGCCATAAATTAATGGAATTCCTCTGGAGCGGGGATGAAGAACCTATGCTAACATGGGCCCGAGGAAAACCTCAAAGCCAATGTTTTCCGAGCATGAGGATATAAGCCATGACCACAGTAGCAAAAGTTATCGAACTCACCGCCTCTTCGCCCAAGAGCATTGAGGACGCGATTGAAAGCGGAATCAAGCGCGCTGACTCGACCCTTGATCAGATTGAGGGCGCCTGGGTGCAGGACATCAAATGCGTTGTCAAAAACGGCAAGGTCAGCGAATGGCGCGTCAACCTGAAGGTGACCTTCCTGCTGAAGTGAGTGGCACTTGATCACGCTAACGTGAGGGTGCCGAACGGGCTCGTGATTGGCAAGTGATGCGCGGGTTCGTCATCTCTGTCAGATGATGGCCGTTGATGACATGCTCACCCCTGCCCGCCTCGCGGATTTTCTGGCCGATGATTATCCAAGGCTCAGGCTCTACATGGGCGAGACCGCCTTTAACACATTGGCGCGCCATTTCCTCGCCGCAACCGAGGCTCCCAAAGTCCGGCTGCTGTCGCGACACCTGCCGGATTTTCTTGACCTGACAAAACCCTTTGCCCGAAGCCCGGAACTTTCCGATCTGGCACGACTTGAAAGAGCTTTCCATGCCGCTCTTGATGCCCCCGAAGCCGGCATCACTTCACAACTGCTCCACCCCTCCGTGCAAAGACTGCAATTGCGCACCAATGCCGCCAGCATCTGGGCAGCATTGACCGCCAGCGAACTGCCCCCTCCTGCGCAAGGGCTGGACGCGCCGCAGGAGCTGCTGGTCTGGCGTCAGGGTGATGCAGCACGCTTCCGGATGCTGGGACGCGAAGAGGCCGCAGCGCTTGACGCTGCAGCGCGCGGCGAAGCAATTACTCAGTCGTCGGAAAGTTTTTTGCGCGGCTGGCTGGAGGCCGAGATCATATCGGCCGTGCGCGACTTGAAGGATGCCGGCGAGAAATAATCCGCGTCAAGCCGCTTGAACTGGTAGGTCTCCTGCACCTTGACGCCGATGTTGTGGCGGATCATCAGGCCGGTCAGTTTCTGGCCGTCAATCAGCACGATGCGCCGCGACAGCAGCGAAACAAAATCGCGCCCCGCCTTGGTGAACTGGCTGGTGGCAACGAACACGCCCTTGCCGGCATGATGGGCATCGAGAGTTCCGGCAAAATCCCTGACATCGGCAACCGGAACCGGCGAGCCTAGCTTATAGCGCTTGGCCTGGAGATAGATGACATCGAGGCCCAGCTCATCCTGCTCCACCACCCCGTCTACCCCGCCATCACCCTTCCGCCCCAGCCTACGCGCCAGATCGCGCCGCCTTGCGCCATAGCCCATGGCCAGCATGACATCGATGATAAGCTCCTCGAAGAATTCCGGCGACTGCGCCAGTATCCGGCCCACCAATTCCATGCGCAAACTGTGGGTGGCGCGCTGATGGGCGTCAGCCACTTCACATTCCTCCGCCCCTGAAAGCCTGTTGGGAGCGTTTTGTGCCTCCAGTTGTTCATACCAGGGCTTCATGAGTTGGGCATAGTCGCTCGTCATGCAAAAGGCGCTCCGCGGGGCTTAAATCCCGTAAAGCAATCGTCTTAAGCCGGGGTGCGATTCACCCGTCCATTTTAAAGAAATACTGCGTGCTGGTAGTGATGGAACTTCAACTATGGGATCAGGAGTTGAGCTTGCTCACATAGCAGGAAACGCCGCTGGACTTCAGCTTGGTGCAGCTTTTCTTCGCGGCATTCTGGTCCTCGAAGCCGGCCAGGCGCACCCGGTAGACGATGCCCTTGGTGCCGAGATCGGCCTTCACCACAATCGGCTTCGAATCCGCAAGCGACCGGTGCTTGGCCTTCATCTTTTTCCAGGTTGACCAGGCGCCATCCTCGCTGGTGGCGGACGCCACCTGCACGCTCCAGCCTTCCATGGCGGGAGCAGAAGCGGGTTCTACCTCGGCCTCCTCGTCGGCGGCAGGTTCGGCAATCTCGGCAATGGTGGGTTCGGAGGCTTCTGGCGCAGCGGTTGCGTCATCGTCCTCAACCACTTCCACCGCAACGATTTTTTCTTCCTCGACCGGCACACGGTCAACAATCTTTTTAGACACCGGCTCAGGCGTGCTGACTGCCGAGGTCATGATCGGATCGCTTTCGCCCTCATTGAGCAGTGCGGCGCTTGGCTCAACCGCCTTTGGCAGATCGGGCTTGCGCACCGTGAGCTGGCCACCGCCAACTGTGGCCACAACCGATGGCTTGGCCATGACGCTGCCTTGCAGCGAGGCAAGCCTGTCAACCGCCTGCTTGAACTTGGGATTGGCCGCAACGGCCCGCTCCAGTGACTTCCGCGCCTCATTCGGGCGCTTCAGGCTCTCATAGGTCAGCGCTTCCGCATAATAGACTTGGGCCGCATTGGGATGATGATAGCGCGTGGCTTTTTCATAATCCGACAGGGCAAAAAGGAACTGCCCGCTTTCACGCAACGCATTGCCGCGGCCATAATAGGCATGAGCGAAAGTAGGATCGAGGAACAGCGCACTGGTATAGTCTTCGACCGCCGCCGACAGGTTCGGCAGTTTCTGCTGGCTCAGGCCCCGGTTATAAAGGGCGGTGGCGCGCATTTCGGCGCTCATCGCATCAAGCTGGAGCGCGGCCGTATAGTCGTCGATGGCTTCCTGATACTCGGCCGATTGCTGGTAGGCCAGGCCGCGATTGAGCAAAGCATTTGCCAGCACTTCCGTGGGCAAATCCTGGGATTCAATCGCCTGCGAATACGCGCTTATCGCTGTTTTCCGGTCCCCCGCCGCCAGCGCCTGGTAGGCCTGTTCAGCGATGATTTCGTTGGGTTTTTCGGATGTGGCGAATGCCGGACCGGATGCAGCCACACATGCAGCGAGAAACGCGGAACTAACAGACGCAAGGATTACACGACGGACACTCATCCCTCAAGTAATAGGCCGTTAGGGTTAAAACTCCGTTGCTGGGGGGAAATGCCCTCGAACCAGCGCGGAAAATCAGGTTGGGCACGTATTCAACACCCCTCATGCTGAGGTGCACGGCGAAGCCGGGCCTCGAAGCATCCGTTTCGCATCCGCCAGCCCTTCGAGGCTCTGCTCCGCAGAGCACCTCAGGGTGAGGGTATCCCCTTAACTTTCGCGTAACGCGTGGGCGAACTGGTCGGTCAGCGGCTTCAGGAAATAGGTCATCGGCGTCTGCGCTTCCGTCTGGATAAAGGCTTCCGCCGGCATCCCGGGCTTGAGCTTGCTGGAACCAAGCTTGGCAAGCTCCGTGGCCGAAATCATCAGGCGTACCGAATAAAATGGCGGCGAGCCCGGTTCGGTCCGGCTCGTATCGGCGGAAATCTGCGTCACCTTGGCGGCAACCTCGGGCGTCAGCCTGGAGTTGAAGGCGGGAAAGCGGATATGGGCGATCTGGCCCGGCTGCACTTTGTCGATGTCCTGCGGCTTGACTTGGGCCTGCAGGATCAGCTCATCGGCTTCCGGAACAATGAGCATGAGGGGTTCGCCCGGCCCGATGACGCCGCCAACCGTGTGAACCGCAAGCTGGTACACATCGCCGGTGATCGGTGATTTGATGACCATGCGCTCAAGCCGTGACGCCACGGCGAGCTTGCGTTCCTTCAACTCGGCAACTTTGCCCTCGATATCGCGCAGTTCCGTGAGGGTCTGCGACAGGTCCTCTTCGTCGATCTGCAGGATTTGCACTTTCACTTCGGCAATGCGCGCCTCGGCTGATGCCTTGCTGGCCACCAGCTCGCCCCGTTCGCCGTCAAGCCGCGCCGTTTCGCGGTCCATCGCCATGACGCGGCTGATCGGGCACAAGCCCCTTGCTCTGCAGGTCTTTCAGATCGGTGAGTTCGGCGCTGATCAGGGTCAACTGCTTTTCCTTGGAAATTCTTTGCGATTCCAGGCCGCCGATTTGCTCCGTCAACTGGCCAATCTGCTGGGTGAGCTGATCCTTCTTGCCGACAACGGCCTGCAGCCGCGCGTCGAACAGTTTGGTTTGCCCCGCCATGATGGCGGCAACGCCCGGCTCACCGGCCCGTGCCAAAACCTCCGGCGGAAAAATAATGGCCGAAGCCCGGTCACGCTGCGCTTCAAGCCGGGCCCGCTTGGCAAGTGCCTCATCCAGAAGGCCGTCGATGATGGCAAGTTCGGATTTGGTTTCGGTGTTGTCGAGAACAATCAGCGCCTGGCCCATCTCGACCCGGTCGCCGTCCTTCACCCGGATCTCGCCGACGATGCCGCCTTCCTTGTGCTGGACCTTCTTGGAATAGGATTCAACCATGATGGTGGCGGGTGCTATGACCGCGCCATTCAGTTCCGTGAAGTTCGCCCAGCCGCCCACCACGCCCACCATGAGCAGGACAGACAGGAAGCCGACGACCTGGAAGCGGCGCAGCGAGGAATTTGTGTTGATCGGTTGCATCGCCTAGTTCGCCTGTATGAGGGTTGGTTTGGCGGGCGGCGGCGCGGCCCTGGCCTCGCCCGTCGCCGGCCGGTTCAGCACTTTTTTCAAAATCTCGTCACGCGGTCCCAGCGCCACGGTCCGGCCTTCGCTCAGGACAAGAATTTGCTGGATGGAGGCAAGCGCGCTTGGCCGGTGGGCAATGACCACCACCGAAGCGCCGCGCTCCATGGACACGCGGATGGCGCGGTCAAGGGCGGCTTCGCCTTCCGCATCAAGGTTTGAATTGGGTTCATCCAGCACAAACAGCACCGGATCGCCAAACAGGCAGCGCGCCAGGGCAACCCGCTGCCGCTGGCCCGCCGAAAGCCGTGCCCCGTTTTCGCCAAGCGGCGTGTCATAGCCCTTGGGCAGGCGCATGATGAGATCATGGACATTGGCAAGCTGTGCGGCCTGCACGATCTTCGCCGGGTCTGCATTCACATCAAAGCGCGCGATGTTCTGCGCCGCCGTGCCGTCAAACAATTGAATGTCCTGCGGCAGATAGCCGATGAGCTTGCCCGCCTCGTCGATATCGCGCTGGTCGTGGGTGGCGCCGTCGAGGCGCACCGTGCCGCGCGTAATCGGCATGACGCCGACAAGGGCCCGCGCCAGAGTGGATTTGCCGGCACCGGTTGGGCCGATCACGCCAATGCCCTTGCCCGGCTCAACCGTAAAGGTGATGCCATGCAGCACCGGCTTTTCCGTGCCCGGCATTTGCACAATCAGATTTTCCACTTCCAGTTTCCCGGTGGGGGCCGGAAGCTTCATGCGATGGGCAACGGCGGGAACCGACGCCAGGATATTTCCCAGCCGCTCGATCGCCTTGCGGAAACCGAGGAACTGCTGCCAGCTTGCAACTGCCTGTTCGACGGGTGCCAGCGCCCGGCCCATGATGATCGAAGCGGCAATCATGGCACCCGCTGAAATCTCGTGCTGAAGCGCCAGATAGGCGCCAAGCGCCAGAATGCCCGACTGCACCATGAGGCGCAAAACCCGCGATGCAGCACTCAGGCTGCCGCCCACGTCATTGGCAACGGTCTGGTGGTCCAGCGCCAGTTGCTGCATGTCTGACCATTTCTTGCGGATCGCGCCGCGCATGCCAAGCGAATGCAGCGCTTCCGAATTGCGCCGGCTTTCATCGGTCATGATCGACGACTTGACCATGGCCGAATTGGCTTCCGCCAAGGGGCCGCGCGTTGCCTTTTCCGACCAGACCGCCAGAATGAAAATGACAATGGCCGCAATGACCGCGGCAACCCCCAGCAGCCAGTGCATGAGGAAGATCACCAGCAGATAGATGGGAACCCACGGCATGTCGAGAAAGGCAAATGGCCCCTGCCCCGAAAGGAACTGGCGGATCGTTGCCAGATCATTGATCGGCTGGCCGCCAATCCCTTGCGTGCGGCGCAGCGCATGTTCCGCCATGGAATCAAAAACCCGGTCACGCAGTCTTTCTTCAACCCGCCTGCCGATGCGCACCAGAATGCGGGCCCGCAGATATTCGAGGAAACCGTAATAGGCATAGAGCGCGATGACGATGCCGGTGAGCGCCACCAGCGTCGGCACGCTGCCCGAGGTCAGCACCCGGTCATAGACCTGCAGCATGAACAGCGGGCCCGTGAGCATGAGGATGTTCACCAGGCAGCTGAACAGCGCCGTGGATGCAAAGGCTGCGCGGCTTGCCAGCAAGACCGCTGCGATCTCACCTCTGCTCTGCTTCTGCGCGGACATAAGAACTCCTTGGCCAACCTTGGAATTGCCGCCTGATTCGTCTTCATCGCTCAAGGTGGGTTGCGATCTAGGTAAACCAACGCCGGAGTCGTATCAACCCTGTTGACACGCCTGTCCGCGCAAAGTCGTTTAAAACTTTAGGTAATCAACGGCCCCAGGGCAGCGGCGGGATGGCATCCCGCAACACCTTGTTGGTCTCCGCCATGGCGCCCGGAACCGGCGGCTTTTCAAGCCCAACCACCGGAACAACCTGGCGCAGCATGTCGTGATAGGCCCGCACGCCGCTTTCCAGGTCCGAGAGAATGAGCCCCTTGTAGCCCGAAGACTGCAACGCCTCGAAGCACCAGGCGATCAACTGGGTGTCTTCCATCCCGGTCAACTTATCAATGCGCTCGGCGAGATAGCGCGAAAGTTTCGTCTCGCGGCGGTCATCGTCCAGCGCATAATAGGAAAAGCGCTGGATCGTCTTGTCGACGGCCACCGGATATTCCTGATAGAAGCCCACCATGTCCGGATAGAGCATGAACACCATGTTGGGAAAAATCCCGTAATAGTACCAGGCCTTCTGGTTGGCCTCCGGCAGATGCGCCATCGGGCGGCAGAATTTTCTTGTAGTTCCGCACGCTCCAGTACCGGTCGCGGCTGTCGTTGAACACGCCGGTCGAGCGCGTGATGCCAAAGCCCACGCTCTCATCGACATAGCCATTGCCATAGAGGTCCTGCAGCGCCGGATGGGCCACGGGCACGTGGTAGCCTTCATTGTCCACATCGCGCACCGACTTCCAGTTCACCGGCATTTTCTGCGTGATCATCTTGCCGTAGGGCTTGGTCTCCGCCATCCGGTAATGGCCGATGTTGTCCTCATGCGGTGCCATCATGTGCGCCACCGAGGGCTGGTCGCCGCGCACGAAGCGCACGAACACAAAGCCATGCCAGATTTCAAAATCAACCGGCGGCAGGCCATGCTCGACCGGATCGAGCTTGGGCAGGGACTTGGCCTGGGGCACGGCCCGCAGGGTTCCGTCCAGATTGTAGGACCAGCCATGGAAGGGGCAGACGATGGCCGACTTGCAGGTGCCGCGCTCGGTGGCCACAACCCGGCTGCCGCGATGCCGGCAGACATTGTGGAAGGCCCGCACCTGGTTGTCCTTGCCGCGCACGATAAGGGCCCGCTCGCCCACGAGATCGAAGCTGTAATAGTCGCCGATATTGGGAACATCGCTCACATGGCAGGCAATCTGCCACGTCTTGCGGAACAGCTCATCCTTCTCGATCTCGAGGAATTCCGGATTTGTATAGGTCCAGTTCGGCAAGCCGCCCCGTTTGTCGTCGTCAAGTTTCACCCGGACGTTAGCGGCCATGTTCATGATCAATTCCATTTATATTGAATGTCCATTCAATATAGCCCAACTATCCAAATTTGCCAAGAGCGAACGCCAGAATTCTATTTAATCTTGCAATTTCAAAAGTTTGGTTAGGCCTCGCACCCCGGCTTCCCACTCTTATATACCTAACGCTTGGAGGAGAACGACACAAATGCCCACCGAAGCCCTTTCCTTTGTTGACGACGGCGACGTTCCCAATCATCCGCGCTGGCCGATGATTGTCTATGCGCAAGCCATTGCGCCAGAGACCCTCCAAAAGTCCGAAAATGCCTTTGATGAGCTCTTCGAGCGCAATGGCTGGCCTGTGGCCTGGCACAACGGCATCTATCCCTTCACTCACTATCACTCAACGACGCATGAAGTTCTGGGCATCGTCAGGGGCGAAGCCACCGTGCAATTTGGCGGCAAGTCCGGCAACACCCTCACCGCCCGCGCCGGCGATGCGCTGCTCCTGCCGGCGGGCACTGGCCACAAGCGGATCTCGTCGAGCTCCGATCTTCTGGTCATCGGCGCCTATCCGCCCGGTTCGAAATACGATCTGATGCGTTCCGGCGAGTTGGACAAGGCCGCCATCAGGGCGCGCATCGCCAAAGTCGCAAAGCCCGATACCGATCCGGTTTCCGGCGCTTCTGGCGCGATGCTCAGCCTCTGGACCTAGAATCAAGTTGACGTGGCACAGCCTGAACTGGCACAACAGCAAGGCTCGGTGCTCAGAAACCATACGGTGAAGAGCCTAACAGGGAACACGGTGCGGACGACCCAAATGGGGCCAAAACCGTGACTGCCCCCGCAACTGTAAGCGGCGAGGTTTTATGCGAATAATGCCACTGGGAAACCGGGAAGGCCCGCATGAAGCCAGCGACCCGCGAAGTCAGGAGACCTGCCGCGCGAAGAACCGGGGTGAAAGCCCCAAATGAAATCGGTCGCACGGAGGGTGTCCATGGCCATTGTAAAATCATCTACCCAATCTCTCAGCGTTTCGCAGCGCGTGACGGCAGGCGCGGTTTGCCTGTTTGTCGGCGCTTCACTCGTGTTCCTCGTTGGCATGTCGCACATCAGCGCGGCCCACAACGCGGCCCACGACACGCGCCACTCCATCGGCTTTCCCTGCCACTAACCTCAGGGGAATTAACATCATGATTGGAAGACTTGTGCTCGCGGCACTTATCGCGGGAATGGCGGCTGGCTTTATCTATGGCGGTGTTCAGCATGTGCAGACCACGCCCTTGATTCTCGCCGCGGAAGTTTACGAAACGGCTCCCGCCCATGACCATGGGGCGGCAGCAACCCAGATCCAGCACGTAAGCGACAGCACCAGTTCCTGAACATGAAGAAGAGGAATGGGCCCCTGCCGATGGCTGGCAGCGCACCCTTTCAACCACCATTTCCTCGATGATCACCGGAGCAGGCTTTGCCCTTCTTGCTGGCGGGCATTTCACTGCTGACCGGCGTTCCCATTACGCCAAAGAATGGCTTGATCTGGGGCATCTGCGGTTTTCTGGCGGTAACAGTGGCACCCGGCGCCGGGCTTGCGCCGGAACTGCCCGGCATGCCCGCTGCTGATCTGGTGTCTCGCCAGGTCTGGTGGGTGGCCACCATCATTGCCTCGGGAGCCGGCGATATTCCTGATTGCCACCAGGCGCGAACTCGTCTGGCTGGCCGCCGCAGTGGTTCTCATCGCCCTGCCCCACATCATTGGCGCGCCCCAGCCGCTCACCCATGAAACGGCGGTGCCCGCCGGCCTTGCCGCAAGCTTTGCCGCCAACACCATTGCCGCCTCGGCCGTGCTGTGGAGCCTGATCGGCCTGTTCCTCGGCCTTGCCTTGCAGAAATTCGGCAAGGATGTGTACGCGTCATGATCCCCGGCAAAATTCCCACAACCATCATTACCGGCTTCCTCGGAGCCGGTAAGACCACCCTCATCCGCCATATGCTGGAAAACGCCAATGGCCGCAGAATCGCCCTGATCATCAACGAGTTTGGCGATGTGGGCGTGGACGGCGAAGTGTTGAAAGGCTGCGGAGATGCTCTGTGCAAGGAGGAAGATGTCATCGAACTCGCCAACGGCTGCATCTGCTGCACCGTGGCCGATGACTTCGTGCGGCATATTCCTGATTGCCACCAGGCGCGAACTCGTCTGGCTGGCTGCCGCCGTGGTTCTTATCGCCCTGCCCCACATCATAGGCGCGCCTCAGCCGCTGACCCATGAAACGGCAGTGCCCGCCGGCCTTGCCGCAAGCTTTGCCGCTAACACCATTGCCGCCTCGGCCGTGCTCTGGAGCCTGATCGGGCTGTTCCTCGGCCTGGCCTTGCAGAAATTCGGCAAGGAAGTTTACGTGTCATGATCCCCGGCAAAATTCCAACAACCATCATTACCGGCTTCCTCGGAGCCGGTAAGACCACCCTCATCCGCCACATGCTGGAAAATGCCAATGGCCGCAGAATCGCCCTGATCATCAACGAGTTTGGCGATGTGGGGGTGGATGGCGAAGTTCTGAAAGGCTGCGGCGATGCTCTGTGCAAGGACGAAGATGTCATCGAACTCGCCAATGGCTGCATCTGCTGCACTGTGGCCGACGACTTCGTGCCGACCATGAAAAAGCTTCTGGACCGCGCAACACCCATCGATCACATCGTGATCGAAACCTCAGGCCTTGCCCTGCCCCAGCCGCTCATCCGCGCCTTCAACTGGCCGGAGATTTCGGCCCGCGTCACCGTTGATGGCGTGGTGACCGTGGTTGATGCCAAGGCGCTCGCCGAAGGCCGCTATGCCGACGACGAGGCCACCATTCAGGCCATGCGCCAGGCCGACCCCAAGCTGGAGCATGAAAACCCCATCGAGGAACTGTTCGAGGATCAACTGAACTGCGCCGACATGGTGATCCTCAACAAGACCGACCTGCTCGACGACGAGGAAACCCTCGATGTCACCGCCGACATCGAAGGGCAAATCCGCAAAGGCACCCGCATCCTGCTGAGCGAGCATGGCAAGCTCGACATCAAGGCCCTGCTTGGCCTTGGTTCCGCCGTTGAAGGCGACATCGGCAACCGGCTGTCGCATCATGAGATGGAAGGCGAGGAGCAGCACGACCATGATGACTTCATCAGCTTCACCGTTGCCCTTCCCGATGTGAAGGACCGCGGCGCGCTGCAGAAGCGCATCACCGAGGTGATCGCCGACAGCACCATTTTGCGATTGAAGGGTTTTGCCAATGTTGTAGGGTCTTCGTCACGGTTGCTGATTCAGGCCGTAGGACCCCGCATGAACAGTTATTTTGACAGGCCCTGGAAAAGTGGTGAAGACCGCGCCACCAGACTTGTGGTGATCGGCGTAAAAGGCATGGACCAGCAGGCAATCACTGCGGCCCTCCAGGGCTGATGCACCTCCTCGCCACGACAAGTGGCGTGATCGACGGGGCGGCAGAAGCGGTCGACCTCAAGCAGTCACCCGCCGATATCGTGGTGCTGAGTGCGGCCGACAGCGAGATTGCCGCACTGGCCCGGGCCTATGACACCGGAAAGTTTCCCACCCTGCGCCTCGCCAATTTCCTGCACCTGCAGCACAATCTTTCCGTCGATCTCTATCTCGAAAAAACCCTGAGCCTGGCCCGGCTGATTGTGCTGCGCATTTTGGGCGGGGCCAGCTACTGGCCCTATGGCCTCGAGCAGATCGAGGCGCTGGCCAAGGACAACGACATCAAGCTCGTCGTCCTGCCCGGCGATTCCCAGCCCGATCCCGATCTCACCTCACGCTCGAACCTGCCGCTGCAGGATTGCGAGCGCCTGCGCCAGTATCTGGTGGCCGGCGGCCAGTTCAACGCCGCGAAATTTCTCGGCTATTGCCAGCACCTGCTGGAAGAAACCGAAATTCCCGCACCCGCCGAAGCGCCACCGAGCAATGGCATTTACCGCAGCACCACCGGCAAGCAGATGACGGGCCTGATCTTCTACCGCTCCGTGCTTGACGGTGCCCAGACCGCCCCCATTGATGCCCTGATCGATGCGCTGGCAAAACGCGGGCTTGGCTGCGTGAGCATTTTTGTGACCAGCCTGAAGGACAAGGCCAGCACCGATTTCATTCACGAGTCTCTTGCCGAGCATTCACCGAGCCTGCTGTTGAACGCCACGTCATTCGCAGCCTCGTCCGGCGGCAGTGGCGATCCCCTGGCGCAATATGATTGCCCGGTGCTGCAGGTTGTTCTCAGCACGGTTTCGGAAGAAAGCTGGCGCGAAAGCACGCAAGGCCTGGGCGCGCGCGACCTCGCCATGAATGTGGTGCTGCCGGAACTTGATGGCCGCATTCATTCCCGCGCCATTTCCTTCAAGAGCGACAGCTATTACCACGAGGCCACCCAAAGCCGCGTCGTGACCTACAAGCCCTTGGCCGACCGCGTGGAATTTGTGGCGGACCTCGCGGCGAACTGGATTGCGCTTCGCCACCGGGAATCGATCAACCGCAAGGTGGCGATCATCCTCGCCAACTATCCCAACCGCGATGGCCGCATCGCCAACGGCGTGGGCTATGACACGCCGGCCAGCACCATCGCCATGCTGAAGGCCATGCAGGATGCGGGCTATGACGTCGGCGAGGTTCCAGCTAGCGGCAATGAATTAATCCATCTTCTTGCTTTCATGCGCTCTCCGCAGTCACCTCCTGATGCGCCCTACGACGTGAAGTTGAGTTTGGCGGAATACCAGAAACATTTCGTCGAACTGCCCTATTCCGTCCGTGAACAGATCACCTCGCGCTGGGACATTCCGGAAACCGATCCCTTCTTCCGCAATGGCGCCTTTCATCTCGCGGTGCTCATCACCGGCAATGTGGCCATCGGCATCCAGCCGGCCCGCGGTTACAACATTGACCCCAAGGCCACCTATCATGATGCGGCCCTCGTGCCGCCCCACGGCTATCTCGCTTTTTATTTCTGGCTGCGCCACAGCTTCAAGGCCCATGCGCTGATTCACAACGGCAAGCATGGCAATCTCGAATGGCTGCCGGGCAAGGCCAATGGCCTCAGCGCCGAATGCTATCCGGAAATTGCCCACGGTCCTTTGCCCCAGCTCTATCCCTTCATCGTCAATGATCCCGGCGAAGGCACCCAGGCCAAGCGCCGCACCTCGGCGGTGATCATCGATCATCTCACCCCGCCGCTCACCCGGGCTGAAACCTATGGGCCGCTGAAGGATCTGGAAGCGCTGGTCGATGAATACTATCTCGCCTCCGGCCTTGACCGCCGCCGCCTTGCCGCCCTCAAGAAAGATATTCTCGATCTCACCCGCAGCAACAGGCTTGACCTCGACGCGGGCTTCACCGGCGATGACGACAGCGATCTTGACCAAACTCGATGCCTATCTCTGCGATCTCAAGGAAGCCCAGATCCGGGATGGCCTGCATATTCTCGGCACCTCGCCAACCGGCGCGCAGGAGGCCGACCTGCTGGTGGCGCTCACCCGCGTGCAGCGCGGCCTTGGCGAAGGCGGCGACCAGTCGCTGATCCGCGCGCTGGCCAAGGATTTTGGCTTTGACGGATTTCGATCCGCTGGCCTGCGTCATGTCGGACCGCTGGACCGGCGAAAAACCTGTGGCCCTTTTGAAGCTCGTGAATTCGCCCTGGCGCACCAATGGCGACACGGTGGAACGGCTGGAAGCCTGCGCCCAGGCCCTGCTCATGCCCACCAGGCGGAAACCCGGCCCCATCGTGCAATACAACGAACTCGGTCCCAGCATCCGCGGCGCTGACAAGGCAAATGTAAAATCCGTGATCGAGAAGATCGACACGGTCATCCGCCCCGCCCTGCGCGCCTGCGGACCCAGCGAAATCGAAGCCCTTCTGACCGGACTGGACGGACGCCGCGTGGCCCCCGGCCCCTCCGGCGCGCCAACGCGCGGGCGCCTTGATGTGCTGCCCACCGGCCGCAATTTCTATTCCCTCGACAATCGCACGGTGCCCACCCCCACCGCCTGGACCCTCGGCCAGAAATCCGCCGAGGACATGCTCGTCCGCCACTTCCAGGACTTCGGCCAATACCCGAAAGCCCTTGGCCTTTCCGCCTGGGGAACCTCCAACATGCGCACCGGCGGCGATGACATCGCCCAGGCCCTGGCGCTCATGGGCGCAAAGCCCGTCTGGGAGCCATCAAGCTGGCGCGTCACCGGCTTTGACATCATCCCGTTGGCCAAGCTGGGCCGCCCCCGCGTGGATGTGACGCTGCGCATCTCAGGCTTCTTCCGCGATGCCTTCCCGGCCCAGATCGAATTGCTGGACAAGGCCATCCGCGCCATCGGCGCCCTTGAGGAAGATGAATTCGATAATCCCATCGCGGCCCGCATGGCGGCAGAAGCCCTGGGCCTGCAAAAGTCCGGCATCAGCGAAACCGACGCCAAACAAATGGCGGGCTATCGCATATTCGGTTCGAAGCCCGGGGCCTATGGCGCGGGCCTGCAAGCCCTCATCGATGAAAAAATCTGGACCGAGCGCGGCGACCTCGCCGCCGCTTATGTCACCTGGGGCGCCTTCGCCTATGGCGCGCGCGAAGCCGGCGTTCAGGACGAGGCCCAGTTCACCCAGCGCCTCAAGAACATCGAAGCCGTTGTCCACAACCAGGACAACCGCGAACATGATGTGCTGGACAGCGATGACTACTATCAATTCGAAGGCGGCATGTCGGCAGCGGTTGAAGCCGCCTCCGGCACCCAGCCCCGCGTCTATCACAATGACCATTCGCGCCCCGAGCGCCCGGTGATCCGCACGCTGGAGGAAGAAGTGGGCCGCGTCATGCGCTCGCGCGTGGTGAATCCCAAATGGATTACCGGCGTGAAGCGCCACGGCTACAAGGGCGCCTTCGAAATCGCCGCCACCGTTGACTACATGTTCGCCTTTGCCGCCACCACGGGGGCGGTGAAAACCCATCACTTCGATCTGGCCTATGATGCCTTCCTGGCCGACGACGACACCCGCGAGTTCATCGAAATCAACAATCCCGCCGCGCTGAAGGAAATCGCCCAGCGCTTTGAAGAGGCCGCCTCCCGCGGCCTTTGGACACCCCGCCTCAATTCAGCCTATGATCTGCTCAGGGACCTTCAGCAATGACCGAAGACATCGACGCCGCCCGCCACCACGACAAGATGGCCAAGAAGAAAGCCGCCCGCGACAAGATCATGGCGGGCAAGACCATTGAGCGCGGCCTGCTCATCGTCCACACCGGCAAGGGCAAGGGCAAATCCACCGCCGCCTTCGGCATGGTGTTCCGCCACATCGGCCATGGCATGCGCGCCGGCGTCATTCAATTCGTCAAAGGCTCCTGGGGCACGGGCGAACGCACCGTGCTGGAAAAATTTCCCGAGCTTGTGACCATCAAGGCCATGGGCGAAGGCTTCACCTGGGAAACCCAGGACATCAACCGCGACATCGCCCATGCGCGCGCCGGCTGGGAAGAAGCCAAGCGCATGATCGCCGATCCCAGCTACAAGATGGTGATGCTCGACGAACTCAACATCGTCCTGCGCTATGATTACCTGCCGCTGGCGGAAGTGCTTGAGGTCCTGAAAAACCGGCCCGCCGACAAGCACATCGTCGTCACGGGCCGCAACGCCAAGGAAGAACTCATCGAAATCGCCGATCTGGTGACCGAGATGGAACTGATCAAACACCCCTTCCGCTCCGGCGTGAAGGCGCAGGCCGGGATTGAGTTTTAAGGGCAATCGGAAGCAGGCCCGGCTTTCAGCGATTTGCTGAGGCGCTCAACAATGGGATCATAGTCTTTCTTCTGCGCTTCCGGATATTCAATGCGAAAATGCACGGCCTGCGTTCCCCGGCAGGATGAAAGTGAGCGGGCATACATGATGCGGCCGCTCTGGCTTCCGGAATACACGGACCAGTCATTGCCGGATTCCTTCCGGTAGGAAACCTGCCAGTCGTCATCCAGTTCCCGGTTGAGCCGGATCTCGGAATCGAGCTTGAAGTCCCCGTCCGTCAGGTTGCCGCCCCAGACCAGCAGCACCGCTTGTCCATCGGCCGAGTGAAACGTCAATCCGTCGCCATTTTCAGGCTCCGGCACGTCATTCACAAATCCCGGCGGCACATCGATGCTGACGCCAAAGCGCGGATTTGAATAGGTCGTCCACTCCGCCGCAAAGGCCGGCGAGCACAACAGGAGAAGGAACAGGATAATCCGCATGGCAATTACGCTGCCTTGCGCTGGGCCGCCGTTGCTGAATCCGAAAGCTTCACCCGCACGCCCTTTTTGATCACGTCGGGAGCAGTAAGCCTTCCGCGCGAAGACCTCCCGCACCATGTCAGCGAAAAATTCCAGCGGCTTGGTTTCATAATCGGGATCGAAACTGTTCTGGTCCCACTTCTCGCAGAATTCGGCGCAGTCATCGAAATAGGCATGGCCCTTGAAGGCATCCCGCTTGTTGGGATTGCCGCCCACATGCTGCGCGTAATAGACCATCTGGAAATCCCCATGGGTCTGCACCACCCAGGCGCATTGCTCGCGCACGAAGGGCCGCAGGATCGTGGCCGCATATTCATCGTGGTTGTAGGGCGCATAGATATCGCCGATGTCATGGAGCAGCGCGCACACCACCCAGTCAATATCCGCCCCGTCCTTCCAGGCCCGCGTGGCCGCCTGCAGCGAATGGCCAAGCCGCGTGATCTTGTAGCCGGACATGGATTTGTCGAGGTCGACCATGGCGTTCAGCAAACGGTCCGCCGTTCCCGCCGCATATTCCAGTTCATGGGTATTGAGGAAGGCATAGTCCTCCCGGTCGCCATCCTTCATCTGGGTGAATTTTACCGTTTCCATTGCGGAATCTCCAATACCTGCCATGCCGTGAGCGCACCATAAGCCGCCGTTTCTATCCTTGTCCAGAATCCAGCTTGCGCCTATGAAGGGGCCATCAGCAGCGTTCCCCTCGAGGGACTGAAAGCTATTCCGGTGCGGCTTACCCATGAAGGGGCCAAAGCCGGAGCTGCCTTCCGTGGCCATTACTGGCAACGCTGATTTATGGAAGGCAGGCAAAATGACAAAACTGGGCGTAATGCTGTGTGGCCATGGCAGCCGGGACACCGATGCGGTCACCGAATTCGCCGTGCTCTCCGAGCATCTCAAGAAGCGCCTGCCGCAATACCCGGTGGAATACGGCTACCTCGAATTTGCCACGCCCATCATCCGCAACGGCCTTGATGTGCTGAAGGCCAAGGGCGTGGAGCGCGTGCTGGCCGTGCCCGGCATGCTCTTTGCGGCGGGCCACGCCAAGAACGACATTCCCTCCGTGCTCAACACCTATGCCGCCAGCAATGGCCTGAAAATCGATTACGGCAAGGAACTGGGCATTGACCCCAAGATGATGCGCGCCGCCGGCGACCGCATTCAGGAAGCCCTCGATGCCAACCCGTCGAAGGTGCCGCTGCATGAAACCCTGCTTGTCGTCGTGGGCCGCGGCGCGTCCGATCCCGATGCCAATTCCAATGTCTCGAAAGTCACCCGCATTCTCTGGGAAGGCTTCGGCTTCGGCTGGGCCGAAACGGCTTACTCCGGCGTGACCTTCCCGCTGGTGGACCCCGGCCTGGAACACGCCGCACGCTTGGGCTACAAGCGCATCATCGTCTTCCCCTATTTCCTCTTCACCGGCATTCTCGTCCAGCGCATCTATGACGCGACTGACGATGTGGCCAAACGCCATCCAGGTATCGAGTTCATCAAGGCCCCCTACCTCAACGACCATCCCGCCGTGATCGACACCTTCGTCGAGCGCGTGCAGCAGATCCTCACCGGCGACATCGCCATGAACTGCCAGATGTGCAAATACCGCACGCGCCGTGCTGGGCTTCGAGGCCGATGTGGGCGCCGTGCAGGAAAGCCACCACCACCATGTGGAAGGCATCAACGCCAAGGGCCCGTTTGAGATCGTGAACCACGCGCATCATCACGCATGAACACGGCCATGATCATTCCCATGACGATGGCCACACCCACGCGCCCTACCCCCATGCCAAGCATCCGCTTGGCCCCGTCAGCATGAAGAAAAAATGATGGATTACCTCCGCGACCCATCGGCCATCTATGAAAAATCCTTCGCCATCATTCGCGGCGAGACGGATCTTTCCGGCTTGCCGGTCAGCGCGGAAGCCATCGCCATCCGCATGATCCACGCCTGCGGCATGACCGACATCGTGGGCGACCTGCGGATTTCCGAGGATTTTGTCGCGGCTGGCACAAAGGCGCTGGCAAAACCAATCCTGACCGATGCCGAAATGCTGCGCCACGGGATCATCGACAAGACGCTTCAGGTCATCTGCACCCTGAACGATCCCCGCGCCCGCGAAATCGGCATCGCCACGCAAACCACCCGTTCCGCCGCCTCAGTGGAATTGTGGGCACCCCATCTGGAAGGCGCCCTCGTGGTGATCGGCAATGCCCCCACCGCGCTCTTTGCCCTGCTCGAAATGATCGATGCGGGCGGCCCAAGGCCCGCCGCCATTGCGGCCTTCCCCGTGGGCTTTGTCGGTGCGGCGGAATCAAAAGATGAACTTGTAAAAAATCCACGCGGCATTCCCTACGCCACGATCCTCGGCCGCCGCGGCGGCTCCGCCATGGCGGCGGCCTGCGTCAACGGCCTGTCGAAAGGCCTCGCATGACCAAATGGCTCACCATCATCGGCATGGGCGAGGATGGCCATGAGGGCCTGTCCGCCCGGGCCAAGCTCGCGCTGCAAAACGCGGATGTGATCGTCGGCTCCGAACGTCTCCTTGGCTTTCTCCCCGACCTCAAAGCCGAGCGCCTGGAATGGCCGCAGCCCTTCTCCGCCGTCGTCGAACAAATGAAACCCCTGCGTGGCCGCAACACGGTGATCCTCGCCACCGGCGATCCCATGAATTATGGCGTGGCGCGGAAGCTGCTCGAGTTCATTCCCTTTGCGGAAATGACCATCATTCCCCATCTCTCGGCCTTCTCCCATGCCGCCGCGCGCGTGGGCTGGTCACTCCCCGATTGCGATACGCTCACCTTGCACGGCCGTGACGCCGCCAATATCGAAGCCTTCATCCAGCCCGGCGCAAAACTGATTGTGCTGACCGCCGACGCCAGCACCATTCCCGAAGTGGCGCGGCGGCTGGTGGCGCGCGGCTTTGAGAAAAGCCCGATCACCGTTCTGGAAAACATGGGCGGCGCGCGCGAAGCACAAACCAGTTTCGTGGCCGACGCCGTGCCGAAACAGAAATTCTCCGATCTCAATACGCTGGCCGTGGAATGTGTGGCCGGAACAAATGCAAAAATCTGGTCGCGCCTTGCGGGCCTTCCCGATGAGGCCTTTGTCCATGATGGCCAGCTCACCAAGCGCGAAGTCCGCGCCGCCACCCTTGCCGCATTGGCGCCCGCCCCCGATCAACTGCTCTGGGATGTGGGCGCCGGCTGCGGCTCCGTCGCCATCGAATGGATGCGCTCCACCCGGGGCTGCGAAGCCCTGGCCTTTGAACACCATGAAGACCGCCTGAAAATGATTGCGGCCAACGCCGATCAACTGGGCACGCCGCGCCTGAAAATCATCGCAGGCGAGGTGCCCGATACCTTGCAGGGCAAGCCCCGCCCCGATGCGGTGTTCATCGGTGGCGGCGTCGGCATTCCCGGGGTTTTTGAAACCGCCTGGGAACATCTGAAATCCGGCGGCCGCATGGTGGCCAATGTCGTCACCATCGAGGGCGAAATGCATCTCTATGACCTGCAGGAAAAACACGGCGGCGATCTGGTGCGCCTCGAAATTTCGCACCTCACGCCCATCGGCCCCTACCGCGCCCTGAAGCCGCGCATGGCGGTCACGCAATGGAGAGCCCGTCAAGCCATGAAAACCGGCATCCTCTATGGCCTCGGCGTTGGCCCCGGCGATCCGGAACTGATGACGGTGAAAGCCTGGCGCATCATTTCCATGGCCCCCGTTGTCGCCTATCTCACCGCCAACTGGCAACCGAAAGCACGGCGCGCGACATCGCCAAGCCCTTCCTGCCCGATGACGTGATCGAACTCAAAATCGACATGCCCATGCGCACCGAGCGCGAACCGGCGCAGGAAGCCTATGACAAGGGCGCTGCCGCCATCACCGAACATCTGAAGGCGGGCCGCGATGTGGCCATGCTCTGCGAGGGCGATCCCTTCTTCTACGGCAGCTTCATGTATATCTTTGCGAGGCTTGCCGACCGCTTTGAAACCATCGTGGTGCCCGGCGTCTCCTCCATCACCGCGGCGGCGGCCCGCATGGGTCGCCCGCTCTCGGCCCGCAATGATGTGCTGAAAGTCCTGCCCGCCACGCTGGAGGCAGACCGCCTGCGCGAGGAACTGCTCACCGCCCAGTCCACCGCCATCATCAAGGTGGGCCGCCACTTCGGCAAGATCAAAAACATCCTCTCGGCGCTTGACCTGATATCAAAGGCCACCGTCATCGAAAACGCCACGCGGCCCAACGAACGCATCCGCAAGGTGGAAGACGTGGAAGGCGACAGCCTGCCCTACTTCACCACCATTCTGGTCTACACGGGCAGCGAGTCATGGTGAAGCCGGTCATCTTCATTCTCGGCATCTCGGCGCTGCCGCTCGCCCAGAAACTCAAGGCCGAACTGAACGGCGAAATCCACACGCCCGATTGCGTAAGCGGCGGCGATGTCTCCTACGCCAAGGCAACCGCCCATCTCGCCCAACTCTTCCAGCAGGGCCAAACCATCATCGGCCTCTGCGCCAGCGGCATCCTCATCCGCGCCATTGCCCCCCATCTCAACGACAAGCGAACCGAGCCGCCAGTCATCGCCGTCGCCGAAGATGGTTCCTCCATCGTCCCCCTCCTCGGCGGCCATCACGGTGCCAACGCACTTGCGGCACAGATCGCAAAAATCACCGAGCGGCCATGCGGCCATCACCACCGCCAGCGAAGTGCGCTTTGGTTCAGCCTTCGATGAACCCCGCGAAGGCTATACGCTTGCCAACCCCGAAGACATGAAATCCGCCACCGCGACAAAACTTGCAGGCGGTGAAGTGCGCGTGGAAACAACTGAACACATTGTGAAGGGCGGACCAAATCACATTGTCTATCACCCCCACACGCTCACCATTGGTGTTGGTTGCGAACGGGGAACTTCCCCGCAGGAAGTTTCAGACCTCATCGAAAGCACTTTGAAAGCCAACAATCTTTCCATTCAGTCCGTGGCAGGCTTTGCCTCCATTGACCTGAAAGAGGATGAGCCGGCCATTGATGCGCTGTGCAACGTGCGGTTCTTTTCCGCCGAAGAACTGAATGCATTCGCTCCAAAACTGAAAACACCCTCGGACTACGTGATGGCGGAAGTGGGCACGCCGGGCGTGGCTGAAGCCGCCGCCTTGGCCGCTGCCGGACCCGATGCGGAATTGATCGTCGCCAAAACAAAAAGCAAGCGCGCAACCTGCGCCATTGCGCGCAGCCCTGCGCCCATTCTTGAATTGCGCGGCAGGGCCCGTGGGATTCTGAGTGTTGTGGGCATCGGTCCCGGCAGCGAACTTACCCGCAGCCCCGCCGCGACCCAAGCGCTTCAAACATCAACCGACTGGGTGGGCTACGGACTCTATCTCGATCTTGTTGCAGACTTGAAGCAGGACCAGACCGAACACCGCTTCCCGCTTGGCGGCGAGGAAGACCGCGTCCGCCATGCCATCGAACTTGCAAAGCAAGGCAAGCAGGTGGCCCTCGTCTGCTCCGGCGATGCGGGCATCTATGCCATGGCGGCTCTCGTTTATGAGATCATCGATCTCGAACCCAACCGCATCAGCGTCGAGGTCATCCCCGGCATTTCCGCCTTCCAGGCCGCCGCCGCCAAGGCCGGCGCCATGATCGGCCATGACTTCTGCTGCATTTCGCTCTCCGACCTGCTCACCCCCTGGGACGCCATCGAAAAGCGCGTGAAGGCGGCAGCGGAAGGCGACTTTGTCATTTCCTTCTACAACCCGCGCTCGCTCAAGCGCCGCGACCAGTTGGAGCGCGCCTTTGCCATCCTGAAAGCCCACCGCCCGCCCGATACGCCGGTGATCATCGCCAGCAATCTCGGCCGCGCCGAGGAAAATGTGCGCATCGTGAAATTCGCCGACTTCAATCCCGATGATGTCGACATGCTCACCCTCGTGATGGTGGGCTCATCCCAATCCAAATCCTTTGCCCGCGGCGATGGCAGGACCTACGCCTACACGCCCCGCGGCTATGCCAAAAAGCGAGAGACCTTATGACCGTCCATTTCATCGGCGCCGGCCCCGGCGCTGCCGACCTCATCACGCTGCGCGGCCTCAGGCTCATCCAGTCCTGCCCCGTCTGCCTCTATGCCGGTTCGCTGGTGCCGGAAGAAATCGTGAAGGCAGCTCCCGAAGGCGCGCGTGTCGTCGATACGGCGCCTCTGCACCTCGACGAGATCATCGCGGAAATCGAGGCCGCCCATGCCAAGGGCCACAATGTGGCCCGCGTCCATTCCGGCGATCCGTCGATCTATGGCGCCATCGCCGAACAGATGCGCCGGCTCGACAAGCTCGGCATTGACTATGACGTCACCCCCGGCGTGCCCGCCTTTGCCGCCGCCGCCGCCGTTCTGAAAACCGAATTCACCCTGCCCGAAATCGCCCAGACCGTGATCCTCACCCGCACCACCATGCAGGCCTCGGCCATGCCGCCGGGCGAGGAACTGGAAGAACTGGGGCGCAGCAAGGCCACCCTTGCCATCCATCTGTCGATCCGCAATCTCGGCTATGTCGAACGCGCCCTGACGCCGCATTACGGCGCGGATTGCCCCGTCATTGTCGTCTACCGCGTCACCTGGCCCGACCAGAAAATCATCAAGGGAACGCTCTCCACCATCGCCAAGCTGGTAAAGGCCGCCAAGCTCACCCGCACCGCGCTCATCCTCGTGGGCCACGTGCTGGACGCCCGGGAATTCCGCGACAGCGCGCTTTATGATGCCGGCCACGAACACGTGCTGCGCAACCGGAAAACCGTGAAGGCCTGATCCATTTCACATTTCAATCAGCACTGGGCACGGCTTCGCCGGGGTTGGAAACGGTAATGCCGTTTCCGGGGTAGGCGAGAAGCGAAGGGTTGCGTGAGCGCAGCCTACGCGAAAATGCCGGTCGTGTCGTCCGGCGGTTTGACGCAAACTGCGCCCACGCTTTTGCGGCGGTTTTTGCCGGAGGGAAAGCTCTGACAGAGCCCTGGATCGCACGGTGTCTCTGTTTGCCGCCAGGGTTGTTTTGCCACTGAAGGCGCGTGGACCGTAGTATCCACGGGTCCTACCCTCGGCTCCCGGAAGCATGATGAACGTTTCACCACACCCGCAGGCGCCACATCCACCCCATCAAAGCCACCGTCATGACCAGGACCCCTTCCGGGAAGGACAAATAATTCCTAGTACATAGGAATATAACTGTCAAGGAATAAATTCTGGATACTCGGAAATAATTTACCTTATGCCCGCTCGATCCGGCAGGTGTAGCAGTTGTTCACCGACGAGCGCACATGCACATAGGCCACGTCATCGCGCGTGAGGATATTGGCGGCCTCCGCGGTCAGGTCAGCCGAAGGCACGATCTTGCCCGTGCCATAGACAATCCGGTCATCGCTGGAATAGCCCTTGATCAAATGCGCGGCGCGCTTGGCCAGCGTGGCCGGCGTTTCATGCGCCGCACCTGCCCGCTCGCATGCTTCTGCATGGAGGAAAATCGGCCCCGTTTCCGCATAGGGCTGGAGCGCGGGAAACGGCCGGTAGGCCAGAATGAGATAGTCCTCCCCCGCAGCCACATCCTGCAGGCAATGGCGGCAGGGAACCCCATCGCCGTCGGAAACGCGGCGCTCCGGCGGCAGTCCATAGGCATCAACGGCCCCTGCCTGATAGGCACGGGCTACTTTGGTGGGCATGGCGATAAATGTGATCATGGGGCAACTATGCCACCGGCCCCGGGACAGAGCCACCCGAAAACCGACTCTCAGTCTAAATCAGCAGCGCGCCCTCGTGCTTCAGCAGCCACTCCTTGCGTGGCAATCCCCCGCCATAGCCCGTGAGCGAGCCATCCGCCCCGATCACCCGGTGGCAGGGCACCACGATGGAAATGGGATTGCGGCCATTGGCCAGCCCCACCGCCCGCATGAGATTAGGATCGCCCAGCCGCTTGGCCAGCGTGCCATAGGAAATCGTCACCCCGCAGGGAATGCGCTTGAGTTCGTCCCATACCTTGCGCTGGAATTCCGTGCCGCCGCCATCGGTGGGAATGCCCTCGATGGCTTTGAAGTCACCGGCGAAATAGGCGCGGATGCGGTCCGAAAAGCCATTGGGATTATCCGCCGGAAACCGCTCCGCGCTGCCGTAGCGCAGCCGCAAATCGCGCGCCACCCGTTCCGGCTGGTCGTCGAACTCCAACCCGATCATCGCCCCGTCCCGCGCCAAAAGCAGCATGGTTCCCAAGGGTGTTTCGATATGGTCCGAGAGGACGGAGATCATGAACGCAAATTGACACCCAAGAAGATGACCGCGTCAAGCGCGGTCATGATGAGGGATTTACGCACTCCCCCTTCTCATCATGGCCGGGCTCGACCCGGCCATCTTCTTTTTTCAGGCGAGGGAATAGAATAAATCTTTCCACTCCGGGTTCATCTTTTCAATCATCTCGATTTTCCACTGTCGCGGCCAGTGTTTTATGTTTTTCTCGCGCTGCACCGCGTCCATGAACAGGGGAAACTCCTCATAGAAAACCAGCCGCCGCAGGCCATATCGGCTGGTAAATCCTTTGACGAGAGCTTCACGATGTTCATAGGCCCGCCTGCCAATGTCGGTCGTAACGCCAGTGTAGAGCACACCACGCGGGCGGTTTGTCATGATGTAACAAATCCCAGACGCCATGGCATATTGAAGGCAAAGAAGATGACCGCGTCAAGCGCGGTCATGATGAGAGGGGGGAGACAGAGCGAAAACCTTACCCCAGCCGCTTTAACGCTTCTGCCGTCTTCGTCCGTCTGCACATCAAGCTCGGCCTTGCGTTCGTTCGTTTCGGCCAGCACCTCTTCCGGGGCCTTGGCGACGAAGCCGGGGTTTCCCAGTCGGCCGGCGATTGCCGCTGACTCCTTCTCGATCTTCTCAAGCTCCTTCTTCAGCCGCGCCGTTTCCGTGGCGAAGTCGATGACGCCTTCCAGCGGCAGGGCCACTGTTGCTTCGCCCAGCACGATCTGCGCCGAGGCCTTCGGCACCCGGTCTTCAAACGAGATGGAGGACAGCCGCGCCAGGCGGATGATTTCGTTCTCCCAGGCGGACGCAATGCGCCGCGAATCCTTGTTGGCGCCCACCAGCACGCAAGGGATTTTCAGGCCGCCGGAAATGTTCATTTCCGAGCGCACCGAACGGATTTCAGAGATGATCTTGATCACCCATTCGATTTCCGCATCAGCCTTGGCATCGCCCAGCCCCTTGTAGCTGGGCCAGTTCGCTTCCATCAGCCAGTGCTCGCGCGCCGCCGTCTGCTGCCAGAGCTCTTCCGTCACAAACGGCATGAAGGGATGCAGCAGCACCAGTATCTGGTCGAGAACCCAGGCGGCGGACGCCTGCGTTTCCTTCTTGGCCGCTTCATCGGTTCCGCCCAAAATCGGCTTGATCAGCTCCACATACCAGTCGCAGTAAACATTCCACACGAACTGGTAAAGTGCCGCAGCCGCTTCATTATAGCGATGTTCTTCAATGGCCTTGGTCACCGCATTGCGCGTGCGCGAAGCCTCGCCCACAATCCAGCGGTTTACCGTGACGCGCGCCGCCACCGGATCGTAATTGAAATCGCGCTTCACCCCGTTCATCTCGGCAAAGCGCGCCGCGTTCCACAGCTTGGTGCCGAAATTGCGGTAGCCCTCAACCCGTGATTTGGCCAGCTTGATATCGCGCCCCTGCGCCGCCATGGCGGCCAGCGTGAAGCGCAGCGCATCGGCGCCGAATTCGTCGATCAGATCCAGAGGATCAATCACATTGCCCTTGGACTTCGACATTTTCTGGCCGTGCTCGTCGCGCACCAGCGCGTGGATGTAAACCGTGTGGAACGGCACCTCCTGGCGGAAATGCAGCCCCATCATCATCATGCGGGCCACCCAGAAGAAGATGATGTCAAAGCCGGTGACCAGCACATCGGTCTTGTAATGGCGCTTCAGGATCGACGTTTCTTCCGGCCAGCCCAGCGTGGAGAAGGGCCACAGCGCCGACGAGAACCAGGTGTCGAGCACGTCCTCATCGCGCGTGATGGCCGTGTCCTTGCCGTAATGCTTCTTGGCCGCAAGCTCCGCCGCAAGCTGCGTCTCCTCGACAAAGATTGTGCCGTCAGGCCCATACCATGCCGGAATCTGATGGCCCCACCAGAGCTGGCGCGAGATGCACCAGGGCTGGATATTGCGCATCCATTCGAAATAGGTCTTGTCCCAGTTCTTCGGCACGAAAACCGTATCGCCCTTTTCAACGGCGGCGATGGCGGGCTTGGCCATCTCGGCGGCATTCACATACCATTGTTCGGTGAGCATCGGCTCGATGACCACATTGGAGCGGTCGCCGAAGGGCTGCGCAATCACCTTGTCTTCTTTGCCGCGATAAAAACCGAGCTCCTCGATTTCCGCCAGCACCATTTCGCGCGCCTTGAAGCGGTCCTTGCCCTGATAGCGTTCAGGCACATTGTTTTCCGGCGTGGAGATCATCCGTGCCTTCTTGTCCATCAGCACGATGAGCGGGATGTTGTTGCGCCGCGCCACCTCGAAGTCGTTGAAGTCGTGGGCGCCGGTGATTTTCACCGCACCCGTGCCGAATTCCGGATCGGGATATTCATCGGCGATAATCGGGATATGCCGCTCGGCAATCGGCAGGCGCACGAGCTTGCCGATCAGGTTCTTGTAGCGCACGTCAGACGGATGGACCGCCACGGCGCCGTCACCGAGCATGGTTTCGGGCCGCGTGGTGGAAATGACAATTTCGGAAATGCCGTCCACCGGCCCATCCACCAGCGGATAGGCAAATGACCACATGGCGCCCTTGGTTTCGCGCGTCTCCACTTCCAGATCGGAAATTGCCGTCTCGAAAACCGGGTCCCAATTCACCAGGCGCTTGTCCTTGTAAATCAGCTTTTCCTTGTAGAGTTGCACGAACACCTTGCGCACCGCGTTGGACAGGCCCTCGTCCATGGTGAAGCGTTCGCGCGACCAGTCGCACGAGGCGCCCAAGCGGCGGAGCTGCTTGGAAATAATCCCGCCCGACTCTTCCTTCCATTGCCACACGCGCTTGAGAAATGCCTCGCGCCCCATCTTGCGGCGGTCGGTCTTGTTTTCCTTCATCAGCAGGCGTTCGACCACCATCTGCGTGGCGATGCCCGCATGGTCGGTGCCCGGCTGCCACAGCACGTCGCGCCCGCGCATCCGCTCAAAGCGGCAGAGAATGTCCTGGATCGTATTATTGAGCGCATGCCCCATGTGGAGCGAACCCGTCACATTGGGCGGCGGAATGACGATTGTGAAAGGCTTGGCCTTGGGCTTCCGCCCCGGCTTGAAAAAGCCGCGGGCCTCCCATTCCTCGTAGAGGCGGGTTTCCATTTCCGATGGGGTAAAGGTCTTCTCGAGCATTTGGGGAATCTTTGATTGCTGTTCGGGCGCTATAAACACCACCCCGCCCCGCCATGCAACTGCCGTTGAATCAGGGGGATTCAGCTATCTTTTGTACATTCTGACGGCATGGGGCGCAGGCCGGCTTTCGCCTTTGAATTTTATCCCAACCCGGTCGCCGCGGTGCCAGGCCAGCACCGCATCGCGGACCGTATCGCCATTGGCCAGAAAAAACTGGAATTCTTCCGGCATCTTGACACTTTTCTCGATGATCACTTGCGCGCCGGTTTCCGACATGTTCCGCACCGTGCAGTCAATGACGGATGTATTGTCCATCGTGATGATTTTGGCTGCCTTTAAAACCCTTTGGCGGGGCGCGCCGCGTTTGTCTTCGTCGGCCATTTCAAGCCTTCAAATGCAAAAACTAAAGTGAACAAGCATACAGCCTTAAACGTCTGCCGGCACAGTTTAGTTCCACTGTGCTTGGTTAACGGCCGCGCCGCGCCACCCGCTCGATTTCCTCGCGCACCAGCTTTTCAACGAGACTCGGCAAATGCGCATCAAGCCAGCTCCGCAGCATGCCCTTGAGCAGGTCCTGGGTCATGTCCTCGATGGAGCGTTCGCCCAGGGCCCGTGCCATCAGGGTGTCGGCCAACTGGTTGAAGGAGGAATTTGCGGCGTTAATCGTTTCCGGCGACATCAGCGGCGGCCCAGGCGCAAAGGCCGGTTCGTCCTCCGCCCAGCCCACCTCCGCCGGATAGACTTCCGACTCGCTATAACCGCTGTGTTGGTAGTCATCGGGCACGGGCGGCAGATCGTCCTGGATGGTGGGGCGCAAGCCCGGCGCCTCCGCCTCATGCTTCACCCGCGGCGCCCAGGGAGTTACCTGCTGGCCATCGCCACCGAGAATGCCGGCAAACCCCGACTTTGACGAAACAGGCCTGGGAGCCGGCGCCGGCGGCATGGCGTTTGGCAGGCTTGGCAAGCGCGGCACGGGTTCGGTGAAGCCTGCGCTCTGGCGGTTTTTCTGGATCTTGTTGCGCAGGTCCGAGATTTCTTCCGCCGCATCCCGGCGCATCGGCGGTTCATCATCATACCGCACCCGGGATTCGCGCATGGCGCCGCTGAACGAAGTATCTGGCGCTGGAGGGGATGGAGACCTGGTGTTCTTGCCGATATCGGAGTCGATGGCTTTGCGGATCGAAGCCAGTAAACTTTCCATGTCTGGTTCAGAAGTCACCGCTCATTTTCCCTCTTCGCAACACACACAAACAAACCCCTTGGCCGAGGCCCCGGCCAAGGTTGTTACTCGATGATATCGGCCCCCGTGCCGAACCACTTGCCACGCACCTTCAGATAATTTTCATCGGCGTCATAATACTCGACCGGCAGCGAAAGGTCGCGCGCCGTCAGGCGGCCAACCGAACCCAGGATCTGGTAGGCGGCGACAATCTGGTCGCGCTCGGCCGACACCAGCGAAATGCGCGCGTTGACAACTTCGGTTTCCGCATCAAGAACATCAAGGGTCGTCCGTGAGCCGACGAAATATTCCTGGCGCACCCCGTCAAGCGCAAGCTGCGCCGCCGAGACCTGCTCCTTGGCCGAACGGATGATTTCGCGCGCCGCCGCGAGATTGTTCCACGAGATTGAAACACTTTCGCGCACCGAACGCCCCGCCTGGATGACTTCCAGCCGGCGCTGGCTGGCCACATGCTTGGCTTCGCGCACCGATGAATAGACGCGGCCCGCCTCGTAGATCGGAATGGTCAAAACACCTTCAATCCGGGCGCTCTCCGACCTGCTGGTGCCATCCGAGGGATTGTCGTTGAAGGTAGCCGAGGCATCGAAGCTGGCGGACGGCAGAAGATCGCCCTTCACCACTTCGATATTGTAGTTTGAAGCTTCTTCCACATAGGCGGCGGCCAGAATGTTGGGATTGATTTCCGAAGCGGCAGCCTGCGCCGCCTCAAGGTTTCTTGGCAGCTTGGCAAGCCGGGGATATTTCAGGCTGCCGGGCTTGTGGCCCACCACATTGATGTAATTGGCGACACTTGCCGCCAGCGTGGCGTTGGCCGAAGCCACGCTCGATTGCGCCCCGCTGACCCGCGCCTTTGATTGCGCCACATCGGTGCGGGTGATTTCACCAACCTTGAAGCGCTCATCGGCCGCCGTGAGCTGCTTTTGCAAGACCCCAACATTCTGCTGGCGCAGACCCACAATCTGCCGGTCGCGGATGACATTCATGTAGGCCTGGATGGCCTGGAATAGAATATCCTGCTCGATGGCCAGAAGGCTCTGCTTGCCGGCCTCGACATTGGCTTCCGCCGCCTTGGTTCCGTTGATTGTTTTGAAGCCGCGGAAGATTGGTTGCGACAGCCCGATGGCCACCGACTTCGGATCATTTTCCGATGACGAGACCCCGCTTGAATCCGACCAGACGTTGGCGATCGATCCTTCCGTGTTGACCGTGGGACGCCAGCCGGACAGCGCCTGCGGAACAAGTTCATCGGTTCCCCGTTGCCGGGCGCGTTCGGCCTGCAGTGTCGGATTGCCCGAATAGGCCGAGACCATCGCCTCAACCAAGGTCTCAGCCGAGACCTGCCCTGCCCACACCACAAAAGCGGCCGAGGCCAGCAATACTCTCGTCCAATGCTTCAAACCACCTTGCATTCAGTACCACGCTTGTTGAGTTTCAGTCACCCCGGACCACAGTATTTGTGGTTTCTTACCCGAACTTCAATCCTAGATTATTCGCCGACCGAATCGAAGTGTATTTTTGCAACCTTTTCAATCAAAAAACAAATGCTGCTTTTTCAACCACAAACCCCGGAAGCGGCGCAATTGACACGTCAAAGGCAGAGCGCGACGAGCGGTGCCCGTCTGCCAGCGTCGCAATCTGCATCTTGGAAACATCCGTGTTACCGACTGCTGCCACAATCCGCCCCTCATTGGCGAGCTGGGCAAACAGGCTTTCCGGCACCGCGGCAATCCTGCCCTCGACGATGATGACATCATAGGGCGCTCCTGCCGCATGGCCCGCGGCAAGGCTGCCTTCAACGACTTCGACGTTCCCGGCTCCAGCCAGGAAGCCCCTTGCCAGGGCGAGCAGGTCCGGATCGGATTCAAGGGCCACGACTGATTTCGCCAGCATCGCTATGACCCTGGCGCCATAGCCCGTGCCTGCGCCCACCACCAGAACCTTGTCCGTGGGCTTGATCAGGGCCAGGTGAATCATCCGGGCAAAAGCCATGGGCTCGATCAGAAAGCGCCCCTCTTTGAGCTGCACATCCTCATCGAGATAGGCAATTGTCTTGCGCTCGGCGGGCACGAAATCCTCGCGCTTCACCTGCGCCATGGCATCGATAATGCGGTGGTCGGTGATGCCGTTGGGGCGCACCTGTGATTCGACCATATTGTGCCGCGCCGCTGCGAAATTCGTCATCCAAGGGGTCCATATCGCTTGCTGAATGAGCTGCCAGCCAAACTAGCCGCGAACCCCGCCTTTGCCAAGCAAACTGTTACCGGCAATTTATTATGTTTTAGGTTTGGGTTGTTTCCGCAATTTTCCTCCCCTATACAGCCGCCCGAAGGCCTCGTGGCGGAGTGGTTACGCAGAGGACTGCAAATCCTTGCACCCCAGTTCGATTCTGGGCGAGGCCTCCAGATTTCCTACAGTTTTTCGTCCCGCGGCGCGCCGTAGCCGATGATCCTGGCAAGGCCGGGCCAGCGCCTGTGCAGCCAGTAGCCGATTTTGACCGTGGCATTCCGGCGAAAACGCCGCACCGGGGGAAAGTCAACCGAGAGCACGACCAGACCCAAGGGGACCATCCAGAAGCCGACAATGGGCAGGAATCCGAGCAGCCCGCCGATGATCAACAGTATGCCAAAGGCCACCCGCAACAACGGATTGCCCGGAACATTAACCTTGTAACCCGCGAAAGTGACCTTTGGCATCGTGATTCCTATGTCTCAGCAGGCCCTTATATAGTGCGACATCGCGCCATGCACAGGTGTCAGGCAGGGTAACGACAAAATGTCTTTTAGTCCGTAACACCCTCTGCTATACGCCGCACCAATATTCCCCGATAGCTCAGTTGGTAGAGCATTCGACTGTTAATCGAATTGTCCCTGGTTCGAGTCCAGGTCGGGGAGCCAATTCAAAAGCCGGTCCCGCAAGGGACCGGCTTGTTTTTTCTGCGCCAGGGCGGACTGAGTAGCCGCGCAGTCCCACGCCCCATCACTTATCGCGTCTGGGCCAGCGCCACTGCGTCGGCACCAGCGGGAAAACGGAGTTGCCCGGTCCCGTCGTTCGCGGCGCGCCACACGGTCTCGGCCACGTCGGACTCTTTCGTCACCGCCGCCGGCTGTGCAAACGCCGCAAAGACGCGCTCCGCGAAAGGCGCATAGGCCTCAGGGATTACCCCATCCATCCGTGATCCCGAGTTGGCCGCAAAGCGCGTCGTCGGGCCGTAGCCCGGTTCAACCAGCTTCACCTGCACATTGAAGGCTTCAAGCTCGAAGGCGAGCGACCCGGTGAACCCTTCGATGGCCATCTTGCTCGCGGTGTAGGCCGCCGCCAGCGGCATCCGCGCCAGCGTGGCACTCGATGTCACATTCACCACCACGCCGGACTTTCGCGCCCGGAAGAAGGGCAGCATCGCCTGCGTCATCGCCATCACGCCGAAGGTGTTGGTCTCGAACACCTCGCGCACCGTGGCCATGGGCGTGGCCTCGAAGGCGCCGACGATACCGATGCCCGCGTTGTTGACAAGCACGTCGATAGCCCCGAAGGCGGCGGTAGCATCCGCAATGGCTTTGCTGATGCTGGCGGAATTGGTGACGTCGAGCGGCAGCAGTTTCAGCCGGTCATTGCGCGCGCCGAAAATATCCGGCATCCGGCCGCCGCATCGTGGCTACGACATTCCAGCCGCGCTCGAGAAAAAGGTCCGCCGTTGCCTTGCCGTAGCCCGACGAGGCGCCCGTAATAAGCACTGTTTTAGTCATTCATCTCTCCATTGTGTTTCTGGCACCATAGACATTCCCGCTGGACGGTCTATAATCAGAACACCAGAAATTATTATGGATCGCCCAGGAATTGGACCCGCTTAGCGACATCATTGCCCTGCTGCGCCCGCACGCCGCCTTCTCGAAGCCCATCACCGGGCGCGGGAGCTGGGGCGTGCGCTACGCCGCCTATGAATTGCCGAGCTTCTGCATCGTGCTCGCCGGACGCTGCTGGTTTGCAATTGAAGGCACGCGCTTCCCGCCTGCTCGAACGCGGCGACTTCATGCTTTTGCCTGTGACCCCGGCCTTCACCCTTGTCAGCGAACCGGGTGTTGAATGTGCCCCCGGCCAGCCTTCCGACACAGGCGTGCGCCATGGCGAACCGGATGGCGATCCTGACTTTCGCATGCTTGGGGGAACGTTCCAGATCGAGCGGGTAAATGCGCCGCTGCTCGAACTTTTGCCTGAGACGATTCACATTCGCGCCGCCGAATCCGATACCAGCCGCCTCGCCCGCATCATCGATCTGATCATGGAGGAATACGCCGCCGAAAGATCGGGCCGGGACATGATCCTCGAACGCCTGGTGGAGGTCCTGCTCGTCGAAGCCCTGCGCTGGCGCAGCATCAGCGATGAGTCCGTGCCTGCAGGATTGCTCGCCGGAATGCGCGATGCGCCCCTGGCCGGCGCCCTTCGCGCCATGCATGCCGACGTGCGCCATGGCTGGACCGTAGCCGCCCTGGCAAAGCAGGCCGGCATGTCGCGCTCGGCCTTTCGCCACACGCTTTGCAACGACGCTCGGCTGTGCCCCGATGGAATATCTTTCGCGCTGGCGCATGAGCCTGGCCCAGGATGCCTTGAGCCGCCGCGGAAAGTCCCTCGACCGCGTCGCCGAAGAGATAGGCTATGATTCAGCCAGTGCCTTCAGTACCGCCTTCCGCAAGCGTCTGGGCTGCGCGCCGGGAGCATTTGCAAGGTCGCGCCGTGTTTCCGAAACGGCCTTGAGGCGGCAGGCGCCAGACTATAACGTTCCTTCAAATGCTACAATTTGACCTCCCGGCCCATGTCGGGCATTGCTAGGGCGAAGCTCGGAGTTTTCCATGGATATCAAGAACGACGTCGTTGCCGCCATCGGCAATACCCCCCTCATCCGCCTGAAAAAAGCCTCGGAACTCACGGGCTGCACGATTCTGGGCAAGGCCGAATTCATGAACCCCGGCCAGTCGGTGAAGGACCGCGCCGCCCTGTTCATTATCCGTGATGCCATTGCCAAGGGGCACCTGAAGCCCGGCGGCACCATTGTCGAGGGAACCGCCGGAAACACCGGCATTGGGCTGGCTGTCGTGGCCCGAGCCATGGGTTTCCGCACGGTGATTGTCATCCCCGTCACCCAAAGCCAGGAGAAGAAGGACGCCATCCGGCAATTGGGCGCGGAACTCGTCGAAGTGCCCGCCGTCGCCTACAAGAATCCCAACAACTACGTGAAATACTCAGGCCGCCTCGCCAAGGCCATGGGCGCCGTCTGGGCCAACCAGTTTGACAATGTGGCCAACCGGCAGGCCCACATCGAAACCACCGCCCCCGAAATCTGGGCCCAGACCGATGGCAAGGTTGATGCCTTTGTCTCCGCCGTGGGTTCAGGCGGAACCTTGGCGGGCGTCAGCATGGGTTTGAAATCAAAGAACAAAAATATCAAGGCTGTACTGGCTGATCCCATGGGTGCTGCCCTCTACAGCTATTACAAAACCGGCGAGCTGAAATCCGAAGGCTCCTCCATCACCGAAGGCATCGGCCAGGGCCGCATCACCGCGAACCTGGAAGGAGCCGTGGTCGACGACGCGTTCCAGATCCCCGACAGCGAAGCCATCCCCACCGCTTTCGATCTGCTGGAACATGAAGGCCTCTGCATGGGCGGCTCCACCGGCGTGAACGTGGCGGGCGCCATTCGCCTGGCCAAGCAGATGGGACCGGGTCACACCATCGTCACCGTGCTCTGCGACTACGGCACGCGCTACGCCTCGAAACTTTTCAATCCGGAATTCCTGCGCGAAAAAGGCCTGCCCGTTCCGAAGTGGCTGACCGAAACGCCAGAGGTGCCAACCGTGTTTGAAGCGGTTTAAAAATGACCGAACTGATTTTCCGCGAAGATGCCTATCTGAAATCCGTCGATGCCATTGTTCAAAGCATCAATGAGCGCGGCGGCATTGTTCTGGACAAAACCAATTTCTATGCCGCAGCGGGTGGCCAGCCCGGCGACAAGGGCACGATGGCCGTCAACGGGAAATCCATTGACATTGCCACGACCATTTATGACGAGATGAAAAATGTCGTCCATGTCCCGGCAACGTGCCGGTGATCTTCCGGCACTTGGCGCCCGGTGACCCTCGCTCTCGATTGGCATACGCGCTACCGCAACATGCGGGCCCATACCATGATGCATCTCCTCTGCGCCTGCGTTCCCTTCCCGGTGACCGGCGGTTCCATTTCCGATGATGGCGGGCGCATTGATTTCGATATTCCCGAAGGCCAGATTCCCGACAAGGAAGAACTGGCCGCGCGCATCAACCAGCTCATCCTTGAAGATCACAAGGTCACCTTCCGCTGGATCAGCGATGCGGAAATGGAAGCCAACCTGCATCTGGTGCGCACCATGTCGGTGAAGCCGCCCATGGGAACCGGCAAGGTGCGGCTCGTGATGATCGGCGACGAAGGCCGGGTTGATTTGCAGCCCTGCGGCGGCACCCATGTGAAATCCACCGCCGAGATCGGCCCCATCCGCGTGGCCAAAATTGAAAACAAGGGCAAGATCAACCGGCGCATCCGCCTGGCCTTTGCATAAGCAGGATCACCTCATGACGCAGGAACTCGTTTCAACAGCCTGGCTCGCCGAGCACTTGGCCTCGCCCGATATTTCCATTCTCGATTGCTCGTGGCACATGCCCGCCGCCAAGCGCGATGCCAAGGCGGAGTTCCTCGCAGCCCGCATTCCCGGCGCCCAGTTCTTCGACATCGACCTGATTTCCGATACGGAAAGCCCCCTGCCCCACATGCTGCCCCGGCCGGAAAAATTTGCCAGCCACGTCCGCAAGATGGGCATTGGCGACGGCAAGAAAGTCATCTGCTACGACAGCGTCGGCCTTTTTTCCGCCGCCCGCGTCTGGTGGATGTTCAAGGTCTTCGGCCACAATGACGTGGCCGTGCTGGACGGCGGCCTGCTCAAATGGAAAGCCGAAAACCGCCCGCTTGAAGATGGCCCGCCGATCAAGCCGCAGGAACGCCATTTCACCGCCCGCTTCCAGTCCATGATGGTGCGCGACAAATCCGATATGCGCAAAGCCCTGCAAGTGGCCGATGCGCGCTCGCCCGCAAGATTCCGCGGCGAAGAAGTGGAACCGCGCCCCGGGGTACGCCCCGGACACATGCCGGGCGCCAAGAATGTTCACTACGCCACGCTGCTGAATCCGGACGGCACCCTGAAACCGGAAGCGGAACTGGCAAAGGTTTTTGAAACCGCCGGCATTGATATTGCCAAACCCGTGGTCACCAGTTGCGGCTCCGGTGTCACCGCCGCCATCCTTTCCCTCGGCCTCACCACGCTGAACGCAAGGGACCACGCGCTTTATGACGGCTCATGGACTGACTGGGGTTCGGCCATCGATACCCCCGTCGTCACCGGGGCCTGAACATGCGCGAACTGCAAACTGTCGTCACGTTCCTGGAAATGAAGGCTGAATCCATTCACCACGTGGCGGCCCCTTCAAACCTGAAGCTCATGCTGCTGCGGGCGGAAAACATCACGCTGGATTTCTACCGCTTTCTCTATGACGCCGTGGGCCGCAATTTCAACTGGTATGACCGCCGCTATTTCACCGATGCCGAACTCACCGCCGCCATCCATGCCGAAGGCGTGGAAGTCTGGGTGCTCTATGTGGGCGGCCAGCCCGCCGGCTATTTCGAACTGGTGCCGCGCGAAGACAACGTCATGGAACTCGAATACTTCGGCATAATCCCGGTTTTTCAGGGCCGCGGCCTCGGCAAATGGCTGCTCGCCGAAGCCATCCGCGCCGCCTGGGCCAAGGAGCCCGACAAACTTATCGTGGAAACCAACAGCCTGGACGGCCCAAGAGCCCTTCCCCTCTACCAGAAAATGGGCTTCACCCCCTACGCCCAGGAGCCACAGGTGATTGATCGCGAGGGATTAGCCGTCACCGCACCGGCGGCACATACAGCAGCCCGCCGGCGTTCCACAGCGCGTTGATCCCGCGCTCGATGCCGAGCTTTGAACCCTTGCCGAGATTGCGCTCAAACATTTCCGAATAATTGCCCGTGGCCTTGATGGCCCGCGCCGCCCAATCCGCATCGAGCCCCATATCCGCGCCAAAGCTGCCTTCAAGGCCAAGCAGGCGCCGGATGGTTGGTATCTTGCTGTTGGCTTTGAGATCATCGACGCTGGCCGCCTTCACATCCAGTTCCTCCGCATTGACCAGCGCAAACAGGGTCCAGCGGACAATGTTGAACCACTGCTCATCGCCCTGGCGCACCATGGGGCCAAGCGGCTCCTTCGAAATGACATCGGGAAGAATGATATGGTCTTCAGGTGCCTTGAGCTTGAGGCGGATCGCATAAAGCTGCGACTGGTCGGCCGTGTAGCTGTCGCATTGGCCTGCCTCATAGGCGGCCACGACTTCATCAATCGTGCCGAACTTGACCGGCGTGAAAACCATTTCCCGTTCGCGGAAAAAATCCGCCACATTGGCTTCCGTCGTGGTTCCTTCGAGAAAGCAGATGGCCGCCTGGCTCATGGTGAACACCGAATTCACCCCCAGCGCCTTGGCTACCAGAAAACCCTGCCCGTCCATGTAGTTCACGCCGACAAAGCGCAGGGGAAATTTCGTCTCGCGCTCCATCGTCCACGTGGTGTTGCGCGCCAGCACATCGACGGCGCCCGACTTCAATTTCTCAAAACGGTCCTGCGCCGTGAGCGGCACATACTCAACCTTAGTGGCATCGCCAAGTGCGGCAGCGGCAACGGCGCGGCAGAAATCCACGTCAAACCCGGCCCAGGCTCCGTCATCGCCCTTGGCCGCAAAGCCCAGCAAGCCGGGATTGACCCCGCACAGCAATTTGCCCCGCGCCTTCACGTCCTCAAGGGTTGTCGCATGGGCCGCCGCCGTGAAAAACAGGGTGGCCAGCAGCGACAAAAGCAATTTTTTCATGAATACGAATCCAGCAAACCTTAAAAATGCCAGCCTACCGCTTGCCCCGGTTCATGCCAAGGGCTTGAGGTTAATGCAGAATCTGGCTCAGGAACAGCTTGGTCCGCTCGCTCTTGGGGCTTTCGAAGAATTCCTTCGGCGAGTTCTGCTCGATGATCTGGCCCTGGTCCATGAAAATCACCCGGTTGGCCACCTGCCGGGCAAAGCCCATTTCATGGGTCACGCACAGCATGGTCATGCCGCTCTGCGCGAGGTCGACCATGACCTCAAGCACTTCCTTGATCATTTCCGGATCAAGCGCCGAGGTGGGCTCGTCAAACAGCATGATCTTGGGGTTCATGCACAGCGAACGCGCAATGGCCACGCGCTGCTGCTGGCCGCCGGAAAGCTGGCCCGGATATTTCTTGGCCTGCTCCGGAATTTTGACACGCGTGAGATATTTCATCGCCAGCTCTTCCGCGTCCCGCTTCGGCATCTTGCGCACCCAGATCGGCGCCAGCGTCAGGTTCTCCAGAACCGTGAGATGCGGAAACAGGTTGAAGTGCTGGAACACCATGCCGACCTCGCGCCGCACCTCGTCGATCTTCTTGAGATCGTTGGTGAGCGGAATGCCGTCGACGAGGATGTCGCCCTTCTGGTGTTCCTCAAGCCGGTTGATGCAGCGGATGAGCGTTGACTTGCCCGAGCCCGAAGGTCCGCAAATGACGATGCGCTCGCCCTTGTAGACGGTGAGGTTGATGTCGCGCAGCACATGGAACTCGCCGTACCACTTGTTCATGGCAACGATCTGGATGGCGATCTCATCGCTCACATGCACGTTCTTGACGGCTTCAGCCATGGTGCTCCCTTATCTCTTGTGTCCGGTGTTGAGCCTGCGCTCTATGAAAAGCGAATAGCGCGACATGCCAAAGCAGAAAATCCAGAACATCAGCGCAGCGGAGAAATAGGCTGTCGCCCCCGTCTGCGGCGAGGCCCATTTCGCGTCGTTGGAGGTTGTCGTTGCAATGTTTAAAAGATCAAAAAGCCCCACGATCGAAACCAGCGTCGTGTCCTTGAACAGGCTGATAAAACTGTTGACGATTCCGGGAATGACAATTTTCAGCGCCTGCGGCAGAACAATAAAGCTCATTAGTTTCCAATAGGACAGGCCAAGCGCCTGCGCCGCCTCATACTGGCCCTTGGGGATCGCCTGCAGGCCGCCGCGCACCACTTCCGCCATGTAGGCCGACGAAAACAGCGCCACGCCGATCAGGGCGCGCATCAGCTTGTCGAAGTTGACGCCCTCGGGCAGAAACAGCGGCAGCATGACGCTGGCCATGAAAAGCACCGTGATTAGCGGAACGCCGCGCCAGGCTTCAATGAAGATCACCGAGAAGGTTTTGACGATCGGCATTTTTGACCGGCGCCCGAGGGCCAGCAGGATGCCAAGCGGCAGCGAGGCGACGATGCCGGTGATGGCGACAACCAGTGTCACCAGCAAGCCGCCCCACTGCGATGTTTCAACCTCTTGAAGTCCAAAATCCATTTTCAGGATCAGCATGAGGCCGAAAAGCACGGCGGCGGCGATGAGCCAGTTGCGCAAAACCGCCTGCCCGCTTGAGTTGGCCGCTCCGCTCAGTTGGCCAATGCCGAGCAGGCCGCCAGCGCCGATGAAGATTGCCGCCCCAATGCTGCCGGGTGAAAAACTGCCCAGCGCGCTGTTCCAAATGCTGGAACCGATCACAAACGACGCCAGCCAGACGAGGATCCCAAAGCCCGCGAGCCCGAAGCCTATGCGGTTGGACTGGATGCCTTCCTCGATGCCGAAGGCGACGAGCGGCAGGAAAGTTGCGACAAGGGCCAGAATGATAAAGGCATTGAGAAATGCCGCCGCCGACATGGTGAAATGCCCGCCGGTCAACAGGATAAGGGTGATCAGCGGGTAGGCAATCAGGAGAAACAGCGCGTTCCATTTCTTGTGCGGCATTGACGGCATCAGCATCGGGATCAGCGCCGCGGCGCCGACGAGGAAGCAGATATTGACCCGCCAGCGCTGGTCAATCGGATAGAAACCGTAAATCCACTGGGCGAACCGTGAGTACACGAAAGGCCAGCAGGCCCCCGCCCCCTCGACCGCGCAAACCTCGCGGTTTTCGCCGGACCATACGGCGCTGAAGAGCGCCCAGTCCAAAACGCCCCAGCCGATCCACACCAGGAACGCCCCGGCAAGAATGCTGACGATGCCGTTTCCGATGGTGGGGAAAAGATTGGCGATGATCCACCCTTGAATGCCAACCATTGAAATGGGCGCCGGCAACAACGGTGCTTCTTCGGTGCGCAGGTAAGCGGATGTTTTCGGGGCGCTGCTCATTGTCAACGCTCCACCAGTTTCATGCGTGAGTTGAACCAGTTCATAAAGGCGGACGTGAGCAGGCTGAGGCTGAGATAGACAATCATCCAGATCATCACGATTTCAATGGCCTGTCCGGTTTGATTCAAGACTGTGCCGCCGGTCGCCACGAGATCGGGATAGCCGATGGCCACCGCCAGCGAAGAATTTTTCGTCAGGTTCAGGTACTGGCTGGCAAGCGGCGGAATGATCACCCGCATGGCCTGGGGAATGACCACCAGCCGTGTGGTGATGCCGCTCCGCATGCCAAGGGCGTGGGCCGCCTCGCTCTGGCCATGGCTTACCGCCTGAATGCCGGCCCGCACGATTTCGGCAATAAAGGAGGCCGTGTAGATGCTGAGCGCCACGAGCAGCGCCATGAATTCCGGAATGATCACCGTGCCGCCGGTGAAGTTGAAGCCGCCCAGCACCGGATAATCGAAAGTGACTGGCCAGCCCGCCACGACCAGACCAAGAAACGGCAATAGCACGATCATCGCAATTCCGGTCAGCACATAGGGAAAAGGCTGTCCGGTTGCGGCCTGCCGCGTGCGCGCCCAACTGCGCAGGACAATGGCGCCAATGACTCCGGCGACCAGGCCGGCAAGCCCCAGCCAGGCGCTGTCGCCAAAAATCTGTGTCCGGCATGTTGAGGCCGCGGTTTGACAGGAAAAACATGTCGCTGATGTTGATGGCCTCGCGCGGACCTGGCAGCGACTTCAGCACCACGCCATACCAGACAAACATCTGCAGCAGCAGCGGCACGTTGCGTATGGACTCGATGTAAAGCGTAGCGATGCTCGACACCAGCCAGTTTCTTGACAGCCGCATGATGCCGATGATGAATCCGAGGATTGTGGCGAAGAGAATGCCGAGGCTGGAAACCAGCAGGGTGTTCAGGAAACCCGCGAACAGGGCCCGGCCGTAGCTCGATTCACTTGAAAACGGGATAAGCGTCTGGATGAGATCGAAGCCGGCGGATTTGTTGAGGAATCCGAAACCCGGTCGAGATGTTGCGCTTGGTGAGGTTGGTGATGGTGTTGTCGACGATCTCGTAGATAAAGAAGCCGACGACCAGCACCATGATGATCTGCACCAGGGCAGAACGGATCTTTGGGTCGTTCCAGAACGAAACCTTCGGAGGTCTGATAAACATCACTTGCCGTGGACATGCCACATCACCCTAGCCTGCGGGACGCTTTGGCGTCCCTCCCCCATTATCCGCCGGTTTTCCGGTCTTTTCTTGTCGCAAAACAGATGGAGCCCGGCGCTTGGCCGGGCTCCTTGGAGTTAGATCAACGGATTGGCGGTGCGTATTGCAGGCCGCCTTTGGTCCACAAGGCATTCAGCCCGCGCGCAATCTTGAGCGGCGTGCTGACGCCCACATTCCGCTCAAAGATTTCGCCATAGTTGCCCACGCCTTTCACGACCTGCGCAACCCAATCCTCACTGACGCCGATGGCGGTGCCAAAGCCCGCGGCGGTGCCGTCGGCATTGGGAACACCGAGAACCCGCTTGATTTCCGGATTGGCCGAGCTCTTCATTTCCTCAACATTGGCCTGGGTGATGCCGAGTTCTTCGGCGTTCAGCAAGGCGAAGTAGGTCCACTTCACCACGTTAAACCAGGCATCGTCGCCCTGGCGCACCACCGGTCCAAGCGGTTCCTTGGAAATGATTTCAGGTAGAACCATATGATCGTCCGGCTTGGCAAGCTTCAGGCGCTGGGCATAAATGCCCGACTGGTCTGTCGTGTAGACATCACAACGGCCATCCTCATAGGCGCCGAGAACTTCATTTTCCTTTTCGAAGGCAACGACCTTGTATTCCATCTTGTTCGCCTTGAAATAGTCGGCGAGGTTGAGTTCCGTCGTCGTGCCGGTCTGAACGCACACGGCAGCGCCCGAAAGCTTGAGGGCCGAATCGATGCTCATTGCGCTCTTCACCATGAAGCCCTGGCCGTCATAATACATGACGCCGGCAAACTTGAGTCCGAGCGAGGTGTCGCGGCTCATCGTCCAGGTCGTGTTGCGCGACAGGATATCGATTTCACCGGACTGCAGCGCCGTGAACCGTTCCTTGGCGGTAAGCGGTGTGAACTTCACTTTCTGCGCATCGCCGAAAACAGCGGCAGCCACGGCACGGCAAAAATCGACATCCATGCCGGTCCAGTTGTTCTGCTCATCGGGAAAACCGAATCCCATCAGACTCGTGTTCACGCCGCATTGCACGAAGCCTTTGGCCTTCACATCATCGAGCGTGCCGGCTGTGGCGGCGGTTGCTGCAAACAGGCTTGTAGTGGCGGCGAACGCCAAACCCATAAATTTACGTTTCATAACTTACCTTCCTTTTGAAATTGGCGGACCACGCCGGATGGCTCTCTCGGTGGAAATCCCCGGCGATCCTCCGCAGTTACTGTCGTCTTCGTCTCCCTTTAGAGGTGTCATTGATTTTTATCACCTCACTGTCCCTAGACAAGCCGGAAACGACCGGGGGGTCAAGCCGAATTGCAGGGTGAGGGCCGGGTGTGCCTTAAGTTGCGCGGCCCGTCAGGCCAATGCCGCAACCAGCGCGGGGGCCGAACCAAATGCCGGAGCCGGCGGCTTTTGCGGGCGCTCGATCATCACGACGGGGATTCGCTGGGCTCGCGCCGCAATGAGCTTTGCCACCGTAAGTTTTCCCCCGGCATTTTTCGTAACGAGGTGGGTTATCTTGTGAAAGGCCAACAGTTCTCTCTCCACCTCAACGCTGAAAGGTGGCCGCGCCAGCACCAGCGCCCAGTTCGGCGGCAACTCAAAGATTGGTTTTTCAATCATGCGGGCAACCCCGCTTAAATCATCCCGCGCCAGGAAGGGTGCAATTTCCTTGCGCCCGATCGTGAGCATGATGCGGGCCGCATGTGGTAGCGCCGCAACGGCGGCCTCCGTGTCGGGAACACTGATCCAGTTATCGGCTGGCAACGGCGTCCACGCCGCCCGTTCCAGCCGCAAATAGGGAATTCCGGCGCGCTCCGCCGCGTTGAACCCGTGCCGCGAAATCTGCGCCGCGAAGGGATGCGTTGCATCGGCCAGGGCCGCGAACCCTTCCGCCTTGAGATAGTCAAACAACCCGTCTTCGCCGCCAAACCCGCCAACCCGGATTTCGCCTTCCGGCAATACAGGATTTTCAGTCACACCGGCAAAGGATGTCACGACAGCAAAGCCGGATTTCAGAAGCTCCTTGGCAAGGACATTCGCATCGGACGTGCCGCCCAGAACAAGTATCCGCTTATTCGGCATGGGCAATAATCTTTCCCGCGCGGTCAACAATCATCACGTCCGCCGTGACGGCCGCACCGCGCAAAATCTTTTCAACCTCCAGCTTTGCTTTCCCTGCCACCTGGCTTGCAAGCCCCGCACCCAGCATGTCCAAAACCTGTTGCGCCGTGTTGGCAGCCTTCACGTCGTTCGTGAAGATTTGCCGGAGCGAATTTCGCCAGCCATTCAAAGTCAACCTGGCTGCGCCCCGAATGCAGATCCATCGCGCCCTGCGCCAGCTTGGTGATTTTTCCAAAGCCGCCGCCGATGGTGACGCGGGCAACCGGATGCTCACGCACATATTTCAAAAGTCCGCCGGCGAAATCGCCCATATCCATCATCGCTTCCAGCGGCAAATTGAAATGCGCCCGCACCGCATCTTCAGAAGTTGACCCGGTGCAGCCCGCAATATGTGTGAGGCCCATGGCGCGGGCCACATCAACACCCCGGTGGATGGAAGCAATCCACGCCGCGCAGGAAAAGGGATGAACGATTCCGGTCGTGCCGAGAATGGAAAGCCCGCCCACAATGCCAAGCCTTGGGTTCCAGGTTTTCTGCGCCAAGCGCCTCGCCATCCGGAATGGAAATCTCGATCTCCACATCGCCCCCGCCCTGCTCTTCGATGACCTTGCGCATCATCTCGCGCGGGACCGGATTGATGGCCGGCTCGCCCACCGCAATCGGAAGCCCCGCCCGCGTGACCGTGCCCACGCCTTTGCCCGCCTTGAAGGTCACGCCCTTGCCCCGGCTCCGCACCGTGGCAATCACCGTGCAGCCGTGCGTCACATCCGGATCATCGCCCGCATCCTTCACGATCCCCGCTTGTGCCCAGCCCTCGCCCTTACCTTCAAGCGCCAGCGCGAAACTCGGCGTCTCGCCTTTCGGAAGCCTGATGCTGACCGGATCGGGAAACGCGCCCGTACGCAATGCCGCAAACGCCGCCTTGGTCGCCGCCGCCGCACATGCACCCGTGGTCCAGCCGCGCCTTAACTCCCCTTCGGGCTTCTCTATTCGCATGCGATCACTGTATAAGGAACTATGAGCCGCGAACCAACAAAATCAGCGCAACAGCCGCCTGTGGTTAAGTCCGCAAGCGGCTGGATTTGCCCGCCTCGATGGCGAAGCCTTTCCCGTATTTGAAGCGGGCTGGGTCTGGCTTGTGGGCGCCGGCCCCGGGGCTCCCGGACTCATGTCGCTCCTCTGCTACCACGCCATGCAGAATTGCGACATCGTGGTTTACGATGCCCTGGTCAATCCGGACATCCTGCGATGGGTCAGGCACGGCGTTGTTCTGGAATATGCCGGCAAGCGCGGCGGCAAGCCCTCACCCGTCCAGCAGGATATTTCGCTCCGCCTCATTGAACTGGCCCGCGCCGGCAAACGGGTCCTGCGCCTGAAGGGCGGCGATCCCTTCATGTTTGGCCGCGGCGGCGAGGAAAGCCAGGCCCTGGCCAAGGCCAAAATCCCCTTCCGCATTGTGCCCGGCATAACAGCCGGAGTTGGTGGCCTCGCCTATGCCGGAATCCCTTCAACCCACCGCGATACCAACCATTCCGTGATCTTTCTGACCGGCCATGACGCCACCGGAAAAATGCCCGCCAACGTGAACTGGCAGGCCGTCGCCACCGCCTCCCCCGTGATCGTAATGTATATGGCAGTCAAGAACTTAGGCGAGATTGCTCAGGCCTTGATGGAAGGTGGGCGGGCGCCCAAAGACCCCGTGACCATCATTTCCAACGCCTCCCTCCCGCACCAGCAGGTGCAGGCCACCACGCTCGATCAGGCCGGAGCCTTTGTGGCGAAGCAACAATCCGCCGACCCCTGCCATTGTCGTCGTGGGCCATGCCTCCGACTGGCGCGAAATGCTCGATTGGTACACCCCGGCGCTCCGGGAGAATGCCATTGGCTAAGGCCTTCGTCGTTGCGGCCCCATCTTCCGGCAGCGGCAAGACCATGCTCACCCTTGGCCTGCTCCGCGCTTTCAGGAACCGGGGCTTGCGCGTCGCCTCGGCCAAGGTCGGCCCCGACCACATCGATCCCCGCTTCCATGAAGCCGCCAGCGGCAGGCCCTGCCTCAACCTCGATCCCTGGGCCATGAAGCGCGAGGTCGTAGCCAGCCTCTTAACCGATCTTAACCATGATGCGGACCTCGTCATCGTCGAAGGCGTCATGGGGCTGTTCGATGGCCCCCAGGGTGCCAAGGGCTCCACCGCCGATCTGGCGCAGGATATGGGGCTGCCCATCGTCCTGGTGCTCGATTCCGGCCACCAGGGCCAATCCATCGCCGCCCTTGCCGAAGGTTTCCTTAACCATCGCAAGGGCCTCACCTTCGCAGGGTTAATTTTGAACCGCGTGGCCAGCGACAAGCACGCCGCCATTCTGACCTCGGCCCTGGCCCCCCTCGGCGTCCCCATCCTCGGCCTGGTGCGGCGCAGTGACTCACTGAACTGGCCCTCAAGGCACCTCGGACTGGTGCAAGCGCAGGAGAATCAAGAGCTTGAATTGTTTATTGAAACCACAAGCTTAGCCGTTGCACGTGAAACAAAACTTGACAAGCTATTAACACTTGGCGCGGAAATCCGCCCCGAATCACTTTCCGGCCCGGTCCTGCCCCCTCTTGGCCAGAAAATAGCGGTCGCCGACGATGTGGCCTTCAGCTTTGCCTATCCCCACATCCTGCAGGCCTGGAAAAAGGCAGGGGCGGAAATCTCCCTCTTCTCCCCCCTGAAAGATGAAGCGCCCAAAGCCGGAGTCCGATGCCATTTTCCTGCCCGGCGGCTATCCCGAGCTTCATGCCGGCCTGCTGTCCCAGAACCAGACGTTTCTCAATGGCCTGAGAAACTCAAAGGCCCTGATCTACGGCGAGTGCGGCGGCTTCATGGTTCTGGGCGACGCCCTGATCGACGCCAAGGGCCAGTCCCACGCCATGGCGGGCCTTCTGCCGTTAACCACAAGCTTCGCCACCCGCAAACTTCACCTGGGCTATCGCCAGCTCATGCCCCTTGGCGGACCGTGGACAAATACCCCTGCGCGGCCACGAGTTTCACTACTCATCAATCGCCAACGAAGGCAAAGCCGACCGGCTGTTCAAGGCCAGCGATGCCACAGGGGAAGATCTGGGCCCGATCGGTCTCAAGCGCGGCAACGTCATGGGCTCCTACGCCCATATTATATGTGAGGCCCCATGAAGCCCCGCGCCTTCATGCTCATGGGCACCGGCTCCGACGTGGGAAAATCCCTGGTCGCCGCCGGCCTCTGCCGCGCCTTCGCCAGGCGCGGGCTGAAAGTGATGCCCTTCAAGCCGCAGAACATGTCCAACAATGCCGCCGTCACCAGCGATGGCGGCGAGATCGGCCGGGCCCAGGCCCTGCAGGCCCGCGCGGCCAAACAACCCGCAACCGTTCACATGAACCCGGTGCTGCTGAAACCCGAAACCACCACGGGTGCCCAGGTCATCGTGCAGGGCAAACGCGCCGCCACCATGACGGCCCGTGACTTTTTCAAGAACCGCCAGCAGTTCATGCCGGCCATCGTCGAAAGCTTCCGGACGCTCGCCAAGCAGGCCGACCTCATCATTGTGGAAGGTGCGGGAAGCCCCGCCGAGGTCAACCTGCGCGATGGCGACCTTGCCAACATGGGCTTTGCCAGGGCCGTCGATATTCCGGCCTTCCTCGTGGGCGATATTCACCGCGGCGGGGTGATTGCCTCCATCGTCGGCACCCTTGCGGTGCTGGAGCCCGAAGACCGGGCCCGCCTCAAGGGCTTCATCATCAACAAGTTCCACGGCGACGTGAAACTCTTCGAAAATGGCAAAGCCTATCTCAAGGAAAGCACCAAACTCCCCTGCCTCGGCGTCATTCCCCATTTTCCCGCCGCCAGAAACCTTCCCGCCGAAGATGCAGTGGCCTTGGAAGACATGCTCGTAACCAATTCAAAAGGTTACCAAATATGCGTTCTGAAACTGCCGCGCATTGCCAATTTTGATGATCTCGACCCGCTGCGCCTCGAACCCGGCGTTTCCGTCAGGTTTCTGGACCTGGGCCAGCCCATTCCCGGCGATACGGACCTGGTCATCATCCCCGGCTCCAAATCCACCATGGCCGATCTCGCGGCCGTGCGGGCCACCGGCTGGGATATTGACCTCCGGGCCCATGTCCGGCGGGGCGGCCGCGTCCTGGGCCTCTGCGGCGGCTATCAGATGCTGGGCCACACCATACACGACCCCGAAGGCCTTGAGGGCGCTGCCGCCAGCATGAAAGGCCTGGGCCTGCTCGACATCGAAACCATGCTCCTGCCCGACAAGACCCTCACCCGCATAACCGCCACCCATGTGGCCAGCGGCCAAAAAATTGACGGCTACGAAATTCATCTCGGCGCTTCACAGGGAGCCGATTGCAGCCGGCCCTTTGCCAGAATCGGCAGTGCCGATGATGGCGCCACATCAGCCGATGGACTTGTGAGCGGCACCTATATCCACGGCTGCTTCGCCAGCGACGGCTTCCGCAGCGCCTACCTGAAATCCCTTGGCGCTTCATCAAGCGATCTCGCCTTCGAATCCCTCATCGAAAAAACCCTTGATGAATTGGCCGCCCATCTCGAGCAGCATCTCGATCTCGATTTGATGCTGGAACTGGCAGGCGAGATATGACCCTGCATTTCACCGCAGCGGCTTTGGCGCTTCTCATCGAGCGCCTGTTTGGCTATCCCAAACCGCTCCATGACAAGATCGGCCATCCCGTTGAATGGATCGGAACCATTCTCACAAAACTTGAGGCCCTGCTCTACGATCCCGACGCTGAACCGCTGCAAGCACGCCTCAGGGGCGTCGCCGCTTTGCTCGCATTGCTGCTCATCGTTGCGATACCCGCCGTCATCATCACAAGCATTCTCTCCACTTTCCAATTTGGCTGGATCATCGAAGCCCTGCTCGCCACCGCGCTCATCGCCCAGCACTCCTTGTATGAACACGTGAACGCCGTCGGCAAAGGCCTCGACACATCCTTGAGCGAAGGGCGCAAGGCCGTGGCCAAGATTGTCGGCCGTGATCCCGCCGCTCTCGATGAATCAGGCGTCGTGAAAGGCGCGCTCGAAAGCCTCGCTGAAAACGCCAGTGACGGCATCGTCGCTCCGGTTCTGTGGTATGCCCTGCTCGGCCTTCCCGGCATCGTGGCCTACAAGGCCATCAACACCGCCGATTCGATGATCGGCCACAAGTCCGAGCGCTACATCTATTTCGGCTGGGCCTCAGCACGGCTCGATGATCTCATCAACCTGCCCGCCTCACGCCTCACCGGATTATTGTTTGCCGCCGCTGCCGCATGGAATGACAAGGAGCGCGGCAAGATCGCGCTGCAGGCCATGTGGCGCGATGCCCCCAAGCATCAATCCCCCAATGCGGGCTGGCCCGAATCAGCCCTTGCCGCAAGCCTCGGCGTAAAGTTCGGCGGCCCCCGCAGTTATGATGGAAGCCGTGTTGACTTGCCCTGGATGGGCGAAGGCCGCGAGACCTTGAACCGCGACGATATTCGTAAAGGCCTCAGGCTTTACGGGACCGCGATGACTTTTTTGCTTTGCGCGACGGCGGCTTGCGCTCTGCTTTTTTGAGCGTGAGCGGCAGGCCGGCGGTCATGAAAACCACTTCGTCAACCGTTTCAGCTACGCGCTGATTGAGAAACCCCTGCGCGTCGCGGAAGGCTCGCGCCACCGCATTGGCCGGAACAATCCCGAGGCCCACTTCATTCGACACCAAAACCACCTGCGCCTTGATCTTCTTCAAGGCCTCACAGAGCATTTCAGTCTCGCGCGTGACATCGAGCTTCACGATCATCAGATTGCTCAGCCAGATCGTCAGGCAATCGATCAGGATGAAGCGTCCCTTGCCGTCAATCGTTTGCAAAGCTGTCACCAAATCCAGGGGCACTTCGAACGTTTCCCAGCCCTGTCCCCGTTGCAGCCGGTGGTTCGCAATCCGCTGCACCATTTCCTCATCCGAAGCTTCCGCCGTTGCCACGTAAAATTTCTGCCCCTTGCCAAGGCTTTCCGCATAGCGGCTTTTGCCCGACCGGGCCCCGCCGAGAACCAGAAGCGTGCTCATGGCCTGCTCCTTGGAATGCGCGCAATGAAATGGCCGCGCATGGCATCCGGCCATTCACGGAACGGAACCTCGCCGGTCATTGTCGTGCCATGCAGGTCAAACCAGGCGAGAATGGCTTCCGCCTGGGCCCGCTCCGGCACATGGTCGCCGGTGAAATAGGTGAAGCGCTGGTCGTCGCGCAGCACCACGCTGCAATGGCGCTTGCAGTTCCACAGGCAGGCCTGGGTTTCGATTTTGATGTCATGGCGTCCCTTCTCGGTGACCACATCCTTCATGTGGTCAATCAGCGTCTGCCCGCCCGTGCGCCCGTCAGCACCCGTGGCTTCGCTCTGAGAATAGCGGCAAGTCGTGCAAAATACGAGCGAACGCATGGGCTTGCTTCGGTCCTTTAGGGATTGCTAAGGTCGTCGCGCCTTCAATGGTGGCAAAGCCTTGATCTGTCAACGCAAACGAAAGCGACATGAATTATTCCCGCATCGCCTTTTCCGCTTCCGACACGCCTGAAGCCCGCAAGGCCCTGTCCCGGTTGGCCAAGCGCTATGGCAATGCCGCGCCCGAATCGGCTGATGTGGTCGTGGCGCTGGGCGGTGATGGCCACATGCTGCAAACCCTGCACCGCTATGTTTCAACCGGAACCCCGATCTACGGCATGAACCGCGGCTCGGTGGGCTTCCTGATGAATGATTACGCCGAAGGCGACCTGCTTGAGCGCTTGCATGCGGCCGAGCTCACCGCCATCCGGCCCCTGCGCATGGTGGCCACCGATGAAAGCGGCAAGACCCATAAGGGCATCGCCTTCAACGAAGTGTCGCTTCTGCGCCAGCGCTCCCAGGCCGCGAAGCTGCAAATCTCCATCGACAACAAGGTGCGCCTTGAGGAACTGATCTGCGATGGCCTGCTGCTGTCAACGCCCGCCGGCAGCACCGCCTATAATCTCTCCGCCCACGGACCAATCCTGCCGGTGAACGCCCCGCTGCTGGTGCTGACACCGATCAGCGCCTTCCGCCCCCGGCGCTGGCGCGGCGCCGTTCTGCCCCATGATGCCAAGGTCACCATTACCGTGCTGGAGCCCGACAAGCGCCCGGTAGCCTCCGTTGCCGATCATGTGGAAGTGCGCCATGTGAAAACCGTCGACATCGCCGAGGACAAGAAGCGCTCGGTGAAACTTCTCTTCGACCCCGGCCACAGCCTGGCCGAGCGCGTGCTCAACGAACAGTTCAAGTTTTAAGCGGCCCGCAGCATGTCGGCGCGCAGGCGCTTGGCGATCTTGCGCACCCGGTCTTCGGCGAAGCGGCCGATGAATTCCAGGTTCTTGCTGCGCTCGGCGCTCTGCATGTTCTCATAGCGCGTCATCAGGGCCTCGATCAGCCGCCGGCCAAAGCTTTCGGGATCGAGCGGAAGCCCCTCTTCCTTCGCATCCTTCATCACGTCGCAGGCCGCCATCAGCAACCCGTAGCAGGATTGCGGCAGGCCCGATTTGCTGTGCAGCGATTTCAATCCCATGAAGCCACGGCCCATCATGAGTTCATGGGCCCGGGCCAGCCCCACGCCTGAGAGGTGTGCCAACGACCATTGCACCATTTTCATTTCGCCGATTGCAGCAGCGCGTAAAATGATGGAAGGCGTCAGCATTTTTTTGGACACCAGAAACGGAATGGCCCGCGCCAGTTCCTCATTGCTGGCTTCAACCAGGATCCGCAATATGGCCGTTTCTTCCGCGTCGGCAACCAGTTCACTGGCATCATTATCCGCCATCCAGCCGCGCTCCGCCATCAACTGCTGCATGCGGTTTGAGGCGCGCTTGGCCTGCAGGATGCGAATATCCAGCGGCAGGTTCTGGCGGCCAAGCAAAAGCTCCACCATTTCCGGCACCTGGCCAAAGCGCGTGTAAAGCGTGTGATACTCCCGGTCATCAAGATGCAGCGCAAGATTCTCAAACAGCCGCAGGCAAACCTCGAGCGGCGCCGACTTCACCGCATAGGCCAGGGATTCCTTGGAAAGATCCGAGCGTAGAACCACCGTCTCCTGCCGCGCCACATCGCCCACCCGCAACACCGCAAGCATGTGCCAATGATTGAGCGCCGGAGTCGCCGCCAGAAACGGCAGCGCCACATCATCGTCATCGGCAATAATTGAAAACAGGATATCCGCATGGAGGGTCAGCAGGCCAACCAGCCCGCTGGCCAGGGTACGGCGCACTTCCTTGACCGGATCGACCGATAGCTTCAGAACCACTGGCACGACCTGCGCGCTGTCTGCCTTCGAGGTGTCTTCCGAGCACATGAGGGCCGCAAGCTGGACGGCAAGCTTGGTGCGCGCCATCGCATCGCCGTTTTCAATCACGTCCATGAATATGCTGGTGTCGAGGCCGGGCTTGGGTTCACTACGCATTTACGGGAGCCAATCTAGTCATCATCTGATGGCCTCAGGCTACGTGGCAAGCCTTAATATTTGGTTCACCATGTCTCTTGACGAACTCTTAAGCCGGATTAGAGCACGCCGGCCTGGTGCAGCTTGAACTGCAGCAGCTCGAGATCAAACGGCTGCATCATGAATTCCGCCGCCCCTTCCAGGATGGATTGGCCGATCTCCTCGGCATCCGGCTTGTCGGCGTAAAGAATGACCACGGTCTTCTTGCCCTTTGCCGTCTTGCGCATCCGCCGGATGAAATCGCTGGGCGCCATGCCTTCCGGGCTTGCCGCCATCACCACCACATCGGGTGAATTGTCGTTGCAGTATTTGAGGCCTTCGTCGGCGGCGGAGCTTTCCGCGAAGTTAAGGCCGAGATCGCCCAGCAGTTGCGAAACGCGCTTGCGTTCCGTTGCATCCCTGTCGATCAAAAGGCACCTAACCATTGCGAGTCTTCCCGGGCGTTTTGACGGAAATCCCGTCTCTAAAATTTGCCGCCGTCCGACTCCTGAACCCCTGTTGGTTAATGAGACGTTAAACACCTTTTCCACAGTTTTTCCACAACCCCTAAACCACTGACAGACAAAAGCAAATCACTGTTGTCAACAGGTCTTACAACTGTGGCGACAATACGGCGTTCCTTCCCTGTTCAGGACTCGTTGCGCGACTCAGTAGCCAGAGGGGGCAAGGCAGGGTTGCAGAGGTTCCGCTGGATATCGCGCGGCCGGTGTGAAACGATGTGCGGGGAGATCACAATGGCCGGACTTTGGTACGAAGACTTTGAAATCGGCAAGCTTTACCGCCATCCCATCACCCGGACGGTGACCGAGACCGACAATATCCTGTTCTCCACCCTTACCCACAATGCCCAGCCCCTGCACATCGACAGGCACTTCGCCGCCGGAACTGAATGGGGCCAGCCGCTGATGAATTCCTTCTTCACCCTCGGCCTCATGGTGGGCATTTCGGTGAATGATCTCACCCTGGGCACAACCATCGCCAACCTCGGCATGAAAGAAGTGAAATTCCCGGCACCCCTCTTCCAGGGCGACACCATCAACGTGACAACGGAAGTCATCTCAAAGCGCGAAAGCAAATCGCGGCCCGATGCCGGCATCGTGGAGTTTGACCACCGCGCCTACAAGCAGGACGGCACGCTCGTGGCCCAATGCCTCCGCCAGGCCTTCATGCGCAAACGGCCCGCTGGATAATTAATCCGGCCGGCGCATCCGCCAGACATCATCGATGGTGGCATATTCCGCATAGCCGAGGCGCGAAATCATCTGCATCGCGCCGCTGTTCACCCGGCCGTTTTCAATGAACCGGTCATCGATGTGAACCCCAATGACGCGCCCCACCACCAGCCAGTTGGCAACCCGCCCTTCGTCATCAGGCAGTTCGATTTTCTTGAAGAGGCGGCATTCCAGATTGGCCGGGCTTTCGGCAACCCGCGATGGCTTGATGAGCTGGCATGGGGCCTTGGTCAATCCGGCAAGCGCAAATTCATCCACATGCGATGCCACACGCGATGACGTCATGTTCATCGCGTCGCGGATTGGGTAGGTGGCAACATTCACCGCGAACTCGCCCGTCGCTTCGATGTTCCGCAGGCTGTCCTTGTAGCCTGTCGAGCCGAAGACAACGTAATGCGGCTTTTCCGAAATGATATTAAAAAAACTGTAGGGAGCCAGGTTGGCAATGCCATCCGCCGAAAGCGTTGAAAGCCAGCCGATGGGCCGCGCCACCAGCGCCTTGAAGGGATCAACTTCAAACCCATGGTCATTGCGGATGGCGTCGTAGAACATCTCAGATGGACCTCAATAAAGCCGGCAGCTCGGCAATGCTGCGCAGCGTATGATCGGCTAGGTGCGCAATATCGTCATGCCCGGCATTGCCCGTGAGAACTGCAATGGCCAGGCCCGCGCCGCCATTATGCGCCTCCTCCATGTCATGGGCATTGTCGCCCACCATGGCAATCTCCGAAGGCTTCAGCCCAACCGTGGCGGCGAACTTGCGGATCATGTCGCCCGATGGCTTGGGCACCGCCACCGTATCAAAGGCGATCACCTCGTCAAACAGGTCAATCACCCCGAGATGGTTCAGATGGCTGCAGGCCGAATAGTGGCTGTCATTGGTGGCAAGGCCCACGCGAAGCTCCATCTGCTTCAATTCCTGAATAAGCGGCAGAAGCGGCATCAACGGCTTAACCATGGATATGGAGAGCGCACCATAATCCACGTCAATCATGCGGGCTTTTTCCAGGTAGCCAGCTTCATCCAATCCCGGCCACCAATACTCAATCAACTGGCGCGTGGTGCCTGCCGCCAGCATGGAATTGGCATTGAAGGCATCGGTGCTGGCATTGTATCCCACTCCCGCCATCATCTGGTCGGCGTCGGCAGGCCTGATGTCAAACTGGTCGCAAAGCATCTGGCGGTAGATCGGAACCCACGTGCCGTTCACGTCAATCAGCGTGCCATCCTTGTCGAAGAGAACGCCGCGGATTGTCATGCCTTCACCCACCGCGTGAGAAGGGCTTTCGGATCGGGCCGTGGCCGGTCTTCGAGAGGTGTGGTTGTCGTTCCAATGCAGATGATGCCTGCCACTTTTTCATTTTCCTTGAGCCCCATAGCCGCCATGGCCTCGGGATCATAGGCCACCCAATCGGTCTGCCATTGCGCATCAAAGCCCATGGCTGTTGCCGCCAGCACCATGTTGTAGCAGACCGCCGCCGACGACATCAGTTGCTCCCATTCCGGGATCTTGGCATGGGGTGCTGCCGTCGAAACCACAACGATCACCACCGGGGCCCGCATAAAAAGCCCGCGCTGAAACGCAAGGCTCTCCTCGCCGTGGTCCGGATGCAGCACCTTCCACCGCTCCGCAAAGGCATTGCCGATATCCGACCTAGCCTGGCCCTCAAAAAGGACAAAGCGCCAGGGATTGAGCTTGCCGTGGTCGGGCACCCGCACTGCAATGTCCAGAATCTCGGAAATTTGCCCAGAACTGGGGCCCGGCAGCCCTAAGGCTTTGACCGATCCGGATTTTCTGGTTTTGAGGAAAGCCAAGGGCGAGGTGAGATCGTTCAGTTTTGTCATGATTCCCGCAATGTGGCGGCTCGACTCCAAAAACGCAATGATTTCAATTGACCGGGGTTCATTAACTAAAAATTAAGTATCCCGTTGCCGGGGCCGATAGGGCTGTGCTTTGATTCAGTTACCGGCCGGAAGGCTGGGGGAAAACGAAACAGGGGACGACAGCATGCACGACCTCAGCACCCGTGCACTGCAAATCCGCCGTCAGAAAAGCGCGACATCCGCAGCTCTTCTGACGGCGGTTCTGTTTCTAAGCCCTTTTGCCTTCGCTGATGCGCTTGGGCGCCCCCAAAACCACCGATGAAAGCGCCGTCGCGGTCATCGCGCCAAAATTCCAGACCAAGGTCGCCCATGACATCGCCATTGAGATCGTAAAGCCGGGCAACGAAGGCCTGGAACTCTCGGCAAGGCTCTCGGAATCCGGCGGCCTGATTGAGCGCGACATTTCCTGGACGCTGCGCGATGCCCAGGGTGGCATCGTTTATGACAAGAACACCGAACTTGCCCAGGTCTCCCTGCCGCCCGGCGACTATTCCGTTGAAGCCCGCTACGGCTCCGCCAGCTTTTCACAGAGCCTGACCTTGCTTGAAGCCAACCGTCTGATGGTGAGCTTTGTCCTGGAAGTCGGCGGCATTCGGGTTCTGCCCCGCGTGCAGGGCCTCGGGCTGACGGCGGCGCAAACCCAATCCTTTGTCTATGCGCTCTCTGGCGCCGACAAGGGCAAGCTCATCACCATTTCAAAGGTGCCGGGCGAAATTCTCCGCGTCAAATCCGGCGACTACCGCATTGAAAGCCGCTTTGCCACGGGCAACGCCGTCGTCGTCGTCGACGTCCATGTGAATTCCGGCCTGATGAGCGCCGTCGAGATCGACCACGCCGCAGGCTTGGCGCGGCTGTCCTATGTGGGCGCCCCAGATGCCCATGTCTCGTGGCTGGTAACCGATGACCATGGCGAACAGCTTCCCGCCATTGACGGATTATCGGCAAGCCTTGATCCTGAAGCCCGGCGCCTACACCGCCAAGGCCCAGATCGGCACCGAACTCCTGACCGCCAGCTTCGATATCGCCGCCGGCCAGGAACGCGATATCCTGCTCGGAAATTAGGCACTTCCATAGTTTTACAAAGCTGTCACACTGACCGGGAATCATGGTCCCTGGGGAGGACGCACAGTGATAACTTTCAGAGATATTTTCAGTCCGCGTTTGATTTTGCTCACCCTCGCCATTGTGGGGTTGGCCGCCACTCTTCTCGCAACCCTGTTCCTGCACGTCAGCGGTTCGGTTGCCGCAGTGCCCTTCCTGATCTTTGGCGGCCTGACGCTTCTCGGCATCAGGGACATGATCCAAACGCGCCATGCCATCCTGCGCAACTATCCCATCTCCGGCCACATCCGCTTCCTGCTTGAAAACGTCCGCCCGGAAATCCGCCAGTACTTCCTTGAAACCGACAAGGATGGCATGCCCTTCCCGCGCGACAAGCGCGCCATCGTTTATCAGCGCGCCAAGCGGGCCCTCGACAAGCGCCCCTTCGGCACGCAATACGACGTCTACGAAAGCCGTTATGAATGGCTGCACCATTCCATTGCGCCAAAGCCGCCAAGCAAGGAGCCGTTCCGCGTCACCGTCGGCGGACCAAATTGCACCCAGCCCTATTCCGCATCGGTCTTCAATATCTCGGCCATGAGCTATGGCTCGCTTTCCGCCAACGCCATTCGCGCGCTGAACCGCGGCGCAAAAATCGGCGGCTTCGCCCATGACACTGGCGAAGGCGGCGTGAGCCCCTATCACCGCGAATTCGGCGGCGACATTATCTGGGAAATCGGCTCAGGCTATTTCGGCTGCCGCAACCCTGACGGAACTTTCTCCGGCGAACGTTTCGCCGAAACCGCAAAGCTTGATCAAGTCAAGATGATTGAGATCAAGCTGTCGCAAGGCGCCAAGCCCGGTCATGGCGGCGTTCTGCCCGCCGTAAAAGTGACGCCTGAAATTGCCGCCATTCGCGGCGTCGAATTGGGCAAGGATTGCATCTCGCCGCCATCCCACTCCGCCTTTACCACGCCGCTTGAACTCGTGGCCTTCATCGCAAAGCTGCGCAAGCTTTCCGGCGGCAAACCCGTGGGCTTCAAACTCTGCATCGGCCACCACTGGGAATTCATGGCCATCGTCAAGGCCATTATCGAAACCGGCATCGTCCCGGATTTTATCGTGATCGACGGCAAGGAAGGCGGCACCGGTGCGGCGCCCCTCGAATTCATGGACCATATCGGAACGCCGCTGCGCGACGGCCTGAACTTCGTGCATTCCACGCTCGTCGGCGCCAACCTGCGCGATCAGGTCAAGATCGGCGTCTCCGGAAAAATCACCTCCGCCTTCGACATGGCCCGCGTCATGGCCATTGGGGCCGACTGGTGCAACGCGGCGCGCGGCTTCATGTTTGCCGTGGGCTGCATTCAATCCCAGCATTGCCACACCGATCAGATGCCCCACCGGTGTTTCAACCCAGGATCCGGCCCGCCAGCGCGCCATCGTGGTGCCCGACAAGGCCGAACGCGTCGCAAGCTTCCACCGCGAAACCATCAAGGCGCTCTCCGACCTGATCGCCGCGGCCGGCCTCTCCCATCCCCACGATCTGCGCCCCACCCACTTCATGCAGCGCGCCGCACCCGACCGCACCATCAGCTTCGAGGAGCTTTACGGTTGCATGAAGCCCGGTGAGTTGCTTATTGGCAAAGCCCCTGCAACAATGCGCCACGCCTGGGACATGGCAACGCCGAAAAGCTTTGCCGCGCAACTTTAAAAGGATCGATCTTGAGTAAAACCATGAAAGCCGCCGTTCTCCGCAAGATCGGCGCAGGCCTCGCCATCGAAACCATTGCGCGCCCCGAACCCGGCCCCGGCCAAGTGTTGATCAAGGTTAAGGCCTGCGGCGTTTGCCATAGCGACCTGCACGCGGTTGAAGGCGACTGGACGCCGCATCCCACGCTTCCGCTCATTCCCGGCCATGAAGTCACCGGCCATGTGGAAGCCCTGGGCGAAGGCGTGGAGGATTTCAAAAAGGGTGACCGCATTGGCGTGCCCTGGATGTTCTGGTCCTGCGGCACCTGCGAATTCTGCCTGCAGGGCATGGAAACCATTTGCCCCCGCACCGAAGCCACGGGCTACAGCAAGCCCGGCGGCTATGCCGAATACATGGTGGCGCCTGCCGCCTTCTGCGGCCACTTGGCCGAACATGTCGACATGAACGCCATGGCGCCAATCCTCTGCGCCGGCGTCACCACCTATCGCGGCATCAAGCGCACCGGCGCAAGGCCCGGCCAATGGCTGGCCGTCATCGGCATTGGCGGCCTCGGCCACATCGCCGTGCAATATGCAAAGGCCATGGGCCTGCGCGTCGCTGCCGTTGATGTCTCAGCCGAGAAACTGAATCACGCCAAACGCCTGGGCGCCGAAGTGCTGATCGATGCCCGCGAGGGCGAACCCGGAGCGGCCCTCAAGGAGAAAACCGGCGGCGGCGCCCATGGCGCCATCGTCACCGCCGTATCAGCCCGCGCCTTCGAACAATCCGTCACCATGCTGAGGCCCGCCGGCACCGTCTCCTATCATCGGCCTTCCCGGTGGCGACGCCGACCAGATCCGCCTGTCGATATCGAGCATCGTCAACACCGAAATATCCGTGCGCGGATCAAATGTCGGAACCCGCCAGGACTTGAATGAAGCCATCGCCTTTGCAGCCTCGGGCCTGGTGAAGGCCGACATCGAAACCCAGCCCCTGGAAAACATCAACGCCATCTTCGCCCGCATGAAAAAAGGCGAAATCACCGGCCGGGTGGTTCTGGCGATCGGCTAACCGCTCGTCTGTTATCCCGTTGCCTCAAGCAGGCAGCGGGATGAATTCCTTTTCATCACCGGGAACGATGTCAAAGCGCGCCCGCTTCCAGTCTTCCTTGGCAGCCTCAATCCGCTCTTTCGAAGACGATACGAAGTTCCACCAGATATGGCGCGGCCCATCCATGGGCTCGCCGCCCAGCATCATGAAGCGCGCATCGCCCTGCGCCGTGAGCGTGATGGCGTCACCGGCGCGGAACACCAGAAGCTGGTTGGCGCCATGAACCTGCCCGCCGATTTCCAGCGATCCCTCCACGATATAAACGCCGCGCTCCTCATGCTCCACCGGCAGGGGCAGCCGCGCGCCCGACTTCAGCTTCACATCCGCATAGAACAGGTCCGAATGGGTCTTGACCGGCGAGGTCGCGCCATAGATCGAGCCTGCAACAATCCGCACCTCGCGGGCCCTGATCCGAAAGCAGCGGCAAGTCAGCCATGGCCACATGCTCAAAGGCAGGCCGCGTTTCCTCATGCTGCTTGGGCAGCGCCACCCAGCTTTGAATGCCGAATATCTGGTGCGGCCGCATCCGCTCGTCGGCGGGCGTGCGCTCGGAATGGACAATGCCCTTGCCCGCCGTCATCCAGTTGAGTTCACCGGGCGCTATCTGCTGTTCCGATCCCAGGCTGTCGCGGTGATACATCTTTCCGTCAAACAGCCAGGTCACCGTCGAGAGTCCGATATGCGGATGGGGCCGCACATCCTGCCCCTGCCCCACCTTCATGGTGATGGGGCCGAACTGGTCAAAGAAAATAAACGGCCCCACCATCTGCCGCTGGGCCGAAGGCAGGGCGCGCCGCACTTCAAAATCGCCGATATCGCGGATCCGTGGGATGATGACGATCGGCAGCGCATCCGCCGCAAGGGCATCGCCCGGCATCGGATCGGGAATGTGGGGTAACGTCATGTCTTTCCTCCAACAGCAGCCCGCACCAGCGGTGCCACTTCCTTGCCCATCAGTTCAATCGCCCGCAGCATATCCTTGTGCGGCAAGGAGCCAAGGCCCATCTGCACCAGGATGCGCTCATTCCCGAATATTTTGTGCAGCCCGATGATCTTGTCGGCCACGTCTTTCGGATTGCCGATGATCAAATGCCCGTTGCGGCCCGCAGGATGCTTCAAACTGCGCCCGCGTCGTCGGCGGCCAGCCGCGCTCGCGGCCAATGCGCGTCATCACTTCCGCATAGCCCGGGAAGAAAGTGTCCCGCGCCGCCTTCGCATCATCGGCCACAAAGCCATGCATGTTGAGGCTGAGCGGCACGTTCTTGTGCCCAGCCCGCTTGGCCGACTCGCGGAACAAATCCGCATGGGGCTTGAAGCGCGACAGGCTCGCCGCCAATGATGGCCAGCGCCATGGGCAAGCCCAGCGTTCCAGCCCGCACCACCGATTGTGGCGTGCCGCCAACCCCCACCCACACTGGCAGCGGATTCTGCTGCGCCCGCGGATAAATCCCCGCGTTGTTGAGCGGCGCGCGGATCGTGCCGGACCAGGTCACATGCTCCTGCGCCCGCAACTTCAAGAAGAAGATCAAGCTTCTCCGAAAACAACACGTCATAGTCATTGAGGTCATAGCCAAACAGCGGAAAGGATTCGATGAACGAGCCCCGCCCCACCATGATCTCGGCCCGGCCATGCGACAGCAGATCAAGCGTGGCAAAATTCTGGTACACCCGCACCGGATCATCGGAGGAAAGCACCGTCACCGCCGAAGTGAGCCGGATAGTCTTGGTCCGCGCCGCAGCCGCCGCCAGCACAATGACCGGAGCCGAAGCCGCGTAATCCGGCCGGTGATGCTCGCCCACCCCGTAAACATCAAGCCCGACCTTGTCGGCCAGCTCGATCTCTTCAACCAGATTGTTAAGCCGCTCCCCCGCCGAAATCGCCGGCCCCAGATCGGCAAACGTATACATCCCTATTTCCATGGGAGACATATGTAGCGGTTAGTGATGACCGTTCAAGTATCAGGCTTGTAACCGAAAGTCGAGCTACCTTAAATCCGGCGCGGTCGCCTCCGCCACCAGCGCGGTAATCGCGTCAACCAGACTCATCGACTTCTGGTCCTGCGATCCCAGCCTGCGCATATTCACCGCCTGCTCATCCATCTCGCGCTTGCCGACCACCAGAATGACCGGCACCTTCGCCAGTGAATGCTCACGCACCTTGTAGTTGATTTTCTCGTTGCGCAAATCCGCATCGGCGCGAAGTCCCGCCTTGCGCAAATCATCGCGCACCCTGACCGCGTACTCGTCGCCCTCCGATGTGATCGTTGTCACCATCACCTGCACCGGCGCCAGCCATAGCGGGAAATGCCCCGCATGGTGTTCAATCAAAATGCCGAGGAAGCGCTCCATCGAGCCGCAGATGGCCCGGTGGATCATTACCGGCACATGCTTCTCGCCGTCAGCGCCGATATAAAACGCGCCAAACCGTTCCGGCAGGTTGAAGTCCACCTGCGTCGTGCCGCATTGCCAGTCGCGGCCGATGGCGTCGCGCAGCACATATTCAAACTTGGGGCCGTAGAAAGCCCCCTCGCCCGGATTGATCGCCGTCTTGATCTTTCCGCCCGAAGCCTCGGCGATCTGCAACAGAACCTTCTGCATGATGTCTTCGGCGCGGTCCCAGTCCGCATCTGTCCCCACCCGCTTTTCCGGCCGCGTCGAAAGCTTCACCACGATTTCCTCGAAACCGAAATCCTTGTAGGTCGACAGGATAAGATCATTGATCTTCAGGCATTCATCCGCCATCTGCTCCGGCGTGCAGAAAATATGGGCGTCATCCTGCGTGAAGCCGCGCACCCGCATAAGCCCGTGAAGCGCCCCCGAAGGTTCATAGCGGTGCACATTACCGAATTCAGCGAGCCGCATCGGCAGCTCGCGGTAGCTCCGCAAGCCATGCTTGAAGAGCTGCACATGGCCGGGACAGTTCATCGGCTTGAGCGCAAACACCTGCTCGTCGCCCGTTTCCTCCCCGGCCGAAGTGACCGCAAACATGGTTTCGCGGTACCAGCCCCAATGGCCGGATGTTTCCCACAAGCTCTTGTCCAGGACCTGTGGCGCGTTCACTTCCTGGTAGTCGAGCTTTGAAAGCCGCCTGCGCATATAGGCAATGAGCTGCTGGAAAATCGTCCAGCCCTTGGCGTGCCAGAACACCACGCCCGGCCCCTCTTCCTGGAAATGGAACAGGTCCATCTCGCGGCCCAGCCTGCGGTGGTCGCGCTTCTCGGCTTCTTCCAAAGCCGTCACATAGGCCTGCAAATCCTTGTCGCTGGCCCAGGCCGTGCCGTAAATCCGCGTCAGCATCGGGTTCTTCGAATCGCCCCGCCAATAGGCCCCGGCCACCTTCATCAGCTTGAAGGCGTTGCCGATCTTCCCCGTGCTCGTCATATGCGGCCCGCGGCACATGTCCACCCATCCGCCCTGGTCATAGAACTTGATGTCCTCATGGCCCGGAATGCTGTCCACCAGTTCCACCTTGAACATTTCGCCCTTGGCGCGGAAAAATTCCTTGGCCTCCTCGCGCGTCTTCACCGATTTCGTGAACGGCCTGTCGCGCTGGATGATCTCGCGCATCTTCTTTTCGATGGGCGCGAAGTCCTCCGTCGTGAAAGGCTGATTGCGGAAAAAGTCATAGTAAAAGCCGTTCTCGATCACCGGTCCGATGGTGACCTGCGTTCCCGGATAAAGCTCCTGCACCGCTTCCGCCAGCACATGGGCGCAGTCGTGGCGTATGAGTTCGAGCGCCCGCGCGTCATCGCGCGTGACAATTTGCAGCGTGGCGTCGGCGGTGATCGGATCGTTGAGATCAACCAGCGTGCCATTGACCACCGCGGCCACGGCCTTTTTCTCCAGTGATTTTGAAATGCCTGCGGCAACTTGCGCGGCGCTCAGTCCCTGCTCGATTTCGCGCTTGGCGCCATCCGGGAATGTCAACGTAATCATGCGTTCCTCCTGCTCACTCCTGCCAACACATGCAGGTAAGCGCTTTAGTGGTTTTGGGTGCGGCGCTTATGGCCTTAAATCCGGCCCTTGGTCAAGTCCGCCTTGAAAAACCAGCATTATTAACCCGCTCTTAGCTTTTCCATAACCCCGTATTAACCTTAACACTTCATGTTCAACCCGAACGACAGCGTAACACTTGGGTTGGGTATAAAAATGAACAAATTCTTTCTCCGTCTTGCTTTTGCAGTAGCAGTCCTGCTTCCAATGCCTTCCGCACTGGCAGCCGATCTCGATATTCCACCGCCCATGGACCTGCGTCCGGCGGCTTTGATTGGTCAGGACCCTATATCGGCGTCTTCGGTACGGCCGTGGCCGTTGATGGAACTTTGACGGCACTTGTACCGATGCGGGCCTCGCCTGTTCGGACCCAGGAGACATTGCAGTCTACACCGACTACGAACATAGCGGCATCGGTTATGCTGGTGGCATCTTGGGCGGCTGGAACTACCAGATGGAAGACTTTGTATTCGGCGTTGAAGGCGATTGGGCCTTTGGCGGCACCGTTGCCACCAATGATGAACCCGGCATCGACACCGACATCAGCTTCAACAACATCGCAACCCTGCGCGCCCGTGCCGGCTTTGCCCTCGACAACACCTTGCTTTATGTCACGGGTGGCTTGGCCGCCGTCGATATGGAATTCGGCGCTGTCATGGTAAGCCAGCAGAGCGACAGTCAGTGGGTCTACGGCTGGACAGTGGGCGGCGGTCTCGAACACGCCTTCACCCCGAACTTCAGTGGCCGTATCGAATATCTTTACGTCGACCTGGATGACTCGGACTATAGCATGACTGACGGAAACACCTTTGACGCCACTCAGTCATTCAACGATATCCACATGGTCCGTGCCGGCCTGACCTATAATTTCTGGTAAACACACATATATCTGCAGTTCAGGGGCCCTCATGGGCCCCTTTTCTTTTGCCGCCACTCCGGCCCCTCATAGGTTTCGGGCACCGGATCAAACCCCTCCCCGCCCCACGGGTGGCAGCGCGACACGCGCGCCAGGCCGAGCAAAAACCCCCGCCACGCCCCGTGCTTTTCAATCGCATGTCGGGCATAGTCCGAACAGGTCGGCAAATAGCGGCAGCGCCGGCCCATAAGTGCCGACAATGTAAGCTGATAGGTTCGGATCAGAAACAAAAGCAGATATTTCATCATGGCCTCAACGAAACCCAATATCCTGTTCATTATTGCAGATCAGATGGCGGCGCAATTCCTCGGCTGCCTATGGCCATGGCGTCACCAAAACCCCGAACCTTGACCGCCTGGCGAAATCCGGCGTGGTTTTCGAAAACGCCTATTCCTCCAGCCCCCTCTGCGCCCCGGCCCGCGCCACCATCATGAACGGCCTGCTGCCCTCGCGCACCGGTGTCTATGACAATGCCGCCGAGTTTCCATCCTCAATCCCCACATGGGCCCATTACCTGCGTTTGCAAGGCTACAAGACCTGCCTCTCGGGAAAAATGCATTTCGTCGGCCCCGACCAGTTGCACGGCCTGGAAGAGCGCCTGACCACCGATATCTACCCCGCCGATTTCGGCTGGACCCCCGATTGGCGCCTGAAGCAGGAACGCATCGACTGGTGGTACCACAACATGACCAGCGTTCTGCAGCCCGGCATTGCCGAAATCACCAACCAGCTTGAATACGACGATGAAGTGGCGTTCCTCGCCGTGCGCAAGATCTATGACTACGCCCGCTTCGAACCCGGCAAGCCCTTCTGCCTGATGGCCTCATTCACCCACCCGCACGACCCTTACGCGGCGCGCGCCGAATACTGGAACCTCTACCGCGACGAGGATATCGATCTGCCGCGCGTTCCCGCCATTTCGCGCAACGAACTCGATGCCCATAGCAAGCGCCTCTACGACGTCTCCGCCATGCAGGATTACACCGTCACCGAAGCCGATATCCGCGCCGCGCGCCATGGCTATTACGCCAACATTTCCTATGTCGACGGCCTGATCGGGAAATTGCTCGATGCGCTAGAAGCCACCGGCCAGCTTGACAACACGGTGATTGTTTTCACCTCGGATCACGGCGACTTCCTCGGCGAGCGCGGCCTCTGGTACAAGATGTCCTATCTCGAACCCTCGTCCCATATTCCGCTGATCGTCTGCGCGCCCAAAAAATTCAAGCCGCGCCGCGTCAAGGAACCGGTTTCGCTTCCCGATATTCTGCCAACCCTTGTTGACGTGGCAACCGACGGAAAGGCCGAACTCTCCCGCCCCACCGATGGCCGCTCGCTCTATCCCCTCCTCGCGCGGCGCTGCAGAGGATCCAAATGCCACCGCCTGGGGCGAATATCTCGCCGAAGGCACCGTGGCGCCCATGTACATGCTGCGGCGGGGTCCATGGAAATATATCTATTGCCCAACCGACCCGGAGCAATTGTTCAATCTCGTCGACGATCCCAACGAACTGAACAACCTGGCGGAAAGCCATCCCATAGCCAAGAAGTTCCACGCTGAAGTCGTGGCGAAATTTGATATTCCGGGAATCAAAAAAGCCGTTCTCGAAAGCCAGCGCGCCCGCCTGATGATGTACGAAGCATTGAAAAGCGGTGGCCAGTTCCACTGGGATTTCCAGCCGCTCCGCGATGCCTCCGAGCAATACACCAGAAACCACATGAGCGTCACCGACCGCGACCTGCAATCAAGGTTTCCCCGCGCGCCGGACATCGCAGGAAAGAAGCGCTAGTAAGGCGTTCCGTCCTTTTTCATGTAGGACCATTTCCCGCCACGCTTTTCAGCCTTCAAGTCCACGTCGGGATACTCTGCCGACTCTTCACTGGCACGGGTGCCGATTTCAACATAGCTGGCAGGGGCAACTGATTTGTTGACCAGGCAATGGCCATTGGCCACACCGGCCTTGAAGCCAGCACACATGCCAGGCGTCAACACATGCTCTCCCAAATCATCAATCAGCGTAATTTCACCGGAAACCACAAATACGAACTCATCTTCACGTGCATGCCAGTGGCGAAGTGCAGATGCACTGCCCGGGGCCAGAGTCGTAAGGTTTACGCCAAATTGGGTTAACCCAAAAACATCACCAAGCACCCGCTTCTCGCGCCCCTGCACCACATGGGCAAATTGTGGCAGGTAGTTTGTGCCTGTGCGTGGGACAACCGCTTTGGCGTCAAGTGTGCTCATGTTGCTTCGCCTCAATCTGTGAAATGGCATCGGTCACCGCATCAAAGGTGAGCAGCGTCGAGGCATGGCGCGCCTTGAAATCCCGCACCGGAATGAAAGCCTCGTAATCCGCCCACTTGCCCGCGGGCGCCGGGCCGCCGTCCTTGAGCATGGCATACATCTGCTCTTTCAGCTTGCGGAGCTCCCCCGCTGTAGAGCCTACGACATGGCGCGCCATGACCGATGACGACGCCTGCCCCAAGGCACAGGCTTTCACCTCCTGGCCAAAGTCGGTCACCACGTCATCCTTCATTTTGAGGTCAACGGTCACCCGTGAGCCGCACAGCCGGGAATGGGCCACCGCAGTGGCGTCCGGTGCAGCCAAGCGTTGCAAACCCGGAATGTCAGCCGCGAACTCAAGGATTTTCCTGTTGTAAATCTCGTTAATCATTCACATATCCGCGTCGGTATTGCTTAACCAAGGGTCTTTGCCGGTTTGCCTCAATTTACCCCCCATGATATGGGAAGACCAGAAACTTTAGTAAAGTCAATTTAGTACCCAAAACCAAAGAGACAAAATGGACGCTATCATCAAGAAATTCCAGCGCGAAACCCCTGAATCCAAGGTTAAGCGTCCGTCTCAGGAGGAGGCTGAGGCCGCCGTCCGCGTCCTCCTGGCCTGGGCTGGCGATGATCCGGCCCGTGAAGGCCTGCTCGATACGCCGCGCCGCGTGACCAAGGCATTCAGCGAGTATTTCAGCGGCTATCACGAAGACCCCGCTGAAACCCTGTCGCGCACCTTCAAGGATGTGGGCGGCTATGACGACATCGTCATGCTGCGCGATATCGAATTCACCTCCCATTGCGAACACCACATCGCCCCTTTCGTGGGCCGCGCCCATGTCGCTTATCTCCCCACCGAACAGGTGGTGGGCATTTCCAAGCTGGCCCGCGTGGTTGAAATTTTTGCCCGCCGCCTGCAGACCCAGGAAACCATGACGGCCCAGATCGCCAATTCCATTTGTGCAAGCCTCAAGCCCCGCGGCGCCGCCGTGATGATCGAGGCGGTCCACACCTGCATGTCCATGCGCGGCATCGGCAAGCGCAATGTCGCAACCATCACCACCCAGTTCACCGGTGAGTTCAAGTCCAATCCGGCCATGCAGGCGCGGTTCATGGAACTGGTGCGCTCGCCGTCCGGCGGGTTCTCCCTCTGATGGCAGCCGCCGCCCTCGAAGAAACGACGGCGCTTCACCTGAAGTTTGATGAGCATGGCCTGATCCCGGCCATTGTCACCGATGCCCGCGACGGGACCGTGCTCATGTTCGCCTACATGAATCGCGAAGCCCTCGATGTGACCCTGGTCACAGGGCAAATCCATTTTTACAGCCGATCGCGCAAGCTGCTCTGGAAAAAGGGCGAGACGTCCGGCGAGACCTTCGTCGCCATCAGCATCCTCACCGATTGCGATCAGGATGTTCTGCAGATCAAGGTCACCGCCGAAGGCCATGGCGCTGCCTGCCACACCGGCCGCAAGTCCTGCTTCTACCGCAGGATCGTCAACGGCGAACTCGAGTTCGTCGACAATGAGAAGCTGTTTGATCCGGATTTCGTCTACCGGAAATAAGCCTTAACCCGCCGAGGCGATGTAGGTCTTCATCTCTTCCGCCTCGCGCTCAACCGCTTCAATGCGGAACTTCACGATATCACCGATTGAGATCATGCCCGCGAGCTTTCCGCCGTCGACCACGGGCAGATGGCGGATCCGGTGCGTCGTCATCAAGGCCATCAATTCAATTTCACTGTCACCGGCCTTGCAGGTCTTGACGGCTTTGCTCATAATTCCAGATACGGGCATCGTCATTGATTTCGCCCCGTGCTCAGCGAGCGCCCGCACAATGTCGCGCTCCGAAACTATGCCGGCAATCGCTTCCTTGTCGTCAACAATGACCACCGCGCCAATGCGGTGCTGCGCCAGTTTTTGCGCGATGCTTTGAACCGTTTCCTTCGCCGTGCCGGTAATGACGTTACGGCCTTTGACACCAAGGATATGGGATACGGACATGCACACCTCCCGTTACTTGAACGTTCGTGGGGCGCAGTCTACCACGCCTGTGCGGAAGGTAAATCAATTCCGCCGGTCAAGCCAATAAAAGGCGATGAACCCCGCCACAAATCCGCCAAGATGGGCTTCCCAGGCAATGCGCCCTTCCTCCATGAATGATGCGCCGGTCCAGCCGCTGGCGCCGGAAAACAAAGTGACAGCTATCCACACTAATGTGAAAATAAAGGCGCGGCGGTTCGTCAGGATTTCCAGAGGCCGCAAGGGCCTGACCGTGGCGATGTCCATGCGGTAGGTATCGCCAAGCCGAAGCCCCACGCCATACATCAGTGGAATGGCTGCCGCCATCAAACCGGAGACGGCCCCCGATGCGCCAATCACAATGGCCACTTCTCCCCAATGGGTGAGAAGCGTTGCCACCGCACCCATGATGGTTGAAATGCCGGCGAGCACCAGAAACTTGAAAGCCCCAAGCCGGCGCGCCACCACGGAACCAAATACCAAAAGCCAAAGGCTGTTGAAAAACAAATGCATCATATCGGCATGCAGCAACCCGTAAGTCACGAAGGACCAAACTTGCGATCCCCAAATGGCGGGAAACGGCACGCCGCCAGAAATCCGCGCAGGAACAAATGAAAAGGCATAAAGGCTCCAAATCCGCCAGTCGTCGCCGGCCAGCGAAATTGCAACATGCACACCCACAAGCACGGCAATCAGGATGAGAACGACTTTCGGCGCCCGGAAGAATGGCTCTTTTGCCACGGGTTCAACCGCAACCGCGTCTGGCTCGTTCATGGATTCAAACTCTCCTGTCGAATGGCATGGCCCCTGCAACACTGGGCCTGATAGTTCATGATTGGCACAGGCAGCGGTGGGCCTCGGCCCTTGGGGTTACGCAATGTTAGTTAACGACTCGAGAGAAGCAAGCCAAGCCTATGCTCACATTAAGCATCCGGGCACCCGTATGCTGTTCAGCTTCTGGGAAAAAATCCGCGGCGAAAAGGCTGCACCCAACCGCGATGATCTCGATTTGAGGCAGATCGCCGACATAGTGCCAAATCTGGTCATGCTGGAGCGCGACCACCTCTTTCAGACCTTCAAGTGGCGCCTCGCCGGCAGCGAAATCAGCGAGCTCTACCGCCAGAAACTTACCTCGACCGACGCCCTCGCCGGCTGGCGCAGCTATGAGCGCGACACCCTCAAACAGCTCTTTACCACGGTGGTCACCGGCCTGCAGCCCTGCCTGGTCCGCTACCACCTCACAACCGACACCGACGAGGTGATTGGCGCCGAATTCTTGGGCCTTCCCATCCATGCCAGAAATGGGTCACGATTTCATATACTTGGCGGGATTTTTCCGCTCCGCGACATCTCCAGCCTGTGCTACAGCGCCGTCACTTTCCTGGAACTGACCGCTGCCCGTTCCATTTGGACCGAACCCCTGCCCGGCGACAAGCTGGTTGCCAGCCTGAACACCCCGGATATCCGCCCCCCCGGCCTCCGGCTGATCAGGGGCGGCAGACCCTAGCACTTTGTGCTTTTCTTTAACTTTGCCTTTACAGGCAGCGATTAAGGTTACCGGAACTTTCATAATTGTACCGGATTCTGCACGGCTAACGTCGTGGCAGGAAGCAGCTTTGAGGTCCTAAAAGTGAGTGCAACCGCCGAGAAACAGGATCAGGCCGCCAGCCCCGAGCAGGCCCGGACGCTGTATGGCCGCTACATGCTTCCCGACCTCTCCGAGCACCCCTGCCAGGTCACCAATCTGACTACCACCGGCGCCACCTTCGTGACCGATACAATTCCCGACATTGGCCTGCCGATCGTGGCCTACCTCGAAGAACTGGGTCGCATCGAAGCGATCTCCGACAAGGCCGTTCCCGGCGGCTTTCGCATTTCATTTTCGCTCAAGGGCAGCCGCCTGGAAAAACTCGAAGCCCGCATCAAGTGGCTCGGCGAGCGCCCCGCAAGCGGCGACGAAGAGCGCCGCCACGCCCGCTTCGAGCCGCGTGAAAGCCAGTCGCAAATCACCCTTCCCGATGGCCGCGTCTACAATTGCGAAGTCGTTGACATTTCCGTCTCCGGTGCCGGCATCACCGTCGATGTGATGCCAAGCCTCGGCACCTATGTGATGCTGGGAAAAATGCGCGGCCGAGTCGTGCGCTACCTGGAAAATGGCGTGGCGATCGAATTTGTAAAGCCGCTTGAACAGGCCCGCGCCAGGTAAATATATCACAGGCCGGTGCGCTCCACGGCTTTTCTAATCCCGGGATTTAGGCTTAACTTGCTTCCACTTAAGCGTTGGGGAGAGCAATTTTGGCAAAAGCCGCGAAAAAAACCAAACTCACGAGCCTGTCGGAAATCTATGCCTACTTCAGGCAGAACCAGACGCCCATCACCTTCCTGTCGCCTACCCCTTATAACATTCTGGGTCTCGGCCGCTGGATCAACAAGTTCGAATACATAAATTTTTTCGACAGCTTTGATGGCGCCCATCCCAAGATCGTCGTGCCGCGCGAACACGGTCCGCACGAATTCAAATCCATCGAGGACGTGAACAATTACCTGCTGCGCCACAAGGAAGTGCGCGCCCGCCTCAAGGAACGCGGCCCCGGCCTCCTGATGCTGGTGATGTTCGACGAGGAAACCGAATTTCTCGCAGGCGAACTGGGCCTGAAGATCGCCCTTCCCCCTGCAAAATTGCGCAAGCACATCGATTCCAAGATCACCACAACCCAGCTCGGCAACGAGGCCGGCATCCAGAGTGCCCCCAACACCCTGGGCAGGGCCAAAACCTATGAGGAGCTCTGCGCCCTCGCCGACAGTGCAAACCTCGGCCGCGACCTCGTGGTGCAAACGCCCTACGGTGATTCAGGCCGGACTACATTCTTCATCAAGTCAGAAGCCGATTGGTACAGCCATGAGGACGACCTGGTGAAGGAAGAACTCAAGGTCATGCGCCGCATCAATCATCTGCCCGGCACCGTTGAAGCGGTGGCCACCCGCCACGGCACCCTGGTGGGCCCCATGCAGACCGACATCACCGGCTTTCCCGAAGTCACGCCCTATCAGGGCGGCTGGTGCGGCAATGACGTGTTCACCGGCGGCATGGAAAAGGAACGCAAGGCTGTCACCGAAATGGCCCAGAAGCTCGGCAACCAGCTTTACAAGGCCGGCTACAAGGGCGCCTTCTGCATGGACTTCCTGATCGACACCGACACCCGCGAAGTCTATCTCGGTGAAATCAATCCGCGCATCTCCGGCGCTTCGCCGCTGACCAACCTCATCACCTCGACCTATGGCGGCTGCCCCATTTACATGTTCCACCTGCTGGAATTCATGGATGTCGAGTGGGAGCTTGATCTCGTCAAGGTGCAGGACCGCTGGTCCGAATTCGACAACTGGAGCCAGCTCATCCTGAAATACCCGGTAGACCGGGTCGAGATGATCACCAAAGCGCCCTCGTCCGGCATTTACCGCATGGACGAAAACGGCCTCATCAAGCTGGTGCGGAAATCCATCGACTGGTTCGTGGTCTCCGACGAGGACGAGGCGTTTTATCTCCGTGTTTATTCAGCGGGCGATTACCGCTATCACGGCGCCGATCTCGGCATCCTCGTTTCGCGCGGCCGCTTCCAGACCGACGACCGGCATTTGACCGACCGCGCCAAAGCCTGGGTCAAGGCCATCAACGGGGAATTTGAATCAATTGCCGTCACCGGCTCGTCTGCTCCCGCCCCACCACCGATGCATGCCGCGAACAAGATGTTCTAGCGATCTACTTCACAAAACTCCGCCGCACCGGCAGTGTCTTCACATTGGCGGGCGGAGCCTCGTCAACGCGGCGTGGCGTGGCAAGCGGGCCAAGGCTGTCGAGATACGTGGTATCAAATCCCTTTTCATAGACCGGGAAATTGGCGGGCCGGTCGCGGAAGGCCTTGCTCATCTGGCCAAGCCCGCGAATGCCGCGCTCGCGTGAGCGCGCCACCTGCTCCATGTCGATTTCGATTGGGATAATCTGCTCCGTCGCGTCGCCGCGATAGAGCGCCCGTCCCGAAGGATCGAACACGCAGGACTGGCCATTGCCGCCTGCCCCCAAGCCATTCACGTCAAAAACATAGCACTGCATCATGGAGGACGTGGCATGGCTGATGGCAATGTCCACATCGCGGTCAATCGTATGCGTCATCACCGGATGGAGAATGACTTCAACGCCCATGGCGGTAAGCTGCCGTGAGGTTTCCGGAAACCAGATGTCATAGCAGTTCAGCACCCCGAACTTGCCGACGCCCTCGATATCGAAAGCCAGAAATTCGCTTCCCGCCTGCACCCCCTGCTCCAGGGGGCGGAATGGAAACATCTTGCGGTAGCGCCCGACAATCTCGCCCTCCGGATTGATCACCGAGGTGGTGTTGAAAATGCCGCCCTCGCGCCGCTCATACATGGAGCCGTTCACCAGCCAGATGCGGTGATGCCGCGCCATCTCCTGGAAATCCGCCTCCACCGTTCCGGGAAGCGGCTGCGCGTGCTGCAGAAGCGGGCCAAAGGCAGCGAGCTCCGAAAACATCACCATCTGCACCCATGGGTAAAGATGCATAGTGAGATCCAGACGCTGCCGCATGGCTAGCACGTTGGACCCGTGGTTCAGGTGCATCTGAATGCCGGCAATGGCGAATGGTTTCATGGCGTCTGGGTCTCCAACACAAGCCTTTCGGGCAGGCGGTTTTTCTAACATGAATCACGCCATGTTAGGCGTTTCGCTGGGAATATAGCAAATCAGGAGCTAATATGGGGTGGCATACCAGCCATTCAAACCACGGCGCGTCAACTTAATGAAACTAAAGACTAAATTGCCTGCAATGGCCCTGTTAACCCTGTGCTCCGCGGCCTCTGCGCAAGCTCAGGAAATTGGCGCGTGGACTCTCGGGCAATCGAAAGCGGCAAATGGCGCAGTCATCCACCAGGCCACCTTGGCTTCATCAACACTGATCGCTTCCGCCACTGACTATGCGGCCCTCTATTCGATTTCCTGCCAGACCGGAGAGCCCATGAAATGGACTCAGCAGCTAAGGCTTGAAGATGCCCTTTCAAGCCGCGGCGAGATTGAACTCATTGCCACCATCGACAAAAAATTGCCGCGCGAGGAATTCTGGATCGTCGCCAAAAACAAGCGCCTCCTCACCCGCGAAAATCTTCCCGACATCGCCGAACTCCGCACCGCCAAATCCCTGAAGCTCGAATGGAACTGGGGCTGGAGCTGGATTTGGCTGTCCGATGAGGCGCACTTCGAACTGGGCGATGCCAATGCGGTGATCTTCACCCTGGCCAAGAGTTGCGGCATAGAAGTGCCTTAGCCACTCCGCTCTCTCCTTCTCATCATGCCCGCGCTTGACGCGGGCATCTTCTGGAAAGCGGAAAGAAGATGGCCGTGTCGAGCACGGCCATGATGAATTTAGGTAGGATTCGCATTCTCAAAAATCATGCACGTCCACAACACCCTGGATGGCCTTGATTGCCCCCTTGATCTGCGGCGTGATGGCGAATTTGTTGCCAAGCGCCAGTTCAACCTCGCGGCCCGATTCCAGTTGCAGGATCATCCGCACCGGCGCCTTGCCGCCGGAACTCAGGCGCATGGCGATGGAATCCAGCGGCTTCGTGTCGCGCACGAATATTGTAAGCCCCGTGACAATCGCTGCGGCCGCCTTGTCCAGAACCTCAACGCCTTGCAGCCGCAGCTTGATCTCCTCGCCTTCTACGTCGCATTCGACGCGCGCGATCACCGCCTTGCCCGGCTCCAGCAAATCCCGCGCCGCCGCCAGCGTGTCCGAAAAGCAGATGGCTTCGAACTGCCCGGTGGGATCGGAGAAACCGATGAAGGCAAACTTGTTGCCGGATTTTGAGCGCCGCTCCTGCCGGTGGGTAATGGTGCCCGCCAGCTTTCCCGCACTCGCCCCCTTGGTCAGAGCCTTCTGCTGGAAGGCCGCCCAGGTATCCACCCCGAGCTTGGCCAGAGGCTTCATGTAATCGTCCAGCGGATGGCCGGAGAGATAAAAGCCAACCGCTTCAAACTCGTGGCTGAGCCGTTCCATCGGCAGCCACACATCGCGCAAAGGCAGCACCAGCTCTTCCTTGGTTCCCGTTGCCGCCCCGAACAGGTCATTCTGCCCCGCATCTGCCTCCGCACTGGTGCGGCTGGAAGTGGCGATAATCGTTTCAACCCCCGCCAGAACCTGCGCCCGGTTGGCATTGATCTCGTCGAAAGCCCCCGCCTTCGCCAGGCTTTCCAAAGCCCGCTTGTTCAGCGTGGAGCCCTGCACCCGTCGTGCGAAATCCCCCAGCGAGGTAAAGCGCCCGCCTGCCTCGCGCGTTGCAATCAAATGCTGGATGGCGCCAACGCCGACATTTTTCAAGGCCGCCAGCGAATAGAAAATCTACCCCGTCGCGCACGCCGAAATCAATGGCGCTGGCATTGACCGAAGGCGGCGCCACCTTGATTCCCATGCGCTGGGCCTCGTCGCGGAACACCTGCAGCTTGTCCGTGTTGCCCATGTCCAGCGTCATCGAGGCGGCAAGGAATTCCACCGGGAAATTGGCCTTGAGATAGGCCGTCTGATAGCTGATGTAGGCGTAAGGCGCCGAGTGTGATTTGTTGAAGCCGTATTCGGCAAACTTGGCGCAGGCCTCGAATATCTGGATGGCGATGTTGCGGTCAACGCCCGTGATCGGTGGCGCCTGTCAGGAAGCGCTCGCGCTGGTCGTCCATCTCGGACTTGATTTTCTTGCCCATGGCGCGGCGCAAAAGGTCGGCTTCGGCCAGCGTATAGCCCGCCAGATCCTTGGCAATCTGCTGCACCTGTTCCTGATAGGTGATGACGCCAAAAGTTTCCTTGAGAATGGGCTCAAGCTTGGGATGCAGATATTCAATCTGTTCCTTGCCCAGCTTGCGCGCGCAATAGGTGGGGATGTTCGCCATCGGGCCCGGGCGGTACAAAGCCACAAGCGCAATCAGGTCCTCAAACCGGTCCGCCCGCATCTGGCGCACCGCATCCTTCATGCCGGAACTTTCCAACTGGAACACGCCCACCGTGTCGCCTTGCGCCAGCATGTGATAAGTCGGCCCGTCATCCAGCGGAATTTTTGCGATATCGAAATCGGGCTTGCGCGCATGAATGAGCTTCAGCGCCTTGTCGATCACCGTCAGCGTCTTCAATCCGAGAAAGTCGAATTTCACCAGCCCGGCCTTTTCCACATATTTCATGTTGAACTGCGTGGCAGGCAACGTCGAGCGCGGGTCGCGGTAAAGTGGCACCAGCTCTTCCAAAGGCCGGTCGCCGATCACCAGCCCCGCCGCGTGCGTCGAGGCATGGCGGTAAAGCCCTTCCAGCTTCAGGCCGATATCCAGCATGCGCCGCACCGTGGGGTCGCGGTCGCGCTCTTCCTGAATGCGGGGCTCCCCGTCGATGGCCTGTTTCAAGGTCACCGGATTGGCCGGGTTCATCGGGATCAGTTTTGAAATCCGGTCTACCTGCATATAGGGCATCTGCAACACCCGGCCCACGTCGCGGCACACCGCCCGCGCCTGCAGCTTTCCGAAGGTGATGATCTGCGCCACATGGTCCTTGCCATAGCGCTCCTGCACATAGTCGATCACCTCGTCGCGCCGGTCCTGGCAGAAGTCGATATCGAAGTCGGGCATCGACACGCGGTCCGGATTGAGGAAGCGCTCGAACAGAAGCTGGAAGCGCAGCGGATCAAGATCGGTGATGGTGAGCGAATAGGCCACCAGCGAACCCGCACCCGAGCCGCGCCCCGGCCCCACCGGAATGCCTTGCGCCTTGGCCCACTTGATGAAATCCGCAACGATCAGGAAATAGCCGGGATAGCGCATCTTGATGATCACCCCGAGCTCGAACTCCAGCCGCTCCTGATAAATCTCAAGCGAATAGCCCTCGGCCATGCCCACCGTGGCAAGCCGGTGCGCCAGCCCCTCCTTTGCCTGCCGGCGCAATTCTTCCGCCTCGTCGCCAGCGCTGAAGCGCGGCAGGATCGGCGCGTGGCCCTTCACGATATAGGCGCAGCGCCGGGCGATCTCGATGGTGTTTTCGATGGCCTCGGGGATGTCGGCAAACAGTGCTGCCATTTCCTGCTGCGACTTGAAATAATGTTCCGGCGTCACCCGCCTGCGGTCATCGGCGGAAACCACCTGCCCCTCGGCAATGCAGATCAGCGCATCGTGGGCCGCATAGTCATCAGGCTTGGCAAAATAAACCTGGTTGGTCGCCACCAGCGGCACTTCCAGTTCATAGGCCAGCTCAACAAGGCCCGCTTCGGCAGCACGCTCAGCATCGGTGCCATGGCGCTGCAATTCGAGATAAAAGCGGTCGCCAAACAGCCCTTTGAGACGTTCCACCAACTGCCGCGCCAGCGAACTCTGCCCCTGCACAAGCGCCTCGTCGATAGGGCCATCAGGTCCGCCGGACAGGCAAATGAGCCCCGCGCTCAGCCCCTCAAGCATCTCCCAGGTCACATGCGGCAGCTCGCTTTCCGGCGTCTGCAAATAGGCCCGGCTCGAAAGCTTCATCAGGTTGCGGTAGCCCGCCTCATCCTTGGCCAGCAGCACCAGCGGCGGCAGCTTCTTGGGATGCGGCTGGGTCTTCGCCGTCGCATCGGCGGAAGCCGCATGGGTTTCCACCCGCAGCGAGCAGCCGATGATGGGTTGAATGCCCTTGTCGGCCAGCGCTTCCGAAAACTCCAGCGCTCCGAAAAGATTGCCCGAGTCGGTAATGGCCAGCGCCGGCATGCCTGCTTCCTTGGCCAGCACCGCCATCTGCTTGATGTGCAGCGCCCCTTCCGCCAGCGAATAGGCGGAATGGGCCCGCAAATGAATGAATGTCGGAGTTTTTGAATCAGTGGCCATGCCGGGAGACTAGCCCAGATTCGCCCGTGCCGTCAGGCCTTAGGCCAGCCCATCCACAAGAATGCCGGACTGCAGGCTCACGATCCGGCTCATGCGGCTCGCCAGAGGAATATTATGGGTGGCAATCAGGGCGCCCAGCCCTTCCTCCTTGATAAGCCGCAGGAATTCCACATGCACCCGCGCTGCCGTATCCGGATCAAGATTGCCCGTGGGTTCATCGGCCAACAGCAACAAGGGCCGGTTGGCAATGGCCCGGGCAATGGCCACTCGCTGTTGTTCGCCGCCCGACATTTCCGAAGGCCGGTGCTCAAAGCGCTCCGCCAGCCCCAACCTGTCCAGAAGGTCCTTCGCCCGCGTCACCGCCGCAGGCTTTGCCGCCCCCGCAATTAACTGCGGCATCACGACATTTTCCAGCGCAGAAAACTCCGGCAGCAGGTGATGGAACTGATAAACGAAGCCGATGCCGATCCGTCGGATACGGGTGCGCGCCGCATCGTCAAGTGCGGTACAGTTCTGCCCCGAAATGAAAACCTCGCCCGCTGTCGGCGCTTCCAGCAGCCCGGCAATATGCAGCAGTGAGGATTTGCCTGCCCCCGACTGGCCCACCAGCGCCACGATCTCCCCGGCATAAACCTCAAGCGCCAGGTCCTTGAAAATATCAAGCCGACCCGCCCCTTCGGCGTAGGAACGGGCCACATGGCGAAGCTCAAGGGCAGGCGTCATTATTCGTACCTCAAGGCTTCAACCGGATCGAGCTTGGCCGCCCGCCACGACGGATAAAGTGTTGCGAGGAACGACAACGCCAGCGACATCACCACGATCCAGAACGTCTGGGTGTAGTCGATCACTGCCGGAAGCTGCGCCAGGTAATAGATTTCCGCATTGAAGGGATCAACGCCGGAAAGCCACTGCACGAATTGCCGGATGCTTTCTACATTGAGGCAAATAAGGATTCCCAGAACGAGTCCGGCGAAGGTTCCCACTACGCCGATGGCAGCGCCCGTGATCAGGAACACCCGCTGCACCGCGCCGCGCGTCGCCCCCATGGTGCGCAAAATGGCAATGTCGCGGCCCTTGTCCTTCACCAGCATGATGAGGCCGGAAATGATGTTGAGCGCCGCCACCAGAATGATCATGGTCAGCACCAGGAACATCACATTGCGTTCCACCGCCAGCGCATTGAAAAAGGCCTGGTTGCGGTCTTTCCACGTCTGCATCCAAAGGTCAGGCCCCGCCGCATCACGCAGCGCCGGAACAATGGCGTTAATATCATCGGGTGACTGCACCATCACTTCAAGCCCGGTCGCACCCTCTTCCGAGACAAAAAATTCCTGCGCGTCGGCAAGCGGCAGATAGGCGATGCCCTCGTCATATTCCGACATGCCGATCTTGAAGATGGCGACTACCGGAAAATCCCGTATGCGCGGCGCCGTGCCCATCACCGTGTCAGGCCCGTCCGGCGAAATGATCGTCAGCATGCTGCCTAATTTAAGCTGGTGCCGCCACGCCAGTCGTTCGCCAACCGCAATCCCTTCCGACTTGTCGAACCCCTTGAATGACGGCGTCAGATCCGGAATCCCCGGCTCGGTGATCGACGTCTGCAAATCCTTGTTGTTGATGCTGCTGAGCTTCTCGATATCAGCCTCGGCAATACCGCGCACCAGCACGCCCGTGCTGCTTCTCAGCGATGAAGCCATTGCCTGACCCTCAACCAGCGAGATCACCCGCGTGACCCCGTCCACCTTTTCAAGCCGCGCCTGGATTTCCTTGAAGTTCGGAATGGGGCTCAGGTCCTGGTGGTAAAACGTCGCGTGCCCGGAAAAACCCAAAATCTTGTCCAGCAATTCGGCGCGAAACCCGTTGAGAACCGACATCACCACAATCAGCGTGGCGACCCCGAGCATGATTCCCAAAAATGAAAACAGCGAAATGACCGAAATGAAACTTTCCTTCCGCCGCGCCCGCAGATAGCGTAGCGCCAGCATCCATTCGAAATTGGCGAAGGGCTTCGTATCGGGAAGGTCATTTTCCATCAAGCAGTAAAGCGTCCCACGACCTGGTCAAGCACTACGTTCTCGCGCGCTCCCGTCCTGCGGTTCTTCACTTCGGCAATGCCGTCCTTCAGGCCGCGCGGCCCGATGATCACCTGCCATGGCAGGCCGATCAAATCCATCGCCGCGAACTTGCCGCCCGCCCCGCCATCCTTGTCGTCAAACAACACGTCAACACCCTTGGCCTGCAGCGCCTTGTAAATTTTAAGGCAGGCCTCATCGCTCGCCGCATCGCCCACCTTGAGATTGATCAGCCCCACCTGGAACGGCGCCACCGCCTCCGGCCAGATGATCCCCGCATCGTCATGGCTCGCTTCAATGATGCCGCCAACGAGGCGCGACACGCCGATGCCATAGGAGCCGGACTGCACCGCCACCTTCTTGCCGTCCGCCCCCTGCACTTCGCATCCCAGCGGTTCCGAATATTTCGTGCCGAAGAAAAAGATGTGGCCCACCTCAATGCCGCGTCCGGTCATGCGCTTCGGTGCTGGCACCCGGCGCTCGAATTCAGCCGCGTCATGTTTCTCGTCGGTGGCCGCATATTTCGACGTGAAGCTCTCCACCAGTTTGGCAACGGCATTCACATCGTCGTAGTCGACCTCAACCTTGTCCCAGTCCATTTCATGGAAATCCCCGTCGAAGAAAACCCCGCTCTCGCCGGTGTCCGCCAGCACCAGAAACTCATGGCTGTCCGAGCCTCCGATCGGCCCGGTTTCGGCCCGCATCGGAACCGCTTTGAGCCCCATGCGCGCGAAGGTGCGAAGGTAGCTTACGAACATCTTGTTGTAGGAATGCTGCCCTGCCTCGCGGCTCACATCGAAGGAATAGGCATCCTTCATCAGGAACTCGCGCCCCCGCATCACCCCGAAGCGCGGCCGCACCTCATCGCGGAATTTCCACTGGATATGGTACAGGTTGCGCGGCAGGTCCTTGTAGCTTTGCACCCCCTGGCGGAAGATATCAGTGATCATTTCCTCATTGGTCGGGCCGTAAAGCATCTCCCGGTCATGCCGGTCCTTGATCCGCAGCATTTCCTTGCCATAGGCGTCGTAACGCCCTGATTTCTTCCATAATTCGGCGGGCTGGATGGTGGGCATAAGCACCTCCAGGGCCCCGGCCCGGTTCTGTTCCTCCCGCACGATTTGCTCAATCTTCTTGAGAACCCGGAAGCCCGTCGGCAACCAGGAGTAGTTGCCCGCCGCCTCCTGCCTGACCATGCCCGCCCGCAGCATAAGCTTGTGGGACACGATTTCCGCCTCCTTCGGGTCATCTCTCAGAATGGGCATGAAATACTGCGAAAGTCGCATGAGAATCCTCGTTAAACCAGTGATGCGCCCTTTTAAGGGAAACAAATGGGAACACAAGCCGGGCACTTTCAAAGTCAAGACACACTTCCGTAATATTTCACGTGACACGGCCAAACTTTGTGCTAGCTTCGCCGCCAATCAAGAAAAAGACCGTCGGTGTTTACTCTTAAGTGGACCCAGGTCTGGGGAGGATACTTCCGGGCGCGCATACGGGAAACCGTAAGACAGCGGCCCCGTTGATCTCTAGGGATCAGCAGGAAAATGGAAGGCCAACTGACTTAGAAAGGGCGAAGTGAAAGCTTCGCCTTTTTTTATTGCTCAGATTGACGAGGGCATCATGTTGTAGAATGGCAGGCTTTCGAGGCTCAAAAAGCCCCGCGTCTGCGCCAGGTAGAAAGCGGCAAATATCAGGCTTGCCAGCAGCGTCGTGATAAACACCTTGCGCACCAGCCGCGGGTTGACCGGCGCCCCCGGCTCATGGCCCTCCTCCACCGTCTCGCCCGTTTCATGGGCATTGCGGATGCCAAAGGGCAGCACCAGGAAAAGCACCAGCCACCAGATGATGAAATAAATCGCAAGGGCGCTAGCAAGGTTCATGCCTGCTCCAGTTCAATCAGCGTGCCGCAGAAATCCTTGGGGTGCAGGAATAGCACGGGCTTGCCATGCGCCCCAATCTTCGGTGCGCCGTCACCCAGAACCCGCGCCCCTTCCGCCACCAGCCTGTCCCGCGCCGCCGCGATATCGGCCACCTCATAGCAAACATGGTGCATGCCGCCCGACGGGTTTTTTTCGAGGAATGCCCTGATCGGTGAATTCTCGCCGAAGGGTTCCAGCAGTTCAATTTTCGTATTGGGCAATTCCACGAACACCACCCGCACCCCATGTGCCGCCTCCGTCTGCGGAGCAGATACCTTCGCCCCCAGAACCGAGGCATAGATCTTCGCGCCCGCCTCAAGGTCAGGCACCGCAATCGCCACATGGTTCAAACGTCCGAGCATGCATTATCCTTTAAGCTGCAGCGCCACGAGGTCAATGCGTCCTTTGGGCCAGATCGGCAAGCATCCTTTGGCGCTGCTCCGGCATTTCAAGCCCGCGCGGTTCGAAGATGTGGCGCTCCAGAAAATGTCCCGTGAGCTTGAAGCCATCGAGAATGTCTTCGGTTGATTTCACCTGCTGCCCCAAAAGGAAACCCGGAAGCTTGAGCAATTTGTCGTGGTAGAGCTCGCCAGCCTGCAAGGCAGCGCGGCGCGGCCGGTTTTTGGTGAAACATAGAAAAGATTTTCGACCGTTCCAGTAACGGCGCATTTGCTCAGGTCCAGGCCAAAGCCAAGTTCCTCCAACAGGCCTAGCTCCCAGCGCACCAGAAGTGCGGGCCAATGCGCGTCATTGTCGATGGCGTCGAGCACGATCTGAAACGCGTCATAGAGGCGCTGGTGCGGCTCGCGCTCCGGCAGGGTCTGCGACAGGCTGGTAAGCGTTGTCAGCCCCGCCAGCCGGAACGAGCTTTCCATGATCGTGCCCGCCGACAGTTTCAGTGGCTCGAAAACAAAAGTGCCGAGGTGGTCTTCCAGCCGGGCCCGCCATGTGGCCGTCACGAAGTTTCCAGGCTGCAGAACCGGCCGTTGAATGCGCGAGCGTCCGCCCCGCACCAGACCCAGGCAGCGCCCATGCCCCGGCGTCAATAATTCGGCAATGGCGCTGGTTTCGCCATGGCGGCGAACCGAAAGAATTACGCCGTGATCGCGCCATTCCATGGCCCGGGCCTCAGTTCCCCAGGCCCATCATGCGCAGGCGCTCCGGATCTTCCGTCCAGTTCTCCCGCACCTTCACGAAGAGGAAGAGATGCACCCGCCGCTCGAAGGATTTCTCCAACTCTTCCCGCGCCAGCTGCCCCAGGAGCTTGATCATCTGCCCGCCCTTGCCCAGCACAATGGCCTTCTGGCTGTCGCGCTCCACATAGATCACCTGGCCGATCTTCACCGAGCCGTCCTTTTGCTCTTCCCAGGTTTCCGTCTCAACCGTCGAGGAATAGGGAAGCTCCTCGTGCAGACGGAGATAAATCTTTTCCCGCGTCACTTCCGAAGCCAAAAACCGCAACTGCACATCCGCCGCCTGATCCTCCGGATAAAGCCACGGCCCCACTGGCATCAGGCTTGCAATCTTCTTGCGCAAGTCATCAACCCCTGACCCCTTCAAGGCGCTGATCATGAAGGTGTCGGAGAATTCATAGGCCTCGTTGAAGCGCTTGGAGATTTCCAGCAAAACTTCCCGCCGCAGCAGGTCCACCTTGTTGAGCGCCAGCAGCGCCTTGGTCCCGTTCTTCTTCAACCCGTCGATGATGCGCATCACATCATCATTCCGCCCCAGCCGCGCATCGGCCAGAAGCACCGTCACATCGGCCTCCGCCGATCCGCTCCAGGCATTTTCCACCATCGCTTCATCAAGCTTGCGCTTGGGATCAAATATCCCCGGCGTATCCACAACGATGACCTGCGAGGCCCCTTCCATGAAGATCGCACGCAGCCGCGCCCGCGTCGTCTGCACCTTGTGCGAAACGATGGAAACCTTGGAGCCCGCCAACTGGTTGACCAGGGTGGACTTGCCCGCATTGGGGGCTCCGATGATGGCGCAAAAACCGCACCGCGTTTCGCTCATTGCCGGATTTCCTCGCGCTTCAGGAAACTGTCCGCCGCCGCCATCTCGGCAAGCCGCTTGGAAGGGCCCGATCCCTGGACCGCCTCCCAGCCTTTGACATTCAGTTCCACCGTGAAGAGCGGACTATGCTCCAATCCTTCGCGCTTGAGTATTTTATAATCCGGGATGGGAAGCCCGCGCGCCAGCGACCATTCCTGCAGGTAGGTCTTGGGGTCCTTGCTCACCGAGCGGTTTTCCGCAATGTGGCGCGACCAGTTGCGCAGGATAAAGGCCTTGGCGTCGGCAAGCCCGCCATCAAGGTAAATCCCGCCGATCAGCGCTTCCACCACATCCCCCACCACGGACGTAATCAGGTTCACGCCCTTCTTGCGCTCACTCGGCCCCACGATGATGAATTCGCCGAGCCCAAGCTCCTTGCCCACCTCGCCGCAAATTTCGCCCCGCACCAGGTTGCTGTGCAGGTTCGCCATGTGGCCTTCCCGGTGCGCCGGGTTGAGCCGGAACAGCTCCTCGGCAATCACCAGGGCCAGAACCCGGTCGCCGAGGAATTCCAGGCGCTGGTAGTCGTCGCGGCTGTGGTTGGTGCTGCTGTGGGTCAGCGCGTGGCGCAGCAATACCTTGTCCTTGAACGCATAGCCAAGGCGCTGCGTGATCTCGTCATGCAGGGTTTGTGAAAAACGGACCAAAACCCCGGGCGCCTAGATAAGGTTCAGGAAACGGCCCCAGCGAATTTCGAAAGGCCACTTCCAAACTTCCCACAGGGTTGTGCCGCGCGAAATAGAAAAGAAGATGATGTCCGCCCGTCCCACATAGTTCTCGATGGGCACATAGCCCACCGCATCGAGGAAGCGCGAGTCCTCGGAATTATCCCGGTTGTCGCCCATCATGAAGTAATGCGCCGGCGGCACCACATATTCGATGGTGTTGTCGGCCGAGCCGTTGGGCACCTGGTCGAGCACCCGGTATTTCACGCCGTTGGGCAGGGTCTCTTCAAACTGCTGGATAGGATGGCCGCTGCCTTCGCCGCCAATTTCAGTGTCTACATAATCCTCGATGCGTTCCTTCTTCACTTCTTCGCCGTTGATGAAGAGAACGCCATCACGCATCTGGATGCGGTCGCCCGGCAGCCCGATCACCCGCTTGATGTAGTCAATGTTCGTATCGGTCGGCAGCTTGAATACCGCCACGTCGCCGCGCTTGGGCGTATCGGCCAGAACCACCCGGCCCGGAAAATCGATGGGGCAGCATTTGATCCAGGTGGTGCCGAACCCGCCAAACGAGAAATTGAAGGAATACTTGCTGTAGCCGTAGGAAAGCTTGGAGACGAAAAGATAGTCGCCAACCTTCAACGTGGGGTACATCGACTCCGACGGAATGTTGAACGGCTGGTAGAAGAAAGTGCGCACGAAAAAGGCAATCAGCAGCGCCTGGATAATCACCTTGACGGTGTCCCAAATCCCTTCTTCGGATTTCTGGCGCATATCCTGGGCCGGTGCCATGTGGTAGTCTTTCTTGTGCATCAAAATCGAGCTTTCCGCGCTCTATCTATACTTTGGGCTATAGCGCCTCCACCATATGAGGTGCAATGTAGCACCATGCAAGCTCCGGTACTGTGACGAATTAATCACAGTCAGGAAACGGCCACTGCCTCAATGATGACAACGGCCTGGGCGTAAGGAAAGTCATCCGTAATCGTGAGTTGAATGCGGGCGGTGTGCCCTGCCGGGGTGATTCGGTCGAGCTGCGCCTTGGCCCCGCCGGTAAGCTGCAGGGTGGGCCGACCTGAAGGCTCGTTCACAACCCCCATGTCCTTCCAGAAAACCCCCCGGCGAAATCCTGTCCCAAGCGCCTTGGAACACGCCTCCTTGGCGGCAAAGCGCTTGGCGTAGGACGCAGCCCGCTGGGCCCGACGGTCCGATTTCTTCTGCTCGATATCGGTGAAAATGCGCGCCACAAACCGGCTGCCATAGCGCTCAAGCGTTTGCTCAATACGCCTTATATCCACCATGTCATTGCCCAGGCCGATGATCATTTGTTGAGGCCCCGGCTGCCCGGCTTGACGGCCGGAAGGGCCGCCAGTTCCGGCGGCAGGGCATCCGCCGGATAGGCCGGAATTTCAAGGCTGGTCAGCGCAAACAACGGCACACCCAGATCCGCCTTGCCGCCCGAACGGTCAATCAGGCAGGCGGCGGCCAGCGTCACGCCCCCCTCCTCAGCAATCCCCGCAATGCATTCCCGCGACGAAAGCCCGGTGGTGACAATGTCTTCCACCATCAAAACCCGCGCCCCCTTGGCAATGGTGAAGCCGCGCCGCAGCACCAGCTTGCCGTCCACCCGCTCGAAGAAAATGGCGGGAACCCCAAGCTGCCGCCCCATCTCATAGCCTACCACAACGCCGCCCATGGCGGGCGAGACCACGATATCGATCTGCGCCCTGATTTTGTCGGTGATTCGCTGTTTCAGGGATTGGCAAAGCCGGTCCGCCCGCTTGGGGTCCATCAGAACCCGCGCGCATTGCAGGTAGCGCGAACTGTGCAAGCCCGACGACAGGATGAAATGCCCTTCGAGAAGAGCGCCTGCCGCGCGAAACTCGCCCAATACCTCGTCGTGGCTCAGCATCTGCTACCCCGTTGCCCGTGTGACGGCGCTCACCGCATTCTTGGTCCTGAGACCCGTGATGATGTCGTTCAGATGCCGTGCATCATGCACTTCCAGCAGAATGTCCAGATCAAAAAAATCGCGCACCCCCTGCCGCGCCATCATCTGCAAGCTCATCAATATTGCCGCCCTGGTCGCCGATCACCTGCGTGACCTGGGCCAGCGCGCCGATCTCGTTCAGAAGCACGATATTGATCCGCGCCGGAAATTTCTGGTCCGCGGCAGCACTGTCCCAGGCAAGATCGATCCAGCGCTCCGGCTGGCTGTCGAACTGTTCCAGCGCCCGGGCGAAAATCGGGTAGATCGTAACCCCCTCGCCCGGCATGGTAATGCCCACAATGCGCTCGCCCGGAACCGCGCCGGTTTCCTTGGAAATGGTGAAGGCCATATTGCCGCTCAGGCCCCGCACCGGAACCGAGGCCGCGTGCGCCGGGTCGGATTTCTTGGCGGCAGTGCCCTTGCGCCGCGACTCGCGCATCTGGCTCGCTTCCACCGTAAGCCCCATGGCCTTCAGCATGTCGTAACCCGAAAGGTCGCCCCGCCCGATCGCCGCCATCGTGTCGTCCACATTCTTGTGGCCAAGGCGCGGCACCGCGGCGGCAATTTCCTTGGCCACCATGGGCTTGTTCTGCTTGGCCAGAAGCTTCTCGACAATCTCGCGGCCAAGCCCGGCAAATTGCTTGCGCATGGCAGCCCGTGTGGCGCGCCGGATCGCCGCTCGGGCCTTGCCGGTAACCGCGATATTTTCCCAGGCTGGTGGTGGCACCTGCGCGTCCGAGCGGATGATATCCACCTCGTCGCCGTTTTCGAGTTCGGCCACCAGCGGCGCATGCCGGCCGTTCACCTTGCAGCCCACGCAACTGTCGCCGATGGAGGTATGCACCGCATAGGCAAAGTCGATGGGCGTGGCGCCGCGCGGCAAGTGCGATGAGTTGTCCCTTCGGCGTGAAGCAGAACACCTGGTCATGGAACAGTTCCAGCTTGGTGTGCTCGAGAAATTCCTTGGGGCTTTCCCCCTCCTGCAGCATCTCCACCAGATGCCGCAGCCAGCGGTAGGCATTGGATTCAGCGCCGGGCGCGCGGAACCCGTCAAGCGCCTCTTTTGCGTCGGGCGCATCCTTGTAAAGCGCATGCGCCGCCACGCCGCGCTCAGCAATCTCATGCATCAGCTTGGTGCGGATTTGCATTTCAACCCGCATGTGATGCGGCCCGATCACAATCGTATGCAACGAGCGGTAGTCATTCTGCTTGGGCGTCGAAATGTAATCCTTGAAGCGCCCCGGAATGGCCCGCCACGTCCGGTGCACAATGCCAATCGCCCGGTAGCACTGGTCCACCGTGCCCACCAGCACGCGGAAGCCGAAAATATCCGAGAGCTGGCCCAGCGACAGATGTTTGCGCTCCATCTTGCGCCAAATCGAATAGGGCCGCTTCTCCCGGCCATAGACTTCCGCCTTGATGCCGTTCTCCGCCAGCTTGGTGGCCAGCGCCTTTTCAATCTCGCGCAGAACGTCGCCGCTCTCTTCGTGGAGCTGGGCAAGCCGGTCCTGGATAATCTTGTTGGCATCCGGATTGAGCACCCGGAAGGAAATGTCTTCCAGCTCGTCACGCACCGTTTGCATGCCCATGCGTCCGGCCAGCGGCGCGTAGATGTCCATGGTCTCCTGGGCCACGCGCAGGCGCTTCTCTGGCTTCACATGCTCAATGGTGCGCATGTTGTGCAGCCGGTCCGCCAGCTTCACCATCAGCACCCGCACATCCTTTGACATCGCAAGCAGGAGCTTGCGCAAATTTTCCGCCTGGGTGGCTTCCGTGGTGACGAGGTCGATCTTCTTGATCTTGGTCAGGCCATCCACCAGGGAGGCAATTTCCTTGCCGAACTTCTCCTCGATTTCCTGGTGCGTGGCTTCCGTGTCTTCCACCGTGTCATGCAGCAGCGCTGCCGCAATTGTGGCGTCGTCGAGCTTCATTTCCGTGAGAATGGCCGCCACTTCCAGGGGGTGGTTGAAATAGGCCTCGCCCGAGGCCCGCGTCTGGTTGCCATGCGCCTTCATGGCATAGACATAGGCGCGGTTGAGCAGGTCCTCATTCGCGTCCGGGTCATATTTCACGACCCGTTCAACCAATTCATACTGGCGTATCATATGTCCAGTTTACGATAAAAAAGGCCGGACGCGAGGGTCCGGCCTGAATATTCTTAAGATCTGTGGAAATCAGTAGCCGTTGCGCTGGCTGCCGGGGCTTTCGGCCGGCGGCATGCCTTCAAGGCCGCGGAGCAACTCTTCCTCGGTCATCTGTTCGAACTCAACCACGTCATCGCCGCCCGCAGCCTGCTCGCCCACGCTGCCAGCAACGCTGGAAGTGAGGAGCGGCATGTCGGTTGGCTCCGGCTCATCCACTTCCACATGCTTCTGCATGGCGTGAATGAACTCTTCGCGCAGGTCGTCCTTGTTGATCGTCTCGTCCGCAATCTCGCGCAGGCTGACGACCGGGTCCTTGTCGTTGTCGCGGTCGAGGGTGATGGGCGCCCCTTGCGAAATCATCCGGGCCCGGTGGGCCGAAAGCAGAACCAGTTCAAACCGGTTCGGCAGCTTGTCAATGCAGTCTTCAATCGTGACGCGCGCCATAAGCTCGTGTTCTCCTGAAACGGGGGGTAAATCGGGATTTGGGCGGCTTCTAGGGGTATTTCAGCCAAAATGCAAGCTTTGCCCCTCAATTGCCCGTGAAAACCGCCAATTGGGCGGCAAATGCGCGCTTGTAAGCCGGCCGCGCTTGGCCGCGGGCGACATAGGCCGATAGGTTTGGATATTCTTCGAGTAGTCCTGAACGGCCCAACCTGAGCAGCACATGCACCATCATGAGGTCGCCCGCGCTGAATTCGCCATCGAGCCAGTCGGCAACGCCAAGGCGACTGGAAAGTTCGGCCAGCCGGTCACGGATACGATCCTTGACGAGAGGCAGGCGCTGCTCGGACCACGGTTTGTCGCCCTCACCCAACTTGGCGATTTCCAGCCCAATGATCGGCGGCTCCACCGTGCTCACCGCGGCAAACATCCATGATATCGCGCGCGCCCGGGCATTGGCATCGTCCGGCAGCAAGCCTTTATGGCGCTCAGCGATATGGAACACGATGGCGCCCGACTCGAACAGGGCGAGATCACCTTCCTCATAGGTCGGAATCTGCCCAAAAGGATGAAGCGCAAGATGTGCGGGCTCTTTCATCGCAGCGAACGAAACAAGACGGACGTTGTAGGGCTGGCCCACTTCTTCAAGGGCCCAGCGAACGCGCATGTCACGTGCCAGTCCCCTGCCGCGATCGGGCGAACTTTCAAATGCGGTGATGGTGGGCGTCATTGGAAGGCTCCCGCTACTTGATGAGTCATGAAGTCAGACTTCCCGGCCATTGAAATGATGCGGACTCAGTTCGCGCGGTTCAACGCCGTCGAGGCAGTTCGCGTTGACGGCGGCCATGGGCGTGCCGTCTGGTGCCTCGGCATAGGAGAAGCTTTGAATTCCGCACGTCTTGCAAAACAGGTGGTGGATTTTATGCTTGTTGAAGAGATACTCGGTCAGGTTCTCCTGGCCGGACAAAAGCGTGAATTGTTCCCGCGGCGCGAAGGCCAGAACTGAACCCAGCCTTTGGCAGCGTGAACAATTGCAGGTGATCGTCTTGTCGAGATCCGCATCGACTTCATACCGAACCGCGCCGCATTGGCAGCCGCCATGATAATGTTGAACAGGCATTCCGAACTCCTCCCGTAATTTGGATCTGATAGCTAGCGCCCGTCGTAGGCGGCCTGCAGTTTCTTGATGTCGAACTTCACCATCTGCATCATCGCGGCCATCACGCGGCCCACCTTGGCCTGGTCCTTGTCGTTGATCATCTGCATGAAAACTTCAGGAACGATCTGCCAGGACAGGCCGAACCTGTCTTCCAGCCAGCCACATTGCACTTCCTTGCCGCCATCTGCCGTAAGTTTGGACCACAGCCGGTCGACTTCCTTCTGGTCATCGCACATGACCATGAATGAAATGGCCGGGGTGAACTTGTACATCGGCCCGCCGTTCAGCGCATGAAGCTGCTGGCCCTCCAGTTCGAAGTCCATGACCAGCACGCTGCCCTTCGGTCCGGGCCCGCCCTCGCCATTGCGCATCACCTGGCCGATCTTCGAGTTGCCAAACACCGAGGTGTAGAACGTCACCGCCTCCTCGGCGTTGCCGTCAAACCACAGGAACGGCGTAATTTTTTGAATCTTTGCCATCTCACGCGTCCTTCTTTGCATGTTGCGGTCCCGGCTCCAGCAGGGCCCAGGTGATGCCGATGGGATCGCGAAGCTTGCCCCAGCGGTCGCCCCAGAACTGCATTTCAAATGGCACCTCCACCATGCAGCCCGCATCTACCGCGCGTTTCCACCACTTGTCGCCGTCGCGGGTCACAAGCTGCATCATGTAGCTTGGCGAAACAGTCTGCTTTTCGCCCATCACCGCGGCGTCGCTCAGCATCAGGGCGCCGCCGTTGATTTCAAGCTGAGTGTGCATCACGTGCTTGCCGTCTTCGCTCCGCATCGTGCCCAGGTCCTTCGCACCGAACGCCTTTTCGTAAAAGGCAATGGCCTTGTCGGCGCCATCAACCATCAGATAGGGAATAACGCCTTGCATCACGCGTTCCATGTCACTCATCACATTTCTCCTTTTGATGTATCAGGTTATTTTACGTTGGCAGGATCCATCCACATGCTCTCCCAGATATGCCCGTCCAGGTCCTGGAAACTGCGCAAATACATGAAGCCGTAGTCCTGCGGCTCCAACAGTTTCTGGCCCCCCGCCTTTAACGCCGCATCGGCCATTTTGTTCACCTCTTCCCGGCTCTCCGCCGAAAGACAGGTGACAACTTCTGTGGTCTTGGTGGCATCGGCAATCGGCTTGTTGGAGAACTCCTTGAACTTCCCGTGCGTCACCAGCGTGGCGTAGATATTGTCGCTGATCACCATGCTCGCCGAATTTTCATCCGTGAACTGAGCATTGAAGCCAAAGCCCAGCGCCTTGAAGAAGGTCATGGATCTGTCCAGGTTCTTCACCGGCAAATTGACAAATATCTTGCGTGGCTGTGGTGCCATCTGGCGTTCCCCCTTACGCTTTGTGATTGAAAAGCAGTTTGAGATAGCAGCTGAGGTGATTGAGGCAGTCCACCGCTACTTGCGGGCCGCCCTTGGCCTTTGCAAGGATGAAGGCCCCTTGGATCACCGCTTGCGTGTAAAGCGCTAGGCTCGCCGCCGTCCACGTTGGAGGCGTACCCCGCGTTGCCATCACTGCCGAAATGTCGGCCTCGAGCGTCGTCGCATGTTCGCTGATGTAGCGGTTGGCCGCCGCCGCGATGGCCGGGTGCGTTTCGTACGCTTCCTGCACCAGGGTGCCAAGCAGGCAGGTAAATTCCGGTAGCGTGCCCCGCAAGATGCTCTTGCGGAAATCCACATAGGCCAGCAGCCGCTCCAGCGGATCAGAAAGCTCTCGGTAGCCTGCGCGCGAAAAAAGTTCCTCCGCCATGGCGCCGAAATGCGCCGCCGCCGCCACAGCCATCTCTTCCTTGCTTTTGAAATGATGGAAGAAGGCCCCCTTGGTCACCCCCGCCGCCTGGCAGAGGTCATCCACGCTGGTGCCCGCATAGCCCTTGGTGCGGATGACCATGAGGGCCGCATCCAGTAGTTTGGTTCTCGTATCCGGCAATGCCGTGGCTTCGACCATGATTTTCCTTCCTCAAAGTGGATACCAACCAGTCGGTATAAATGTCAACATTAAATTTAATGGCGCATCATCTTTTCCACACGGTAAGGAATGCCGAACGGAACCCCGCAAAAAGGTAACGTCCTTGGAACTCCACATTTTTCTCCTGCTCTTCGCCGGCGGCATGCTGGCCGGCGTGATCAACGTCATTGTGGGCGGCGCCGGCTTCATGACCTTCCCGCTGCTCGTGGCCGCCGGCATGAGCGAGATCGAGGCCAACGCCTCCAACTTCGTGGCGGTGCTGCCCGCCAATATGGTGGGGACCTACGCCTACCGCTCGGAACTCGCCAGCGTCCGCAAGCATCTGGGCCTCAGGCTTTTCCTCGCCGCACTCGGCGGGGTCATCGGCTCGACCATTCTGATCTACACGGGCCAGGCCTCATTCCAGAAAGCCATTCCCTGGCTCCTGCTCTTTGCAACCTTCTCCTTCGCCGCCGGCCCCTTCCTCAAATTGCGGATGGAACGCCATTTCAATTTTGACGGCAGCCGCTGGCTCTGGCTCGCCTTCATTCTGGAATTTCTGGTCTATGTCTATGGCGGCTACTTTGGCCTCGGCATGGGCATTCTGATGTTCACCATCTACGCCCTCTTCACCTCGATGAATCTCCACCAGGCCAATGCGCTCCGCAACATCACCATCTCATTGATGACGCTCATCTCAATCGTCATCTTCGCAAAGGCGGGTGTCATTCGCCTGGGTCCCGCCGTAGTCATGATGTCGGGCGCCATCGTCGGCAGCTACTTCTCCGCCAAAATCGCCAAGCGCGTCGACCCCCGCCTCGTGCGCAACGGCATTCTCGTTTGGGCCATGGTCCTCACCGCCTTTGCATTCTGGAAATATTACTAGCTCACGTCTTCGCCCGCGAAGCGGGAGAAGAAATGGGCCCATCATGCGAAGCAGGATGGGATAGATGAGGGCACTTCCACCTCGTTCCCCTCACCTTCCCACCGCTTCGCGGCGGGTCCCCTCCTCTCCCGCTTCGCGGGCGAGGACAAACATGTCCAATTAGCATTTGCCTGAATCCTTCCTGACCCTTACACTTCCACCCGCACAACAGGAGACGCCCATGAAAAACTATCTGGCAAAATACTGGTGGGTTTTCCTGCTGCGTGGGCTCTTCAGCATAATCTTCGGCATCCTCGCCTTCACCATGCCGGGGCTCACCATCACAACCCTGGTGATCGTCTGGGGCGCCTATGCCCTGATCGACGGCCTCTTTGCCCTCTACGCCTCCGCCACCGGCGGCACCAAGCCTGGTGACCACTGGCTGGTCGGCCTGCAAGGCCTCATCGGCCTCGCCGCCGGAATTCTCACCCTGCTGATGCCGGGCGTCACGGCGCTTGGCCTGCTCATTGCAATCGCCGCCTACAGCCTGGTGGTGGGCGTGTTGCAAATCGCCGCCGCCATAAAGCTGCGCGAGGAAATCGAGGGCGAGTTCTGGCTCGGCCTCTCCGGCCTCGTGTCAATTCTCTTCGGCATGTTCATCATCGCGCGCCCCGGCGAAGGGGCTTTGGCGGTGATCTGGATCATCGGCGCCTACGCCATTGTCTTCGGCGTCTTCCTCATCTCGTTTGCTTTCCGCATCAAGGGCCACGGCCAGACCGCCTGAGGGTGAAGCTCACGCCCCGCGCACGATGACCTGCGTTCCGATCGGAACCTGCTCGAACAGCTCGGCCACATCCTCGTTCAGCATGCGCACGCATCCCGAGGACACGGACTTGCCGATGGATTCGGGCTCCGTCGTGCCATGAATCCGGTAGAGTGTGTCCTTGCCGCCCGCATATAAATAGAGTGCCCGCGCCCCTAAGGGGTTGCCCGGCCCGCCCGGCTGCCCGTTGGCCCACTTCGCAGCGCGCTTGTCCCGCGCCACCATTTCCTTGGGCGGCACCCAGCGCGGCCAGCGCCGCTTCATCCGGATTTCCGCCTTGCCGGACCAGGCGAAGCCGTCCCGGCCCACGCCGACGCCATAGCGCACCGCCTGCCTTTGCCCGCGCACCTGGTACAGAAAATGCGCCGCCGGATCGACAATGATGGTGCCCGGTTTCACCAGGCCGTTGAACTCCACCACCTGCCGCCGGTAACGGGGCTCGATCAGCGCGGGGTCGACCGGCTCGATGGGATAGTCGAAATCAGCCTCCGGCGGCGGCAGCAGCGCCGGATCATATTCGTCCTCGCCGTAATAGGGATCGTCATACCTTTCCCAGTCTTCGTCATAGGGCCGGTCCCAGGGCTCGAAGAAGTCGGGATATCCGGTCCTGCGGCCGGCCGCTTGGCCTCTTCCGCGCATTGAACCGCCTGATGGCATCGCGGTCATCGGCGGCGGCAACCGAGGAACCTGCAACAAAAAGCAGGCCGCTCAGAAGTAGCTTGCGGCGGGAAAGAATGTCTTGCACGTGTGAACCCTGTCTCTGGCTGCTTGGCGTTTGTGACCGGCTGCTTGATATGTACATTCCATATCCTGCGCAAATCACAATACCGCGCGTGGCAGGAAACGCAGAATCAGGCGTTTTGTTCCAGATGCGGATGATGACAGGCGCGCGTCAGCTCATGGCGGCCCCCGTTCATATTCGAGGAAAGAAGGTGGAGGGGATGTCCCCGCCCTGGCTTCAAGCCTGCATATGCTGGTGGAAAGTGTGGTGTTTGGGTGGTTAGGCTCAAAGCCCGGCCTTGAAACGCAGCGGTTTTTGCCTCGGGGTCGCTCTGACAGAGCCCTGGATCGCACGGTGTCTGGTGTTTGCCGCCAAGGTTGTTTTGCCACTGAAGGCGCGGGGACCATAGTGCCCCCGGGTCTTCCCTTCGGCTCCCGATGGAGCGGGGCGCTATCTTTCCCCTCTCCCGCAGGCGCTGCCCATGGTTCCGGCAATTTCGAGACGCTGTCGACACTGTCCCCTCCTTTCCGGAACCATCGGAAATGCTTATAGTCCTACGTTAGGAACGTGTCAAGAGGCCTAGGAAAATAAATCTTGGGCTCCAACGTCTTCTCCCGCGAAGCGGGAGAAGAAAGGGGCCCGTTTCACGAAGTGAAATGGGATAGATGAGGGCACTTCCACCTCGATCCCCTCACCTCCCCATCCGTCTTCGCTGCGCTACGCCGGACGGGTCCCCTCCTCTCCCGCACGCGGGAGAGGACAATGAGCTTGGCTTTGCTGGACGAAGATCAGTGCAGGCGCCACTCGGTTCCCACGTAGCTCAGCCGCGCCGGCGCCACGAGCCCGGCCTGCGCCACCCGGATGGTGGCCAGCGGCCCATCCAGATTATGCGACCAGAAATCCAGGAACTTGATCAGCTTCGGAAACCGCGGCGCCAGGTCGTAGTCCTGCCAGATATAGATCTGCATGATGTCGCGGAAGTCCGGCATGCGGTAGGTGATTTCCGCCGTCGTAAGACGCAATCCCCGCAACTGACCTTCAAAATCTCTGGTACCCATGTTGGCTCTCCACTGTCATGAGCGTCTCCGAATCAAGCCCGGAGACCTAGCGCCAGTCAATGCCTAAAGGATTAAACAGTGTTTAAAATCAATGCGTTAGCAGCCGCATCAAAGACTGCTAGAAATCAAGGACTGCTGCTAAGCATTGGCAGTTGCTGCTGCAGCGGCGGCGGCAAGGCCGCTGTGGCGGAGATGATAGAAAGCGTTGAAAAAAGGCAGATCCAATCGCAAATTCAACCGAATTACAACTAAAATGCAATAAATTCAATTAGTTAAATAATATTGCAAGTTGAAATATAGAATTGACTGTGAGCGAATTTTATGTATAAATTACACCTTGTGGGACTTGTATATGGGTTGATTATGTACAATATTGAGCACACTTACCCTATAGAGGATAAGGTTGGAGCACACATGAAAAAAGTTAGAATGAACGTCGAATTCAGCCCCGAAGTGGCGGAATTACTTGAACAGCTCGCATCTGAAGAAGCCACCACAAAAGCCGAGATTCTGCGTCGCGCAGTATCAGTACTTAAAGCTTACAAGAAGCAAAAGGAACTAGGTAGGAACCACATAGGCTTCACTTCAAGCCCAGATAAACTTGACGCCGAACTTGTTGGAATTCTCGACAGGTAACGGGAAAGATCAGCATCAGAGGGAAAACGCGTGGCGAAAAAAATTAGCGTGAAACACCTTCTACCAAAGGACACGATTGAATCCCTGGACGTCATCGAGTCTGATAGTGTCACAATTCCTGAGAGAGACACTGACAAAATGAAAGTTAAAGCAGCCGTGAGAATCACGGCTGCTTCTTTATTATTGGGGGCCGCATTTCTCGCGGTTTCTATCTGGGTCAAGGACAACGAACTCAGGGCGTGGGCAACGGGTCTCATCTCACTCGTTGTTGGAGCATCTATTGGCTTCTTGTTCAATGGTGGAAACGGAACACAAAATTCAAATTAACAGACGGGTGGGAAACGGAGGGGACCAATGGGTGTTGCTGAAAACCTCGAAGGATTGTTGCTAAAAGGGAAAAAAAGAACCTGGAGAGTTCTGAAGCGTATTGAGCGTACAGAAAAATCTTCTGAAGGTTCCTTTTCCGTCGCCTATCTCGCAGAAAGCACGTCCGATAACCAAAAAGCATTCCTAAAAGCCACAGACGTGGATTTAATGACAGACCCGAACGGTGCATCTGGCTATCGGTTTTTGGCAATACTTCAGAGTTTTGACGCAGAAATGCAAATTCTTAATAAGTGCCAAGGAAACCGGATGGACCGAATAGTTTCTCCTCTTGATTCAGGTCAAACTTCTCTGGTCTCAAAAGAAGGCGTTCAACAACCTGTGATCTGGTTGGCCCAGGAACTGGCGGACGCGGACGCAAAAATTCTAAGGGCAAAAATAACCACTTACGATTTTGATTGGACCGCAAAAGCAATGCACAACCTTGCAACTGCTGTACAACAACTGCATTCCTCCGGAATTTCTCACAATAACATACGGCCATCAGCGCTGTTATCGTTTGGACCATCAGTACATAAGCTTGGCGATCTCGCGCATGCGATCTCGCCAGATTTCTTCTCCATGCATGCCGAGCAGGATTGCATCGGCGACCCCAGATATGCCGCACCAGAAATAATTTATGGCTTTACCAGCGGAAAGATCGTGCGAGCTCGCCAAAGAAATGATCTGTACTTACTAGGAAGCGTGGGATTCTTTCTAGTGACAAACACGATGCTGACGCCAAAAATATTTTCACTCCTGTCTCCTCAACATAGACCATATAGCGAAGGAGGTGGCTGGGGCGATGGCTTTGAAAACGTGCTCCCTTATCTTCGCGAAGCTCACAGCGAGGCAATGGAAGATTTGGCGGAAATCATGCCAACTGATCTCAGAATCAGAGGAAAAGACTATGCACAGGATTATGTAAACGCAATCGCGCAGCTCACTGATCCTTCCCCACTCTTAAGGGGACATCCCGACGAACGAGAAAAAGACAAACAGAGTGTTTCCGTTGAACGCTACGTTTCGCTGTTTGATCGCCTGAGCAACGTGGCCAAGATGCTCCAATAATGGACAAGCAGGGTTCAGGTAGAAGAGAAGTGTTGCCACGGTGGCGATCACTCCAGCAAACATCAAGAAGTGAGCTTGCATCAATAAAACAGGGAAAACCTCTATCAAAAAAACAAAAAGAACTAATAGAAAAATTGGACAGAAATTTCGCGGAAACTACAAGTCATGACGATGCCGCTGAACTTATCGAGTCAACGATCACGCTTGGAAGGTCAACAAACTCTCTTGCTGCGGCCAAGATGGTTTACTACATGCGTGATTCCACAAAGTCCCTGAAGAAACTCGCGGCAGCAATTATCAATGGTGCGGAACCTCCAGTCGTCAGCTTTCCTTCGCCGATAGAAACAAGTTTTGAAGTTGATCAAACGGGGATTATTTCTGGTCGAGTCAGGGCTGCGCTTAAAGAAACGAAAGCCAAACTACAAAAGAGCCCAAGGAACGGCCTTCTCGCCCTTGAGATTGCCCGGATTCAATTCCATCACGGCCAGCTTGATTCAGCAATGCATTACGCAGAGCGTGCAATCTCAAGTTTTCCCAACGATAGATACGTCTTGCGTTCGATAAGTTGCTTTTTTGCGTCCAGAGGTGAACCAGATCGAGCACTTAAATACCTTAGGAGAAGTGAGGGTTTCGAATGGGATCCTTGGATTCAGTCGGCAGAAATAGCGGTAAGCCACACAATTGACGAAAACACCAAATTACCAAAAAGGCGCATTCAAGAAATTCGCCATATGCAAGATGCCAACTCGAACAACACTGAACTTACCGCCGGACTAGCAACTATGGACTTGGAGTCTGGTAATAGAAAAATGGCTAAACGCCTTTTTGAAACATCCATGAGGGCGCCTAACGAAAACTCGCTAGCTCAACTTAGATGGATTCAAAAAGATTCAGATTTTGCACCTACTCTCCAACCGGGCAGAATAGTTACAGATGCATATGAAGCCAATACTTATGAAGCATGCCAGCAGGAAGAGCCCGAATTAGCGGTTCGTCACGCCGAAACATGGTTGAATGATCAGCCTTTTCAAACTGGCCCTGCTCTTTTGGCGTCCAGCCTATGCCTATCTGTATTGAATGATCCGCTTAGAGCAATTGCAACGGTTGACAAAGCACTGATTTCTCAGCCTGATAATCTCTCCCTGCTCAACAATAAATTTGTCGGCCTTATTCTTAGCGGTCAGATTGATCCAGCTTCGGATGTTTTCAATCGCTGGCTGAATATCTCTAGGGAAGGCCAATCACTTCCATTCACCTATGCCGCGAAGGGGTTAATGGATTTCACACTTAGGAAATTTGATACTGGCCGAATGTTCTACGTCGACGCTATGACGTCAGCTTCTGAGAACAAAGACCCTGTCCTCGTGGTTATGGCGCTAATTTATTGGATGGATAGAGAATACTATCATGGCTTGGTATCAAAACGAGTCGTCTTAGAGCAAGTCGAGTTGATAGAGAAAAGACTTTCCAAACAATTTTCGCTACGGAAAAGCGTAAATATGCCACTCATGGCATTCAAGAAACGGATTTTTGGTACTATTGATACCAATTCTAATGTCGACACCCTTGAGGTGAAGAAAGCGGCCGATATTGGACTAAATCTACTGAGTAGCGCTGTAAAGACAGAGAGAAGCGAGATAATAGAAGAAAAATATCCAATTCTTATGTGACCGACATCGTTCCCCGGATTTTCAAAAAAATCCGGCAGAAAATTCCCTCACAAAAGCCAAACCGCCGCCAATCCCAGGAACGCGAAAAACCCCACCACGTCGGTCACCGTGGTGACGAACGTGCCCGAGGCGATGGCCGGGTCGATGTCGAAATGGTCGAGCGTCAGGGGCACCAGGATTCCGGCCAGTGCTGCCGCCAGCAGGTTGATCACCATGGCCGCGGCGATGACCAGCCCCAGGATGTCCGAGCCGAACCACCACCAGGCAAACACCCCCATGATGGCGGCAAAGAGCACCCCGTTGATCAGCCCCACGGAACATTCGCGTAATGCCACGCGCATGGCGTTGAGCGGGCCCAGGTTGCGCGTCGCCAGCGCCCGCACCGCAACCGTCATGGTCTGGGTGCCGGCGTTGCCGCCCATCGACGCCACGATCGGCATGAGAATGGCCAGCGCCACCATCTGCTCGATGGTGCCGTCAAACCACGAGATCACCCATGAGGCGAGAATGGCCGTGAGCAGGTTGATGAACAGCCAGGAAAAGCGCGAGCGCGTCGTCTGCCAGACCGTGTCGGTGATGGTGGCCTCCGCCCCCACGCCGCCGAGATGCAGGATGTCTTCCTCCGCCTCCTCCTGGATCACGTCCACGATGTCATCCACCATCAGCGTGCCGACGAGCCTGCCCGCATCGTCAACCACCGCGGCGGAAACCAGATTGTACTGCTCGAACTTGTAGGCGATGTCCTCTTGGCTCTCCAGAACCGTGAACACCGTCTGTTCATCGTCCATCACCTCGGAAACCTTGGCGGCGCGCTTGGAGCGCAGCACGCGCGACAGGGGCATGACACCTTTGAGGTGAAAGCCCGGATCGACGACGTAGATCTCGACGAAATCGTCAGGGATGTCCGTGGCGCTGCGGATATGGTCGATGGTCTGCCCCACCGACCAGAACTCCGGCACCGCCACGAACTCCGTCTGCATCAGGCGGCCGGCTGAATACTCGGGATAATCCAGCGCCCGGTTCAGCGCCGCGCGGTCTTCCTTGGAAACCTTGGAGAGGATTTCCTCCTGCTCCTCCTTTTCCATGTCCTCGATGAGATAGAGCGCGTCGTCCGTGTCGAGCTTCTTGATGGCCGAGGCGATCACCTCGCTGGGCAGCGCCTCCATCAGCGCGTCGCGCGTGTCCTCGTCAAGCTCGGCCAGCGCTTCCACGTCAAAGCCGCGGCCCAGCGCGGCAATGAGCTTGACGCGGTTGTCCTGCTCAAGGTTCTGGATGAGGTCGGCAAGGTCCGCCGCATGCAGTTCCTTGGTGGCGGCGCGCACCGCCTTCTGGTCGCCGCTGTCCAGGGCCTTTTCAACATGCTGCAGGAAGTCGGGCGCAATCGAGCCCCACTCATCCCCTACCCGCATATCGCCCTGCATGTCCGTCATCTTGCCTGGCCCCAAGCATTCCGCTCTAACTGTCCCGTTCTCTCAACACCATTCCCGGGGCCAAGGCAACCAATGCGAAGCGAAAATCTGGCAAAGCTGGCCGTCGCCCTCTCCGGCATTGCCTGGGGCCTGTTCTGGATTCCGCTCCGCGGCCTCAATGGCGCAGGCATTGATGCCTTCTGGTCCTTCATCATCTTCAACGCCACCCCGGCCATCATTCTCCTGCCGCTCTTCCTGGCCCGCTGGCGCCAGCAGCGCGCCGGCGGCTTCTGGCTTTTCGCCATCGGCCTCAGCATGGCGCTCACCCAGTTTTTCTATTCCCTCGCCTTCCTCCACACCGAAATCGTCCGCGCCATGATCCTGTTCTATTTCAATCCCGTGTGGGCAACGATCATGGCCCGCGTCTTTCTGGGCGAGGCCATAACCCCCATCCGCTGGCTGGCCATCGCCGTGGCCTTCTCCGGCATGTTCATCATTTTAGGCGATAGACCAGGGCTTCCCCTGGCCGCGGAACTGGCGGCGATTGGGCCGCCGTCGTGGGCGGCGTTGCCTGGGCCGCCTCCATCGTCCTGCTCCGCCATCACAGCGACCAGAAACCCATTGACCTCTTCCTGCAGAATTTCATTTTTACCGGAGCGCTGCTGCTTCTGCTGCTCGCCTTCACGGGCGTGGGCGGCGCGCCGCCGCTTGGCCTGGTTGCTGAGCCAGCTCTGGTGGCTCCTGCCCTTCATCTTCCTCATCGCCATGCCGGGGGTCTATCTTGTCCATGTGGGCCGTGCCCCTGCTGGCGCCTGCCATCGTCGGCGTCCTCTACATGACCGAAATCAGCGCCGCCGCCATCAGCTCCGCCCTCTGGTCCGGCGAACCCTTTGGTATGCGCGAAATCTTGGGCATCGCCCTGATCACGATAGCCGCCGTGCTGGAAAGCGTCCGCGACCTCTGGCGCGGCAGGCGGGTCCTCCAGCACTAACCACTCCTTCTCATCATGCCCGCGCTCGACGCGGGCATCTTCTTCGGCCCCAAAAAGAAGATGGCCGTGTCAAGCACGGCCACGATGAGAAATTTGAATAGTTAGCCCGCCGGCTTCAAGCCCACAGGCTTCATTAACCAAAAGCACAATTGGGAAATTGGTGCGGTCGAGAGGACTCGAACCTCCACGAGTTTCCCCGTTACCACCTCAAGGTAGTGCGTCTACCAATTCCGCCACGACCGCACGTCATTTGCGAATGCGCCGGGAATAACAGGGCATTTGCCCGAAAGCAACCCCCGCCGGCGCAGCCCGTTAAGCGGCCCGTAGGGTTAACAAAACGAAACCATTTTAGCCGTGCATTTTCATAGACTTATACCATGGTTCTGAACGTGGCGGAAACACGGCATGTGTATGTTGGTCCCATAAATATAAAAGGAATGGGGCATCAAATGAACATCAAGACCGCTGTGGGGGCGGCACTTCTGGGAATCTTCTGGAGTTCGTCCATGGCTTTCGCTTTAGACACCGCTTCAAAGGCTCCCTTTGGCCAAACCAGGGAAAACTTTCGCCCGTGAATTCGGCAAGACGCTGCCGCCTGTCGGCTTCGTGCAGTTCTGCGCGAGCAATCCGCTGGATTGCAAAGGCAAGGGCGGCAAGACCTTCAAGCTCGCCATGTCGCCGGAGCGCTGGAACCTGATCTACCAGGTCAACACTTATGTGAACGGCAAGATCGCGCCGATCAGCGACCAGGATCTCTATGGCGAACCGGAGCGCTGGGCCTATCCCACCGATGCGGGCGACTGCGAGGATTACCTGCTGCTGAAAAAGCGTTCGCTGCAGGAGCTTGGCTTTCCGCCTGAGGCCCTGCTCATCACCGTGGTTCTCGATGAGAAGAACGAGGGCCATGCGGTGCTCACCGTCACCACCGACGGCGGCGATTTCATTCTCGATAACCGGCGCAACGACGTGCTGCGCTGGAGCGACACGGATTACACCTTTCTCAAGCGCCAGTCGCACAATGATCCCGTGCAATGGGTGGCCCTTGTGAAGCAGCCCACATCAACCAGCGGTTTTGTCTCGGGAGGCACCAAGCACTGAGATAACCCGCACATAACGAGCTAGGCCCGGTCGGCGTCCCCCCAATCCCCCAACCGCCGGGCTTTAAGGAGCCGGCACAGTCCCACCCTGTGCCGGCTCCGCCTTTTTAGGCGGCCTTGTTCTTGTAATAGACGTCGAGGAACACCGCGAGCATGAGCACGGCGCCCTTGATCACGAATTGGTAGTCTATGCCGATGCCCATGATCGACATGCCATTGTTCATGACGCCAATGATGAAGGCGCCAATCACCGCCCCGATGATCTTGCCGACACCGCCCGTCACCGCCGCCCCGCCGATGAAGCAGGCCGCAATGACTTCCAGCTCGAAGCCGGCGCCGGCCTTTGGCGTGGCCACATTCAGCCGGGCCGCAAACACCAGGCCCGCAAGTGCCGCCAGCGCCCCCATGATGACGAAGATCATCAAGGTCATGCGCTCGGTGTTGATGCCGGACAGCTTCGCCGCCTTTTCATTGCCGCCCATGGCATAGACCCTTCGGCCGAAGGTTGTGCGCGTGGTCAGGAAAACGAACAGCGCAATCAGGGCAAACATGACAATCAGCACGTTGGGCAGGCCCTTGTAGCGCGCCATGAGAAAGGAGAAAGCTGAGGAAAGCCCCGGCAATGAGCACGTTGCGGCCGAGGTAAATGATGTGCGGTTCTTCCGCCAGGCCATGGGCCTGCTGCTCGCGGCGTTCCTTGATGTTGAAATAGATGATCATGGCGGTAACGACGGCGCCGATGATGAGGGCCAGCAGGTTGAAGGGGCCGCCAAGGAGAGTAAAGCTGAACAGATCCGGCACATAGCCCGAGGAGAGAAGCTGGAATTCCCTGGGGAAGGGACCGACCGACGCGCCGCCCAGCACGGTGAGCGCCAGGCCCTTGAAGATCAGCATGCCCGCCAGCGTGACGATGAACGCGGGAATGCGGTGGTAGGCCACGAAATAGCCCTGCGCCCCGCCGATGGCGGCCCCCAGCGCGAGGCAGGCCAGCATGGTGACAAAGGGATCCATCTTCCACGGCACCATCATCACCGCCGCAACCGCCCCCACAAAGCCCGAAACGGAGCCCACTGAAAGGTCGATGTGGCCCGCCACAATGATGAGCAGCATGCCCAGCGCCATGATGACGATGTAGCTGTTCTGCAGAATGAGGTTGGTCATGTTCACCGGCTTGAACAGCGTGCCGTTCGTGGTGAACTGGAAGAACACCATGATCACCAGCAATGAGAGCAGCAGCGCATAATCGCGGATATTGCTTTTCACGAAGCGCAGGATGTCGCTCCGCGTTTGCGATTGTACGGTCGTGTCAGTCATGTCAGCCTTCCCAAGATTTCATGATCGCCCGCATGATTTTTTCCTGCGTGGCCTGTTGCGCCGGCATTTCGGCCACGAAGCGTCCTTCATTCATCACATAGATCCGGTCCGAAATGCCAAGCAGTTCCTGCATTTCCGAAGAGATGACGATAATCGCCTTGCCCTCCTCGGCCAGCCGGTTGATGATCCCGTAGATCTCGTATTTCGCGCCGACATCAATGCCGCGTGTCGGCTCATCCAGGATCAGCACATCTGGCCCGGAGAACAGCCACTTGCTCAACACCACCTTTTGCTGATTTCCGCCCGAAAGGTTCACAGTGGTTTGGAACACGCCGGAACAACGAATTGCGAGGTCTTTCCGGTATTTGTTTGCCACTTTGAGTTCAGCCGCCTCGTCCACCACGGAGTACGACGACACACCTTCAAGGTTGGCGAGCGTTACATTGTGCTTGATATGGTCGATGAGCACCAGCCCATAGGTCTTGCGGTCCTCGGTGGCATAGGCAAGGCCCGCATCCATCGCCTTGGGAATGGTTGAGACATCGGCAGGCTTGCCGTGAATCAAAACGTCGCCGGTGATTTTCTGGCCATAGGCACGGCCAAAAACCGACATGGCAAATTCCGTCCGCCCCGATCCCATGAGTCCCGCGATGCCGACAACCTCACCTTTGCGGACCATGAGGTCCACCCCCTTGATCATCTGCTTGTCGGCATGAAGCGGGTGATAGACGCTCCAGTTCTTGACCTCGAATATGGGTTCGCCAATTTTGGCCGCGCGCGGAGGAAAACGGTCAGTCAGTTCGCGTCCGACCATGGCCTTGATGATGCGGTCCTCGCTCACCTTGGCGGTGTGGGTGTCAAGGGTATCGACCGTCATGCCATCGCGCAGCACGGTGATGCGGTCTGCGACCTTCAACACCTCGTTCAACTTGTGGGTAATCAGGATCGAAGAGATGCCTTGCGCCTTGAACTCCTTGAGGAGCGCCAGCAGCGCGTTTGAATCTGTTTCATTCAGGCTGGAAGTGGGCTCATCGAGAATAAGCAGTTTGACCTTCTTGTTCAGCGCCTTGGCAATTTCGACTAGCTGCTGTTTTCCGGTTCCGATATTCGTAATCAGCGTGTTGGGATGTTCATTAAGACCGACTTTTTTCAGCAACTCCTTGGTGCGGGCAAAGGCCTCGAACCAGTTGATGATGCCGTTGGTCGAGGTCTCATGGCCAAGAAAGATGTTTTCCGCAATCGACAGAAGCGGCACCAGCGCAAGTTCCTGGTGGATGATGATGATGCCGGTATTCTCGGAATCGGCGATCGTGCCAAATTTGCGCTCCTCACCCTCGAAATGAATGGCGCCGTCATAGGTGCCGGCGGGATAGACGCCGGAGAGAACTTTCATGAGCGTCGACTTGCCGGCGCCGTTCTCGCCGACCACCGCATGGATTTCAGCGGGCAGCACCGACAGGTTGACGTCCGTCAGGGCTTTCACGCCCGGAAACGTCTTGGTGATGTCTCGCATTTCAAGGATTGGCTGCATGGCCGATCCCACCCTCCCTTACCGTCCGGCAGGTTTGCCCTGCTCTTCAAATTGATAGATAAGCGAAAAGCAGCAGGCCCCGCAAGTCAGCTCACGGGGCCTGCCGTTCATTAACCCGTTACTGCAGGTCTTCGGCCTTGATGTAGCCGGAGCCCACGAGCAGCTTCTCAATGTCGTCCTTGCCCACATCATGGGGCGTCAGGAGGTAGGACGGCACGACTTTCACTTCGTTATTGTAGGTCTTGGTGTCATTGATCTCGGGCTCTTTGCCCTGCAGGACAGTGTCCACCATCTTGGCGGTCACCGCGGCGAGTTCGCGCGTGTCCTTGAACACGGTCGAATACTGCTCGCCGGCAATCATCGCCTTGACGGATGGAACCTCCGCGTCCTGGCCGGTGACGATCGGCATTTCAGGACCCGGGGCATAGCCTACGCCCTTGAGCGATGAGATGATGCCGCGTGACAGGCCGTCATAGGGAGCGAGCACACCATGCACCTTCTTGTCGGTGTAGTTGGCCGACAGCAGGTTATCCATGCGGGCCTGCGCAACCGCGCCATCCCAGCGTAGTGTGCCGACCTTGTCCATGCCCGTCTGGCCGGAAACGATGACGATGTCGCCCGCGTCGATCAGCGGCTGCAGCACCGACATGGCGCCGTCATAGAAGTAGAAGGCGTTGGTGTCGTCCGGCGAACCGCCGAACAACTCCACGTTCCAGGGCTTGACGCCGGCAAAGCGTTCCTTGAGGCCCTTGATCAGCGAGTTGCCCTGCAGAACGCCAACGCCGAAATTGTCGAAGGTGGTGTAGTAATCAACGTCGCCGGTCTTGGTGATCAGGCGGTCATAGGCAAACACCTTGGCGCCGGCCTCATGGGCCTTCTTGAGGATGTCCGAGAGGGTCGAGCCGTCGATTGCGGCGATGATCAGGACCTTGGCGCCCTTGGTGACCATGTTTTCAATCTGGGCAAGCTGGTTCGGAATGTCGTCCTCGCCATACTGAAGATCGGTTTCGTAGCCCAGCGCGGTGAATTCCTTCACCATGGATTCACCATCGGAAATCCAGCGCGTTGAAGATTTGGTGGGCATCGAAATGCCGATAAGGCCCTTGCCTTGGGCCATGACCTGGCCAGTTGCCAGAAGCGAGCCAACGGCTACCGAAGCAGCCAAGAAGTTTCTGCGAGTGAACATATTTTCCTCCCATTAAGCAGCCTTGCTGCGGTATAATTTCCCGGGCAGTTTCACCCAGAAACGTTATTGTTAGGATATCGGATGCGGCCACGCAATCCATATTTGTATGATAATTTGGCCAGACGAGAGACAAAAATGAATCCCGGAAAATCATCGCAAAAAGCTTCGCTCGCCAAAACCGCCGGCAGCAATTTGCACCGCAAAGTGGCGCAAAGTATTGGAAATCAGATACTTAGCGGCGTCTATGCGCCGGGCGCCATTTTGCCCAACGAAGCCGACTGGTGCCGCATCTATGGCGCAAGCCGCACCACCGTGCGCGAAGCCGTAAAAACACTCACCGCCAAGGGCCTGCTTAAATCCCGCACAAAAATCGGCTCGCGTGTCGAGCCCCGAGAAAACTGGAACATTCTCGACCGCGATGTTCTGGCCTGGCACATGGCTTCCATGAACCCGCAGGAGTTCTTCAACTCAGTGCAGGAGGTGCGAAAAATTCTCGAGCCGGAAATCGCCGCCCTCGCCGCCCTCAACCGCACCCCCCAGCAATTGCGCGCCATCACCGAAGCCTTCGAGGACATGCGCCAAGCTAAACCGGGCCTGAATTCCGTGGCCCCCGATGTAAGGTTCCACCTGGCGCTTCTGGCGGCTGCCAACAACGTGTTCCTCACACCCTTTGGAATCATGATTGAGGCCGCCCTCACCAACATGTTCGAGTTCACCTCCATCCACAATCCGGAGCCCGACATGTTCATTCCAAAGCATGAAGGCATTTTGAAAGCCGTGACGCGGGGAAATGCCAAAGCCGCCCGCAAGGCCGCCCTCAGCCTGTTGACCGATACGGACCATACAATTGCCCGGCTTCCCGCGAAAACAAAAAAACCCAGGAAGGCCTAAACCGTCGTCATGCCCTTCGCATAGCGCTGCCAATTCCGCACATAGCCGGCAGCCGCGGCGCTTAGCCGGGCAACCGCCGCCGCATCAAGTTCACGCACCACCTTGCCCGGCGACCCCATCACCAGCGAATTGTCGGGAATGACTTTGCGTTCGGGAATAAGTGTATGCGCCCCGATCAGGCAGTTCCTGCCGATCACCGCATTGTTGAGAATGATCGCCCCAATGCCAATCAGGGTATTTTCCCCAATCGTGCAGCCATGGAGCATGGCCTTGTGGCCAATCGTGCAGTTCGGGCCGATGGTGAGGGGCGATCCCATATCCGTATGCAGCACGCAGCCATCCTGAATATTGCTGCCCTCACCCACCGAGATCAACTCATTGTCGCCGCGCAGGACAGCATTGAACCAAACACTGGCGTTTCGCGCCAGCCGCACCCGGCCAATGACATCGGCGCTGGCGGCAACCCAATAGGCCCCCTCCTCCGGCAGTTCAGGGGCAACGCCGTCAAGGACATGAAGTGCCATAGGGGATTCCCGTTCAAGTGACGCCAAAGAATTGCGTCAGGATAAATACACCCAGCAGAAAGCTCCAGCCCAAACTTGCAACAACCAGCAACATGCCCACACTGGCGCGGCCCACGTAACGCCAGGCCGCAAATAGAAGCAGGAGTGGTGCTGAGACAACAACCACCAGGGCCCGCAGCGGCGCAATGGCACTTGATTCGAGCAATAAGCCAAAACGCGGCTCTTCGCCCACCGCCAACGTCCATAGGCTCGCTGTGATCCCGGCCGCAACGATGCCGACGGCTACGGCAAACAGATAGGCCAAATGCACCATATCCATGCTTATCTCCCCTGGCCTGTATCATTCAGGCACATTCCCGCATCCCTCGGGGATCACGCAGCAAGTCATGGACCAGAGGAAAAGCCCGACCTATAGTTTCGCCGCATGGTCAGCCATCACCTTAACTATCTTTTGCAACGCCGGCGCGAACGCTCCCTGGGGATTATTCTTTTGTTCGTGCTCATGACGTTTTTCAGCCTGGCGGGCGTAGTGCTGGCGATCTATTTCGTGCCCAATCCGTCCCTGCTTTTCGGCCGCCCGGAAATCGGCGCACCTTCCACCGCGGTTGTTGTGGCAACCCTCGAAGACACCGAATTCACCTTGCCGGAAACCATCGTTGCTAAAATCGACAAGCCGATTCTCGGCAACGCCACGCGCATTGATCTCCGCCTGCCCTGGCCCTTCGACCGCCAGCAACTCAACATTGTCCACGCCTTGCCGACGGATTTGCAGAATTGGGTCCTCGTCACACTCGAGCCCCGCCTCGGCCGCACCGGACTTGAGGAGCGCATGGAGCCGATCTACAGCGTCTATCTAGATCCGGCTGAAGGCGCGGAAGCGGGGCTCGTCTTGAGAAAATTCAAAGCCGATTCACCCTATACGGATTCCGAGCTTCTTGTGGCGCCGTCAGGCGAAGTGATCAGGTGCGATAAAAAGCCGTCCGTGTTGGGGCCAATCATTTGCGAACGCCTGTGGCCTCTCAGCAACGGCGTCATGGCGCGGGTGCGCTTCTCGCGTCAAAGGCTGGCGGAATGGAAAGACATGGATGAGACGGCGCAAATCCTCCTGAAGGAATTCACGCGCTAGTTATTCCAGGTCAATGTCCAAGATGGCCATTGAGAAATGATAGGACAACTCGCCGTCCTCCTCATCCTTCGAAATCACCCCGATAAATTCTTCGCCGATATAGACTTCGCACGAATCATTTTTCTGCGGGCGCTTGCGCACCGCAATCGTCGGCGAACCAAAGGTGTTGCGGAAATAGGTGGTCAGCTTGGCAAGTTCTTCAGGCTTCAAGGCGCTCAGCTCCTCAGGGTGATTGACCGTGGTCTAACCTTATTCCGGCTGGCCCGCAACCTCTTCAACCTTGTGGTCCATGGCCCGCGCCGGCTCCTCGCAGCCGGCATAGCCAACGATCTTGGCGGGCACGCCGGCAACCGTGCGGTTTGGCGGAACATCGTGAAGCACGACCGAGCACGCGGCAACCCGCGAGCAATGGCCGATTTCAATGTTGCCAAGAATCTTGGCGCCAGCGCCTATCAATACGCCATGCCTGATTTTCGGATGACGGTCGCCCACTTCCTTTCCGGTGCCACCAAGCGTCACGCCCTGCAGGATGGAGACATTGTCTTCAATCACCGAAGTCTCGCCGATCACGATGTCATGGCCATGATCGATCATGATGCCCTTGCCGATTTTGGCGGCCGGGTTGATGTCAACACTGGAAATCATCGAAGAGCGGCTTTGCAGGTAGCTGGCAAAGTCCGTGCGGCCCATGTGCAGCAGCCGGTGCGCCATGCGGTGGGTTTGCAGGGCCTGAAAGCCCTTGAAATAGAGCAATGGGTCGACATAGCGGTGGCAGGCGGGATCCCGCTCAAACGTGGCAATAATGTCAGCCCGCGCCGCAAAGCCAATTTCCGGCTCTTCATCCATGGCATCTTCAAAGGCCTGCACCACCAGTTCGGCGCTCAGATCCACACTGCCCAGGCGCTGCGCCAGGCGGTGCACCAGGGCCCGTTCAAAAGTATTGTGATTGAGAACGGCCGAGAAAATGAAGCCGCCGAGAACCGGCTCCTTGCGGGCGATCTCCTCCGCTTCCCGCCGCATCCGGTCCCAGACAGGATCAATCGCCTGGACGACGTGCGGTTTGGTGGATTGGCGCATGGTTCGTTCTCCTCAACACCGGATATATAACAGATTCAGGTATAGATGGGGAGTGCCCCGGTTAATTGTCAATTCCGAGTAAATGGGCGCGTAAAAACGTTAAAACTGCCTCTTTGTATTGCCTGTCGCCAACCGCATTCATGTGATTTCGCCTGGGCAGCGTGAGTCCGGTTGCCCCCGGAATTGCCGCCAGAAGCGGGCCAATTTCCCCTGCAACATCATCATTTTCACCCACAACCACGAGAACCGGATTTTTGATGGTTGCAAGCATTTCTCCCGTAATTTTCACCCGCGAGGACTTGATGCAGGCTGCCAGAGCCTTCAAATCACCCCGCGTCTGTTCGGCAAAGACCCGAAAGACCCGGGCTTCAACATCGGTCACGTCCAGAAGCGATGAGGCTTCCAGCGCCTTGGCAATCTCAGGCCCGCCCCCGACCCCGGTAATCATCCGCGACGCCAGGCCCGCGAAAACCGCAGCCCCCACCCGGGAGGGATGGGCGATCGTCAGGAACGCCGCAATCCGCGCCCCCATGGAATAGCCCATGACATGGGCCCGGGGGATTTTAAGATGATCCAGCAGACGCCGCGCATCCTCCGCCATTTCCGCTGCCGAATAGAGGTCAGGATTATAAAGCTTCTCGCTTTCCCCATGGCCGCGATTATCCATGGTGATGACGCGAAAGCCGCCATCGAGCAGAGTTTTTACCCAGCCCGTATCAACCCAGTTCACCCGGCCATTGGAGGCAAAGCCGTGGATGAGAAGCACCGGCTCACCCTGCCCCACGTCGTCAAAGGCGATTTCCACACTGTCTGAATTGAATTTGTGCATCGCTGACAAGATATGCTATTTGGCTCCCCTCACAAGGTATTTCGAGGATCCCATGGCAGTTTCATCCACCCCGCATTTCCAGAATGACATGGGCCTTTCCAAGATCGAGATCGGCGCGAAGGAATTCATGTGCGTCGGCGCCAAGCCGCCATTCGATCACCCCCACGTATTTCTGAACATGGGCGGGGCCGAAGAAATCGTCTGCCCCTATTGCTCAACCCTGTTCAAGCACAACGCCAAGCTCAAGCCGGGCGAAGCCAGGCCCGAAGCCGCCGTATGGCACGACGAGGCCGCATAACCCGCCGCTTCACCATCCGACAGTACCGCGACAGCGATGAAGCGCAGGTCGTTGAGCTTGTGCGCGAGTTGCAGGCGTTTGAGTCCCCGCTATACAAGTGGGGAAAGCCGCCCGAGGATATCGGCCCCTGGTATTTGGAAGAGACCAGGAAATGGTGCGCCAAGAACGAAGGCATAATCCTTGTGGCCGAGCACGACAAGGCATTGCTGGGATATGCAACTATTCTAACCAAATGTGAGTCCGACGGAACCAGCGACGAAATCGCCTATACCTACGCCCATGTGGCTGATCTGGTCGTCACAAAATCGGCACGGCGGCAAGGGATTGGCAAAGCTCTCCTGAAGGCCTGCGAGAAAGAAGCCCGCGCCAAGGGCCGCAAGATATTTCGCATTGGCGTTCTCTCCACAAATGAGGGCGCGATTGCGACATACCGCGACTTTGGATTTGCTCCTTATCACCAGACGCTGGAAAAAATTCTGGAATGAAGCCCTCCCTTTCCCTCGCTGAAGCCCGCAGGCTGGCCCTCGTCGCGCAGGGCTTCACCTTTCCCAAGCGCGAGGGCAAGGCAAACTGGACAAAAATCAGCAACACCATCAACCAGATCAACCTGCTGCAAATCGACAGCGTGAATGTTCTGGTGCGCTCGCATTACCTGCCGGTGTTTTCAAGACTGGGCCACTATGACCACGCCACGCTGGATGCCCGCAGCTTCAGCAACAAGAAGCGCACCATGTTTGAGTGCTGGTCCCATGAGGCAAGCCTTGTTCCCCTCGACTTGCACCCCTTGATGCGCTGGCGCATGAACCGCGCCCTGAACGGCAATGGCACCTATGGGTCGATGAACCAGTTTGCCCGCGATGAAGGCGACTACCTGAAAAGCGTACTCGACTTCGTCAGGCGCAATGGCCCCACGGCGGTGAGCGACTTCCCTGACAGCGGCAAGGGCGCCGGCGGCTGGTGGGGCTGGAGCAAAGGCAAGATGGCGCTCGAAACCCTTTTCGATCAGGGCCTCGTCACCACTGCGGCCCGCCCCTCCTTCGAGCGCATTTACGATCTCACCGAAAACGTCATCCCTTCAGACGTCTTGCAGAAGCCGACGCCATCGGAATCCGAAACCTTCCGCAAGCTCATGGAGCTCTCCGCCTTGGCCCTCGGCGTTGGCACCGAATTTGACCTGCGGGATTATTTCCGCCTGCCCGTGGCTGAAACCAAAGTCGCACTGGCCGAACTTCTCGAAGCGGGAACACTCATCCCCGTGTCCGTGCAGGACTGGAAACACCAAGCCTATATTCACCGCGACACAAAACTCCCGCGCAAGGCCGGAGGCACGGCATTGGTCTCGCCTTTTGACCCGCTCGTATGGGAGCGCGCCCGGGCCGAGCGCCTGTTCAATTTCCACTACCGGATTGAGATTTACACACCCGCCGAGAAGCGCAAGTACGGTTATTATGTCCTGCCCTTCCTGATGGGCGACCGCTTCGCCGCCCGTGTCTGCCTGAAGGCTGACCGGCAGGCAGGTGTATTGCGGGCAAACACCGCCCATCTCGAACCCCATGCCGATGCCAAGGAAACAGCCGAGGCCCTGAGCAAAGAATTGCTGCTCATGGCGGAGTGGTTGGGTCTGGAAGGTGTCGAGGCCGGGGCCAAGGGAAATCTTGCCCGCCATTTGAAGGCCGTCCTGTGATCCACATTGAAACTGATCGCCTCATCCTCCGGCTCGTGCCGCTTGCCGGGCTGGCCAGCACCGCCGCTGGAAACTTCAAGGCCACGCAAGGCCTGGTCGGCGAAAAACTCCCCGAGGAATGGTTCGATGATTCCTGGGTTTACAAACTGCGTTACGATCAGTGGCTGGCCGATCCCACCTATGCGCCCTGGTCCATCCGCGCCATCGCCTCGAAGGAAACCGGCGAAATTGTCGGCAGCATGAATTGCCACCACAAGCCCATGCCGTTCCTGCTCAATGGCAAGGAACGCCTGGCAACCGAGATGGGCTATACCATTTTCGAAGCCTACCGCAGACAGGGCATCGCCTACGAAGCCATCACTGCCTTCATCGCCTGGGCCAAAACCGAGGGGCTGGAAGGCATCATTCTTTCAATCCAGCCCACCAACGCGCCCTCGCTGGCGCTTGCCCTAAAAGTGGGCGCAACCCAGATCGGCTCGCAAATTGATGAGCGGGATGGGCCGGAAGATATCTATTATTTCGTTTGTTGAAAGACGTCCTCTCCCGTGAAACGGGAGAGGAGGGGACCCATTGCGATACGCAATGGGGAGGTGAGGGAAACGAGGTCGAAGTGCC
>CAVWAY010000018.1:0-42185 GCA_963753025.1 uncultured Alphaproteobacteria bacterium | reverse complement strand
ACAAGAGGTCATCATGCCGAAAAAATCCCAGGGTGGTTGCCAGTGCGGTGCGCTGCGGTATGAAGTTACCGGAGACCTGCCGAAGCCCAGCATTTGCCATTGCCGCATGTGCCAGAAGGCCTTTGGAAGTTTTGCCGCGCCTTTCGTTGCCGTGCCGGTTCAGAATTTCAGGTGGACGAGAGGCGCTCCGTCGGAATTCCGGTCTTCGGCAATCGTGGCGCGCGGCTTTTGCCGGGACTGCGGAACGCCCATGACCCTGTTTGAAGATGGATATCCGGTTATCGAGGTCGCCATGGGCACCTTCGACCGGGTTGAAGAACTCGGGCCGTTCGATCATCAATCGGGGGTGGAAAGCCGCATTCCCTGGTGCAGCAATCTGGACAACGTGCCCTCCCAGAAGACAACGGATTACCGCACGCCCGAGGATATGGTCAGGCTCAAGAGCCTGCAGCATCCCGATCATGATACCGAGGTATGGCCGCCAGGCGCTCCGCCCAAGCAATCGAAGCCGGCGTAAGGAACTATTCCCCTGCCGCCGCGTTGAGCAAGCGGGTTGCCAGCACAACGTGGCAGCCTGCCCAAACTATGGCCTCAGAGACTACATCTCCCCAGATGTTCTGGGGCCATAGTATTTCTGGCTCATCTGCCCTATCCTGAGACTCGTTCGCCTCAACCTTGCGCGGCGGAGGCAGCAAGAATATTTTTTCGCAGGCCCGACGGAATGGAACCAATTCATCCGTCCGAGCTTATGAGTTGACCGGATGGAGATGGCTGAGATGCTGAAAATCCTCGTGCCTGTGAGTTTACTCGGACTATTGGCGCTGGCGCCGATTGCCCAGGCCCGCGCCACCCACTCCAATCCCGACCATTACATTTACATCCCGCCCCGTTACAATATCAGCTGCGGGGAAGCCCGCGTCCTCCTCAAAAAGGACGGCTACCGCATTGCAAAAACCATCAGGTGCGGGGGCAATTATCACCAGTTCAGAGCCCAGCGCAGCGGCCGCGACATGATCGTGCAGGTCATGACGCGCTGCGGCAAACGGATGATCGATGCCCGCAGCGGCTCGAAAGGGCAGCGCTGGCGGACGGCTTCTTACTGACGTGCTTGCAGAGGGAATTTGAAGCGAAGGAAAGGACACAGCAATGGAAAGAAGATTATTTCTAACGGGTCTGCTCGGCGTTGCGGGAGCCGCCGGGATGGCCGCTGTTTTGCCCCGCCAGGCGCTGGCCGCGGTCCCGATGGGGCCTCTACCCCAGCCCAAATCCGTTCTTCCCGACCTGAGCGCGCCGGCAGACGAGGCCTATGAGCCCGATGACTTGGGCGGCCAGGATGAGTTGGGCGAACTGGAGGAAGGCGTCCAACTTGCGCACTCACGCCGCCGCCGCAGGGTGCGCCGCTGGCGCCGCCGGTGCCACTGGCGCTGGGTAAATGGCCACCGGCGCTATCGCTGCCGCCGTGAGCCGTACTGGGCCTTTATCTGGTTCTGGCTCTAACCCAAACAGCCGTTGTGATTTCCCTCATGGATGTGCAGAGTTCACGCTTCGCATATTCATGAGGGACCATTTCACATGGCTGCCGACAAACTGGAAAACGACAAGCAAAGCGCCAAGAGCTGGTACTGGTGGGGCATCCCCACGTTTTTCCGCTGTGACTGGAACGAGGATCCGGCGGCCTGCGATATAGCCCTGGTCGGCGTTCCGCACAGTTCGGGCAATGGCTCCACCGAGCGCGACCAGCATCTGGGCCCGCGGGCGGTGCGCAATGTTTCGGGCTTTTACCGCCGGGCCCATGCCATCCACAACTTCGCGCCGTTCGAGGTGGCGCGCGTCCATGACCTGGGCGATGTTCCCCTGCCCGAGGCCATGAACAACGAGGCTTGCGTGCGCGACATCGAAAGCTATTTCGAACGGCTCGATGCGGCGGGCACGCGGCCCGTCTCGATTGGCGGGGACCATTCGATCACCGGGCCGATCCTCAAGGCTTTGGCCGGGCCCACGCGCAAGACGACGGGCGGAAAACCCTGCGCGCTTATCCATTTTGATGCGCATACGGATTCCTATGAGAACATGCCGCATTGGCTTGGCGCAAAACGTTCGGCGGCGCATTGGGCGGCCTATACGGCGCGCGAAGGTTCGGTTGATCCCGCGCGCAGCGTGCAGATCGGCATGCGCGGGCATCCCTCAAGCCTGATCCACGGCGGGAAAGTCGGCAGTGCGAGCGAGGCGCTGGGCTACCGCGTGGTGCAAATGGCGGAGTTTGAAGAGTTGGGCATCGAGAAATCCGTGGCGCTGATCCGCGAGCGGGTGGGCGATGGGCCCGCCTACATCACCTTTGATCTGGATTGCCTTGATCCATCGGTGGCGCCCGGCGTTTCAAACCTTGAGCCGGGCTTTGGCGGATTCACCATCCGCGAGGCGACGCGGCTTTTGCAGGGCTTGCGCGGGCTCGACATCATCGGGGCCGATGTCGTCTGCCTGATGCCGACCAAGGACAGCCCGAACCAGATCACGGCGCAGGTGGCCATGGTGATGATGTTTGAACTGGTGAGCCTGATTGCCAGCCGGCATGCGGGCCAGAAAAAAGCCTAGGCCTTTTTGGCCTGGCCGAGGGTTGAAAAGGCAATTCCGATCGCTATGACCGCTGCGCCCACCCAGACGCTTTTGGGATAGGTTTCGCCGAAGTAGAATACGCCGACAACGACGCCCACGGCGGCGGCGACATAGCCGATCTGGCTGAGATAGGTCGGGCCGCCCACTTGCTGGAGGCGGAAGAACATCATGAACATGACAACGGAAACCGCGAGCTGCAGCGCCACCAGCCCGGGGATGTTGGCAAGAGGCATCACGTCAATGGTTCCGGTCAGGCCATAGACCAGAACGGCGAGAAACGGCACGGCGGCAAGATTGGTGTGGGCGGCAAGCTTCCTGGGGCTGGCGCCAAAGGGCCAGGCCATGGTGCGGAAAACATTTCCCGCGCCGAGAAAAAGCGGAATGAGCAAGGCCAGGAGAATCCACGGGGCGGCGGCGCCGCTGAAATCCGATTGCCGCGAGAAAATGATGATCCCGGCTCCGGCGAGGCCCACGACAATTCCGAAAATGCTGATCAGGTTGGGCGGGCGCACGCGGAAAATCACCGAGAGCAGCGCTGTCACCACCGGCGAGAGGGCGAACATGATGGCGGCAAGGCCGCTGCCGATTTTCGGGATGACCGTGTAGGTGAGAACGCTCGGCACGACATAGGAGAGGAAGCTGGAGACAATCGCGAAGTAGAGGGTGGAAGTGCGCGACAAATCCTTCCGCTCGGTCACGGCGACGATGAACAGCATGACAAGCCCGGTGCCCGCGGCAATCATGGCGGCCCACAGGGCTGGCGCAATGCCCGCGGCCATGGCGAGTTTTCCCAGGGGGAAATTGAGGCCAAGGGCAGCGCCGGTGCCGAGGAGAAGGAAGAGCGGACGGTTCATCCGGCCCCGCCGAGATAATCCAGAAGGGTTTCCGCGGTGAGAGGCCGCGCACCATGCCGGTTCGCGGCATCGCCGTGAAGCCAGACGGCGGCGCAGGCGGCTTCGAAGGCGGGCATTCCCCGGGCCAGCAAGCCGGTGGCGAGGCCTGCCAGCACATCGCCGGAGCCGGCGGTGGCGAGCGATGGCGGGGCGTTGCCGTTGATTGCGGCGCGGCCATCGGGGCTGGCGATAACGGTGTCGGCCCCTTTGAGGATGATTATCGCGCCGGAGCGCTCTGCGGCTTTCAGGGCACGCTCATGTTTCGCTTCCGGAACATTGGCCAGGTCGCTGAAAAGGCGGGCGAATTCGCCCTCGTGGGGGGTGAGGATGACGGAGCGGTCCGGGAGTTCGGCGATTGCGGCGAAGAGTTCGCCGGGGTTTTGGGCGAAGGAGGTCAAGGCATCGGCATCGAGGACCGTTGCGGCACCGCTGGCGAGAACGGCCCGCACCTTGGCGCAGGTTTCGGAGCCGACGCCGGCGGCGGGGCCGATGCAGACGGCATTGCGGCGCTTGTCGTTGAGGAGCATGCCGAGGGCCAAGGCAGTATCGGTTTGCGCCAGCATGAGGGCGGTGGTGTGGGCGGCGTGGACAAGGAGTTCATCTTCATGGCCCGCGATGGTGACGAGCCCTGCGCCCACCTTCAAGGCGGCCTGTGCGGCAAGGCGCGAAGCGCCGGTGTTGAACTTCGCGCCGGACACAATGACGGCGTGGCCACGTTTGTATTTGTGGGCGGAGGAATCGAAACTGGGGAGGATGGGCTTGGTGTTTTCCCAGAGTTGAGGCTTGATTTCGGCGAGCACGTTTTCCGCGATGCCGATATCGGCGACAACAACATCTCCGCAGAGCATGCGGCCGGGCAGCAGGAGGTGCGCGGGCTTCTTGCGGAAGAAGGTGATGGTGAGATCGGCTTTGACGCAAGCGCCGCGCGGGTATCCCGTCAGGCCATCAAGACCGGAGGGAACGTCGATGGAGACGATGGGAACGCCAGCATTGTTAATCCTGTTTGCCAATTCAACGGGAAAATCGCGGTTGAGGCCAGCGCCATAGAGCGCATCGATAATCAGTTCTGCGCCTGTAATGTCATCGGAGATGGCGACGGGCCAGCCCCATTGCTTGAGATAGCGCGCGGCGACTTTTCCATCCGCGCCATTGTTGCCGGGGCCGCAGAGGACGATGGTTTTTCGTGCGCCATAGCGCCTGGTGATTTCTTCGGCCACGGCGCGTCCGGCATTTTCGATGAGCTGCGCTTCGGTGATGCCCGAGGCAAGGGTCAGCGCATCGGCCTGATACATCTGGGCGGGGGTGAGAAGTTCAATCATCGCTGCCATGGCCTACAGCAACAGGTTTGCCTTTTGGCTGATCCAATTCCTTCAGCAATCTGGTGAACCATTTTGCTTCCGTATCAAAGGCCTTGCCGCCCTTGATGCGGGGGAATTCGATGGTGCGGAGGATATCCTTGCGGCCTTCATCATGGCCGACCACGCCGCTTTCGCCCTTCAGGCCGCTCTTCACGGCATGCTTCACCATTGCCTTGATGAGGGCGAGATCCTCCTTGTTGGCGGCGGCAGATCTCGCGAAGTAGCCCGACTTCTGCACCAGCACCTTTTCGGCGCCGAGCATTTTGGCAAAGCGCTTGGCGAACCATTCGCCGGGATTGATCTTGTCGATTTTCACATGGCCGAAGGCATCGCGCTCGGGCTCTTCGCCGCGGGCCCGCATCTCGGCCACGATGTCGTTCACGCCGGCCCCTTCCGACAAAAAGATCGAGACGCAATCATAGGTGTCCATGGATTTCGTGAGGCGGGCGGCTTCGGCTTCGAGATCAATGGCAAGTTCCGGCACATAGACCGCGTCGAGTTCCTTGTGATCCAGCCCGAGATTGAATTCGGGAACGAAGCGGTGTTTCTTGAGGCGCTTGCGGTAGGCCTCGGCGGTTGCCGCGGTGAGCCAGCCGCAGTTGCGGCCCATGACTTCATGGATGAGCAGCATGCGGGGGCTGGTGCTCTGCTCATTGATGACGTTTTCAAAGAAGATGGCGCCCTGCTCCGCAGCGGTGAGCGCCCCCAAAGTTTGTTTTATCGGCACCACGTCATTGTCGATGGTCTTGGGCAGGCCCACCACGGTGAGCTTGTAGTTGTGGCTGGCGAGATAGGCGGCGAGATCGGCGGCCGTGGTGTTGGTGTCATCGCCGCCGATGGTGTGGAGGATGGTGATGCCATCGCGCACCAGTTGTTCGGCGGCCACCTTCAGCGGGTCTTCGCCTTCCTGCACCAGGCCGCGCTTCACGCAATCCTTCACGTTGGTGAGCTTCACCCGGCTGTTGCCAATGGGCGAGCCGCCGTGCTGCAGCAGCACATGAGCCTTGGCGCGGGCTTTGGGGGTCACACGAATGGACACGCCCTTGAGGAGACCGGCATAGCCCGACAGGTAGCCGATGATTTCGGCCCTGGGTGCCACCTTGGTGTATTCCATGATCAGGCCACCCACCGCGGCGGAGAGGCAGGGGGCGAGACCACCTGCGGTGAGCATGGCAATTTTCTGCTTTGGCATCGGCGACTCCAAATTCCGCGCCCTTCTACAAGACAAAGAGCGGCGATGCCAGCCATGACGATTGCCTTATAATGCGGCTTTGGCAATGACAGGAGATTCCCATGAAATCACCCAACACCGAGGCCGCGCGGCTTCTGGCGAAACGTATTCTGGACATGGGAACGAAGGAAATGTCGGCCCACGAGCAACGGGTGATCGAGCGGGTGGCAAAGCGCATTGCGGTTTCGCGCGACATCAACGAGGAATATGACCAGGGCTCGAAATTCGGCGGACGCCTGGCGGACAGGGTTGCGAGCTTTGGCGGCTCCTGGACCTTTCTCATTATTTTTGGCGTGCTCATCGTGGCGTGGGTGGGCGTTAACGCGGCCATGCTGGCGGAGGCTTTTGACCCCTACCCCTATATCCTGCTCAATCTTTTCCTGTCGCTGCTGGCTTCCATCCAGGCCCCTGTCATCCTCATGTCGCAAAACCGGCAGGCGGCCAAGGACCGGCTGGCGGCGGCCCATGATTACGAAGTGAACCTCAAGGCGGAGATCGAAATCATGGCGCTGCATGAAAAGCTGGACGAAATCCGCGCCAAGGACATTGCGGAACTTTTGAGGCATGTAGTGAAAGCGAAGGCGCGGTAATCAGATTTAGCGAATAAGTTCAATCTTCACGCTCAGGCCGAGATCTGCCCAGACACGGTCTGCTGTTAGCACCGTTGCTCCTTCAATGATCGCCAATGCAAGGCAAGCGCGGTCACCGAGAGAGAGCCCAAGGCTGCGAGATCCGGTTCGCAACCTTCCGCAAATAATTGCCTGAGCCTTGTCAAAGGGAACAATTCCAATTGGCGATTCGACCTGCAATAGGGCGATCTGTCTTTCCGCAATTTCGAGGGGTCCCCGTTCGACCAATTTGGTAAATACTTCGGCCAAATTGACTGCGCTTACAATGGAATTTTCCATGCTACGATTTACGATGTCTGCCCCTGGTTCTGACCAAAGCTGAGCAAGAATGGCTGACGTATCCAACACAATTCGAGACATGTTCTATTCATTCTCCACGCGCTGCGGCAGCGCGCCTCTCAGCGAGAAACTCATCAACAACAGAACCGGTACCTGTATCGTGTTTCTTTATCAGCGCCTGTATCTTGCGGATCGCTACTATCGGCGAAACAATCCGCAGTTCACCATTCTCCAGAATTGCAGTTACCCTGCCCTCTTCCCCGATTTCCATGGCGGCGCGGGCGGCGGCGGGGATTACAAAACGGCCATCGGGCGCGACTTTCAACGTCCAGCGCTGGGGCAATTGGGGTGCGACTTGGTAGTTGGCCTGCCCCTCGGCGAAACCTTGCTGATCTGGTGATTTTGCCATGATAGGCCTCCTATGGCGAAGTTCTAGACTATGGCATACTTTGCATCTTATGGCAATTTCATTGATTTTCATTGTGGCGTATTTTTGATCACTGTGCTTATTTTTTATGCAACCAATGTCGCGCCGATGCAGAGGATTTCATCTAAGTCCCTGATATTACAGCGTTCACTACTTGGCACAGGTCGTGCAATCGTTAAGGGACATTAAGAAAAGGCTCAAGCATCCATGAAAAAAATCGAAGCGATCATCAAGCCTTTCAAGCTTGATGAGGTGAAGGAGGCGCTGCAGGAAGTTGGCCTTTTGGGGATTACGGTGACCGAGGCCAAGGGCTTTGGGCGCCAGAAGGGCCACACGGAGCTTTACCGCGGGGCCGAATATGTGGTGGATTTTCTGCCCAAGGTTAAAATCGAGATCGTCATTGCCGATGAATTTGTCGACCGCGCCGTAGAGGCCATCCAGACCGCGGCCCGCACCGGGCGCATCGGCGACGGCAAGATATTCATTTCCAGCCATCGAACAAGCCATCCGCATCCGCACCGGGGAATCCGGTTCGGACGCATTGTAATTCAAGCCATAAACACAAGAGGAAAAGATAATGGCCAAAGAGACAAAAGACGTTGCAGCAGCCTTGAAGCTGATCAAGGACAAGGAAGTCAAATACGTTGACCTGCGCTTTACCGATCCGCGCGGCAAGATGCAGCATCTCACCATGGATGTGTCGCAGATGGGCGAAGACGCCTGGGCCGATGGCCTGATGTTCGACGGCTCGTCGATTGCCGGCTGGAAGGCGATCAATGAATCCGACATGGTGCTCATGCCCGACGCATCAACGGTTCACATGGACCCGTTCTATGCCCAGACCACCATGGCGGTGTTCTGCGACGTGCTCGAGCCTTCAACCGGGGAAGGCTATGCCCGCGATCCGCGGATGATTGCCAAGCGGGCCGAGGCCTATCTGAAGCAGACGAAGGTGGGCGACACCGTGTTTGTGGGACCGGAAGCCGAATTCTTCATTTTCGACGACGTGAAGTTTTCAACCAACCCCTACAAGACCGGCTTTGAACTGGACTCGATTGAATTTCCGAAGAACTCGGACCGCGATTACGAGACCGGCAACATGGGCCACCGGATGCGCACCAAGGGCGGCTATTTCCCGATGAACCCGATGGACTCGGCCCAGGACATGCGCTCCGAGATGCTTTCAGTCATGGGCGAGATGGGCCTGAACGTCGAGAAGCACCACCATGAGGTGGCCTCGGCCCAGCACGAGCTTGGCACCAAGTTCCAGCCGCTCACCATGGCTGCCGACCACATGCAGATTTACAAGTATGTGATCCACAACGTGGCGCACGCCTATGGCAAGACGGCGACCTTCATGCCAAAGCCGGTGTTCGGCGACAACGGCTCGGGCATGCACTGCCACTTCTCCATCTGGAAAGAAGGCAAGCCGATGATGGCGGGCAACCAGTATGCTGATTTGTCGGAGCTCTGCCTGTTCTTCATTGGCGGGGTGATCAAGCATGCCAAGGCGCTGAATGCCTTCACCAACCCGTCGACCAACAGCTACAAGCGGCTGGTTCCGGGTTATGAAGCACCGGTGCTGCTGGCCTATTCGTCGCGCAACCGCTCGGCCTCGTGCCGCATCCCGCACACGAGCAACCCCAAGGCCAAGCGCGTGGAGGTGCGGTTCCCCGATCCGACGGCGAACCCCTATCTCGCCTTCTCGGCCGTCGTCATGGCGGGCCTCGATGGCATCGCCAACAAGATGCATCCGGGCCCTGCCATGGACAAGAACCTCTATGACCTGCCGCCGCAGGAACTGTCGCAGATCCCGACGGTGTGCGGCTCGTTGCAGGAGGCGCTGGACAGCCTGAAGGCCGACCACGACTTCCTCACCAAGGGCGGCGTATACACCAAGGACCAGATCGAGGCCTATATCGACCTCAAGCAGGAAGAACAGGACCGTTACCGCATGACGCCGCATCCGGTTGAGTTCGACATGTATTACAGCTGCTAGGGTCAGGCAGCTAAGGCGGGCGTCTCCCCGCCAAACTTAAAGGCCGGAAGAAAACTTCCGGCCTTTTTTGTCGATTGCGCGATGGCAGTCTGGGTGGCAGAATTTATCTCTCTTAGCGAGAAGGAGGACTGGCTCATGTCATTTTCCCTGTTGCGGTGCGCCGCGCTTGTCGTTTGCCTTTTCTTGCCAACAACGCTGGCAAGGGCCGAAACGCTACCCTTGCCGCAATCGCTTATCGGTGCGGCGACGGACCAGGGCGAGGCGCTGTTTCTTGATGCGGACGCGCGGGAAGCCTATTTTCCCCTCGCCAGCAATTTCCTGACCCAGCAAAACCAGGCCTTCTGCGGCGTTGCCAGCATGGTGATGGTGCTCAATGCGTTGGAGCTCCCTGCCCCTGCTGTGCCTGCCTTTGACCCTTATCGTACGTTCACGCAGGACAACGTGCTCAACGCGCAAACCGAGGCGGTGCTGCCGGTTGAAGTCATCAAGAAAATGGGCATTACGCTGGACCAGCTTGGCGGCCTGCTGGCGGTGCAACCCGTCACGGTTTCGGTGCACCATGCGGCCGACAGCAGCGTTGAGGTTTTCCGCAGCGAGGCCCGCGAAGCCCTGGCGACGCCCGGCCGGTTTGTGATCGTCAATTATCTGCGCAAAGCGATTGGCCAGGAAAAAGGCGGGCATATTTCGCCGCTTGCAGCCTTTGATGCCGAGTCGGACCGCTTCCTCATCCTCGACGTGGCGCGCTACAAATATCCGCCGGTATGGGTGAAGACCGCCGAGCTTTTCGCGGCGATGAACACGACTGACTCCGACAACGAGAACAAGACACGGGGCTATGTGCTGGTGGCAAAGAAGTAAAAAGCCGGACGTTTCCATCCGGCCTTTTCTTGATTTTGAAGTCCAGTCCTACCAGGAGCGGCACTCGTTGTATTTTCTCCGGTAGTACTTGTCCCACTTCTTGTTCGCATGGCCAGCGCCAACCACAGCGCCTGTCGCACCACCAACCAAGACGCCGGTGCGGACGGATTTCTTGCCGCCAAGTACCGAGCCTAAGAGGCCGCCGACTATAGCGCCGCCAACCAGCCCGGGCACTACCTGCTGGGCACCGGTCTTGCGATCCGCATAGTCTTCGGCCACGGCCCTGCAATAGCTCTTGCTGGCCGCATAGGACTGGGTCGCCATGGAGCCGGACATCAGGACTGCGAGAGCGGCCGCAGCCAAAACCTTGCTTTGAATCATTATCTTTCTTCCTTCTTTAGACTCAGGAGCCCCCTCCTGCGTTGGATGGAGTATAGACACTCTTGCGGTGTGGCGAAAGTATGGGGTTTCGGGACTGTTTTTGCGGGTTATTTATGGTTACTCGAGCCTTGCCGGGAAGCCCGGGGCGCGCAAATCGGTGGCCAGCGCATCTTCCAGGAGCTTGACGATCTGGGTTGACTGGGCGCTGCCGCCGTAGGCTTGCTTGCCTTTCATGAAGGTTTCATTGGTCAGGGTCGCAAGATCAAGCGGCACGCCGAACTCGCGGCCGAAGTTCATGGCAAATCCCAAGTCCTTCAGGGCCAGGTCCATGGTGAAGGCAATGTCGTAGCTGCCATTGAGGATGAGCTGGCCTTCGGTTTCATGGACAAAGCTGGTGCCGCTGCTGGCCTTGATGGCGGCCCAGCTCTGGGCCAGATCAAGCCCGCCGCGTTTGGCCAGCATCAGGGCCTCGCCATCGGCCACGAGATGGATGAAGGCCAGCATGTTGGTGATGACCTTGATGATGGCGGCAGAGCCCAGCGGCCCCATGTGAAAGAGCTGGCCGCCCATGGCCTGCAGGGCGGGCTTGTGCAATTCGAAGAGATCGGTGTCGCCACCGGCAAGAACGGTGATCTTGCCCTGGGCGGCGAGGTGGACGCCGCCGGTGACGGGAGCCTCCATGGTGCGCACGCCTTTGGCCGCGGCAAGTTTTGCAAGGCGCTGGATTTCATCGCGGCCGAGGGTGGACATTTCGATCCAGGTTGATCCGGGCTTCAGGCCTTCGAGGACCTGGGCGAGAACTTTTTCGGATATGGCGGGGGACGGCAGGCAGGTGATGACGCAATCCACTTTTTCGGCGAGCGCCTTGGGCGTATCCGCCCACTTGCCGCCGGCTTTCAGATGGCGCGCGGCGAGATTCTTGTCGATGTCATTGACGGTCAGGTCAAAGCCATTGCGCAGGAGGCTTGCGGCGAGATGGCCGCCGAGATTGCCCAAACCGATGTAGCCGTACTTCATACATTCACCGGATGATTGGTCATTTCGAGATGCAGCCTGTCGCCGCTGTAGGGATGGGCAAGGGCCACCTCCTCGTTCAGTTCAATACCGAGGCCCGGTTCGGTAGGCGGGATCACATAGCCCTGCTCCCAGCGGATGGGTTTCTTCAAAAGCTTGGCATAGAAGCCGCCGAAGGTTTCGATGCTTTCGAGAATGAGGAAATTTGGAAGCGAGGTGGCGAAGTGAATGTTGGCTGCGGCTTCGACGGGGCCGGCGTAGAGATGGGGTGCTATCTGCGCGTAATAGGTTTCGGCCATGCCGGCGATTTTCTTGGCTTCCCAGATGCCGCCGACGCGGCCCAGGGCCATTTGCAGAATGGAGGCGGCGCGGCATTCCAGCACGCGGCCAAATTCATATTTGGTGGTGAGGCGTTCGCCGGTGGCGATGGGGATGGAAGTGCCGCGCGCGACGAGGGCCATTTCTTCCGGCTTCTCCGGCGGGGTTGGCTCCTCGAACCAGAGGGGATCATAGGGTTCGATGTGCTTGGCAAAACGGATGGCGCCGGCGGCGGTGAACTGGCCATGGGTGCCGAACAAAAGATCGGCCTTGGTGCCCACGGCCTCACGGATGAGTTTGCAGAACTTGGCGCAGAGTTCCATGGATTCGAGCGAGGGCTGGCGCGGATCGAAACTTGAATAGGGTGCGGCGGGATCAAACTTGATGGCGGTGAAGCCGAGCTTCAGATAGTGGGCGGCGCGCTCGGCGGAGGCTTCGGCGTTCCAGTAGATGGCGTCGGTCTGGCCCTTGGCGACATCGGGATAGATGTAGGTGTAGGAGCGGAGCTTTTCATGGACGCGGCCGCCGAGGAGTTCATAGACGGGCTTGCCGACGGATTTTCCGATGATGTCCCAGAGGGCGATTTCAATGCCGGAGAGAACCCCCATGAGGCTCACATCGGGGCGCTGGGTGTAGCCCGAGCCATAGACCTTGCGCCACAGGCTTTCGATGTGGAACGGATCCATGCCTTCGACATAGCGGCCGAAGGTATCCTCGATCATGGCGGTCATGGCCTTGGGGCCGAAGGTGGCGCAGTAGCATTCGCCGATGCCGGAAATGCCATTGTCGGTTGTGAGCTTCACGAAGGTGAAATAGCGGCCGCCAAAGCCGGGGGGCGGATTGCCGACGATAAAGACCTTCAACTCGGTGATTTTCATGGGGGTGCTTCTTTCAAGACAATGGCATAAAGCTAAACGATAACAGCTTGCAGGAGCAAGCAGGGATGAAATTTTCTAACTGACGGTGAGGCGTGGACAGGGTTTTTGATTTTATCATCGTGGGAGCGGGTTCGGCGGGCTGCGTTCTGGCCGAGCGGCTTTCGGCCAATGGGCGGCATAGCGTGCTGGTGCTCGAGGCGGGCGGCTCGGACCGGCGCTTCTTCATCCAGATGCCGCTGGGCTATGGCAAGACGTTTTACGATCCTTCGGTGAACTGGATGTATGCGGCGGAAGCCGACCCGGGGCTCAATGGCCAGCGGGACTACTGGCCGCGCGGCAAGGTGCTGGGCGGCTCGAGCTCGATCAATGCCATGGTCTATATCCGCGGGGCGCGCGAAGATTACGAGAGCTGGGAAGCGGCGGGGAACACGGGCTGGGGCTGGGATGATGTGCTGCGCTGCTTACCGCGCCATGGAGGACACGGAAGCGGGCGGCAATGAATTTCGCGGGGTGGACGGGCCGCTGCCGGTGCGCTGCGGGCCGAAAGATTTTCATCCGCTCTATCTCAAGTTTGTGCTGGCCAGCAACAGGGCCGGGCTTCCGCTGAACGAGGATTTCAACGGGGCGACGCAGGAAGGGGTTGGGGCCTATCAATATACAACGTGGAACGGACAGCGCATGTCGGCGGCGCGGGCTTTCCTCAGGCCTGCGATGAAGCGGCGGAATGTGCGGGTTGTGACCCATGCGCAGGTGACGAAGGTTTTGTTTGAGGGGAAGCGTGCGACGGGGGTTGAGTATCTGCATCGCGGTGTCAGGAAAACCGCGGTGGCCGGGCGCGAGGTTATTCTGGCGGGCGGAGCGATCAATTCGGCGCAACTCCTGCAGCTTTCGGGCATCGGGCCTGCAAAAGTTTTGCAAGCGCAGGGCATTGAGGTGCGGCTGGAGAATGCGAATGTGGGGGCGCATCTGCAGGACCATGTGGGGCTGAACTACACCTACCGGATGAAGGTGCCGACCCTGAATGATGAGTTGCGGCCGTGGTGGGGAAAGCTGCGGGTTGGCCTGCGCTATGTCCTGTCACGCGGCGGGCCGTTGAGTTTGAGCGTCAACCAGGGCGGCGGATTTTTCCGCTCCTCGCCCGCCCACACGCGGCCCAACATGCAGCTTTACATGCAGGCCTTCTCGACGCTCATTCCCAAAGTGGGCGAGCGCCCCCTGCTCACGCCGGATCCGTTCTCGGGATTTTCCCTGGGCCTTTCCAACTGCCGGCCGAGCAGCCGGGGCTTCATTGAAATCCAGTCGGCTGATCCGCTGCAGCATCCGCGCATTGTGGCCAATGCCTATTCGACCGATGAGGATGTGGCCGAGATGCTGGAGGCGGTAAAATTCCTGCGGAAAATTGCGGCGCAGGAACCTTTGGCGGAAGTGATTGCGGAAGAGCTGCGTCCTGGGCCTGCCTGCGTCACCGACGATGAGTTGATTGACGACATCCGGCAGCGCAGCGGTACGGTCTATCATCCGTCCTGCACCTGCCGCATGGGGCCGGATGCGGCGGACATCGGTTGTTGATCCGCACCTGCGCGTGCATGGCATTCAGAATTTGCGGGTGTGCGATGCTTCGGTTTTTCCCAGCCTGATCGCGGGCAATACCAATGGACCCGCCATGATGGTGGGCTGGCGCGGCGCAGAAGTAATCCTGAACGATAATATCTAAGCAAAATTGATGCTTGACAAAGTCGCTGCTTGCTCTCTATTTAACCTATTAGTTAAATACAGAATTGACCCAATAAAACATGACAACCGATCACCTCAGCACGACTTTTTCGGCGCTTGCCGATCCGACGCGGCGGGCCATTTTGAGCCGCCTTGCATTGGGGGAAACCTCGGTTCTTGAACTGGCCAAGCCTTTTGAGATGAGCCTGCCCGCGGTCTCGAAACATCTCAAAGTTCTGGAGCATGCCGGGCTCATCACCCGCGGGCGGGAGGCGCAATGGCGGCCCTGCAAATTGAAACCGGAATCGCTCAAGGCCGTTGATGGCTGGCTGGAGGCTTACCGCCACTTCTGGGACGAACCGCTGGATCGTCTCGAAGATTATTTGCGCGACATTCAGGCAAAGGGAAAAAAGGAGAAGAAAAATGGCAATGGCAAAAAGTGAAGCCAAACAGGTTGGAGAATTCGAGTTCGTCATCTCGCGGGTGTTCGACGCGCCGCGTGAGCTGGTGTGGAAAGCCTGGACCGAGCCGGAGCGCCTGCTCAAATGGTGGGGGCCGAGGGACTTTGAGATTCTCTCCGCCAAGGTCGATCTCCGTGTTGGCGGGATTTTCCTCTACCACCTGAGGTCACCGGAAGGATTGGAGATCTGGGGCAAATTCGTTTACCGGGAAATTTCGCCGCCGGAGAAGCTGGTTTACATCAATTCATTTTCCGATCCCGCAGGCGGCACGACGCGGGCGCCCTTCTTTGACGGGAAATGGCCGCTCCAAATCCTGAGCACGGTTACACTTGCCGCAGAAGGCAAGAAGACCAAAGTTACGATCAATTGGCTTCCCTATTCCGCAACCGAAATTGAGCGCAAGACCTTTGAAGAGGCGGCGAGCTCAATGCAACAGGGGTGGAGCGGGACGCTGGAAAATCTCACCGATTACCTGGCAGCGCCATAGCCTGATTGCCGACACTGGTGAACGCCGCGATGTTGGACTCGCCTACTGGGTCACAACGCAGCGGCGTTCCTTGCCGTTATACGAATTGTAGGTGCCGGTGTCGGGGTTGAAGGATTTGTATTTCGCGGCGCAGTATTCATTCCACGCTTCGGAGCCCTCCTCCAGCACCAGTTTTTTCGGTTTTACCACGGCGGCGACCGCGGTGGCGGTTTCCGATTCAGCGAGGGGTGCGGCGGCCTGTTTCTGCAACTTTTTCTTCGCCGGAGCGGCAGGCGCCACGGCGGTGTACTGGTTCATGCAATCATTGAAGGCATTGCGGTAGGATTTTTGCCAGAGATCAACATCGGTGGTGCGGGTGTCGGCGAAATCCTTGGCGAGCATTTCGCAATAGGTCTGGCTGCTGGCCGAGGCTGGCGTGGACGCAAAAACGAGCGTGGCAATAGCTAAAGCTGAGCTGGAAAATTTACGCATACATACAATCCCTACCTGATCCCGCCGGAACTATCCCGCCCAATTATGGCAGATCCGGGGCAGGAAATTATCACAATTTTTCGAGGTTATCCAGACAGTTACGGGCGGCGGCCACGGCGGTGGAGAAGCAGGCCTGGAGCAAATAGCCGCCGGTGGGGGCTTCCCAGTCCAGCATTTCGCCCACGGCGTAGCAGTTGGGGAACTTCAGGAACTGGAAGTTTCCGTCCACTTCGCTGCGGGCAACACCGCCGGCCGAGGAAATGGCCCGGGCGATTCCGGCGGGGCGCAGGATGTTCACGGCCACATCCTTGATGCCTTCGGCGGTGATCGGGGTTTTGGTTTCGTGCAAACAGCGAAATGGCCACGGGCGGGAGGCCCACGGTTTTGCGGAGGTAAGTCGAGAGGCTTTCCTTGCCGCGCGGCTTTGCCAATTTTTCGGCAAGGGCCGCCGTGGTCACATCGGGACGGAGATCGATCTGCAGGGGCTGGCCCGGGGCTTCGCGCATGAAACGCGAAAGCGCATAGATGGCGCCGCCCTCGATGCCTTCCTGCGAGATCATCAATTCGCCGCGCACCTTGTTGTTGGCATAGGTGAGGCCGACATTCTTGACGGGGGTTCCGGCGAAGCGGTTGCGGAACAGCGGCGTCCAGTTCACCAGGAAGCGGCTGTTGGCGGGCTTGAAGCCATTCACCCTTATGCCCGCCGCGCGGAGCACGGGAACCCAGGCGGCATCGCTGCCCAGATGGGGCCAGCTTGCGCCGCCCATGGCGAGGATGGTGGGCGTGCCGTCAAAGCCCTGCCAGCTCTCGCGGGTTTTCAAGGTCACCCCGAGGCTGTCCAAACGGCGGAGCCAGGCGCGGAGCAGCGGCGAGGCCTTCATCTGCTTTGGAAAGACCCGGCCCGAGGAGCCCACGAAGGTTTCGATGCCAAGACCATTGCACCAGTCGATCACCGCCTGCGGCGGGAAGGCGCGGATGGCGGGTTCGAGAAAATCCTTGGCCTCGCCATAGCGGGTGAGGAAGGTTTCCAACGGCTCCGAATGGGTGAGATTGAGGCCCCCTCTTCCTGCCAGCAGAAACTTGCGGGCGGGCGACGGCATATGGTCAAGGATGGTGACTTCAACACCGCCCTTGGCCAAAACCTCCGCCGCCATGAGCCCTGCGGGCCCGGCGCCGATAACCGAAACCTTATGCTGCTTCACGGCGCAGCGGCTGACACATGCAGTGAACGCCGCCACCGGCCTGGGTGAACATCGTCATGTCGGGATCATAGACCTTGAAGCCATGGGCGCGCATTTTGGCGTTGAGGTCGGTGGCCGTCAGGGTTGACAGCACGCGGTCATTGCCGAGCGGCACGACGTTGCAGCCCAGGGCCATGGTTTCCTTGAAGGAGGCCGGGATGATTTCGATCTTCTTGGATTTGAGCCACTGGATGACATCATCCTCGGTGGTTTCGAGGCACACGGCGGCGCAGTTTTCGTTCAGCATGCAGACCATGAGATCGATGTGGACATAGAACTGGTCGATGGGGGCGAATTTGATTTCCCAGCCTTCCTTGATGAACCATTCGGCGGCCTGGCGGGCGGCCACTTCTTCCGAGCGGTGATCGGTGTAGCCCACCAGCGCCACCCCTGCCCGGATGGTGTTGAAGTCGCCGCCTTCGAAATTGCCGGCGGAGATCATGTCGTAAATCGGAATGTCATTTTCGAGATAGAAGCGGAGCGCTGCCGCGTATTCGCCGCGGCGGCGCGGATTGGCCAACTGGCAGATCACCGCGCCATAGGGCGACATGAAGGAACTGTCGCGGGCATAGACCTGGTAGGGATTGTTCATGTCGGTGGGCAGGAAATGGGTGGTGACGCCGGCATCATGGTAGGCATCGACCATTTCGCGGTGCTGGCGCATGGCCACCTGCTTGTCGAACTTGTAACCTTTACGGATTGTGTCGCGCACGAGGGAGGACCAATGGGCATTTTCCAGGCCCATCCAGCGGAAGCTTTCGGCGGGGCCGAGCAGCACATCCTTCAGCGGGCCGGTTTCCGACTTCAGATACCACTTCGTCATCTACAGGGGTTTTGCCGCCTTCGAGGCGGGCGCGAAGGGGAGTTTGCTTGTCGGCGGCCATCGGCGGCTCCTTATTGGTGTGTTTGGAAGGGGTTATATCTCAGGCAAGCCAGGAAACCAGCGAAACAATTCGCCATCTAGCCGCTTTCCACTTGATGGAGCAGCCCATGGAGGCGGTTTGCTCGCGGGGGCCCTGCCCTGTTTCGGCAACCAGCTTCATGGCTTCGAAGAGCTCACGCTTGGCATCGGGCACGAGCGTGGTTTTTGATTCATCGAGCCGGCCCCGGTACTGCAATTCGAGCTTGCCGTTGAAGCCGAAAAAATCCGGGGTGCAGACCGCATCATAGGCGCGGGCCACGGATTGGCTTGCATCGTGCAGATAGGGGAAGGTGAAGCCGTGCTGCCTGGCGAAGATTTTCATGTTGTCAAAATTGTCGGCGGGATGGGACACCGGATCATTCGAGCAGATGGCGACGGTGGCGACACCAAGGCCCTGCAAGCTCGGTGGCATCGCGCACCAGCCGGCCGATAACGGTTTTCACATAGGGGCAATGGTTGCAGATGAAGGCGATGAGCGTGCCCTTGGGCCCGCGAAGGTTCTCCAGCGCGTAAGTCTTGCCATCAACGCCGGGCAGGCTGAAGCCTGGCGCCTTCCAGCCGAAATCGCAGAGAGGTGGAAGGGCTGCCATGGACGCTCCTCAGTACGGGAGATCGAAATATTCGGCTGAGGTCATGGCATAGATATCGACATCCTCGAAACGCCCGTCGCCCACAGCGTAGCCCGCCACGCGCTTTTCGTGGACCATGCCGATGCGGCTTGCCAGTTTGGCCGAGGCGGAATTGGCCCGCATGATCTTGCACCAGACGCTTTTTGCCGCAAGGCGCTCGAAGCTGAGGCCCAAGAGCGCCGTGCCGATTTCCGTGCCGAAACCGCAGCTCCACATGGCGGGATGGACGCCCCAGCCAATTTCGATGGTGCGGTCGCGCTGCATGATGAGGAAGCCATCGCCAATCGCTTCGCCGGAGGAGCGCTCTTCGGCGGCGAGATGGAAAACATTGCGGCGGTCATCGCCCTGCCTTGCCACCGAGCGCAAGACGAAGGCTGCAACCTCCGCGTCATTGCGCAGGCGCATGGCGGTGTAGCGCTGGTAACGGGGCTGCATCATGAATCCGGCGAAGGCCTTGACGTCATAGGACTCGATTTCGCGCACAATGAGGTTTGGCGTGTCGGCGAGCGGAAGTATGGTCAGCGACTTCATGGGCAAACACTATAATTAATTTTCCGGCCTGTGAAGCCTTCAATTTGCAGGGGCCCGTGGTGTCGCAGTTTGCTCTTGGCAATTGAATTGCAGGCGGTTTCCAGACTAGAATTGATCAAAATCAATGCACGAACAGGGAGATGCCAGCAGCCTCCCGAACTTCACAACAATTTTACAGAACACGATTGGAGAGAACCATGGATAAAAAGACTGATGAGAGCGTTGGCCAGTGCCCCGTCGTGCACGGGACTGCCGCCCGGGCCAACCGGGACTGGTGGCCGAACCAGTTGAGCCTTCAGGTTCTGCACCAGCACTCCAGCCTGTCCAATCCGATGGGCGAGGCCTTCAACTACGCGGAGGAGTTCAAGAAGCTCGATATTGAGGCACTCAAGAAGGACCTCACCGCGCTGATGACGGATTCAGCCAGGATTGGTGGCCGGCCGACTTTGGCCACTACGGGCCGCTGTTCATCCGCATGGCGTGGCACAGCGCCGGCACCTACCGCGTCGGCGATGGCCGCGGCGGTGCGGGAGCGGGCCAGCAGCGTTTCGCGCCGCTCAACAGCTGGCCGGACAACGTGAACCTCGACAAGGCGCGGCGGCTGCTGTGGCCGATCAAGCAGAAATACGGCAACAAGATTTCCTGGGCCGACCTGATGATCCTCACGGGCAACGTGGCTCTCGAGTCGATGGGCTTCAAGACATTCGGTTTCGGCGGCGGGCGCGCCGATGTGTGGGAGCCCGAACAGGACATTTACTGGGGACCGGAAGGCAAGTGGCTGGCCGACGAGCGCTACAGCGGCGACCGTGACCTTTCCAACCCCCTCGCTGCCGTGCAGATGGGCCTGATCTATGTAAATCCGGAAGGGCCGAACGGCAATCCGGACCCCCTCGCCTCGGCCAGGGATATCCGCGACACCTTCGCGCGCATGGCGATGAACGACGAAGAAACGGTGGCGCTCATTGCCGGCGGCCACACCTTCGGCAAGACGCACGGGGCTGGCCCCGCAACGAATGTCGGCCCCGAACCCGAGGCCGCAGGCATCGAGGAGCAAGGCCTCGGCTGGAAAAGCAGTTTTGGCAGCGGCAAGGGCGGCGACACGATCGGCAGCGGGCTGGAAGTGACCTGGACCACGACGCCTACCAAGTGGAGCAACAACTTCTTCTGGAACCTGTTCGGCTATGAATGGGAATTGATGAAGAGCCCGGCCGGGGCGCACCAGTGGAAACCGAAGCACAATGCAGGTGCGGGTTCAGTGCCGGATGCGCATGACAAGACAAAGCGCCATGCGCCAACCATGTTGACCAGCGATCTCGCCTTGCGGGTTGACCCGATCTACGAAAAGATTTCGCGGCGCTTCCACGAGAACCCGGACCAGTTCGCCGATGCGTTCGCCCGGGCCTGGTACAAGCTTACGCACCGCGACATGGGCCCGCTCGTGCGCTATCTCGGCCCGCTGGTTCCGAAGGAGGAACTGCCGTGGCAAGACCCGATCCCCGCTGTAAATCATCCGCTGATCGGAGAGCCGGACATTGCCGCCCTCAAGGCCAAGATCCTCGCGTCCGGGCTGACCGTGTCGCAACTGGTCTCGACGGCCTGGGCTTCAGCCGCGACGTTCCGCGGCTCCGACAAGCGCGGTGGCGCTAACGGGGCACGCATTCGCCTGAGCCCGCAGAAGGACTGGGAGGTCAACCAGCCGGCGCAACTGGCGAAGATTCTTCAGAAACTTGAAGCGATCCAAAAGGAATTCCAGTCCGGCGGCAAGAAGGTCTCGCTCGCTGACCTGATCGTTCTGGGCGGCAGTGCGGCGATCGAAAAAGCCGCGAAGGATGGCGGGCACGATGTGAAGGTGCCCTTCACGCCGGGCCGCATGGACGCGTCGCAGGAACAAACCGACGTGGAATCCTTTGAACCCCTGGAACTGACCGCGGACGGTTTCCGCAACTACTCCCGCGGCAAGCAGCGCCTGTCTCCCGAGGAGCAGTTGGTGGACCGGGCGCAATTGCTGACGCTGACGGCGCCTGAGATGACGGTGCTGGTGGGCGGCTTGCGCGTGCTGAACGCCGGACAGCCGGCGCACGGCGTGTTCACCAAGCGGCCCGAGACGCTGACCAACGACTTCTTCGTCAACCTGCTCGACATGAGCACGCAATGGAAGCCATCGTCCGGTTCCGAAAGCGTGTTCGAAGGGCCGTGACCGCAAGACGAACGAACTCAAGTGGACCGGCACCCGTGTCGACCTGATCTTCGGTTCGCACTCGCAGCTCCGCGCCCTGGCGGAGGTCTATGCGCAGGCGGATGCGAAGGGGAAGTTTGTGAAAGACTTCGTGGCGGCGTGGACCAAGGTGATGAATCTGGACCGTTTTGACCTCGTCTAATCACTGCCGAAAGGCCTCTGCCGAGGGCGTTTTCGCGACGCTTCAATCAAAGGTGGCATCCAGGGCCACGAGGGAGTAGTATTAACCAGAGCGATTCGGAGAATGACGGTAACCTCCCAAGCGTAACAAACTCAAAGAGCGGGTCTCAGATCCGCCCTTTTTTTGCCGTTTAACCCTTTCATTCAAGTCATTTGACTTTAATTGGAAAAGCCCTATTTTCCGCGTCAATCAGCGCGCCCCCGGATGTGGCGAAACGGCCCCGGGCGCTCACCCCTTATTAAATCGCCAGAACGGTCTTTCAACCCTAGATGAATTTCTCTGAACTCGGACTAAGTCCAAAAGTACTCGAAGCTATTACAGCTGCCGGATATACCACCCCCACGACAATCCAAGCGGAAGCCATTCCCCATGCCTTGCAGCGCAAGGACGTGCTGGGACTGGCGCAAACCGGCTCGGGCAAAACGGCAGCCTTTGTGCTGCCCATGTTAACCCTGCTGGAAAAGGGCCGGGCCCGGGCCCGCATGCCGCGCACCCTCATTCTTGAACCCACCCGCGAACTGGCGGCGCAGGTTCACGAAGCCTTCGAGACGCTGGGCAAGCAGCACAAGCTGACGGTCGCCCTGCTCATCGGCGGCGTTGCCTTCGAGCCGCAGGCGGCCAAGATCAACCGCGGCGCCGATGTGGTGATCGCCACGCCGGGACGCCTGCTCGACCACATGGAGCGCGGCGGGCTGCTGCTCACCGGCATCGAGATGCTGGTGATCGACGAGGCCGACCGGATGCTCGACATGGGTTTCATTCCCGACATCGAGAAGATCTGCAAGCTCCTGCCCTTCACCCGGCAGACGATGTTTTTCTCGGCCACCATGCCGCCGGAAATCCACCGGCTCACCACGCAGTTCCTGCACAATCCGGTGCGCATCGAGGCGAGCGCTCCAAGCTCCACCGCCGCATCCATCGAACAATACCTGGTGAAGGTGCCGCACGACGCCACGCAGAAGCGCGATGCGCTGCGCATGCTGCTGCGGACGCAGACCCAGGTGAAGAACGGCATTGTCTTTGCCAACCGCAAGACCACCGTGGCGCTTCTCGAAAAATCCCTGCGCAAGCATGGCTTCAGCGTCGGCGCATTGCATGGCGACATGGACCAGTCGGCGCGGCTCAAGATGCTGGCCGCCTTCCGCAACAATGAGGTGACCTATCTCATCGCCTCGGACGTGGCGGCGCGCGGGCTTGATATTCCGGAAGTGAGCCACGTGTTCAATTTCGACGTGCCCATTCACGCCGAAGACTATGTGCACCGGGTTGGCCGCACGGGCCGCGCGGGCCGCGAAGGCCATGCCTTCACCATGGTGACCCGCGAGGAAGCGAAATACCTGCGCGCCATCGAGGTTCTGATCAAAAAGGAAATTCCCTATTTTGATATCGGGACGGTGGAAGACAGCGGCGAAGCGCCGGAGAAAGAACACCGGGCGCCGCGCGGCGGCAGAAAGCCAAGCCATCACCGGGAAAGACCTGCCGCACGGGAGCATGCGGCGACGATACCTGCTGTTGCAAAGCCAGCGGCTGCACGACCAGTTGCTGAGAACCCTGTCGCTGAAAAGCCAGTGCCGCAAGCACGGCCTCCGCGCCAGCCGGAGCAGCGCCGGGCAAGGCCCGAGCGGGAACTTGAAGACGCGCCGGAATCCGGCGGTTTCCACAAGGGCAACATGCCGGCGTTCCTGCTGCGGAAGTAGCGCGTCGAAGGCCCCTCATCCGCCCTGTCGGGCACCTTCTCCCATCCCGCTTCGCTTTGCTACGCAGAACGGGAGAAGGCGATAATCTAAAACAGTTTTGCCTTCGCCCGTCCGAAGGATGGGAGAAGGTGGCCGAAGGCCGGATGAGGGCTCTTGGCTACATGTGCTTCAGTATAAAATTAGAACGCTATCCCGCTTAAGCGGTGGCTTCGGCCTGTTTCAGCTGGACGCTTTCGCCGCAGCCGCAGGCGGAGGTCTGGTTCGGGTTGTTGAAGGTGAAGCCGGATTTCAGGGCCGAGGTCTGGAAATCCATTTCGGTGCCGAGCAGGAACAGGATGGCCTTGGGGTCGATCAGGACCTTCACGCCCTTTTCCTCGATCACTTCATCGAAGGGCTTCTGCTCGGTGGCCCAATCCATGGTGTATTCCATGCCGGCGCAGCCGCCATTCTTGACGCCGACGCGCAAGCCGATAACGGGTGTGTCCGACCTGGCGATGATCGCCTGCACCCGTGCCGCGGCGGCATCGGTCAGCGTCATCACTTTCGGGCGGGGTCTTGCAGTTGCCTGGGCCATATTCCTACCTACCACATATTCATCGCAACGCGCGCTTCATCGGACATGCGGCTATGATCCCACGGGGGATCAAAGACCAGGTTCGCCTTGGCACTGGCCACTCCCGGCACGGTCGAAACGGCGTTTTCGACCCAGCCCGGCATGTCGCCCGCCACGGGGCAGCCAGGGGCGGTCAGCGTCATGTCGATGGCGACATTCCGGTCATCGTCGATATCCACCTTATAGATGAGGCCCAGTTCATAGATATCAACGGGAATTTCGGGGTCGTAGACGGTCTTGAGGGCCGATACGATATCATCGGTCATGCGGGCCAGTTCATCGGCCGGGATGGCGGAGGGGTTGGGGGCGTTATCGGTCGCAAGGTCTGTCACAGGAATATCCTTTGTGCAGAGATAAGAGCTTCGGCCAGTTTATCAACTTCGTCGCGGGTGTTGTACATGGCAAATGAGGCCCGGCAGGTGGCGGTGACGCCAAAGCGCTGCAGCAGGGGCTGGGTGCAATGGGTGCCGGCCCGGACGGCCACCCCTGCCCGGTCAATGACGGTTGCCACGTCATGGGCATGGGCCCCGTTCATGTTGAAGGACAGGATGGCGCCCTTGTTCTTGGCGCGGCCAAAGAGGCGGAGCGAATTGATTTCGGAGAGGCGCTGGGTGGCGTAGTCCCGGAGGTCCGCCTCATGGGCGGCGATGTTGTCGAGGCCGATGCCTGTCATGTAATCCAGCGCCGCGCCGAGGCCGATGGCCTGGACGATGGCCGGGGTGCCGGCCTCGAAGCGGTGCGGCGGGTTGTTGTAGGAAATGCTCTCCATGGTGACTTCATTGATCATCTCGCCGCCGCCCTGGTAGGGCGGCATGCGATTGAGATGCTCGGCCTTGCCATAGAGGACGCCGATGCCGGTGGGGCCATAGGTCTTGTGGCCGGTGAAGACATAGAAATCCGCATCCAAGCGCCTGCACGTCAACGGGCATGTGGACGGCGGCCTGGCTGCCATCCACCAGCACGGGAATGCCGCGGGCATGGGCGAGTTTGATGACTTCCTTGATGGGAACGATGGTGCCGAGGGCGTTCGACATCTGCGTGATGGCGACGATCCTGGTGCGGGGACCCAGCAGTTTTTCGAATTCGTCGAGGAGGAAATTGCCATCGTCATCGATGGGGGCCCATTTGATGACGGCACCGCGGCGCTCACGGTGGAAATGCCAGGGCACAATGTTGGAATGGTGTTCAAGAATGGAGAGAACGATCTCGTCGCCCTCGTTGATGACGAGACCGCCAAAGCTCTGGGCCACAAGATTGATGGCTTCGGTGGCGTTGCGGGTGAAGACCAATTGATCCTTGGATGGCGCATTCAGAAAACGGCGCACGCTTTCGCGGGCATCCTCGAAGCTTTGGGTTGCCGCGTTGGAAAGGAAATGCAAGCCACGATGAACGTTGGCATATTCCTCGGTGTAGCTCTTCATGATGGCCTCAAGCACGGGCTTGGGCTTTTGGGCCGAGGCGGCGTTGTCGAGATAGACCAAGGGCTTGCCATAAACCTCGCGGGCGAGGATGGGGAAGTCGTGGCGGATTTTTTCGACGTCAAGCATCGAAACCATCCTGCAGCAAACGTCTTCTCCCGTGCAACGGGAGAAGAAAGGGGCCTATTTCGCGGAGCGAAATGGGATAGATGAGGGCACTTTGCTGGCCAAGCGCCATCACCTCCCCCATTGCGTTCCGCAATGGGTCCCCTTCCTCTCCCGCAAGCGGGCGAGGACAAGGAGGCGGGCGCCTAAGGGTGAGGAGTGAGGGATTCACGCCGCTCTCCTGTGTTGTGTCAGCCATTTGTTGGAAAATTTTACCAGCGCTTCCCTGATGCCCTCGTGGGCGATCAGGTCGAAGGCTTCGCCAACGAAGGCGGCGATGAGGAGCGACTTGGCCTCGGCGGGCGGGATGCCGCGCGACATGAGGTAGAAGAGATGGTCGTGGTTCAGGTCACCGGAGGTGGCACCATGGCCGCAGACCACATCATCAGCGAAAATTTCGAGCTCGGGCTTGGCATCGAATTCGGCGGTCTCCGACAGCAGGAGCGCGTGGCTCGACTGCTTGCCATCGGTTTTCTGGGCGTCCCTCTGGACGATGACCTTGCCCTGGAAAATTCCCCGGGCGTTGTCATCCATCACGCATTTGAAGAGTTCACGGCTGGTGCAATGGGGCACCTGGTGGTCGATGACCAGGCGCGTGTCGGCATGCTGCTTGCCGCCCAGCATGAAGGCGCCGGAAACTTTTGCTTCGGTCCCCTGCCCCTTGAACTCCACGGTGCCGTTCTGGCGGTTGGTTTTGGCGCCTGATGTCAGGGTGAAGTCGTTGAACACGGAATTCTTGCCGAGTGTTGTGTGGGCATGAGCGAGGTGGATCGCATCGGCAGATTCGCGTTCGACCTTTACGCGGTCAAGCCTTGCGCCTTCGCCAACTCGAATTTCGGTGACACTGTTGCTGAGATAGGAGCCTTCTCCGAGATGGGTTTCGATCAGGGTCGCGGCGGCGCCCTTTTCGATTTCAATCACATTGCGGGTGGCAATGGTGCGTGCATCGGCGCTGGTTGCGAGGAAGAGAAGTTCAATGGGCGTGTCGGTGGTGCCGGAAATTTTCAGGCATGCGCCATCAGTGGCGAAGGTAGCGTTCATGGTGATGACGGGTTCATCCAGTGTCATGGCGGACGTCACAATGTCATTCTTCAGTTGCGAGTGTTCGGTTGAATAATGGCCATTGACGAAGACGATGCGGGCGCCTGCCACCTTGGCAAAAGGCGATAACTTCAGCAGACGTTCAACATCCTCAGGTGCAGCGACGACGGTCTGGCGCGGTGGATAGGGCCGGTCAACGAGCTGGCGCAAATCGGTCCAGCGCCAATCCTCCATCTTGCGATGGGGCAGCGACAGGCCATAGTTCAGTTCGGCCGCAGTTTTTTGGACAACCACGTTCACGCCGCCTCGCTTTCAAATTCGGCGTAGCCCTTGGCCTCAAGTTCAAGCGCTAGGGACTTGCCGCCGGATTTCACAATGCGGCCCCTGGACAGGACATGGACATGGTCCGGCACGATGTAATCAAGCAGGCGCTGGTAGTGGGTGATGACGATCATGGCGCGGTCGGGCGAGCGCAGGCCGTTCACGCCGTCAGCCACGACGCGGAGCGCGTCGATGTCGAGACCGGAGTCGGTTTCATCGAGCACGCACAGGGATGGCTCGAGCACCGCCATCTGCAAGATTTCGGCGCGTTTCTTTTCGCCGCCGGAGAAGCCCACGTTGACTGGTCGCTTCAACATGTCCGGGCCGATGTTCAATTTGGCGGCGCGCTCCTTCACGTAGACGCATGAAGTCAGGCGTGGTCATTTCCTTTTCGCCACGCGCCTTACGTTGCGAGTTCAGCGCCACTTTCAGGAACTGCATGGTGGCAACGCCGGGAATTTCGATGGGGTATTGGAAGGCAAGAAACACGCCCTTGGCGGCGCGGTCCGACGGCGTCATGGCGAGCAGGTCTTCGCCCTTGTAGGTGACGGAACCTTCGGTGACTTCATAGCCTTCGCGGCCTGACAGCACATAGGAGAGCGTTGATTTGCCGGAGCCATTCGGCCCCATGATGGCATGGACTTCGCCGGCTTTGACCGACAGGGTGAGGCCATTGAGGATGACGCGATCCTCATCGGCGAGCTTGACGTGGAGATTTTTAATTTCGAGCATTTAACTTCACTTACTTTCTAATTTCATGGGCGTGACGGCATTGTGGAAATGAGGTCAATTGCCCCTGTCCTGTGGTTTGAGCCATTCGAATATGCGCATTGTCATCTCGCGCTTGATAGTTGCTTCCTCGCTCAGGCTTTCGGACTCGAAGACCAAAGGCGGGAGATCAGCCTTGGGCATGGGCGTGATCTTGAATTTTATCTCATCCGGCATGGCCGTCATGACGATGGAGCGTTCGGACCGCTTGAGCACAACAGCTCCGCCTTCGCGGCTTGAGGTGACCGACAGATCGCGCAGGACGGTGGAATTCACCACGTTCTCATCATAGTAACGGTCGAGAAACTGCTGCTTCGCGCCGCGGTTTTTCTCCACCAGGGCTTTTGCGAGGGCCGTACTGTCGGCCATTTGTTTTGAGTAGACGTCAATGTCTGACACTGGTCTTATCCTTGTACTTCATTTCATCTGCCGGTTGGCAATGCACTATCCGACACTTCCCTCAAGGGAAATGCCGATCAATTTCTGGGTCTCGGCCATGAATTCCATGGGTAACTGCTGCAGTACGTCTCTCACGAAGCCATTGACGATGAGGGCCACCGCCTCTTCCTGGCTGAGGCCGCGCGACATGCAGTAGAACATCTGGTCATCGGAGATTTTCGATGTGGTGGCCTCGTGTTCAAACTGGGCGGTCAGGGTTTTGGCCTCGATGTAAGGCACGGTGTGGGCGCCGCACTTGTCACCAATGAGCAGCGAGTCGCATTGAGTGAAGTTACGGGCGTTTGTTGCCTTGCGGTGGGCCGAGACAAGGCCGCGATAGGTGTTGTCGGAGCGCCCCGCGGCGATGCCCTTGGAGATGATGCGGCTTGAGGTGTTCTTGCCCAAGTGAATCATCTTGGTGCCGCAGTCGACCTGCTGGCGGCCATTGGAAATGGCGATGGAATAGAATTCGCCGCGGGAATTGTCGCCGCGCAGGATGCAGCTTGGATATTTCCAGGTGATGGCCGAGCCGGTTTCAACCTGGGTCCAGGAAATCTTGGCGCCCCTGCCCCGGCAATCGCCGCGCTTGGTGACGAAGTTGTAGACGCCGCCCTTGCCTTCCGCATCACCGGGATACCAGTTCTGCACGGTGGAGTATTTGATTTCGGCATCATCGAGGGCGATCAATTCCACCACGGCGGCGTGAAGCTGGCTTTCCTCGCGCATGGGGGCGGTGCAGCCTTCGAGATAGGAGACGTAGGAGCCCTTGTCGGCAATGATGAGCGTGCGCTCGAACTGGCCGGTGTTCTTGGCGTTCATGCGGAAATAGGTCGAGAGCTCCATGGGGCAGCGGGTGTTGGGCGGCACATAGACGAATGAGCCATCGGAAAACACCGCCGCATTGAGGGCCGCATAGAAGTTGTCGCCTTGCGGGACAACGGAGCCCAGATATTTCTTCACAAGTTCGGGATGCTCGCGGAGCGCCTCGGAGATCGAGCAGAATATGACGCCCGCCTTGGCGAGTTCATCCTTGAAGGTGGTGACGACGGAGACGCTGTCGAACACCGCATCGATGGCGACGCGGCCGGCGACCACTTCGTTACCGTCATCATCCAAGCGTGCTCTTTTCACCCTGCTTGCGCACGCCAGCGAGAATTTCCTGTTCCTTCAGCGGAATGCCGAGCTTGGCGTAGGTTTCCAGAAGTTTTGGATCAATTTCATCGAGGCTTTTCGGGTTCGCCATGCTCTTGGGCGCGGCATAGTAATAGAGGTCCTGGAAATCGATCTTGGGAAACGAGACGCGGGCCCAGTCGGGTTCGTCCATCTGCAGCCAGCGGCGATAGGCTTCCAGTCGCCATTCCAGCATCCAGGCGGGTTCGCCTTTTTTGGCGGAGATGAACCTGACGATATCCTCGTTCAAGCCCTTGGGGGCAAAGTCCGATTCGATATCGGTGGTAAAGCCGTATTTGTACTTATCGACTTCGATATCCTTGACGAGTTCAATGGTGTCGATATCTGCCATGATTTATGCCGCTACCTTGGCCCTGTGGCGCGCCAGGAGGCGGCGCCAGACGGCGATGAAATGTTCGATGTGTTCCTGTGTCGTATTCCAGCCGAGGCTGACGCGAATGGCGGCCTTTGAAAGATCGGGGCCTATGCCCATCGCGGTGAGCACATGGGACTTGGTGACCTTGCCGGAGGAGCAGGCTGAACCCGATGAAACGGCGATGCCTTCGAGATCAAAATTCATCAGCAGGGTTTCGGCCGACATGCCGGGATGGGCGAAGTTGGTGGTGTTGAAAAGCCGTGGGGCATCGCCGCCAAAGATCACCGCATCGGCCAGCGCTTCCTCAAGCTGAGCCTGCAGAGCTTTGACATTCAGATGGCTTTCCTTGGCCACGGCGGCAAAGCCAGCAATACCGACAAGATTTTCGGTGCCCGCCCTACGGCGCAGTTCCTGGCCGCCACCATGGACGAGGGGTTCCAGCGGCAGGCCATCGCGCACAACCAAAGCGCCGATGCCGGTTGGACCGCCGATCTTGTGGGCGGCAATGGTCATCATATCCACACCGAGCAAACCAAAATTGACGGGGATTTTGCCAAAGACCTGCACCGCGTCGGTGTGAACCAACGCGCCATGGGCCTGGGCAAGGGAAACGATTTCACGCAGAGGCTGAATGACACCGGTTTCATTGTTGGCGAGCATGACGCTGACCAAAGCTTTCGGTCCTTCGAGCAATTTCGCCAGGGCTTCGAGATCGACAACGCCCTGTGGCGTCACGGGAATGAACTCGGCGGGCTTGTGTGCTGCCTTCGCAGACTCGATAACTGCTGGATGTTCAATGGCGGAAATCAGCAGGCGCTCAACGGGCGCACTCTTGATGGCCAAGTTGTTGGCTTCGGAGCCGCCGGAGGTGAAGGAAATCATTGGTGCGATTACACCGATCTCGCGGGCGATGGTTTCGCGCGAGTCGTCGAGAAGCTTTCGCGCAAGACGGCCTTCACGATGCACCGACGAGGCGTTGCCTTCCACATCCATAGCCGCGCGCATGGCTTCCTTTGCGGCGGGCCGCAAGGGGCTGGTGGCGTTATGGTCGAGGTAGGTTCTCACGCCTCTTGCCTCACATAGCGATCCTTCGCCTGCTTGATGGTGGCGGAAAGCGCGAGGTTGCGTTTTTCAACGACATCCTCAAGGGTGATCGAGCCCAAGAAATACATCATCTGGCGGCCGAGCGACGACCACAAGTCATGGGCGGAGCATTGTTCGCCCCGCACGCAGCCCTCAACGGCATCGCCCGAGCAACGGGTGAAACGCAATTCCTCATCGACGGCCAGAATAATGTCGGCCACGGCAATCTCGGACGCATCGCGGGCCAGCTTGTAGCCGCCGCCCGGGCCCCTGGCGCTTTCCACGAGCTTGTCGCGGCGCAGCTTGCTGAAGAGCTGTTCGAGATATTCCTGGCTGATGTCCTGGCGCTCGGCAATTTCCGACAGGGAAACGGGGTTGCCATCCGAATGCTGGCCGATGTCAATCATGGCCATGACGGCATAACGGCCTTTGGTGCTCATTTTCATCTGCTTTTTCCTCTGTCCAATGCACGAAAAGCTTGCTTTTTGCCCCCCGTGCCGTGCTAAAGCCCTTGCAACTGACCGGGTCCGGGAAACAACAGCTTTCTTGAACCATTCTAAAGAAGAAATATAGAAAGCCCGACTTCCGGAGTCAACTATTAGACGGTGGTTCAGTGGAAGAAAAAAGCGGGCGAAAACAATGAAACGGACCCCAAGGGATGCCTGAAGTCATATTTAACGGCCCGGCTGGCCGCATTGAGGCACGTTATCACCACGCCAAGCCTGCTGGCTCACCCATCGCCATCCTCCTGCACCCCCACCCCGCCTTCGGCGGGACCATGAACAACCCTATCGTGCATTCGCTTTACCAGACTTTCGTGAGCCGTGGATTCTCGGTTTTACGCTTTAATTTCAGGGGCGTAGGCCGAAGCCAGGGGCTCTTTGAGAATGGTGCCGGCGAGCTTTCGGATGCGGCATCCGCCCTGGACTGGCTGCAATCCTTTAACCGGGAGGCCAAAATCTGCTGGATTGCCGGGGTTTCCTTCGGAGCCTGGATTTCCATGCAGCTTCTGATGCGGCGGCCGGAAATCGGCGGCTTTATCTCGATTGCACCCCTGGCCAAGCATTATGACTTTTCGTTCCTCGCCCCCTGCCCGGCTTCGGGCCTGTTTGTTAACGGCGAAAAGGACGTGGTGGCTTCGCCTGAGTCGGTGCACAGCCTTGTCTCAAAGCTGAAGACGCAAAAGGGAATTGTCATCGAACACAAGGTTGTGGCCGGCGCCAATCACTTCTTCGAAGGCAAGACCGACGAGCTTACCAAGATCTGCTCGACCTATCTGGACAAGCGGCTCTCACGGGAGAGCTAGGACGCCGCCGGTCATGGGCTCGCTGACTTTCGTGGTCATCGGGAAACTTAGCGGCAATTTGTTCAGGCTGCGCACGGCCATGTAGGCCCAAGCTTCCGCTTCGACTGAGTCACCATTGAAACCATAGGCCTCGGCGGGCTGGACATTGGGCAACCTGTTGCGCAGGGCCTTCATGATGACGGGATTGTGCCGGCCACCGCCGCAAATGATCCAGGCCTTCGGTGTTTCCGGCAACCAGTTTATGGCTTGGGCAATGGCGCGCGCAGTGACCTCCACCAGGGTTGCCGCGCCATCCTTGGGGTCTAAGCCATCCAAGCTGATTGCGGCAAAGCTATTGCGATCAAGGGATTTGGGCGGGGCCACGTCGAAGAACGGAAGGTCCAAGATATTTTTGAACGATTGAATTCATTGACGCTGCCGCCGGCAGCAAGGGCGCCATTATTATCGCGGGCGATGCCTGTGTGTTTCAGGGCCCAGTCATCAATCAATGCATTTCCCGGGCCTGTATCAAAGGCGATCATGTCGCCCTGCGGGCCAATCCAGGTGATGTTGGAAACGCCGCCGATGTTCACGAAAACCACGGGTCGCTCCGGCACCGATGCCGCAAGGGCGCGGTGATAGACGGGAACAAGTGGCGCGCCCTGCCCGCCGGTTGCCACATCGGCGGCGCGGATGTCATAGACAACGGGCACGCCCAATTTTTTGGCCAGGGCGCTGCCATCGCCCAATTGAACCGTGAGCCTGATTTCAGGACGGTGAATAACCGTCTGGCCATGGAAGCCGATGACATCGATGGTGGCCGGGTTGGCTTTCAGAAAATTCTCCACCGCCTGCAAGTGCCAATCGGTGAGTGCGGCTTCCGCCTTGGCGAGGCCAAGGGGGCGTTCATCGCGGCGTTCAAGGCCTTTGGCGTCTTTCAGGGCGGCCTGCAATAAATCGCGCTGGGCCTCGGAATAGGCATAGGTTTGCGAAGGTCCCCGCTCGACGATGTTTTCCCCATCGGTGCGGATGAGGGCCACATCAATGCCATCCAGCGAGGTGCCGGACATCAGGCCTATTGCGGTTGTGAGTTTTGACACTGGTTTATCCCATGCTATGAGCAGCCCATTATGAGCACATATAAATCCGACTTTCTTAACACCCTTTCAACCCGGGGCTACATTCACCAATGTTCCGATGCGGCGGGCCTTGATGCGCTTGCGGCCAAGGGCGATGTTACAGCTTATATCGGTTTTGACTGCACGGCAAAATCCCTGCATGTGGGCTCGCTGGTGCAGATCATGCTGCTGTACTGGGCCCAGCAACTGGGGCAGAAATCCATCGCCCTGATGGGTGGCGGCACGACGCGGGTGGGCGATCCTTCGGGGCGCGACGAAAGCCGCAAACTGCTGACGCTTGAGGATATCGAAGACAACAAGCGCGGCATCCAGCAGGTATTCGCCAAGTTCCTGCGCTTTGGCTCCGGGCCAAAAGATGCCCTGATGATCGACAATGCGGAGTGGCTGACGAAGCTGAACTATCTCGACATGCTGCGCGATGTTGGCCGGCATTTTTCGGTGAACCGCATGCTGGCGATGGATTCGGTCAAGCTGCGGCTGGAGCGCGAACACGAACTCTCATTCATCGAGTTCAACTACATGGTTCTGCAGGCCTATGACTTTGCGGAGCTGGCGCGGCGCTATGGCTGCAATTTGCAGATGGGCGGCTCGGACCAATGGGGCAATATCATCAACGGCATCGACTTGGGCCGGCGCATGGGCACGCACCAGCTTTTTGCGCTGACCACGCCGCTCATCACGCTGGCATCAGGCGCGAAGATGGGAAAGACCGCGAGCGGGGCCGTGTGGCTCAACGCGGACATGCTGTCGCCTTACGGCTACTGGCAATTCTGGCGCAACACGGAAGATGCCGATGTGGGGCGCTTCCTCAAGCTTTTCACCACGCTTCCCCTGGCCGAGATCGCAAAGCTGGAAGCCCTTGGCGGTTCGGAAATCAATATCGCGAAGAAGACGCTGGCCGACAAGGCCACGGCCATGCTGCACGGGCAAAAAGCTGCCGAAGATGCAGCCGAGACGGCGCGCAAAACCTTTGAAGAGGGCGAGAGCGCCGAAGGGCTCCCCACCCTCGAGCTTGACCTGTCAGCAGGCGTTGGGGTCCTTCAGGCAGCGGTGCTGGCGGGATTTGCATCGTCAAATGGCGACGCCCGCCGCTCCATCCAGGGCGGGGCCATTCGCGTGAATGACGTTGCGGTGACCGACGAGAAATTGCAGCTCACGCTCAAGAGCCTCAACAGCGAAGGCGTGATAAAACTGTCGATGGGGAAAAAGAAACACGCCCTGATCAAGCCGAAGCACGCCTGATCAATTTGATTCCTTGACCTTCTGCTTGGCCGGCGGACCCGCGCCATCGAATTCAAATATCTTGCGGAATATGCCGGGAGCTGATGGCCGACATGGGATTATACTGGATTTTCGGATTGGCCATGGACCCGCCAAGCGCAAAGGTCAGGCCAAATATCCCCTGCCCCTTGCCGCCCGTGAGAATTTCACCAAACAGCGGAATGTTTCCAACGGCGGCATTGATGCCATAGGCGGGGATGATGGTCCCGGTGATATCAATGGCGCCATCGGCCTTGCGGATCAGGCCTTCGGCAGAAGCCCCAAGCTCGTTCCCCTTGAGCAGTGAATCGCCAAGCCGGATGAATTTCGCATCGGTGGTGAAGGGCAAGGTGAGCCTGGTGAAGGAAAGCCCTTCGCGGCGCGGACCGGATTTTTTCGATTTGCCGCGGCTGTCAATATCAGCAAGGGCCGCTTCGTTGCGGACATCAAAGTCCCGCAGCACAAGGCGGCCATTCTGGATGGTGGAATTGCCGCCATTTGCCAGGAAAGCGGAAAATTCAAGGCTGCCTCCGGCCACTTTTGAATAGAGGTTCGAGGCGCGCAGGGCGGCGCCGCCATCGGCGCTGGTGATCTGCAACTGGCGGCCGGTGGCATTGGGACGCACGCGGATTGCTAGCGGCCTTTCGGAGAGGAATTTTCCCTCGATATCAGCATTGGCGACCAAGCTGTTGCGCACGCCGATGGTGGCAGAAACCCCGGTGATAACTTCGCCGCGATTGGCGATGACCCGGTCAAAGGCCGCATTGACGGTCAGGTTCTGGCGCGGCGCAGACCTGTTGGACGATCCGGTGTCCTTGGCGAATATGGATTTTATGAAGGGGCGGGCGTCAAATGATTTTCCGCTGATGTCGATGGCCTGGCCCTCGCCGGCGGGCACCATTGTCAGGATGAAGTTGTTCTCGTCGCTGAGCCAGACTTGCGAAAACTTCGCCGATTTCAAACCGCCATCGGCCGTCAGAAAAACGTCACCCTTGAGGCTCAGGCTTTGACCCTTGACGACAAGATTCTCCACTTTCCGCCCGGCCTCGTCGCCCGCCAGATAGGTGAAGCTTGCGGTGGTATTTGCGGTTGGCGGCCTTCGCCAGCTTATCGCGCTGATAAACATTTCGGCCTTTGCCAGATCGGCCTTGACCTTGATGCTGGCGTTCTTCTCGCCCACGCCGTTTATCTCTGCCTGGACCTTGACCGGACCCTGCAGATAATCGCCAAGCTTGATGCCGAGCTTCTCGCGCGATTTGTCGTCAAGCACCGTGTCGATGGAAGCTGTTGCCCTGGAATCCGGCCCGGCGGGACGCTCCCACGATATCTTTGGACGGGAAGCCGTTAATCTTGACCGGCCCGGTTGCGGTAATGCCGTTCCGGTCAAAGGCCACGAGGAGTGAACCCTCCGACAAATCCACATTGGGAATGACCTGCTTGATGCTGGCATCGGTCACCTTGATTTTGGCGGCGGTCTGGACCTGGTCACGCGGCAGGTCCTTGACCAGGGGCATCGAGAAATCGATTTCGGCTTCCGCCTGCCCGCCAATGCTCGGCGGAATAAAATTGGCGTTCTTCAGGAGGTTGAGATCAGGCATTGCCGCAAGCTCCAACAGGTCGGGAGCGCTGGCGGAAAGATTAAGCGCGAAAACGGCGGGCACGGCATTCGTCAAAAGCTTTTCAGCCTTGAAGGTGGTGTTGCTCGACCTGAACCGTTCCGTTCGACGGCAGAAGCACTTTGCCGGACTCAATGGTCAGTTCAAAACTGTCGCCCTGCAGGCGCGCATGCCCCGCGGCCCCAAGCAGCGGCGGCAATGACTTGAAGTAGGATGAGGTGACATCGGCCATGGAAAACCGGAAATCGATGGTTTCATTGGGCAGCACCTTCTGGCGCAGGGCTTCAGCCAGTCCATTCACCGGGATATCGACATTGAAAACGCCTTCGGTGATGCGTCCCAATTGAACATTGTCCGTCACCCACTTCCGGGACTTTGGAACGATAATGGGCGGCCACATTTTTTTAAGGAAGTCGGCCGACAGATCGCGCACCCGGCCGCTCATCCGAATGCCCGCCGACTCATCACCGCCGGTAATGGTGCCGCGCAGGCGAACCCCGGCATTGCCCGACATCACCACCAGGTCTTCGATATCCATGACGGCACCTTCGACAGAGGCCTTGCCGAGAAATTCGATGCGGTCGACGAGAACCGGGTTTTTCACGGTGCCTTGCGTATCGACGCTGACGTTGGTTGCCTTGAGATCGATCTTGAGATCGGTCAGGCGGCCGTCACTGGCGCGCACGGGGTCAAGGCGCCCGGTGAGTTCGGCGCGGGAGCCGCCGACGAGGATAATAGAGTCGACAATCTTGAAGCCGCCGGTGGGCCTGTCGTAGTCAACGCGCAGCGCGCCCTCATCAATCACGATGGGTTGGGCGATATAGCCCGGCAGGCCCACGACGCCGGCGGCAGCGGCAAATTCCGCCGAAGCGCTGGTCATGACGCCGGCATCGCTGATTTCAATTTCGGCGTGGCCAGACAGCGGCACATCAACCTTGGCAAACTGGGCCAGGGCAAATATCTCATCGGAAACATTTGCCGGAACCAGATCCTCAATGCGGGCACTCACCGCGAAGGAGCGGGATTCGGTGCGGTAGGTGGCCGACAGTTCGGTGCGCCACGGCGTTCCGCCGCTAGCCACGGAGGCCTTGGCAAAGACCACAAAGCCATAGGACATTTTCTTGAAGGTCAGATCGGCCTGCGGGGCAAACCAATTGGCCTGGTTTGCCTCGTCAAAAAGCTGAATGGAGGCCCCGGAGATGCGGATGTCCTCCAGCGAGGTTCCACTTTCGCCGCCATTGCCTGACAAGACATCGATCAAGGACTTTGCCGTAGCTTCCGGCAACACCGCCGTCTGCTCTTCGCGGCTGGCCTTTGGATCGCTTGCTTCGACAGCGGCGCCGTCAAGCGTGGCTGATTCGTTTTCCGGCGCGGCGGGCGTGCCAAATCCCAGCACCAGGCCGCCATCAAGCTGGCGTTTGACCAGTATACGCGTGCCGATAAGCTCGAGGCCACGCGGCACGAGAGAACCAAAGAAAAGTGACGAGCCTTCGAAGCTGATTGCGGCGCGCTGCGATTTCGCAATCAGATTGCCTGATTTATCAAGCAGCACGAGGTCCCTCAGGCGGAAATGGGGAACATTGGTCTTGCTGTCCATCTCGAAGACAGCCCCGGCCACATTAACGGTCATTCCGGAGAGCGACTTGTTGATTTCCCGTTCGATCCGTTCGGTCATGAAATCCAGGGAGACCGGACCTTGCGACAGGCGCCAAAAAAAGGCTGCCCCGACGATGACCAGAATTGCGGTAACCGAAAGCAACACAAGCACTGTTATTTTAGCCAGCCGATGGCGCAATTCTTAACTGCCCTAGTTTTTCAACCTAAATACCGTCTATTCCAAACAGAATCAGCCAATTAGAACCAGCATTATAGCACCCGTGGCGCAATCCTAGCGCCATTGGCCAGTAAAGATAGGCCAAACAATGGCAGCCCCTGAAGGCCCTTAACAGCACATTGGACTTGCGTTCGACGGCAAAACTGGCATCTTTAGCGGTTCGAGGCACAATTCTAAACAGTGTAAAGCGTTAATGGTCGGGACCAGAATGATGGCTCATCGTCATCAGGATAAAAGCGGGTGGTCTATGAAACGGCGGTCGCCGCTTCGCGGGCTTTTGCAAACGCGCCAGATCTATGTGCGCAGCAAAAGCGATGTGCAATTCATCACTGTCTCGCCAATTTCGCAGATTTCGCTGCTCATCATTTTCCTGATTGGCTTCCTGTGGATGGCCTTTGCCAGCGTCAACATCGTCTTCAAGGACCAGTTGCTGGAACTCAAGCAGCAAAAACTGTTCGAGGCGCGGCTGGATTATGAGAACCGGCTGTCAGAACTCCGGGCCTCGGTGGAGCGGGTCAATGACCGGCTGCTGCTTGACCAGAAGAGCTATCTGCAAAAAGTTGACGAGGTGAAAGCCGAGTTCAACAGCCTGGCGGCGCAGCAGAAAATCATGGAAGGTTTTTTCAAGGAGGGCTGGTTTCCGCTGAAACAAAACGCGGCTCCCGACACTCCCCCAAAACTTCAGGTGGAAGGAGCGCTGGAAAGCACTTTCTCGGAGCGCTATGCGGCTGATTTTCAGTCCCGCCTTGAAGTCGTCAAACCGCTCGATGAGATGAATGGCAGCTTCGCCGATTTGCACAGCCAGCAATTGGCGCTGCTGAAAGAGGCGCAAGCCTATTCCCGGCAAAAGCTTGACACGGCGAGCGTGCTGCTTATCAAATTGGGCATCCGGCCTCCGGTAACCATGGCTCTGGCGAAGGGCGATGCTGCGGCGATGGGCATGGGCGGGCCATTTCTCAGCGTGCCCGAGCAAACCCAGCGCGAATCTGAAATTTCCGAGGGCATCGAAACCGTACATGCCACACTGGAACAGGAGAGCAAGGTGCGCAATGCGGTGGCGGATTTGCCGCTGGTTAAACCCATGGCGGCGATCACCGGAATTTCCAGCCCTTATGGCTATCGCAAGGATCCCTTGCGGCTGTCGCTGGCCTTCCACGGCGGCATTGATTTTAAATCAAATTATGCGGAACCGGTCCTGGCCACGTCGAGCGGCAAGGTCACTTGGGCGGGACCCCACGGGCCCTACGGTAACCTTGTTGAAATCTTTCATGACAACGGCGTCTCAACCCGGTATGGTCATCTCAAATCCGTTAACGTTTCGCTGGGCCAGAAAATCAGCCGCGGCGACCTGGTTGGCTGGATGGGAAGCACGGGGCGAAGTACGGGGCCTCATTTACACTACGAAACGCGTGTAAATGGTCGTGTGGTTGATCCTCAGAATTTTTGGCAAACACAAAATGATCTTCAAGCGCTCGAAAACATCAACTAACGGAACCGTGACCCCCTCAAATTCGGGGCCGTCAATCGTTGCCCAGGATGTGACCATTGAAGGCAACATCACCGCGGCCGGCGAACTTCATATTGACGGCACGGTGTTTGGCTCGGTGCGGGCGAAATCCTGCGTTGTCGACATGAACGGATTTGTCCAGGGCGAACTGGTGGCCGAGGAAATATTCATCCGCGGCCGGGTGATGGGCCCCATTCGCGGCCTGCACGTCAATCTTTACGCGGGCGCGCAGGTTGAAGGCGATATTCTTAACGAGACAATTTCCATCGAGAATGGCGCGAACATTTACGGGATGATCAGCCGGGCGGAAAACCCTTTGGCTGACGGGCAAGTGCACCAGGGGCCGCCGCCGGTTGACGACAAGGCCCGCCCCGCCCCCAACCTGGCCATCGGCCAGGTGAATTACTTCGCCGAAAACCCCGACGAGACTTTCCGACCCCTCAAGGTTGTCAGGCCGGTTTGATTCCGGCGTTAGTCGATGTCTTCGATGACGCCGGAATCCAATCCTTGAACGCGCTTGGCCAGTGAGGCCTGGATAAAATCGTCAAGGCCGCCATCGAGCACCGCGGCGGGATTGGTGCTGGTGAAGCCGGTGCGCAAATCCTTGATCAACTGATAGGGCTGGAGAACGTAGGAACGGATCTGGTGGCCCCAGCCAATATCGGTTTTCTTGGCGTTGACCGCATCGATCTTCTCCTGCTGCAATTGCAACTCCCGCTCGTAGAGACGGGCTTTCAGCATTTTCCAGGCGGTGGCGCGGTTCTTGTGCTGGGAGCGCTCGGCCTGGCAGGCCACGACAATGCCAGTGGGCTGGTGGGTGATGCGCACGGCGGAGTCGGTTGTGTTGATGTGCTGTCCGCCGGCGCCCGAAGCACGATAGGTATCGATCTTGCAGTCGCTTTCGTTGATCTGGATATCGATATTGTCATCGATCACCGGATAGGCCCAGACGGAGGCAAACGAGGTGTGCCTTCTGGCGTTTGAATCATAGGGCGAAATGCGCACCAGGCGATGGACGCCGGATTCGGTTTTCAGTTTGCCGTAGGCGTTGTGGCCCTTGATTTCGAGGGTGCAGGACTTGATACCGGCCTCTTCACCGTTATGCTCATCAAGCACGGAGACCTTGAATTTGTTCTGATTGGCCCAGCGCGTATACATGCGCATCAGCATGGAGGCCCAGTCCTGGCTTTCGGTGCCGCCGGCCCCGGCATTGATCTGCAGATAGCTGTCATTGCCATCGGCTTCGCCGGAGAGAAGCGTTTCGAGTTCCTGCTCGGCCACTTCGACCTGCAGCTTGGTCAGGGCTTTCTCGGCTTCGGTGACAATGGCGTGATCGCCTTCCAGTTCGCCAAGCTCTATCAGGCCCACATTGTCTTCAATGGTTTGCTCAAGGCGCAGGACGGCGGATATGCGGGCATCCAAATCCTGGCGCTTGCGCATGACCTCCTGGGCTTTCTGCGGATCGCTCCACAGATTGGGATCTTCGGATTTAGCGTTCAGCTCGGCCAGCTGGCGGATGGCTGAATCCCAGTCAAAGATGCCTCCTTAGCAATCCAATGGACTGCTTCATCTCTTCCACGAGTTTGACGATTTCGGCACGCATTGATGGCTGACTTTCAGTTTTGATTGTGGGGGCTCAATAGAGGCCGCCGGTGCCTGTCGTCAACCCGCCTTCTTCCACGGACTGCTCACTGTCGGCGGGCGGCACGAGCTGCTGGCCTGCGCCATAGATGGATTCGCTCGAGACCGCAGCCAAATCCTCGCCGATGATTTTGGTCGAGTCGGCGGGCTCTTCGCCGGGCTTGAAGGCTTCGAGAATGACCCCTTCGTCGCCAAAGACTGCCCTCTGCCCGGTATTGGCGTCAATGGGAATAAGCTCAATGGCGCGCGGCACGCGGAAGGGGGTGGCGGGCTGCTCACGGAGTGCCAGACGCATGAAGTCGGCCACAATGGGGGCGGCCAATTCACCGCCGGTACGGCCTTTGCCCATGGGCTTGGGGTTGTCATAGCCCACGTAGACACCCACGGCGAGATCGGGCGCATAGCCGATGAACCAGGCATCTTTTTCCTCATTCGAGGTGCCGGTCTTGCCGGCCACGGGCTTGCCCACGATTTGCAGTTTCTTGCCGGTTCCGCGCTGGACAACGCCTTCCATCATTGAGGTTATCTGATAGGCCGTATAGGGGCTCATGACCTGTTCACGCACGTCCATGAGCTCGGGCTCGGCACTGTTTTCCGAATAGGTTTCCTGCTGGCAGAAGCTGCAATCCCTTTTGTCGAAGCGGAAAATGGTGCGGCCATAGCGGTCCTGCACGCGGTCAATGAGGGTTGCCTGAACCTTCTTGCCGCCATTGGCAAATATGCTGTAGGCGGTCGTCATTTTCATCAGCGTGGTTTCGCCGGCGCCAAGCGCCATGGAAAGCTGCAAGGGCATTTTGTCGTAAAGGCCAAGTCGCTGGGCAAGGTCGACGATCTTCGTCATGCCCAGATCGTCGGCAAGGCGCACGGTCATCACGTTTCTGGACTGCTCAATGCCGCGCCGCAGGGTGGAAGGGCCAAAAAACTTGTCCTGGTAATTCTTCGGCTTCCAGACTTCGCCATTGGGCATTTGATATTCAACGGGAGCATCGAGGACGACCGAGGACGGCGTGTAGCCATTGTCGAGGGCCGCGGCATAGGCGATTGGCTTGAAAGACGAGCCGGG
>CAVWAY010000017.1:0-56728 GCA_963753025.1 uncultured Alphaproteobacteria bacterium | reverse complement strand
CGGGCGCGCGGCGGTGCGGCCGCAAACCGCCCAGCGGGTTGAAAAAGCCATCCGCCAACTCAACTATCAACCGGACCGGCTGGCGGCGCGTTTCGCCAAGGGCCAGGAATACCGCTTCTGCTTCGTGCTGCCGGAAGGCAACAACAGTTTCATGATAGAACTTGGCGAGGAAGTGCGCGCCAATGCCTCACGCATGGTTTCCGAGCGGGTCCGTCATTGATCTCCGGCTCACCGATGTGTTCGACGCAGCGACACTTGCCGCAACCCTGGACAGCATCGGTCGATATTTACGACGGGGTGGCCGTGGTTGCCCTTGATCATCCCCGGGTGCGGGAAGCCATCAACGGATTGGTGGAACGTGGTGTTGCGGTGGTCACACTGGTGTCTGACGTGCCGAGTTCGAAGCGGTCCCACTATGCCGGTATTGATAACTCAAGCGCGGGTCGGACCGCCGCAACCCTAATGGGGCGCTACCTCGGCAACAAGAACGGCAAAGTTGGGTTAATCGCGGGCTCACTTTCGCTCCGGGACCACATTGAGAGGCGCTTTGGCTTTGAGCAGGTGATGTTGCATGAATTTCCCCATCTCAGCATTCTCCCCGTTCTGGAATCGCGCGATGACTGGCAACGGGTCGAAAAAGTGACTGCCCAAATGCTTGCCGACCATCCCGATCTCATTGGCATCTACAATGTGGGTGCCGGCGCGCGCGGCATTGTCACGGCGCTGGAAAGCACCGGGCGGCAGAAGCAGATTACTTACATTGCCCATGAACTCACCGACCACACGCGTCGCGCCCTGGTGGACGGCACGATCGATGTGATCATCAACCAGAATGCGGGCCATGAGGTGCGCAGCGCGGTGCGCGTGCTGATGGCCAAGGCCGACAAGAGCCCCCTCATCGAAGCGATGGAACACATCCGCATCGATATCTTCGTGCGCGACAATCTTCCTTAGAAAGAACCCTCATGTATCTCGGTCTTGATTTTGGAACCTCTTCGGTCAAAGGCGTGCTGATTGACGACCGGCAGAAGATTACGGCCACGGCAAGTTCGCCCCTCAAGGTTTCGCGGCCGCATGACGGCTGGTCCGAGCAGAAGCCGGAGGACTCGTGGAAGGCGGCCCATGCGGTGGTCAAAACCTTGCGCAAGTCAAAGCCCAAGGCTATTGCCGCCGTCGATGGAATTGGCCTCTCCGGCCAGCAGCATGGCGCCACGCTCATTGACAAGGCAGGCCACGTGCTTCGTCCCTGCATCCTGTGGAATGACGCGCGCTCGTTTCAGGAGTGCAAGGACATTCTGGCGCGCGAGCCCAGGGCGCTTGCGATATCGGGCAACATTCCGCTGGCAGGCTTCACCGCGCCAAAGCTGGTCTGGGTCAAGAAACACGAACCCAAGATTTTTGATGCGGTCGACAAGGTTCTGCTGCCCAAGGATTATATCCGCTACCGCATGACGGGGGAATTTGCCTCCGACATGTCGGACTCGTCGGGCACCTATTGGCTCGACGTTGCCAAGCGCCAATGGTCGGACGACCTGCTGCGGGCCTCGGACATGCGGCGCGACCAGATGCCCCGCCTGTGCGAGGGCACCGATGCGACGGGCAGGCTCACGGCCGCGGTGGCCAAGGCCTGGGGAATGCCAAAGCGCCCGGTGGTGGCGGGCGGCGGCGGCGACAACGCGGCCGCGGCCTGCGGCATAGGTGCGGTCAACGACGGGGCGGCTTTCGTGTCGATCGGCACATCGGGTGTCATGTTCGTCTCCAACGACAAATTCAGCCCCAATGCGGCTCGGGCGGTTCATGCGTTCTGCCATGCGGTTCCGGACACCTGGCACCAGATGGGAGTCATTCTCTTCGGCAACGGCGAGCCTGGAATGGCTGGCCGGTGCGCCGAAACGCCTGCGCCCCTCCTCACTAAAGCCTTGGGCACAAAGCTTTCCGGGCCTTCCTCGGCGCTGTTCCTGCCCTATCTTTCCGGCGAGCGCACCCCGGTGGGTGACGCGCAGGTGCGCGGCCTGATGATGGGACTTGGCCATGAAACGGACGCCAGAGACGATGACGCACGCCGTTCTTGACGGCGTGGCCTTTGCCTTCCGCGACAGCCTTGTGGCGCTTCAGGATGCGGGCACCAGCGTAAAACGGGTGATGGCGGTAGGCGGCGGCACGAAGTCGGAACTGTGGCTCAGGATCATCGCCACGGCACTCGGCGTTCCTGTCGATCTTCCAACGGCCGGTGATGTGGGCGGGGCGTTTGGTGCGGCCCGCCTGGGACTGATGGCGGCAACCGGCGCTTCTTACCGCTCCGTGTGTACGCCGCCCAAAATTGCCAGAACCATTCAGCCCGATGCCAAGGCCCGGGCCGCCTATGAAGGTGCCTACGGGCGCTATCAGAGAATCTATCCAGCGATCAAGGAGATCAACCGCTCATGACGAAGTTTTATTCGATCACCGACCCCATCAAGTATGAAGGGCCGGAATCCAAAAATGCCCTGGCCTATCGCTGGTACAACCCGAAACAGAAGGTGCTGGGCAAGACCATGGCCGAGCATCTGCGCTTTGCGGTGTGCTACTGGCATACGCTGTGCTGGCCGGGCACGGACCCGTTCGGGGCTGAACCTTCAACCGCCAGTGGCATAACATGGCGGACCCCATGGCGGCGGCGCGATGAAGGCCGATGTGATGTTTGAAACGCTCGCGGCTGCTCGGCATCGACTACTTCACCTTCCATGACCTCGACATTGCGCCGGAAGGCAAGTCGCTGAAGGAGTTCAACACCAATGTGACGGCCGTCGCCAATATCCTCGAGGGCAAGATGGCGAAGTCCGGCAAGAAACTGCTCTGGGGCACGGCCAACATGTTTTCCAACCGGCGCTTCATGGCGGGCGCCGCCACCAATCCGGATCCGGACGTCTTCGCCTATTGCGCGGCGCAGGTGAAGCATTGCCTTGACGTGACCAAGGGCCTGGGCGGCGAAAACTACGTGATGTGGGGCGGGCGCGAGGGCTATCAAACGCTGATCAACACCAATATCGGGCAGGAACTGAAACAGGCGGGGCGCTTCCTCTCGCTCGTTGTCGAGTACAAGCACAAGATCGGCTTCAAGGGTCCTATTCTCATCGAGCCCAAGCCCAAGGAACCAACCAAGCACCAGTATGATTACGACACGGCCTCGATCTACGGCCTGCTCAAATCCTACGGGCTTGAGAAAGACGTGAAGCTCAATCTTGAGCAGAACCACGCCATCCTTTCGGGCCACACCTTCGAGCATGAAATCGCCCTGGCGGCGGCGCTCGGCATCTTCGGCTCGCTCGACATCAACCGCGGCGATTATCTGCTGGGCTGGGACACGGACCAGTTCGCCATGAACATTCCGGAAGTGGCGCTCACCATGTTTGAAATCCTGAAAGCCGGCGGCTTCACCACCGGGGGCATGAATTTCGATGCCAAGATCAGGCGCCAGTCGATTGATCCCGATGACTTGCTGCATGCCCATGTGACATCCATGGATGCCTGCGCCCGTGGGCTTCTCATCGCGGCGCAAATGATGAAGGACGGCAAGATGGAAAAGGCGGTGGCCAAGCGCTATGGCAAATGGCAGAGCCTGCGAACCAGGCGATGCTTGCGGGCAAGGAAAGTTTGGATAAGATCGCGGCCCGGGTGCACAAATCCGGCCTCGACCCACAGCCCAAATCCGGCCGCCAGGAATATCTCGAAGGCGTATTGAACTCTTACATTTAGGGAAGCTGTTACATGGCAACGAACATCAAAGGCCCGGCGATTTTCCTGGCGCAATTCGCAGGCGACGCCGCGCCCTTCAATTCCTTCGACAGCATCACCAAATGGGCGGCTTCGCTGGGTTACAAGGGCGTGCAGATTCCAACCTGGGACGGCAGGCTTTTCGATCTCAAGAAGGCGGCGGAGTCCAAAACCTATTGCGATGAGGTGAAGGGCGTGGCCCACGCGAATGGCGTTGAGATCACCGAACTCTCAACGCATTTGCAGGGCCAGCTTGTGGCGGTCAATCCGGCCTATGACGAGGCCTTTGACGCCTTCGCGCCGGCGGCGGTTCACGGCAAGCCCAAGGAGCGGCAGAAATGGGCGGTCGAGCAATTGATACTGGCCGCCAAGGCTTCCAAAAATCTTGGGCTCGCAGCGTCGGTGACATTTTCCGGGGCGCTGGCCTGGCCCTATGTCTATCCCTGGCCGCAGCGCCCGCAGGGCCTGATCGAAACAACCTTCAGCGAACTGGCCAAGCGCTGGAAACCCATTCTCGATGCCTATGACGAGGCGGGCGTTGACGTGGGCTATGAAATCCATCCCGGCGAGGATGTGTTTGACGGCGCGACCTTTGAAATGTTTCTGGACGCCCTCAAGGGCCACAAGCGCTGCCAGATCAATTATGATCCCTCGCATTTCGTGCTGATGCATCTCGACTATCTCTCGTTCATCGACATCTATCACGAGCGCATCTGCGCCTTCCATGTGAAGGATGCGGAACTGAACCCCACGGGGCGGCAGGGTGTTTATTCGGGCTATCAGCCCTGGATCAACCGGGCCGGACGGTTCCGCTCGCTGGGCGATGGGCAGGTTGATTTCGGCGCGATTTTCTCCAAGCTCTCGCAATACGGATATGACGTCATGGGCGGTGCTGGAATGGGAATGCTGCATCAAGCATCCGGAACAGGGCGCGGCGGAAGGTGCGCCGTTCATCGACAGCCATCTCATCCGCGTCACGGAAAAAGCCTTCGATGATTTTGCCGGCGGCAAGACCGATCAGGCACAGGTCAACCGGTTACTGGGACTGTAGGCCCTTCGAGGCCCGCCTTTCAGGCGGGCACCTCAGGGTGAGGAGATAAAACAAACCTCGTCCTGAGGTGCGAAGCGCAGCGGAGCCTCGAAGGACAAAACACGAGTTGGAGACAAGACATGGCAATCACCGGAACAAGTGAAAAGAAAACGGGGCGCATTCGCCTCGGCATGGTGGGCGGCGGGCAAGGCGCCTTTATCGGCGCAGTGCATCGCCTGGCGGCGCGCATGGATGATCATTATGAATTTGTCGCCGGGGCGCTCTCCTCCGATGCGGCGCGTTCAAAGGCCTCGGGCGAGGAATTGGGCCTGGCGCCCGACCGCATCTACGGGGATTTCCGCGAGATGGCCAAGGCCGAGGCCAAGCGCGCCGATGGCATCGAGGCGGTTTCCATCGTCACGCCGAACCACATGCATTTCCCGGCGGCGAAGGCCTTCATCGAAGCGGGCATTCATGTGATCTGCGACAAGCCACTGTCGCTCAATCTCAAGGAAGCCCTGGCGCTGGAAAAGCTTCTGGCCAAAAACAAGAACGTGATTTTCGCCCTCACCCACAATTATTCCGGCTATCCGATGATCCGCCAGGCGCGGGCCATGGTGGCGGCCGGTGAGCTCGGCGACATCCGCGTGGTGCAGGGCGAATATCCGCAGGACTGGCTCACCACGGATCTGGAAAAATCCGGGCAGAAGCAGGCGGCGTGGCGCACCGATCCGGCACGGACGGGTGCGGGCGGTTGCGTCGGCGACATCGGCACGCACACCTACCAGCTCGGCTGTTTCGTGTCGGGCCTGAAGCTCGACGAACTCTCCGCCGACCTCACGACATTCGTGAAGGGCCGCCGGGTGGACGACAACGTGCATGTGATGATGCGCTACAAGGGCGGGGCCAAGGGCATGATCTGGGCCAGCCAGGTGGCGCCGGGCCATGAGAACGGTTTGAAAATCCGGGTCTATGGCACCAAGGGCGGACTGGAATGGGTGCAGGCCGATCCGAACTATCTCTGGTACTCGCCGTTCGGCGAGCCGAAGCGGCTGATCACCCGGGGCGGGGCCGGTTCAAACGCGGCGGCGGCGCGGGTCACGCGTGTACCGCCGGGGCATCCCGAGGGCTATCTCGAAGGCTTTGCCAATATCTACACGGAAGTGGCGCGCGCCATCAAAGCCAGGCGCGCGGCAAAAAGCCGGACAAGGACGTGCAGTTTCCGGGCATTGAAGACGGCGTGGCCGGCATGGCCTTCATCGAGGCCTGCGTGAAGTCGGCGAAGAACGGGAAATGGACCAAGTATGTGTTTTCAAAATTTTGAGGCGACAATTCTAGGTTGGGGCAAAAAATAGAAATGAGCGCTTTCCAATTCATTAAGCGTGTTGCTTCTAGTCCTTGGACATATGGTGTAGTTGGGTTTTCTGCGTTGTCGATGGACATTTGGGCCTACAAGCTATTTTTGATTTGTCTTACAAGTGCGAAGACGGCATCGGACTTGATCAGGTTCGATCGGCATTAGTGCTTGTTCCCATCACGGTGCGGTCGATGGCAGGCTGTCCGCTCGCGGCTCGATCAGTCTTCGGCATGCCCGAATGCGAATGCGGCTTGACTTGGGTCTGAGGCCGCTTCGAGCCGTACAGCAATCTCGGGCATTCGTCCTCTACACGTTGATGCGGGTATCGTCAAGACAGCTTATGTCCGCAGGATGTGGGTGCTGATGAAGAACCCTCTCAATTGTGCTTGAAGAAGCGTTTCTCGACATCTTGCTTCACCGCATCGATCGCTCGCAGCGAGCGAAGACATGATCGTCGCCCTGCCAGACAGAGATTGAGGCGATTATGAATGTCCGTCAATACCGCCGGGAGTCGAAGACGTTCGCCGAAAATGTAGTTCCACCGACGTCACTGTCAACTTGGCGCTCGAGAAGTGTAACCCAGACGTACGGCTCTATCTGAATCTGTGCTGACGCCCGCTGATCACATCCGCGCTATTTCCACAAGATTCGCGCTCGACAGACTGCCAATCGATATCTCGAACGCATGGCATCGCATGAGATCGCCGGTCGAAATCTGGATTTTCGCGCCCGCAGCCGGTCTGAGCAAGGACGGCAGATCTCGCCTGCATGCGCCGGAAGTGCATGGCAGGCAAGCTGCACCTTTACGGTTCATCAAGGTCTCGCGATCACAACGCTCCAAGTCTCATGCCGCTGAGCCGAGTTGCCGGCAATCCTATGACCCAATCCGGCATTTGCCGGATTAGCGATGGTGGAGCCACTCAGCATCTCGCCGATCCGATAGCACAAGTACCGAAGCACAGGCAGTCCACATCTGTCAGCGGATGCTCCTGATAAGGCGGATGCGGCAGGCCGCTGTCGAGCCCGCATCGGTCACATCGACGAGAGCATGATCACAACACTGGCGTGAGCGAGGAATGCCTCAACGCCGTGCTCGACCGCCGGTAACTTCGCCTCGAACGGTACTCTTTTCGCGCTCAGCATGTTGCTGCCCCGAAATCCGTTCAGCTTGAAAGCAGCATTCGGTCCCTAACTGGGACAAATCGTGTGACGCTCGAGCCCCACCACTCTCTAGGCAGAAATCGCGCGTTCCTAGGATGGGGTTCACCTAACATGAGCCAATTGGCCGAAACAGCGCCTCAACCACTCATCAATGTAGACTATAGAAAATGGGGCACGACAAATCGCTGCCAATTTTGCCTCCGATACGCAAGGGCACCGACGCCTGAGCAGCGCTCGCTATATCGTCAGCCTCGGGAACCTCTATGACATATTGCGACGCAACATCGCAGGTTGAACTATTGTGCGTTGCACCATTTTGTGGCATAAGGCCCCATCTGCTTAATTTTAGCCCGATGGTGGTGACCATGACACTTGTGAACAATGTGATTGCAGGCCGTGACCAGCGCATTGCCGATCTTGCCTACCGCATGTGGGAAGAAGACGGACGCCCCGAAGGCCGGGCCGAGGCCCATTGGCTGCGGGCCGCCGTGCTGGTCGACGAGATGGCTCCGAAAGCGCCGGCAAAGAAGAAAGCCGCCGCTTCCAAAACTCCCAAGAAGAAATAATTTTTCCCTTTATTCTCCCGGAAACTTATGGCCGCCCTGCATATGCGCATGGCGGCTATTTTTTGATGTGCGTACCTCTTCCCCCCGACGATAAATAGCCTATAAGACCCGCGATCCCAAATTTAGATAACGGAGACAGTAATGGCCAAGGTTCGTGTCGCGGTGAATGGTTTCGGTCGTATCGGGCGCAATATCGTGCGCGCCATCTTATGAATCGGGCCGCAAGGATATCGACGTCGTGGCCATCAACGACCTTGGCCCGGTTGAGACCAACGCCCATCTGCTGCGCTACGATTCAGTCCACGGCCGCTTTCCCCATGAGGTGAAGGTTGATGGCGACATCGATCAGCATCGGCACGGACAAGTTCAAGGTCACCGCCGTCAAGGATCCGTCGCAACTGCCGTGGAAGGACCTGGGCGTTGATATCGCGCTGGAATGCACCGGCATTTTCACGGCGAAGGACAAGGCCTCGGCCCATCTCACGGCTGGCGCCAAGCGCGTGCTGATTTCGGCGCCCGGCGAAAATGCCGATCTCACGGTTGTCTATGGCGTGAACCATGACAAGCTGACCAAGGATCACATCATCGTTTCGAATGCCTCGTGCACGACAAACTGCCTGGCTCCGGTTGCCAAGGTCCTGCATGACGCCGTCGGCATCGACAAGGGTTTCATGACCACGATCCATGCCTATACGGGCGACCAGCCGACGCTTGATACCATGCACAAGGACCTGTACCGGGCCCGCGCCGCCGCCATGTCGATGATCCCCACCTCAACCGGTGCGGCCAAGGCCATCGGCCTCGTCATTCCGGAACTCAAGGGTCGCCTCGACGGCACCTCCATCCGCGTGCCGGTTCCCAATGTCTCGGTGGTTGATTTCAAGTTCATTCCCAAGCGCGCAACGACGGTTGAAGAGATCAACGCGGCCATCAAGGCGGCGGCGGATGGCAAGCTCAAGGGCATCCTTGGCTACACGCTTGATCCCAATGTCTCCATCGACTTCAACCACAACCCCAATTCCTCGACCTTCCACATGGACCAGACCAAGGTGATCGAAGGCAATCTGGTGCGCATTCTCACCTGGTATGACAATGAGTGGGGCTTCTCCAACCGGATGAGCGACACGGCTGCCGCCATGGGCAAGTTGCTCTAGCCATGACGCGGCCCCTGATCATATCGCCTTCCATCCTGGCAGCGGATTTTTCCAAGCTGGGCGACGAAGTGCGCGCCATCGACAAGGGCGGGGCCGAATGGGTGCATGTCGATGTGATGGACGGGCATTTCGTGCCCAACATCACCTTCGGCGCGCCGGTCATGGCGAGCATCCGGCCGGTGACGAAGCGTTTGTTCGACGTGCATCTGATGATTGCCCCGGCCGACCCCTATCTCGAGCAATTCGCCAAGGCGGGAGCCGATATCATCACGGTTCATGCGGAAGCGGGACCGCATCTCGACCGTTCACTGCAAAGCATCCGGGCTCTGGGAAAACGCGCCGGCGTGGCGCTCAATCCGGCGACGCCTGCTTCGGCCATCGCCCATGTCTTGGACCGGCTCGATCTGATTTTGGTGATGACGGTAAATCCCGGGCTTTGGCGGGCAGGCTTTCATCAAGGCGATGCTGGCCAAGATTTCCGAGGTCCGGGAGATGACCCGCGGCCGCAATATCGATATTGAAGTGGATGGCGGGATCACGGCGGAAACCGCCCCGCTGGTGGTCAAGGCCGGGGCCAATGTGCTGGTGGCGGGCTCGGCCATCTTCAAGGGCGGGGACCATGCCGCCAATATCAAGGCGCTGCGCGGGGCTGCTTCCAGTATTTCTGCCTAAGGCTTGTTTTCCACCCAATCGGCGAAGGCTTTCAGCCACTTTGTCAGGCGCTGTGCCGTATCATCGTCGGTGAGGTTGCCTTCGGCGTCGAATTTCTTGCCTGCATTCCCCACAAAAATTTCCGGCCGCGGCATGACGATGGATTCCTGGGACTGCAGGGTCTGGCGCAGGTGATACTGGGACCGGGCGGTGCCGATGGGGCCATCGGAGGCGCCCATGACGCCGACCCGCTTGCCTTTCAGGGGCGAGTAACCGCGCGACAGCCAGTCGATGGCGTTTTTCAGGCCGCCGGGGATGGAGAAATTGTATTCCGGCGTGACGATGATCACCCCGTCGGCGGCGCGGATTTTCCGGTCGAGCTCAAGAATGGCGGCGGGCTTGCCGGTGGCCTTCTCGTCATCGCCGTCATAGACCGGAATGCCATTCAGCCGGATGGGCTCAATTTCCATGCCCTTGGGGCTGCAATGATATGAGGGCGCGCAGCAGAGACGTATTGTAGGAGGCTTTCCGCAATGAGCCGCTAATGCCGATAATTTTCATTATTATCCCTATTTCAGCAATAATTTCTATTTTTCTTCTTTATTTTTTCTAAATTTGCAACAATAAAGCTCTATGGAACAGTTTTCGGCGCTTCGGCCGTTTATTTCGGTGGTCGATACGGGCAGCTTTTCAGCGGCTGCGGAGCTGCTGGGCATTTCAACCTCCGTTGTCAGCCGCCAAGTCGCTGCCCTTGAAGCGGAGCTTGGCATCCGCCTGCTCAAGCGGTCAACCCGGCGTGTTGAGCTTACGGAAGCGGGTTCGCTCTATCTCACGCGGGTGCGCAGCCTTCTGACGGAACTTGAGGAAACCAACAGGAGCCTCAAGCAGCCCAACACGCCAGCGGCGGGAAGGTTCCGGATTGCCGCGCCAACGGCGCTTGGCCTTTCCCTCATTGCTCCTGCCATGGCCGATTTCATGGCGGCGCAGCCCAATGTGGTGATCCAGCTTGATCTCCTGGACCGGACCATAGACCTTCTGGAGGAGGACTATGATATGGCCGTGCGGGTCGATGAAGCCTTCGAATCCACGCCCTATTTGCGCAGCCTGGGGCAGATGGAAGTGGGGCTGTTCAGCTCGCCCGCCTATCTCGCCCGCCACGGCAGGCCCCGCGGGCCCGCCGACCTCGGCACGCACCGGGCCCTTTATCTGGCAAGCCAGCAGAACTGGAACCTGCGTGGCGGCCTCAGCGAAAAGCCCAAACTGCAGTTTTGCTCGAACCGGCTGGAGGCGCTGAAAACCCTGTGCCTGGCCGGGCAAGGTATCGCGCTGCTTCCGCTCTTTCTGGTGCGGAGTGAAATCGAGCGCAACGAACTGGTACAATTGCTCGATGGTTTTGAACCGAAACCATTAAATATTGTTATCGTTATCTCTCCGCAACGATCCGAAACCAATTCGTCGCGACTTTTCCAGCAGTTTCTCGAATCTCGCTTTAGGCGGTTGCGGTTTTAAGCTGTTTCAAGGCAACCAAGGCCCTGTTGCGGGCAAAACCGTGATCAAGCATCGGCGCGGGATAATTGCTCCGCAATTGAGGCTGCGCTTCCCATGGCCTATGGATAAGGTTCGGTGGCAGATGTTGAAGCTCGGGCACCCATTTCCGCACATAGGCGCCTTCCGGATCAAACTTTTCGCCTTGAAGGACCGGATTGAAGATGCGGAAATAGGGTGCCGCATCGGCGCCGCAGCCCGCCACCCATTGCCAACTCGCTGAATTGCTGGCGATATCCGCATCAACCAGCGTGTCCCAGAACCATTTTGCCCCCTCCGTCCAGGACACCAGCAAATCCTTGGTGAGGAATGAGGCGGCAATCATGCGAACCCGGTTATGCATGGTCCCCGTTGCCCAAAGCTCCCGCATGCCAGCATCAACGATCGGATAGCCCGTCACACCTTGCTGCCATTTTCTCAAGGCATCCGGATCATTGCGCCACGGGAAGGCAGAGAATTCGCCACGAAAAGGGGCTTCCGGCAAGTTGGGCCAATGATGGAGAATATGACAGGAGAATTCCCGCCAGAGAATTTCCTTGAGGTATTTTTCGCCTGCAAGATCCAGCTTGCCTTTGGCCTGCGCCATGGCACTGCGCACCGCAGTCCAGCACTGGGCGGGACTCATTTCGCCCCAGTGAAGATGCGATGAGAGGCGTGAGGTGAAGGGCTGATCGGGGCGGTCGCGTCCTTCGGAATATTGCGCAAGGCCGTGCTCGATAAAGCCGGAAAGCCGGGTTCTTGCGCCCTCCTCGCCTGGCTGCCATTCGGCTTCAAAATCTTTGGCCCAATTGGGCTGCCGCGGAAGCAGTTGCCAGTCCCGCAAATCTTCGCCTCGGATGTTGCCTTGCCACATCATGGGCTTTGCGGCGGCCGCAGGCAGGCGCGGTTCACCCGCCGCAAAACAAGCCCGCGAGAATGGCGTATAGACTCTTATAAGGCTCGCCGCTGCCGTTGCGGATGGATTCAGGTTCATGCAGGAGATAACCGCCGAAGCGGTGGCAAGTGGCTCCGGCGCTTTCACAGATATCTTTCACCCGGCGTTCTAAGGGCGGCGACCAAGGCGCGTAGTCGCGGGTAAAATAGACAGCACCTGCCCCGGACTCCTTGATCACATCGGCGATGACCGCGTCGGCCCTGCCCCGCCGCAGAACAAGTTTCAGGTTTTTTGAAAGGCTTTGCAAACTCTGGTGCAGCCACCAGCGGCTTGCCCCGCCCCAGCGCCATTGCCCCGGCGTTTCGTCATCAAGTATGTAAAGGCAAATTACTTCTCCCGCCGCAGCGGCGGCATTCAATGCGGCGTGGTCGCGGGTCCGCAAATCCTGCCTGAACCACATGATCACAGGCCGCGTCATGGCAACAGGTCAGGCGCTGACTTTGGCTTTCTTTGAGCGCTTGGCGAGAAGGCCGGTGAGCCAGTCCGGATCCATTTCCGGCACGGACGACAGGAGCAATTCCGTATAGGCGGGGAACGGCGGCGACAGGACCTGCGACTTCGGCCCCTGCTGGACCACCTTGCCCTGGTGCATGACAACGATTTCATCGGAAATGGCCCGCACGGTGGCAATGTCATGGGTGATGAAGAGGTAGGACACGTTGGTTTTCTTCTGCAGGCGCATGAGCAGCGAGAGGATTTCCTCCTGCACGATCTGGTCAAGGGCGGAGGTCACTTCGTCGCAAATGATGATCTCCGGTTCCGCCGCCAGGGCGCGGGCGATGGAAATGCGCTGCTTCTGGCCGCCGGACATTTCGCCGGGAAGCCGGTCGATATAGCTTTCATTGAGTTCGATGGACTCGAGCAGCTCGACCACGCGCCGGTCGCGGTCGGCGCCCTTGAGGCCGAGATAGAATTCAAGCGGCCGGCCAATGATATCGCGCACCTTCTGGCGCGGATTAAGGGCCGTGTCAGCCGACTGGTAAATCATCTGGATGCGGCGGAGCGTATCCTTGTCACGGTCCTTGAGTTCACGCGGCAGGGGCTTGCCGTTGAAATAGATTTCGCCGCGCGAAGGCGGCAGAAGCCCGGTGATGGCGCGGGCGAGGGTTGATTTTCCCGAACCCGATTCCCCCACAACGGCCACGGTGCGGCCACGCGGAACCTGGACGGTGACATTGTCCAGAACCTTGACGGTGCCGCTATAGCTTGCATCGACATTGTGGATGCGCAGCGCGATGTCGTCGCTGATCGATTCCGGTTTCTGCAATTTGCGCACGGCCCAGAGCGAGCGGGTGTATTCCTGGGTCGGGGCCTTCAACATGGCGCGCGTGGTGGCTTCTTCCACCAGATTGCCGTAGCGCAGAACCATGATGCGGTGGGCCATCTGGGCCACGACGGCGAGGTCATGGGTAATGTAGATCGCCGCGGTGTCGAACTGCTCGACGATGTCGCGCATGGCGGCCAGAACTTCAACCTGGGTGGTCACATCGAGGGCGGTGGTGGGCTCATCAAAAATGATCAGGTCAGGGCGGCAGGACATGGCCATGGCGGTCATGGCGCGCTGCAACTGGCCCCCAGACACCTGATGGGGGAAGCGATCACCAATTGTATTCGGATTAGGCAACTGCAAGCGCTTGTAGAGATCGCGGGCATCGGCCTCGGCCTTTTCGCGCGTCATGATGTTGTGGGCCACGGCGGTTTCAACGGTCTGGTCGATGATGTGATGCGCCGGATTAAAGGAAGCGGCGGCACTTTGCGCCACATAGGCAATGCGCGAACCCCACAGGGCGCGGCGCTGTTCTTCGCTGGCCGCAATAAGATCCATGCCGTCAAACATGATGGAGCCGCCGCTGATGCGGCAGCCGGGCCGGGCAAAGCCCATGGCCGCAAGTCCCAAGGTGGATTTGCCTGCACCGGATTCGCCAATGAGGCCGAGGACCTCGCCGCGCTTCAGGGTCAGGTCAATGCCTTTGACGATGGGGTTCCAGACGTCATCGCTGTAGCCATCAATCTTGAGGCCCTTGATGTCGAGGAGGGTTTCGCCCTTGACGCGTTTCCTATCAGTGACCATCGCTAAGCCCGCTTGTTTTATGGAGGAACCAATCAACTACAAAATTCACGGCAACGGTGAGCAGCGCGATTGCCGCCGCCGGATAGAGCGGTGCGGGCCTGCCGAAGCTGATCAGCGACTTGCTTTCAGCCACCATGGAGCCCCAGTCGGCGGTGGGCGGCTGGATGCCGACACCAAGGAAGGAGAGCGCGGAAATGGTGAGAAACACGAAACAGAAACGCAAGCCGAACTCGGTTATGAGCGGCGGCAGGATGTTTGGCACGATTTCCTTGAAAACAATCCAGCCCATGCCTTCGCCGCGCAGCCTGGCGGATTCGACATAATCCATCACCACTGAATTCAGGGCCACGGCGCGGGACAGGCGGAAGACGCGGGTGGCATCGAGGAGTGCCAGAATGATGATGAGGTTGATGAGGCTTTTGCCAACGACGGCCAGCATCATCAGGGCAAAGATCAGCACGGGAATGGCGAGGAACGCATCCACGACGCGTGAAATGCCCTGGTCAAGAACGCCGCGCTTCAGGGCCGCGAGCACCCCCAGCGACCCCCCGACGAGAAACGACAGGAGCGTGGTAATGAGGGCAATGCCGATGGTGTTGCGGGCGCCGTAAATCAGCCGCGAGAGCGTGTCACGGCCAATCTGGTCGGTTCCCAGCCAGTTTTCCGGGCTTGAGAGCTGATAGGCCTTGCCGACGATTTCAGACTCGCCATAGGGCGCAAGCAGCGGGAGCGAAATATCGCGCAAATTGCGTAGAGCAAGATGACGATCATGCCGAACCAGGCGGTCAAGGGCGCGGTTTTGAGATTGCGCCTGATACTCTCGATGACGGAGCGGCGGGCCTTGATGACGCGGACGGGCGGTGTGGCTGTGTTCATTTTGGATGCAACAATCTTGGATTGGTTACAATTGAGACGATGTCGGCCAACAGGTTGAGCAGGATGTAGGTTGCGGCAAATATCAGGGCGCAGGCCTGGACCACCGGCATGTCGCGGCTGGACACGGCGTCAACCATGAGCTGGCCAATGCCGGGATAGACGAACACCACTTCAACCACCACCACGCCCACCACGAGATAGGCCAGGTTGAAGGCGATAACGGTGGCAATGGGCGCCCAGGCATTGGGAAGCGCGTGATGCCTGATAACATCGGATTTTGAGACGCCCTTGAGCTGCGCCATTTCAATGTAGGGGCTTGCCAGCAGGTTGATGATCGCGGCCCGTGTCATGCGCATCATGTGGGCGATGATCACCAGCGTCATGGTGATGGCCGGCAGCGCGGCGCGGTAGAGATGCTCGACGAACGGGGTTCCGATGCTGACCGTCGAGTTGGGATAAAACAACTTCAGCTTCACGGCGAAAACATAAACCAGAATATAGGCAATGAAAAATTCCGGCATGGCAATCGTCGTCAAGGTGACAGAGTTGACGATACGGTCAAACCAGGAATTGCGGTAAAGCGCTGCCATGGCGCCGAGCAGGAGCGAAAGTGGGACGGCGATGAGGGCCGCCATGGCCGCCAGGAAGAAGGTGTTGTAAAGGCGCGGCGCTATCGTTGATGACACGTCGCGCTTCATGCTGCCGCTCAGGCCGGAATAGGACGAACCGAAATCGCCCTGCACGGCTTTGCCGATCCATTCGAAATAGCGGACAGTGGCGGGGCGGTCGAGTCCGAGTTCGCGCTTGAAGGCCGCCACGGTTTCGGGCGTGGCACTCTGGCCGAGAACATTTTCGGCGTAGCCGCCGGGCAGCATCTCAAGCGACGAGAAAATGATCACCGAGACAGCAAGCAGCGTAACGATGCCCAAGCCCAAACGTTGCAGAACAGTTCTCAGAACTGGATGCATTCATCCCCCTTTTTGGGCTTCTTTTTTTGGCCCGTTTTTTCAACCCTAGCAGAACGGTAAAACACCGCCACAAAAAAACCGTATGGCGACATGCGACCCATTGGAACAGTTGAGCGACGAATTGAACATTTCAAATTCTCATCATGCCCGCGCTTGACGCGGGCATCTTCTCAGAATCCGCGGCGATGACCGGGTCAAGCCCGGTCATGATGACAAGGGAAAACCGCCCCTATAAAAAAGGCCCCGCCGGAATTCCGGCGGGGCCCGTGATCAAATCAGCCGCTTGCGGATTACGCCATCCACCAGCGTTCAACCATGTAGCCGCCGTCGCTATCCTGGTCGGAGTTCAGTTCGCCGTGGGCCACAGCGGTGTTGAGGGCGCCGACGAAGTTGTAGAACATCAGCACGACCTGGCCGCCTTCATCATGAACGATCTGCTGGCATTCGGCATACATGGCCGAGCGCTTTGCCTCATCGAGTTCGCTGCGGGCCTGAACCAGAAGTTCATTAAACCGGGCGTTCTTGAAGTGCGTGTCGTTCCATGGCGCATTCTCGGCAAGAGAGATGGACAGCATCGTGTCCACCGTCGGACGGCCGCCCCAGTAGCACATGCTCCAAGGTTTCTTGAGCCAGACGTTGGACCAGTAGCCGTCATCTGGTTCGCGGATCACGTTGATATCGATACCTGCCGCCTTGGCGCTTTCCTGCATCAAAAGGGCTGCATCGAGGGCGCCGGGGAACGCGGCGTTCGGCGGACACGAGAAATCAACCTTGAGATTCTCAATGCCAGCTTCCTTCAGGATCGACTTGGCCTTTTCCGGATCGTAGGTATGCTGCGGCTGCGGATCGATGGCATACTTCATTTGCGAGCCGATGGGGTTGTCATTGCCAACCTTGCCGTAGCCATAGAGCACCTTGTCCACCATTTCCTGGCGGTTGATGGCGTATTTGAGGGCCTTGCGCACGGCGGGATTGTCGAAGGGTGCCGCATCGCAGAGCATCGGCGCCGTATAGGGCGTCGGGCCGCTCTGGTTGTAGATTTCCGTATTCGGCGCGCTCTTCAGCATGTCGATCGTCTTGAGATCAGCCCGGTCGATGAAGTGCACTTCGCCGGAAAGATAGGCGTTGGTGCGGGCCGCCACATCGGAAATGGTCAGCATTTCGATGGCATCGAACCAGGTATCCTTGAAGAAGTTCGGATTGCGCTCGCCAACCAGCTTCACGCCCGGCTCGTAGGACTTGAGAATATAGGGGCCTGCGCCGATGCCCTTTTCCCATTCGATCTTGCCATCGGTGGCGGGGTAGATCGACAGGTGGTAGTCGGTGAAACCGTAGGGAAGATCGACGTTGCCGGAAGAGAGTTCGATAATCACGGTATCGGGACCATCCGCCTTGACGCTGGTTACGCCCGGGAGATATTCCTTGGCCGGCGATTTCGAATCCGGCCCGATGTGGTAGTTGATGGTGGCCACAACATCGTCTGCGGTCAGCGACTTGCCGTTGTGGAAAGTAATGCCCTTGCGGATCTTGATGACCCACTTCTTGGCCCCATCGGATGGCTCAAATGACTCAGCCACGTGCATGATGAGATCGCCTTTTGGATCAAGCTGGGTGAGCGGCGCGCCCATGACCGACTTGCCGAACTGGAAGTTAAATCCGTTGGTCCAGGTTGCAGGGTCCAGCGAGTCGGTGGTTGAGCCGTGTCCAGATCCGTATTTGAAGGTGCCGCCCTTCTTGGGTTCGGCGCGGGCAGCGGTTGCGAACATGGTGTTGGCGGCCGCGGCGGTAATGCCGATGGACATGGCATAGCTCATGAAGTCGCGGCGCGACAGCTTGCCCCGGCTTACAGCCTTGGTAACCTGCTTCAATTTCATTTCAAATTCGGTCATGTGTTTTCTCCATTGGTGACCAGATAGCTCTTGGGCGGAGAAGAAGGAAAGCTGGGCTTTAGGAGCTTTGCGGCGAACCCTGTGCCGCACATTAACTTAGCCGTTCCCCGTCTTCTTGTTATTCAATAGGGATTTTTGATGGTCCCTTTAGAATTCCTAACCTCTCATGCAAATGCAAATACGTCAATGGCTTGTGGGCGCACAAACAGGTGAATTGATTGAACCAAAGCCCTCTCATGCAGCGCACAAAAGCGACCAAAAACCCGGGAAGAGCGCCCCCGCCTTTGCCTCTTCACAGTTCACCATATCGGAATTAAGGTCCGTATCCGGACAGACTGGGGAGGCTGGAAGCCGTGGATCAGGAAACCGCCGTTCACGTAAACGAAGGGATTTTTGGCAATCTGATTGTCCGGATCGGCAAACGGCTGTTGCCCAAGACCCTTAAAGGCTCCCTTGAGCTCACCCTGCCGTCGGGAAAACAGGTCGTGCTGGGAACACCCGGAAATGGCTTTGCGGCCGATCTGACGCTGCGCAATTTCAAGGTCATCTGGGCCAGCGTCAGGCGGGCCCAACTTGGCTTTTTTGAAAGTTACATGGCCGGCGACGTTGAAAGCAAAGACCCAACGAAATTTTTCCAGTTCTATCTGAACAACCGGGCGGCGCTGGACCGGGCCGCCACCGGCATTTTTTCAGCAAGCTGGTTTGACAAGCTGTGGCACCGGGCCCGGGACAACAACGCCGAGGGGTCGAAGGAAAATATTTCGGCTCACTACGATCTCGGCAACAGTTTCTACAAGCTCTGGCTTGACGAAACGATGACCTATTCGTCGGCGGTTTTTGACCGGTCGGGAAACAGTCTGGAAGCGGCCCAGCGGCGCAAATACGCCAAGGTCATGGAAGCCCTGGAACTGAAGAAAGGCGACCACATTCTTGAAATCGGCTCGGGCTGGGGCGGGTTTGCCGAAGAAGCCGCCAAGAAGAAAGCCACGGTCAAGGGCATAACCCTGTCACGCGAACAGCTGGCTTATGCCGAGGAGCGCATCGCCAAGGCCGGGCTCGACAGCCGCGCCAGTTTTCATTTCGAGGACTACCGCGATACCAAGGGCAGCTTTAACGGCATTGCCTCCATTGAAATGATCGAGGCGGTGGGCGAGCCCCATTGGCCGGTTTATTTCCGCACCCTGTATGACCGGCTGAAGCCCGGCGGCATTGCGGCCATCCAGGGCATCACGATTTCGGAAGCCAATTTCGAGGCCTACCGTTCGGGCGTGGATTTCATCCAGCGTTATATATTTCCGGGCGGCATGCTTCTCACCAAAACCATTTTGAAGGAACAGGCGGCCAAGGCCGGCCTTGTGCTTGAGCGGGCTGAAACCTTTGGGCAAAGCTATGCCACCACGCTGCGGCTGTGGCATGAGCGTTTTGAAGCGGTGTGGCCGGAAGTGGCCAAGCTTGGCTTTGATGAAAAATTCCGGCGGCTGTGGAAGCTTTATCTGGCCTATTGCGAAGCGGGCTTCGCCGAGTCCGTGGTCGATGTCGGGATCTACAAGTTGCGGAAGCCGGCCTAAAAATATCCCTCCACCTTCTCATCGTGGCCGTGCTTGACACGGCCATCTTCTTTGCCAGTTGCAGAAGATGCCCGCATCAAGTGCGGGCAAGATGAGAGTGGGGGCGTTGCTAGATTTTCAGGAACGGTTGCAAGAGGCGGCCCAAAAGTGTCTTGTAATGCGACGGCGCTTCCGTGGCATAAAGGCAAATGCAGGTCTCGCCCTCTTCAATGACCGGGCAATGCTCGGTCTCTTCATCGAGATCGGCAATGTCACCGCGGGCGAACCTGCCGACCTTGTCCTTGAATGCACCCTGCAAGACCAGCGTGAGCTCTTCACCGCCATGGCCGTGCTCGAGCATGGTCATGCCGGAGGCGATGGAGAGCAGCTTCAAGGAACCTTTCGCCCCCTTTGACAGGGGCAGTTCATAAACGGAAACGCCGGGAGCTTTTTTCCGCCAGCGCAATTGACCGAATCCCTGGCCTTGCAAAAGGCGCTGAAGCGGTGCCGGCATATCACTTTTCACCACCGCGGGTTTGGCGGCGCGCGCATCATCAAGACTGGCAAGAATTGCAGCGCGGCGCGCCTCGGATACGGCGGTGGCTTCCAGGTCTTCCAGCATCTCGCCGCCCAATGCTTCGGCTTTACGAACCGCTATCCGGCATTCCGCGCACATGCTGATATGGCAGGCCGCGGCAACGCTCAAGGCTTCGCCCAGGGTTCCCGCCGCGTAGCTGAGGATGGTGGCTTCATCCAGATGGTGAACAATGGTCAATTCACCACCTCCAATAACTTGCGCATGCGCCTGTAGGCCAGGCGCATGCGGGACTTCACGGTGCCAAGGGGCAGGTTCAATCTTTCGGCAATCATACTCTGTGGTACGTCTTCCACGTAGGAAAGGATCAGTAGCTCGCGCTGTTCGGGCGGAATTTGCGCCAAGGCCCGGGCCACCTGGCTGTCTTCCTGGCTCCGATTCAAGGCCTCGTCACCGGGCACATCATCGGACGGGGCATCAAAATCCTCAAGATCGGTAAAATATGCCGAGGACTCCCGGCGCAGGCGGTCAATGCGCAGGTTGCGCGCTATGGTAAATACCCAGGTCGATGCCGCCCCCCTTTCGGGCACATAGAGGGCGGCCTTGGTCCAGACCGCGATCATGGTTTCCTGCACCAGGTCTTCGGCCACCTCGGCAGACGCCCCTTTGCGCATCATGAAGCTTTTAACCCGCGGGGCAAAGTGATCGAAAATTGCTGCAAAGGCGGCGCGATCGCGCGCATTGGCCACGCGATACAGCAAAGCAGCAAAATCTTCCTGCTTGGCAGATGGGAGAGGAATATTGGTCTTCTCAGCCATTCGCAGCAACACGGCAATCATAGAGGGAGTCCGACGGACTTACCCTCGCATATACGCAAGCCAGTGGCTTTCGGATCACTGCAGCTTCCGCTCAATTTGCTCGTTCCATTCCTTGGTAAAGACTTTCTTCTTGCCCTCGAAGGCATCGATTTTCCCCCAGACCAGCCAATGGGTTTTGGTGGCGGTGAGCCGGCCATAGGTTTCAGTGCGGGCATGCCATTTGCCGCGCTTCAATTCCTCGGTCCAATGGGTTTCCATTTTGGCCGACAGCGGGATCATCGGGAAGGATGGAATAGTTTTCGCGGCCCACCGAATAGGTCACAAGCTTGTGCGGCTGAATTTCGTTTGAGCCGAAGTCATCGACAATGGCGAGGCGCCATTCCCCGGTCTTGGGATCAACCGTTGCCTCGCGCTTGTGCCAGGGCTTCTTGAGCTCCTTCAGCTTGACGGGCTCTGCGGCTTCTTCGGGCTTCCACACGACGGGGGTTTCATTCGCGACCACCTTGCGCACGGGCAGATGCAGCGCCGACTTGCCGGCATAGACCGTGAGTGTCACCGGTTCCGGTGCCGGCCACATCATGGGGAAATAGCTGGTTGAAATAGCAACCCTGATCTTGTGGTCCTTGGGCACGCGCCAGGCAATGTCATCAAGCTTGATTTTCATCGTGTAACGCTTGCCGGGAACAAGGGCAGTGGGGGTTTCGCGGCTGTCGCGCATGCACAGGTTTTGAAGGTGATAGGTGATGCGGGACACTTCTCCTGAGGGCCACACGTCATTCAGGCGAACCGCCACGGAGGCGACGGGCCTATCAACGGAAAACTCGATCTCAACCTGGGGCTGGCCCACGATATCCATATCGGTTTGGAGCGCGGGGGAATCGAAGGTGATGGACTGCGCGTCATCATTTTTCTGGTCGCCGGGAAATTCGGGCCCGAGCCAGATGATGCAATATTCACCGCCATCCCCGCCGGTTGTTTGCCGCGACGAAATCGTCAGCGCCTTTTCCGTTCCGGGCGCTCCTGAAATGCCTTTCTCGGTCAAAAACCACTTCTTCGTCTCCGTATTGCCATAACCCCAAAAGCCATCGCCAATCCAGCGGCCGGGCAAATGGGCCTTGGAGGTGCCGGGCTTGTCGGCATCCATGACATAGACGCGGTAATCCGGGTCCTTTGAAACGCCCGTCTCTTCGTTCTTCAGCCACTGGTCCCACCAGCGCAGCATTTCCTGGAGGAAACCGATGCGGGGTTCGGGCACGGCGAAATGCGGATATTTATGGGACCACGGCCCGATGATGGCCTTGCGCGTGCTGCGCAGGCCTTTCATCAGGCGGGGGATCGCGTTGGAGTAGGCATCGTTCCAGCCGCCCACGATCAAGGCGGGCGTATCGATGGCGGAGAAATTTTCACACACCGAGCCGTGCTTCCAATAGGCATCGCGGTGCGGATGCTGCAGCCAGGGAATGAGCAGGAAGGGCTCGGCCTTCAAGCGCTCCAGCCACATTTTGCGCCATTTCGTTCCAACGATCTTGGGATCAGGCGGGCGCGAGGAGTAAGCCAGCATGGTTGCGGCCCAGCCGAGGTTTTCATTGAGCAGGCAACCGCCCTTATAATGAATGTCATCTTCATAGCGGTCATCGGTTGAGCACAGTGTGACAATGGCTTTCAGCGCCGGAGGTTTCCGCGCGGCGACTTGCAGGGCGTTGAAGCCGCCCCAGGAAATGCCGAACATGCCGACTTTTCCGGTTGACCATTTCTGCCGGGCAATCCAGGCGATCACCTCCAGCGCATCATCCTGCTCCTGCTTGGCGTATTCATCGAGCATGATGCCGTCGCTGTCGCCATTGCCGCGCATGTCGACGCGGATCGCGGCATAGCCATGACCCGCAAGATAGGGATGGGTAAGCGCATCGCGGACGATGGTGCCGTCACGCTTGCGGTAGGGGAGATATTCGAGCACGGCGGGCACGGGCTTCTTTTCGGCGTCGACCGGAATCCACATGCGGGCCGCGAGCTTCACGCCATCGGACAGGGGAATCCAGAAATTTTCCACTTCCTTAATTTTTCGTGGAAATTTCTTAACGGTTTTGATGGTCATGGGGTCCTCGGATGATCCGCATTTCAGGGGCTTTTTGCCGAAAATGCCTGATTTTATGGGAGTTTGGCATGGGGCGTCAGACTACCTTCCCGTTGCCCATATGCAAAGCCCCGAAAATGAACGGCAGCTAAATGCCGCGCTCAGGATGAGTTCAGGCGGCTTCCCGTAAACAGTCACCATCAACTGATTTCGAGGGGAAGCCCAAATGACCAACCTGATCACAAAAATCGCCGCCGCCGCCGTATTCGCCGGTTTGCTGGCCACCTCCGCCCAGGCCCAGTCCAAGAAGCCTTTTGAAGGCGTTGTCCTGGTTGCCGCCGTGCCAATGGATGAAATCCAGCCAAAGGCCCTGCGCGAATTCGCCAAGCCGAAATTCAAGCGCGGCCAGGTTGTCAAGTATTCGACCGCCATGGCGCCCGGCTCCATCGTCGTTCACAGCAAGCAGAACGTTTTGTTCTACGTTCTCGGTAACGGCAAGGCCGTCAAGTACCGGGTTGCCACGGCCCGCAAGGGTTTTGAATGGTCCGGCACCAACAAGGTGAGCTTCAAGACGGAATGGCCGGATTGGCGTCCGCCAACGGAAATGCGCGCCCGCCATCCGGAACTGCCGGCTTTCATGGAAGGCGGCATCAAGAATCCACTCGGCGCCCGCGCCATCTATCTCGGCTCAACCATCTACCGCATTCATGGCACCAACGAGCCAACCTCCATCGGCAAGTCAGCCTCTTCGGGTTGCATCCGCATGCTGAACGAAGATGTGTCGGAGCTCTATCGTTTCGTAAAGCAGGGTGCCACCGTAACGGTGCTTTAATCCGGCAAAACTTCCCTGTGCCCCAGGCTTCTTAAGGCTTCAACGATCCCGTTGAAGCCTTTTTTTGCGGGTTCGCTCACGTGCCTGGCGCGCATGAAGGAATGGGCCAGGGCTGGCTCTTCTTTCAGAATGGCCGGAATTCCGGCGGCCCGCAGCTTTTCATAAAAAATCACGCCATCATCATACAGCGGGTCATGGGCGGCCACGGAGATATAGGCGGGCGGCAGGCCTTTGAGGTCATAGGCCAGATTGGGAATGGCCCGGGGATCAAACCAGTTGGGATTGCCCTTCGGCCCCAAGAAGCAATCGAGATAAAATATCATCTCGGGCCTGGTGAGGCATGGGGCGTTGGCGTTGCGGATATAGGAGGGCGTGTTCACGTCGGCCCCCAGAACCGGATAGATCAGGACCTGACCCCGGAGCTGCGGCGCGCCATGATCACGCAGAACCAGCGCCAAGCCGACAGTCATCTGCCCGCCGGCGCTGTCGCCTGCCCCTACAATGCGGTCAGGATCAATGCCGAAGGCCCGGCCGGCGCTTCGCATCCAGAGCAAAACCTTCAGGGAATCTTCCAATTGGGCGGGGTGGGGATGTTCAGGCGCCAAACGGTAATCAACCAGCACCACCACGCAATCGGCCCCATCCGCCATTTCGGCGCACATGTCGTCATGGGTTTCGCAGGAGCCTAAAACCCAGCCGCCGCCGTGAAAATAGATCACTGCGGGCTTTGGCGCCTCGCCCGGCGGGCGGAAGACGCGGATGTGAACGCCGTCCACATCAATGTCCTCGACAAGAAGGCGTTGCGGACGGGGGGCGCGAAACAGGCGGCAGACGTCATCCCAGGCCTTGCGCTGTTGGGGCAAGGGCCAATTCGCACTTTCCGGCGGGGAATGCTTGGACAGCTCCTTGTAGAAGGTGAGCATGCCTTCATCGATAGCTTGGGTCATCACGGTTGCACTGCTGTAATTATTTTTTGCCAGACTTGCACGAATGACCCCAAGAAGTCTATTTGCAACTATGGAATGGCCGTGGAACAGAAAAAATCCCGAACTCGCTGCCGCGCCGGAACAGAAGTCCGCGCGCATTGATGGCGTGGATCATCTGGTTGATGCCCTTCCCGATCCCATCCTGATCCTCGACAGCAACGGCATTGTCATCAAGGCGAATGCCAATGCGGAGGAGATGCTGGAGATGATGCCGGTGGGCTTGCATCTCAGCCAGACCATTCGCGCGCCGGCGGTGCTTGAAGCCGTAACGCGCGCGATATCGCAGGGCAGCAGCGCAAGCGTCGATTACGAGGTGCGTGGCCCCCTTGCGCGGAATTTTGAAGTCTATGTATCGCCCATCATGTCGGCCCAGTCTGACAGCCCGGCGGTTCTCCTGGTTCTCAAGGACCTGACGCGCGAACAGCAGATCGAGCGCATGCGCTCGGATTTTGTGGCCAATGCCAGCCATGAACTGCGCACGCCGCTGGCTTCGCTTTCCGGGTTCATCGAAACGCTGCAGGGAGCGGCCCGCAATGACGAGACGGCGCGCGAAAAATTCCTGAACCTCATGCGCAGCCAGGCCGAACGCATGAAGCGCCTTATTGACGACCTGCTTTCGCTGTCGCGCATCGAGATGAACGTCCATCTGCGCCCTTCGGCGAAGAGTTGACCTGGCGCAAGTCGCCCGCCACGTGTGCGATCTTCTCTCCAGCATGGCGCAGGAAGAAAAAGTTGCCTTACAAATCAATCTGGATACAAAACTTGAAGTCGCCGGTGAGTGGGATGAACTGGTGCAGGTGGTGGTCAACCTCGTCGAGAATGCCATCAAGTATTCGGAGCCCGGCAAAACCGTGAAAATAGAAGGTAAGGCCGCGAAGCCGGGTTCGTCACCCTCTCGGTGATCGACCAGGGACGCGGAATTGCCGAAGAGCATATTCCCGCGCCTCACGGAACGTTTCTACCGCATCAGCGTGCAGGAGAGCCGGTCGCGCGGCGGAACCGGGCTAGGCCTGGCAATTGTGAAACACATCCTCAACCGGCATCGCGGCCGCCTTCTGGTCACCTCCAGGCTGGGCCATGGAAGCCAATTCACCATCCGTCTCCCGTCTATCTAAAAATCCTTATATATCAATGTGTTAAATTGTCATAAAAGTGTGATATAACCGTCACATAAGCATCATTAATGGTTTCTAGGTTCCGGCCTGTTCTAATCACAAGGAGACATCAGTGATGAAAAAAGTTCTACTGGCCGTGAGTGCACTTGCCCTCTTCGCTGGCCCCGCATTGGCCCGCGATCAAATCCGTATCGTTGGTTCTTCAACGGTATATCCCTTTACGACAACGGTTGCCGAAAACTTCGGCAAAACCTCCGGCATGAAGACTCCGGTCGTTGAATCAACCGGAACCGGCGGCGGCATGAAGCTGTTCTGCGCCGGTGCCGGCGAAGATACGCCAGACATGACCAACGCCTCGCGCGCCATGAAGAAGAGCGAATTCGAGGCCTGCGCCAAGAATGGCGTGACCGACATCGTTGAAATCAAGGTTGGTTTCGACGGCTTGACCGTTGCCGCGTCCAAGGATGCGCCCGACATGAAATTGACGAAACAGCAGCTGTTCATGGCGCTTGCCAAGCAGGTTCCGGACAAGGAAGGCAAGCTTGTTGATAACCCCTACAAGATGTGGAGCGACATCGACGCATCACTGCCCAACCAGAAAATTGAGATTCTCGGACCTCCTCCCACATCGGGAACACGCGATTCCTTCATGGAGCTCGCGATGGAAGTAGGTGCCGGAAAATTCGAGTCGCTTGAAGCGCTCAAGAAATCTGACGCCAAGGCATTTGACGCCGTATGGAAGTCCATGCGTGAAGATGGCGCCTTTATTGAAGCCGGCGAAAACGATAATCTCATCGTGCAGAAATTGCAGGCTAATCCGGCGGCGCTCGGCATTTTCGGCTTTTCCTTCCTTGAGGAAAATGCCAGCAGCATCAAGGGCATTGAAATTGACGGCGCAAAGCCATCCTACGAAAGCGTTGCCTCCGGCGAGTACAAGATGTCGCGCCCCCTCTTCATCTATGTCAAGAAGCAGCACGTTGGTGTTGTTCCCGGCATCGCTGAATTTGTGGCCGAATATGTTTCGGACAAAGCCTTGGGCGCCGATGGTTATCTTGGCGCCAAGGGCCTCATTACCCTTCCGGAAGCAGAGGCCGAAAAGACAAAGGCCATGGCAATGGCCATGGATGTTCTGACGATTGACGGTCTTAAGTAATTAGGACCTGATTAGGCGAATGGGGTGGACCTTGCGGATGTACCAAGCCGCCCCATTCGATCATAATTCACCCGTGAGAGGTGGATGAAAACAAGACAGGGACCAAAGAGTTCATGACTGCCTGGACGTTGTTGATCATTGCCGCGTTGACGGCCACCGGGTTCTTTGTCGGCAAGGCGCGGGCGCAAGGCTTGCGCAATGCCGGCACCGCCAGCCTCCATTCCCTTCCCGCCTATCACGGCCTTCTGATGGCCTCCATGGCGCTCGCCGCAGCAGGCATCACGACCCTTGCCGTCGCCCTTGTTGCCGGATCCGGTTCCATGATCATGCCGGCAGCGGCGGCCCTTTTGGGCACCGGGGCCATTGCAGCGTCGTACCGGCTTATCACCAGGGACTTCCGGGCCCGCAACCGCTTTGAGTATTTTGTCAAACTGGTGCTCATTGCCTGTTCCGGTGTTGCCATTCTTACCACCATCGGCATTGTTTTTTCCGTCCTGTTTGAAACGCTGGCGTTCTTTGGAGAAGTATCGCCCATCGAATTCCTGTTTGGCACCCATTGGTCGCCAACCTCCACGCCAGCCTCCTTCGGCCTCATTCCCCTGCTTGTCGGCACGCTGCTGATCACTTTCATTGCCGTCCTGGTTGCCGGGCCGCTTGGACTTTTGTCGGCGATTTACATGGCGGAATATTCCAGCAAGAAAATGCGCGGCGTGTTGAAGCCGCTGCTTGAAATACTTGCCGGCGTGCCAACCGTAGTGCTTGGCTTTTTTGCGGCCCTCACGGTGGCGCCGCTCATCCGCAATACGGGCGAAAGCTTTGGCTTGATCGTCGCCTCTGAATCGGCACTCGCTGCCGGCCTTGTGATGGGCATGATGATCGTTCCGCTCATCTCCTCGCTTTCCGATGACATCATCAACGCGGTTCCGCAATCGCTGCGCGATGGCTCCTATGCCATGGGCGCCACAAAATCCGAAACCATCAAGCGGGTGGTGCTGCCTGCCGCCTTGCCCGGCATTGTTTCAGCCTTCATGCTGGCGATTTCACGGGCCATTGGCGAAACCATGATCGTGGTGATGGCCGCGGGCCTTGCGGCAAACCTGAGCTTCAATCCGCTGGCGGCCGTCACCACCATCACCGTGCAAATCGCAACGCTTCTGGTTGGCGACCAGGAATTTGACTCGGCAAAGACGCTTTCGGCCTTTGCGCTGGGCTTCGTGCTGTTCTGCTTCACCCTGGTTTTGAACTACATCGCGCTTCGCATTGTGCAGAGATACCGTGAACAATATGACTGATACATTCGACAAGGGCAACGCAGCCTTCATTGCCAAGCGCTACGCAAGCGAACGGCGATTCAAGGCCTATGGCGCTGCGGCGCTGGCGATATCAGTCCTGTTTCTGGTTTACCTGATCGTTGATATCGGCATCAAGGCGTGGCCGAGTTTCTTCGAGCACCGCGCGGTTCTTGAGGTCAATCTTGATCCCGGCAAAATTCCCGCCGCCGATGCGCAGAAGGGCGATTTTGAAGGCGTTGTGAGAACTGCTTTCCGCAGCGGCTTTCCGGGCGTGACAACGCGAAGCGACCTGAAGAGCCTCACCTCCCTCCTGTCAGCGGGCGCCGGCGACGACCTCCGGCAGCAAACCGTTGCAAATCCGGCCAGCGTCGGCACCACCGTGAAGGCGAGCGTATTGCTTGCCGATGATGCGGATCTTTATCTCAAGGGCATGCTGACCGACACGGTCAAAACACCGGGAACAACCAATCTGCAACTGGCGCAGACGGGTGAAGAGTTCATTCTTACGGGCGATCTTTCGCAATTGGCCGCCGGGCAGATTGTACGGGCCAATGGCGGGGCGCTGAGAATTGCAAGTGTTGAGGCCGGCCTTGCCAAGGCGGAGGCCATCATGCCGCCAACGACCCTCAATGCCCTGGCTCCCGGCACTTGGGACATCCTGTCATTTTCCCATGCGGAAGCCGACCGGCGGATTGATGACCGGCAGGTAGTCTGGCTTGAATCCCTGCGCGACAAGGGAGCCATCGAAAAACATTTCGCCTGGCGCTTCTTCACCAACGGAGATTCCCGAGAGCCGGAGCTTGCAGGCCTTCGCGGCGCCATTGCCGGCTCGCTTCTCACCCTCATCATGACCCTTTCGCTCAGCGTGCCGCTGGGCGTTGCGGCTGCCGTCTACCTGGAAGAATTCGCGGCCAAGAACAAATGGACGGAAATCATCGAGGTCAACATCAACAACCTGGCCGCCGTTCCTTCCATTATTTTCGGCCTGCTGGGGCTTGCGGTCTTCATCAATTTCTTTGGCCTGCCGCGTTCGGCTCCGCTGGTGGGCGGGCTTGTGCTGGCGCTCTTGGTTTTGCCAACCATCATCATCGCCTCGCGCGCCGCCCTGAAGGCGGTGCCGCCCTCGATCAAGGAAGCGGCCCTGGGGGTTGGCGCCTCGCACCAGCAGGCGGTGTTCCACCACGTGCTGCCCTTGGCGGTGCCCGGCATTCTCACCGGCACAATTCTTGGCGTGGCGCGGGCGCTTGGCGAAACGGCGCCGCTGCTGATGATCGGCATGGTGGCCTTTATCGTGGATGTTCCCAAGGGCTTTACCGAAGCCGCGACTGTTTTGCCTGTTCAAATCTTCCTTTGGTCGGACTTGCCCGAAGTTGCCTTTCAATCGCGCACGGCGGCGGCCATCATCGTTCTTCTCGTCATTCTCTTCTGCCTCAATGCCGTTGCCATTTATATGCGCAAGCGCTTCGAGCGGCGCTGGTAAGATATAAGGAAAAAACATGGACGCTTCGCCTCAAAAATCCACCCTGTCCAATGGCCCCCGCATTCTGGCGGCTCGCGAAACCAAAATCGTGGCCAGCGATGTGAACGTCTATTATGGCGAGAAACATGCCATCAAGCATCTGTCCATCGACATTCCAGACCGTGCCGTCTCAGCCTTCATCGGTCCCTCGGGCTGCGGCAAGTCCACCTTCCTGCGCTCAATCAACAGGATGAATGACACGATTGACGGCTGCCGGGTGACCGGTGACATCCTGGTTGACGGCAAGAACATCTATGACCGCGATCTCGACGTGGTGCAGCTCCGGGCCCGGGTCGGCATGGTATTCCAGAAGCCGAACCCTTTCCCCAAATCCATTTTCGAGAACGTGGCCTATGGCCCGCGCATTCATGGCATTGCCAAATCGAAGACCGATCTGGAAGAGATCGTGGTCAACAGCCTGAAGAAGGCCAGCCTCTTTGAAGAGGTGAAGGACCGGCTCGACCATTCCGGCACCAGCCTCTCCGGCGGGCAGCAGCAGCGCCTGTGCATTGCGCGCGCCATTGCGGTCAATCCTGAAATCATCCTGATGGACGAGCCCTGCTCGGCCCTCGATCCCATTGCATCGGCACGCATTGAAGAGCTTATTGACGAGATTCGGCAAAATTACTGCATCATCATCGTGACCCATTCCATGCAGCAGGCGGCGCGTGTTTCACAGCTCACGGCTTTTTTCCACCTCGGCGACCTGGTTGAGTTTGGCGACACGGACGAGATGTTCACCACGCCCAAGGACAAGCGCACGCAAGATTATATCACTGGCCGCTTCGGCTGAGCCCATAACGGAGACCTTCATGTCTGACCACACAGTCAAATCCTACGACGACGATCTGGCCATCCTCAAGCAGATGCTGGCGCAGATGGGCGGCTTGGCGGAAGAACAGCTTGCCAACGCCATCGACGCCATTTCCAAGCGCGACACCAAGCTGGCCGACCTTGTGATCGCCGGGGATGAAAAGATCGACGCGCTTGAACAGCAGATCGAGGAAAAGTCCATTCTTACCATCGCCAAGCGCCAGCCCATGGCGCAGGACTTGCGGCAAATCATTGTAGCCATCCGCATTTCAGCGGACCTTGAGCGCATCGGCGACCTGGCCAAGAATACCGCCAAGCGCACCCATGCCATTTCCGAGCAAATGCCGCGCAAGCTGGTGTCGGGGCTCACCCGCATGGGCAACCTGGCCCAGGAGCAGCTCAAGAACATCTTGGATGCCTATGCCCGGAACGACGCCGACAAGGCCATTCTGGTATGGCGCTCGGATGAGGATATCGATGCGCTCTACAATTCCATTTTCCGCGAGCTTTTGACCTACATGATGGAAGACCCGCGCATGATCGGCCCTTGTACTCATCTTCTGTTTGGCACCAAGAACATGGAGCGCATCGGCGACCACACCACCAATATCGCGGAGAACATCTATTTCCTCGTGCACGGCAAGACCATCACCGAAGAGCGCCCGAAGAAGGATTCGACCAGTACCACCAACTATAATTTGACTACGTGAGAGACAAGCAATGTCTGCTTCGATCCTGATTGTTGAAGACGAAGAACCCATCCAGATTCTTCTCAGCTATAATTTTGAAGCTGAGGGCTACCGGGTTCGCGCCACGGCGCAGGGTGAAGACGTGGCCCGCCTGGTGAGTGAAGAGCGTCCCGACCTGATCGTGCTGGACTGGATGCTGCCCGGCATTTCCGGCATCGAGGTTTGCCGCCTGCTGCGCACACGGCCCGAAACCCGCGATATACCCATCATCATGCTGACGGCGCGCGGCGAAGAAAACGAGCGCGTGCGGGGCCTGGCCACCGGTGCCGATGATTATCTGGTGAAGCCTTTCTCGGTGCCGGAACTGCTGGCCCGGGTGCGCACCATACTGCGCCGCGCCAATCCCGATGCGGTGGCCGAGGTTCTGAAAGCGGGCGACATTGCACTCGACCGGCGGGCACGGCGGGTGACGCGCTCCAAGCGCGATATTGAACTGTCACCAACCGAATTCCGCCTGCTGGAGCACCTGATGCAGAATCCGGGCCGGGTCTATTCACGCTCGCAGCTTCTTGATGCCGTATGGGGCCGCGACATCTATGTGGATGAACGCACCGTTGACGTGCATGTGGGCCGCTTGCGGAAATCCCTGCAGCGCGGCCGCGAAAGCGACCCCATCCGCACGGTGCGCAGCATGGGCTATGCTTTCGATGAAAGATTTGGCGCGGCGTGAAAACCGTCTTCTCCTGCGGAGCGGGAGAAGACAGGGGCCCGTGTCACGAAGTGACATGGGAAAGATGAGGGCACTTTAGCGTTGGCCCGCCCTCACCTCCCCATTGCTGCGCAATGGGTCCCGTCCTCTCCCGTTTCACGGGAGAGGACAATCCGGATTACCCAAACTTCCGGTGCCTGCGGTCCTGCATGGGCTGGTAGGCAGCTCTCGCGTGGTATTCGCAGTAGGGCGACTTATCGCGTGGGCTGTGGCCGCAGAAGCAGAAATCTTCCGAGCCTGGATCGCCGATGGGCCATTTGCAGGTTTTGTCGGAGAGATGGAGGATGGTGACGCGGCCGCCCTTGGGCAGGTCCACCAGCCTGAGCGGTTGCGGCTCCGGCAAGGCGATCTGGCGCTGAATGGGCTCGGGCCTTACAAAGGTCTTGAGCGCCGTGTTTCCGGTGCTCGGCATGGAGGGCGCACCCACGGGCCTGCCGGGATGGCTGGGTTCGCGGGTCTTGCGCGGGGCGCGCGGCTCGGTTGAGCGCGGCTGGGTGACACGGCCCGACAGATTCAGCCGGTGCACCTTGCCGATAACGGCATTGCGCGTCACTCCCATGCCAAGGCGGGCCGCAATCTGGCTGGCGCTGTGGCCCTCGGTCCAGAGCTTCTTGAGGAGCTCCACACGCTCGTCCGTCCAGGGCATCTTTTCGTTGCCGATAACTTGTGTTGGCATCTCGTTCAATTTTGAATCCCCCATCTAGCGCAGAAATGACCTCTCGGCGCGTTGACGCTATAAGTGACTTTGGAACGCTACATATCGTAGCTCTAATGAGCGGACACTACTATACGCGGTGACTCGACTTCAAGAATCCGGCAGCGTGTTTTTTATGTTTTCCCCAGCTAATCACGCGCCGCCGCTTGGTTAACAAGACCTTACCGCCATCGGGAATCAGAGGTCCATGCGCTGTTTTGACTCATGTTGATGAGTGCGCCGCACACCACGCAATTGACCGAGCGCAATCATGCACTTATAGTGAGAAAAAATTACTTGCGCCGTTCCCTGAGCGGCGCATTTTGCTTTGCACCAAGGACTCTTTCGATGATTGCAGCCGTCCTTCCCACCTACAATCGCGCCAAAATCAGTTTTGAGCGGGGCGAAGGCATGCGCGTTTTCACGCCCGAAGGCGAAGCCTATCTGGATTTCGGCGGCGGCGTTGCGGTCACAAGCTGCGGCCATGCGCATCCGCATCTCGTCAAGGCATTGACCGAGCAGGCGCAGAAGATCTGGCATACCTCGAACATCTACCAGATGCCGGGGCAGGAGAAACTGGCGCAGCGGCTGATCGATGCAACCTTTGCCGACACGGTGTTCTTCACCAACTCCGGCGCCGAGGCGCTGGAATGTTCGATCAAGATGGCGCGGAAATATCATGCGGCGAAGGGGCATCCGGAGCGCTACCGTCTCATCACGTTTGAAGGCGCGTTTCACGGGCGCACACTGGCAACCATTGCGGCGGGCGGCCAGGCAAAATATCTCGAAGGCTTCGGGCCCAAGGTTGAAGGCTTCGATCAAGTTCCCTTTGGTGATTTTGAAGCGTTGAAGGCCGCTATTGGCCCGGAGACCGCGGGCATATTGATTGAACCCATTCAAGGCGAGGGCGGAGTTCGCCCGGTGCCGCCGGAAGACCTGCGGGCCATGCGGGCGCTGTGCGATGAGCACGGCATTCTGCTGGTTCTCGATGAAGTGCAGTGTGGCGTTGGGCGCACAGGCAAACTGTTTGCCCATGAATGGGCCGGCATCACGCCGGACATCATGGCGGTAGCCAAGGGCATTGGCGGCGGCTTTCCGCTGGGTGCCTGCCTTGCCACCGAAAATGCGGCGCAGGGCATGACGGCCGGCACCCATGGCTCCACCTATGGCGGCAATCCGCTGGCGACGGCAGTTGGCAATGCGGTGCTTGATGTGGTTCTGGAAAAGGGTTTCCTGGACAACGTGCTGCAGCGCTCGCTGGTCCTGAAGCAAAAACTGGCGCGGCTCAAGGATGAACATCCCACTGTCATTGAAGACATCCGCGGATCCGGCCTGATGATGGGGATCAAATGCAAGGTTCCCAATGCGGACTTCCAGGCCAAGGCTTTGGAGCACAGGCTGCTCACCATTGCGGCGGGCGACAATGTCATCCGCCTTCTGCCGCCGCTGATTGTCACTGACGCTGATATCACCGAGGCCGTCAACAAGCTTGAAATGACCTGCCGCAGTCTTGAAACGAAATAGAAATGAGCGACGCGCCAAGACACTTTCTGGACCTCTCGGATTTCGAGGGCGCGGACCTGCGTGTTATACTCAATGACGCCAAGGCCATGAAAGCGGGGCGCGCGGGCCTGAGCAAGGGGACGCATGAGACCACACCCCTGCTTGCGGGAAAAATTGTTGCGCTGATCTTTCAGCAGCCTTCGACCCGCACCCGGGTTTCCTTTGAAGTCGGCATCCGGCAGCTTGGCGGTGAGTCCCTGCTGATCCCAGCGGGTGACATGCAACTGGGCCGGGGCGAAACCATTGCCGATACGGCGAAGGTTCTTTCGCGCTTTGTGGATGCCATCATGATCCGGGCCAAGAACCACGATGACCTCATGGAACTGGCGAAGCATGCCACGGTTCCGGTGATCAACGGCCTCACCAACAAGTCCCATCCCTGCCAGATCATGGCCGACATCCTCACACTGGAAGAGCATGTGGGGCCGCTCGAAGAACAGACCATTGCCTGGGTTGGCGACGGCAACAATGTTGCGGCCTCTTTCGTTCATGCGGTGACACGGTTGGGCGGCAAGCTGCGCGTGGCCACGCCCAGGCCCGCTTTCGCTGAGCCCGGACCTGCTGAAATGGGCGCGGAGCAATGGCGCGGACATTACCGTCACAACATCTGCTGACGTTGCCGTCGCCGGCGCCACTTGCGTGGTGACCGATGCGTGGGTTTCCATGCATGACGCGGATGCCACCAATCGCCACAATCTTCTGAAGCCCTATCAGGTCAACGCGGCCCTGATGAAGAAGGCCGCGGAAAATGCCATCTTCATGCATTGCCTGCCGGCGCACCGCGGCGAGGAAGTGACACCTGAGGTCATGGACGGGCCGCAGTCGGTGGTGTTTGACGAGGCGGAAAACCGCTTGCATGCGCAGAAAGCCATTCTCCTGCATTGTTTCGGCCTGACATGACGAGAGCTCAAGACACGGTCATGCCCTTCGAGATCAAGCCTCTTGGGGTTCGCGGGCGCGTCGTGAGGCTTGGCGCCGTGATTGATGACATCGTGCAGCGCCACGATTATCCGCCGGTGGTTTCCGCCCTGCTCGCCGAGGCCATTGCGCTTACCGCCATGCTCGGCGCCACGCTGAAATTCGAAGGCAAGTTTATCCTGCAAACCAAGACCGATGGCCCGGTTGACATGATCGTGGCGGATTTCATGTCGCCCAACGGGGTGCGGGGTTACGCCCGCTTCAACAGGACAGAAACTGGAGGCCCTCAGCACGCCCTCGCAGCAGGATCTGCTGGGCAAGGGCTATCTGGCCATGACGGTTGACCAAGGCTCGGACATGGAGCGCTATCAGGGCATCGTGCCACTTGACGGGACAACGCTTGCCGCCGCGGCAGATACCTATTTCAAGCAATCGGAGCAAATCCCCACGCGGCTTCGGCTGGTGTCAGGGCCGCTGCTGGCGCGGGGCGAGAAAACCACCCACTGGCGGGCCGGGGCCATCATGGTGCAGCATCTGCCGGCCGAGGGCGGCATAAGCCCCATCGCGTTTTCATCGGGCGACAACCCGGAAGGCGAAGAGCAGGTTCCGGAAGACGACAACTGGGTGAAAGCCAAGCTGCTGCTCGATACGGTCGAGGACCACGAGCTGCTTGATCCCACGCTCACCACAGAAGAACTGCTGTACCGGCTGTATCATGAGGACGGAGTTACGGTCTATTCCGGCCAGCGCCATCATCCGGCACTGCACCTGCTCGCCGGAAGCGGTGCAGAAGATGCTGAAAGGTTTTTCCGAAGAGGACCGCAAGGACATGATCGAGAACGGCGAGATCAAGGTCATCTGCGAATTCTGCTCGACGGCCTATCGCTTTGATCCGGAGACGCTGGAGCCGCTGACTAGCGGCAGTGCTCCAACAACCGCTTCATAAACACCTCGCATTTCTGCATTTCCGAGATGTCGATGTATTCATCGGGCTTGTGGGCCTGTTCGATGGAGCCGGGACCGCAGATGATGGCGGGAATGCCGATCTGCTGGAAGAGGCCCGCCTCGGTGCAATAGGACACCGCATGGGTGCCGTTGGCACCGGCGAGGTGGAGCGCCAGATGTTCAGCGGGTGAATTGTCTTCGGGCGCCAGGCCCGGCACGATGTTGGTTTGCTGGTTGTTGATGCCCGTATCACCAGCGATTTTTTTCATTGCCGGTTCAAGGCTGCTCGCAAACTTTTCAAAGCGCCTTGGCACTTCCGTCGGATCAGCGAGCGGCAGAAGCCGGGTTTCCCATTGAAAGGAACATTTGCGCGGGATGATGTTCTTGGCGGTGCCGCCTTCGATGACGCCAACATGGATGGTTGAAAAGGGTGGGTTGAAACGGTGCGAGGGATCGCCACGTGCGGTGAGGTCTTCGCGGATGCGGCTGATCTCGCCCAGCAGCTCGCCTGCCACCATGATGGCGTTGACGCCCTGGTCGGTGAGGCTTGAATGGGCCTCATGGCCAGTCACTTCGGTGGAGAAGGTGAGGGCCGCCTTATGGGCATTTACCACCTGCATGGAGGTTGGTTCGCCCACAATCACTGCTTTTGGTTTTTTCATGTGGTCGCGGATGTGGGCCACGAGCGGGCGCACGCCCTTGCAGCCCACTTCCTCATCGCAGGAGAGCGCCAGGTGGATCGGGGTTTTCAAATTGGCTGATTTGAATTGCGGCACCAGGGCCAAAGCCACGGCGATGAACCCCTTCATGTCACAGGTGCCGCGGCCATAGAGCCTGCCTGCGCGCTCAGTGAGTTCAAAAGGATTGCTCGCCCACGCCTGGCCATCAACCGGCACTACGTCGGTGTGGCCCGAGAGCACAATGCCGCCTGCTATATCGGGGCCAATGGTGGCGAAGAGATTGGTTTTCTTTCCCGCCTCATAATCCACTCGGAAATGCGGGATGCCCCAGCTATCGAGATAGTCCTCAACAAACTTGATCAGGGGAATATTGCCATCGCGGCTGGTGGTGTCAAAGCGCACGAGCTCTGCCAGCATGGCCTGCGCCGTATAATCGTTTTTCATTTTTTTCAATTCACGCTGTGTTCGCCATAGGGGCTGTCGAGGGAGAAGGCCGGCACCTCGACCTCGAAGGTTTCGCCGTGCTGGTTTTTCATGTGGTAGCTGCCCACCATGAAGCCGTTGGGGGTGGAAAGCGGGCAGCCCGAGGTATACTGGAAATTCTCGCCGGGCTTGAGGGTAGGCTGCTCGCCCACCACGCCGTCGCCGCGCACTTCCTGGATGCGCCCGAAGGCATCGGTGATTTTCCAATAGCGCGACAAGAAGTGTGACGATTTCCGCCCCCTGGTTTTCAACGGTGATGGTATAGGCCCAGACGAATTTTGCTTCGTCGGGCCGTGACTGGCCTTCGAGAAATTGCGGCTGCACGTGAATGCGGATATTGCGGGTCGTGCGGTTATACATGGAGCGACAATGTAGCTTACTGCGGGCAGTTTTCCACTATATGAGTTACCCCCTTGCGAAATATGATGGAAATCCGCCAATAGACCCATGACAAGCATCTTAACCACCCCACAAGGCATCCTGCCTGCCCGGCTTATCGCTGATTATTGCAGCAAAGGCCTGATCAATCCGGGCCGGCCCCTTGATGATGACCAGATTCAGCCGGCCAGCCTCGATCTCCGCCTTGGCGAATGGGCCTACAGGGTGCGGGCCTCGTTCCTGCCCGGCCCCAAGTCAACGGTGGAGCAACGGCTGAAGTCGCTTGTCCTGCACCGGGTCAATTTGAGTGAGGGGGCGGTTCTGGAAACCGGCTGCGTTTATATCGTCCCCCTGCTTGAATCGCTGAAGCTGCCCAAGGGTGTTTCGGCGGCGGCCAACCCCAAGAGCTCCACGGGCCGGCTTGATATTTTCACCCGGGTGATTGCCGATTATGCCCAGGAATTCGACAAGGTGCCGGAGGCCTATGAAGGGCCGCTCTATGCGGAAATTTCCCCGCGCACCTTTTCCATTCTGGTGCGCACAGGCTCCAGGCTCTCGCAGATTCGCTTTCGCGCCGGAGCCTCGCTGGCGTCTGATGACATCATCCGGGCGCTCCATGCCAATGAGGGCCTGATCTCGGAAGGCCAGGTCAATATCGACAATGGCCTGGCGCTGACCATTGATCTTTCGGGGGCCGATGCGGACAATCCGGTCGGCTTCCGCGCCAAGCGCCATTCGGGATTGGTCGATGTGGACAAGAAGGCGGGGCTTGAGGCTTCCGATTTCTGGGAGCCCATCTGGCAGCGCGGCTTCCTCGTTCTCGACCCCGACCAGTTTTATATCCTGGCTTCCAAGGAAGCGGTGCGGGTGCCGCCAACGCACGCGGCGGAGATGGTTCCGTTCAATCCGCTGGTGGGCGAATTCCGCGTGCATTACGCCGGCTTTTTTGATCCCGGCTTCGGCCATAGCTCCGGCCACGGCGAGGGGGCGCGGGCCGTTCTCGAAGTGCGTTCGCATGAGGTGCCGTTCATTCTGGAAGACGGGCAGATCATCGGGCGGCTGGTCTATGAACCGCTGACCGAAGTGCCATCACAGGTCTATGGGCAAGGCATTGGCTCGAATTACCAGCGGCAGGGCCTGAAGCTGTCGAAGCATTTCAGGCCTTATGATCCGAGCAAGCGGTAAGGGGCTGGACGCGAGTTGCGGCTCCGACTAGCATCACCCGCACGCGGGCGTAGTTCAGTGGCAGAACGGTAGCTTCCCAAGCTGCATGTCGTGGGTTCGATTCCCATCGCCCGCTCCATAATCCATTCGGCTGTCCAGGCCGGACGCAATCCAGTCACAGGGTGATCCAGCAACCTCTCCTTATTCCGGATTCCTTGCCTCAATCAGCCAATCAGAGATGCGCCATTTCCATTTTTCCAGCTTGGGCAAATTCTCCAGGGGAAAATTCACGTTAAACGCCCTGGCTTGACCCACCGGTATTCTCAGAAAGTCCCTGCGCGCAATACCGCTGCCGACGACGACGCAATTGCTGTCGGACGCGTCGCAGTTTGTGACTTCGATTGTGAGGGCCATGCTTTCAATTTCATACTTGGAGTTGTTCTTGATAACCCCATAGATGTTCCACAACGTAAGCCCCGGGTAGGAAGGCGGAGTCAGCTTGGAATCCGTCATTTCCAAATCGGACGGCTTAACCAGGCTTCTGGCAATACTGAGCCTTCGTTCATTGTCAGCACTTTCCTTCGCCGATTGCTGGTACCAAAAATAACCCAACGGAACAGAAGCAACCAACACGGCAAAAAGGAAAACGCGGAAGCCAGATGAAATTACGGCAAGATAAACGATGGCGGATAGTGCAATTATGGCAACTAAAAAGCCCATTTTTGTGCGTCCGTTTCCTTGGGATTAGAGGTTCGACCCAGGCAGAACTATACAGGAAATGAGAAGCACAAGTAGATTGGCAATCAGACTTCGTTTTCGTGCCGCTGCACGCGATTTACGACTCGCGCACCACGACCTGGGTTCCGATCTTCACCTCGTCGAACAGGTTTGCGACATCCTCATTCAACATGCGTATGCAGCCGGAGGAGACCGACTTTCCGATGGTGCCCGGCTCGTTCGTGCCATGAATGCGGTAGAGCGTGTCCTTGCCGTCCGCAAACAAATAGAGGGCACGCGCCCCTAATGGATTCTCCGGTCCGCCGGGCTGTCCGTTGACCCACCGCTTCGCCCGCTTGTCCCTGTCCACCATTTCCCTGGGCGGCACCCAGCGCGGCCAGCGGCGCTTCATCCGGATTTCCGCGTCGCCGGACCACGCGAAACCAGCCCGTCCGACGCCGACGCCGTAACGCATGGCCTGGCCGTCACCTTGCACGTGGTAGAGAAAGTGCTCACCGGGATCGACAACAATGGTTCCAGTATCCTCATCGCCATCGAAGTCGACCACTTGCCGCCGGTAGATGCTCTTGATGAGCGCTGGGTCAACCGGTTCGACGGCATAATCAATTTCCGATTCGGGTGGCGGCAGCAGGTCGGGATCGAAATATTGTTCCTCTGCTACCGACGCGTCATCGAATGTCACTTCGCTGCCCGGGGGTTCATCGTCGGCAGGCGGTTTAGCCTTGCGGCGACGGAACGATTCTCTCAGTTTCTTGAACAGGCCGCCGCCATCAGCGGCGGCGGCAACCGAAGAACTTGCAACAAATAAAAGGCCGCTCACAAGCAGCTTGCGACGGGAAAGCCGGTTTGGCACGTAAAAATCCTGCATCTGGCTGCAATTGCAGCTGTATACTCCGTATCCCAGCCAGTTATCATGGATGCCAGGGACTTAAAATTCACGAAGCAGTGAACCTATGCTTAAGAAGCAGGGTGTTGCCTGTTTCCGCCACCGCAAGCTGGGGTGAAACAAAATTTACACCTTCATCCCGTCAAGAAAAAGCGAGATGGCGCTGTCGACTACTGCTTCCTTGCCGATCTTGGCGGCCATGCTTTCGATGCCAAAGAGGCAAGGCTTGGTCACACCGGATTGCACGAGGTCGACGAACTGCATGGCGGTGAGGCGCGGGTCGCGGCGCTTCAGGGTGCCGTCGGCCATTTTGGTTTCCAAATAAGTGGCGATCTTGCCAATGGTGTAGGCGGGGCCCGCCTCATAGAAGCTGCGGCCGATTTCCGGAAATTTGCCCGAGGCGGCAACCACCAGCCTGACATAGGCCAGGGACTCCGGGGTCTGGAACAGGGTGACGAGTTTCAGCGCGATATCACGCAAGACTTCCGCCACGGGCCGCGTCTCATCACCCAACACCATCAAACGCTCGGCATGGCGGCGCTTGTCCTCAAAAACCATGGTGGCGAAGAGTTTTTCCTTGGAGGGGAAATAGGCATAGACGGTGCCCTTGGACACGCCTGCCTCATTAACAATGTCGTTCATGCTGGCGCCATCGAAGCCCTGAGCCAGGAAACAGCGGCGCGCGCCGTCCAAAATCTGCTGGCGCTTGGCGGTGTCAGCTTCACTGACGGGGATGGAAACGGCAACTTCAGACACATTAACCTCCAGAACTTGGGTAAGCATAAATTAATGCTGTACCGAACGGTTTAGTCTTGACATAATCCAGATTTGTGCCAAATACAAGTAGGACCGAACGGTTCAGTTCAATTTTTAAGCAGTTTTGTAGGTCAAGATGTCAAATTCAGCCCAATCCGCCGCTGCCCTCCCCCTTGAAGGAGCCCAGCGCCCCCTGCCAAAGCTCGCCCTTGCCCCCACGGCCGAGGCGCCCCAGCCGCCGCAGCGCCTGTCGAAACCAAGGCCAAGCGCCCGCCCATCATGCGGCGCGCCATTATTGGGGCGGTCATTCTGGCTGCCCTTTCGGGGGCTGCCTATTATGGCCACAACTGGTATGTGCTGGGCCGTTTCCAGGTTTCCACCGATGACGCCTATGTGAAAACCGACATGGCGCAACTCGGCGCCAAGGTTGCGGGCTATGTCACGGAAATTCCGGCGGCGGAAAACGCCGCGGTCAAGGCCGGCGATGTCATTCTCAAGCTTGATGACGGCGACTACAAGCTGGCGGTTGATGCCGCCAAGGCCCGCATCGACACGCAAAAGGCGGTGATTGATGGTTTTGCCAGCCAGACCGAGGCCCAGAAAGCCCAGATCGCAGCGGCTGAAGCGAGGCTTGCCAGTGCGCAAGCCGAGGAAGGCAATACATTGGCAACCCTCAACCGCGCCACGGCGCTCATCAAGGCAAAGGTTGTGAGCCAGCAGACATTGGACGACTCGACCCTGAAGCATGATTCGTCGGAAGCTTCGGTCAACGAAGCGCAGGCCAATATTCTGGCGGCACGCGCGCAAATAAATGTGATCGCGGCAAACCGGTCTGAAGCCGAGCGCACGCTCACCGAATTGAATACAACGCTGGCCAAGGCGGAGCGTGATCTTTCCTTCACCAGCGTTCGCGCCCCCTTCGATGGCACGGTTGCAAACCGCGCGGTGGAGCCCGGCCAGTTCGTGCAGGGCGGCACGCGCCTGATGGCGCTGGTGCCTGCGGACGGCGCATATATCGAAGCCAATTTCAAGGAAACCCAGCTGGCCGATCTGCATGCGGGCCAGAAGGCTGAAATCAGCATTGATGCCTTGGACGGCGAAGTGTTCGAAGGCCACGTCATGAGCCTGGCGCCCGCTTCGGGATCGGAATTTTCCCTGCTGCCGCCTGAAAACGCCACGGGCAATTTCACCAAGATCACGCAACGCGTGCCGGTGAAGGTGTCGGTTCCGGCGGAGCTTGCGGCAAAACTGCGGCCCGGACTTTCGGTGACGGTCACCGTCGATACGCGGGGCGCCGCACAGTAACATCATGGCCGCCACCGCCACCATATCCGGCGCTTTGCAGCCTCCCGCAAAAACCGGCTTCAACAAGCGCCATCTCGCGGCGTTCCTGTTCATGGTGTTCGGCATGTTCATGGCGATCCTCGACATCCAGATCGTTTCGTCATCGCTGGCTGAAATCCAGGCTGGCATTTCCGCCAGCGCCGATGAAATTTCCTGGGTGCAGACCAGCTATCTCATCGCCGAAGTGGTGATGATCCCGCTTTCCGGCATGCTGTCGCGCATTCTGTCCACCCGCATCCTGTTCACCGTATCGGCCATCGGCTTCACCGCCATGAGCTTCATGTGCGCCATGTCCGGCTCGATCAACGAGATGATCGTCTGGCGGGCGCTGCAGGGCTTTGTCGGCGGGGCGATGATCCCCACGGTGTTTGCCGTCACCTTCACGGTGTTTCCGGCGGACAAGCGGGTGATCATCACGCCGGTGATCGGCCTCATTGCCACGCTGGCGCCCACCATCGGGCCAACGGTCGGCGGCTATCTCACCGAGCTTTTCTCATGGCACTGGCTGTTCCTGATCAATGTCATTCCCGGCATCGCGGTCGCCATTGGCGCATGGCTTCTCATTGACTTCGACAAGCCGGATTTCAAGCTGGCGAAAACCTTTGACTGGGCGGCTCTTGCGCTTCTCGCCGTGTTTCTCGGCACGCTGGAATATGCGCTGGAAGAAGGGCCGGCTGAAAACTGGTTCGAGAGCCGCCTGATATTTTTCCTTATGCTCACCTGCATAATTTCAGGAGGGGTATTCTTCTGGCGGGTTCTCACCTCGAAGCATCCGCTGGTGGACTTTCACCGCCTTCAAGAACCGCAACTTCGTTTCCGGCTCGATCTTTTCCTTCACCATGGGCATCGGGCTTTACGGCCTCACCTATCTTTATCCCGTCTATCTGGCGCGGGTTCACAACTATTCCGCCCTGCAGATCGGTGAAACCCTGTTCGTCACCGGCGTTGCGATGTTTCTCACCGCACCCATCGCCGGACGGCTTTCAGCCAGGCTCGATCCGCGCCTGATGATCGGCCTTGGCTTTGTGGGCTTCGGCATCGGCACCTGGATGGCGTCTGCCATCACGGTGGACTGGAGCTATTCGGAATTGCTCGTCCCGCAAATCCTGCGCGGCGTTTCGCTGATGCTGTGCATGGTGACGATTACCAACGTCTCGCTCGGCACCCTTTCACCCCTGCAGATTCGCGGTGCTTCCGGCCTGTTCAACCTCACCCGCAATCTGGGCGGCGCCGTCGGCCTTGCGGTCATCAATACGGTGATGAACGACCGCATGGACCTTCATCTGGCGCGGCTGCGCGACGCGGTTTCCTGGGGAAAGCCCATTGCCGAAAGCACGCTCAACAACATGACGGCGGCCCTTGCGCCCTTGGGGTCGGATGCGGGCGCAGCAGCGCTTTCACGGCTGGCCGGCATGGTTCGCCGCCAGGCCATGACCATGGCCATTGCCGATGTGTTCCTGCTGCTTACCGTATTGTTTTTCGGCATCATCTTCCTGCTTCCGCTGATGCGCAAACCTTCAGCCGGCACGGGCGGCAGCGGCCACTAAGCCTGGAGCTTCGACAATCCGTGTTCGGTCTTGTTCCACTTAAAGGGTGAGAAAACCAGTTGCCATAGGGCCATCCAGGCGGCGATGGACATGAGAAGCCAATAGAACGGCATGGTGGCAATGGTGAACCACCAGCCCTTAAACCCGCGTTGGTGCAGCGCCTTGGCACCTGCCAGCATGGCCACGCCATAGCCCAGCATAAAAACTTCCAGGTTCAGGACGGTCGTTATTGAAACATGGAACGGATTTACAACCAGAAACCAGGCGGAAAGAGCCATGAAGAACGGATGAAACAGGGCTGAGAAGAAAATTCCGGCGGTCAGGGCCTGCAGGGTCCAGAATCCGGTGGGGCCAAGCTCCCTCGCCGTTCTCACCGGATTGCGCATATGCACCAGCCAGGTTTGCATGAAGCCTTTGAGCCAGCGGGCCCGCTGGCCCAGCCAATTGCCGAGATGGGTATTGGCCTCCTCATAGGTGAGGCTCTGCACCACGCCGGTGCGAAACCCGAGCCGCGCCAGGCGCAGGCCCAAATCCGCATCCTCGGTCACATTATGGGCATCCCAGCCGCCGATTTTCCGCAGGATATGGGTGCGAAAATGATTTGAGGTTCCGCCCAGCGTGAGAGGCAAGCGCCGCGCCGCAAGGGCCGGCAGTATCAGGCCAAAGAGCGTGGCGTATTCGGCGGTGAACTGGCGGGTCAGCCAGTTTTCATTGGGATTATAGGCGGTGAGCTGGGCCTGCAGGCAGGCCAGGGTATCACCGGCGCGCATGAATTCCCGCGCAACATCGCGCAGTTGATTGGGTTCCGGCACATCCTCGGCGTCATAGATCGTGAGCAGGCTGCCATGACAGAATTGCAGCGCGTAGTTCAGGGCCCGGGGTTTTGTCTGGGGCGAGCCTTGCGGCACCACAATGACCTCGATGTGGGGCGGCAGAGCAAATTTCTCCAGCGCCCGGCGGAGGTTCGTGTCGAACTCCTCCACGATGATCTTGATTTCCAGTTTTTCAGGGGGATAGTTCAGGCAGGACAACCCGCGCAGGAGTTGGCCGAGCACCGAGGTTTCCCGGAACACAGGCACAAGGACTGAGTAAGTCGGCAGGTCTGCATCGCCGGGATCTTCCAGTCTTTCAGTTTCCGCGGCTGGAAGTGAAAACAGACAACACAGGCGCAGGGCGATAACGGAGAGAAAAAACAAGCCAAGCGCGGCGCTGGCAGCAACCCAAAGGGCGCTGGCGGTCAAATAGGTGGAACTCAACGCAAAGCAGAGGACCAAAATGAAAAATGTGATCCCTTGCGCCGAGGTCACCCGCTTTCGCGCCGAAAATTGCGGACGGGTTGTTGCCAGACCATTGGTGGCCTTGGCCAAAATCTTCCGGCCCCACACCCGGCGCACGCCGCGGTGAAAATCGGACGAGGTTATGCGCGCCACAACCGGCAGGCCATGACGCCTGGCGTAACCCGCTCCCTTCGGCCCGCAGATTGCGTAGTGCACTTGATCCGGCTGCCAGGCGACAGGCACCACGCCATGGCGCAAAACCCGCCGAATGGCCTGGGGCGGCAGGCGCCGCAGGATATCTTCCAGATCACCGCGTGATAAAAGAGGCAAGACATCTGGCGCGTCTGAAGCTAATTTGGAATCGCTTGTTGCACCGCCATTGGCTGGCGATGTAGCAACGCTACGCCACTCTGCTTGTTGACCCCGCACCGAACGCCCCTGGATGGAAAATGACTTCTCCAACACTTCAAATAAAGCGAGCCAAGGCCCGGCACACAACGCCTCGTTGCGTGTATTTTCTTCTTCTCACTCTTTCTTTGGTTGTGTCTGCTCCCGTTGCCTCCCAGGAGGCGGCTGCGCCGGGTTTTCCCCTCTTCCGTCATATTGACAGTGTTGCCAAACCTCCCATCGGCTTTGCCCAGCGCAACATCCGTCTCCTCACCGATCGGGATTTTCCTCCTTTCAGCTATGAAACACCGGAAGGCAAGACGGCCGGCGTCTCGGTTGACCTCGCCCTTGCGGCCTGCACGGAATTGAGGGCCACCTGCACTGTCATTGCCAAACCTTTCAGCGAACTTCTGCCGGCGCTCCTCAACAATGAAGGCGATGTCATCGTCTCGGGCCTGCGGATCGACGAGACGGTTTTGAAAAAGGCGGCGATGACGCGGCCCTATTTCTGGTCGCTCGGGCGCTTTGCGGTGCGCGTCGGCAGCCAGTTGCGCGGCAGCGACATCCGCAGCCTGGCAGGTCGGCGCATCGGCTATGTCGCCAATTCGAGCCATGGGGCCTGGCTGGAAAAATATTATTCGCGTTCCGCTCTTACCGCTTTTCCGAGCGAGGCCGAAATGTATGAAGCGCTGCGCACGGGAGCACTTGATGTTTCCTTCGGTGATGGCTTGCGGCTGATCTACTGGCTGGCCGGCAGTTCCTCGCGCGGCTGCTGCAAGCCGCTGGACGGCGCCTTCGTGGACCGGCAATTTTTCAGCAACAATCTCTCTTTCCTCACCCGGCGCGACGACCGGGATACGGTGATGGCCTTTGACTATGCGCTTGACCGGCTGCAGGAAAAGAAAACCTCGGCGGAAATTTTCGCCCGTTACTTGCCAAGCGGGCTTTGGTGAGCAATTTCTTCGGCTGAGTTCCCCACGGCTTCACTGAGCGTCGCAAAATTTTTCACCGCCAGCTTGCGGGACAGGCCAGACAGGATTTCCTGGACCAGTTCCGGGCCCTGAAAAACCAGGGCGGAATAAAGCTGGAGAAGCGAAGCCCCGGCGCAAACCTTGCTCCAGGCGTGTTCGGCGTTTCCAATGCCGCCGACGCCCACCAGCGGGATTTTTCCCTTGGTGAGAAGATGGAAACGCGCCAGTTGCCGGGTTGAAAGATCAAAGAGCGGAGCGCCGGAAAGTCCGCCTGTTTCCTTGGCGTGATGCGATTGCAGTGCCGGTCGTGAAAGTGTGGTGTTGGAAATGATGACGCCATCGACTGCGGAATTCAGGCAGCATTCGGCGATTGCCTGCATCTCGTCTGCCTCAAGATCAGGTGCAATCTTGAGCAGCATGGGCACTTGCGGCTGCTGGGTGTGCCGCGCTTCGTTCAAACGGTTCAGCAGAGCGGGCAATTCCCGCGGCGGACTGCAAGTTGCGCAGGCCCGGGGTGTTGGGCGATGAAATGTTGATGGTGAAATAGCTGGCCACACCGGAGAAGGCGTTGATCCCTGCGACGTAATCGGAAATGCGATCAGTCGAGTCCTTGTTGGCGCCGATATTGACGCCCACGATTCCGGATTTGTGTTTGCGGCGGCGCAATCTTTCCAGAACGGCGGCATGGCCCTCATTGTTGAAGCCCAGGCGGTTGATCACGGCCCGGTCTTCGCCCAGGCGAAACAGGCGGGGACGGGGATTTCCCTCCTGCGGGCGCGGCGTTACAGTTCCCACTTCGACAAAGCCAAAACCCAGGGCCAGCATGGCGTCCGGCACTTCGGCATTCTTGTCGAAGCCGGCGGCAAGGCCCAGCGGGTTTTGGAAATTCAGTCCAAAGCAAGAGATGGCAAGATTTGGCGGAGAGCTGAATGTTGCGCTAGCGGCAAGACCTGTCTTCAAGGCCTTGATGGTCAGGCCATGGGCTGTCTCCGCATCCATGCAATGGAGCAGCGGGCGCAGTGCCCTGAAGCCTAAATTGATCAGGCTCATGCTGGCTGTCCTTCGGGAAATTGGTGGACGCCGTTCACGAGCGGCAGCGGAACAACTTCGCTCACGGCGCTGAGCGGCAAGGTTCCGTATATATGGGGAAACAGGTCACCTCCGCGCGAGACCTCCCACTTTAGGCTTTGGCCTAGCGCCTCTTCCGCGACAGACACCAGCAGCAAATCGTCCTTTCCGGAAAAATGTTTCTGCGCCGTGGCGCGAACCTGGTGGCTGGCCGAGAGATGGATGAAGCCATCGCGCCGATCCGCGTCCGATCCTTCATATAGGCCATTCGCCTGCGCCGTGTCCCACTCCTGCCGCGACATGATTTTGTAGAGAACAGGCACCTTCGACCCCGCTGATTTGCGCCGCACCATAGCCATGCAATTGGCTCTGGACAACCAAAGGGGCTTGAGGTATTAGTTCCTAGATTAGAGGATTATAAATCAGGTACGGGATATGGCAAAAATGTTCAGCCACAAGCAGGTTTGGGCCGCGATTGACACAATCGCGGAGCGGTATGGCTATTCGGCGTCGGGACTGGCCAAGAAGTCGGGCCTTGATCCCACTTCCTTCAATCCCTCCAAGCGCAACGGGCCTGACGGCCGGCCGCGCTGGCCCACCACCGAAAGCATTGCCAATCTGCTCGACGCGGCGGGAGCCTCGATTGAGGAATTCGCCGATCTTCTCTCGGGCCGCAAGGGCCAGCCGCCAAGGCGCAAGCAAATTCCCCTGCTCGGCTTGGCGCGGGCCGGCAAGGGCGGCTATTTTGACGATTCGGGCTTTCCGGTCGGCAACGGCTGGGATGAAATCGACGTGCCGGGGGTGACCGACAATACGGCTTACGCCCTCGAAATCACCGGCGACTCCATGCTGCCGGTTTACCGCGAGGGCGACACCATCATCGTTTCACCCGGCGCTACGGTACGCAAGGGCGACCGGGTGGTGGTGAGAACCACCGACGGCCAGGTGATGGCCAAGGTCATGCAGCGCCAGACCGCCAAAAACGTCGAACTCGCCTCGTTCAACGCGGCCCATGACACCAAGACGCTGGACATGAAGGACGTGGACTGGATGGCGCGGATTATCTGGGCGAGCCAGTAAGCTCACCCTTCAGGGCTTTTCCAATCAGCGCCCGGGTATTCGCCACACCATACAAAGCCGCGAAGGAGCCGAAGCGGGGGCCGCGTTCTTCGCCGAGGAGGACCTGGTAGAGCATGTTGAACCAGGTTTGCGCCACGCCGACGGAACCATCCTTCTGTATGGTGGTGTAGGGTTCGCGCCGGCCGATGTCATAGACCTTTTGCTGAATGGCTTCCGGGGTGGAGCCTTCCGGCAATTGCGCCAGGGCGGCTGACAAATCCTCAAGCGCCTTGCGCTCTTCCTCCGTGGCCGCACGATATTTCTTGTTGGGCTTCACGAAATCGGTGAAGTAGCGGATGGCGTAGCCCACCAGGCTGTCAAGGCGCGGATGGGTCTCATGGGAAACCTGCGGCGCATAACGCTTGAGGAAAGCCCAGAGCACGGACTTGTCTTCGGTGTTGGCCACGGCCACGAGATTCAGCAGCAGCGAAAACGAGACGGAGCCTTCCTCGGGCGGCGGCGGATTTCCGCCGTGGATATGCCAGAGGGGATTCATCAGTCGGTCCTTGAGCTCCTGCTTGCCATAGGCATTCTGGAACTGGGCATATTCATCAACGGCCCGGGGGATCACGTCGAAGTAAAGCTTCTTGGCCTCGCGCGGGCGGTTATACATGTAGAGCGAAAGCGAATCCGTGTCGGCATAGGTCAGCCATTCATCAATGGTGAGGCCGTTGCCCTTGGACTTGGAAATCTTCTGGCCCTTGTCGTCGAGGAACAGTTCATAGACGTAATGCTCCGGCGGAAGGCCGCCGAGGATTTCGCAAATCTTGTCGTAGACCACGGCGTTGGTCTGATGGTCCTTGCCGAACATTTCAAAATCAACGCCAAGGGCGGCCCAGCGCATGCCGAAATCCGGCTTCCACTGCAACTTCACATGGCCACCGGTGACAGGCAGCGTCGTATCGCGCCCATCCTCATCGGCAAAAGTGATCGTGCCGTTCTTGGCGTCCACTTTCTTCATGGGCACATAGAGCACGCGACCCGTGGTGGGCGAAATGGGCAGGAAGGGGCTGTAGGTGGCCTGGCGTTCCTCGCCAAGCGTCGGCAGCATGACGGCCATGATAGCGTCATAGCGCTCGGCGGCGCGGCGCAGCATGGCATCGAACTTGCCTGCCTTGTAATATTCCGTGGCGCTGGCGAATTCATAGTCGAAGCCAAAGGTATCGAGGAAACGCCGCAGCATGGTGTTGTTGTGGTGGCCGAAGCTTTGATAATCGCCGCCAAAGGGATTGGGCACGGTGGTGAGCGGCTTGTGGAGATGCGGCTCCAGAAAGCTGCGGTCCGGAACATTGTCGGGAATCTTGCGCATGCCGTCCATGTCGTCGGAAAAACAGAGAAGCCGGGTTGGAATATCCGACATGGTTTCAAAGGCGCGGCGCACCATGGTGGTGCGGGCCACTTCGCCGAAGGTGCCGATGTGCGGCAGGCCTGAGGGGCCGTAGCCGGTTTCAAAGAGGATTTCCGTCTTCGGGGTTTTGCTCTTCTTGATCCGCGCCAAAAGTTTCCGCGCTTCCTCGAAAGGCCAGGCGCGGCTTTCTAGGGCGGCAGCGGAAAGGACGGAGTCAGTCATGCGATCACTCGAAGCTATTGAGGCAAATGCCCGGCGTTGTTAGGCATGTCTCAAGGCTTCGTCAATCGCATTGCCGGCAGGGGCGATGTTAAGCGCCATCAGACCACATATTTCTTCAGGAAGGCCACCGTCCTGCTCCAGGCCAATTCGGCGACATCCTTGTTGTAGCGCGCCGCATTGGTGTCGTTGTTGAAAGCGTGGTTGGCGCCTTCATAGACATAGAGTCTCATAGACCTTGTTGTTGGCCTTGAGGGCCGCTTCAAAAGCGGGAATGCCGGCGTTGATGCGCTCATCGAGGCCGCCATATTGCAGAAGAAGGGGGGCGGTTATCTTTGGCACGTCGGCGGCGTCGGGCTGGCGGCCATAATAGGCAACCCCGGCACTGAGGCCCGGATCGTTGACGGCCAAATCATTCGCCGCGCCGCCGCCCCAGCAAAAGCCCACGGCGCCTGATTTTCCATTGGACGCCGGATTGGCTTTCACGGCGGCAAGGGCTGCCGAGGACGTGGCCTTGATGTCTTCCGGCTTCAAGGTGCCAATCATGTCGCGGGCCTTGTCTGGCATCTTCAGGCGTGCCGCCCAAGCCATGCAAATAATCAACAGCCAGGGCAGCAAAGCCTTCCGCCGCCATGCGGCGGGCCACATCCTTGATATGCGGATTGAGGCCGCGATTTTCATGGATGACGACAACGCCCGGAAATTTGCCTTCGGCGCTTGGCTTCACGAAGTAACCGGCGCCGCCTGTAAACTCCAAAGTCTGGCTGACAATGCGCGGATCGCCCTCGGGCAAAATGTCGGCGCGGGCATAATTGTTTTCCAGAAGCGGCAGCAAGGCGGTAGCCGCCGTGGTGCTGCCCGCAAGCAGGGTGAGCTTTTCCATGAAGTCGCGGCGGTTCATGCCGCCGTGGGTGAAACGATCAAAAAGGTTGATATATTTCTGGTCCATGACGGGGCTCCTTTTCTCTGCGTAACCTGCTTAAAGAGTAGGGATGAATGATGATTCCTATAATCAAAATAGTGTGATCGACGGCACGCACCGGGCCGTGCTTGTGGGCGTTGAACTGGCAACGCCCACTGGGCGATTGGCCGCCGCCGATGGGCTTGCCCTGCTGGGGCGAAGGCCGCATCTGATTTGCCACGCCACCTTCCTGATCGACCGGCTGGCCTTTGCGGCAGGTGCGCCCAAGCCTGCGGCGCGGGCGGCTAGAGAGCAAAAGCATTTGGACGTGGCGGAGCTCTTCGCTTTCGTCTGCCCAGCGCGCATGGCGACGCCGACGCCCGCCGGTTTTGCCCGCTCGCTGGCGCTTGATCCCCTGGCCGACGAGCTTGAAACCTTGCAGCTCGTGGCCGATGAGCTTCTGTTACGACTGAGCAACCGCCACTATCCGGCGCCCGCGCGAAGCGGCGGAAATTGCCACCTATCTGGCGCGGAGCAATTGGCCCTGGGCAAAGCCGGTGATGGCGGCCCTGCTCAAGGCCAATCCCAAGCTTGATGTCGGCACCTTCGCCACGGGCCTCAATGTGTGGGACCGGATTGAGGAATGGGAAGATGACGGGGTGCGGCCACCGGGGCGGCATGAAGGGGTGACGCCGGAGGAAGCCACGCAGTTTCTGGACGAGGTATTGGGGAAATTTTCAGAGCCGCGGCCGCAGCAGAAAAATTATGCGGGCACCGCCACCTATGCCTTCGAGCCACGCCAGAAGAAAAGCGAAAACAATATTCTGCTGGCGGAAGCCGGAACGGGCCTTGGCAAAACTTTGGGCTATCTTGCGCCGGCCTGGCTCTGGGCCCGGAAGAACAACGCGCCGGTGTGGATTTCGACCTACACGAAAAACCTGCAGCGGCAGCTCGATCAGGAAACCGCGCGGCTGGTGGGCGATCCGGAGGAACGGCGCAGCCGCATTGTGATCCGCAAGGGCCGCGAAAATTATCTCTGCCTGCTCAACATGCAGGAAACCTTTGGGCGGCTTGGCGCCAGCAATGCGCGCGGCGCGTTGCTTGGAGCGCTCATTGCGCGCTGGGCCCGCTTCACGCGCGACGGCGACATGGTGGGCGGTGATTTTCCGTCATGGCTGCTCTCGCTGTTTTCCGATGTGGCGCTGGACTCGGAAGCGCGCGCCCTGTCGCCCTCCTCGCTTGGCCTCACGGACCGGCGCGGCGAATGCATTTACTCGGCCTGCCCGCATTTCAAAAAATGTTTCATCGAGCGCAGCGCGCGGGCCGCCCGCAAGGCTGACATCGTGATTGCCAATCACGCGCTGGTTCTCAATCAGGCTGCCGTTGATTACGCGCTGGGCGTTGCTGAAACGGAAGAAGAGGAAGCAGCCCCCGGTGGCTTGCGGCGGATCGTGTTCGATGAGGGCCATCATCTTTTTGATGCGGCGGATTCGGCCTTTTCCGGGCATCTCACGGCGCTTGAAACGGCGGAGCTCCGGCGCTGGCTGCGCGGGCCTGAATCGGAACGGCGGCGCGGGCGCGGACTGGTGGACCGCATCGGCGATCTGGTGGCCGACAATGAAACGGCGGAAAATCTGGTGCAGAAGGTTCTGCAAGCGGCCTATGCCCTGCCGGGGCCGGGCTGGACGCGGCGGGTGCAGGCGGGAACACCGGAAGGGGTGGCCGAACATTTTCTCTCCGTGGTGCGGCAGCAGGTATTGGCGCGGGCCGAACAGAATGCCGGCAATTCCATTGAAACGGATTGCATGCCGCTCATTGACGGGTTGGCGGAAGCGGCGGAAGACCTGGCCACGGCGCTGCATGATCTCAAGCGCCCGATGACCAAATTGGCTGAGGCGCTCGCCAAGAAGCTTGATGACGAAGCGCAGGAGCTTTCAACCTACGACCGGGGCCGCATCGAAGCGGTGTCACGCTCGCTCAAGAAGCGCGGCGAATTGATGGTGGGCGGCTGGATCGACATGCTGGGGCGGCTCCTTGAAACGAAGAACCCCTTGTTCGTCGAATGGTTTGCCATTGACCAGATCTATGGCCGCGAAGCGGATGTGGGGCTGCATTCCCACTGGGTTGATCCGACGGAGCCCCTGGCGCTGGCGGTGCTGAAGAATGCCGATGGTGTCATCATCACCTCGGCAACCCTCAAGGACCGCCCGCCCGATGTGCCCGATGACTGGGCCAATGCGGAAATGCGCACCGGGCGCGGTGCATCTGCCCTATCCGGTGAAGCGCGTGAGCTATGACTCGCCCTTTGACTACGCAACCAAGTGCCGGCTGCTGGTGGTGAATGACGTGAACCGCGAGGACATGGACCAGGTTGCCGCCGCCTACCGCGAATTGTTTTTCGCCAGCCGTGGCGGGGCGCTGGGCCTGTTCACGGCGATTTCGCGGCTGCGCGCCGTGCACAAGCGCCTGAGCATTGCGCTGGCGCAAAAGGGCCTGTCGCTTTACGCGCAGCATGTGGACCCCATGGACACGGGAACCCTGGTCGACATGTTCCGCGCCGAGCGGGATGCCTGTCTGCTGGGAACCGATGCGGTGCGCGACGGCGTCGATGTGCCCGGTGACTCGCTGCGGCTTATCGTGCTGGACCGGGTGCCGTGGGGAACGCCCACCATCCTTGAGCGGGCGCGCCGGGAAACCTTCGGCGGCAATGCCTATACGGACATGGTGGTGCGCCTGCGCCTGCGCCAAGCCTTTGGCCGGTTGATCCGCAGCGAAAATGACCGGGGCTGCTTTGTCATTCTCGATCCCCGGCTGGCCTCGCGCTTTACCACGGCGTTTCCGCCGGGGGTGGCGGTGGAGCGGATAGGCCTTGTTGAGGCAATTGAGCGGGTGAAAGCGTTTACCGCAGTTTCACTCGACAAAAGCCCGGCCAAGCGCTAGCCAGCGTCCAACACTTGGAGAACTACATGCCCGGCACGATCAGTACGGAACAGGCGCTTATCTATGTCATGGTCACCATGTCGGGCGTCGAGGGAAAGATTAATGCAACGGAATTGAAAGAGATCGGCCGGGTGGTGAAAAGCCTGCCGATCTTCAAGAATTTTGACGGCGCAAGATTGACCACCGTAGCGCAGGAATGCGGCGAGATGCTGCAGGAACCGGAGGGCCTCATGACCGTGCTGGGGCTGGCGCGCGACCAGCTTTCGCCGAAGCTGCGCGAAACGGCCTATGCCCTTGCGGTTGAAGTTGCGGCGGCGGATCTGGCGGTGGGCAAGGAAGAGCTGCGCTTTCTGGCGATCCTGCGTGACACCCTGGGCCTCGACAAGCTGGTGACGGCAGCCCTTGAGCGCTCGGCCATCGCGCGATACCAGACGCTCTGACATGCGGGAATTCTATCCGGAACTGCAGCCCTATACCCGCGGCCGGCTTCGCGTCTCGGAGCTTCATGAAATCTATTACGAGGAATGCGGCAACCCGAAGGGCAAGCCCGTGGTCGTCCTGCATGGCGGGCCGGGCGGCGGCATTTCGCCGTTCCTGCGCCGCCTGCATGATCCCAAGCTTTACCGCATCATCCTCTTCGACCAGCGGGGCTGCGGGCAATCCAGCCCCCACGCGGAACTGCGCGAGAACACCACCTGGCATCTGGTGGCCGACATGGAAGCCTTGCGCGTTCATCTTGGCATTGAGACCTGGCAGGTGCTGGGCGGTTCGTGGGGCTCGACGCTGGCGCTGGCCTATGCGCAAAAGCATGGGGAGCGGGTGACCGAGCTCATCCTGCGCGGCATTTTCACGATCCGGCAAGCGCGAGATCGACTGGTTCTACCAGGAGGGAGCCGTGCATGCTGTTTCCCGATGTCTGGGAGACCTATCTGGCGCCCATCCCGGCCTCTGAACGCGGTGATCTGGTTGCCGCCTATTACCGGCGGCTGACCGGCGACGACGCGCAGGAGCAAATGGCCTGCGCCAAGGCCTGGAGCCAGTGGGAAGCCAGCACGCTTTCGCTGCGCCCCAATCCCCAACTTATCAGCGACTTTCGGCGGGGATGCCTTTGCCCTGGCCTTTGCCCGCATCGAGTGCCACTACTTCGTCAACAAGGGTTTCTTTGACCGGGATGACCAGTTGCTGGCTGACGCTCCCAGGCTCCGAAACATTCCCGGCGTGATCATTCAGGGCCGCTACGACGTGGTGACCCCCATGGAAACTGCCTGGGCCCTGCACCGGGCCTGGCCGGAAGCCGCCTTCGAGATCATTCCCGATGCGGGCCATACGGCCACGGAACCGGGAATCACCGACGCGCTGATTCGGGCCACGGACCGATTCGCCATGCGGGCGCCGCATAGCTGAATCTCGGCAATTCACCTTGAATCTCTATATTTCGTTCATATTTCAATGGCATAGCACGTTGAATCAGTAATCTATTCGTTAAGGAGGTCTTAATGACCGGTGTATTCAAGGAACTCGTATTCGGCCTGGGCCGCGGATTTGGAATTTATTTTTCCCAGCGCAACGAATTTATCGACTCGGTCATGACGCCGGGCCAGCCGTTGAAGAAGCGCCGCTAAGCGGTTGTTCCGAATTGCTATTGTTTCGCAGTTGAAGCCTTCCGGCGGTGATCTTACCTTGATCCCGCCGCAATGTTGCCTGCGCATTGCCTAGTTCTGCCCGTGATCAAGCCATGATCGAAAGCCACTCTCACACTCAATCCAGCGGGGATTAGCCAGCCTAAAAAGCTGGTTCTTGAGAGGGAAAAGTTTCGGGAACCTAATACGCTACCCCTGTTTGTGAGCGAGTTGACCTGTGCGGCTCCTGTCGCCGTCCCGAGTTGTGCGGGTCAAGGGCCCGTCCACGCTTAGTTGAGTGTGGACGGGCCACGCTTCTTTTTTGCCTGCGAATCGCGCTAGAAGCACTTCATGCAACTTGACCAAGTCATCCTTCAAATCGGCTCCCAGGCCTTCACCCTGCTTGACGTTTTGCTGGCGGGTGCTGCCCTGGCCCTGGTTCTTATCCTTGCCACCCTGATCGTCACGTGGCGGGCCCAGCGCAACCGGAAAAGTGAAACCCTGGAAGCCATGCGGCGCGCCTCGGAGCTGGAATACCGCCTGGCCGAGATGGCGGGGTCGCTGCGCAATTTTGCCGACCAGTCGCAGGGGGCGCAGGCCCATCTCACCCGCACCCTTGATGAGCGGCTGGACCATGTGGGGCAGCGCATCGGCCTTGGCCTCAATGACCAGGCGGAGCGCACCAC
>CAVWAY010000016.1:0-49708 GCA_963753025.1 uncultured Alphaproteobacteria bacterium | reverse complement strand
CCGCGACGTGGGTGTTCCAACCTGGCATATTGACCACGCTCCTGCATCAGGAATGGCGGCTCTGGGCCCTGGGCATTGCCAGCCTTTTTGGCTACCACTTCATCTACTTCACCGCGATCAGAAATGCGCCGCCGGTCGAGGTCAGCCTCATCGCCTATCTCTGGCCACTTTTCCTGGTGGTTTTCTCGGCCTTCTTGCCGGGTGAAAAATTAAGGCTGCATCACATTCTGGGCGTTGTATTGGAGTTGCTTGGCGCAGTTCTGGTGATTACCCGGGGGCAGGGTATGGGCTTGAGCGAAGGCCTCAAACTGGGCCATGTGCTTGCGGTTCCCTGTGCCGTCATCTGGGCGGGCTATTCGGTCCTGGCGCGGCGCTTCGGTCATGTGTCAACCGATGTGGTCACGGGATTTTGCCTAGCCGCGGCGCTGCTGTCGCTGGGCTCGCACCTTCTGTTTGAGCAAACGGTGTGGCCGCAGACTTACATGGAATGGCTTGCGGTTGCGGGCCTTGGCCTGCTGCCCCTGGGGGCGGCATTCTACACCTGGGACTTCGGCCTGAAGCATGGCGACATCATGGTTCTCGGCGCTTCGTCCTACTCCGCACCGCTGCTTTCAACCCTTGTCCTGCTGCTCTTCGGCTACGCGCAATTCCATTGGTCGATCGCCCTGGCCTGCGCGCTGATTACCGCCGGAGCGGTGCTCGCCGCCAAGGACATGATCTTCAACAAGAGCTGAGCGGCAGTCAGAAATTATTCTTGCGGGTCCGGAGTTCGGCAAACACTTCGGCATCAGTGGCCGTTTCGAGCTTCAGGTTCTTCCGGATCTCGGGGCTGTCACAGCGCATGAAGGGATTGGTCTTCAGCTCATCGCCGATGGTCGAAGGGCAGGTCATCTCGCCCCTGGCGCGCTGGGCCGCAACGACGGTGGCACGCTGCTGCAGCGCGCGGTTCTCCGGTTCGACGGAGAGCGCAAAGCGGCAATTGGCTTCCGTATATTCATGGCCACAATAAACATAAGTGACCGGTGGCAGAGTGCGGAACTGATTCACGGAATGCCACATCTCCTCCATGCTGCCCTCGATGACGCGGCCGCAGCCCATGGCAAAAACCGTGTCACCGGCAAAGAGCGAAAATTCCGACGGGATATGGAAAGCGATGTGGCCCCTGGTGTGGCCCGGGCAATCAAAGACCTTCACCTCGCGCCCGGCCCAGCTGAATGTGTCGCCGCCCTTGACACCGTGGTATCGATGCCGGGAATTTTTTCAGCCTCGTTCTTCGGCCCGATGATCTTGCAGCCAAAAAGCTCCTTGAGCCGCAGGTTTCCGGCGACATGATCGTCGTGGTGGTGGGTGGTGAAGATATGGGTGAGCTGCCAGCCACATTTCCTGAGCTCGGCCTCCACCGCCTCTGCATCGGGCGCGTCAATGGAGGCGGTGGCCCCGGTCTTCGGAATCATGGATTATCACGCCATAATTGTCGGAACGGCACATGAACTGGCGCATATCGAGATGGGACATATGATTTGCTAACCCTGTTTTTCTTCGTTGATGACCCATTCGGCGTTAAACGCTAAAACCTGCCGTCATGGATGTTGTTGATCTGCGTGAGTTCTACGCGAGTCCTTTGGGAAAGCTACACGCCGCCTGCTTGCCGCCAAGCTGAAGCCGCGGCTGGGTTCGCTGCGTGATGCCTGTGTCATGGGCATGGGTTTTGCCACGCCCTATCTTGACGATCTGCCCTCCGAGACCAAACGCAGCATTGCCTTCATGATGGCGCGCCAGGGGGTCATTCACTGGCCGGGGGAAGGCCCGGTGCAATCGGCCCTGGTTGATGAATTTGACCTGCCGCTGCTGGAAAGCACGGTGGACCTTGCCCTTGTGGTTCATGGCCTGGAACTGACGGACAGCCCCATTGAAATGCTCCAGGAAGTCTGGCGGGTGATGGCGCCGCAGGGCCGGCTGGTTCTGGTGGTGCCAAACCGCCGGGGGCTATGGGCGGCGTTCGATACATCGCCCTTTGGCTATGGCCAGCCCTTTTCACGCACCCAGCTTGCGGGCCTGCTCAAGGAGGCGCAGTTTTCGGCGGTTTCCTGGTCGCATGCGCTGCAAATGCCGCCGACAAAAAGGGGCTTTGTCCATTCAGGGGCCAGCGCCATTGAACGGGTGGGCGACTTGATCACTTCCCGTTTCTCGGGCCTCATAATCGTCGAGGCGGTGAAGCAGGTTTATGCCTTTTCCTCGGGCAAAAGGGTCAGGCGCCTGATGCCGCGCTTCAAGCCGGCCCTGCTGCCGTCCCCCGTACGCTTCGATGGCGGGCAATAAGGGGAAGCCTTTGCTTTTGTGACGGCTCCCAGTATGAAGGTCCAATCCTGTTGGAGCGGCGCCAGTAGGGCTGCCGGAGTACGATAGAGATTGAAGACCATGAGCGAACCAGCTGGATCAGACCTTGAACTTGACGACATCCGCCGTGAAATGGATGCCATCGATGATGGCCTCCTGAGCCTGCTTGAGCGGCGCTTTGCCGCCACCGAGCATGTGCGGGCCATCAAGTTAAAAAATGGCGGGCTTGGCGGCTCGGCCTTCCGGCCAGCACGCGAAGCGGCCATCCTGCGGCGGCTCCTGTCACGGCCGGATAGCCTTGTGCCGCCGGAACTTCTGGTGCGTCTTTGGCGAAACATCCTGGCGCGCTCGGCCCAAAACCAGGCGGATATCACGGTCCACATCAGCAAGAAGCTCAATGCCTCAATGGGTTTGCGGCTCCGCATCCGGGATTATTTCGGCACCCTTCCGGTGGAAGAATACCGCGACGAGGCCCAGGCCCTGATGCAGGTCAACGCGAGCCCGGGAGACATCTGCATTGTTGAAACCGAAGTCCCCCTGGGTTGAAGCCTTCGTCGAGGGCAAGGGCGGCCAGGCGAGGGTGATTGCCTGCCTGCCGTTCCTGCGGGACGAGACGGTTCCCAAGCTCCTGGTCTTCGGGCACGCGCCGTCGGAGCCCACGGGAGATGATGAAACCCTGATCATCAGCGACGGCAAACTGCCCCGGGATTTTTCGCCCGCACCGCTGTGGCAGATCAAGCTGGGGCAGCGCCGGGTGTCGTGCCTGCCGGGTTTCCTGTCAGATCACGAAAGCCCGCTGGTGGGCCTCAACCGCTCCAATGCCCTGCTCGGCCTGAAAGTGGCCGGGCGCTATCCCTCGCCCTTTGAGATCAAATCATGAGTCTGAAGTCAGAAGCCATTCACCCGCTTCCCAAGGCGGGCATTCTTGATATTTCGCCCTATGTGCCGGGCAAGAGTGCGGCCAAGGGTGCAAAGATCTACAAGCTTTCCTCCAACGAGTCGCCGTTTGGCGCCTCGCCGCAAGCCGTGGCGGCCTATGCCTCGAAGGGCAATCTGCTGGCGCTTTATCCCGATGGCTCGGCCACGGAACTGCGCGAGGCGATTGCGGCGCGCTACGGATTGAATGCGGCGTCCATTGTTTGCGGCGCGGGTTCGGACGAAGTTGCTGCAGCTCCTGGCGCATGCCTATCTGGCTCCGGGCGACGAGGCGGTTTATTCGCAGTATGGATTTCTGGTTTATCCCATCGCCATCGCCGCCAATGGGGCCAAGGCCGTTGTTGCGCCGGAAGTCGATCACACCACCAGCGTTGATGAGATGCTGAAATGCGTGAATGCCCGGACCAAGATGGTGTTTCTTGCCAATCCAAATAATCCCACCGGCACCTACCTGCCCTTCAACGAGGTGAAGCGCCTGCATGCGGGGCTGCCGAAGACCACCCTGCTGGTTCTCGATGCGGCCTATGCGGAATATGTCAGGCGCAATGATTATGAATCGGGCCTTGAGCTTGTGGCAACATCCGACAATGTGGTGATGACGCGCACCTTCTCGAAAATCTATGGGCTTGCGGGGCTTGCGCCTGGGCTGGGCCTATTGCCCGGCCCATGTGGCTGATGTGCTGAACCGGATTCGCGGGCCGTTCAATGTGAGTGCGGCGGCGATGGCGGCGGGTGTTGCGGCCATTAATGATCAGAAATTTGTTGAGACCGCGATTGCGCATAATGAGAAGTGGCTGGGCCTGCTCACGGAGCAATTGCAGGCGCTGGGTCTGAAGGTCACGCCGAGCGTGGGAAATTTCCTGCTCATCCATTTTGCTGCCAGCGGAAAGAAGACAGCACCGATGGCGGATGCCTATCTGAATGAGCACGGGATCATTTTGCGGCGCATGGAGGCCTATGGCCTGCCCCACTGCCTGCGCATGACCATCGGCGATGAAGAGGCCAACCGCGCCGTCGTTTCGGCCCTGTCGGATTTCCTGAAATGAGCGTGCAGTTTGAACGCGTGGCGCTTATCGGCATCGGCCTGATCGGCTCGTCGCTGGCCCATGTCATGCGGCGCGAGAAAATCGCCGCGCATATTACGGGCTATGCAAAGAGCGAGGCGACGCGGAAGGCGGCCGTGCAACTCGGTCTGGTGGACAGCATTCATCCCACTGCGGTTTCGGCTGTCAAAGATGCCGATCTGGTTATCCTGTGCGTGCCGGTGGGCGCCTGCGGGGCCATTGCAAAGGAAATAGGTGCGGCGCTGAAGCCGGGCTGCATTGTCACGGATGTGGGTTCGGTCAAGGCCGCGGTGGTGCGCGATGTGGCGCCGCATTTGCCGGCGGGGGTTCATTTCGTGCCCGGCCATCCCATCGCCGGCACGGAGCAATCAGGCCCGGCTTCCGGTTTTGCCGACCTGTTTCTCAAGCGCTGGTGCATTCTCACGCCGCTTCCCGACAGCGATGCCGTCGGCTGTCACACGGCTGGAAAAATTCTGGCATTCCTGCGGCTCCGACGTGGACCTGATGACGCCGGAGCATCATGATCTTGTGCTGGCCATCACCAGCCATTTGCCGCATCTCATTGCCTACAACACGGTGGCCACCGCGGCTGACCTTGAAGAGGTGACGGATTCGGAAGTGATCAAGTATTCGGCCGGCGGCTTTCGCGATTTCACCCGCATCGCCGCGTCCGATCCCACCATGTGGCGCGACGTGTTCCTGAACAACCGCGAAGCGGTGCTGGAAATGCTGGGGCGGTTTTCGGAGGATCTGTCGGCGCTGCAGCGGGCCATCCGCTGGGGCGATGGCGAAACGCTGTTCAATCTCTTCACGCGGGCCCGCGAAGTGCGGCGGAACATCATCGCGGCGGGCCAGGAAACGGCGGCGCCGGATTTCGGCCGCGATCCCAAGCACCGCTAATAGAGCGGCGTGAGGTCAGCCAGCTTGATCAGTCCCCAATAGAGCGCGCCATCCCTGGCGCTGAAATCCGCCTTTGTGGTGTTGGTCGCGGGATCGCTGCCCGCCAGGGTGACGAGATTTTTTATCGTGGCGCTGTCCTGCTCATTCAGGGCGAAGATGGGTTCAATGAATTTCATCACGCCGTCGAGGTCGTTGGTCTGGCTGGAGAGCTTGCCTGCCAGCCGGTGCTGGGGATCGAGCGAAACAGTGCCTGTTGCCGCGAAATCAACCGGGCCCTTGGGAAATTTTAAGCGCGCTTATTTCGAGGGAGTGTCCGGCCAGGCGCCGTTGCGTGAGGAGTGTGGCACTGGTCTGGCCGACGAGTTCCGCGCTTGAAACGGTGATGGGCGGATTGTCCGGCTGGATCACCGTGAGCTCTTTGGTGTCGGCGGCGAGATCCAGCCTGCCGTTTATTTTTCTGGCGAAGAGTTTCAGTTGGCCCGCCGTAAACAGGCCTTGGGCATTTACGCTGGCTGCCTCCAGGCTTGCATCCCAGTCCTTGTCGAGGCTGACCGTCACGGAGATCAGGGCCCGGTCATGGACGACTGTTGTCCGGTCAATTGATGTGGGGCCGTCGACGAGCACAATGACATGGAGGGGATTATAGGCCTGGGCAATGGCCAGGAATTTGGTTGTCTGGACGCTGTAAGTTTCGTTGTCGTGGCTGACTTGCAGCTTTGCCGTTTCGCACTGGAATTCAAAGCGGAAGGGAAAGCCGCCCCAGCTTTCGCGGGCGCAGGCGAGCTCCATGCCTCTGGCCTGCAAATTCCAGGCGCTTTGCCTGGATAAGTTCTTTGGCTCCCGAAAAGGCGATGAACCAGTAGCCGCACCAGACGAGGCTCAGAGAGGATCATTCCGGCGAGCGGATAGAACATGTACCATGGGCGTTTTGCCGTCGAAGCCATAGGATTTACTGATTCTCCTGGGTGAAGCGGAATGAACATGCAACAGCGCTGGATATTTGGCTATGGCTCGCTCATGTGGCGGCCGGGTTTTGAATTTGAGTCGCAGGCGCATGGGCGCATCCGCGGCTTTCACCGCAGCCTTTGCGTTTATTCGCTGCATCACCGGGGCACCGAAGCGCTGCCCGGGCTTGTGCTTGGCCTTGACCGCGGCGGCTCGTGCGTGGGCGTGGCGTTTCAGATCAAGCCTTCAAAGTGGGAGGCGACGCTGGCTTACCTGCGCGAGCGCGAACAGGTGAGCCAGGTCTATCTGGAAGTGACGCAGACGGTTGAACTTCTGGGCGGCGATGAGAAAGTCGAGGCGGTGGTTTATATCGTTGACCGGGCGCACAGCCAGTATGCGGGCAAGCTCTCGCACGCGGAGCTTTTGAAACATGTCATGCAGGGCGAAGGGAAGATGGGCCACTGCCGGGACTATGTCATGAACACGCTGGTGCACCTCCGGCAGATGAACATCCACGACAAGACGCTGGAAGCCATCGGCGCCGAGCTAAACCTTTAAGCGGCCAGGCTCACGGCCTGACGGGTTTCAACAAAGGCCGCCTGGAGATCGTTCAGCACGGCGTTGGCCGCCGCATTGTCGCGGGCGAGCAGATGAACGTGAATCTCATCGGCATCGACACCGGCCAATTCGGACGAGGTGCCGTCCCAGAAGGGCGAAAACCGGCCCATGGCGGTCACGGTCCGCAAGTTGCCGATGCGCCGGACGGCCACATAGATGGCGCCGGGAAGCGGCGGACAGGCGTCGCGCAGCGTAGATGGAGTGGATGTATTTCTTGCCCGAACGCCCGCGCCAGTACCAGAAACGCTCGTTGTCATTGGAGCCCAGGGGGAAATTGATGGAGATGGGTGAACCGTGTATCAGCATAGGAACAAACATAGAACAAATTTGATTTAAATGCAAGCCTTATTTAGCTGCACTTCGAAAATCCGCAGGAGAGGCAGGTGGCGCAGCCCTCCTGGAAGACCAGTGCAAGCTCGCCGCAGCGCGGGCAGGAGGCCCGTTTGGTGCTGGCGTGGCCACGAATTCAGGCTTCTGCCGGGGCTCGAGGAAGCCGATTTCAATCATGTGTTTTTCGATGACGCCGCCGATGGCCGCCAGCAGGCTCGGCACATAGTGGCCCTCCATCCATTGCCCGCCGCGCGGATCGAACACCGCCTTCAGCTCCTCAACGACAAAGGACACATCGCCGCCGCGCCGGAACACCGCCGAAATCATCCGGGTGAGCGCCACGGTCCAGGCGAAGTGCTCCATGTTTTTTGAATTGATGAAGATCTCGAAGGGCCGGCGCTTTCCGTCCTTCACGATGTCATTCATGGTGATGTAGATGGCGTGGTCGGTTTCGGGCCACTTCAGTTTGTAGGTGATGCCATTCAGCGCCGGGTCGCGCTCCATGACGGTCACGTCCTTGTCCTCGGTCACCGAAGCGGTCGACAGCACGGAGCCGGTCACCTCATTGGGGCGGAAGGTGGTGCAGCCCTTGAGGCCCAGGTCATAGGCCTCGCTGTAGACATCCTTGAAGGTTTCGAAATCGCAGTCCTCGGGCACATTGATGGTTTTCGAAATGGAACTGTCGATATGTTTCTGAACCGCGGCCTGCATGACGAGATGTTCGTGCGGGGTGAGATCATCGGCGGTGACGAACGCCGGCGGCAGCGGCGTGTCGGCGCCCTTGAGATGCCACCAGAGCCGTGCGGCATAGTCATCGACGCGCAGGGTCATGCGGCTGTTGTCGGCGAGCCGCACCTTGCGCTCATAGCTCACGCTGAAAATGGGCTCGATGCCGCTCGAGACATTTCCGGCGAAAAGCGAAATGGTGCCGGTGGGGGCAATCGAGGTGAGCAGGCCGTTGCGCAGGCCCGATGACGGCAATGTCCTGCCTTATGGCTTTGGGAAGTGTTGCGGCATGGCCGCCTTTCAAATAGGCCTCCGCATTGAAGAGCGGAAAGGAGCCCTTCTCGGCGGCGAGCTTCGAACTCATTTTATAGGCGGCGTTCTCGATGATTTTCGCCCAGGTGTTTGCGGCTTCGGCGGCAGCGGCTGAACCATAACGCAGGCCGCACATGGCCAGCGCATCGGCAAGCCCGGTCATTCCCAAACCAAGCCGGCGCTTGGCGCGGGCTTCCGCCGCCTGCTGTTCCAGCGGATAATTTGACACGTCAACCACATCATCCAGAAAGCGGATGGCCACACCCACGGTCTTGCTCAGGGCCGCTTCATCGATTCCGGCATTGGCCTCGAACGGATATTTCACAAAGCGCGTGAGATTGATCGAGCCCAGCAGGCAGGCGCCATAGCTGGGCAGGGGCTGTTCGCCGCAGGGGTTGGTGCAGTGAATGGTTTCGCAGTAGCCCAAATTGTTTTGCGCGTTGATGCGGTCAATGAAGATGACGCCGGGTTCGGCATAGTCATAGGTTGACTGCATGATCTGGTCCCACAGGCCGCGGGCCGAAATGGTGCGGTAGTCCCGCCCGGCAAAGCTCAGGGTCCAGGGGCTATCTGCCTTCACCGCGGCCATGAAGGCATCGCTCACCAGCACGGACAAATTGAAATTTCGCAGCCGCAGCGGATCGCGCTTGGCGGCAATGAAGGCTTCGATGTCGGGATGGTCGCAGCGCATGGTCGCCATCATGGCGCCGCGCCTGGCGCCGGCCGACATGATGGTGCGGCACATGGAGTCCCACACATCCATGAAGCTCAAGGGTCCCGAGGCATCGGCGCCCACGCCTTTGACCGGCGCGCCCTTGGGCCGGAGCGTCGAGAAATCATGGCCGATGCCGCCGCCCTGCTGCAGGGTGAGGGCCGCTTCCTTCAGGCCATCGAAAATGCCGAGCATGGAATCATCGATGGTGCCCATGACGAAGCAGTTGAACATGGTGACGCTGCGCTTGGTGCCGGCACCCGCCACAATGCGGCCGGCGGGCAAAAACCTGAAATCCGAAAGCGCCTCATAAAAGGAAGAGGCCCAGGTCTCGCGCAGGGCTGGTTTTTCGGCCTCGGCCACGGCGCGGGCCACCCGCCACCAGGTGTCCTCGATGGTCTGGTCATGGATGGCGCCGTCGGCCTCCTTGAACCGATACTTCATGTCCCAGATCTCTTGCGAGATGGGATCGAGAATACCTACGCTTTGATCCATGACGACCTCGGTCACTCCTGCGGCGAGTGTACCGCAAAGTCAGGCGGGAGTCGAGAATTTGTTCTTGATTCGTACCTGTCCTTGGGGACCGATATTTTGCTGCGTGCCGTACGCAATGCAATCGTCAGTCAAGCGCTGTAGGATGAGCTCGGATGCCGCTTTAATGTCCGCGACTTGCCATATCATTCCATGGCAATTGATGAAGGAAGTACATTGATGCGGTTCTGAATCGATCTTAAAACAGCGTCCGTATTAGCGTTTGCCACATGGCATATCTAGACAGACTTCGAAGAGAGTGTAGCAATTCTCTGTGATCCAAGATACTTGACTGGTCATGTTGCAATCATTCGGAACTGACTGAAGCCAAGTCCCAGCCATTTTTCGGACTTTTGGCCGATGACACCTTTAAGACTCATCAGTCGCAATCTTGCCAGCTTCGCAATGCACTGCGAGGCTGTAAATGCAAATTCCCGATTACTTGCCATAGCGCAGATTGGTGAGGATCAACCCATTGCCGAACGTGGCTACGGCTTTGACGACTCGCAAAGAGTGCGGATATCGGATCCAATATCTGTGCAGTCGGAGCAGCATGTGGCGACGATCTGCAGCCATGAACTCGACATCTTGATATGGTAGGCGTCGAGCAGCCAACTGACCTATCTCGAGTTCCCGAAGTACGGAATTGTCCGAAGTCGTGTTACCGGGCAACTGTAATTCCGGCGCTTCGAGTGACCGAGTAGCAGCAAACACGCGATGGTGATCCCAGGTGACCAAGAGAACTACCATGGTACATCGAGGTGTCGACGACTTGGATCGTCCGCGGGCAAGCATTCGTACTCAGTCAAGACTCGCTGCACGGATTTCGATCGATAAGAACCTGACTGGCGCTGCTGACGAATGCAACGATCGCATGTCACTGGCCCTGAGATCGGATGTTAAGTCGCGACTGCAGTGGTCAGCCATTCTCGGCGCCAGCTCGAGTAAGCTCGCATCGAGAATTCGTAGCCATTCAGACCTAGGAGATTCATGACAGTGCCATTTACTGAGTACTTGCACTTAAGCCACAGATGAGAGTGACAAATGCCTTTGCAGAATGTAACGCCGATGTTCAGATTAGGCTGCGTCGATGCATTCGATAGCAGGTTCAGTGGAAAGCTCTCTGACTTAAGAGTTCGATGTTAGCCATGCTTGGTCTTTCAGCTTGGAAAAGAGCCTGGGCGGAAATTTGCGGTGGATTGCCTACTGGAGAGCAACCTCGCCACATACTTAGAAGCATCGTAAGTCGGCTCTACCGATAGCTCGATATTAAATGCTGATCATCTCTCGCGGCCCTCGGCCACCAGCTTTGCCGTGGCGGTTTCGATGTCGGTTTGCAGTCTTTCCTGGAAGGCCTTGCGGGGAAGGCCCGCGGGGATGAGCGGCAGGAATTCCAGGACGATGGTGCCGGGATAGCGCAGGAATTTCCGGCGGGGCCAGAACAGGCCGGAATTCACGGCGAAGGGCAGGCAGGCGCAGCCCAGGGTGCCGTAGAGCGCCGCGGCCCCGGGCTTGTAGGCGGGGGGCGCATCGGGGGCCCGTCTGGTGCCTTCCGGCATGATGACGATCTGCCGGCCAGCGGCGAGTTCCTCAACGCCCCGTGCCAGAAGCTTGCGCAGGGCGGCGGAGCCGGCGCCGCGTTCCAACCGGATCATGCGGAATTTGAAGATGAACCAGCCAAAGAAGGGAATCCATGACAGCTCCCGTTTCAGGACCATGCAGGGATCATCGAGATAGGGAAGGATGGCGAAGGTTTCCCACACGGATTGATGCTTGCCCGCCACCAGAATGGGGCCTTCTGGAATATTTTCTTTGCCGCGCACGTCGATATGCGTGCCGCAGATCACCCGCAGCAGCCACAGCGAGGTGCTGGCCCAGGCCTGAAGGGCGCGCACCGACCATTTGCGCGGGGTCAGAAAAAATCCGGCGCCCAGCACCAGGAAGAGCGTGAGATTCACATAGAAGGCGACATTGAAAACCAGCGAGCGGAAGGCAATCACAGCACGCTTCTCAACATGCGGATGAGCGCCATGCGCGAGGTGACGAGGCAGATCACCGTGGCAATGATCGGTACACTGAACAATATGCCATAGCTCCACACGGCAATTTCCGGCGGCGCAAACAAAAGCCCGCGGCTGGCATCGGCCACGCCGCCGGCCCCTATGGTTCCGGAAAGGCCGAGGAGAAAGAAGGTTAAAACGCCGAGGCCCACGCCGAGCAGTCCGGCCATGAAACCGGTGCGCAGGAAGCGGCTGTCGATCTGGTGGGCGATATAGCTGTCCTTGGCGCCCACGAGATGCAGCACATCAATCACCTGGCGGTTGGCATCAAGCACGGTGCGCGTGGCGAAGATCACCATGGCAATGGCCGATATGGCGATGAGGGCAAGAATGGCATAGGAGAGGGCTGAGAGCGCCTTGGCCATGCGGGTGAGTTCCGCCTCCCATCGCCGATGGGTATCAAGGCTTGCGCCGCTCACGGATTTTTTCAGCTGTTTGTCCAGCGCAACAAAATCCGGCGGCGCCGCCTCGTTGATGGTGACGCGGATGAGGCGCGGGATCGGCAGGTCATCGAGATTGCCGGTGCCAAGCCAGGGCTCCAGAAGCTTGGCGCCGGCATCGCGTTCGAGAACTTCAACATTGGTGACGCCCACCGTTGTTTCAAGCAGGACTTTTGCCTTGGCCAGTTCCTTGTCGATGTCGGCATTCTGCATGAGGCTGACCTGCACGGTCACTTCGCGCGACAGCCCGCTGGTCCAGCTTTCAACGGCGCGGTCAATGAGGATCAGCGCGCCGATGGCGAGGCAGGCGAGATAGCACATCACCGTCATGGTCACCGTCAAAGCGCGCAAGGGTGCCGCTTCTGGCGGGATGATGGGTCCGGTGCGGAATTTTTTCGGGCGCGTCATGCGGCTTTCAATATTCCTTTTTCAAGGTGAAGCACGGAGCCTTTGCCCTGCGACACCAGCTTGAGGTCATGGGTTGCGAGGAACACCGTGGTGCCGAGGCGGTTCAGTTCCATGAAGAGATGGAGCAGCCGCTTGGCCAAAACCGGATCGACGTTTCCGGTGGGCTCGTCGGCGAGCAGCAGTTCCGGTTTTGATATGACGGCGCGGGCGATGGCGGCGCGCTGCTTTTCACCGCCCGACAATACGGGAGGATAGGCCTGGGCCTGATCTTCAAGGCCCACCCAGTTCAGCAGGTCCATGACATCGGCCCGGTAGCTGTCTTCGCGCTGGCCCATGACGCGCAAGGGGAGCGCCACATTGTCAAAGGTGGTGAGATGGTCGAGAAGGCGGAACTCCTGGAACACCACGCCGATGCGGCGGCGGAGCAGCGGCAATTCCCAGCGGCTCACCTGGGTCACATCCTTTTCAAAAATGTTGATGATGCCGCGCGTCGGCTTGAGGGCGAGGAACAGCAGGCGGAGCAGGGAGGTTTTTCCCGCTCCCGAGGGCCCGGTGAGAAAGCACAGGGAGCCGGGCTGCAGGTGAAAACTGACATCCTTCAAAATTTCGGGCCCATCGCCGTAACGCAGGCCCACACTGTCAAGACGAACCACTAAACCGAACTCCACGTCGAAATAGCTGCCACGCACGACCGGTCTTAACGCCGCATTAACCCTGTTTGCTGTTAACAAATGAGGGGTGCTTGGGCTTTAGGCGGAGGGCGCAGGCGAATCAATGGATGATATGATTTTCAGATGATAATTTCTTGTCCTTCCTGCGCAACGCACTACAATTTTCCCGACCAGCGCCTGTCGGGCGATGGCATGGCCATCAGCTGCCAGGCCTGCGGCCATAGCTGGATCGAGAGCCGGGCCATCGAAATCGTCGATATTTCGCCGCGCAAGGTGCCTGCCGTCATCGAGCATGGCTTTGAGCCGGACAGCGAAGTGAAGCGCCTGGTCGAGGCGTCGCGGCGGGCCAAGGAAGCCTTTGCGGTGAAAAAGCGCCAGCGGCTGGGCCGTTTGCGGGGCTGGGCCATTCTTGGCGCCTGCATGCTCATGCCGGTGGCCGCTGCCGCGTCGTTCCCGGAATTTGTGGTCAGCATGGCTCCCGTCACGGTGCGGGCCTATGACGCCGTGGGCTATAACGTCAATATCTACGGGCTCGAAGTCCGCCGCATTGAACAGCAGCATGCCTTTGTTGACGGGGTGCGGGTGTTGAGCATCAAGGGCGAGATCAGCAATATTTCCAACAGCACCCAGAAGATCCCGTGGCTGCGCTTTGCCCTGAATGACGGGCGGCCGGCGGAAGTTTACACCTGGACGCTGGACACGGGCGCAAGGCCCTTGCGGGCTGGTGAATCCACCAGTTTCGTGACGCGCGTCGCCTCGCCGCCGGAAACTGCGAAAAACCTGCAAATTCGCTTTGCACACAGGGATGAAATCGGCTCAAACCCTTCTCCATGAGCGACATTACCATCGACGGCCACCGCATTTCGGTCCTGTTCTCGGAAGCCGACATTGCAAAACGCATCGAAGTGCTTGCCCGCGAAATCGCGGCGCGAAACCCAAAGAACCTGCTGGTGGTTCCGGTTTTGAAAGGCAGCTTCATCTTTGCGGCGGACCTGATCCGCGCCATGCATCATGCGGGCCTTTCGCCGGAAGTGGATTTCATGATTCTGGCGAGCTACCGGGCGGCCCAGAAATCTCCTCGGGGCAGGTGGAAGTTTTGCGCGACATCGAATCGCCGATCCAGAACCGGGATGTGATGCTGGTGGATGATATCCTCGAATCGGGCCGGACGCTTGCCTTTGCCAAGGACCTGCTGATGGCGCGGGGCGCTTCAAGCGTGATGACGGCGGTGCTGCTGGAAAAGCCGGGGCATCTCGCGGCCAATATCAAGGCGGATTTCTGCGGCTTTTCATGCCCCGACAAATTCGTCGTGGGCTACGGCATGGACATGGCGCACCAGTTCCGCGAACTGCCCTTTGTCGGGCATGTGCGTGACGGCAGTTTAGTAAAGTCCGCGCAGCAGCCGGTCGATGTAGTCCTTGTCGATGCGCGGCAGGTCCGGGGTGTTGGCGCGGGCGCGCAGCATTTCGAGGATTTCCCGGGCGCGGCGAATGGCGAGTTCGGACGGCAGCATGTTTTCCTTCGGCCCGAAATTGTCGCCGCTGTTGGGCATGGGCCGGCCGAGGGGATCATGGGTGTCGCCCCTCGCCTGTCCATCGCGCCCCGTATTGTCCTGGCCGGACTGGCCCTGCTGCTGAATTTGGCGGGCCATCTCCTGGGCCCCGGCGCGCAACTGGTTCAAGGCCTCGCCCTGCGCGCCCAGGGCCTGTTCACGCTGCTGCTGCTGAAGGGATTGCTCGGCCTCGCCCATCTGTTTTCCGGCTTCACCGAAGGAGGGCGGCGCTTGCAGGCCGTTCTGGCCCAACTGCTGCATGAATTGCTGGAGCATGCGGCCAAGGTTGCCCTGTTCGCCGGCAAGGCCATTGGTGCCCTGGTTTCCGCTGCGGTTTCCGGGATCATCGCCTTCCTGGTCCAGGGGATCGCCCTCATCTCCGGGCTGGGCGCGCTGGGTTTTATCCATCAGCTCCTGCTGGCGGCGCATGAGTTCGGAAAGCTCGTTCAGCATTTCGGTTGTTGCCGAATCGCCGGGCGGGCCGCCCTGCTGGGCCATGCCGGGTTCCATGTTTTTCAGAATCTCGTCGAGCTGGGCGAGCAGTTCCTGGGCCGCTTCATTGGCGCCGTTCTGGGTCAGCTTTTCAATCGTATCGAGCATCTCCTGCAGGTCCTGCTGGGTGATCATCTTGCCGCTGGGGGCGCGCCGGTTCTTGTTCTGCTGGCCCTGGGCCTGGCGCTTTTCGGCTTCGCGCCGCATGGATTCCATGTAGCGGTCCATGGCGCCGCGCAGGTTTTTCATCAGCTCCTGCAACTGCTCGGGGGTTGCGCCCTCGGCCAGGGCACGTTCCAGCGCCTTGCGGGCGGCTTCGAGCTCGGCGCGGGCATCGGAGAGGTCACCCTCCTCAATGCTCAGCGCCATCTGCCAGAGGAGGTCGACGGCCTCTTCCACATCGCTGTGATCGCGCACATTCTGGATGCGTGAGATGATTGTTGCGATGGCTATTTGCGTGCCGCTGTTTTCAATGAGGCCGGCGGGATAGATCAGCAGGGCCCGCAGCAATTTCCCCACGGTGCCCGCTTCATCCGGATCCATGATCAGGGTCTTGCGCTGTTCGATCAGGGCCTGGGCCAGGGGCTTGGTGAAAAACCGTTCGGGAAGCTTGAATGATTTCACTTCACTCTTTGTGGTCTGCCTGGCGGCGTCGGTGACTTCAAGGGTGAGGTCCACGAACAGGCCGGCCCAGGGATGGGCGGTGAGATCGGCGCTGGTTGTGCCCTGCTCCTCGCGCGGCGAGGATTTGCGCAGGCTTACGGGAAATTTTGGCGGATCAAACAGGAACACGCCATTGCTGGCAAAGCCAACGCCATCTTCCTGGTTGTCCGACAGGTCGATCTGCGAGGTGATGCTGGACACGCCGTAGTCATCCGTGGCTTTCCACTTCACGGTGAGGGCGCCGAGGCTTTCGGATTTCGGCTCTTCAACAATGGAAACGCTCGGCGGATTGTCGGGAATGAGGGAGATGTGCCAGGCCGCCAGTTCAGTGTTGCCGTCGAGAACCTTGATAAGCGCGGGCGCGTTGAGTTTGGCTTCGGCTTCGAACAGGCCATTGGCTGATTTGGTTGTCGCCGTCCGGTCTTTCAGTTCGATATCCGGTTTTGACAGATCATAGAAAGCAAGGCGCGGATTCTTGGCGCCGTCGAGGCGCAGCACGAGGCCGCTGTTCTCGGGGATGCGGATGTTGCTGTCGGTTTTCAGCTTTTCAATCTGGGCGGGGCTCGTCAGCAGCAGCGGCGGTTTTCCCGTATAGGCCGGAGGCTTCAGCCAGGCATCGAGGCTTATGGGCTTTTGGGCAATGGCCGGACCCACCTGAAAGGTGTTCTTGAGATTCGAGACACCGTCGCCCTGGGCGAGGAAAAGAACCGCGAGCAGGGCAAGGCTGGCAGGCACCCTTAAAGAGCGGGGATCGAGGTCGCGCCAGTTGGATTGCGGGGTTCCAACCCTGAGGTCGTTGAGCTTGGCCAGTTGGCGGCGCTTGTGCTCTTCCCAAAGGGCGAGGCTTCTTTCGTCGAGGCCGTCTCCGGCAAGCGTGTCATTGCTGGTGGACAAGCGGCCGGTTGAAAAGACTGGAATGGGCCTCGATCCGGCGCATGGCCGCATAGGGGCTGGGCCAGGTGATTCTAAAAACATGCTGCGAGCGACCAGATGATCGCCGCAACGAGAAGGCCCAGCAGGCCATAGCGCAGCAGCGTCAGGAAGCAGGGGCAGCAGGCCGGAAAGGGCCGTTGCGGCTAATACCAGCGTCTAGTATCAGCGGCCAGCACAGGGCACCCCACAGGCTTTCCCAGAAAAGGGCCAAGCGCGCTGCCGCAATCTTACGCTCGATCCGAGCCTGTGTGAATTCAGCCATGCTGGCAAGAATAATAGCACACCTCGGCAAAATTGTGCCCGGCAAAATGATCACGTTGTTGCGAGCGAAACAAAAATAAAGTTCAAAATCCAGAATTTATTCCTTGACATCTATATTCCTATTGTGCCATTTATGTTCCTGTCCATCCCGGAAGGGGTCCTGGTCATGACGGTGGCTTTGATGGGGTGGATGTGGCGCCTGCGGGTGTGGTGAAACGTTCATCATGCTTCCGGGAGCCGAGGGTAAGACCCGTGGATACTACGATCCATGCGCCTTCAGTGGCAAAACAACCCTGGCGGCAAACACCAGACACCGTGCGATCCAGGGCTCTGTCAGAGCTTATCCTCCGGCAAAAACCGCCGCAAAAGCGTGGACGCGGGACACTCGCGTCACAGCCGGACGACACGACCGGCATTCTTGCGAGAGCTTGCGTCCACGCAACCCTTCGCTTCTCACCTATCCCGGAAACGGCATAACCGTTTTCACCAAGGGCGGAGCTATGCCCGATGCTCATTGAAAATTGAATACCCCACTTCTGTCATCCCGGCGAAAGCCGGGACCCAGACTTGATGCAGGTGTACTCCCTGAAAGCTTGGGCCCCCGACTTACGTCGGGGTGACAGAAATTATGAAAGTTTTCGCCGGAATGACAAATTGGTGGTGCTTGCTCAGCTCTTCGCCTGCCATAAGGCGAGATGGTCCAAGCCAATCAAATCCTCATAGGTCTGGCGCGGCCTGACCAGCGACCATGTATCGCCCTTCACCAGGACTTCCGCCACCAGCGGCCTTGTGTTGTAGGTGCTGGACTGCACGGCGCCATAGGCCCCGGCGGTCATGGTTGCCAATAGATCACCCGCTTCGGGCCGGGGCAAACGCCGTGCCTTGGCAATGTAATCTCCGGTTTCGCAGACCGGGCCCACGACATCGGCAATGATCTCGCCTGCCTTGTCAGCGGGTTTCTTCACCGGGATAATTTCGTGAAAGGCGTCATAGAGGGTTGGCCGGATGAGATCATTCATCGCCGCATCCTGAATGATGAAATAGTTGCCATCGTTCTCCTTCACGTAAATCACGCGGGAGACCAGGATTCCGGCATTGCCGGTGATCATGCGGCCGGGTTCGAGGACATATTTCAGGCCAAGGTGGCCGAGCGTCCGCTTCACCATGGCGGCATATTCATCGGGGTGCGGCGGCACGTCATTGGTGCCGCGATAGGGCACGCCAAGGCCGCCACCCAGATCGAGATGGCGAATGTTGTGGCCTTCGGCTTTCAACTGCGTCGTGAGTTCGGCCATCAGCTTGAAAGCCTGTTCGAAGGGCTCGATGTCGGTGATCTGGCTGCCGATGTGCATGTCGATGCCGGCCACATCAAGTCCGGGCAGGGCCGCGGCGCGGGCATAGACCTGCGAGGCGCGGGTGAAGGAAATGCCAAACTTGTTGTCGGCCTTGCCGGTGGTGATCTTGGCATGGGTCTTGGCATCGACATCGGGATTGACGCGGATGGAAATGGTGGCGCGCTGGCCGGTGCGCTGGGCCACGAGGGAAAGCAATTCCAGTTCCGGCTCTGATTCCACATTGAAGCAGGAAACGCCCTCCTTCAGGCCAAGGGCCATTTCGCGGGCGGTCTTGCCGACGCCGGAAAAGACGATCTTGCGGCCGGGAACGCCTGCCGCCAGAGCGCGGCGAAGCTCGCCCTCGGAGACCACATCCATGCCGGCGCCGAGATCGGCCATGGTCCTGATCACGGCCTGGTTGGAATTGGCCTTCATGGCGTAGCAGATGGCGTGTTCGCTGCCCTTGAAGGCTTCGCTCATGACGCGGTAATGGCGCTCCAGGGTGGCGGTGGAATAGCAGTAGAAGGGCGTGCCGATTTCGTCGGCGATGATGTTGAGGTCAACATCCTCCGCATGGAGCACGCCATCACGATAGTCAAAGTGATGCATGAATTACTGGGCCTGCTGAAAATTGGGCGCTTCCGGATCGCCGCGCCGGCCGCAAGCGTTCAGCGTGGTGGTGATGCCCGCGAGGAGCAGCAGAGTAATGATGAGTTTCATGTGGTTCCCCTTACTTCAACAGTTTTAGCCAGCGCTTGGCTTCGCGTGCAACATTTGCCGGTGCGGTTCCGCCAAAACTTGTGCGCGAGGCAACGGAGGCTTCGACGGTGAGCACCTTGTAGACGTCTCTTGTAATGCGCTTTTCGATTTTTTGCATGTCTTCCAGTTTCAGCTCCGGCAAGTCGCAGCCCTGCTTTTCGGCCAGCGCCACGAGCGCGCCCGCCACATGGTGGGCCTCGCGGAACGGCATCTTCAGTGTACGGACGAGCCAGTCGGCCAGGTCGGTGGCGGTTGAAAATCCGCTGGCCGCGGCAAGGCGCATGACATCGGCATTGGGCACGAGATCGCGGACCATGCCGGCGGTCGCGGCAATGGCCAGCGACAGGTTGTCGATGGCGTCGAAGGCCGGTTCCTTGTCTTCCTGCATGTCCTTGGAATAGGTCAGCGGCAGGCCCTTCATGATGACAAGCAAGGAGGTGAGCGCGCCCAGAATCCGTCCGGGCTTGGCGCGCACCAGTTCCGCCGCATCGGCATTGCGCTTTTGCGGCATGATGGAGGAACCCGTCGTGAACTTGTCCGACAGTTTCACGAAACGGAATTGCGTGGTGGACCAGATGACAATTTCTTCGGCGAGCCGCGAGAGATGCGTGGCGCAAATGGCGGCGGCGGAGAGAAGCTCCAGAACAAAATCACGGTCCGCCACCGCATCCAGTGAATTGCGCATGGGCCGGTCAAAGCCCAGGGCCTTGGCCGTCGTACTGCGGTCAATGGGAAATGATGTACCCGCGAGAGCTGCGGCACCCAGGGGACTTTCATTCATCCGCTGCTCTTGCATCGGCCAATCTCGAGCGGTCACGCGCCAGCATTTCCACATAGGCCAAGACAATGGTGGCCGAAGGTGATGGGCTGGGCCACCTGCAGATGGGTGAAGCCGGGCATGATGGTCTTGGCGTGAGCCGCGGCTTTTTCGGCGAGCGCCAGTTGCAGGTCCTTCAACTGTCCGTCGAGATGGTCGACCGTGTCGCGGATATAGAGGCGGAAATCCGTGGCGACCTGGTCATTGCGCGAGCGCGCCGTATGCAAGCGTACCGGCGGGTTCGCCGATAATATCCTTCAGGCGCTGCTCGACATTCATGTGAATGTCTTCAAGGGCTGTCGAAAAGGTGAACGTGCCTGCTTCGATCTCGGCTTGAACCTGATCGAGGCCACGGGTAATTTCCCTGGCGTCGGACTTTGAAATGATGCCCTGGTGGGCCAGCATTGCGGCGTGCGCCTTCGAGCCTGCAATGTCCTGGGCATAGAGGCGCTTGTCAAAGTCTATGGAAGCATTGATCTCTTGCATGATGGCGCCGGGCCCGGATTTGAACCTGCCGCCCCACATTTTATTGGTCATTGGAAATCCCTAATGCGAACGAGTAAGCCTTTTAGCCATGAATGACCCAAAGCGAAATCGAAATCCCCTGATTTATGTCGTCCTGCTCGCCTTTATTGCCGGGGGCATTGGCGTTTACCTGTCTGGCGATGTGCCGCGCAAGGCTGAGGAGGTTAACAGCGGGGGCGGATTCAAGGCTTTTGCCGTGGGGCCCATGGCTGCCTTTCTGGTCAAGGCGGACCGGCCGGTTGTGCCCGATCTTGCCTTCAAAGATTCAGCGGGGAGCAAGGTAAAGTTGAGCAAATGGCAGGGCCGGGTGGTTTTACTCAATTTGTGGGCCACCTGGTGCGCGCCGTGCCGCAAGGAAATGCCCACCCTCAATGACGTGCAGAAGCAATTGGGCTCCAGGGATTTTGAGGTTGTGGCCCTGAGCGTTGACCGCAAGGGGCTTGCACGCCTCGGCGGCGTTTTTGAAGGAAACGGGAGCGGATGCTCTTGGTCTTTATATCGACGAGACGACCACATCGCTCAATACCTTGCAGGCCCTGGGCCTGCCGGTAACCCTTCTGATTGACCGCCGGGGCCGCGAAATCGGACGCCTGCTGGGGCCTGCGGAATGGAACAGTGGTGAAGCCATTGCCCTGATGAAGGCTGCGATTGCGGAACAGAATTAGCGGGTGGGAACCGGCTTTTCGCCGCGGTAGTCATAGAAGCCGCGGTTGGACTTGCGTCCCAGCCAGCCGGCTTCGACATATTTCACCAGCAGCGGGCAGGGGCGATATTTTGAATCAGCCAGACCTTCGTAAAGCACCTGCATCACTGAAAGACAGGTATCGAGGCCGATGAAGTCCGCCAGTTCAAGCGGGCCCATGGGATGCCGGGCGCCGAGCTTCATGGCCGTGTCGATGGCTTCAACACCGCCCACACCCTCATACAGGGTGTAGATCGCCTCGTTGATCATGGGGAGCAGAATACGGTTCACGATGAAGGCGGGGAAATCCTCGGCCACCGCGATGGTCTTGTGGAGGGCGAGGGTGAATTCCTTGACGCTGGCAAAGGTTGCTTCTTCAGTGGCGATGCCGCGGATGAGCTCCACCAGTTCCATGACCGGCACCGGATTCATGAAGTGGATGCCCATGAATTTTTCGGGGCGGCCAGTGACCGCTGCAAGCCGTGTGATGGAAATCGACGAGGTGTTGGAGGCCACAATCGTGTGGGGCTGCAAATGGGGGCACAAGGCCTGGAAAATCTTGCGCTTGATCGGCTCGTCTTCGATGGCCGACTCGATGACCAGGTCATAGTCGGCAAAGCCTTCGTAACCCGCAACCGGGGTAATGCGCTTCAGCGCGGCATTGCGGTCTGCTTCGGTGATTTTGCCGGATTTCAGCTGCCGTCCCAGGTTTCCGCTGATGGTATTGAGGCCCGCGTCGATGCGCTCCTTGCTCACATCGTTGACGCCGACGTCAAATCCGGCGAGGGCGCAGACATGCGCAATGCCACTGCCCATTTGCCCAGCACCAATGATGCCGACTTTCTTGATCTTCATGTCCGTTCGTAACTCGCTTGATTTCAGCGTTTAAGCCTATAACGCGTCAGGGTTTAGAGCAAGTCTATTTCGCAGGTGCAGCATAAATGCACAGGCCCATGCTTAACAGGCGCTGGACAGGTTTGGAGCCGGCTGCTTTCGTTTTGGTTTGTGAAGGCGCGCTCCATGACATCCATTCCCGGCAAGACTTCGGAACGCCTGGCGCTTTGGTCCCTGCTGTTTGGCAATTTTGTCATCGGCACGGGGGTTTTGCTCCCGGCCGGGCTGTTGAATGTGCTGGGGGCCGATCTCCAGGTGCCGCCGGCCACGGCGGGGCTGCTGCTGTTTGCGGGTGGTTTGGTGGTGGGGATAGGTGCTCCGGTTCTGGCGGGGCTTACCAGCAGGTTTGACCGGCGCATTTTGCTGGCAGTGTCGGCGGCGATTTACGCGGTGGGCCATGGCCTGGCAGCGCTTGCGCCGGAATTCTGGTCGCTGCTGATCATCCGCACCGTGACCATGGTTGCGGCGGCGCTGTTTACGCCGCAGGCGGCGGCAACTGTCGGTTTGATGGTCCCGCCCCAAAGACGATCAGAGGCCATCGCCTTTATCTTTATCGGCTGGTCATTGGCATCAGTGGTGGGCATCCCACTGGGCAGCATATTAGGCACCGAATTTGGCTGGCGCGCCACGTTCTTCGCCATGGCCGTTCTCGCGGCTGTGTCTTGCGTGGGCGTTATGGCGTCGCTCAAGCCGGGCTTGCTGGTCCAGCCCCTGCAATTTTCATCCTGGATCGCGGTTTTCAAGAATCCAGCATTGCTGTGTATCCTGCTGGTGACGCTGCTCAGCATGTCCGGACAATTTACCGTGGTGAGCTATCTCGCGCCGATTTTGCGTGAAGCGTTTGCCGCCACGCCCAACAACATTGCGCTGATGTTCGGCATATTCGGGATCGCCGGGGTTTCGGGAAATTATCTGGCGACAAAGGCCATCGGGAGGTTTGGGGTTGACCGGGCCATTCTTGCCGCGCTGTGTTTCCTGATCGCGGGACTTGGCATGTTCGGGGTGTTCTTCGGCAATTATATCCTGGGCTGCATCGCGTGTTTCATTTGGGGCCTGGGAACATTCTCGTCCAATTCATTGCAGCAGAGCAGACTGGTGGTCATCGCGCCTGGGCTTGCCGCCGCAACCGTGGCGCTCAATACCTCCGCCGTTTATCTCGGGCAGTCGGTGGGTGCCGCCACCGGCGGGTTTGCGATCAAGGATGGCATTTCGGCAAACAGCGCCTGGATGGCGGTTGGCTTTCTTGTCCTGGCCGTCATTCTTTCCGATACCGCCACGCGACTTACAATCCGCAAGTAGTCAGCGCCGGGGAACGGGATGGGACAATTCCCGGTCGGCTGCGGCCATCTCGGCGATCACGGTCGCAAAGCTTGGACGTTTGGAAAGCCGTGAGTGCCAATCGGAAAGATTTTGATGGCCGTTAACAGGTGGAGCGCCGAGGCGCAGCCCATGGTGGATATTCATGAAGATTGCGATATCGGCCACGGAGAAGGTGCTGCAGAAATAGTCCCGGGTTCCAAGTTTTGCGGCAAGCATCGCGTAGTTATTTGAAATTACCTGCTCGGCCTTGAGCGCGGCGCGCTCCTGTTCTTCACGCTGCGCGGTATCCGGACCCGGCGGCTCACTGCGGAACATGAGGGCGCGAACCGGCACCAGGAGAATTTCATCGGCTTCAAGTTCCAGAAGACGGCATCTGGCGCGGGCTTCGGGTTCGCGCGGAAAAAGCGGAAGGCTGGGATATTTGTCTTCGAGATATTCGGCAATCACGGTTGAATCATAGAGGATGACATCGCCGTCGATCAGCACGGGCACTTGCGCCTTGGGGTTGGCGGCAAGCACGGCCGGATGTTTTGGGGCGTAGCCCTTGGTCTGGCTGAAGGGCACCAGCACGCGCTCGTATGAAAGGTTCTTTTCAGCGAGGACGATTTCAACCTTGCGCGAAAACAGGCTGAGGGGACCGGAGTAAAGCAGCATTGAAGCCCTCTAACGCCGCGCCCTGACAGGATGTGTCAGCAGCGCGTCACTTCAGGACTTTGGCCAACTCGGTTTCAAGTTCGGGCACCGCCTGGAAAAGATCAGCCACAAGGCCGAAATCCGCCACCTGGAAGATGGGGGCTTCATCGTCCTTGTTGATGGCGACGATGATCTTGGAATCCTTCATGCCGGCGAGATGCTGGATGGCGCCGGAAATGCCGACAGCGATGTAGAGATCGGGGGCCACGACCTTGCCGGTCTGGCCCACCTGGTAGTCATTGGGCACGTAGCCCGCATCGACGGCGGCGCGCGAGGCGCCAACGGCGGCGCCAAGTTTCTTGGCCACGGCTTCGAGCATCTTGAAGTTTTCGCCGTTCTGCATGCCACGGCCGCCGGAGACGATGACCTTGGCGGAGGTGAGCTCGGGACGATCGGACTTGGTGAGGTTTTCGCTCTGGTAAGTCGAGAGGCCGGGATCGGCGGCGGCATTTACTTTTTCGATTGCGGCGGAACCAGTTTCGCCGGTTGCGGCAAAGCTCGCGGTGCGCACGGTGATGACTTTCTTGGCATCGGTGGATTGCACGGTCTGAACGGCGTTGCCGGCGTAAATCAAGCGCACGAAGGTATCGGCGGATTTCACTTCGGAAATATCGGAGATCTGCATGACATCGAGAAGTGCTGCCACGCGCGGCATGTAATTCTTGCCATTGGTTGTGGCAGCGGCCACGAGGTGATCATAGCTTCCGGCCAGTGACACAATCATCGCGGCCATCGGTTCGGCAAGCGGACGCTCAAGCGAAGCGCTTTCGGCGTGAAGAACTTTTTTCACGCCCGTGAGCTTGGCGGCCTGGGCCGCAGCGGCAGCGGCATTGTTGCCGGCCACCAGCACATGCACGTCGCCGCCCATTTGGGCTGCGGCGGTCAATGCCTTGTGGGTTGCGTCCTTGAGGGACTTGTTGTCGTGTTCGGCAATGAGAAGCACGGCCATGATCAGATTGCTCCTGCTTCTTTAAGTTTGGACACGAGTTCAGCAACGGACTTGACCTTGACGCCGGCGAGGCGTTTCGGCGGCTCATCGGTTTTCAACACCTTGAGCCGTGGCTTCACATCGGCGCCGTAATCGGCGGGAGTTTTTTCATCGAGCGGCTTTTTCTTGGCCTTCATGATGTTGGGGAGCGAGGCATAGCGCGGCTGATTGAGGCGCAAATCCGTGGTGACGATCAGGGGCATCTTCACCTTGAGGGTTTGCAGGCCGCCATCGATTTCGCGGGTGATGGTGGCTTCACCGGCACCTGGTTCGAGCTTGGAGCAGGCGGTGGCCTGGGCCCAGCCGAGAAGGGCGGAAAGCATCTGGCCGGTCTGGTTGCAGTCATCGTCAATGGCCTGCTTGCCGAGGATGACGATATCGGGCTTTTCGGCTTCGACGACGCCTTTCAAAATCTTGGCAACGCCGAGCGGCTCAACATACTCATCGTTCTTCACCAGAATGGCGCGGTCGGCGCCCATGGCGAGCGCGGTGCGGAGCGTTTCCTGGGCCTGGGCAGGGCCGATGGTGACGGCCACGACTTCCGTTGCCTTGCCCGCTTCCTTGAGGCGCACGGCCTCTTCGACGCCGATTTCATCGAAGGGGTTCATGGACATTTTCACGTTGGCCAATTCGACGCCGGAGCCATCGGCACGGACGCGGATTTTGACGTTGTAATCGACAACCCGCTTGACAGCGACCAGAACCTTCATTGGCATCCTCATGTGAATTTGCGGCGGAACCTAGTGAACGACCTATTGGGAGTCAATTACGCCACCGACATGGCGCATCTGCTTGCGACGCCTTGCCTCAGCGGGAGGTGCGGATAAGCAGCCGTGAACGCAGCAGAAAAGTGATGGCGAGGCCCGCCACGAAGCCTCCGATATGGGCCCACCAGGCAACCTCGATTTCGGCGGACTTTTCGGCGGTCAGGACACTGAAGATCTGCAGCAGGAACCAGCCGCCCAGCACCCAGATGGCTGAAATGCGCAAGGGAATGCGGAAAAACAGCAGAATCCAGACGCGGGCCTTGGGATAGAGCAGCACATAGGCGCCAATAACACCGGAGACTGCCCCTGATGCGCCAATGAGCGGGGCGGTCGAGGTGGGGCTCATCAGCACATGGGCGAGGGCTCCGGCGATGCCGCACAGCAGGTAAAACAGCACAAAGGCAAAATAGCCGAAGGCGTCCTCGACATTGTCGGCGAAGACCCAGAGGAACAGCATGTTGGAAATCAGGTGCAGCCAGCCGGCGTGGAGGAACATGTAGGTGATGAAGGTCAGAGGTTCGGGGATGGGGCTATAGGGAATGTTCTGGGAGAAGGCATTGGTGAGATCGGAGGGCACAACGCCAAAACTGTCGGCAACGCCCGCCAATACTGGTATCGGACTGGAAGGCGCCGGTCATGAGGAAGATGATGACGTTACCCATGATGATGGTGAGCGTCACGAATTGAAAGCGGATGACCTTCAGCGGCGTGTCGTCGTGGAGCGGGACGAACACTACCGGGTCTTTCCCGGCACCCAGAGGATGTCGCCGGAAGTCTTGGCATTGGCCCAGCGGCTGGCGACGAAGAGGAAATCGGAGAGGCGATTGATATAGGTCAGCGCGCTTTCGCTGACATGCTCGCCCGGATGGGACTTGAGTTCAACGATCAGGCGTTCGGCGCGGCGGCAGATGGTGCGGGCGAGATGGAGATGAGCCGCCGCCACGTGGCCGCCGGGCAGGACGAAGGAACGCAAGGGGGCGAGGTCTTGATTGAGGTCATCAATCTCGCTTTCCAGACGGTCCACCTGCTTTGGCAAAATTCGCAAAGGCTCGTAGGACAGTTTCTCGCCCGTGTCGGGTACGCAGAGATCGGCACCGAGATCAAAAAGTTCGTTCTGAATGCGGGCCAGCATGGCATCGAGCTTGGCGAAGGCTTCGGTGTTGGTATGGAGCCTGACAATTCCCAGAACCGCATTGGTTTCATCCACGGTGCCATAGGCCTGAATGCGGAGATGGGCCTTGGAGACGCGGGTTCCCGAGCCCAGGGCCGTGTCGCCCTTGTCGCCGGTGCGGGTATAGATGCGGTTGAGTACGACCATGGCTTCTGAGTAGCGTGAACCGCCCTGAAATTCTACTCGTTTCTTAGGATTGGCGCGGGCTTCGCGGCCAGCGCTGCCCAAGTTACCGTAAGCCCGGCGGCGATGGTGATGAGCATGGCGAGAAGGGCGGTGGTGACGGCCACGGCTGGCGAGAAGCTCCACTGCATGTCCAAAATCCAGGTGGCAAGGAACCAGGAGCCGAGAGAGCCCACGGCAATTCCGAAGATGGCGGCGGCAAGGCCCAGCACAGCATATTCGATAATGAAGGCGCCCATGAGCTGGGCCCGCGAAGCGCCATAGGTTTTGAGGACCACCGCGTCATAGATGCGGTTTGAAAGTCCGGCAGCCAGAGCACCGGCGAGGACCAGAACTCCGGTGAGCAAGGTGAGCGCGTTGGCGCCGCGAATGGCACCCAGCATTTTGCCGAGAAGATCGCTTACCGTCGACAGGGCTTCCTTGACACGCACAGCGGTAACGGACGGAAATTCGCGGGCCATGCTGTTCAGCAGTTTTGCTTCATCTCCACCTTCCATCTCGATGGTGACGACATGGCTGTGAGGGGCGGACTTCAAGGTGTTGGGCGAAAACACCATGACGAAGTTGATGCCCATGGTGCGCCAGTTCACTTTGCGGAAATTGGCAACCTGTGCAGTGACTTCGCGACCCAACACATTCACGGTGACACTGTCACCAATTTTCAAACCGATGTCATGGGCGACCTCGTCAACGAAGGAAACAAGGGGCGGGCCGCTATAATTTTTCTCCCACCATTGCCCCTCGATCAGGATGGAGCCTTCGGGCAAGTCCTCGGAATAGGTGAGGCCGCGATCGCCACGCAGGGCCCAACCGCTGTCGCCCGACGTTTTGACTTTTTCGGCGGGAGTGTCTCCGATCCTCGCGATGCGGCCGCGCAGCATGGGGGCGTTGGCAACTTCCTGCACGCCATCAAACTTCTTCGCGGCCTCGATAAAGGCGGGAAGCTGTTCATTCCTGACATCGAGGAAGAAAAAGGCGGGGGCATTTTCCGGAATACCGGCGCGCAATTCCTGGCTGATGGTTCGGTCAGTCAGGGCAAGGGTGACAAAGAGCGTGAGACCAAGGCCGAGAGCGAGGATGACGGATACTGCCGATGAACCGGGGCGATAAAGATTGGCGACGGCATAGCGCCAAATAGCAGCTTTGGGCTTGGGCGATTTTTCCGCAAGCTTGATGATGGCAAAGGCGAGGCCCAGCAAAATCACAAAGCTCGCCAGCAGGCCGCCGAGATAATAGGCGGTAGCGCGCTGGTTTTCGAAGCTCACGAATATCAAGGCGGCGATGCAGGCGAGAGCTGCCGCAATGCTCAGGAGATAGGGCCAGCGGGGAAAGCCATGCAGGTGCACGATGCGGTGGCGGAACAGGGCAGAGGCCGGAATCCGGTGGGTACGGGCAAGGGGCCAGATTGAAAAAGCAATGGTAACCAGCAGGCCGAGGGCCGCCGTCAAAGCCAAGGGTGCAAGCTCGATTTGCGTTGTGAGCGGCAGGGGGAGAAAGTTCTGCAGGAAGGTGTGGGCGAGAAGGGGGGTTGCGGCTCCTGCCGCCAGGCCGATGGCGATGCCGAGAAAGGCCACAGCCATGATTTCCGTGAGATAGATGGCGAAAACATCACGGGCAGGCGCGCCCAGGCACTTCAAGGTTGCGATGGTTCCGATGCGGCGATCAACAAAGGCGGATACCGCGTTGGCAATGCCGGCGCCGCCAACGATGAGTGAGGTCAGGCCCACAAGTGTCAAGAAATAGGAGAGGCGGTCAACAAAATTTTCAGCGCCCTGGGCGGCCCTGTCGCGGGAACGCAATTGCCAGCCTGAATCCGGAAATTGCTCCTTTGCTTTCGTGACGAGATCACGGGCCGCCTGAAGGCTTTGATCATTTTCCAGTTTCAGGCGGTAGCGATAGGTGACGAGGCTGCCGGGCTGGATGAGGCCTGTTGCTTTGAGTGCGTCTTCGCTCATGAGAAGGCGCGGGCCTAAAATGAATCCGTCGGAAATGCGATCAGGCTCAGCGGTAATGACGCCGCGTATCGCAACATCAAGTGTGCCGATCTTGATCTTGTCGCCAAGCTTTACGCCGAGCCGTCCCAAGAGCAGGGGATCGGCGGCCACGCCATAGGTGCCGTCTTGCAAGGTGATTGCGTTTTGAAGCGCGCCGTTGTTTTCGAGACTGATCTTGCCGTAAAGCGGATAGGCTGCATCTGCTGCCTTGATTTCAACCAGGGTCGTGGTTTCGGGGGCAACAGCCATGGCGCGGAGCGTTGCCACTTTGCTGACGGTGCCGTTACTCGCGATGAAGTTCAGTTCAGTGTCGGTTGCCTGGCGGTGGATAAGGGAAAATTCCACGTCGCCGCCAAGCAGGGGCTGGCCCTGTTCGTCGAGTCCCCGTTCGATGGAGGCTGACAGGGAACCAATAATGGCGATGGCCGCCGTGCCCAAGGTGAGGCAGGTAAGAAAAATCCAGAAGCCCTGGAGGCCTGAACGCAAATCACGGGCGGCGAAGCGAAGCCACAGGGAAACATTCATGGATGATTGCCGGAAATGATTTTGCCATCGCGCACTTCGGCAATCCTGTCGCAGCGTTTTGCCAGGGCGCGGTCATGGGTGATCAGCAGCAGTGACGCGCCTTCCTGCTTTTTCAGTTCGAAGAGCAGCTTGATAATCTGTTCGCCGGTTTCCTGATCGAGATTTCCGGTGGGTTCATCGGCAAGCAGGATGCGGGCACCTGAAGCAAGGGCGCGGGCGATGGCAACGCGCTGCTGTTCGCCGCCGGACAACTGGCCGGGATAGTGCGTAAGCCGGTGAGCCAAGCCCCACGCGCTTCAATTTTTCTTCTGCCAACTGCATGGCATTGGCGACGCCCCTGAACTCAAGCGGCACGGAAACATTTTCAAGGGCGGTCATGGTGGGAATGAGGTGGAAGGACTGGAAGATGATGCCGATGGTATCGCGGCGGAAAGCGGCGAGGGCATCTTCATTTTTATCCTTGAGCGATGTGCCCGCGACTTCAAGGGTGCCGGAGGTGGCGCGTTCGAGGCCGGCAATGAGCATGAGCAGTGAGGTCTTGCCCGATCCTGAAGGACCGACAATGCCGATGGCCTCGCCTGCGTTGACGCTGAGGTCAACGCCCCGCAGAATTTCGACGTTTCCGGCGCGGCTGGGAAGGGTGAGGGTGACGTTTTTCAGGAGAACGGCGGATTGGGTCATGGGCCTACAAATGGGAGATGGCGCTCTGATTTGTCGAGTTTCTTCAGCTTGAGACTTGGGCGCTGAGCCCCTATCTCTGGGGCAATGCTTAGAATTTTATCCACTCGTTGCCATTCTCCTGCTTTCAGTTCAACTGGCTTTTGCCAAACCGGTTACGCTTTTGGTGCTGGGCGACAGCCTTACCGCTGGACTTGGGCTTGAGCCCCAGGACGCCTTTCCGGCAAAGCTGGAGGCGGGGCTTAAACCCCGCTATCCCGATCTCACAATCGTTAACGCCGGGGTTTCCGGTGACACGGCCGCCGATGGCCTGGCGCGGCTGGACTGGGCACTGACGGATGACGTGGGCGGCCTCATCGTCGGGTTGGGTGCCAATGACGCGCTGCGCGGACTTGATGCGGCGCAGACGGAAATGGCCTTGGATGGGATCATGCTGAAAGCGCAGCAAAGGAATCTGCCGGTTCTCATTCTGGGGATGAAAGCCCCTCCCAATATGGGGCCTGATTATGTGGCGCGCTTTGATGGCCTTTATCCACGGCTGGCGGAAAAACACGGCGCATTGCTTTATCCGTTTTTTCTTGATGGCGTGGCCGCCAATGCGGGCCTCAACCAGGCCGATGGCATTCACCCCAACGCCTCAGGGGTTGACGCGATTGTTTTGAAAGTCATGCCTCTTGTTGAGGAATTGATAGGGAAAGTGCCGGTAAAATAGGACTTGGCAAAAGCTCGAATCACGTTAGCTTGTTGCCCAGCGTTCCGAGTCACCCTTATTTTCAGAAGGATGCCCGCCATGCCAAGACTGTTTACCGGCGTTGAAATTCCCACCGATGTTTCCTTTGATCTTGAAATCATGAAGGGGGGCATCATCGGCGCCCGCTGGATAGACAGGGAAACCTTCCACATCACACTGCGGTTTATCGGCGATATTGACGGGAATCTTGCCCGCGAGATTGCCTATGAGCTTGACGGGGTTGAGGCACGGCCCTTTTCGCTGCGCCTGAAAGGCATTGACGTGATGGGGGGCAACAAGCCCCACACGCTTTTTGCCGGGATTGAGGAAAGTGCCGAATTGCGGCGGCTGCAATCCATTCATGAACGGATTGCCCAGGTGCTTGGGCTTCCGGCGGAACAGCGGAAATTTGTGCCGCATGTGAGCGCTGGCCCGGCTCAAGGAGCCGGATCTGGCCGGGCTGCACCGCTTTGTGGCCTCGCACAATCTTTACCGGAGCCGGATGTTCGAGGTTGACCGTTTCGTGCTATTCTCGTCGCGGCCCACGCGCGGCGGCGGGCCCTATGCGGTTGAGGAATCCTATGACCTGCAAGCGGCGTGATGACTGACAAGGTTCTGGTTGGGGCCCCCCGGGCCAAAATCGTGGGCGAGCTTGACGGCTGGTCGGAGGCCAAGGGCCGGGACGCCATTGTCAAAACCTTCCAGTTCAAGTCCTTCAGCCAGGCCTGGGGATGGATGAGCCGGGTGGCCCTTCTGGCTGAAAAAATGGATCACCACCCGGAATGGGTTAACGTTTATGGCCGGGTTGACGTGACGCTTGCCACCCATTCGGCGGGCGGCGTCACCGAGAAGGATATTGCACTGGCGCGTAAAATGGATGCATTTGCCCGTTAATTCTTTTACAAGGCGGTAACTTGACGAAGGGGTGGGACCTCCCCATATTTGGCCCAAGTTGTTTTTGGAGGAGATTTCCATGGCCGACACGAGATACCAACCGCAGACCCGCGCGGGCACAGAGGTCCAAATTGACCAAGGCCTGCGCAGTTATATGCTTAAAGTCTATAATTACATGGGTGCTGGACTGGCAATTACCGGTGCGGCTGCCTATGGCACATTCCAGGCGGCGGTTGACGCCTCGGGAGCCTTGACGCCTTTCGGCGAGACGATTTTCGTGAGCCCGCTGAAGTGGGTTCTGATCCTTGCTCCGCTTGCGATGGTTTTCCTGCTGTCATTCCGCATCCACAAGATGAGCGTTTCAGCGGCACAACTGACCTTCTGGGCTTATGCCGCCCTGGTGGGCGTCAGCTTCGCTTCGCTCGGCCTGATCTACACGTCGAGCAGCATCGCGCAGGTGTTCTTCATAACCGCCGGCACCTTTGGTGCGGTAAGCCTTTATGGCTACACCACGAAACGTGATTTGTCCGGCTTTGGCTCGTTCCTGTTCATGGGCCTTATCGGGCTCATCATCGCTTCGCTGGTCAACCTGTATTTCCAGAACGGCATGTTCAGCCTGGTGCTTTCGGCCATTGGCGTGCTGGTATTCACGGGCCTCACGGCCTGGGACACCCAGCAGATCAAGGAAATGTACTATGAGGCTGACGAGGTGGCCGTGATGGGCCGCAAGGCCATTATGGGCGCGCTGCGCCTTTATCTGGATTTCATCAACCTGTTCCTGTCGCTTCTGCACATTTTCGGCAACCGCGAATAGAACGGCTTGGTTTTCATTCAAAGCCCCGGGTGGAAACACCCGGGGTTTTTTATGTGGTGGCAAGCTGCGGTTTCTTGATCAGCACCCTTAAGACCTGGGCCAGGTCGTGGCCGCGCTTCAGGATGAGTCCGCCCTGGGCAATGACGGCATAGAGGCCCTGTTTGCGGGCCAGTGCCGGGTTTTTCACGATGCGGTAGAGCGGCACCTCGCTGGTGCGGCGGAAGATGGAAAAAGTTGCCACTTCGCGGCCAAAATCCATGGCGTAATCGCGCCAATCGCCCTGCGGCGACATGCATGCCGTAGAGATTAAGAATGAGGTTTAACTCTTTGCGGTCAAAGGCAATTTGGGTTGGGCCACTGGTCCCCTGGCTTGGGGTCCCCCGTCCGGGCTGGGAACGAGGGAATGGAATTATGGGTTCCCCGTCACTCAAACGTCGTATCTCCGTCTTTTGTGGAAGGCGATGATGAACCTAGAGGGCTTGGTTGGCAAGCGGTTCGATCAGGTCCCACTTGTTTCCGAAGGCATCGCGGAACACCACGACCTTGCCGTAGGCTTCCTTGCGGGGCTCTTCCAGAAACTCAATTCCGGCCTGTTTGAAGCGGGCAAAGTCTCGGTCAAAATCATCGGTTTTCAGGATGAGGAAGACGCGGCCGCCCGTCTGGTTGCCGATGGCCTCCCGCTGATTCGGGCGAATCAGCCTGGGCGAGGAGAAGGCCGGTTTCGCCGTTTCCGGGCGGGGCGACGACGACCCAGCGCTTGGTGGCGGACAGGGCCGTGTCCTCGACCAGCCTGAATCCGAGCTTTCCCACATAGTAGGCGATGGCTTTGTCATAATCTGGAACCAGCAGTGTGACCGCCGCGATATGTTGCTTCATGCTTGGCAAATATCACGTTTTGCCTGGTTTTGGCGGGCAAAATCCGGATCATTCTTCATGCAATTGTCGCTAGGCCGTTATGGAAAGCTGTTCAGTTTTGACGGGCAGCCTGCAGGTTTGTGGTGAGTTTAGATTTCGCAGTTTTGCCGCAATTACGGCAAGTCTTCGCCAAGATGGAGGTCAATATTCCCCTTGTTGCCTCTAAGGCCCGGCTGGAGTTGAGCGTCGGAATCTCAGCCCCCCAGCCCCCCGGAGCTTATGATCTGGCCGGGCCCCCCAATCCACGCGTTTGTTTGTGAGGCGTTAGAGTGTAATTCGCGGCCGGTTAACCCCGGCCGCTTTTTTTATGCCCGGGCTTGACCAAAGGGGCGGGCTAGCCAATATCGCTGTTTGGCTTAACGAGGGGCAAGATGGCGAAAACGGCGGAAAAACCTAAAACGGAATCCCACCAATTCCAGGCGGAAGTGGCCAAGCTTCTGCAGCTCATGGTGCATTCGGTTTATTCCGACCGGGATGTTTTCCTGCGCGAACTGATTTCCAACGCGGCTGATGCGCTGGACAAGCTGCGCTACGAGGCCATTGCCGCGCCTGCCCTGCTGGAAGAGGCGCCGCTGCTCAACATCGTCATCACCCCCGACAAGGCGGCCAAGACGCTCACCATTGCCGACAGCGGCATCGGCATGGGCGAGGGTGAGCTTATCGACAATCTGGGCACCATTGCCAAATCCGGCACCCAGGCCTTTGTGGAAAAGGCGGGCCAGGGGGTCAATCTCATCGGCCAGTTCGGCGTCGGATTCTATTCGGCCTTTATCGTTGCAAACCGGGTTGAGGTTACTTCCCGGAAGGCCGGAACCGATGAATCATTCACCTGGGCCTCGGAAGGGCTGGGCACGTTTACGGTGGTTCCGGCGGAGAAGACATCGCGGGGCACGTCCATCGTGCTCCATCTCAAGGATGACGCGCTTGAATTTCTCGAGGGCTGGAAAATCGAACAGGTGGTGCGGGCCTATTCCGACCACATCGGCCATCCCATCATGCTGGCTGAAGGGAGCGAAGCGGCCAAGCAAATCAACACGGCCAATGCGATCTGGACGCGACCCAAATCCGAAGTCACGGCGGAGCAGCACAAGGAATTCTTCGGCCATGTTTCGGGGAGCTATTCCGATCCGGCGATGACCATCCATTACCGGGCCGAGGGACGGCATGAATATACGGTGCTTCTTTATGTGCCGGCCGAGCGACCGTTTGATCTCTATGACCCGGAGCGCCGGGGCCGGCAGAAGCTTTATGTGAAGCGGGTTTATATTGCCGATGATGCTGAGTTGCTGCCGCCCTACCTGCGTTTCGTGCGCGGCGTGATTGATTCAGAAGACATGCCGCTCAATCTTTCGCGCGAAATGCTGCAACACAATCCGCAGGTAGCGGCCATCCGCAAGGCTGTAACGAACAAGGTGCTGAGCGAGATCAAGAAATTTTCCGAAAGCGATCCGGAAAAATTCCTGAAGATGTGGGAGATCTTTGGCCCGGTGATCAAGGAAGGGCTCTATGAAGACATGGAGCACCGCGACCAGTTGTTTGAGTTCGCGCGCTTCAGGTCGACGAAGAATGCTTCGGTTAGCTTGAAGGATTATGTGGCGGGGCTGAAGGAGAACCAGACGGCGATTTATTATCTTGCCGGCGAAGACGCGGTGAAGGCGGCGGCCAGCCCGCAGCTTGAAGGCTACAAGGCCCGGGATGTTGAAGTGCTGCTCTTTACCGATCCGGTTGATTCCTTCTGGGTGCGCACGGCCATGGGCTTTGACGGCAAGCCGTTCAAATCGGTCACGCAGGGGACGGCTGATCTTGATCTGATCGCGGTGAAAGATGCGCCTCCCAAAAGCGAGGTGAAGGAATCGGCAACGGCCAAACTCATCGTGGCGATGAAAGAATCTCTGGGCGACAAGGTGAAGGACGTGCGCAGTTCGACGCGATTGACCGACAGCGCGGTTTGTCTCGTTGCCGATGGCGAGTTGGACCGCACCTTGGAGAAGCTTCTTGCGCGGCAGAAGGATTCAGGGGTGAATGTGAGCGCTCCGGTTCTGGAAATAAACGCGGGCCATCCGCTGATCGTGGCCCTTGCAGCGGCTGCGGACGCAGTTGATTCTTCGCCGGAAATCGCCGATGCGGCGCAGCTTTTGCTCGATCAAGCCTATGTGCTTGAGGGCGAACCGGTGAGCGATCCCGCGGGCTTTTCACGGCGCATGGCGAATGTCTTGACGCGGGCTTTTGCAAAGTAATGTGGCTGCCCTGCAACAGTGTTCACTATTTTCAGAAAAGCTCTTTTCAGATTCATTGCTATCGCGTATGAGCCCCACTGGTCGTAACTGAAAGGGAGATCATCATGATAAGGACTTTTTCGCGCTGCTGATCCCCAGGCTGTCGAGGCTTGGGCCTCGGTAGATAGCGTTACACGCGCCAGAGGCGCAACTTAATCAAACCATCATTGAACTGTCAGGCTTTCTGAAACGTATTTGTTTACGTCTTTGAAGCCGTGACTCATTTTCGCCCGCGTTTCACGCGCGTCTGGCGAGGGAGAATCTCATGTTTTCGCTTAAATCAAACCTGTTTGTTTCCATGCTTGTCGAGGCAAAAGACTATGCCAAGAAGATCAACCTCAGGCGCAGCCATCCGCCCAATTTCGAGGCGGACCCGCGTGAACTGAACCGCATGCTGTTCCGAGCTCCGGCTGGCGCGCGAGCACGCGCCGCTATGAACGTGATGCATCGCAACCGGATTCTCTAAGCCGTGGCGAACAGCTCATTGAAGGTTGCAAGCGGCGTGTTGGCGCCGCAGACGATGACGCCAACACGCTCGCCCTTTGCCGGCTTGTAGCTTCCCGATAGCAGGGCGGCGAGGGCCGTGGCACCGCCGGGTTCGGTTACGATCTGCACATGGGTCCAGAGCCAGCGCTGGGCGTTTCGGATGTCTTCGTCTGTGACGAGGGCGACATGATCAACAAATTCTTGCGCGATGGGGAACATGAGGGAGCCCGCCGCGCTTGCGCCCAAACTGTCGGTGGCAAGGCCCGAAGGTTTGACGGCAACCGCGCTGCCTGCGGCAAGGGCGGCATGCAGACAATTGCAGGTCTCAGGTTCGACGCCGATGATTTTTGATTTCGATTGATACCAACTGGCGATGCCGCCGATCAATCCGCCGCCACCCACAGCCACAAGAATTTTATCCAGGTCCGGAACCTGTTCCTCAAGTTCGCGGCCCAATGTGCCCTGGCCCGCAAGCGTTGTTTCCATGTCGTAGGCGTGAATGTTCATGGCGCCGCTTTCACGGACATAGTCCTGGCAGAGCGCCAGGGCCGCCTGATAGTTGGCGCCCTGCTGCACAATGGTTGCGCCGTAGCTTGCGATGCGGGCTACTTTTGCGGGCGAAGAAATGGTGGGCACGAAAATGCGGGCCGCTGATGCCGAGGACGCTGGCGGCATAGGCAACAGCCGCACCATGATTGCCGCCAGATGCGGCGGCCACGCCGGCCTTGGGAATTTTCGCGCCGACGAGATTGGTGAAGGCGCCGCGCGGCTTGAAGCTTCCGGTGTGCTGGAAAAGCTCAAGCTTGAGGCACACGGGGTTTTCAAGGCCGGGCAGGGCGATATCCATGGCCGGAGTGCGGCGGATGAAGGGCGCGATGCGGTTTGCTGCTTCAGTAATTGTGGCGCGGGTGATTGTCATGACGGGTTATGTAAGGCTCCGATGATGTCGAGGCAGGGCTGGCCGAGGCTGCGGGAAATAGCTGAATCCAGAATGCCCGCGGAAAGTTTCAGGGCTTCGCGTGATTCAAAGCCATTGAGGCGGGCCGCAAAATAGAGGCCTGCCAGAAAATCACCGGTGCCGTGGGGCACGGATGATTTTATCGCCGTGCTTGATTCCGTATATTCGCTCCCCGTGATCGCAAGCGTTGCGAGATTGTTGGCACCCAAGGGAATTGAGGTTGCAAGTATTTCGATTTGAGGGAGAGTCGCCGATGCAAGCAGGGCTTCCGCTTTGTTGGAAACGGGCTTGCCGGAAAGCCAGCCCAGTTCAAAACAATTGGGGGTGATGCAGGACGCCAGCGGCAACAACTCATCGCGGATGGCATTGGCGACTTCGTTTGAGACATAGAGATTGCCGTCATCGCCCAGAACGGGATCAACCAATACATAGAGTGATGAATTTCTTTCTTTCATTTTACGAATGAAGAAAGCGGCCACCTTGATTTGATCGGCGCTGGCGAAATATCCGCTCATCACGCCAAGGCAGGTATCGAGAACGCCTAGCGCCTCCAGGGATTTCAGGATGGCTTCAAGTTCTATGGGCGGCAGTTTTACGCCGGAAGGTTTGCCGAGTCCGGGATGATTGGAAAGAATGATGGTGGGAATTTGCGATACGGTGAAGCCCGCAGCTTGAAGTGCGGGAACGGACGCCGCGTTTCCCACGGGTCCATAGGCCACTTGCGAGGAGATGCTGAGAACCTGGCGTGGCATCAGATGACGTTTTTTTCAAACAATGGCTCGTTGCGGGCGACGCGGTCATAGCCGAGGCGCGCCAGATCAACGGTATGATAAGCGCCATGGACGATGAGTTCGGCGATGGCATTTCCCGCCGCCGGGCCCTGTTGCAGGCCATGGCCGGAAAAGCCGTTGGCGAAATAGAAATTTCCGATGCGGGGGTGGGGACCGATAATCGCGTTCTGGTCCAGCGCATTGTAATCATACTGGCCGACCCAGGCGTTGATCACCTTGATGGTTTCAAACTGCGGCACGCGTTCGGCAAGCTGGGGCCAGATGCGCTCCTCGAACCAGGAATAATCAACCTCCCAATTCATCTCCGTAGGCTCTTCGTGCTCCTCCGGCGAGAGGCCGCAGAGAAAATTGCGGCCTTCCGGCCTGAAGTAAATGCCGCCGGGTTCGACAGTCAGCGGCGCGCCATGCAGCGCCTCGCTGGCATTGGGGCAATCCAGGAGATAGACGTAACGCTTGCGGGGGCCCACGGGCAAGGCGATGTTGGCAAGGTCCGCCACATGGCCGGCACCGGTTCCGGCGGCATTCACTAAAGTGGAACAGGAGAGGGTTTGGCCGTTTGACAGGGTGATGGAGGTTATCCGGTCAGCGGCGCTGTTTACGCCGCTGAGTTCATGGGGAATGATTTTGACGCCTTGGGAAACTGCTGCCTTGCGCAGGAGCGTCATCAGGGAATAGGGATCGAGCCAACCCTCGCCGGACAATCCGAAGCAGCCGCCCGCCACGCCATCGCCCATCAGCCAGGAAAACCGTGCGGTAAGGTCGGCCCCCTTGAGGATGACGTTGTCGGCACCGTTGGCAAGCTGGATGCGGTGATTTTCTTCGAGAATGGGAAGTCCCTCCGGCGAAGCCATGATGAGGTAGCCGTTCTCGTGGAAACTTACGTCGGCTTCCGGCCCGAACTCCTGCTTGAGGTTTCGCATGAGCCTGAGGCCGAATTTGGAGAGTTCGATATTCTCCGGGGTTGAAAACTGCTGGCGGAGGCCGCCCAAAGACCTGCCGGTGCAACCGAACTGATAGGTCGTATCCTTCTCGATGATGGCAATTGAGCCTGAAAACCCGTGCTTTTTGAGGTAATAGGCGGTGGCACTTCCAACAACGCCGCCGCCCACAATCGCGATATCAACATGTTCCATGCAAACATTCTGCCCAATCGCGAACCTGCTCACAAGGCCCCGCACAGAGCGGGCTTCACTTATTTTATCTCAATGGCTAAGCAGTGGGGATGAGCAAGACCGTTGCCGGCAATTTTTTTGAAGATTTCAGCCTTGGGCAAAGAATTGTCCATGCGACACCGCGTACGCTCGGCGATGGCGACCGGGCACTTTACACGGCCCTTTATGGCTCGCGTTTTGCGGTCCAGAGTTCCGATGAATTCGCCAGGGCGATTGGATACCCTGCGTCGCCGCTGGATGATCTTCTGGTCTTCAACACGGTGTTCGGCAAGACGGTGCCGGATATCTCGCTGAACGCGATTGCCAACCTGGGTTACGCGGAGTGCGTGTTCTCCGCTCCTGTCTATGCCGGGGATACGCTGTCGGCCCGTTCCGAGGTCATTGGCCTCAAGGAAAATTCCAACGGAAAGACCGGCACGGTCTATGTGCGGAGCAAGGGCGTCAACCAGAGAGGCGAGGACGTTCTGAGCTTCGTGCGCTGGGTCATGGTGCGCAAGCGTCAGGAAAAATCAGCAGCGCCTGCGGCTGTGGTGCCGTTGCTTCAAAAAGTCGCCAGTATCAAAGCCAGCGTGCTGCGTTTGAATACAACGAAATGGGATTTTGCCCAGTCCGGTTCGGTGCAGCGTTTTGACGACTATGCGGTTGGCGAAAAGATCGACCATCTCGATGGCATGACGGTGGAAGAGGCCGAACACCAGCTTGCTACACGACTCTACCAGAATACGGCGCGGGTTCATTTCAACCAGTTCGCGGAGCAGGGCGGACGGTTTGGCCGCCGCCTGATCTATGGCGGCCATGTCATTTCGCTGGCCCGCGCCCTGAGTTTCAATGGACTGGCCAATGCTTTCCATATTGCCGGCATCAACGCGGGCCGTCACGTTGCGCCGCTGTTTGCGGGGGGAACGGTATTTGCGTGGTCAGAAATTATTGACAAGGTTACGCATGATGAAGCCGGGGCATTGCGCGTCGTTACGCGGGCGACGCGTGATCTGCCGTGCGCCGAGTTTCCGGTTGAAGACGGAACGGCGGAAAAGCCCGGCGTTATTCTTGAACTGGATTATTGGGCTTTGATGCCGCGCTAGATGCCGCCTAAATCCATCCAGTAAAGCAGAAGCGAAACGGTAATGGCCGCGAGGCCAGTTCCCAGGGCAATTGCAGCAGAAACGGCGGCAACCGATTCCTCATTGCGGTGGGCAAAGAGAAAGGCGTTGGCGCCGGTTGGCATGGCGGCCAGCAGGACGGCGACCTTGGCCCAGAGCGGCGGCACTGACACGAGGTAATGCAGGGCCAGGAACACCAGCAGGGGCATCAGCACCATCTTCATGACAATCAGCACAGCCATGCCGCTCCACTGGCCGCGCAGGGAATAGGTGGCAAGCGACAGGCCAAGGGCGAAGAGGGCGGTGGGGATGCTGGCATCGGAGAGCATGGCGAGCATGCGGTCGACCACGGGATGAAGCCCAAGACCGGTGAGCCGCCAAATCGCCGCGGCCGCAAGCGCCAGCACGATGGCGTTGCCGGCAAGGCTCCAGAAAAGTTCACGGCCAAGCCTGCTGTATGAAATGGCATCGCTGTGGCGAGCAAGCTCACGCTGGAGGGTTGCCGCGAACCAGAGGATGGGCGCATGGATGGAAATGATGAGGCCAAGGGGAATGACGGCGTCCTCGCCATAATAGGCAAGGGCCAGCGGGGTTCCAAGCAGGGCCACATTGCCAAAGCCAACCGCCATGGAAGCAGCGGCACCGCCCGACGCTGAAAGGCTTTCGAATCTTTGGGAAATGAGCGTTGTCAGAATCCAGGTGATCGCAAGCCCGCCAAAAAAGGCAAGCCACAGGCCAAAGGGCATGGCGTCCAGCGGCTTCATCAGGGCAACGGTGCGAAACAGCAGCGCCGGAATGGCCAGCATGAAGACGAACAGGGTGAGGCCCCGGGCGGTGGCGCTATCCAGAAGCTTCAGGCGCGCAAAGATATAACCCAAAACGATAAGGCCGAAGACGGGGAGTACGGTGATGAGGATCGAATCCAAATCCCGGCTCAGAGCCAGGGCTGGCTTGCGGCCTGCTTCTTTTCATAAGCCTCAATCGAGGAAACTTTTTCCAGGCTGAGGGCGATGTCATCGAGGCCGTTGAGCAGGCAATGCTTGCGGAAGGGATCGATATCGAATTTCACCGTGCCGCCATCGGGCCCGCGTATTTCCTGCCTGGGGAGATCAATGGTGAGCGTGGCATTGCTGCCGCGGTCGGCATCATCGAGCAGCTTCTTCAAATTCTCCGGGGAAACGACGATGGGCAGAATGCCGTTCTTGAAACAGTTGTTGTAGAAGATGTCGGCGAAGCTGGTGGAGATCACGCAGCGGATGCCAAAATCAAGGAGCGCCCAGGGGGCGTGCTCGCGCGATGAACCGCAGCCGAAGTTGTTCCCCGCCACCAGGATCTGCGCCTTGCGGTAGGCCTGCTTGTTCAGGATGAAGTCCGGCTGTTCCTTGCCGTCCTGGGTGTAGCGCATTTCGTAGAACAGGGATTTTCCGAGTCCGGTGCGCTTGATGGTTTTCAGGAACTGCTTGGGGATGATCATGTCGGTGTCGATGTTGACGATGTTGAGGGGAGCGGCAACACCATTCAAGGTTTCAAATTTTTCCATGACACGGCTCTTTCAGTTTGCGAGAGGCAGATCAACGCCAAGGCTTTCCTGGGCACCGATCATCAGATTCAAATTTTGCACGGCGGCGCCGGACGCGCCCTTGCCGAGATTATCGTAAATGGAGGTTAGCAAGACCTGGCCACGGCCATCATTGCCAAAAACACATAGCCGCATGCGGTTGGTGTTGTTGAGGGCTTGCGGGTTTACCGCGGGGGAACGCTCAACCGGCTCCAGGGGCGCCACCTCAATGAAAGTGCTGGCGGCATAGGCCTTGGCCAGGATTTCATGGATGTTGGCACTGCTGATTTTCCTCTTCAGCATGCTTAAGAAAAGGGGCACGGTGCCCAGCATGCCTTGCGCATAGTTGCCCACCACGGGCTGGAAAATGGCGTCATGGGTGAGGCCCGCGTAATGCTTCATTTCGGCCAAATGCTTGTGATTGAGCGTCAGGCCATAGGGCATGTAGGGGCTGGCCCTGGGGCCTGCCTTTTCATAGTCCTCGATCATTTTCTTGCCGCCGCCGGAATAGCCGGACACGGCGTTGTAGGTGAGCAGCGCATCGGCACCCAAAACGCCCGCATCGATCAGGGGCTTCACCACGGCGATGAAGCCTTGCGGATAGCAGCCGGGATTTGAGACGCGCGCGGCGCCGGCAATTTTTTTGGCTTGGGCGGGGCTCAATTCCGGCAAAGCCATAGGCCCAGGCCGGATCGACCCGGTAGGCGGTTGAGGCGTCGATGACGCGGGTTTTGGATTTGGCATCGATCAGGCCCACGGCTTCCCGGGCGGCGTCATCGGGCAGGCAGAGGATGGCCACATCGACGCTGTTCAGAAGCTCCCGGCGCGCTGCCCGCATCCTTGCGCTTTTCGGGCGCAATGCTGACAAGCTCAATATCCTCGCGGGTTTTAAGCCGGTCGCGGATCTGCAAGCCGGTGGTTCCCGCTTCGCCATCTATGAAAATCGTGGTCATGGCGGGGTCTCATACAGGCCATGGTGCCCCGGCGCAATCTCCCCGTGGCCCACGTGTTTTTTATGTGGCAAGGTCGCAAAAACGGAGACCGGCGCATGACTGCCTCAACCAATCTTTTTGCTCCCGACGAGGATGTTTCACGGCCGGTCACGAATTTTGGGCCGGATTTCCCCTTTGCCTTTGATGACTGGATCAAGCACCCGGCGGGCCTCGGCTCGGTTCCGGCGCACCGCTACGGCGAAGAGGTGGCGATCATAGGCGCGGGGATGGCCGGCATGACGGCGGCCTTCGAGCTTCTGAAAATGGGGCTGAAGCCGGTGGTCTATGAGGCCTCGCGCATTGGTGGCCGCCTGCGTTCCCAGGCCTTTGAAGGGGCGGAAGGGATTATCGCGGAATTGGGCGGCATGCGCTTTCCGGAATCCTCGACGGCTTTCTATCACTACGTTAACATGCTGGGCTTGAAGTCCAAGCCCTTTCCAAACCCCCTGTCGCCGGCCACACCTTCAACGGTGATCGATCTTGAGGGCAAGACGCTTTACGTGGAGAAGATCGCCGACTTGCCGCCGATGTTCAAGGAGATCGGCACGGCATGGGCCAAGGCGCTTGAGGAAGGTGCGGGGCTTTCCGGATTGCGGCAGGCTATCCGCGAGCGTGATGTTCCGGCGCTCAAAGAAATCTGGGACAGGCTCATTCCGATTTGGGATGACCGCAGCTTCTATGATTTCGTGGCGACGTCCTATGCCTTTGCTGACAGGCCCTTTCAATACCGCGAAGTTTTTGGCCAGGTGGGTTTCGGCACCGGCGGCTGGGATTCGGATTATCCCAACTCCATGCTGGAAATCCTGCGCGTGGTGGCAACGGACTGCGACGAGAACCAGAACTACATCGTGGGCGGGGTTGAGCAGGTGCCGCGGGGGCTTGTGGAAATTGTCACCGCCCAACATGGTGCATTGGCCCAAGGGCACGACGCTTGAGTCCTTGCATCGCGGTGCGCCGCGTCCCGGCGTCACCCGCATCGACCGGGCCTATGGCGACAAGATCGCGGTGACGGACCGCTGGGGCGACACCAAACTCTATGACGCGGTGCTGGTGGCGCTGCAGAGCTGGCTGCTGACCACCTACATGAAATGCGAGGAGAGTCTGTTTTCGCCGAAAATGTGGATGGCGCTGGACCGCACGCGCTACATGCAATCGTCAAAAACTTTCGTGATGACAGACCGGCCGTTCTGGAAGGACAAGGACCCGCATACGGGCAGGGACGTGATGAGCATGACGCTCACCGACCGGCTGACGCGCGGCACCTATCTGTTCGACAATGGCGACGACAAGCCGGGCGTCATCTGCCTCACCTATTCATGGATGAGCGATGCGATGAAGATGCTGCCGTTGCCGGTGGAGAAGCGGGTGACGCTGGCGCTTGACGCGCTGAAGAAAATTTATCCCGATCTCGCATTGGAAAAACACATCATCGGCGATCCCATCACGGTGTCATGGGAATCGGACCCCAATTTCATGGGGGCCTTCAAGGGCGCGCTGCCCGGCCACTACCGCTATAACCACCGGATGTATTGCCATTTCATGCAGGATAAAATGCCGCCGGCGGAACGCGGCATCTTCATTGCGGGCGATGACGTGTCGTGGACGCCGGGCTGGGTTGAGGGTGCGGTGCAAACGGCGCTCAACGCGGTGTGGGGCATCATGCATCACCTGGGCGGTGAAAGCCCCGCGGACAATCCGGGCCCGGGCGATAAATTTGAATCGCTGAAGCCGCTTGAACTTCCAGACTAGAAAAGAAAATTTATTGGCAGGATACGGTGCAGGCGGCGGGGGCATCGGTTGTGGCTTGCGCGGTGGTAAGGCCAACCATGCCGCCAGCGGCGAGCGTCAACAACACAAGGCCTACAAAAATACGACGCAAAAATTTCGTATCGGCCTGAACAGAATTATTCAAAATAGTTCCCCACCAAAACGCGACTCACTTCCGCACGTGAATCACTCTACCATCTTGGCCCCTCATAAGCTTTAAAATTTGGTGAGGCAATGGTTAACGGGGTGGTTCGAATCAAGATTTTCGAATATCAACGAATCTTCCGGCCAAAGCCGCCGCGGCAGCCATCTGTGGGCTGACGAGATGGGTGCGGCCACGGTAGCCTTGGCGTCCTTCGAAGTTGCGGTTGGACGTAGAGGCGCAGCGTTGGCCGGGCTTCAACTGGTCCGGATTCATGCCGAGGCACATGGAACAGCCGGGTTCGCGCCATTCAAAGCCCGCCGCCTTGAAAATCTTGTCCAGGCCCTCGGCTTCGGCCTGTTCCTTCACCAGGCCGGAGCCCGGAACAATCATGGCATAGGCCAGGTTTCCGGCGATTTTCTTGCCGTTTACGATCTTTGCCACATTGCGCAGGTCTTCGATGCGGCCATTGGTGCAGGAGCCGATCCAGACTACATCAAGTGGGATATCGGTCATTTTCTGGCCGGGCTTGAGGCCCATGTATTCAAGGGCGCGCCATTTCGACTGGCGCTTGCCCTCATCGGGAATGTCATCGGGATTCGGGAATGGCGCCGGCAACCGACATCACGTCCTCCGGCGAGGTGCCCCAGGAGACGATGGGCGGCAGGGAGGGGCATCAAGCTTCACGATGCGGTCAAAATGGGCGCCTTCATCCGTGCGCAGACTATCCCAATAGGCCCGGGCCTTGTCCCAGGCCTCGCCCTTGGGGGCCTTGGGGCGGCCATGGAGATAGTCATAGGTTTTCTGGTCAGGGGCAATCATGCCGGCGCGGGCCCCGCCCTCGATGGTCATGTTGCAGACGGTCATGCGGCCTTCCATGGAGAGGTCGCGGATGGCTTCGCCGGCGAATTCGATGACCGAGCCGGTGCCGCCGGCGGTGCCGATTTCGCCGATGATGGAAAGGATGATGTCCTTGGCGGTGGCGCTGGGGGCCAGCTTGCCGGTCACCTCGACCAGCATGTTCTTGGCCTTTTTCTGGATCAGCGTCTGGGTGGCCAGCACATGCTCGACTTCCGAGGTGCCGATGCCATGGGCCAGCGCCCCGAAAGCGCCATGGGTGGAGGTGTGGCTGTCGCCGCAGACGATGGTGGTGCCGGGCAGGGTAAAGCCCTGTTCAGGGCCTATGACATGGACAATGCCCTGGCGCTTGTCGCGCTCATGGAAATACTCGACGCCGAAATCCCTGGCGTTCTGGGCCAGGGTTTCAACCTGGATGCGGCTTTCCTCCTCGGCAATGCCCTTGCTGCGGTCGGTGGTGGGCACATTGTGGTCGACGACGGCCAGGGTGCGCTCGGGGTGGCGCACCTTGCGGCCGGTCATGCGCAGGCCTTCGAAGGCCTGGGGGGAGGTCACTTCATGGACGAGATGGCGGTCGATATAGAGCAGGCAGGTGCCGTCATCGGCCTCGTGGACCAGATGGTCGTCCCAGATCTTGTCATAAAGTGTGCGCGGCTTGGCCATTTACAGTCTCAAAATGAAGGTTGTGGCTGCTATTTAGTCCTTGCCGCTGACATGTCAAATGCCCGTTCCTGCATGGGGCTTTGCAGGATTCAGGCCTTTGTTGCCTGGAGCGAGAAGGCCAGCGGGAGTTTCTTGAAGCCTTCGGGGAGGACCCACATGCGGCGTTTGCCTTCGATGGGCACCATGATGGGGGCGAATTGCCAGGCCAGTTCTTCGTGTTCGTGCAAATAATCGAGGCGCAGGCCGGAAGTGATCACGGCGTTGATGATGTCGCTCAGGGGATGAATCCATGAGTTGGTTGTTGTGGCCGTGACAGGGGTTGTGTCACCAGTGTAGGTCGTCGACTCCTCTTCAACGATGGGAGCATTCTGCGGGGTGCGCCAGTCAAAGCCGTGCTCGAGGGTTGGGGTTTTTTCATTGAGCGCCATGAGCGAGGGATGGCCTTCAAGCAGATAGAGCGTGCCGCCTGGTTTCAACAGTGAAGACACGACCTTGGCCCAGCGCGCGATATCGGGCAGCCAGCCGATGGCGCCCCAGGTGACATAAACCATGTCGAAGTGGCCTTCGATCAGTTCACGGGCGTCATAGACATTGCCTTCGACGAAGCTGGCATCAAGGCCGGTCTGCTTTTGCAGGTCGCGCGCGGCGGCGATGGCGACGGGCGAGAAATCGAGTCCCACGCAGGAGGCGCCGCGCCTTGCAAGGCAGAGCGTGTCGATGCCGAAATGGCATTGCAGATGGGCGATGCGTTTTCCGCGGACATCGCCGATCTCGCGGTCTTCGATGCCGTGGAGATTGTCGGCGCCATTCAGGAATTCCTTGACGCGGTAGCCGCCCGCCTCATCCTTGATATGGATGGCGGCGCGGTCATTCCAGTTGGCGAGATTGACTTTGAGATAATCGGTCATGGCCTACGCTTCCAAAAGAAAAAGGCCGGCATTGCTGCCGGCCTTTGATATGTGCTAAGCAGAAAAATTACTTCTTCTTGCTCTTGCCGCTGGCCTTGGCTTCCGCCTTGGCCTTGGCTTTGATTTCCGCACTGGCGGCGGCGCTGACGGCGGTGGAAGCAGCAACTTCCATATCCACCTGGTCTTCAAATTCGCTGGCGCGGCGTTCGATGATGCGGGCCGACTTGCCGGTCCGGTCACGGAGGTAATAGAGCTTGGCGCGGCGCACTTCGCCACGGCGCACAACCTTGATCGAGTCGATCAGCGGGGAGTAGACGGGGAATACGCGTTCAACGCCTTCGCCGTAGGACATTTTGCGGACGGTGAAGTTTTCATTGATGCTGCCGCCGGAGCGGGCGATGCAAACGCCTTCATAGGCCTGAACGCGGGTGCGCTCGCCTTCAACGACTTTCACGTTGACGATGACCGTGTCGCCGGCGCCGAATACCGGCACGCCGCGCTGGGCGGCAACGATAGCCACCTGCTCTTTTTCGAGCTGTTGAATGATGTTCATGACAGATATCCTTTAGAGTTGGGCGGGCTATAGCGGGTCAGGCCACATAAATCAATTCTTATCGGGCAGATATTTCCGCCAGAGGTCTGGCCGGCGGGCCTTGGTTAAGGCTTCGCGCTGTTCATGCTTCCATTTGGCAATGGCCTTGTGGTCGCCAGAGAGGAGAATCTGAGGGATTTCAAGGCCTTCCCAGATGCGGGGCTTGGTGTAGTGGGGGTGTTCCAGAAGGCCATCCTCGAAGCTTTCCTCGTCGCCGGATTCGGGCTTTCCCATGACGCCGGGGAGCAGGCGCACCACGGCATCCAGAAGGGCAAGGGCCGCCGGTTCGCCGCCGGAGAGCACGAAATCGCCGAGGGAAACCTCGATGAGCTTGCGGTTTTCGATGACGCGCTCGTCGATGCCTTCAAAACGGCCGCAGACGATGAGGCAGCCGGGGCCTGCCGCCAGTTCGCGGACGAAGGCCTTGCGTGAGGGGAATCCCGCGCGGGCTCATGAGCAGGCGCGGGCCCACATGGGGGGCGGCATCGATGGCGGCCGCCAGAATATCGGGTTTCAGCACCATGCCAGCGCCGCCGCCGGCGGGATGGTCATCCACGGTGCGGTGCCTGTCGGTGGCCGAAGCGCGGATATCGCGGGCCTCGAGGGACCAGAGGCCGTCGTTCAGGGCCTTGCCCGCGAGCGAAATGCCGAGGGAGCCGGGGAACATTTCGGGGAAGAGGGTGAGGATGGTGGCGGCGAAGGTCATTCTGGCTCTCCCGCATCCAGATAGCCTTCAGGCAAATTTACAATGATCCTGCCGCTGCTAAAATCCTCCTGCGGCACGAAGGCATTGGTGAAGGGAATGAGAACTGTTTCGCTGTTGCCGTCAACGGCCACTTCAAGCAAATCGCCGGCGCCGTAGTTTGGCATGGCGACGAGTTTTCCCAATTTGCTGCCATTCTCCAACACCACATCAAGCCCCATGAGATCGTGGGCATAGGCTTCATGGGTTTTAAGTTTTGGAAGTTTCTCGCGGGCCACAAAAAGCTCGACGCCTTTCAGCGTCTCTGCTTCGTTGCGATCATTCACGTTCTTGAGGCTCGCAATAAAATCATCCTTCGCCGCCTTGAGTTTGGCAATTTCAAACTGCTTGCCGGATGATGATTGCAGCGGGCCATAGCGGCCAATGCTCAAGGGATCGGAGGTGAAGCTTTTCAGCTTCACCTCGCCCTTGATTCCGTGGGCTCCCACAATCACGCCGACGAGAACCTGATCGCGCGGGGTGCCCATACGTCTAACTTAAGCCTGTGGGGCCTCGGCGGCGGGCGCTTCGGCAGCAGCAGCGGCAGCAGCGGCAACTTTTGCAGCGGCGTCGGACTGCAGCTTTTCACGCTCCAGACGCTTCTTGCCGGGAAGGGCCTTCTGCGGATTGTTGCGGGCTTCGCGCTTCTTGATGCCGGCCTTGTCGAGGAAACGCAGCACGCGGTCGGTGGGCTGGGCGCCCTTCTTGAGCCACTCGGCGGCCTTGGCGCCATCGAGCTTGACGCGGGCTTCATCGGTCTTGCCCAGCATCGGGTTGAAGGCGCCGATCACGTCGATGAACTTGCCATCACGCGGCGAGGCGTGATCCGCCACCACGATGTGATAGTAAGGGCGCTTCTTGGTGCCTGCACGTGCAAGCCTGATTTTCATTGCCATGTCTCATTACTCCTTAATGTTCGAGATCATCGTTTCTTACCCGGAAGGCCCGGGAATCCTTTGAATGGTGGTGCTTTGCCGCCGAGGCCCGGCAGGCCGCCGAGACCGGGAAGGCCTCCGCCGCCATGGCCCGGCAGAGATTTCGGCATTTCGGGAAGCGACCCGCCGGACATCATGTCTTTCAAGTCGGCTGGGATCGCATTGGGGTCGAGGGCCGCCAGTTCGGCCTGCAT
>CAVWAY010000015.1:0-23381 GCA_963753025.1 uncultured Alphaproteobacteria bacterium | reverse complement strand
GGGAATGTTGAGCGCCGTGAAATTGTGGAAATCATCTTCGATATGCGGGCCTTCGGCCACGGCAAATCCGAGATCGCCGAAAATCTGCACCACCTCTTCCCATACCTGGGAGACGGGATGCACCGTGCCACGCGGCTCGGTGCGCGCCGGCAAGGTCACATCGATTTTTTCAGAAGCGAGGCGCTGTTCAAGCTGGGCCTCCTGCAGCACGGCTTTGCGCGCCGCAATCGCTTCCGTCACTTTATCCTTCAAGACATTGAGCGCCGCGCCCGCCGTCTTGCGCTCCTCCGGCCCCATGGCGCCCAAGGATCTCATCTGCTCGGAGATCGAACCCTTCTTGCCAAGGGTTGCCACGCGTAGCGCTTCGAGCGCTGCTTCATCGGAAGCGCTTGCCACCTGCTGCAGGATATCCTGTTCGAGACTCATGGGAATTTCGGTCCTTGAAACGAATTGGCCGGACCCCACAGTGTGTACACACTTAACGGCCCGGCCAAGGAATTCTAAAGTAGAATAGTGAGCGTTTGCTTATTGAGCAGCCTTGGCCTTCTCAACCAGCGCGGCAAAACCAGCGGGATCATGGATCGCAAGATCGGAAAGAACCTTGCGGTCGACTTCGATGCCGGCCTTGTCGAGCCCGTAAATAAATCGGCCATAGGTGAGGCCCAATTCGCGGGTGGCCGCATTGATACGCTGGATCCACAGGGCGCGGAAATTGCGCTTCTTGGTCCGGCGGTCACGGTAGGCATATTGTCCGGCCTTTTCGACGGCCTGCACGGCAACGCGGAAAACATTTTTGCGGCGACTGAAATAGCCCTTCGCCTGGCTCATGACTTTCTTGTGGGATTTGCGGGCGACGGTGCCGCCTTTTGAACGTGGCATAGGAGCTCTCCTTAACGGGCGTAGGGCATATGAATTTTGATAAGGCCGGTGTCACCGGGGCTCAAAATCATGGTGCCGCGCTGGTTGCGGATCTGCTTGTTGGTGCGCTTGATCATGCCGTGTTGCTTTCCAGCTCCGGCGGCACGAATCTTCCCCGAAGCGGTCGTTTTGAAGCGCTTCTTGACTGAGGATTTCGTTTTCATCTTGGGCATTTGGCTTAGGTCCTTTCAAAGCGATAAGAAGCCGCCATGGCATGCCCTTTACATGGCCAGGCGGCTTAATGGGGGGTGTTAAGCAGAAATTCGGGGGCGATGCAACCCATCGGATTGCACCCCCTGATGGCCTATTTCGGCGCGATAATCATCACGATCTGGCGGCCTTCGAAGCGCGCGTCGGATTCGACCTTGGCGATTTCCGCCGTATCGGCCTTGACCCGGTTCAAAAGCCGGTGGCCAAGCTCCTGGTGGGCCATTTCGCGGCCCCGGAAACGCAAGGTGACCTTGACCTTGTCGCCCTCTTCGAAGAAGCGCTTGATGGCCTTCATCTTGACCTCATAGTCATGGTCATCGATCATCGGGCGCATCTTGATCTCCTTGATCTCAATGACCTTTTGCTTCTTGCGGGCCTCGGCGGCCTTTTTCTGTTCCTGGAATTTGAATTTGCCGTAATCGAGGATCTTGGCAACCGGGGGAACCGCGTCCGGCGAGATTTCGACCAGATCGAGATTGGCTTCCTCGGCCATTGCCAGGGCCTGGCGGGTTGGCACGACGCCGACATTCTGTCCGTCGGCTCCGATGAGGCGCACTTCGCGCGCATCAATGCGGTGGTTAATCTTGTTACCTTCTTCTTTTTGCGGGGGGGCGGCACCGCGTACAATCGTTGGCCTCCGGGGGGGTATACTCAAGCTCTATGCTTCTCCATGTTAGGGCCGTGGCGATTCCGCGACCGGCCGGTTAAGAACCACGCTTTAGACCTTGAAGCGGGGTTGCCGTCAAGGAGGGCTGAAAGGATTGGATAATTTAGATGGCGGGTGTGGATTTTGAGCAAGGCCCGGGCGGCGTAAAACTGGCCTTTCTGCAGGATGGCGCCGCCGATGATCTGGGCCGCTGCGGCTTCTTCTGGCTGGGCGGTTTCATGTCGGACATGCTGGGCACCAAGGCCGAAGCCATGGCCGCCCTTGCCCGCGAAACCCGAAGGCCCGGCCTGCGCTTTGACTATTCCGGCCATGGCCAGTCCGGAGGCCTCTTCACCGACGGCACCATTTCCGAATGGCTTGAACAGTCCATTCACATGTTCATCGAAAAGACCCGCTCCAAACGCATCATCGTCGGCTCCAGCATGGGTGGCTGGCTGGCGCTTCTGCTGGCCAAGGTTTTGCTGCGCGATGACCCGCGCGCCGCGCGGCGCATGGCCGGCATTGTGCTGATTGCCCCCGCCGCCGACATGACCAATGATTTGATGTGGGATGCGTTTTCGCCTGAAGCCCGCCAGCAACTGGAAACGCGCGGCCTCTACGAGCGCCCATCGGAATATGGCGACCCCATGCCGATCACTCTCAAGCTATTGGAGGACGGCGCCAAACACCTGCTGCTGAAAACCGGGCTGGAGCTGCCCTGTCCCGTGCGCATCCTGCAGGGCAGCAGCGACCCGGACGTGCCGCCCTCCCACGCGCTCAAGGTTTTCGAAGCCCTCTCCGGCCCGGACATCACCATGACCCTGATCAAGGGCGGCGATCACCGCCTGTCGACACCGGGGCAATTGAAGCTCATCCGCGAAACCGCCTTGCAACTCGCCGAACGGGCTGACGGCATTACGCCGTGAGAAAAGCCCTCATCCGGCCTTCGGCCACCTTCTCCCATGCATGAGCACGGGAGAAGGCCTAAATGTTATCGCCTTCTCCCGTCCGAGGATGGGAGAAGGTGGCCGACAGGCCGGATGAGGGCCTCTTTCAGAGTGTCGAATTGATCGCCGCAAGACCATCGCGATAATTCGGATAAATCAGCTTATAACCCAACTCAGTCTTGATGCGCCTGTTGGAAACCCGCTTCGACTCCGCATAAAAACTTTTGGCCATGGGCGAAAGCTCCGCCTGCTCAAACGGAATTTCCGGCGGCAGCGGCAGGCCCAGCAAATTCGCCGCAAATTCCACCACCTCCTGCGGCGGGCAGGGTTCGTCATCACACACATTATAGGCGCGGCCCGGATGTGGCTTTGCAATGGAAGCCGCAAGCACCCCCGCGATATCCTCCACATGAATGCGGCTGAAAATCTGTCCCGGCTTGATGATGCGCTTGGCGCTGCCATCCCGGACATTGAGAAGCGTGTTCCGCCCCGGCCCATAAATCCCGGCGAGGCGAAACACATGCACCGGCAATCCAAAATCGCTGTGGAGCCTGAGCCAGCTCCGCTCCGCCTCCAAGCGCCTCTGGCCCCGCGCCGTAGTGGGTTCAAGCGGGCTGTCCTCATCAACCCAGTCACCGCCCCGGTCGCCATAAACCCCCGTGGTTGAAAGATAGCCCACCCACTTCAATTGCTTTGAAAGCCTCTGCAGTTGTTCGCCGAACAAGTGTAAAACCGGATCACCATTTTCACCGGGAGGTGCCGAAATCAGGAGATGCGTAACATCCGGTCGCAATCTGCAAGGCTTTGTCAAACGGCAGCCCGTGAAACCCTTGCGCTTCGATTTCGGCAATGCCCTCCGCATCACGGCTCGTCGCGGAAATTTTCCACTCTCGCTTGTCCAATCGCGCCGCAAACGCCCGTGCCGAAAAACCGAAGCCGAAACACAGAAGATGGTTCACGGTGAACTCCATTCGGCTTTCACCGCTAAATCAGGTTCAGTCATTGCGTGCATATCGCGCGACATGCCGGAAATCTTCGTGAGGCATCAATTGCGCCAGGGCCCACACCGCCATGGCGCGCACCAGCGGCGAAGGGTCATTCAAAAGATGTTCCGCAACCGGAATGAAATCCAGATTGCCGCTATTGCCAATCGCAATCAGCACATTGCGCACGAAACGGTCCCGCCCAACGCGTTTCACCGGTGAACCCACAAACAATTTCCGAAACGCCGCATCATCCAAAACAGCCAAATCATCAAGCCCCGGCGAAACCAGATCCTCACGGGCCCGCAGCTTCGCCTCGCTCGCCTCGCTGGCAAACTTGTTCCACGGGCACACCGCCAGACAATCATCGCAGCCATAGATGCGGTTGCCCATGGCCTTGCGGAATTCGCGGTCGATATGGCCCTTGTGCTCGATGGTGAGATAGGAAATGCAGCGCCGTGCATCCAACTGGTAGGGCGCCGGAAAAGCCTTGGTCGGGCAGATATCAAGACAGGCCTGGCAGGAGCCGCAGTGATCCGTTTCAGCGTCATCGACGGGCAAGGCCTTGTCGGTCAGGATCGTGCCGATGAAAAACCACGATCCCAATTCGCGTGACACCAGATTTGTGTGCTTGCCCTGCCAGCCAAGGCCCGCGGCGTGGGCCAGCGGCTTTTCCATCAGCGGCGCGGTGTCGACAAAAACTTTCACTTCCGCTTTGGCAACGCTCGCAAACCACGTGGCAATTTTCTTGAGCTTGCCCTTCACCACATCATGATAGTCGCGGTTCAGCGCATAGGTTGAAATAACCCCTTGGGATGTCCGCCCCAGCCGTTCAAAAGCATCAAGCCCCTGCCCATAACTCATGGCGAACACGATGGCCGATTGCGCTTCCGGCCACAGGGCCTTGGGCGCCGCGCGGCGCTCCGCTGTTGTGGCAAGCCAGTCCATATCGCCGTGATAATTCTGGTCAAGAAACCTGCGCAATCTTTCCGCCTGTTGGGGCACGCCGTCGGCTGAGGTAATCCTGATCCCGCTGAAGCCTTCCTGCCTGGCTCTTGCGCGCAGGCGTTCAGAAATCGAGGTCGGCATAGGAAGCAGACGCCGGCATGCCGCGCAGCGTGTCACCGAGCAGGGGGCGGAATGACGGGCGTGACTTGATCCGCTGGTACCACAGCTTGGCCACCGGAAAGTCCGTCCACGGAATATCGCCGAGATAGTCGATGACCGAGAGATGCGCCGCCGCCGCAAGATCGGCGATGGAAAGTTCCTCGCCCGCCAGCCACGAGCGGTGGTCGGCCAGCGTTCCCATGTAATCCAGATGATCCCTGAGCCGCGAAAGCCCGTAGCGCACCCGCGCCATGTCGGGCGCGCCCCCGCCGGTTTCGCGCGTCATGAAACGCCGGATGATTTTTTCCGTGATGATCGGCTCGGAAACCTCCGCATAGAATTTCGTGTCAAACCAGCCCGTAAGCCGCCGCACCTCGGCCCGCGCCGCCGCCTGTCCCGGAATGAGTTTCGTTTTCCCGGCGCGTGTTTCTTCCAGATACTCGGTGATCGCCTCGATGCCGCTGACGGCAGCCCCGCCATCCTCCACAAAAACCGGCACAATGCCCGCCGGGTTGAGATTGAAAAGCGTCTCGCTCGGCGTCCACGGCCGCTCCTCGACCAGTTCAAAGGCCACGCCATATTCCGCCAGGGCCAGGCGCAGCCGGCGGCTGAGCGGATCGAGCGGAAAGTGAAGCAATTTGGGCATGGGATGAAAAAGCCGCCAGTGAAAGTCAGTGTCGTTGCTGCATTTAAACTAACCCTATAAGACGCACTTGTCTAACCGCAAGCGATTCGCGCCGTGCGGTTTTCAAGGGTTTTCCGGAATGTCACTTGAGCAGATTGTCGTGCTTGCCCTCATTCAGGGGATCACCGAATTTCTCCCCATATCCTCGTCCGGCCATTTGATTCTGGTGCCGACCTTGACCGGCTGGCCCGACCAGGGCGTGGTCACCGACATGGTCACCAATCTCGGAACGCTCGCCGCCGTGATCATCTATTTCTGGCGCGATGTCATCCACATGTTCTGGGGCGCCATTGATCTTGTCAGGCGCCGCGCCTCGCACAATGCAGACCTCGCCTTTCATGTCCTCATCGGCACGATCCCCATCATCGTCGTTGGCCTGCTGATGAAGCTCACCCATCTCGATGACCACATCCGCAGCGCCACGCTGGTGGCCATCAACGCCATTGTGTTCGGCATCCTGCTCTATGCGGCGGACACCTACGGCCTGCTGCGCCGCACCGTTCTTGACATGAACTGGAAATCATCCCTGATCATTGGCGGAGCCCAGGCCCTGTCCTTGAGCCCCGGCACCAGCCGCTCCGGCATCACCATGACCGCCGCCCGCGGCCTTGGATTTACCCGCACCGAAGCCGCGCGCTTTTCCTTCCTGCTCTCCATACCGGCCAACGGCGCCGCCTCGCTCCTGATAATTGGCAATGCTTTGGAAAGCGGAGAAACCATTTCGGGCCCGGTGATTGTTACAGGCATTCTCACATTCTTCATTGCGCTCGGCACCATGACCGTGCTCATGCGCATGATCAGGACCATAAGCTTCCTGCCTTTTGTGATTTACCGGATGGCGCTTGGCGCTATCCTGCTGGGGCTGATCTACTCAGGAATTCCCTTGGGCACCGTGAACTGACCGGCCTTGCGGTAACGGTAGAGATAGCTCGGCACAATGCCCTGAATGCTGTGGCCGGTGATGCCAAGGCCAGCCAGATCGCGGCCTTCGCGCGTGGCAGCCTCGCTCACCACATTGTCAGTCTTCAGCAATTCAACCTGATCCGCCGTGAGCGGCGCGAAGGGCAAAAGCCCCATGACACTTCCCATGATCTTGGCGATGGGCCATGGCAGCGGAACCAGCAGGCGCTTGCGCCCGATCGTCTCAAGCGTGAATTCCATGAGCTGCTTGAAGCTGAACACTTCCGGCCCGCCAAGTTCAAAAGTTTTTCCGCTGGCCTCGCCGGTGTCAATGAGGCGGGCAATGGCCTCGGCCAGATCGCCCACGAACAGCGGCGTGAATTTTGTCTGCCCGCCGCCGATCAGCGGCAGGGCAGGGGCCAGGCGGCTCAAGCCGGCAAACTGGTTGAAGAAATTGTCTTCCGGCCCGAACACGATGGAAGGCCGCAGCACAATGGCGCCGGGAAACGCCGCCCTGGCCTTTGCCTCGCCCGCAGCCTTCGTGCGCGCATAGTCGCTGGCTGACTCCGCATCGGCACCCAGCGCCGACATCTGGATGAAAACCTGGGCCTTGGCCGCCTTTGCGGCCTTGGCCGAAGCCTCGGCCCCGAAAACATGGATGGCATCAAAACTCTGGGACCCGCGGCTGGCGAGAACTCCTGTCAGATTGACGACCGCATAGGCCCCGTCACAGACGGCGGCCAGCGAGGCAGGGTACCGCACATTGGCCTGCACCGGCATCACCTGCCCGGTGGTGCCCAGGGGCTGCACATGGCCCGCCAGGTCAGGCCTGCGGCAGGCCACCCGGATGCGGTAGCCGCGCTTGGCCAGCGCCCGCACAATATGGCGGCCAATAAAGCCCGAGCCGCCGATCAGGGTTACGATCTTCTCTGAATTTTCCGCAGTCACGAAGCCACATCCAGTTGTTTCAGGGGTCCGGACGGCTTTTAGCCCCCGCGGGCACCGTTTGCAAAGAGCCTTGCATTGACATTATATCGCGCCTCCCGTTAAGAGACGCCCCATTGCCCTGATGGCGGAATTGGTAGACGCACTAGTTTCAGGTACTAGCGATGAAAGTCGTGGAGGTTCGAGTCCTCTTCAGGGCACCAAATTTTCCAAAACAGAGCCATTCCCTCCGCGCCCCGCGCCGCTGGCATTTTTAACCGCCTTTATTTTCTTCCCTTTCCGGGTTTCCGGAACCTCCGTCCCCGCTGGCAGTTGAGGTCTCCGCACAGCGCGGGAGGAAAATCATGGGAATTGTGGAATTTGAAAAGTCGTTTGCCGTCTTTGCCTCGAAGGTTTCCAAATGGGCGGGAAGCTCTGCGGCCTTTTGCATCGCCGCGCTCTTCATTCTGGCCTGGTCCATAAGCGGCCCTTATTTTGGCTTTTCAGCCAACTGGCAAATGGTGGTCAACACGGTCACCACCATTGCCACCTTCCTCATGGTGTTCGTCATCCAAAACAGCCAGAACCGTGACGGCCTCGCCCTGCAGATCAAGCTGGATGAGATTATCCGCGTCGTCGGAAAAGCTGAAAACAGCCTGATAGACCTGGAGGACCGCTCCCAGGAGGAACTGGACGGGATCAAGGATCAGTACGCCCGGATCGCCGTGAAAGCCCGGAACGGCAAGAAGTCCCGCCCTCTGAAGGGACAGCTCCAAAGAAAAATTTCCAGGGCTGGAACCAAATCATCAGCCGCAGATTGAATCGGTTCGAGAAGGGAATCACTCTTCTCCTTATCGCCACATGGATTTAGGAGAATATCATGGCCGAGAAAAACCTGGACGACCTGTTTCACGACACCCTCAAGGATGTTTACTACGCCGAGCGCAAAATCCTCGCCGCCTTGCCCAAAATGGCCAAGGCTGCCCAGAGCGCGGAATTGAAGGCCGCCTTCGAAAAGCACCACGACCAGACCGAAGGCCAGGTGGAACGCCTGGTTGAAGTGTTCGGCATCATCGACAAGAAGCCCCAGGGCAAGACCTGCCCGGCGATTGACGGCATTCTTGAAGAAGGCGCCGAAATCATGAAGGACTACAAGGGCACCGCCGCCCTTGATGCGGGCCTGATCGGCGCGGCCCAGGCCGTGGAACATTATGAAATGTCCCGTTACGGCACGTTGAAGCGCTGGGCTGAAATGCTTGGCCATGCCGACGCGGCCGAACTCTTGAACGAGACCCTGGAAGAAGAAGAGCAGACCGACGTTGACCTGTCGGCGCTGGCTGACGTGTCCATCAATCAGAAAGCCCAAATGGCTGCTGAGTAATTGAAATGGGGGCGGCCCGTAGGGGTCGCCCCTGCATCAGGAGGATATCCACATGACCAATCAGACGAGTTACGACGCCACCCGCGATCCGCGCACCGGAAGACCCATCCTTCCGATCGATGCGGACAATACCCGTAAAGCCGACGCGGAGTCCCTGCCGCTGACCGATGAAGATAACCAGGGCGTTGATATCGGCGATGACGATGCGGTGGGCGAGGAAGACGATCTTCCCCAGAAAGTGGCTGCTGACGAGGCGGAGAGCATGCACCTTCGTCGGTTGAGGTAAACTCCACCGTGCCAAGAATGAAGGCCGCCGATCCCGAAAGTGAAGAGTTCGAGTCCGATGACGAACTCATCGACGAAGAAACCGTGGATGAAGAGACCGTGGAAGGCGAGACGGCCTGAAGCCCTGGCAAAGTTTGCCGAAGTAGCCCGCAACAATGATGGCAAGCCGGTGCGCAACGGAGCGGAAGCAACTGCAGAGACAGTCACCGATCCCGACTGACCCCGCGCAAAAGCAGGACGCGGCCACACGGGTGTTGCGTGAAGGCGTATTGAAGCAGAATCAGGGAGCCGATGAAGCCATTGACAGGCTGCCTGACCGCACCGCGCCGCGCCGCAATCCTCCACAGGGGCAATGATGACTGGAAAAAAGCTGCCGGATTCTCCCTTGCGTCCTGATGCGCCGAATTACGGCAATGCCCGAAGGCGCGACGCGGCGGAGGGCAATGAGGGCTCGAGGAAGATAATAACCCCGGCGTAAGCCCCGGCAGCATCCACCGCCAGAAAAGCGAGTAAAGTCAGACACAAGATAGCCGTTTCGGCCAAGCCTTGAGTATTTTCGTCCAGTCTTGTAAGCCACGGCATCTGTCAAACACACGAGGCTAAGACTGCTTAATGGCGATTAAACTCTACAAGGGCGACTTGGCCGCAGGATTGGATTTCGGGGCGTCCGTCGCCATTGATACGGAAACCCTGGGGCTGCTGCCGCGCCGCGACAAGCTCTGCCTCGTCCAGCTTTCGTCCGGCGATGGCAATGCCCATCTCGTGCAGCTCGATCGCACTACCTATGATGCCCCCAACCTCAAGGCGCTCCTGACCGATCCCAAAACCACCAAGATTTTCCACTTCGCCCGCTTTGATGTGGCCGTGCTCAAGCATTACCTCGCTGTCGACACATACCCCCTCTACTGCACCAAGCTGGCCTCGAAGCTGACCCGGACCTACACGGATCGCCACGGCCTCAAGGATCTGGTGAAGGAACTGCTCGGCATCGAACTGAACAAGCAGCAGCAAAGCTCCGATTGGGGCGCTCACATGTTGAGCGATGCACAGAAGCAGTATGCGGCCCAGGATGTGCTCTATCTCCATGAATTGAAGGCCCGCCTCGACCAGATGCTGGAACGCGAAGGCCGCACCGCCTTGGCCAGGGCCTGTTTCGACTTTGTGCCCACCCGGGCCTCGCTCGATCTGGCGGGCTGGACCGAAGAAGATGTCTTCGCACACTGAAATCCAGCCTGACAACACTGATGAACTGTTGCTCGCTGCGGCGCGCCGGGCGCGCTTGGCTCCCATATTAAGCTGGGCCGCCCTGGCCTTTGGCCTTGGGCTGGTCATCGTGTTTCTTGTCCAGGCCGGTTTGTTTTCCGCCCTGCGCCCCAAACCCGCACCCACTCCCCTGACGGTTGAAATGCCGGAGCAGATTGCCGGTGCCTTTGCCCGCATCGCCGGTTTTGATCGCGAAAATCAGCCCTATGTAATAACCGCTAAAAAAGGCTATCAAGACAAGGAAACGGCGGACCTGATCCACATGGAAGACCTAACCGGCACGTTCCAGAGAAAGTCAGGCCAGTCCTTCGAGCTGTTTTCAAGTGCTGGCCTGTATCATGCGAAGGTAAAAGAGATGGATCTGGAAGGCCGTGTAAGGATCGTGGAGAAGGGCCGGTTTACCGCCACCATGGCCAGGGCCCATGTGGAGTTGGAGAAGAAAAATCTGGTGTCCGACGTGCCAGTTGTGGTTGAAATGGAAGCCGGAACGATTCAAGCGAACGGCTTGCGCGTGGACAACGACGGAAACAACATAAAATTCCTGAATGGGGTAAAAGCCCGTTTCGATCAGAAAGTGAAAAAGGGAGACACGACCCCATGATCCGGAAGTTAGCGGCTTCAGCCTTTGTTCTTGGCCTCATGTCGGCATCCCTGCATGCCGCTGAGTCAATCTTGACCCCCGTTGAGGTGGAAGCCAATGAAATGGAAATCGTCGATGCTGACAAGCAGGCCATTTTCCGGGGCAGCGTCGATGCGGTGCGCGGCAGCCAGAAAATCCGCAGCGATGTCATGACGGTGTTTTATGCCGACGTAAAGCAGCCTGATGGCACCAGCAAATCCCAGGCCAGCAAGCTGGATGCCAAGGGCAATGTCACCATCACTACGACGAAGCAGGTGATTACTGGCGATTGGGCGAAAATGGACATTCTGGCAAATACCCTTCTGGTGGGCGGCAAGGTAAAGCTCACCGAGGGGAAAACCACCCTGCAGGGCGAAAAACTCACCGTTGACCTCACAACGGAGCGAACCCTGATGACCGGTGGCCGCGTTAAGGGCAGTTTTGTTCCGAAATAGCGGGCTTCATTTTATATTAACACAAATAGGCGGTAATCAGGTGGCGCAGAACGGTGAAGTTGGACGTATTCGGCGTCCGGGTATGGCGATAGATGCGCCAAGCCGGGCAAGGAATGCGCGCTCCATGGGCCAAAAGCCCGGTGGAAACGCGAAAGTCCAGGGCCAGCCTGCGCGCGAAGGGATTGTCGCCCGTTTGCTCACCAAGAGCTACAAGCGCCGCCCCGTCGTGCGCGGAGTGACACTCACCGTCAGGCGTGGTGAAGCCGTAGGTCTTCTCGGACCCAATGGCGCCGGCAAAACGACGGTGTTCTACATGATCATCGGCCTGATTGCCGCCGACCAGGGCACGATCAGTCTTGACGGGGCGGACATAACCCATCTGCCGATGTACCAGCGCGCAAGGCTGGGAATCGGCTACCTGCCCCAGGAAAGCTCGATCTTCCGCGGACTGTCGGTTGAAGACAATATCCGCGCTGTACTCGAGCTCGTCGAGCCCGACAAATCCAGCCGCGAACGTGTGTTGCGTGAGTTGCTAGATGAGTTCTCTATTACCCATATCCGGCATTCGCCGGCTGTTGCACTCTCTGGCGGAGAGCGTCGCCGCGTGGAAATCGCGAGAGCCCTTGCCGCAAAGCCAAAATTCATGCTCCTCGACGAGCCCTTCGCCGGAATTGACCCGATTGCGATCGGTGATATTCGCCACATGGTGCGACAGCTCACCGCTCGGGGAATCGGGGTGCTTATTACGGATCACAACGTTCGAGAAACCCTCGAGCTCATCGACCGGGCGCTCATCATCCATGAGGGCAAAGTCCTGACCGAAGGCACGCCAAATGAGATTGTTAACAATCCCGATGTGCGCCGCTATTATCTCGGTGAAGAATTTTCGCTTTAGAGTTGGTGGTCAGTCATGGCATTGATGCAGCGGATGGATTTGCGCCAGGGCCAATCCCTGGTCATGACCCCGCAGTTGCAGCAGGCCATCAAGCTGCTGCAGATGTCCAATCTCGAATTGCAGGCCTATGTTGAAGGCGAGCTTGAACGCAATCCCCTGCTTGAGCGCGACGAGCGCGGCAGCGACGTGCAGAAAACCGAACCACGCGAACAAGATACCGATACCGTCTCGGCCCTGAGTTCCAGCACCTCCCAGGAAGACAAGCTCCGCACCCTCGATACGGACCTGGAAAATGTCTACACCCACGAGGCCCGCGCCGATGCGAGCAGCCGCGAAACCCAGGCCCCCGCCGAATCCGGCTGGGCCTCGCTCCGCCCCACCGGGGGCATTTCACTCGACAGCGACGAATATGATTTCAGCGCCTCGCTCACCAAAACGCAAACCCTGGCCGAGCATCTCACCGGCCAGCTCAATCTCAATATCTCGGCCCCCACCGATCGCATCATCGGCCAGAACCTGATCGGCATGGTGAACGAAGCGGGCTATCTCACCGGCGATATTGCCGACATCGCAAACACTCTCGGCACCAGCCGTGACCATGTGGCGCGCGTTCTCGAAACGCTCAAGACCTTTGATCCCATCGGCGTCTTCGCCGCCGATTTGCAGGAATGCCTCGGCCTCCAGTTGCGCGAACGCAACCGCCTCGATCCGGCCATGGCGACGTTGATCGCCAATCTCAATCTTGTTGCCAAGCGCGATTTTGCAGCGCTCAAGGCGCTCTGCAAGGTGGACCTTGAAGACATCAGGGAAATGATTGCCGAGCTCAAGGATCTCAACCCCAAGCCGGGCCATGCCTTTGGCTCCGAGCCGGTTCAGCCCGTGGTGCCCGATGTCTATGTGCGCGCCGCCCAGGATGGCTCGTGGCTGGTGGAGCTCAACAATGACACGCTTCCGCGCGTGCTGTTCAACAACCAGTATTTGAGCAAGGTGTCACGCACCGCCTCGCGCGAAGCCGACAAGAATTATCTCAACGAATGCCAGGCCAATGCCACATGGCTCATCAAGAGCCTCGACCAGCGGGCAAAAACCATTCTGAAAGTGGCGCGCGAAATCGTCCGCCAGCAGGATGCGTTTCTGGTTCTGGGGGTTCAGCACCTGCGGCCCATCAATCTCAAGACCGTGGCCGAAGCCATCGAGATGCATGAGTCGACGGTGAGCCGCGTGACTTCGAATAAGTATATGGCAACCCCGCGCGGTACATATGAATTAAAATATTTCTTTACAACCGCCATTGCCTCTTCGACGGCGGGCGGTGACAGCCACTCGGCAGAATCAGTGCGCCAGCGCATCAAGGACATGATCGCCGCCGAGGCCGCAAAAAGCATCTTGTCGGATGATACCATCGTTGAAAATCTTCGCGCCGAAGGCATTGAAATTGCCCGGCGCACCGTCGCTAAATACCGGGAATCACTGAATATTCCTTCATCGATCCAGCGCCGCCGGATGGCCCAGTCGGAAGCCCGCTAGGCGGTTGACTTGGAGAGCCCACGCGGCTAGTTTCCGCCCCGTTTTGAGGGCTAGGCCGCTGTTCAGATGTGTAACAGGGCCAGCCTTAATTTCCACAAGGAACATACTCAAGTTAGTTGACGTTAGCATTTCGCGCGCCCATGTCTTATAAGAAGAGGTGGCGGAGAAGGATTTTCGAAAGCCATGCAGATTAAGGTCACCGGCAAGAACCTCGATATCGGTGAGGCACTCAGGATCCATATTGATGAGCGCCTGCAACAGTTCCGCCAGAAATATTTTGAAGGCACCGTGCATGCCCACGTGACTGTTGAAAAGCAGCGCTCGACTTTCCAGACGGATTGCAGTTTGCACTTGGCCACCGGCCTCGTCCTGCAGTCGCACGGCACGGCGGCGGATGCGTTTCCAAGTTTTGATGCGGCCGCCCAGCATCTTGAAAAGCAGTTGAAGCGCTACAAGCAGCGCCTGAAGGACCATCACAAGGAGCGCCGCGAACCGGTGCGCCAGTCCGAAGCCGCGAGCTATGTCATTCAGGCGGGGGGTGACGAGGATGAAGAACCCGCAAGCCTTAACCCCGTGGTCATTGCCGAATCGTCCACCAGCGTACCGGAACTTTCTGTCGGAGAAGCCGTCATGCAGCTTGAGATTTCCAGTGTTCCCTTTGTCCTTTTCAGGAACAGCAAGGGCGGCCAGACCAATGTTGTTTACCGGCGCAGCGATGGCAACATCGGCTGGGTTGATCCCCGGCCTGCCGCGTAAGTGGAAAAGAAAAAAATGACAGATCTCGCTGACATCATTGACGCGCGCGCCGTATTGCCGAGTGTTAAGGCGCAAGGCAAGAAACAGCTTCTCGCCGATCTCTCGCAGGCCATCGCAAAATTCGTGGCCGTTGATCACCGCATCATTTTTGAAACGCTGCTCACGCGCGAAAAGCTGGGTTCAACCGGAATCGGCCAGGGCATCGCCATTCCCCACGGCAAACTTGCCTCCATCAACCGCGTCTACGGCCTCTTCGCCCGTCTCAGCACGCCAATTGCCTATGATTCGCTCGATGGCCAGCCGGTGGATCTGGTGTTTGTCTTGCTGGCACCCGACCATGCCGGCGCCGACCACCTCAAGGCCCTGGCGCGCATTTCAAGATTGCTGCGCGAAAATGACACCATCGCAAAACTGCGCGGCACCGATACCGCCGAAGGGCTGTATTCAATTCTCACCGAGCCGTCGGCTGCTGCTTCTGCCGCTTAACCCCATCTCATCATGACCGCGCTTGACGCGGTCATCTGTCTCCATGAAAAAAGATGGCCGTGTCGAGCACGGCCATGATGAAAAGTGCAAGGTTGATGTCCTTAATGCAGGCTGATAGCCACCAGCTCATGCTCAGCGGCGCTGTCGGCCGCGGCTTCGCGGGTTCCTGAAATCGAAATCGGTGCGCCATTGGCGTTGAACAGGCAGAAGACCTTGGCGTCCGGCGCAACCCGCGCCTGCGGGCCCACCAGGCGGATCACGTCACGGCCCTCGATCTCGCGAATATAGGACAGCGCACCGTTGCCGAGCTGGGCGAGCTCTTCCGGGCTCAGCTCAAAGGCTTCCTTGTTGTTGCTGGTGTTCATGATCCTACTCCTTAATCTCAATACGCCGGATAACACTGCTTGGTTCCGGTCTCCTTAAGTTAATAATTAAAAGTCCATTTACAAGGGTGGCGTCGATCACATCCATGCCGTCGGCCAATACGAAAGCCCGGGCAAACTGCCGCCCGGCAATGCCCCGGTGCAGGTAGTCGCGGGGTTCCTCTTCTTTTGTCCGTCCCCGGATGTTCAGCTGGTTGTCCTCGATGGTGATTTCCAGGTCCTGGCGGCGGAATCCGGCAACCGCGATGGTGATGCGCAAAACCTCGCCGCCGCCTTCAGCCAATCGTTCGATATTATAGGGCGGGTAGCCTTCACCTGAGGTTTTGAGGGCCCGGTCGAGAAGGCGCTCCAGATCGTCAAACCCCAGCAAAAGGGGCGAGGAAAACATGGATATCTTGCTCATCGGACTTTTGCCCTCGCGAAAGCGGCTTCAAGAATGCTACGGCCCATCTGGCACCGCAGCCTGATTGCTAATATGAGAGTGCCGGAAGCTGTTTTCAAGGGATGGTCATGGCAGGGGTTTTGGATCGTGTCGCACTGGTAACCGGTGCCGGAAGTGCCGAAGGCATCGGCTTTGCCACGGCCAGGGCTTTGGCTGCAGCAGGGGCGCGGGTGGCGCTGACTTCTACTACCAAGCGCATCTTCGAGCGTCTTGAAACCTTGGGCGTTGGCCATGCGGCTTTTACCGCCGACCTCACCGTGGTTGCGGATGTGGGCGAACTCATCGACGCCGTGAAGGCAAAATTTGGCCGCATCGATATTGTCGTCAACAATGCCGGCATGGTCCAGCAGGGCACGAACTTCAAAAGTTCGCGGATCGAGAAAATCACCGACGAGGAATGGCAGCGCCATTTGGCCCTCAATGTCACCACCGCCTTCAACGTCACCCGCGCCGTGCTGCCGCTCATGCAAAAACGGAAATATGGCCGCATCGTCAACGTGGCTTCCGTGACAGGCCCGCTTGTCACCAATCCCAAAGCCGCCGGCTACTCCTCGGCCAAGGCCGCCATGACCGGCCTGACACGGGTAACGGCCGTCGAAAACGCCAGCCGCAATATCACCTGTAACGCCGTGCTGCCGGGCTGGATCGAAACCGCCTCGTCAAGCAAGGAAGAAATTCTGGCAGGCAAAGCCACTCCTTCCAAAAGGCCGGGCACCGCTTCCGAGGTGGCCGCCGCTTGCCTGTTCCTGGCAAGCGAAGAGGCAAGCTACGTCAACGGCACCATGCTCGTGGTTGATGGCGCAAATTCCATCGTCGAGTTCAAGGGGGCAGGCGATGACTGGTATTGATGACTGGTCAGGCAAAACCGTTCTCATTGTCGGCGGCAGCGGCGGCATGGGCCGGGCAAGCGCGCAGGAGTTTGCCGACGCCGGCGCCAACATTGCCATTGCCGATATCAGCATCGAAAACCTGCCGCCGCAATTTCTGGCCATCAAAGGCGATGTCACGAAAGTGTCGGATTGCGCCGACATGGTTTCCAAAACTGTGGCGCGTTTCGGCAGGCTCGATCTCCTCGTCAATGCGGCTGGCGTCTGGGTGGAAGGCGAAAGTTCCGCAATGTCCGAGGCCCAATGGGACCGCACCATCGACATCAATTTGAAAGGCACCTTCTTCACTTGCCGCCACGCCATTCCGGAACTGGAAAAAACCGGCGGCCAGATTATTAACATCGCCTCTGACGCTGGCCTGATGGGTGGCGCAGGCGCGGCAATTTATTGCGCCTCCAAGGGCGGTGTTGTCTTGCTCACCAAGGCCCTGGCCCTCGAACTCGCGCCAAAAGGCGTGCGGGTGAATGCCATTTGCCCCTGCGATGTCGAAACTCCCATGCTGGACTTCCAGGCGCAAGTCTTCGGCGGCGGTGATCCGGACGCCTACATCGCCAAACTGCGCGCCATCTATCCGCAAGGCGCCCGCCAGCGCTTCGCAAAGCCCTCGGAAATAGCGGCTTTTATCTTCGCCATCGCCTCGCCGCGGTTGGCGCCCATAACCGGTGCGGCACTGCCCATAGACTTCGGAACCACCGCCGGACGTTGATGGTTCGCCACTTGCAAATGACAGGAATTTGGCGTCAATTGCCTGCAAGGCTTGATCAGCCGGTCAAAAAAATCAGGGAGATATTTATGATCAGGAAATTACTCGCGACCGCTGCGTTGACAGCAATGATGGCGGCCTCCGCATTCGCCGCTGACGACAAGCCGGCCATCGTCTTCGACATCGGCGGCAAGTTCGACAAGTCCTTCAACGAAAGCATGTACAACGGCTCGGAAAAGTTCAAGGCTGAATCGGGCACCGCCTACGGCGAATTTGAAATCGCCAACGAAGCCCAGCGCGAACAGGCCATCCGCAACTTCGCCGACCAGGGTTACAGCCCGATCATCGCCGCGGGCTTCGCGCAGGCCGCTGCGGTTGAAAAAGTTGCCAAGGAATATCCCGATCTCAAGTTTGCCATTGTTGACATGGTTGTTGAACTGCCGAACGTGCAGTCCATCGTCTTCAAGGAGCAGGAAGGCTCCTACCTTGTCGGCATGCTGGCCGCCATGGCCTCCAAGTCCGGCAAGGTTGGCTTCGTCGGCGGCATGGACATTCCCTTGATCCGCCGCTTCGGCTGCGGCTATGTGCAAGGCGTGAAAGCCGCCAAGCCGGACGCCACGGTGTTCCAGAACATGACCGGTGACACGGGCGCCGCCTGGAACGATCCGGTCAAGGGTGGTGAAATCACCAAGGGCCAGATGGCCCAGGGCGCTGATGTGGTTTACGCCGCCGCTGGCGGAACGGGCATCGGCGTATTGCAGGCCGCTGCTGATGGCGGAGCGCTTTCCATCGGCGTTGACGCCAACCAGAACCATCTCCATCCCGGCAAGGTCTTGACCTCCATGCTGAAGCGCGTGGACGTTGCCGTTTACAACGTGATGAAGTCCGGCAAGGACGGAACCTTCAAGGCTGGTATCCAGGAACTGGGCCTGGCCGAAGATGGCGTGGGTTATGCCGTCGATGACAACAACAAGGCCCTCATTACCCCTGAAATGTCGGCCGCCGTTGAAAAGGCCAAGGCTGACATCATCGCGGGCACCGTGAAGGTCCACGACTATATGGCCGACAACAAGTGCCCCGTTGAATAATCCGAACACTTGATAATTTGACCCTCTCCCCTTAACCGGGGAGGGGGTTGAATTGAAACAGCCATGACCCCAGCCATCGAGCTCATCGGTATAGACAAGCGCTTTGGCGCTGTTCACGCCAACAAGGACGTGACCCTGTCGATTGCGCAAGGCTCAATCCACGGCATCATCGGCGAAAATGGCGCGGGCAAATCCACCCTGATGTCGATTCTCTTTGGCTTTTACGCCGCCGACACGGGAGCGATTAAGATCAAGGGCCAGCCCGTTAAAATTAAATCATCGTCGGACGCCATCAGCCATGGCATCGGCATGGTGCACCAGCATTTCATGCTGATTGATCCTTTCACCGTTCTTGAAAACGTTGTGCTGGGCGCCGAAGGCGGAAAGCTGATCGGCCCCGCCCTTGCCAAGGCGCGGGAAGAACTGACGCGGCTGGCGCGCGATTATGAATTGGACGTTGATCCCGATGCCATCGTCGGTGACCTGCCCGTGGGGCTCCAGCAGCGTGTCGAAATTCTCAAAGCCCTGTTCAAGGGGGCTGAAACCCTGATCCTTGACGAGCCAACCGGCGTGCTCACCCCCGATGAAGCCGATCACTTGTTCCGCATCCTGGGCCAGCTCCGCGACCAGGGCAAGACCGTGATCCTCATCACCCACAAGCTGCGCGAGATCATGGCCATCACCGACCATGTCTCGGTCATGCGCCGCGGTGAAATGGTGGCGACGAAGGAAACAAAGAAAACGTCGGTTGAAGAATTGGCCGAGCTGATGGTGGGCCGCCGCGTGCTGCTGCGCGTGAAGAAGGGCAAGGCCAAGCCCGGCGAAGTGGTGCTCGACGTGAAGAATCTCACCTGGAAAGACCGTAATGGTGTTGCCCGCGTCGACAATGTTTCGTTCACGGTGCGCGGTGGCGAAATCGTCGGCATTGCCGGGGTCTCCGGCAATGGCCAGTCGGAGATTCTGGAACTGATCAGCGGCATTACGCGGCCCACCTCGGGCCAGATCATTTTTGAAGGCAAGGACATCGGCATTCTGGGCGATCCGCGCCATGTGCGTGAAGAGGGGTTGGCCCATGTCCCCGAGGACCGCCAGCATCGCGGCATCATCGCAACATTTGATGCCTCTGAATCCATCATTCTCGGCTGGCATTATGACGAGACATTGGGGAAAGGCTTCCGGCTTGACCGCCAGGCGGTGATAAACCGCTGCAGGGCCGAGATGCAGGAATTCGATGTGCGCCCCGCCGACCCGCTTCTCACCAGCGCAAAATTTTCCGGCGGCAACCAGCAGAAAATCATCCTGGCCCGGGAACTGGGACGCGACCCGGACTTGCTGATCGTCGGCCAGCCCACCCGCGGCGTTGACATCGGCGCCATCGAATTTATCCACAAGCGCCTCATTGCCCTGCGTGACGAGGGCAAGGCCATTCTGCTGGTCTCGGTGGAGCTCGATGAAATCCGCTCGCTCTCCGATCGCATCCTCGTGATGTTCGCCGGAAAAATCATGGGTGAGCGCGGCCCCGAAGCCAACGAGCGCGAGCTTGGCCTGTTGATGGCCGGTGTTTCAGGGGATGCCGCATAATGGCCGGTGCCCGCGGTGAACTTCCTCGCTGGGTTGATTTGGGCCTGATCCCGCTGCTCAATCTGGCTGTGGCCCTTCTCTTTGCCGGCCTTGTCGTTTTGATCATCGGTGAAAATCCGCTCGAAGCCATGTGGATCATGCTGAAAGGGGCCGTGGGTTCGCTGAAGGGCTGGGGCTATCTGCTCTACTATGCCACGAACTTTGTCTTTACCGGCCTTGCCGTCGCCGTTGCCTTTCATGCCGGCCTCTTTAACATCGGCGGCGAGGGCCAGGCCTATTTCGCCGGCCTGGGTGCTGCGATTGTGGGCCTCGGCCTTGAATTCCTGCCTTGGCCCATAGTCATCCCCCTCGCCATTCTGGCGTCGATGCTGTTTGGCGCTTTCTGGGCCTGGATTCCGGGCTACCTGCAGGCAAAGCGCGGCAGCCACATCGTCATCACCACCATCATGTTCAACTTCATTGCCGCTAGCCTGATGGTTTATCTCATCAACAACTGGTTCCGGCCCGTGGGCAAAATGGCGGTTGAAAGCCGCGAAATCACCGGCGCCTACATTTTGAGTTTCCGCGAAATCGCCTTGCGGTTCTTTGACCTGCGCCTGCCCTCGACGCCCCTGAACCTCACCGTATTCCTCGCCATCATCGCCGCCTTCGTGGTCTGGTATCTGCTCTGGCGCACCAAGCTTGGCTATGAAATCCGCGCCGTGGGCGCCAACACCGAGGCCGCGATTTACGCCGGCATCAAGCCCCAGCGCATCATCATCATCACCATGGCCATTTCCGGAGCGCTCGCCGGCCTCATGGCGGTCAACGAAGTGTTGGGCGTGCAGCACCGCTTGCTGCTCGAATTCGCGGGCGGCGCCGGCTTTGTCGGCATTGCCGTAGCTCTCATGGGGCGCTCCCATCCCGTGGGCATTGTGCTGGCGGCCATGCTCTTCGGCTTGCTGTACCAGGGCGGAGCCGAGCTTTCCTTTGCCAAGCCCCTCATCTCGCGCGACATGATCGTGGTGATCCAGGGCCTCGTCATTCTCTTCATGGGCGCGCTCGAATATGCCTTCCGGCCCGCCCTTGCGGCAATCTTCATCAAGGCGGAGGATTAGCCATGGACCTTTCGCTCATCGCCCCCGAAATTCTGGCCTCCACCATCAGGCTTTCGGTGCCGCTTGTTCTCGCCTGCCTTGCCGGCCTGTGGTCGGAAAAATCCGGCATCGTCGATATTGGCCTGGAGGGCAAAATGCTGGCGGCGGCCTTTGCCGCTGCCGCTGCCGCCTCCATATTTCCAGTCCGCCTGGCTCGGGCTGCTCATTGCCATAACCGTTTCTCTCGCCTTTGCCCTTGTCCATGGCTACGCGGCAATCAACCAGCGCGGCAACCAGGTTGTCTCCGGCGTTGCCATCAACATGCTGGCGGCGGGATTGGCCGTTGTGCTGGGCAATACCTGGTTCAAGGAAGGCAGGCCGCACCCCCGCCTTGCCGGTGAATGCGCGCTTCATGCCGATTGAGCTTCCGGGGGCAAGGGAACTTGCCGGCGTGCCGTTTCTCGGTGACCTTGCAAAAATTATCTCGGGTCATTCGATCCTGACCTATCTGACGGTTCTGCTGGTGCCGCTCACCGCCTGGGCCCTTGCCAAAACGCGCTTTGGCCTCAGGCTGCGCGCCGTTGCGTGAAAATCCCCACGCGGTGGATACCGCCGGCATTTCAGTGGCCCGGCTCCGCTACCAGGCGGTGATCATCGCCGGCATCCTCTGCGGCATTGCGGGCGCGTTTTTGTCCACCTCGCTGTCGGCAAGTTTCGTGCGTGACATGACGGCGGGCCGCGGCTTCATGGCCCTTGCAGCGCTGATTTTCGCAAGCTGGCGGGCCTGGCCGGCGCTCTATGCCTGCTTGCTGTTTGGTTTCCTGCAGGCCAGCGGAAACTACCTGCAAGGTGTCCGCATTGCGGGCTTTGAAGTGCCGGTGCAGTTCATCAACATGCTGCCCTATCTCCTGACCGTCGTCCTGCTCGCGGGCTTCATCGGAAAATCCATTCCGCCCCGGGCCAGCGGCATTCCCTATACCAAGGACCGATGACATGAATGATCTGATCGCGGTGGCGAAGTCAGCCCGCCTCAAGGCCTATGCCCCCTATTCGAAATTTCTCGTAGGCGCCGCCGTGCGCGATGAGCGCGGGCAAATCCACGGCGGCTGCAACATTGAAAACGCCGCTTACCCGCAGGGCTGGTGCGCCGAAACCTCCGCCATCGCCGCCATGATCACATCCGGCGGCCACCGCATTGCCGAAATGGCGGTGATCGGCACCGGCGATTTGCTCTGCACCCCCTGCGGCGGCTGCCGCCAGAAAATCCGCGAATTCGCCAAAGGCAATGTGAAAATCCATATGTGCGGCGAAGACGGAAACCTGAAACAGACCATGACGCTCGATGAATTGCTCCCTGCTTCCTTCGGGCCGGGAGAACCTTCGCATGAGCGAACTCCTCAAGCGCCTTGACGGCCAGCCGCCCCGAAAATCGCCATCATATTGGGATCAAGCCTCGGCTCCTTCGCCGATGCGGTGAAGGATCCGTTGCGCATTTCCTATGGCGATCTCACAGGCTTTCCTATTCCAAAAATTTCCGGCCATGCCGGCGAACTCGTTGTGGGAAAAGTGGGCGGCAAGGAAATTGCCGTGCTGGCCGCCAGCGCCCACGCCTATGAAAGCGGCAATCCCGCAGTCATGCGCCCTGTACTCGATCAACTCAAGGCGGCGGGCATTGAACGGCTGATCCTCACGAATGCCGCAGGCTCCCTCAAAACTTCAATCATGCCCGGCTCGATCATGCTCATCACCGATCACATCAATTACTCCGGCATAAATCCGCTGATTGGCGAGCATGGCGACGAGAATTTTGTGCCGATGACCGATGCTTACGATCCGGCCATGCGCAAGGCTCTGCTCAAGGCCGCAAAGGCCGAAAAAATTCCGCTCAAGCAGGGCGTTTACGTCTGGTTTTCCGGGCCGTCATTCGAAACGCCGGCCGAAATCCGCATGGCGCAAATTATCGGCGGCCACGCGGTCGGCATGTCGACGGCGCCAGAAACCATCATGGCGCGCCGGCTTGGGCTTAAGGTGGCCGCCCTTTCGGTCATCACCAATCTTGGCGCTGGCATCAAGGGCGCCTCGCCAAGCCACGAGGAAACCAAGCGCGAAGGCGCCAAGGCGGCCGAGCGCATGAAAACCCTGCTCACCCGCTTTCTCAAAGATTTGAAATGATGTTGCCCCAGGAACTCATCCGCAAGAAGCGTGATGGCCAGTCGCTCACCCGCGATGAGGTG
>CAVWAY010000014.1:0-51216 GCA_963753025.1 uncultured Alphaproteobacteria bacterium | reverse complement strand
CCATTGGGCAGCGGCACAAAACGGTCCGACTCTTCGCCGCCTTCACCCGTGTTGGACTTGCCGCCAATGCGGTTCATGGCGATGGCCAGTGTCGTATGCGCCTCGCGGCTGATCGAGCCGAAGGACATGGCCCCGGTCGAGAAGCGCTTGACGATGGTCTTGGCGGTTTCCACCTCGTCAATCTCGATGGGCTTGCGGCCCATGTCTTCCGCCGTCTTTATTTTGAACAGCCCGCGCATGGTCTTGAGCCGCTCGGACTGCTGGTTGATGTGCTTGGCGAAGGCCCGGTACTTTTCAACCGAATTGCCGCGCACCGCATGCTGCAGGTTTGAGACAGTATCCGCCGTCCACACATGGGCCTCGCCCCTGATGCGCATGGCGTAGTCGCCACCCACATCAAGCGAGGTCTTCAACACCGGATTGGTGCCGAAGGCATCCTCATGCCTGCGGAAAGCCTCCTCGGCGATTTCGGCAAGTCCAACGCCTTCAATCTGCGTGGCCGTGCCGGTGAAATACCTGTCGACGAATTCCGTTGAAAGGCCGATGGCATCGAAAATCTGCGCCCCGCAATAGGACTGGTAGGTCGAGATGCCCATCTTGGACATGACCTTCATAATGCCCTTGTCCACCGCCTTGATGTAGCGTTTCACCGCTTCGTAAGGTGTGACCTCTTCTTCCAGTTCCGAAACCATGCCTTCCAGCGTTTCAAATGCCAGATAGGGATTGATCGCTTCCGCCCCATAGCCCGCCAGCGTGCAGAACTGGTGCACTTCGCGGGGCTCGCCTGATTCAACTACCAGGCCCACCGAGGTGCGAAGCCCCTTGCGGATGAGATAATGATGCGTGGCCGATGTTGCCAAGAGCGCCGGCAATGGGACCCGTTCGCCCGAAACGGCGCGGTCCGACAGGATGATGATGTTGTAGCCATCCCTGACGGCGCGCTCGGCAAGCCGGCACACGCTGTCGAGTGCCGCTTCCATGTATTCCGGCCCGTTGGCCACATCATAGGTGATGTCGATGGTGGCGGTGCGGAATGGGTTCTCGCTGATCTTGCCAATGGTGCGGATGCGCTCAAGGTCTTCATTGGTGAGAATGGGCTGCGAGACTTCCAGCCGCATATGCGTCGAAGTGCCTGCGAGGTCCAGAAGATTTGGCCGCGGGCCGATGAAGGAAACGAGCGACATCACCAGCTCTTCGCGGATGGGATCAATCGGCGGGTTGGTCACTTGCGCGAAGTTCTGCTTGAAATAGGTATCCAGCATCTTGGCCCGGTCCGAGAGAACCGAGATGGGCGCGTCATTGCCCATGGAACCCACCGCTTCCTGGCCCGTCTGCGCCATGGGCGCCATCAGGATTTTCAGGTCTTCCTGCGAATAGCCAAAGGCCTGCTGCCGGTCGAGCAAGGGCACCAGGATCTTCGGCCGCTTGGTCTTGGCCTTGGGCAGATCACGCAACACAACCTGGGTGCGCTTCAGCCACTCCTTGTAAGGATGCGCGGTGGAAAGTGTCTTCTTCAATTCCTCATCGGAAATGATGCGCTTCTGCTCAAGGTCGATAAGCAGCATCTTGCCGGGTTGCAGCCGCCACTTGTGGGTGACATGCTCTTCGGCAAATTGCAGGCAGCCCATTTCGGAAGCAAGCAGCACGAAGCCGTCATCGGTGATGAGATAGCGCGCGGGCCGCAAGCCATTGCGGTCAAGCGTGGCGCCGATCAACCGGCCATCGGTGAAGGTCATGGCGGCGGGGCCGTCCCACGGTTCCATCAGCGCCGCATGGTGTTCATAGAAAGCCCGGCGGTCCTCATCCATCAGCGGATTGCCGGCCCAGGCTTCCGGTATCAGCATCATCATGGCATGCGGCAGCGAATAGCCGCCCATGGTCAGGAATTCGAGCGCGTTGTCAAAACACGCCGTGTCCGATTGGCCTTCGTAGGAAATGGGCCAGAGCTTCGACAGGTCTTCGCCGAGCACCGTGGACTTCATGTTGGCCTGGCGCGCCGCCATCCAGTTGTAGTTGCCGCGCACCGTGTTGATCTCGCCGTTGTGGCAGACAAAACGGTAGGGATGCGACAGCGGCCAGCTCGGGAATGTGTTGGTGGAAAAACGCTGATGCACAAGGGCGAATGCCGATTCAATGCGCGGATCCGTCAGGTCCTTGTAGTAGGCGCCCAGATCCTTGCCGAGCACCAGGCCCTTGTAAACAATGGTGCGGCAGGAAACCGACACCGGATAATAGGTCCGGGCCTTGGCCCCAAGGACTTCCAGCACGCGGTTGGAAACAACCTTGCGGCAGACAAAAAGCTTGCGCTCGAAATGCGCCTCATCGCGGATCGTGGGTCCGCGCCCGATGAACACCTGACGGTGGAAAGGCTCCGTGCCTTTCACCGAATAGCCAAGCACCGAAGAGTCGACCGGCACATCGCGCCAGCCCAGAACCTTCAGGCCTTCCTCGCGCGACGTTTCCCACCAGATGCGTTCGATATCCTGCCGGTAAACCGTTTCGCGCGGCATGAAGAGATAGGCCACGCCATAGGTATGCGGCGCCGGCAGTTCAAAGCCCAGGCGCCTTGCTTCCTCGGAAAAAAATCCGTGCGGAATTTGGATCATGATTCCGGCCCCGTCGCCGGCCTTGGGGTCAGCGCCCACCGCGCCCCGGTGTTCAAGATTCTTCAGAATGCTCAGGCCGTCATCAATGGTGCGGTGGCTCTTGATATTGTTGATGTTGGCGATAAGGCCAATGCCGCAGGCATCATGCTCGTTGCGGGGATGATACAGCCCATGCGGTTCACGCATCCCCTCCGGCAGCATCTGAAGTGACTGGCTCATGGCTATCGTCCTCTTCCAACATTCCCCATTCAGTCCCGAGGGACCGTCATTTCATTCCTTGCCTCTGGGTTTGATCTCTTGAGGGGGGCATTTTTGAGCCACCGGAGCCTCGCGTAAGGGATCAAACTCTGAGAGCGTCTTTCCGCCCGAGCTGACCCTTAGGTGCGTTTAGTGGTCTGGGCGCGGGCCATGCAAACGGCATCGGCGGCTGTATTTGCCGTCGCTTTCAGATGTGTTGTGGTCGTATTCCGGTTCATCCGGGCTCACAAGTCCAAAATTGCCATTTATAAAGGACAGCCATACTGTCCTTTCTTCAAAATACACGATCTGAATTTTTGCGCAAGGAAGGAATCGTTTGGAGAAAAAATACGCAATAAAATTACGCAAAGAATTTTATGGCTCTCGACCATCCCGTTTCGAAACGGTAGGGAAGAACTCCCCCCTTTGGAGCTCTTACATGAATTTTGCATCTGACAATCACTATGGCGTTCATCCCCGCATCTTGGAAGCCATGGTGGAGGCGAACGCCGGCTCGGCCCCCGCCTATGGCGGCGATGATTGGACGAAAAAAGCCGAAGAGCAACTCTCCAAGATATTTGAAAAAGAAGTGCGTTCCTTCCTGGTGACGACCGGCACTGCCGCAAATGGGCTGGCCCTTTCAGCCCTCACACCGCCCTACGGCGCCGTGATCTGTCACGGCGAGGCCCACATCAGCGTTGATGAATGCAATTCCCCGGAAATGTTTACCGGCGGGGCGAAGATACTTGGCCTTCACGGTCCGGCGGGAAAAATCACCCCGGCCATGGTTGAGAAAACTCTCAAGAGTTTCATTCGCGGCGAACATGATCCAAAACCCGCCGCCGTTTCGCTGACCAATTCCACCGAACTGGGCACCACCTATTCTCCGGATGACGTGAAGGCGATCTCAGGCCTGATCAAACCGCGCGGCATGAAACTGCATATGGATGGCGCGCGCTTTGCCAATGCGGTTGCGGGCTTGAACGTCAGCCCGGCGGAGCTCACCTGGAAATCCGGTGTCGATGTCCTGTCCTTTGGCGCCACCAAGAACGGCGCCATGATGCTGGAAGCGGTAGTTTTCTTCGATACGAAATTGGCCGATGATTTTATCTATCGCCGCATGCGTGGCGGCCAGCTCGTGTCAAAGGGCCGCTATTTGGGCGCGCAAATGCTGGCTTATCTGAAGGATGGCCTGTGGCTGGAAAACGCCAGGGCGGCCAATGGGCTTGCCGCACGGCTTGCCGAAGGGCTTGGCAAATTCAAAAAAATTCGCATTCCGAATCCGGTGCAAGCCAACGAAGTGTTTGCTGTCATGCCGCGGGCCTTGAACGACAAGCTCCTGGCTTCCGGCGCAAAATTCTATGACTGGATGCCTGACAGCCTCGGAAAGACAATCGCCGAAGACGAGATTTTCGTTCGCTTCGTCCTGTCCTACGCCACGCCCGAAGCCGATGTCCGGAAATTCCTGGACCTGATCAAAGAACTGCAAAGCTGAAAATAAAAAAGGGGCGCTTGCTGGAAGCGCCCCTCGCGTTTGGGATTAGGCGGCCTTTTTCGCCTCGAGCACTTTCTGCTCATTCGCGCTGCGAATGGCAATCGTGCGCGGCTTCAAGGCTTCCGGAATTTCGCGCTTCAGCGAAATATGCAGCAGGCCATGGTTCAAATCAGCCCCCGTCACTTCAACGTGATCGGCAAGCTGGAAGCGGCGCTCAAAATTGCGGGCCGCGATGCCCTGGTGCAGGTATTCGGTCTTTTCGGCTGATTTTTCAGCCTTTTTGCCGGTAACCGTGAGGGCGTTGCCCTTCACTTCGAGGTTGATGTCGGAGGCGCCAAAGCCGGCAATGGCAATGGTGATGCGGTATTCGTCCTCGCCAACGCGCTCAATATTATAGGGCGGATAGGCGGGAGTCTCGAAACTTGCGGCATCATCAAGCATGCGGGCAAGATGGTCAAAACCGACGCTCGAACGATAAAGTGGTGTGAAATCAAACATTTACATTCTCCTAAAGCAATGCATTTTGGGCGGACCCACAATTGGCATCCGCTGTAGGAGAGGTAATTTTGGTTTCCCCGATTACAAGAGGGCAGGGCCAAAAAAATGAACTGAAAATGAATGTGAGGTTCTGACTGCGTTCAAGTTCAGGGGTCTAGTTTCGGTGTCATGGATGGCCAAGGTGGTCGTCAGAAGACAACGAAACTTAAACCCTGGAGAACCAAAATGATTACCAAGTCCCTCATCGCTGCAGCCGCTGTTGCTGTTTCCCTTACTGCTCTCGCTCCTGTCCAGCAGGCTCAGGCGAAAGTTAACGTGGATATCAACCTCGGCCTCGGCGGCGGTTTTTACCCTGGCTATGGCTACGGTGGTGGCTACTATCCCGTATACGAGCCCCATTATGGCGGCATCAGCTGCAACAAGGGCCGCAAGATCGTGAATTGGTCCGGATTTCACAATGCAAACGCCTTTGATTGCAGCGCCCCGGTTTACCAGTACATGGCCTGGAAAAACGGCCACAAGTTCAAGGTTAAGGTCGGCATGTCCGGTGATATCATCGGCGTAAAGAAAATATTCTAATCCCGCTTCCAGTCCCGGAACGCCGAAAGGCGTTCCGGCCCCCTTTGCCTTGTTTCTGCCACGAAGTTGAACGGCAGATGAACGGGGCTATCGGCATTTGTTCAGCAAGATTCTGCCATGATCCCGTTCGATAAGCTGGGGAGCTTGGCATTTTGGAGGGCGGAACAATGTTCAAGAAATTTTTGATGGCGGCGGGCCTTGCGGCGGCCTTTGCAGTTTCTGCCCAGGTTGCGGAAGCCAAGGTGAAAGTCACGATCGGCATCGGCGAGCCCGGCGGATACTGCTATTATAACTATGATCCTTTCCGCTGCGGTGATTATGGCTATTATCCGCGCCCGGGATACTTTGTCCCCCATCCGGGTTACGGGTATGGAGACGATTACGAATATAGGGACCGCGTGTCCTGCCGTGAGGCCCGTGGAATTCTCCGGGATCGCGGTTATCGCGATGTGCGCTCAATCAATTGTGGCGGCAGGCTTCATACTTTCATTGCCAAAAAGAGAGGCGACGTTTTTCGGATCAAAATTTACTCAAGAAATGGCCGGATTCAATCTATCCGGCGAATTTGACGCAAGAATTTAAAAGGGAGAGTCCCATGTTGTCCCGTATCATCAGTGCCGCGGCCCTAGCCTTGGTAGCCAGCACGTTGGTTGTGCCAACGGCTGCGGAAGCGGGTTCCCGCTGGCGGTTTTTGCATCCCGATTATTACTTCGGCAACCCGCCGCCCCGTGATTTTTATGCGGATGATTATGATGACCAAGACTACTATGAGGATGAGCAGCCGCTTGCCTATTATGATCCGGACGATGACTATTATGAGCCCCGGTATCAGCCGCGGTATGAGGGCGAGGAGCCCGTCTACATAGCGCCGAAGAAGAAAAAGACCGTCAAGACGGCCAAGGCAGCAAAGCCCGTAGAAAAGAAATCCGTGGCTTCGATCAAAAAGAAAGCCGAGCCGTCATCTGTGGCTTCGGTTGAAAAGAAGGCAGCGACGGCGACTGAAAAGAAAACCGCCAGTGCGGCGCCCGGCATGTCCTGCGACAAGGCCGGACAGATAGTCTCGGGCTACGGCTTTACCAGCGTGAAGCCCACAACCTGCACCGGCCAGGTCTTCGCCTTCAACGCCACGCGCAGTGGCAAGGCCTATGTGATCAAGCTCAGTTCCGCCAGCGGCGAACTCACCGAGGTCAAGAAGGTTCAGTAAGTCTTGTTCTTGCCCAGAATGAACCTCTGCTTTAGAGCAGAGGTTTATGGAGCTGATTTCAACGCCTGAGAATCCCGTGCCGCGCGGCGCCGATTGCACCCGCGTGGTGACAAGCGATGGCTATCACCTGCGCGCCATGTCGGTGCGCGTCAGCAATGCCAAGGGAACCGTGGTTATTTTAGGCGGCCGCGCTGATTTCATGGAGCGCTATTTCGAAACCGCACGCGACCTGATAGCGAAGGGCTACTGCGTGGCCTCGGTTGATTTGCGCGGGCAAGGCGGCTCCCAGCGGCTCACCGAAAAGCGCCTGCGGGGCCACGTCAGCAGCTTCGAGGAATATGACGAAGACATCAGGGCCTTCATGACCCAGGTGGTCCTGCCCGATTGCCCGCCGCCCTATTATGTGCTCGCCCATTCAACCGGCGGAAACATTATCCTGCGCCTCATCCGCACCCGCAACTGGTTCAAGAAATGCGTGCTCATCGCCCCGCTCATTGACCTGAATTACGGGGCCTGGCCGGTTCCGGTGGTGCGCCTGCTGACCGGCGTTGCAATGACCCTGCGATTGGGCTGGGTCTATTTGCCGGGCAAAAAGCAGGCGCCCCTGGGGCGAAAGGATTTCGCCGGCAATCCCCTGACCCAGGATCAACGGCGCTGGAACCGCGATAGCGGCGTGCTGGAAAAAGCCCCGCAGCTTGGCTCCGGCGGGCCGACCTACGGCTGGCTGTCAGCCGCGCTGAAGTCCATTGCCGTCGTGCGCGGCATGAAGAGCGCAAAGGGCTTGAAGTGCCCGGTCCTGATCGTGGCCGCGGGGCTGGACAGCGTGGTTGACAATGACGCCATACGGCGGTTTTCCGAACGCGTGGCGGGCGTCTCGATCATCACCATCCGTGAGGCCCTGCACGAGATTCTCCTGGAAAAGGACGAAATCCGCCAGCAGTTTCTGGCGGCCTTTGACGTGTTTGTGGCGCGAAGACGCGTAAAGTCAGCTATCGCGCCCATTTTTCCGGCATATCCGCGAATTGCCTTTGTCATTGAGCCATGCTATTGGCCGCCCAACTCCTGACAATAGAGAAAGTTTCAGCGCCCCATGAATTTGCGCAACATTGCGATTATTGCCCACGTTGACCATGGCAAGACGACCATGATCGACCGTCTCCTGTCCCAGTCCGGATCCTTCCGCGACAATCAGAAGGTGGCCGAACGCGCCATGGATTCCAACGACCTCGAACGCGAGCGCGGCATTACCATTCTGGCCAAGGTCACCTCGCTGGTCTGGAAGGACACGCGCATCAATATCGTGGACACCCCGGGCCACGCCGATTTCGGCGGCGAAGTTGAACGCATTCTCAACATGGTGGATGGCGCGGTGCTGCTTGTGGATGCTGCCGAAGGCCCCATGCCGCAGACCAAATTCGTGCTGCAGAAGGCCCTGAAGATCGGCCTCAAGCCCATCGTCTGCATCAACAAGATCGACCGCCCGGACGAGCGCCACAATGAAGTGGTGAACGAAGTGTTCGATCTCTTCGCGGCGCTCGAAGCCAGCGAAGAGCAGCTCGATTTTCCGATTATCTACGGTTCGGCGAAACATGGCTGGATGTCCAAGACGCCCATCCAGACCGAAGACACCATGGCGCCCCTGTTTGATCTCATCGTCTCGCACTTCAATCCGCCGGTGATCGAGGAAGGCCCCTTCCGCATGCTGGTCACCACCATCGAAGCCAACCCGTTCCTGGGCCGGGTTCTCACCGGCCGGGTGCGCTCCGGTTCGGTGAAGGCCAATCAATCGGTAAAAGCCCTTTCGCAGGACGGCAAGATTGTGGAGCAGGGTCGCATCTCAAAGGTTCTGGCTTTCCGCGGCCTTGAGCGCGTGCCGGTGGACGAATGCTTTGCCGGCGACATCGTCGCCATCTCAGGACTTACGACCTCGACGGTGGCCGATACGATTTGCGAAGCATCCGTGACCGAGCCCATCAAGGCCCAGCCCATTGATCCGCCGACCCTCACCATGACCTTCCGCATCAATGACGGCCCGTTGGCCGGCAAGGAAGGCGACAAGGTGCAGAGCCGCGTCATCCGCGAGCGTCTGCTGCGCGAAGCCGAAGGCAATGTGGCGTTGAAAGTCACCGCATCATCAAATGAAACCGATGCCTTCGAAGTGGCGGGCCGCGGCGAATTGCAATTGGGCATTCTCATTGAAACCATGCGCCGCGAAGGCTTTGAACTCACCGTGGGCCGCCCCCGCGTGGTATTCCGCACCGATGAAAACGGCCAGCGGCTGGAACCCATCGAGGAAGTGATTGTCGACGTTGACGAGGCCTATTCCGGCATCGTGGTGCAGAAGCTCTCCGAGCGCCGCGCCGAAATGCGCGACATGCGCCCCTCCGGCGCGGGCCGCCAGCGCCTGGTGTTCCATGCGCCGACCCGTGGCCTGATCGGCTACCAGGGCGAACTCATGTCCGATACCCGTGGCACCGCCATCATGAACCGCCTGTTCCATGCCTATGCCCCCTATGTCGGCGATATTCCGGGCCGCCACACGGGCGCCCTGCTGTCCAACGGCGACGGCGAGGCCGTGGCCTATGCCATTTTCAACCTGCAGGACCGCGGCCCCATGTTCATCGAGCACGGCACCAAGGTCTATGCCGGCATGATCATCGGCGAGCATACGCGCGGCAATGACCTTGAACTCAACGTGATCAAGGGCAAGAAGCTCACCAACGTGCGCGCCTCCGGCAAGGACGAAGCGGTGGTGCTGACCCCGCCGATCAAGATGTCGCTGGAAAAGGCGCTGGCCTATGTGGGCGATGATGAACTGGTGGAAATCACGCCGAAATCCATCCGGCTCCGCAAGATCTATCTCGATGCCAACGAGAGGAAGCGCATGAGCCGCGCCAAGGAAGCAGCCGACGTCGCCTGATTATTCCTCGCGGTAAGGCCCGCCGGGACAGGGCGCGCCTGACATGATTTCATTGGCCGCAAGGGCGCGCTGGGAAACCACGTCCGGCACATCCTTTTCGCAATTGAACGTGTGGGCCTTGCCATCGGCTTTGGCCCGCGCCAGCGTATTGGCATCCGGATATTTCGTGTCGATCAGCGCCGTGCGGCAGGCGTCTTTGCCGTTGAGCTTGCGTAACCACCAGCCAGTTCTGCTTGGCATTTGCCTCGCCCGAACCATTATCGGTGAACCAGCGGAGAATGGTGGCAATGGGCTTGCCGTTTTCCATGCGCCATTCAATTTTGGGGCCGGGCGAATTGAAAGCCCCGAAGGTTTGCGCCGAGCTGCACTGGCTGCGCGCCTCCGGGCCGAAAGCGATATAGCCGCGCAAATCGCCCTCCAGATACAGCACGTCAAATCCTGCAATGCCCTTGCAGTCCCAGACGCCGCCTTCGCCCTCATCCGCATAGAGCTCAAGGGCCTTGCATTTTTTAAGGTCCAGGTCGGAATAGACGCTGGTTATTTCGCCCGCCGCTGCGGCCGTGGCGGAAAGGCCCAAGACAATTAGCGCTGCGAATTTTCCCATGGCCCATAGTATGCTACGGGAAATCGCTCAAAGGAAAGCCCCATGCGTATCGATGCCATTGCCACCGGCCGGAACCCGCCCAAGGAAATCAACGTGATCGTCGAGGTGCCGGTGGGCGGCGAGCCGATCAAATACGAGATGGACAAGGAGGCCGGAACCCTTGTGGTGGACCGGTTTCTCTATACCTCCATGCGCTATCCCGGAAACTACGGCTTCATTCCGCACACCCTGTCGGGCGATGGCGATCCGGTTGACGTGCTGATCGCCAACCAGCGCGGCATCATTCCCGGCGCCGTCGTGGCCTGCCGCCCGGTGGGCGTTTTGAAGATGCAGGACGAGGCGGGCGGCGACGAAAAGATCATTGCCGTGCCGGTGCCCAGGCTGACGCGGCGCTATGAGAATGTTTTCAACTACCTGGACCTGCCGGAAATCACCGTGCAGCAGATCGAGCATTTCTTCACCCACTACAAGGACCTTGAACCCGGCAAATGGGTGAAGGTGCTGGGCTGGGGCAATGCCGGGGAAGCCGAGGAAATGATCATGGACGGCATTGCGCGGGCGAAGAAGGCGAAGAAGTAGTCAGCGTCTTCTCCTGCGAAGCGGGAGAAGAAGGGACCCGTTGCGGAACGCAACGGGGAGATGAGGGCACTTTGATCTTGTTCCCCTCACCTATCCCATTGCTGCGCAATGGGCCCCTTTCCTCTCCCGCAGGCGGGCGAGGACGATGTGGTGTAATTCATAATTAATCCGTGGACGGACGATTTAAATTTCAGCTTGTGTCGGGCTTCATCGCCTCCCAGGCAAGCCAGTCGCACTTGACGAGGACCTCATCGACCTCGTGGATGGGCTTCCTTCGGTAGCCGGGAGGACGGCCGGAACGGAGCGGCGTCGTGGACTTGAAGTCCGGCGAGGCCCTCCGCCTGCTGTTGCCAGCGGACGAGACGCTTGGCCTGGCGGGGAAGGTCATCAAGAGCTGACTTGAGGGCCTGGAGCCTGCGGTGAAGGCGCGAGGCACTGGCCAGGCCATCGGGCGGCGGCGGGGGAACGACGACAGGGCGGGGAGCCGGCCACAGGGCCACAACCCTTGGATCGTACTCGATGAAACGGATGCGCGGCTCAAGCCGTGTGACTTTCATGACCCGGATGGGCTTGGGACGTTTCGGCGGATCGAAGAGCTGGAAGGAGGGAGGCCTGCTTTCCACTACCTTTTCCAATCTTCGTCCTTCGGGCATGGGCCGCGAGGGGGCAAGCTTCACCACAACATTCCGGGCCGCAACGACGATGAGACGGCGCACGGCAGACTCTGCGGGCCGCAGCACACCCAGCACGGCACTGTGCAGGGACCGTGGAATCCGCAGAGCCGCATCGCTGCCGTCAAGCCCCAGCAGGGCGAACAGGACTTCAATTATCCCCTTGAGCGCCTTGCTGTTGCGTTTGATGGCCAAGTCCCAGTCCATGAAGTTTCCTTATCCAGCATAAAGAACATAACAGGAACATAAATGGCATAATAGGAATATACGTGTCAAGCATTAAATTCCTGCCAGCTGACCCCGCCCTGGCCGCGGAAAGGACTCATTTTGACTTGTTAACCGCGCCCTTGTTTTGGGGAACAATGACGCCACATAGCCGTTATATTCTCGCCGCAATGGCTCATCTATGCGGTTGTTTTTCAGGAAAGTATCACCATGAAACGCGTATTTCTCGCCACGACGATCTTTGTGTCCCTGCTGATGCCGGCTGCCCAGGCAGCCCCCAGCGATTTTTTCGATAATCTGTCCGGAAGCTGGTCCGGTTCGGGCAAGGCCTTTGTCACCAAGTATGGCGAGATATCGGCCAATTGCCGGGTCGCGATCAATGGAAGCGACACCAAAGTGGCCATGAATGGCAGCTGCGGCATGCTTGTGTTCCGACAGGCGCTGGGGCTTTCCATCAGGAATGCCGGCGGCAACAAGTATGTGGGCACCTATACCGGCTCGAAGACCGGCCCCGCCAAGCTTGCGGGAACCCTGCAAGGCGACCGCCTGGTGATGACCATAAAATGGGGCGGGCTGGTGAATGGCGACCGCACGGCCCAGATGGTGCTCGAGCGCACCGGGCCGAATTCCTTCGCCCAGACCGTGAATGACCGGGTTGAAGGAAAAAGCCGCAGCACCTCAAACTTCGCCTTTGTGCGCGCCAGCGTTCAGGCAGCAAACTAGCGGCCGCTGACTTGACACCGCCAACCGGCGGCGTATTGTCTCACTAGACCAATCGGTCTAGTTCCTCAAGAGACAAGGAGAACGAACATGCGGATTGCCAAGGAAGACGTGGATATCAAGATGCAGGTCCCCGGCGCCGTTATCCGTCAGCGCACGGATTTCGGCGATGCGAGCGGCTATGGCAAGATCAGCGGCGAATACTTCACCCTTGCCGCCGGCGTCGATACCACGCCCGCTTTTCCAGGGGCTGGAAGGAAACCTCTGCCAGTGCCCCCATTGGGGCTTTGTGCTGCGCGGCGAACTCACCACCACCGATGCCAAGGGCAAGCAGGAAACCGTCATCGCCAATGACCTGTTCTACTGGCCGCCCGGGCACAATGTCTGTGTCGAGTCCGATGCGGAGATCGTCATGTTCAGCCCCCAGCACGAGCACAGCCATGTGATCAACCACATGATTGAAAAGACCAGGGGCTAGGCTTCTTGCCCGCGGAGCCCGGAGCGAATATCCTTCCGGGCCCCGGAGCCCAGGATGCCGAGACCGTTGCAATGATGCATTCAACCAAGCAACGCCTGATCGACGCGGGGCTCCGCATGCTGCTGCAGCAGGGCTATAACAGCCTGGGCATCCAGGCGCTGCTTGACGCCACGAAGACTCCCAAGGGCTCTTTCTACCATCACTTCAAGGACAAGGAGGATTTTGCCCTGAAGGTGATCGACGCCTACATCGCCGACGTCCACGCCGGCCTCGATGCCTGCCTTCAGGACGAGACGCGGCCGCCCCTGGCGCGCGTGCGGCATTTTTTCGAGCTGACCCAGCAGAAATACAAGGAGGATGGCTACATGGGCTGCCTCATGGGCGGGCTGGGGCAGGAACTGTCGGGGGCCAGCGAGGTGTTCCGCCGCAAGATCGAATGGTGCTTCTCCTCCATCGCCGAACGCGTTGCGGCCTGCCTCGACGAGGCGCGCCGGCGCGGCGAGATTCCAGAGGATAGCAACGTGCAGGAGATGGCCGACCTTCTGGTCGATGGCTGGGAGGGCGCGGCACTCAGAAGCCGCCTGCGGCGAAACCCGGCCTCGCTGAACGCGATGCTCGACTTCTACATCCGCTCGGTGGTGGCGGGCTAGCCTCTCTACCGGCGAATCATCACTGCAATTTCCCGTGGCAAGAAAAATTTGCAAAGTTCACGAATTCTTAAATTCCAGGGGAACGGCAGTAAACATCGCAGAAAGGGCCGCATTGCAGGCCCAAAAATTCCGCATTGAGGAATCGATTCTTTTATAGAGGAAAAATTCCGCACTCAACCGGAGGTCAATAATTTCCCCTGTGTCTCTTTTGGGGCACATATGTAATTTGCAACCCGTGGTAGTCTGCGTATTGAAGAATTAATGCGGAGGGATTCCACCATGATGACAATGACCAAATTGCTAGGCGCTGCAGCAGCAATCGCCATGTTTGCCGGTGCTGCACAGGCAGCGGATTATGCAGCCCCTGAGTCGCCAAGCTGGACCGGCGGCTACATTGGTGTGGTCGGCGGCTACGGCTGGGGTGATTCGGATTTCTCCGCTGACTCCTTGCTTACTGGCACGACCACATCCACCGGCGATCCTACTGTAGATGGTTCAATCGATGTCGAAGGCTTTCTTATAGGTGGCCAGCTTGGCTATGACTTTGACGTGGGCAACGGTTTTGTCCTTGGCGTTGCGGGCGATATGTCCTGGTCGGACATGGACGGCGATGACTGTGTTGAAACTGGTCGGCACCTGCGATGGCCGACCCGACGATAGCTACGCTTCCGCCGATATTAATTGGCTCGCGACGGTTCGCGCCAGGGCGGGATTTACCACCGGCTCGATGTTGATCTATGGCACGGGCGGTCTGGCTATTGCCGACGTCAGACGCTAGCGTCACTAATGTTGATGGACTCGGTGACCCGACCCGCAGCGACAGCAACACGCACCTCGGCTGGGTGATCGGCGCCGGCGCGGAATTCAAGATGACTGAAAACATGTCGCTTGGAGCCGAATATCTCCACGTTGACTTGGGAAGCGAAGATTATACATTCCGCGGCCCAACGGTTGATATTCTGTCAGATTCCGATCTCACGGTTGATATCGTGCGGGCTTCCCTGAACTTCCGCTTCTGAGTTTTTCCTGATCGTGATTGAAAAGCCCAACCCTCCGGTTGGGCTTTTTGCTTTTTGAGGGCTGCCTGCTGCGCCCTCAAACTCCCGCGCCGCAAGCGCCTTGCCTTCATCGCTTCGTTGGCTTCCGGCGTGCCGTCGTGGAATGAGCCGAACCATTTATCCAGCGGCACCATGCCGTCGGAATAATTCACCTCGAAATATTTGTGATGCAGGTAGTGGGCAAAGTAGGAGGCGTCCAGGCTCGTCTCCTCGCCAACCACCACCCGGTCAAATCCCGTATGCCCCTGCGCCGGAGCCAGCCCCAGGCGCGAGGCAAGATTGATCATGTGGATGGGATGCGCCGGGATGAGGAAGAACAGCGCGATGGTGGAGAAATAGATCACATGCTCAATGGGGTGCATGGACAGGCCCGACCATGGCCCCGGATTGGTGTTGCGGTGATGCAGCTTGTGCGCCACCTCATAGAGCGGCGGCCAGTGCAGCAGGCGGTGCGCGCCGTAAAATCCCACCTCGTGGATAAAGGGCACCAGAAAGAACAGCGCGATGAAGCCTGCGGGATGCTCCGCATAGCTGATCATCGGCGCGATATTGTTGGCATAGGCCCAGAGCAGCAGCACTTCATAGGCGGTCCATATCGGCACGCCGCTCGCGAGCGTGTAGAACATGTTGTCATAGGTCTGGTTTTTGAACAGGAAGGCCTGAGACTCTTTCGGCCATTGCCGGTTGTATTTGAAGCTGGTGCCCTGCTTGCGCCAGACATAGAGCCACAGGTGCCAGGCCCCGTAGACGAGAAGGGCCAGCACGATGTTGCGGAGCAGGATCAGCCCAGCCCACGTGAATGAAAAAGTCTTCATGATTTCGAGGGGCGGCGTCAGGTACATCCAGATCAGGATGGCGGCCACGGCATACAAAACATTCCACGGCCACAGATAGCCGGGAAAGCCGAAAAACCATTTGAGGAGCGCCCGCGGGCGCGGCGGCCAGTCAAAGGCCGGGCCGTAGCTCACGGGTTCCTTTGGTGTCCAGAACCCGCGTGAATCTTCTTGTCCAAACCGAGAATCGTCCATGGCCAACTCCCGCTGCTGATTTTGGCGGTTACTTCTCGCCCTCGCCGGGTGCGGGCGAATATATGGTTGAGAGGATACGGCTGAGCAGGCCCTGTTCGCTCTTGCCCTTGTTCTGCTTGGCAAGTTCAACCAGCAGGGCCGAAGTGGCGTCCAGCCTGCCCGCGACCAGGGCCGCGACACGCCGCGCCAGGCCCGGTTCGGTTTCCAGAAGCTTATTGGCGTCGCGGATCACCCGCACCTTGGTTTCGCGCTCGGCGCGCACCGTGGCGCTGTTCCGGATGCCGAGCAGCACCGACATTTCCCCCACCAGCGTGCCCGGCTGGGCGATGCTGGCGATGTTGACGCCGTCGCGGACGACGACGAGCTTGCCGCTCAGGAGAATGAAAAGATCGCCGCCCCCCTCGCCCTGGACGAGAAGCACCTCGCCATCGGCAAGGGTGCGGGTTGGCCGAGTTGCAGTCAACGCCAGAAGGCTCGTCATGAGGGGCTCCACTCTTTGGCAAAAAGGAAGCGTAACCGCTTGCCTCCACCCTGTCCAGAACCCTCGGGGGCCTGCGCTAACCCTGCGAATAGAAGATGTGGCGGCCGATCTTGGTGAGCCGGTGCATCGACTTGGACCAGTACGGATCGACATAATCCGCGTGATAGAAGGTGGCATTGGCGACGATCTGCATCTGGTGGTCGGGTATTTCCTCATCGGTGGTGAGCGCCAACGTGGTGATGTTCAGCGCAGTGTTCCATGCGACTGTATCATCCGGCACGTCTGGTTTGCCATCACAGGCGAAGGAAAACTGGCAGGCGTTCAGGCGATTGGCGCCTTTGTAAACCACACCGCAGACAGAAGAGGAATTGTCCGACGCCTTGACCCGGTTGAGGATGACCGTGGCCACCGCCAACTGTCCAAGTGTCGATTCCGAGCGGGCTTCGAAGTAAACCGCTCTTGCGAGACAGCTTTCCGACATTGTGTGAGGGTAGAACATGGTTCTGAGAGTGCGCGCCCAGGCAGTCAGCTTGGGGCGAACTTCGAGGTAAGCGGCTGCCGGCGGCAGGGCCCCATTGTTTTGGACCTCTGCCACCGTCTCTGCCGACGCTCTAAACTTGGAATCATTGCGGGCCTCTGCGGCGCCTGTCAGCGCAACACTCAACATCAAAGCAAGGATCTTCATTTTCATGACAAATCTCCCTTTCCGTCGCTGTCCCGGGAAGGAGATTCGGCCCCAGCGGCTTGCAAACCGCTTAAGTCACTTGCTTAGAATTTTATGAAGGGCGTACAAAATTTGTTAACTATGAACAAAGCGTTTCGTCCGCTCAAACGCTGCTTTTCTGTCCGGAAGTCGTGGGGCACAGAACAAAAATAATTTGCTCCGTCCTGAGCCGCCCCGTTCGTTGATGCTTTATTCAATCTTATCGTGTATAGCCGCTGTACTTCCCCTCACAACGCCGCAGAAATATCCCATTGAGGAATCTGTTTTGCATGGGGAAATTATTCTCCATTTAAAAAATGCGTTGCGGATAGAGTCTATCGATCCCCGCAAGTTAACTTTCATTCCCGCCCGCCTAGCCTTGCTGCAATGGTCCAGTTGCATGGAGCAGAGTGACAGGGAGTACGGCGATGAAGAGCTATCTTTCAAATTTCCGGAAATTTGCGCGCAGCGAGTGCGGCGCCTCGGCCATTGAGTTTGCCTTTGTCGCCCCGGTCTTCCTCTTCATCACCTTTGGCATGATTGCCTATGCGGTTTATTTCGGCACGGCCCATTCGGTCCAGCAGATTGCCGCCGATGCGGCGCGGACCGCCATTGCGGGCATGGATGAAACCGAGCGCCAGGGCCTGGTGACACAGTTCATTTCGGCCAATGCCTCGTCCTATACGTTCATCGAGCCGGAGAAAGTGAGCTTTGACGTGGGCGACAGCGCCCTTGACCTCAACCAGCTCGCCGTTTCGATTTCCTATGACGCGTCCAATCTTCCCATCTGGAATCTCCTTCCGCCCACCCTGATGCCGAACCAGACAATCACGCGGAAAATGGAAATCCGGGTCGGAGGTTTGTAAATGATTTCCCGGTTTTTAAGGAATACGCGCGGCAACATTGCCGTGGCCTCAGCGGTGATCCTGCCCGTCATGGTCATGTTTGCGGCATTCGGCGTCGATGAGGGCTCGCTCTATTATGAGCGGCGCAATCTGCAGGGCGCCACGGATATTGCCGCCATCGTCGCTGCCGCAAATATCCAGAAAGCCGAACTGGCCGCCCATCTGGCCTTGGCCGCCAACGGCGTGCCGGAAAGCGAGCAGCGGAAAGTTACCGTGGAAACCGGCTTCTACAAGGCCGATAAATCGGTCCTGCCGCTGGAACGATTTACTCCCGGCGGCCTGACGCGGAATGCCGTGCGCGTCAGCGTTGAAAAGCCCGGCACTCTCTATTTCGCCGGCACCTTTGCCTCGCCGCCCAACATGAGCACCGTGGCCGTGGCAACGGCCGATGCGCAGGCAGTTTTCGCCGTTGGCTCGCGCCTCGCCAGCCTCAACGGCGGCATCGTCAACCAGTTGCTCAGCGGCTTGCTCGGCACCAGCATATCGCTGAGTGTCATGGATTATAACGCCTTGCTGGCCTCGCGCGTCAACGTGCTGTCATTTTTCGATGCGATGGCGACCGAACTCGACATCACCGCCGGAACCTACAATGACGTCCTGAGCGCCAATGCCGAAATGGGCCAGATCGCAAATGCGCTCGTGGCGACCACGCCTGCCGGTTCCGATGCGAACCAGGCGCTGAATGTTTTCGCCAATGATGCGAAATTCTCAACCGTCAGCGTGCCCCTCAGCGGCATCATGGACCTCGGCACCTTGGGGAACCTGAATCTCGGGCAAACCCCGTCAGCCTATGGCGCCACGGTGAGCGCCATGGACATCATCTCGGGTGCCGCCGCGGTTGGCGATGGCACACACCAGGTGGCGCTCAATCTTGGGGCCACGGTGCCGGGCCTTGCATCCGTGACCGTTGATCTCGCCATTGGCGAGCCGCCGCAGCATTCGCACTGGCTTTCCATAGGCTCAGCCGGCAAGGTTGTCCGCACCGCGCAAACCCGCCTGCGGCTGACGGCCCAGGTGGGCGGCACCGGCATTCTCTCGGGCATTTCGATAAGACTTCCGATCTACCTCGACCTTGCCTATGCCGAGGCCGAGCTCAAATCCGTCTCCTGCCCTTCCGGCCATCCCAACAGCGCCACTGCCACAATCGATGCAACCCCTGGCATCGTCGATATGTGGCTTGGCGAAGTTCCACCGGCCCAGTTCGGCGATTTTTCCGCGGCACCGAGTGCCACCGCGGCAAGCATCATCAATACATCGCTGATCAAGGCCAAGGGCCTTGCCCACGTCAAGGTTGGCAACGAGCAGGCCGAAGCGCTGACATTTTCGAGCAGCGAGATCGCCGCCCGCACGGTCAAGAATGTTTCAACCCATGACTTCACCGGCTCGCTCACCAAGAACCTGATCAATGACCTTGAACTGGAAGTTCAGGTGGGCCCCTTGAGCCTCATTCCGCCGGCCCTGATCAAGCCCGCCGTGATAACGATTCTCGGTACCGTTACGCCCGCCGTCGACAGCGTCATCAACGCCGTGCTTCAGCTCGCGGGCCTCAAGCTCGGCGAGGCCGATGTCTGGGTTGAAGGCGTCCTCTGCCAGCGCTCGGTGCTGGTACAGTAGAAACTCAGATGAGATCGGCCAGCATGCGGGCCGCACGCGCCGCGCCATCGGCTTCGACCGGCTTGAAGTTTGTGGGTGCCTTCAATGCGTCTATCATCGCATCGGCGATCATCTCCGGCGTGGACGTGGCAAATTCCATACGCCTCCCCGCACCATAGCGGTCAAGCCGGTGGGCCACGTGGAAGTTCTGCTCGAAATGATTTTTGAGCGGGAAGTAGAGGAATGGCGTTCCGGCCGCTGTCAGCTCCATGCAGGTGGTAAGGCCGCCCTGCACAAGCGCCAGATCGCAGGCGGCAAGATGCCGGTCGAGATTGGGAACGAAGGCGCGGACCTCTACGCCTGCCGGTGCCTTGAGCGAGGCGGGATCGATGCGCGGTCCCGCCACCACAATCATGCGGAGCTCCGGCAGCCTGGCCCGCGCCAGCGGATAGCTCTGGATGATGCGCCGGATCAGATGCGCCCCCACGCCCGATCCGCCCACCGTGACGATGCAGACGCGCTCGTCCGGACGGTAGCCGAGGCTTTGGCGCAACGCGGCGCGGCTGCCGAAAGTGTGGGGATGCTCGCCGATGATGTAGCCGGCGAAATCGAAATGCTTCGGCACCCAGTCGCGCATCTCCGGCAGGTCCTTGCCGAAAGACAACGGAACAATGTCTTCCGGGTTGCCCACGAAAATGGCGCGGTCGCGCACGCCAGGGGTGCTGCTCGATATGGCCGATCATCTCGGCGTTGTAATCGCTGGTGAGGAAGGCCTCGTGCTCGCCGCCCGAGGGCATGGGCACGTAGCCGACGAAATCGGTGAACCAGGCGAGCCCGGCGCGCTTCAGCTCCGGATGCTCATGCCAGTAGTGGTCGATGTCCCAGGCCTCGTCGGCAATCACCAGATCGTAATCGCCCTGCATCGACGGCATCCTGGAAGATCATGAAGTTTTTGATCAGCACCTCGTCCATGCGCCGGATCGCCTGGAAGCAGTGCAGGTCATGCTCGCCCGATTCCAGTTCGATATGCCGCGTCTCGCTGGCCAGCCGGGCGCTCAGGGGATGGACGCGCTCGCCGCTGGCTTCCAGCAGCCGCGTCACCGGATCCTGCGCCAGCCAGTCAACCTCAAGATCGGGATGCAGCTTGCGCAATTCCCGCGTGATGGCAATGTCGCGCCGCCCATGGCCGAGGCCGATGGGCGACGAGAGATAGAGAGCCTTCCTGGATTTGGCCGTGCGGACCACATGCCGTCCGGGCGCCGGAATGCCGAGGCGGCGATCAAGGAAATCATTGATCAGGTCATTGGACTTGGCGGGGTAGCGGCCCAGCGGATTGTGGCCGCCGCCCGGAATGGTCACCAGCTCAGCCCCGGTGATTTCCGCCACGAGTTGCGCGCGCGCGTAAGGAACGATCTGGTCGTTGTCGCCATGGATGATCAGCACCGGGCAGGTAATCTTGCGGTACATCGCCTCGCTCACATCGAGTTTCGGCGTGGCAAGGCGTTCTTCAACCGTCATCGCCAGCACCGGGCCTGTCGTTTCACTGGCCCAGCTAATGCCATCCTCGATCTGCTTGGTGGAATGCGGTTCGGAAAAAATGTTGCGGACAAAATGCTCCGCGAAATCCGGATAGTTCGCCTGCCAGTACTGGCGGTTGTACTTGTTCCAGCCCTCAAAATTTTTTTGTTCAGCATAGAAGTGCGTCGATGTCTGATAGGGGTAGACAGGCCCGATGGTAGCGCTGGTGCCAGCGAGGATGGCGGCCTTCACCCGTTCCGGGTGGTGCGCCGCGACAATGCAGGCGAGCGTGCCGGCAAAGGAAAGACCCACCAGAATGCACTTTCCCGCATTCGTGGCGTCCATGACCGCGAGCACGTCATCGACATAATTATCCAGCGAATAGGCGGCAACGTCCGCTGGCCGGTCCGACTTGCCGTTGCCGCGGCCATCGAAAGTGATGCAGCGGAAGCGCTCGCTGAAATAGGGAAGCTGTGCCTTGTAGACGCGCGAGTGGACGATGGACCATGTCGGCGGGAAGAACATGGTTTCCGGGCCGTCGCCATAGATTTCGTAGAAAAGCTTGACGCCGTCGCGCTCAATGAAGCCTTCCGTGTCGGGCAGCTTGGCGCGCATCACCTCACCTCTTGGACTGGCCCGCTTCAAGCCTGCGGATGAGCTCGCCGACACTGCGCAGCGCCTTGCGGATGGGCAGTTCACGCGTCTCCGCCCCAAGCAGAATAAAGGCCTCGCCGCCGATGAAGGCGGCACTCACGAGGGCCGCCACATCCTCTGGTGCGAGACCGGCAAAACTGCCGAAGCGCTCTTCGGCCTTGCGGGCGGTTAGTGTCAGCAAATCCTGCCAGCGCAGGATTCCCGCCCGCACCACCTTGGCGATCTGCGGATTGGAATAGCCCGCCGCCCACAGTTCCTGCAGGACGCGCACGTAGCCCGAGGCGAGGTCTTCATCAAGATAGGTGCAGGCCAGCTCCCATTGTTCGGAAAGCTTCAGCGCCGGATTGCCGAACATTTCCTGCTGGCGGTCGAGAAGTTCATCATTCAGGTATTCGAACAGCGCCAGCATCATTCCGTCCTTGGAGCCGAAATGATAATGGATCTGGCTGAGCGGCACGCCCGCTGCCGTTGCGACATCGCGCGTCGACAGGGCCGAATAGCCGCCCTTGCGCAGAACCTTTTTGGCCGCCGCGAGAAGCGTGGCGCTGGTATCGATTTTTTTTGCCATCGCGGCCATCTGTATCACGCCGACCTGCGCCAGGGAATTATCATCGCGACGCGGGTTTTGTAGCTGCGGTATTCATCGCCGAAGAAGCTGATCAGGTCACGCTCCTCGAGGAATATGCCGACGAAGATATAGGCCGTGGTGACCGCTGCAAACAGCAGATGTCCCTGGCTCATTGTCGGCGCCGCCCAGAACGCGATGATGAAGCCGAGATAAAGCGGATGGCGCACGAACTTGTAAAAAAGCGGCGTGCGGAAGCGCTGGACGGGCATGGGCTTGCCGGTGAGGTTGTTGGCCACCTGATGCAGCCCGAACAGCTCGAAGTGGTTGATCAGGAAGGTGCTCGACAGCACCGTGAGCCAGCCCACGAATGACAGGCCCATCACCGCCAGGGCGATCTGCGGCTGGCCGATATGCCAGACGACGGTCGGGCAGCGGGCGCCATTGCCAGAACAGCAGAACGAGCAGCAGGCTGGCAAACAGCACATAGGTGCTGCGTTCAACCGATTTCGGCACATATTGCGTGAACCATGCCTTGAACGGCGGGCGCGCCATGACGCTGTGCTGGATGGCGAATGCCGACATCAGCAGGAGGTTGACGATGATGGCTTCGGCGAGGGGAACGACCGCCCCGGTATCAATTGTCTTTGGCACCACAAGCCCGGTGACGAAGCCGATGGCATAAAGAAAAGTGACGAAAAATATGGCGTAGGCAGCCAGTCCGTAGAGAAACGCGATGAAACGGCCCATGGGAAATCTCCTATGTTTATAGGTAAAACGGGAATGCTGTATAATTCGGTCGACCGACCGAGTCAAGTTCAAATTGCGCCTCCCGTTCTTTTCCACTTCGCAGAAGAAGGCAAATGAGGTAATCCCGGAACCAGAGGGGCTTTTCTGCGTTAACACCGCAGCCTTTTATTTTATGGAGATCTCATGCTGAAGATGATGCGACTGGGTTTTTTGGCGGCCGTGCTGGTGGCGGCATTGCCGCTTGGGCAGGCCATGGCCAAGGCCGGCGAGCCCTATGGCACCTGGTCCATGGGCAAGGTGACAATAAAGGTCACCGATTGCGGCGGCGGCCTCTGCGGCACCATTGTCGGCCTCAAGGAACCGATCAGCAAGATCGACGGCAAGCCTAAGGTTGACCGCGAGAATCCCGATGTCTCCAAGCGCCAGCGCCCGCTCATGGGCTTAGCCGTTCTCATCGGCATGAAACCGGCGGGCGAGGGCAAATGGCAGGGCGCCATCTACAATCCCGACGATGGAAACACCTACAGCGCCAGCATCAAGGTCGACGGCGACACGCTGAAGGTCAAGGGCTGCGTGGTCGGCATCCTCTGCAAGAGCAACAACTTCGTGCGCATCGATTAGGGCAGGCCGGCGCCGCGCCTTAAAAATCGCAGGCCTTGGGGCGCTTCCCCACCGCCCAGTCCGCCAGCCTTGCCAGCTTGAATGTCCCCTTCATCGGCCGGTACTCATCCAGCACATGGTACGCAACACCTTTTCCCGTGAGATAGTTGATATCGCACCCCCCGATGAGGGTCTCCACGTCCCATGACCCGTCAGCCTTGTGGACTTCATTTCCCCATTCCCAGTCCCTTGTGTAGCCCGCCACCAGGAATTCACCGCGGCGATGGACAATGGTCAGGCTTTCGCCCCAGCTTTGGCGCGCCCCCCAGCCGTAAACGGCGGTGACAACAAGTGATCCCTTATCCGTGGTTTCGAGCGGCTGAACCCAGTTGGTTTGTTCCGTGTCGACAATTGCTTTCTTGAGGAACGTGGGCTGGCGCGAAAGATCAAGCTTTTCATTTCCGGCGGCCAAATAAATGTAAAGGTCCACACTCTCTTCGGCTTCCAGCCCGTAGCGTTCCTCGCTCATCGGGCCAAAGTCGGTGCGCCCCCCGGGGCCGCCCACCACCACCAGCACGGCGCGGTCCATCTTGCCGTCCCTGTCGATGTCGAGTGTCGTTTCATAAAGCGCCTCGCGCGTCTCCCCGGCGGAGGCTGAAGTCGTCACGACGCCAAACGCAATCAAGATAATTGAAAACAGCGCGCGAATGGTCATGCGTGAACTCCCCGCCGGCGACACCAAGTGAAGAGTTTTGCGTAACACCGCGTCCTTGGCAAGACGGGCCTCTCCCGTGAAACGGGAGAGGAGGGGACCCATTGCGATACGCAATGGGGAGGTGAGGGAAACGAGGTCGAAGTGCCCTCATCTATCCCATTTCACTTCGTGAAACGGGCCCCTTTCTTCTCCCGCTTCGCAGGAGAAGACGCTGGCGATCACATCTCCGGAATGGCGATGCCCTTTTGCGCGCAGGCGGCGCGCACCGTGTTACGCAGCAGGCAGGCGATGGTCATGGGGCCGACGCCGCCGGGAACCGGGGTGATCGAGCCCGCCACTTTTTCGCAACTGGCGAAATCGCAATCGCCCACCAGCTTGCCCTTGCCGTCGCGCTCGATGCGGTTGATGCCCACATCGATGACGCAGGCGCCGGGCTTCAGCCAGTCGCCCTTTACCATTTCGGCCCGGCCAACCGCGGCGATGACCAGATCGGCACGGCGCACGACAGATGGCAAATCCCTTGTCTTGGAATGCGCGATGGTGACGGTGCAGTTTTCCGCCAGCAGCAATTGCGCCACGGGCTTGCCCACGATGTTGGAGCGCCCGATGACCACGGCCTCAAGGCCCGCCAGCGAACCCAGCGCATCCTTGGCCAGCATCACGGAACCAACCGGCGTGCAGGGCACCAGCGACTCCTGCCCCGTCGAAAGCCTGCCCACATTCACCACGTGAAAGCCATCCACATCCTTGTCCGGATTGATGGCGCCCAGCACCTTGTCGGAATCAATATGCTTGGGCAGCGGCAGCTGCACCAGAATGCCGTGGCAGGCCGGATCCGTGTTCAGCTTTTCAACCAGCGCCAGGAGCGTTGCCTCCGGCGTTGCCGCATCAAGCTTGTGCTCCCAGCTATTCATGCCGACCTCGACGGTCTGCTTGGCCTTGTTGGCCACGTAAACCTTGCTGGCCGGATCTTCGCCCACCAGCACCACCGCCAGCCCCGGCGTCAGCCCGTGCTTTGCTTTGAGCTCGGCCACGGTTTTCGCCATGCGCCCGCGCAACCCTTCCGCATAGGCCTTGCCGTCAATGATCTTTGCCATCTGGATGTCCTGTTTCTGTGAGCGAGGCGAGGAAGGCCTCAATGGGCTGGAGGGGTCCGGTAATTTCAAACGTCTTATTGCGGTCGGTCTGGCCTTTGACAAGATGGAAGGTCGATTTGGAAACCATCATGGCCTTGGCCAGCGCCTTGATAACCGCCGCGTTGGCCTGGCCCTTGTCGGGTGCCGCCGTTACTTTGACGCTGAGCGACACGGCCCCGTCGGCCGCCCGGTAAAGCCCGGTGATTTCATTGCGCGAGGCCTTGGGGGTGACCCGGACGGCGAGCAGGTTCCGCGTCAGCGGCCCGCTCACAGCAGGGGCGCGACGTAATAAACGATGAGATAGCGCAGGAATTGCAGGGCCAGCAGCAGCACGATGGGCGAAATATCAATCCCGCCGAGATCGGGCAGAAGCCGCCGGATGGGGCCTAAAAACGGCTCCGTCAGCCGGTGCAGGGCATAGCTGATCTGCCGCACATAGGGGTTGGAGCCGTTGATCACGTTGAAGCCGATGAGCCAGCTCATGACCACCATGGCCAGGATCACCCAGAAATAGAGATCGAGCAGAGTGAGAATAAGCCAGAGGAAAGGATTCACCATGATGCCTGCGTGGTTGTTTGAGACCAGCGCCAGATGTAAGGCGGAAGGGCCCGAAGTGCAAGCTGTTGCCTTGACGGGGTTTCAGCCTGTCTCTAGAACAGCACCCGGCCGGGGCGGTAGCTCAGTTGGGAGAGCGCGGCGTTCGCAATGCCGAGGTCAGGGGTTCGATCCCCCTTCGCTCCACCATCAATTTCCAGCAGCTCCATGAAAATCCCGCTTCTGGCGGGTTTTTTAAAATCTAAAAGATGTAAACGAAAGTTTCCCGCCTGATGAATGCCCGCACCCCGGCAATACCGGTAATTGTCTGCTCATTCGCCATATTCATCCTCTCAGGGATGGATGCGGCCATGAAGACGCTGGTCATTGCCGTGGGCGTTTACAATGTCGTGCTGTGGCGAAGCATGCTGGCCACGGTCGTCTCCGGTTCCGTTTGGTTTTCGGGGCCCTGGGCCTGGCCGCAAACGTTCCGTGCTCAGGCTGCATGTTCTGCGCTCCATCCTGATTTCCATCGTGATGCTGACCTTCTTCTGGGGCCTTGCGCGGCTGCCGCTCGCCGATGCCATCGGTTTGAGTTTTATCGCACCCCTGCTCGCACTCTTTCTTGCGGCCATTCTTGCTGGGCGAGCGCATAGGGCGCCCGGCCATCTGGGCATCCCTCGCAGGCCTGGTGGGCGTTGCCCTCATCATGGGCGGCCAGTTTGAACTTGTGGAATATTCCCAGGAAGTCATGCATGGCACGATAGCAGTTCTTCTCTCCACCTTGTTCTATGCCTTCAATTTGATCCTGGCCAGAAAGCAGGCCCAGCTGGCAAAGCCCACCGAAATCATGTTCTTTCAAAGCCTGTTGCTGGCCATATTTTTCCTTCTGCCCGCGCCTTGGCTTGGCCGTTGCCTTGGCGAAGGAGCACTGGCTTGCGCTGGTGGGCGTGACCGCCTTGTCGCTGAGCGGCCAGTTTCTCATGAGCTGGTCCTACGCCCGCGCCGAAGCGCAATATCTGATCCCCACCGAGTATTCCGCCTTCGTTTGGGCAATTCTGTTTGGCTGGCTCTTCTTTGATGAAGGCGTCGTGTGGACCACCCTGGTTGGCGCAGTACTGATCATCGCCGGTTGCCTGATTGCCGCGCGCTCAAACGCCAAGCTTTCGGAGCCAATAGAAGCGACGATCTAGATATGCCGGTCTATTCAGCGGCAATCAGTTGGCCTTGCAGGGTCGACAGGCTTTCCGTGACATGGCGCGCCAACGCTTCGATCGCCTTGTTGGCCTTGCCGGGCTTGCGCACCAGGCCGATGTCAAAGGTTCCGAGCGACGGAAAGCCATCCTTCTCGGTGAGAATGCGCATGCCGGGACGCAGGCACAATTCCGGGATGGCGCCAACCGCGAGGCCCTGCAGCACCGCCGCATTCACCGCGTTTGAATTGGGCGTCGAATAGGCCACGCGGAATTTTCTCTGCTGCCCGTCAAGGGCCCGCAGCACCATGCTGCGCCAGCCGCAGCCCGCATGCGAAACCGCAAGCGGCAGGACGTCCGCCATATGCGCATGGTGGCGCGTCGAGGTGACCCACACCAGCTTTTCGCGCCGCACCGGCTCATCGGTCACGATCTCGCAGCCGAACGTCACCAAGGCCAGGTCCAGCTCGCTGCGCTTGCAGCGTTCAAACAATTCACCGCTGCCAACGCAATCAACATTCACCGTCACCATGGGATGAGTGCGGGCAAAGCGCGCCAGGATTTCCGGCAGGAATTTTTCGGCATAATCATCGGGCGTGCCGAACTTTATGGTGCCCGTGAGATCGGGCTTGGCGAAGGCGTAAATCGCCTCGTCATTGATCGCCACGATGCGCCGGGCATAATCCACCAGCCGCTCGCCATCAGGCGTGAAGCGGCTCATCCGGCCATCCCGTGCAAACAGCGGGGTGCCCACCAGCTCCTCCAGCCGCTTCATCTGCATGGACACCGCCGACTGGGTTTTGTGAACCTCCTCGGCCGCCTTGGTGAAGCTGCCGTTATCGGCAATGGCGAGGAACGTCTTCAACAAATCGACATCAAGATTTGGGATCATGGCTTATCTCATATCATCAACGTTGCTGATGGATACTATAAGATACATTCGTTAGACTAATCAATAGAAATCTTCATATTGGGTTCATCACTGATGTGATTTTAGAGCCGCTTTCGGGTGGTTTTGCCCAAGAAAATGGATTTACTGGAGTTCTGGAGGACTGTGCCATGAGAGACTATGTTATGAACCAAGCCCTGTCCCGGGGCGAATATGGGATCGTTTACTTCCTGCGCCGCCTGACGCGGAACTGGAAGGCCAAGCGCCGAATTGCGGCGCTTGCCAACTTCGACGACTACATGCTGCGCGATATCGGCATTACCCGCGATGAAGTGCAGTGGGCCGCCGGCCTGCCGCTGACCGTCAACGCCGCCGTCGCCCTGGAGGAACGGGCCTTCCGCCGCCGCCACGTGGGCGCTTCAAATTGAGCGCCGTAACCATGGCAGCACGAAAATGACTGCGGGCCGGGAAATAAATTCCACGACCCGCAGAACCAGTTTGCCGCGACGTGGCCGATGGCCTCTTGGCCCCTTGAAGGCCCAACGTTAGTCCCCACATTCATCTAATCAAAGCGCGTATGATCACACAGATTGGCCCAAGAGGTTCAAGGCCGGACGCTTGCCAATTCTGCGGAAGTTTCCCGCCACAATGCTGGCAAGCCGCTGCGCCAAAGTGCGGGAGCCGCAAACAAAGGATAAACGGTGTTTAAGCATTCTGCCCTAACGGCGTTCGCAATCCTGCTCTCAACGATGCCGGCCATTGCAGCATCACTGTTTGATACGAGGGGGTCAAATCCGGCGACGGACCGCTGCGAATTGTACGATCCCAATTGCAAGCCCCGGCAATTGTTTGTGCGGCCCCCTGAACCCAGCATTAAAAACAATCCTTTGGGCAATCCGGCCCGCAAGCTCATTCTGCCGCGTGACTTGAACGGCCAATCAAACATCCCTTCGCCAACCCTGCTTTTACCAAGCAGCCGGGCGGGCAGCACGCTGACTTGCACCGACGCCCGCCGTGTCATCCGTTATCAAGGCTACCGCAATATCCGAACCATAAAATGCGGCGGAAAATTCCACGAATTCACCGCCCGGAAGCAGGGCACCAAGCAGCTTGTGAAGCTGAAGGTGCGGGCAACGACGGGGAAGATTGTTGTGGGTGACCGTATCCGTTGACCTGCAACTAGCGTGAGAGGCGGCGGGCGTTGGCTCTCACCTTTTTCCGGTATCTTTTGACCACGCTGTCGCCTGTTGCTCCCAAAATCATGCGGCCGCTTTCCAAGCCGGCGGCAAGAACCTTTTCCTCAACCATGCGGCGGGCTTCGCTCTTGGCCTTCGCACCGCCCGCCGCAAGTCGCATTGTCCGCAGCCAGATCACCTGCTGGGATTCCGCCGCGAGCATCATCAAGTTCATCCATGAACGGTACATTCGAACTTAAGCCCGCACTGGCAAAGTTGTTCCACACAATCGTCAGGAATTTATCACGTCATTGCAGATGTCCCGAACACATCCGCGCAGCCAGCGATGTGCCGGATCGGCATCGAGCCGCGGGTGCCAGAGTAGTGAAACAGTAACCTCCGGAGGCGACACCGGAAGCGGAAAACTATGCATGCCGGCGCGCAAGCTTCGGGTGTGCCGTTCGGGAACACAGGCGATCAGGTCGGAGGCTCGCGCCAGTGCCAGCGCGCTCGAAAAGCCGCCGACGATCGTGACGATCTCGCGCTCCAGCCCGAACGGAACCAGGGCGTCATCGACGGGTCCCTTGTCGAGACCCCGCCGCGAGACGCCGATGTGTTGGCCCGCCGCATAACGCGCATGGCGTGATCTCGCCGTGGCTCAAGCGCGTGACCGGCGCGCACCACGCCGATGAAACGGTCGCGGAACAAGCCCACCGCCCGTAACTCCGGACCCGTCGTCCGCCCCACGGCGCCCGTTTCCAGATCGACGCTCCCGTCGCGAAGTGCTGCACTGTCCTTGTCGGGCTTCAGCACGAAGCGCAGCCGCACGCCGGGAGCTTCCCTGCCCACGCGCGCAATGAGATCCGGCCCGAAGGTTTCGACAAAGCCCTCGCTGGTCCGCAGCGTGAAGGTGCGGACGAGCTTGCCGAGATTGAGCATCGCGGCGGGGCGGAGAATCGCTTCCGCATCCTCAACGAGCTGGCCGACCCGCGCCCGGAGCTCGAGCGCCCGGGGGGTGGGAACCAGGCCGCGCCCGGCCCTGACCAGCAAGGGATCGCCTGTCGTCTCCCGCAACCGGGCCAGCGCCCGGCTCATCGCCGAGGGACTAAGCCGCAGCCTTTTGGCGGCGCGCGCCACGCTCCCTTCCGTGAGCAGCACGTCCAAGGTGACAAGCAGATTGAGATCAGGCCTCGACATGGGGCGACTATATTGGGATATGGCGTTAAACGCACGAATAAAGTGCAAATAGTGCGTCTACCGCCATATTAGATAATGAGCTAGGTAAAGGGTAATTCAACTCAAGGAGTTATCTGATCATGCCAGCCCGCTTTGCCCCCATCCTGTTTGGTTTCGTCCTCTCCTCGCTGATGTCCTTCATCGTCTCGGGCATCTCCACCCTCCGCAACACGGGGCCGATTGACGGCTTTTTCGGCCTCTGGATCGGAGCCTGGCTCCTGTCCTGGCTCATCGCCTTCCCGGTTGTCCTGGTTGTCGCACCGGTCGCGCGCCGGATCGTCAATAGCTTGGTCAAGTCATGACGGCCGCCGCTAGTTCGCGGCTGACGCCAGCGCCGGCTGGGGTTTCGGGAAGGGCTTGAAGGTCATGGCGATCAGGAATGCGCCGATGCCGATGCCAAAGGAGCCGATAAAGAGCCACCCGTAACTGGCGAAGCGTGTCGAAGATCAATCCACCCGTCAAAGGGCCGGTGGCCATGCCCAAACCGCCGGCCATGGCGGTGCCGCCGATGACGGTGCCCATCAGCCGCAGCGGAAAATTCTCACGCGCCAGGACTGCGTAGAGGGGCATGATGCCGGCATAGATAAAACCAAACAGCGCAGCCACGGCGTAAAACGCGCCGAGATCGCGGACGAAGAAATAGGCGAGCGCCCCGAAGGCCTGGAGCAGCAGCCCTGCCGACCAGAACATGCTTGGCGCCGAACCGGTCTCCAAGGATGCCGAAGGCGACACGGCCGCCCATGCCTGCCAGCCCTTCCACGCTGTAGATCGAAACCGCCGCAATCAACGGGATGCCGCAGCTTATGGCGTAGCTCACCGTATGAAAAATCGGGCCGGAGTGCGTGGCACAGCAAAAGAAATTCGTCAGCATCAGGATGATGAATTGCGGTGAGCGGATAACCTGCTGCAAGGTCATCGCCGATTGCGGTTCTTCATCGGTGGCGGCAGCATTCCCGGCTGCCAGGGCCGGCGGTGGGCGCACCAGCAGCGCCGCCGGGATCATCACGGCGGCGACAAGGGCGGCGATGATCTGCAGCGAGGTTCGCCAATCATAGATGGACACAAGCCACGCCGCCAAAGGCGACATGGTGAGCGGCGCCATGCCCATGCCGGCGGAGACGAGGGAAACCGCCAGGCTGCGATGCGTGTCGAACCAGCCTGTCACGCAGGCCATCAGCGGCGCAAAAATTGCGGCGACCGCCCCTCCGACAGCCAGGCCGAAGATGAGCTGGAACGCGAGAAGCGATGTCGCCTGGCTCGCCAGAAACAAACTCGCAGCCAAAATCACTGACCCGGTCAACGCTATTATCCGCGCCCCCAGGCGGTCCGACAGGCTGCCCCAGGCGATGCTCGCAAATGCCATGGCGAGAAAGCCGATGGTCATGGCGCTCGACACGCCGGTGACCGACCAGCCTGTGTCGCGCGAGATGGGCAGGAGAAAAACCGGCAGTGAAAACATGGCGCCTATCGCCATGCAGCCCAGCAGGCCGCCGGCAGCGACAATCACCCAGCGATAGGAGGAGTTGGTCATGTCATGTCTCCGTTAGACGATTCTTTAGATCAAATTTAAGCGCCCGCCATCAGGCCGGCAGCCGCTGGTCGTAGTCCTCCTTGAGGCGGCTCCAGCCTTCCCAGAAGGGCGGCGGCTCCTTGCCTGCCGCGCGCGCGGCGAGAACATCGAGATGCATGTGCCAGCCGGCACTGACCATCAGCAGGGTGGCGCGGTCGGGCAGGCGGCGATGGATCAGGGTGAGCAGCACCTTGCTGCCCGCTGGCTCCAGCTCGAAGGAGACGCCGCCGCTGCGCCCCCAGGCGATGCCGAGCTTGCGCGGCGGATCGAGCTCGGTGATCCGGCTCTCCAGGCTGTGCTCGTCGGGAAAACTGTCCGGCCGCTTGCTGGGCGCGGTGCTGAGCTCGGCGTTGCGCCACGTGAGTGTGAAGGTGGCACCCACCTTCATTTCCATCTCGCCCGCCGCCAGCCACTGGCGGCGCAGGTCGCTCTCCGTGAGATAGGCCCAGACGCGCTCGATGGGGCCGGGCAGAAGGCGCTGGATCTTCAGCGTGGCAGGCTCGATCAGCGTGCCATAGGCGTCGAGCGTTGTGGCGTCGTTCATTGGTCGTCTCCTTTTTTGGATTTGGGGGATTGGCGTGCGTCCTCCTCGCGCAGCAGGCGGTCGAGCGCGTCGAGCCGGTTGGTCCAGAAGCGCTCGTAGAAGTTCAGCCACTCATGGGCGCTGGCGAGCGGCCCGGGATCGAGGCGGCAGACATGGATGCGGCCGCGCACCTCGCGGCGGATCAGCCCGGCATGTTCCAGCGCCTTGATGTGCTTGGAGGCGGCCGCCAGCGAGATGGAAAAGGGTTCCGCAAGCTGGCCCACCGTGCGCTCGCCACCGGCCAGTTCGCGCAGCATCCGCCGCCGTGTCGCATCGCCCAAGGCGTGGAAGACGGAATTCATCTGAAGTGACTGTAATTCAACCATGTGGTTGAATATAGGTGAGAGCTTTTAGATTGTCAACCGTTTGGTTGAATGAATTGTTAGCCGGAAGGAATTGAGGTTATCTCAACCTCAATAGGAACTCGATTTCGACCACAGGTTTATGTCGCTATCAACCGCATGCTGGTCGATCTCCGAAAGCTCCTTGTCCTCAAAGTGAAGATTGGCCAGGGCTCCGGCACAGTCCTCAACCTGTTCCGGCCGGCTGGCGCCGATGAGGACCGTGGTCATGCGCGGATCGCGCAAGGCCCAGGCAAGGGCCATTTGCGCCAGTGACTGTCCGCGGCGCTTGGCAATGCGCGGAGAGCGCCTTGACGCGCGTGAGCGTTTGCTCGTTGATAAACTGCGGAAGCAATGACTTGTTGGCCGTGGCCCGGCTGCCGGTGGGAACGCCGGAGACATATTTGTTTGTCAGCATGCCCTGCGCCAGAGGCGAGAAGGCGATGCAGCCCATGCCTTCCGCCTGGAGGCGGTCAAGAAGCTTGTCGTGTTCGATCCAGCGGTTGAGCATGGAATAACTTGGCTGATGGATCAGCGGCGCTATGCCCATCTTGCGCAGGATAGCCGCCGCCTCGGCGGTTTTCGCCGCACTGTAGGAAGACACGCCGACATAAAGCGCCTTGCCCTGCTGAACCGCCGTGGCGAGTGCTCCCATGGTTTCCTCGAGCGGTGTCGCCGGATCAAAGCGGTGCGAGTAAAAAATATCGACGTAATCGAGGCCGAGCCGCTTCAAGGACTGGTCGAGGCTGGCCAGCACATATTTGCGGCTGCCCCATTCGCCATAGGGGCCGGGCCACATCAGGTAACCGGCCTTCGACGAAATCACCAGCTCATCACGGTGGCCGGAAAAATCGGACGTCAGGATCTTCGCGAAATTCCTTTCAGCCGAGCCGGGCGGCGGGCCGTAATTGTTGGCAAGATCGAAATGGGTAATGCCCAGGTCAAAAGCCCGGCGGCAAATCGCCCGGCTCGTGTCAAACGGAACGTCATCGCCGAAATTATGCCAGAGGCCCAGCGACAGGGCCGGCAGCTTCAGCCCGCTGCGTCCGCATTGGCGGTAGGCCATCTTGTCATAACGGGTGCTGGCAGGGGTGTAACTCATCGGCTGATTCCTTGCTCTGGTGGCGGCGGGAAAGGCGATAATGCCACGCGCCATATCCGGGTAGAAGGCCGGAACCGTCATAGGGCGCATGCCATTATTGCGGCGCCAAAGACACGGCCGCAGCCGCCGATTGGCCCTGAGAATGACGAAAGAGGGAAAATTAATTGGCGCGCCCGAAGAGATTTCGAACTCCTGACCCCCAGATTCGTAGTCTGGTGCTCTATCCAGCTGAGCTACGGGCGCGCGATGTAGCGGGAATGGGCGCTTCCTTAATACGCCCCCGCGGTCAACGCAAGCCTTACCCCCGAGGGGGCTAGGCCTTGAGGGAAAGCCTGCGCTCGCCCGCCCGTCCGGGCCGGAGCTGGGTAACCTGGTCCGGAATGGTGATGACAAAGCAGGTTCCGGCCTCGCTTGAGCTTTGCAGGTTAATGTCGCCGCCGTGGGCCCGCACCAGTTCCGCGGCGATTGCCAGGCCCAGCCCCGTGCCGCCCTGGCGCGCCGCGCTCTGGAAGGCCTGGAACAGGCTCTCACGCACCTGCTCAGGGATCCCGGGGCCATTGTCGCGGATCTCGATCACCGTGACGCTGCCCTCGCGCCGGGCTTCCAGCGTAATGACGCCTTCGGGCGCATCGCTGCGCTCGGCCTGCAGGAATTCCAGGGCCTGGATGGCGTTGCGCTTCAGATTGGTCAGCACACGGATTAAATGTTCACGGTCGGCGTCGACGATCACGCCGGGTTTCACCTCGTTGAAAATCCGGATGCGGCTGGAGGCCTTGATGACCGCCGTTTCGATCACCTCGTCGGCCAGCTCGCGCAATTCCAGCCTCTCGCGCTTGCGGCGGCAGTTCCTGGGCCCGGCCGAACTTCAGCGTCTGGCTGAGAAACTCGATGGCGCGGTCCAGCGAACTGATGAGTTTCGGCGCAAAGCGCTGGACCGTCGGGTCTTCCACATTGGAGAGGCGGTCGGAAATAAGCTGGGCCGAGGTGAGCATGTTGCGCAGATCATGGCTCACCTTGCTGACCGCCAGGCCCACCGCCGCGAGATGATTCTTTTGCTGCAGCATGGTGGCAAGCTCGCTCTGCATGTCGTGCAGTTCGCGCTCGGCAATGCCGATTTCATCGCGCCGCGCTCCCGGTTTTATAATGCGCGAAAAATCTTCCGGGTTCTGCCCGAACGCCACCATGTTGCGGGTGAGCCGCCGCATGGGCTGCACCAGCACCCAGTTCAGTGCTGCAAAAATCATCCCCGCGACCAGCAGCGAGAGAAAGATGGAGAGCAGGAGGATGTTGATGCCGTAACGGAACATGGCTTCCCGCAGCGGCTCTTCGTAAAGTGCTATTTCAATGAGGTCGCCGGACATGTTGGGCGGCTTGTCCATCACCCCGATGACGCGGGCTTCGCCGGCCAGCATGGCGCCAAAGGCGTCGGTGATGGCCTCGTACCACATGGTGTTGCGGAGATCGAAGCTGGCGTCGATCATGAAGTCGCCGTCGCTGCGCAGCGCCAGTTTGCGGCTTTCGCCTTTCTCAAGGGAGACGACGAGGACGCCCGCCCCCATCAGGATCTCGCTGCGGAGATCGCTGGAGAGGATCTGGTCGGGGGCGGCCTCGGCGGCCAGTGCGGCGATTTCCGCCTGGGCGATGCGCCCCTTCAGCCACTGGATGCGGAAGTTCGCGATGGAGGGCAGGAAGATGAGAACTTCGCCCAGCATCACGAAGATGATGGTTAACAGCAGGACCTTGCCGGAAAGGCCGCGCAAGGCCCCAGGCTGTTTCGATCGAATTGGTTCCTGCTCCTGCATTCCGTCCCTAGCTCAATAGTCTTATTACGCGCCGCACCCAGGGATTGGATGCAAGGCCTGCGAAATAATTTACCGCCACGCGGCGGTTGATTTCGCCCAGCGTCGGATAGGGCGCAACCATACCGGCAATTGCGCGGATTTTGAGGCCCTCCGTCATGGCCAGAATCCAGGGCTGGATGAGCTCCCCGGCGTTTGCGCCCACGATGCCAACCCCCAGAATCCTGCCCCTTTTGCCGATAACGGCCTTGATCAGGCCCGTGGTCTTTCCCTCGGTCTGGGCCCGGTCATTGTCATGAAACGGCCAGCGGACAACTGTGATGGACGCGCCGAATTCTTTCACGGCTTCCGCTTCCGTGAGGCCGACTTGGGCCAGCTCCGGATCGGTGAAGGTCACATGCGGAATGATGTCGGTGCGGTTCGTGACCGGCAGGCGGAACAGGGCATTCCGGATGACGAGCCCTGCGTGATAGTTGGCCACATGGGTAAACTGCAATCCGCCCGCCACATCGCCAATCGCATAGATATGTTTCTGCGATGATCTCAGGCCCTTGTCGACGGTCACGCCCTTGCCTGTATAGACAACGCCTGCCGCTTCCAGATTCAATCCCTCGACATTGGCAGCACGCCCTGTGGCGACCAGCAGATGACTGCCGGTAATTTTTCCGTGCCCTGCCGTTTCGATGACGATGCCTGATTTTGCTTTCGATATTTTTTTGATGGCGGTTTGAGCGAGAATTTTGACTCCATCACGCTGCAGGCTCTCGAGAACAATTGCCGTCAGTTCCGGATCGTCTTTGGCCAGGGGCGCGAAGGCTTCGATGACCGTAACTGCGGAACCCAAACGCCGATAGGCCTGCGCCAGTTCCATGCCGATGGCCCCGCCGCCAATGATGATGAGATGCTTGGGCAACACCGTGTTTTCGAAAATTGTTTCGTTGGTGAAATAGGGAACCGTTTCAAGACCGGGTATCGCCGGAATGGCGGGGCGCGAACCGGTGGCAATCACAAAGCGCCTGGCTGAAAATACGCCTTCACTGGCTTTCAAGCGTTTTTGCATCACGGAACTTTGCCGCGCTCAACACAACCTTGACGCCGAGTTTTTCAAAACGTGCGGCAGAGTCATTGGGTTCAATGGCGGCAATCACTTTCCGGATATGGGCATGAACCTTCTTGAAATCCACCTTCGGCTCTGCGGCTGAAATTCCATAGGGGCCAGAGGTGCGAAAAACATGCGCCTGCTTGGCGGCGGCGATAAGCGCCTTGGAGGGAACGCAGCCATAGTTCAGGCAATCGCCGCCCATCTTGCCTTTTTCAAACAGGATGACCTTCTGTCCGAATTGCGCCGCCGCGGCCGCAACCGAAAGTCCGCCGGAGCCCGCGCCGATAATCGCCAGGTCATAGATCATGGTTTGGCCCGCAGGCGCTTCGCCAGCACCGGGATCAGCGCCGCAACGCCCAGCGCCGCAAGGGCCAGAAGGATTTGCGGCGTGATGATCCGCGAAACTGAAAGATCAAAGCTGCATGGCGTTGATGGATTCTGCGCCAGACATGCCTCATAGGAGAGCATCTGGGAATCAATCAGGCTGTCGAGGCCCGAGCCCACAAAGCTGAAGGCAAAGCCCGCCGGGATTATTCCAAGTATGGTGGCAATCACAAATGTCTTGAGCCGGACCTGGGCAAGGGCTGCGGCAATGTTGACAAGCCAGAAGGGAAACACCGGCGTAAGCCTGAGGAAGAGGAGATAGTTGAAGGCATCTTGGGCGAAGCCTTTCCGTATCTTGTTCACCAGGCTGCCGGCCCTGCGCGTCAGGGCTTCTTCAAGTGGAGTTCTGGCTGCCAGAAAAATTATCGTGGCTCCCGCTGTTGCCGCCATGATAGCGGCAATGGCCCCCGTGAGCCAGCCGAACAGGAGGCCTCCCATAATGGTGAGAAGTGTCGCCCCCGGAATGGAGAGGGCGACCGCACAGGCATAGACAAGCCCATAAATGACCAGCGCCAGAAGCCAGTTGTCGGCGATGAAGCGGCGCAGCTCCTCGCGGTTGGCGGCAATGCTTTGCAGGCTGATCCGCTCGTGGGCACCTAAGCCATAAGCCACAACCATGAGGCAGACGATCACGGCCACGGGAAGCCAGCGTTTGGCGGTGGTGAAACGGGCAGGACTGGCCATGCCGGATGTCATGCCGCATTGGCATGCCCGTGAAAAGCCCTCCTCACAGCGAGTTGAGAACAAGTCAGGGGCCGTGTTGGCCCTGTGAAGCCCCCTTGGCGTTGACTTTCCCGGGGCTTTCCCCCTATAACCCGGCGCAATTCCTGACAGTGAGACATTCCCTCCTCGAAGGCACCGCTCCCGCTTCGTAATATGGCGTGATATGTATTTGAAAATACAGGTGTTTTGAGTTGTGGCCAGCAGATACGGAGACTTATCGTGAAGCGCACCTACCAACCCTCCAAACTCGTTCGCAAGCGCCGGCATGGCTTTCGCAGCCGCATGGCGACTGTTGGTGGCCGCAATGTGATTACCCGCCGCCGCGCCAAGGGCCGCAAGCGGCTCTCGGCCTAACCCTGCGACGATGGAACATCTCAAGCGCCGGCAGGACTTTGTTGCCGCCGCGAGAGCGCCATCACAGGCCATGCCCGGAATGGTGGTTCAGGCCCTAAATCGCCGGGATTCGGCACTGCCCCGCCTGGGCTTCACCTGCAGCAAGAAAATCGGCAATGCGGTCATCCGCAACCGCGCCAAGCGCCGCCTGCGCGAAGCCGCACGGCTTGTTCTGCCCCAAACCGCGCAAAACGGTTTTGATTATGTGCTGATTGGGCGTATGGCCACGGCCAAAAGAAATTTCGCTGATTTGCAGAAAGATTTAACGGCGGCCTTGAAGCGGCTGCACGCCACGCCAAATGAAGTGGCTGACAAGGGTAAAAGATGATCGACCACAACAACAAGAACTTCATCCTGGCCATTGTGCTGTCCATGGCGATCATTTTCGGCTGGCAGTATTTTTATGCGATCCCCATTGCCGAACAGGCAAGGCAGGAAGACCACAACCGCGCAACCCAACACCACCACGACAACCACAACAACGACAGCCCAGGTGCCGGGCTCACCCACCGCCGTCACACCCGTGACCCGCGATCAGGCCTTGGCCAGCACGCCGCGCCTCAAGATCGACACGCCGGAACTGCAAGGCTCCATCAACCTGACCGGCGCCCAGCTTGATGACCTTCATCTCACCGGTTACCGCGAGACCATCGATCCCAAAAGCCCGACCATTGTCTTGCTCTCTCCTGCCGGCACCCCCAATGCGTTTTTTGCCGAACAGGGTTTTGTCGGTGCCACTGGGACCATAGCCAAGCTGCCTGATTCAAAAACCGTGTGGCAAGCGCCCGCCGATGCGGTGCTGGGTGTGGGCAAGCCCGTGACGCTCACCTGGGACAATGGCGCAGGCCTGGTTTTCACCCGCCAGATTTCCATTGATGATCACTTTGTGTTTTCCGTGACGCAGGGGGTTCAGAACAACACCGCTGCTCCGGTGGCGCTCATTCCCTATGGCCGGGTCCAGCGCCAGGATACACCGGTGATTGCCGGGTGGTGGGTATTTTTTGAAGGCATGCTCGGGGTCCTCGGAGATAAGCTCCAGGAAATCAACTACAGCGATGTCGTAGGTGCGGCCGAACCAACGCGCGTTGACTCGCAAGGCGGCTGGCTTGGCTTCACCGACAAGTATTGGGCGGCGGTGATGATTCCGGACCAGACACGGGCCATTGCCACAACCTTCCAGCACCAGCTCCTGAATGGCCGTGACGTCTACCAGACGGATTATCTCGCCAAGGACGCGATCATCATTCAGCCCGGCGCCACGGGAATTTATCAGGACCAGCTCTTTGCCGGCGCCAAGGTTGTCGAAACCATCCAGGCCATTGGCGACAAATACAAGATCGTCAAATTCGATCTCATGATCGATTGGGGCTGGTTCGAGTTCATCACCAAGCCAATGTTCTATTTGCTCGATTTCCTCAACAGCATCGTCGGCAATTTCGGCATCGCCATCCTGATCGCGACCGTGCTGGTCAAGCTCGCGGTGTTTCCGCTGGCCAACAAGTCCTATGCCTCCATGAGCAAGATGAAGAAGCTGCAGCCCGAGATGGCCAAGCTCAAGGAGCTTTATCCCGACGACAAGATGAAGCAGCAGCAGGGCATGATGGAGCTTTACAAGAAGGAAAAAGTCTCGCCCATTTCCGGCTGCCTGCCGGTGGTGGTGCAGATTCCGGTTTTCTTCTCGCTCTACAAGGTCATTCTCACCTCCATCGAATTGCGCCACGCGCCGTTCTTTGGCTGGGTCCATGACCTTTCCGCCGCCGACCCCACCAATCTGTTCACGCTGTTCGGCCTCATTCCCTGGTCGCCGCCGCACTTCCTGATCCTCGGCGTCTGGCCGATCCTCATGGGCGTCACCATGTGGGTGCAGATGCGCCTCAACCCCACGCCGCCCGATCCGGTGCAGGCCAGCCTGTTCAACTGGATGCCGATCATGTTCACCTTCATGCTGGGAAGCTTCCCGGCGGGGCTGGTGATCTATTGGGCCTGGAGCAATTTCCTGTCGATCCTCCAGCAGTCCTACATCATGAAGCGCCACGGGGTTGAACTCGATCTCCTCGGCAATATCCGCGACAGCCTGCCCTTCCTGAAAAAGAAACCAGCGGCCACGACTTGACCTCGCGCTTCACCAGCGACCAGCTACTGGCAGGCCGCCGGCTGTTTTCGGCCCCCTCGACGTTCATCATGGGGGTGGCGGCCCTTCACCAATTGCCGCCGGAGAAGGGCGTTGAAATTGCCTTTGCCGGCCGTTCCAATGTGGGCAAGTCGTCGCTCATCAATGCGCTGACCGGAGTGAAAGAATTGGCCCGGGCCTCGAACACGCCGGGGCGCACCCGCGAGCTCAATTTCTTCAATATCGCCGATGCTCTCACCCTCATCGACATGCCGGGTTACGGCTATGCCAAGGCGCCGAAGAAGGAAGTGAAGAAATGGCAATCCATGCTGCGCGGCTATTTGCGCGGAAGGCCCGGATTGACCCGGGCCTTCGTGCTGATTGATGCGCGCCATGGCGTGCTGGCCGCCGACGAGGAGATGTTTGACCTCCTCGATGAATCGGCGGTGACCTATCAGCTCGTCCTCACCAAGATCGACAAGCTGAAGCCCGCCGAGGTCGAAAAAGTCTATGCGGAAACCGAGGCCGCCGCGAAAAAGCGTTCCGCCGCCTTTCCCCTGATCCATGCCACCTCCAGCGAGAAATTTACCGGCCTGGAAGAGCTCCGCGCCGAAATCGCAGGGCTCCTTTAACCCCGGCAAACTTCAATCTTGGCAAGCCCGGCAATTGCCCTATAAGGCCATGCCAAAGAACGCTGGGAAATTCTCGCCATGACCGACATTCCTGTTCCCGAAACGGCCCGCATCCTCTCGGAAGCCTTGCCCTTTCTGCAGCGCTATGACGACCAGATCATCGTGGTGAAATATGGCGGCCATGCCATGGTTGACCGCAAGCTCTCCCAGCAATTTGCCCGTGACATGGTGATGCTGAAAGTCTGCGGGCTGAACCCCATTGTCGTCCATGGCGGCGGCCCCCAGATCAACAAGATGCTGGACAAGCTCGCGGTGAAAGCGGAGTTCCGTGAAGGCCTGCGCGTCACCGACCAGGAAACCATGGACGTGGTGGAAATGGTGCTGGCCGGCTCCATCAATAAATCCATCGTCGCCTCCATCCAGCAGGCCGGCGGCCGCGCTGTCGGCATTTCCGGCAAGGATGGCAGCCTGATGATCGCCGAACGCTATGTGAAGCAGAAGACCGATCCGAAAACCGGTCGGGTTGAAACCATAGATTTTGGCTTTGTCGGCGAACCGGCCCGCATCAACATCGAAATTCTCGAGACCATCATGAAGAGCGACGCCATTCCGGTGATCGCCCCCATCGGCGTGGGCTGGGATGGCGACACCTACAATGTGAACGCCGATACGGCGGCGGGCGCCATCGCCACCGCCACCCAGGCCAAGCGCCTTCTCATGCTGACGGATGTGGCGGGTGTCCTGGACAAGAACAAGGAGCTCATCAGCGAATTGAAAATTGGCGATGTTCCGGCCCTCATCGCCGATGGCACGATCACCGCCGGGATGATTCCGAAAATTGAAAGCGCCGTGGCCGTGGTTGAATCAGGCGTGGAGGGCGTGATCATTCTCGATGGCCGCGTGCCCCATTCGGTGCTGCTCGAATTGCTGACGCCGCACGGCGTTGGCACCCGCGTCTCACGGACCGGTGTATGAGGGGTTTCGACCATATCGAGACCTGGGTGTTTGATCTCGACAACACACTCTACCCCGCCTCATGCCGCCTCTTCGACCAGATCGATAGGAAGATGACCGGGCTTGTTTCCGAGATCCTGAAAATCGCGCCAACGGAAGCCCGCACCATCCAGAAGGGCCTGTTCCACAAATATGGCACGACGCTGCGCGGCCTCATGGTGGAACATGAAGTTGATCCCACCTATTTCCTGCGCCATGCCCATGACATTGATTACGCGCCGGTGCCCCTGAACATTCCCCTGGACGAAGCGCTGCACGCGCTGCCCGGGCGCAAACTGATTTTCACCAATGGCACCGTGTCCCATGCCGAAAGCGTGCTGGAGCGCCTCGGCGTCACCCGCCATTTCAATGATATTTTTGACATCGTGCATTCCGACTACATTCCAAAGCCTGATCGCGGCCCTTATGAAAAATTTATCCGGCAAACCAATATCAGGCCCGAGACATCCGCCATGTTCGAGGACATCGCGCGCAATCTTGAGGCGCCCCACGAGATGGGCATGACCACGGTTCTGGTCACCTCCGATGACAATGCCGATGCCAATATCCTGAATGCCATTGGCCGCGCCGACCACGTTCACCATGTGACCAGCGATCTCGCCGAATTCCTGAAATCCGTATCCGCAAAACTAAAGCAGGGAGCATCCCATGAAAAACCTTCAAGCCATTATTGAGCAGGCCTGGGAGGCGCGCGACAAGATTACCCTGAAAACCAAGGGGCCAATCCGCAAGGCCGTGGCCACCGCGCTCAACATGCTCGATTCCGGCGAGGCCCGCGTAGCCGAGAAAATTGACGGCGCGTGGCAGACAAACCAATGGCTCAAGAAGGCCGTGCTCCTGTCGTTCCGCCTGAATGACATGGAACTGACCGGCGGCGGCCCCGGCAAATCGAAATGGTGGGACAAGGTGCCGTCAAAATTCGAGGGCTGGACCGCCAAGGATTTCCGCGCCGGCGGTTTCCGCGCCGTGCCAAACTGCATCGTGCGCCATTCTGCTTACATCGCACCGGGCGTCATCCTCATGCCGTCCTTCGTGAATTTGGGCGCCTATGTCGACAAGGGTACCATGGTTGATACCTGGGTCACCGTCGGTTCCTGCGCCCAGATCGGCAAGAACGTGCATCTCTCCGGCGGCGTTGGCATTGGCGGCGTTTTGGAACCCATGCAGGCAGGCCCCACCATCATCGAGGACAATTGCTTCATCGGCGCGCGCTCGGAAGTTGTCGAAGGCGTTGTCGTCGGCGAAGGCTCGGTCATTTCCATGGGCGTGTTCATCGGCCAGTCCACCAAGATCATCGACCGCGCCACCGGAGAAGTCTTCATGGGCCGCGTGCCGCCCTATTCCGTCGTGGTCTCCGGCTCCCTGCCGCAGAAACCCTATGCCGATGGCTCGCCCAGCCCCTCGCTCTACTGCGCCGTCATCGTCAAGCGCGTCGACGAAAAGACCAGGTCCAAGACCTCCATCAATGAATTGTTGCGGGACTGAAACTTCCCCTTCCAGTTTGAGCTGATTCTCGGGGATAAAACCCCCGGGGGCTTCAAAGGCGCTGCGGCGCCCGGAGGAAATTATGGACTGGAAATATCTCCTGACGAGTTTTGAAGGCCGTATCAGCCGCCAGCCTTTTTGGCTCAGTGTTCTGGTGCTTTTCATTGCCCAGTGGGTCATCATGATCGTGGCCGGCATGGTGTTTGGCTATTCGATGATGGGTGGAATGGATCCCGCCCTGGATCCGGAAGCAGCCGCCGCTGCGGCAATGTCGGGCATGACGCCGATCATCATCATATCCCTGCTGTTTCTCTATCCGGCGCTCGCTGTCTATACCAAGCGCTGGCATGACCGCGGCAAGTCCGGCTGGTGGACGCTCATCTGTTTGGTGCCGGTGATTGGCGGCATCTGGATGCTGGTTGAATGCGGCTTCCTGCGCGGCACCGAAGGGCCAAACCAGTACGGCAACGACCCTTTGGCTTGAGTTTTAAACATCGTTAACACCGCGTCCGGCCAATCTGGCCGGACGTATTTTTTACCGCTATGCTGGCCCCATGAAAAATACCCCCACCGATTCCGTTGCAATTCTTCAAGACCTGATCCACTGCCGCTCCGTCACCCCCCATGAGGGAGGCGCGCTCACCGTGCTTGAAAACCTGTTGAGTGCCCACGGCTTTGTCTGCCAGCGCCTGATCTTCAAGGACCAGGACACGCCCGACGTTGAAAATCTTTTCGCCCGCATCGGCACGGCCCAGCCGCATTTGTGTTTTGCCGGCCACACCGACGTGGTGCCGGTGGGCGACGAGGCCAACTGGAAGCACGAGCCCTTTGCCGCCGAAATCAAGGACGGCCTGCTCTATGGCCGGGGCGCCACCGACATGAAGGGTTCCGTTGCCGCCTTCGCCGCGGCGGCCATCGATTATGTGAAGCACAGCGGCAAGCCCGCCGGCTCCATTTCATTCCTGATTACCGGCGACGAGGAAGGCCCCGCCATCAACGGCACCATCAAGGTCCTGGAATGGATGAAGGCCAATGGCCACATTCCCGACCATTGCCTGGTGGGCGAGCCCACCTGCGTGGCCAAGCTGGGCGACACCATCAAGATCGGCCGCCGCGGCTCCCTGAGTTTTGTTGTGAGCGTCGCCGGCATCCAGGGCCATGTGGCCTACCCGCAGAACACCGACAATCCCATTCCAAAACTGGCGCGCCTGCTGGACCGGATTTCCTTTGCAAAAATCGATGACGGCAATGATCATTTCGATCCGTCGAGCCTGGCGGTAACCACCGTCGACGTGGGCAACCCTGCGGGCAATGTCGTGCCGGCCCGCGCCACGGCCAAATTCAATATCCGCTACAGCACCGAGCATGATTACGAGTCGCTGCGCGAATGGGTGGATGCCCAGGTGGCGAGCGTCCGGGAAGAACTTGGCGGAACCTGGAGCGTCACCTCGAACGAAGGCGCGGAAGCCTTCATCACCGAGCCCGGCGCCTTTGTCGGCCTCGTGCAGGATGCGGTGGAACAGGAAACCGGGCTGGTGCCCAAGCTTTCCACCTCCGGCGGCACATCGGACGCGCGCTTCATCAAGAATTATTGCCCGGTGCTGGAATTCGGCCCCACCAACGCAACCGCCCACAAGGTTGACGAGCACATATCGATTGAAGAATTGCGCGCCACGCAAGTGATCTACAGCCGGGTCATCGCCGCCTATTTCAATAATCAACCCTGATGAGATAAAGCCCTTCCGGCGGGGCGACCGCGCCGCAGGCCGTGCGGTCCTTCGCCTCAAGGGCCGCTTTCATATCCGCAACCTTCCATTTGCCGTCGCCCACCAGTTTCAGCGAACCCACCATGGAGCGCACCTGGGAGTGCAGGAACGAACGCGACTCTGTGCGGATTTCAATGAATTCGCCGAAACGGGTCACGTCGAGGCGGTCCAGCGTGCGCATCGGCGATTGCGCCTGGCACTGGCTGTCGCGGAAGGTTGAAAAATCATGGTGCCCGACCAGCGCCTGCGCCGCCTCGTGCATGGCGCCCGCATCAAGTTCCACCGGCACGAACCAAACCTGGCCCAAGTCAAGCGTCGGCGGCGCCCGGCGGTTGAGAATGCGGTAGAGATAATGCCGTTTCGTGCCGGAAAACCGGGCGTTGAATGTATCCGGTACAAGCTCTGCCTCGAGAACGGAAACCTTGTGCGGCCTCACACCCGCATTTATTGCATTGCGCAGGACAAAGGGATCCCATTCGCGCAGCAAGTCCACATGGGCCACTTGCCCTAGTGCATGCACCCCGGCATCGGTGCGGCCCGCCCCCTGCACCATGGCCGGCGCGCCATTGATTTGCGCAATGGCAGCAGTCAACACGCCCTGAACCGTCTTGTCACTGAGCTGAATCTGCCAGCCGTAGAATTCAGCGCCATTGTATTCGAGGGTGAGCTTGTAACGCGGCATCAGGCGGGCTTCGTCTCTGGGGCGATGGGAAACCCACGCAGGAATGTGGCGGCATCCATCACGCCCTTTCCTTCCCGTTGCAGTGAGAGAAATTTTATAGTTCCACTGCCGCATGCAAATGTTAGCGCGCCATTCACGGCATGGTCGACAGACTGCGCCTTGAGAATTTTCACGCGCGATCCGGCGAGGCTGCACCAGGCCCCGGGAAATGGCGACAGCCCGTGAATATGATTGCGCACGTCTATGGCCGGTTTTGTAAAATCAATTTTTGTTTCAGCCTTGTCGATTTTCCTGGCATAGGTGACGCCTTCAAGGGGTTGCGGCGTTCCTGCATTTTCAGGATTCTTCAAAACCTCAACCATCAGCTTCGCGCCAAGCGCCGCCAATTCATCATGCAATGAGGAAGCGGTGGTCTCAGGGGTGATTGGAACACGGCCAACCTTCATCATCGGCCCCGTGTCCAGCCCCAACTCCATGCGCATGATAGTGACGCCTGACTGCGCATCGCCCGCCATGATGGCGCGTTGAATGGGCGCAGCGCCACGCCAGCGCGGCAATAGCGAGGCATGAACATTGAAACAGCCAAAACGTGGTGCATCCAAAATCGCTTGCGGCAGGAGAAGACCATAGGCCACCACGACTGCCGCATCGGCTTTCAGATCAGCAAAGGATTTTTGCTCATCGGCGGATTTCAGGGAAAGCGGCGTTCTGACTTCAATGCCCTGAGCCGCCGCATAATCCTGCACCGGCGATGGCCTTAAACTCTGTCCCCGCCCGGCAGGCCGTGGCGGCTGCGAATAGACGGCGGCAATCTCATGCCCCGCCGCGATTAACGCTTTCAGCGTGACCACCGCAAAGTCGGGCGTACCCATGAACACGAGCTTCATCGGCTCAAAGCTTTCCCAGCTTCTGCGCCTTCACGAATTTTTTCACCACCCGGTCGCGCTTCAGCTTGGAAATATAGTCGATGAACAGTACGCCATTCAGGTGATCGATTTCATGCTGCACGCAGGTGGCCAGAACCCCTTTTGCCGCAAGCTCCTGCGGCTCGCCCAGCCGGTCGAGATAGCGCACCATCACCTCGGATGGCCGGGAGACCATCTCATAGAACTCCGGAATGGAAAGACAGCCTTCCTCGTAGTCGCTCAGCGCCTCGCTGGCCGACATGATTTCCGGGTTGGCCATGAACAGCGGCTGGCGCTCCTCGCCATCCTTGGACAGGTCAACCACCACCAGCCGCTGCGGCACGCCGATCTGGACCGCCGCCAGGCCAATGCCCGGCGCGTCATACATGGTTTCCAGCATGTCATCGAACAGCTTGCGGGTAGCCTTGTCCACGCCCGCAACGGGCTTGGAGGTTTGCCGCAAAAGCGGATCGGGCAGGGTGATGATGTCGCGCAGGCTCATGGCCCTCAGATAAGCGAGCAGGCCTTGTAGGTCAATCAGGCCACGCCTGGCGCATCGCCAAACCGGCAAAAACCTGCTATTCTTGCCCTCTTTCGCCGGAGAGGCGGATAATCGCCCCCTTGTGCGAAAAGCAAATGGGAGGACCACATGGCCAGATACATTGTGCTTGCGAATTGGACCGATCAGGGTGTTAAGAACGTCAAGGACAGTGCGAACCGTCTCGACGCGGCTAAGGCGCTAGCCAAGAAGATGGGCTGCGAATTCCGCGATTTCTACATGACGGTCGGGGCCTATGACATGGTTGTCGTAGCCGAGGCCCCCAATGACGAAACCTTTGCCAAATTTACCCTTACCCTGGCAATGGGCGGCAATATACGCACCACGACCCTGAAAGCTTTCCCCGAGGACGCCTACCGCAAGATCATTGGCGGCTTGTGACAGCAGCGGCAAAGGTGGGTGAATCCCACCCTTGCCTTTTCAGCCCAAAACACCGATATACCCCTTCGGGAGGTTGGCGGCGGACGTACCGCTCGCCAACCGGGTCAGGTCCGGAAGGAAGCAGCCCCAACGAGATCGGAACGGGTTGCCCGTCCAGCCTCCCACCTCTAGTATTCTGAGCCATCATGACGGAAACACCAGACACCATGAGCGCTCAAGGCTACCGCGTCCTCGCCCGCAAATACCGTCCGCAGAATTTCGCTGACCTCATCGGCCAGGAAGCCATGGTGCGCACCCTCACCAATGCCGTGGCCACCGGCCGCATCGCCCAGGCCTATATGCTCACCGGCGTGCGCGGCATCGGCAAGACCACCACCGCCCGCCTCATTGCCCGCGCCCTGAATTATCCGGGTGCCCCCTCCATCGAAATGCCGGAGCTCACCCCCCAGTGCGAGGCCATTCTCGAATCGCGCCACATGGATGTGATCGAGATGGACGCGGCCTCCAACACCGGCGTCGACAACATGCGCGAAATCATCGACAGCGTGCGCTATGCGCCCGTGTCGCTGCGCTACAAGATCTACATCATCGACGAAGTCCACATGCTCTCCAAAAGCGCCTTCAATGCGCTGCTCAAAACCCTCGAAGAGCCGCCGCCGCACATCAAGTTCATCTTTGCCACCACCGAAATCCGCAAAGTCCCTGTCACCATTCTCTCGCGCTGCCAGCGCTTTGATTTGAAGCGGCTGGATGCGGCGCTCCTCATGCAGCACTACGCCCGCATTGCCGCCCTTGAGAATGTCACCATTGACGAGGAATCGCTGCGCATGATTGCGCGTGCCTCCGAAGGTTCCGTCCGTGACGGGCTGTCGCTGCTCGACCAGGCCATTGCCTATGGCGAAGGGAAGGTAAAGGCCACCGACGTTGCCGGCATGATGGGCCTCATCGACCGCTCGCGCATCATTGATTTGTTTGACGCGGTGATGACCGGCGATACGGCAAAGGCCATTCACGAGATTGAAGCCCAGCACGAAGGCGGAGGCGACCCCGAAACCATCCTCAATGACCTCGCCGATTTCGTCCATTGGGTCACGCGGCTGAAAGTGGTGAAGGAGTTCGGCCCTCGACCGATCCCTCGCGCACCGAAGCGGAAAAATCACGAGGCAGCGATTACGCCGCGCGCCTTGGCATGGCGCATTTAACGCGCGCCTGGCAGATGCTGCTCAAAGGCATCGCCGAGGTGAGTTATGCGGGCCAGCCCCTGCTTGCCGCCGAAATGGTGCTCATCCGCCTCGCTCATGCGGCGGACCTGCCGTCCGGTGAAGACCTGCTAAAACTGGTAAAGCAGGCCCCGCCCGCTGAAAAATCAGCTCCCATCGTCATGGCCCAGCCCGCAAAACGGGAGTTGCCTGTGGCCGAATCCGTGGGCTCGTTGGCGTTGAAGCCGGAGGCAGCGGCCCCGCAGGCGCCCACCGAAACCCGGGCCTTTTCAAACTTCACCGATATCATCGCCCTTGTTGTCGAGAAGCGAGACGTGAAACTGAAGGGCGACCTTGAACGATTTGTCAGGCCCATTCGCGTGGCACCCGGGCAGATTGAACTGGCCATGGAGCAGGGCGCTTCTCCGGGCTTGCCCGGTGAGCTGTCGCGCAAGCTTGAGGCTTGGACCGGCCGCCGCTGGATGGTGCTGGTGGCCAAGGAAGGCGGCGACAAGCCGCTGGCGCTCCAGAAAAAGATGCCGAGGAATCAGCCTTCCGCGAGGCCCGCGAAGAGCCTTCGGTGCAGGCCATCCTTAAACGCTTTCCCGGCAGCACGGTAACCGATGTGCGCGATCCCGAAACCTTGAAACCAGTGGAAGAGAGTGATGAAGAATCTCGGTGACATGATGAAGCAGGTCCAGGCCATGCAATCCAAAATGGCTGACATGCAGACCAAGCTGGAAACCGCAACCGTGACCGGCCAGTCCGGCGGCGGGCTGGTGAAAGTGACGCTCACCGGCAAGGGCGCCATGTCGGCCCTTCACGTAGACTCGTCTCTCATGAAAGAAGACGAGAAGGAAATTCTCGAAGACCTCATCGTGGCGGCCCACGCCGATGCCAAGGCCAAGAGTGAAGCGCTGATGGCCGAGGAAATGAAATCCGTAACCGGCGGCCTGGCCCTTCCACCCGGCATGAAGCTGCCCTTCTGACATGAAGCGGACTGCTGGCGTTGAAATCGAGCGGCTCATCCAGTTGCTGGCCAAATTGCCGGGGCTCGGCCCGCGCTCGGCCCGCCGCGCCGCCCTCTACCTGATCAAGAACCGCGAAAAGCTTCTCTCGCCACTGTCGCTTGCCATGGCGGACGCCCAGGACAAGGTGACGGTGTGCAGCACTTGCGGCAACGTCGACACGATTGATCCCTGCACCATTTGCAGCGACCCGCGCCGCGACCGCACCCTTCTCTGCGTGGTGGAGGAGGTGGGCGACCTCTGGGCCCTTGAGCGCGCCGGCGCCTGGACCGGTCTTTACCATGTCCTCGGCGGCACGTTGTCGGCCATGGAAGGCATCAGGCCGGAAGACCTGGCCATTAACCACCTGATCGAGCGCGCCGCCGCGTCGGGCATGCGCGAAGTCGTGCTGGCCACCAACGCCACGGTGGAAGGCCAGACCACCGCCCACTACATCACCGAGCGTCTCAAAGGATTGGGCCTCAGCACCTCGCGCCTGGCCCATGGCGTGCCGGTGGGCGGCGAGCTCGATTACCTCGACGAAGGCACCCTGACCGCCGCAATGCGGGCCCGGCGGCCGTTTTAATTAAGACTTTGTAAACCTTGCCATAAACTTAACGCCATACGAGGCCCGTTTGGACCGGGGCTTGCTCCTTTGCTTCCATCCACCCCGGAATTCCGTTCCGGTTTGAGACAAAGGAGCAAAAAGATGCAAATCTGTTCAAAATTGCAACGTTTTGTAAAGAACTTCGGCAGCTGCCAGAAGGGCTCCATTGCGGTCATGTACGCCGTTTCGGCCATTCCCATTTTCGTGGCCGCCGGATCTGCCGTCGATTACATCCGCTATCTCTCCAACGTTACCGAATTGCAGGCCGCCCTTGATTCCGCCGCCCTCGCCGCTGCCTCAACCCGGAAGCGACTGACGCTGTGCGCCTTGCCCTGGCTGAAGCGACCTTTGTCAGAAACTTGGAAGGCGGTGACCTTGCCGACGCCGCAATCGTCCGCAGCTTTGACATTCAAGACGAGACGGTTGTTGCCGCCGCCGACATGGACATGGCAACATCGTTAATGCAGCTTGCCAACATCAGATTCCATGAAGCTTTCGGTTGGCACGGAAATCTCGGTCCCTGAAAGCAAGAACGCCGAAATCGCACTGGTGCTGGATTATTCCGGCTCCATGAGCGAGTCCATCGCCGGTGGCGTGAAATACGTGGCCATGAAAAATGCTGCCAAGGACCTGATCAGCGATCTGGAAGCCGCCAATCCCGATAAGGTGAAAT
>CAVWAY010000013.1:0-117311 GCA_963753025.1 uncultured Alphaproteobacteria bacterium | reverse complement strand
GATCGCGCTGCCCATTGAACTCGTGCTTGGCCTTGCCATGGCCTATCTGTTTCTTGAGAAAATGCCGGGCCGCCAGATTTTCATATCGCTGCTGATTTTGCCCACCATCATTTCGCCCATTGTGGCGGGCGCCACCTGGCGGCTGCTGTTTGACAACCGCTATGGGCCCATCAACCAGATGCTGGGATGGTTCGCCGGCCATCCGGTGACGGCGCTGTGGACCATCAATCCGCAGCTCGTCTATCCGGCCATCATCTTCTGCGAGATCTGGCAGTGGACGCCCTTCATGTTCCTGATCCTGCTGGCGGCCCTTTCCAATGTGGACAAGTCGCAGACGGAAGCCGCCGCGATTGACGGGGCCGGATTCCTCCGCACTTTCCGGCGCATCGTTCTGCCCGCCATCTGGCCGGTGATGGCCATCGCCATCCTGATCCGCGGCCTCGACCTGGCGCGCATCTTCGACATTATCTGGGCGCTGACGGCGGGCGGGCCCGGCACCATGACGGAAACCATCTCGGTCTATACCTATTCGCAGGGCTTCAAGCAGTTCGAGACGAGCTACACGGCGGCCATTGCATTTCTTGTCATCGTCATCCTGACCGTGGTGGTGACCTGGGCCATAAGGCGGATGGGGCTGGCGAAATGAGCACACTGCCGTTTCACCGCCGCAAAGATGTCCGCCTTGCCTTTCGGTATTTTTTGGCATGCCTGCTGGTCGTCATCTTCGTCTTTCCGGTCTATTGGCTGTTCATCATTTCCTTCAAGACGCCGGACGAGATTTTTGCCTTCCCGCCGGTCTGGTATCCCAAGAGCATCCAGTTCTCCAACTACTTCGTGCTGTTCAAGGATGGCGACGCAAAAACCGTGCTCAACAGCCTGATTCTGGCCACGGTCTCAACCTTCTTTGCCATGATCCTGGGCACGATTGCGGCCTATAGCCTGGTGCGTTTCAAGACCGGCGGTGAAAACCTCGCGGTGTGGATCATCTCGCAGCGCATGATGCCGCCGGTGGCCATCGTGTTCCCGGTCTTCCTGCTCTATGTGTTTTTCGGCTGGGTCGACACCTTCTTCGGCCTCATCCTGCTCTACACCGCGTTCAACCTGCCTTACGTGATCTGGATGATGCGCGGCTATATCGAGGATATTCCGCTTGAGCTGGAGGAGAGCGCCCTGGTTGACGGCTGCTCGCGCTGGGCGGTGCTGTGGAAGGTCGTGATGCCGATGGCGCGCTCGGGACTGTTTGCCACGGCGGTGTTCACCTTCGTCTTCGCCTGGAACGAGTTCCTCTTTGCCCTTGTGCTGACGCGCACCGAGGTCACGACCTACACGGTGCAGGTCACCCACTACTTCGGCGGGCAATCCAATTTCTGGGCCAAGATCGCCGCCATGTCGGTGCTCGGCACCATTCCCGTGTTCATCGCCGTCGCCACGATGCAGCGCTATCTCGTGCGCGGCATTTCGATGGGGGCAGTCAAGGGCTAGATCATGTCAGATTTGAAAATCACCGGGCTTCACAAATATTACGGCAGCTTCCATGCGGTGAAAGGCATCGACCTTGAAGTGCCGTCGGGCGAGTTCACGGTTCTGGTGGGGCCTTCGGGCTGCGGCAAGTCCACCCTGCTGCGCACCATCGCCGGGCTTGAAGAGGCGAGCGAAGGCACGGTTGAAATCGGCAACAAGGATGTGACCTGGGCCAGGCCCGGCGACCGCGACATTGCCATGGTTTTCCAGAACTACGCGCTCTACCCCTACATGAACGTGTTTGAAAACATCGCCTTCGGCCTGCGGGCGCGGAAATTTCCCAGTGCCGAAATCGACAAGCGCGTCGCCAATGCGGCCGAGATGCTCGGCATCGGACCCTTGCTGAAACGCCTGCCGCGTGAACTCTCCGGCGGACAGCGCCAGCGGGTTGCCATCGGGCGGGCCATCGTGCGCGATGCGCGCCTGTTCCTGTTCGACGAGCCCTTGAGCAACCTTGATGCGCAGTTGCGCGATGACATGCGGGTTGAAATCAAGCGCCTGCACCAGGAGCTTGGGCGGACGATGATCTATGTGACGCACGACCAGATCGAGGCCATGACCCTGGCGGACCGCATCGTGCTGCTGCGCGATGGCCGCATCGAGCAGTTGGGTTCACCGCTTGATCTTTTCGAACGCCCGGCCAATCTTTTCGTCGCCAGCTTCCTGGGAAGCCCCAAGATGAATTTTATTCCGGCAACGCTCAGCGGAAATACTGCGACACTTTCGGACGGCACAAAGCTGGCGCTTGTCGGCAAGCGTGAGGGAAAAGCCAAGCAAGCCGTCATTCTCGGCATCAGGCCGCAGCATATCGCCCTTTCCGGCAAGCGCGTTGCCATGGGCCATGCGCAGGTCAAGGTCACGGTCGAACTGGTGCAGCCCACGGGTTCGCGGGTTCAGGTCGCGTTTCCGCTTGGCGGCAAGAGCATTGTCGCCGAGCTTGAGTCGCGCGACGTGAGCAAGCCCGGCGAGAAAATCAGCATCGATATTGATATGGCCCGCACCATCGTCATTGATCCGCAAACCGAAAAAGTCATCTGAACCGGAGTAAAGCCATGGCCACGAAGAAGCCAAGCCGCGCAATCAAGCTTTTTGGCACGGAAGCCTCGGACGGCAAGCGCCGCGAACTGGCGGCCGGCCCCATCACCGCGATGTTTGACAATGGCGCGCTGCGCTACATCCGCTATCGCGGCGTGGAAGTCTTGCGCGGCATTGCCTATCTGCTGCGCGACAAGAACTGGGGCACCTATGGGCCGGCCATTGAAAACCTGAAGATCAAACAGGGCAAGACCGGCTTTTCGATCAGCTATGACGCCACCTGCAGCGATGCGGAGCAATCCCTCAGATACCAGGCGAAGATCGAAGCCAAGGCGGATGGCACGCTGACGTTTTCCACGGTGGGAACGCCGCTCAGCGATTTTCTCACCAACCGTTCGGGTTTCGTGATCCTGCATCCGCTGGAAGGCGTGGTCGGAAAGCCGGTCGAGGTGGTGCATGTGGACGGGAAGCGCGAGAAGCGGAACTTTCCGAAAATCATCAGCCCCGGACAGCCGATTTTTGAAATCCGCTCCCTGAAGCACACGGTGATGCCGGGCGTCACCGCCACGGTGCTGATGGAGGGCAACAAGTTCGAGATGGAGGACCACCGCAACTGGATGGATGCGTCCTACAAGACCTATGTGTGCTCGCTGCTTGATCCCTGGCCCTATACGCTGAAGAAGGGCGAGGCGTTCACCCAGTCAGTGACGCTTACGATTGCGGGAAAGCCCGCGGCAAAGATATCATCGAAATCGGGTGGCGCGATTTCCGTGACGCTTGGCAAGGCCAAGGGACGGATGCCTTCCATCGGCGTTGGCGTTCCGATGGCGGAAGCACAGCATGCGGTCGACAAGGCGGATTTGATCGCCGCCGCGAAACCGGGCCAGCTTGTTTTCCAGATTGACGGGCGCAAGAAAAACCAGACGGAAGCGGCAGCGGCGTTTCGCGCCTTGAAGGAGCGCACCGGCATTCCGGCGACGCTGGAAATTGTTCTGCCGGCAAAGGCGCCTGCTGCGGAAGAAGTTGACGCCATTGCTGGCGCGCTGCGGACTGCCGGTTTCAAGCCGGACGCGGTGGTGATCACGCAGATGCATGATCTCAAATCCTTCCAGCCCAATGCGCCGCGGCCCTGGGGGCCGAGCTATGAAGAGATGGCGGCGGCGGCGCGCAAGGCGTTTCCGGGCGTGGCGCTGGGCGGCGGCATGCTCTCCTATTTCACCGAATTGAACCGGAAGCCCGCGCCCAAGGGCGTGTTTGATTTCATCACCCATACGGCATGCCCCATCGTGCATTCGGCCGATGACCTCTCGGTCATGGAAACCCTTGAATCCCTGCCGTGGATCATCGGCTCGACGCGGGCCATGATCGGCACGTCGCCCTATCACATGGGGCCAACCAGCATTCCCTGCCGCGATAACCCTTACGGGGCGCAGGAAGCGGCCAACCCCAACAATGGGCGTGTCTGCCTTTCCGACATGGATCCGCGGCAGCGCGGCCTGTTTGCGGCGGCGTGGAATCTCGGCCTTGTGGCCGCGGCGGCGAAGGGCCGGCTTGATGCGGTTTCGCTGGGGGCGGTGACCGGGCCGCAGGGTCTTATCTACCGCAAGGCCAGCTACATGCAGCCGGGTTTCGATGGCGGGGATGCGGCGGTCTATCCCGTCTATCACATCCTTGCGGGACTGGGGCGCGCCAGCGGTGCAAAGCATATTGAAACGGAAAGCGGCGCTCCGGGAAAAATCGCAACGCTTGCCCATGAAACAAAGGCTGGACCGGTGCTGTGGCTTGCCAATCTGACGGGCGAGAAGCAAACGGCCAAGGTGAGCGGCTTCAAGGGTGCGGCGCAGATTCATGTTCTCGACGAAAAGACTTTCGATACGCTTGTCAAACGCCCGGATTACCTCGCGAAGGCCGGAACAAAGGTGAAGAAAGTTTCCGGCCTTGAGCTTGGCCCCTATGCGGTTATCCGCGTCTCGGCGATCTGATAAATGCTGCTGGGTTGCATTGCCGACGACTTCACGGGCGCCACGGACCTGGCGAATACGCTGAGCCGCCATGGCATGCGCACGGTGCAGATCATTGGCGAGCCCACGGGCCTGCCGCCCGACACGGACGCCATTGTCATTGCCCTCAAGTCACGCACCATTCCAGCGAAGGATGCGGTTGCGCAATCGCTTGCCGCCTGCCGCTGGCTGAAACAGCATGGGGCGCGGCAGATCTATTTCAAATACTGCTCGACCTTCGACTCGACCGATGCGGGCAATATCGGCCCGGTGGCCGATGCGCTTCTCGATGAGCTTGGCGCTTATTTCACCATTGCCTGCCCGGCATTTCCGGAAAATGGCCGGACGATTTACATGGGGCATCTCTTCGTGGGGCAGGTGCTGCTTTCGGACTCGAGCATGCGGCACCATCCGCTCACGCCGATGCTTGATTCCAATCTGGTGAATGTGCTGGCGCGGCAAACGCCGCACAAGACGGGGCTTGTGGCCCATGCGGTGGTGAAGCAGGGGGCCAGCGCCATTGCCGCCGCCTTCACCGAGTTGCAATCGCGCGGCATCCGCCATGCCATTGTCGATGCGATTGAGGATATCGACCTTCATCATCTCGGTGAGGCGGTGGCAAATCTTGCGCTTGTCACGGGCGGATCGGGCGCGGCCATCGGCCTGCCGGAAAATTTCCGGAAATCGGGGCTTCTGTCCAAGCGTGAGAGCGTCAAGCCGCTGGCTCCGGTTGGCGGCGGCGGGGTTGTGCTTTCGGGAAGCAGTTCGGCGGCAACGCTCGCCCAGGTGGCTGCCATGAGTGCTAAACATCCGGCCCGCGCCATTGATGTGGCGGCAGCTCTTCACCAACAAGGACAAGCTGGTTACTGATATTCTGGACTGGGCCGTGCCGAAGCTGAAATCTTCGCCGGTATTGATCTATGCCAGTGCGCCGCCCGAAAAGGTTTCGGAAATGCAAGCGCGCTTCGGGCGTGAGCAGGCGGGCGAGATGATCGAGAACGCGATTGCGGCCATCGCCAAGGGTTTGGCCAAGGCCGGGGTCCGGCGCTTCGTCGTGGCGGGCGGTGAAACTTCGGGTGCGGTTGTCTCCGCCCTCGGCGTCAAGGCGCTGGAAATCGGCCCGCAGATTTCGCCCGGCGTTCCGGCAACGCTCTCCTATGGCGAGCCGCGCTATGCGCTGGCGTTGAAGTCGGGAAATTTTGGCGGGCCTGACTTTTTCAGCGAAGCCCTGGAGGCGTTGAAATGAAAGAGTCTGAGGCGCGCGAGCTTATCGTTGAAATGGCGCGCTCCATGTTCGAGCGGCGGCTGACCTTTGGCAGCTCCGGCAACATCAGCGTGAAAATCGACGGCGGCTGGCTGATGACACCGACCGGGTCATCATTGGGCCGGCTTGATCCGGCGCGCCTGTCGAAGCTTGACGAGGCGGGCACATTGATTTCCGGGGATGCGCCCACCAAGGAAAGTTTCCTGCATCTCGCCATGTACCGGGAGCGGGCCAGGCGCAGGGGCGGTGGTGCATTTGCATTCGACGCATTCGGTTGCCGTATCCTGTCTCGAAGGCATCAACCATGACGACGTGCTGCCGCCGATCACCGCCTATTATGTGATGCGGGTGGGCAAGCTGCCGCTCATTCCCTATTACGCGCCGGGCGACAAAACCCTGGGCGAGGCGGTGGGGCAATATGCGGCAAAGCATGCGGCGGTGCTTCTGGCCAATCATGGGCCGGTGGTTTCAGGCTCGTCGCTTTCCGCCGCCGTCGATGCCATCGAAGAGCTTGAGGAGACGGCGCGGCTTTACCTGTTGCTTCACGGGCGGCCAACGCGTTACCTGACTCCTGCACAGGTGGCGGACCTGAAGCGGCGGTTTCCCTGAGGAGTAATTCAATCGTGACAACACAGAATACATTGGCAGCCGGTGTTATCGGCCTGGGATCCATGGGCATGGGCATGGCGCAATCCATGGTGAAGCGCGGGATCAAGGTCGCGGGCTTTGACATCAATGCAGCCGCTGTCGCAAAGCTCGCCGAGGCGGGCGGCAGTGGTGCTTCAAGCGTGGCCGACGTTGCCAAGGTAGCGGACGTGCTGCTTGTTGTGGTGGTGAACGCCGCGCAGACCGATACGGTGTTGTTTGGTGAAAAAGGTGCGGCGGCGGCGATGAAGAAGGGCAGCGTGATCATTTCTTCCGCCACCATGGCGCCGGATGATGCGCGCCGGCTTGCGGCCAAGGCGGAGGCGCTTGGACTCTTATATCTCGATGCGCCGATCAGCGGGGGCGCTGCCAAGGCGGCCATCGGCCAGTTGACGGTGATGGCGTCCGGCAGCCCCGAAACTTTCAAGCGGGCGCGGCCGGTGCTCGATGCGATTGCCGCCACGGTCTATGAGCTTGGTGACGCGGCGGGCATTGGTGCTTCGTTCAAGATGGTGAATCAGCTTCTGGCTGGGGTGCATATCGCTGCCGCCTGCGAAGCCGTGACCTTTGCCAAGAAACTCGGCCTTGACCTGCCGACGGTCTACAAAGTGATCACGGCTTCGGCTGGGAATTCCTGGATGTTCGAAAACCGTGTGCCCCATATTCTTGACGGGGACTATGCGCCGCGCAGCGCGGTTGAGATTTTCACCAAGGACCTTGGCATCGTGAGTGACATGGGGCGGCGCGAAAAGTTCCCGCTGCAGATCGCGGCTACGGCCTTGCAAATGTTCTTGATGACGGCGGCGGCAGGCATGGAGCGCGATGATGACGCTTCGGTGGCGCGGATGATTGCCGAGATGACCGGTCTCGAACTGCCCACATCGTAAGCTGAATCGGCCCCCTGTTCACGACCTGGTTTTTGGCGCAAGCTGAAGGCATCTGTTGAACTTGGGAGGGCTCGACGATGATCATTTATCCTGACCTTGAACTGCGCAAGGGCCGCCTGGTCAACCTGGCCCGCAACAGGATTGACAGCCCGATCATCTATGATCTCGATCCCATCCAGGCGGCGCGGGACCTTGCGGCGCAGGGGGCCGAGTGGCTGCATGTGGTCGATCTTGATGCGGTGTTCAATGACGGCGAGAACACCGCCATCATCAAGGATCATCATCCGCAAGGTGAGTTGCCCGGTGCAGGTGGGCGGCGCCATCCGCTCCATGGAGAAAGTCCATAGCTGGATGGAAGCGGGAGCTGGCCGGGTGGTGATCGCCACGGCGGCGGTGAAATATCCGCATCTCGTCAAGGCGGCGGCCACCGCCTATCCGGATTCCGTTGTCGTCAGCATCGATGCGCGCGGCGGCCATGTGGCCATCGAAGGCTGGACCGAGGCCACGACCTTCACGCCGCTTGAATTTGCCCACCAGTTTGAAAACATCGGGCTTGCGGCCATCATCTTCACCGACATTGACCGCGACGAAGACCATCCGGAAAGTTCGATTGCGCATACGACGGAACTTGCCGCGAAAATAAGAGTGCCGGTGATTGCCAGCGGCGTGGTGAAAACCCTGGATGACATTTCAACCCTGTCATACCTGCCCAACATCGCGGGCGTGATCACCAGCCGGGCGCTGTTTGGCGGGGCTTTCAGTTTCAGCGAAGCCCATGCCATTGCAACGGCGGCCCATGGGCCAACCGCGCAACTGCAGTGAAGCCTTGCCATGAACGTCACCGAAACGTCTGAACTCTATCACGACCAGATGATTGGCATGCTGGAGCGGGTGTGGGGCGACGGCTGGCTTTCACCGGGCGGGCCGGCGGAAGTGGCGCGGCTGCTCGAAGGCATGGACCTCAAGGGTAAGAGCATTCTTGATATCGGCTGCGGGGCGGGCGGCATCGATGTGTTGCTGGTTGGCACGCATGGTGCGGGCTATGTGACGGGCATCGATGTTGAGGATACGGTTCTGGCCCATGCGCGTGAGCGCGCCGAAAGGGCGGGGCATGGGGCGCAGATCGGGCTTGTGAAAGTCGTGCCTGGCCCCTTGCCGTTTCCGCCGCAGACTATTTGATATCGTGTTCAGCAAGGATTCGATTGTCCATATTCCGGACAAGCACGCGCTGATGCGCGATGTGTTCCGGGTGCTGAAACCCGGCGGCTGGTTCGTGGCCTCCGACTGGCTCATCGGCCATGACCATGAACCGAGCCCGGAGATGAAAGCCTATATTGCGTCGGAAGGGCTGGATTTCGGCATGGCCTCGCCCCTGCGCTATGCCGACGCGATGCGGACCGCCGGATTTGAGAGGGTTGAAACGCGCAGCCGCAATGCCTGGTACCGGGACCGGGCGCGGGAGGAATTGACCCTGATGAAGGGGCCGCTTTATGCGGAAGCCGCCGCCAAGCTGGGGCGCGACTTCGTCGACCACAACATCGAGATCTGGGCGAACATGCTGCCGGTGCTGGAATCGGGCGAACATTGCCCAACCCACCTGCGCGCCTGGAAGCCGGATTAGGCCTGATTTCAGGGAAAGCTTGCGAACGTAATTCGGCATGGTATCAAAGGGATAACAAGATCGGAATGACGCGCCGTCATGGCCAAGAATGAACGCAGGCTTGTGCCAATTGTCTCGCTGGATGTCGAAGGCTATTCACGGCTGACCCAGCTTGACGAGGGCGCCACGCTTTCGGCGGTTCGCCATGTCTTTACAGACCGCGTCGAAGCCACGATCGGTGAGCACGGCGGCAGTGTTTTCAAAACCATGGGGGACGGCATCCTCGCCCAATTTGCCAGCGCGGTGGCGGCGGTGGAGTGGGTGTCGGGGCTGCAGCAGCAACTCTATCAGGCGCCGGTCAACGCTGCCGATGGCAAGACATTGCAGCTGCGGGCCGGAATTGTCATGGCCGATGTCGTGGTCAAGGACGATGACCTGCTTGGCGAGGGGGTCAACCTGACGGTCCGGGTTCAGGGCTGCTCGCCGCCGGGGGGCATGGCGATCTCGAAGTGGATGCATGAATACCTGACGGGCAAGACAGACCTGTCATTCACCGACATCGGCTCGCAGCGGCTGAAAAACATCGGCCACACGGTGCGGGTTTTCGTCTGGCATCCCGATGCCCAGTTGCAGCAGCAATTTGCCAACAACGTCCTGTCCCTGGTCCAGAAGGGCGGGCAGCCCAGCCACCGGCCCTCGGTTGCGGTGCTGCCTTTCGAGAACTTCTCGACGGACCCGGAGCAGGCGCATTTTGCCGATGCGGTGGTTGAGGAAATCACCGCCACCCTGTCGCGCATCGGCGATTTCCTTGTCATCGCCCGCAATTCCTCATTCACCTACAAGGGCCGTTCGGTTGATGTGCGGCAAGTGGGCCGCGAGCTCAATGTACGCTATGTGGTGGAAGGCAGCGTGCGGCGTGTGGCCGAACGGGTCCGCATCACGGCGCAGCTCGTTGAAACGGATTCAGGCCGCCATATCTGGGCCGGCAAGGCGGAGGGCGCCACGTCCGACCTGTTCGACCTGCAGGACCGCCTTGCGGAAATGGTGGCGGGTGCGGTCTATCCTTCGGTGCGCAAAGCCGAGATCGAGCGGGCCCGGATGAAGCGCCCGGACAATCTCGAAGCCTATGATCTCGTCATGCGGGCCCTGCCGCATCTCTGGGCCCACCGCATGCATGAGAATCCGGAGGCCATCGCGCTGCTTGACCGGTCGCTCAAGCTTGATCCGAACTACGGGCTTGCGGCGGCGCTGTGCGCCTGGGCCCGGGCCCAGCAGATTGTCTACAACTGGACCGATGATGTCGAAGGCGAGCGGCGCAAGGGCCTGGCGCTGATTGAAACGGCGGCGCGCCACATCGGCGATGACGCCACGGGCCTCACGGCGCTCGGCACCGCCGTCATGCTGCTTGAGGGAAATGCGCGGCGGGCCCTTGGTTTCGTCGAACGGGCGGTGCTTGTTGATCCGAACCACGCCTGGGCCTGGATGCGGCGCGGCTTCGGCCTGGTTTACACGGGAAAACCCGAAGAAGGTCTCAAGGCCTTTGCGCGGGCCGAGCGGCTTTCGCCGCTCGATCCCTTCACCTTCAACATGCACATCGGCATCGGGCTGGCGCATTTCGCGGCGGGCCGCTATGCCGAGGCCATACGCTATCCGCAGATGGTTCTCGACGAACGCCCGGGCCTGACCTGGCCTTACCGCGACCTAGCCGCCTACAAGGCGCAAATGGGAGATTTGGAAGGAGCCAGGGACGCGCTGGAGAAATTTGTTTACCTGCGCCCGCCGCTCAGCCTTGCGTCCATTGCGGACGGATTGAAGTTCATGGAAGGGCCGTTGCTGGACCGTTACATAGAAGGTCTGCGCCTGGCCGGGATGGAATAGGCCCGACTTGACTAAGCCACAGTCGCGTCCCTAACTAGGCCATGGCCCAGACCAACATACTCCCCATGTCAGCCTCCGCGCGCAATGCGGGCGTGGCTTTTGACCTCGACTGGATCGAGGACGTGCGCATTAACCTTTCGGCCTCAGAGCGCCGGGTGGCGAGCCTTCCGGGCCGCCGTTCGGTTAAGAAAGATGCGCAGGCGGCGTGGCTTTTGAAGGCTGTCACCTGCATTGATCTCACGACATTGAGCGGCGACGATACGGCCTCGCGGGTGCGCCGGCTTTGCGCCAAGGCCAAGCAGCCGGTGCGCGAGGACATTCTGGAGAAGCTGGGGTTTGCCGACCGCAACATTCATACGGGCGCCATTTGCGTTTACCACCGTTTTGTGAAGACCGCCGTTGAAGCGCTGGAGGGCAGCGGCATTCCGGTCGCGGCGGTTTCAACAGGTTTTCCGGCGGGGCTTGTGCCTCATGATTTGAAGCTCAAGGAAATTGAAGCTTCGGTGAAGGATGGAGCGCAGGAGATCGACATCGTCATCACCCGCGAGCATGTGCTTACCGGAAACTGGCGGGCGCTTTATGACGAGATGCGGGATTTCCGCAGCGCCTGCGGCGAGGCCCATGTGAAGGCCATTCTGGCGACAGGCGATATCAAGACCATGCGCAATGTGGCCAAGGCCTCGATGATCTGCATGATGGCGGGGGCCGATTTCATCAAGACGTCCACCGGCAAGGAAGCCGTCAACGCCACGCTGCTGGTGACGCTTACCATGATCCGCATGATCCGCGAATATCAGGAGCGCACCGGATTCAAGGTGGGCTACAAGCCGGCGGGCGGCGTTTCGGCGGCCAAGGATGTTCTCAATTACCAGATCCTGATGAAGGAAGAGCTGGGCCGCAAATGGCTTGAGCCCGATCTTTTCCGCGTTGGCGCTTCAAGCCTGCTGGCCGATATCGAGCGCCAGCTTGAGCACCATGTCACCGGCCGCTATTCGGCCTTCAACCGCCATCCCGTGGGGTAGAATTTTGAGCGTCGCTGAATATTTCGAAACCATGGATTATGGCCCCGCGCCTGAATCGGATGCGGAGGTGCGCGCCTGGCTTGCCACGCACAAGTCGAGCTTCGGCCATTTCATTGGCGGAAGCTTTGTGCCCGGCGCAAAACAGATCGACACGAACGAACCGGCCACGGGCAAGCTTCTGGCCAGGATTGCCGATGGTTCAAAGAAAGATATTGATGCCGCCGTTTCCGCGGCGCGCAAGGCGCAAGGGCCTTGGGAGAAACTTGGCGGCCATGGACGGGCGCGCCATCTCTATGCGCTGGCCCGCATGCTGCAGCGCCATGCGCGGCTATTTCGCGGTTCTGGAAAGCCTCGACAATGGCAAGCCGATCCGCGAGACGCGCGATCTTGATGTGCCGCTGGCGGTGCGGCATTTCTATCACCATGCGGGCTGGGCGCAATTGCAGGACAGCGAATTGTCCGCCTACAAGGCCATTGGCGTTGTCGGCCAGATCATTCCGTGGAATTTTCCGCTGCTGATGCTGGCGTGGAAAGTGGCTCCGGCGCTTGGCTGCCGGAAATACTGTTGTCTTGAAGCCGGCGGAATTCACGCCGCTCACGGCCCTGCTGTTTGCCGAGCTTGCCCACAAGGCGGGCTTGCCGCCGGGCGTTCTCAATGTGGTGACCGGCGAGGGGGCCACGGGTGCGGCCCTTGTGGAGCATGCGGGCGTGGACAAGATTGCCTTTACCGGCTCCACCGAAGTGGGCCGCCTGATCCGCAAGGCAACGGCGGGAACGGGCAAGTCCCTGACGCTGGAGCTCGGCGGCAAGTCGCCTTTCATCGTGTTCGATGATGCGGATCTCGATGGGGCGGTTGAAGGGGTTGTCGATGCCATCTGGTTCAACCAGGGCCAGGTGTGCTGCGCCGGTTCGCGGCTTCTGGTGCAGGAGGGCGTGGCGGCGGAGTTCATCAAGCGGCTGAAGCGGCGCATGGGCAAGCTGCGGGTGGGCCATCCGCTCGACAAGGCCATCGACATGGGAGCGATCATCGATCCCATCCAGCTCAAGCGGATCGGCATGCTGGTTGACAAGGGCGTGGCCGAGGGCGCGGAAAAATTCCAGCCGGAGATCACGCTTCCGGCGACGGGCTGTTTCTTCCCGCCAACGCTGCTCACCAATGTGGAAACCTCCTCGACGGTGGCGACCGAGGAAATCTTTGGGCCGGTGCTGGTGAGCATGACCTTCCGCACGCCGGATGAGGCGGTGATGCTGGCCAACAACAGCCGCTATGGCCTGTCGGCAAGCGTGTGGAGCGAGACCATCGGGCTCGCGCTGGACATCGCGCCCAAGCTGCAATGCGGCGTGGTGTGGGTGAATGCGACAAATCTTTTTGATGCCGCCGTGGGCTTTGGCGGCTACCGCGAATCCGGCTTTGGCCGGGAAGGCGGGCGCGAGGGCATCTACGAATATCTGAAACTGAAATCATGGGCGGCGCGGAAGCCGAAAGCCGTTCAGCGCGTTGCAACCGAAGCGGAGGTGAAGCCGAATTTCGATGAGCCTGTCGGTTGACCGCACGGCAAAACTTTTCATCGGCGGCAAGCAGGCGCGGCCCGATGGAAATTATTCGCGCGCCATTCTTTCGCCTTCGGGAAAAATTGTCGGTGAAGTGGGCGAAGGCAATCGCAAGGATATCCGCAATGCGGTGGCCGCGGCGCGTGGAGCCGAGGGCTGGTCGAAGGCCACGGCGCATAACCGGGCGCAAATTCTCTATTACATGGCGGAAAACCTGTCGGCGCGCGGCTGATGAATTTGCGAGTCGCATCAAGGCGATGACGGGGGTTTCGAAAGCAAAATCTGAAGTCGAAGCATCTATCCAGCGATTGTTCAGTTATGGCGCCTGGGCCGACAAGTATGATGGCGCTGTTCACTCGCCGCCTTTGCGCGGCGTGGCGCTGGCGATGAATGAACCGCTGGGTGTTGTCGGCGTTATCTGCCCGGATGAAGCGCCGCTTCTCGGCTTCATCAGTCTGGTTGCGCCGCTCATTGCGATGGGCAATCGCGTGGTGGTGGTGCCAAGCGAACGGCATCCCTTGGCGGCAACCGATCTCTATCAGGTTCTTGAAACTTCGGATGTGCCCGCGGGTGTCATCAACATCGTGACGGGTGGCCGTGACACGCTGCTCAAGACGCTGGCCGAGCATGATGATGTGGATGGGCTGTGGGTGTTCGGCTCGAAGGAAAATTCCGCCAACGCCGAGAAGCTCTCCACCGGCAATCTCAAGCGCACGCTGGTTGACCATGGCCTTGCCACGGACTGGTATGATGCGGCCTCGAGCGAAGGTCCGGTGCTGCTGCGCCATGCGGTGCAGGTGAAGAATATCTGGATTCCCTACGGGGAGTAATCAGCGCATCGCCATGACCTTGCCCGGGGCCAGCCAGAAGGGCGGCAGCCAGGCGGGGATGTTGCTGAAGGGCAGCACTTCCGGTTTCAGGGTGATGCCGAGTTTTTCGGACATGAAGGCGCGGCGGTTTTCGATCCGCTTCCAGGCTTCGGGATATTTCGCCTTGAAGGCGGCGCGGGTTGGCGCATCGGCGAGCGCCACGCCATCCTCGATATTGGACATGAAATAGGGCGTGCCGGTTGCGGGGATGATATCGCATTGCAGGGCCATGCCGGAGGCGAGCTTCATCTTGCTGTTCTTCTTTATCGGGGAATGGACCCATTCATCGAGGTGGATGAGATGGCCGGGGTTGAGGCCGATGCCGAAGAACGGGTCGCCGAGGCGGCTCATCACGGCCTCGTAGAGCGTGCCGCCTTCGACGCCGATGCCGATGGTTTCGTACCAGGCCACGGCGGCGGCGAAATAGGGGGCCACGAGCTTGTCCACGTAATCGCGGATGTTGGCGGGCAATTCGCTGGCGTCAGCCACCATGAATCCGGCGCGGCAATTCAAGGCGCCCATGAGGCCGACGCCAATGACGATGGGATCGCCTTGTTCAATCACCCGCATGGTCGGGCTTGGCAGGCCATATTTGGCGCGCGGGCCTGAGCTCATATTGACGTGCACGGATTGCGGGAAGCCATCGAACGCCATGTTGCGGCAGGCATCGTATTCGCTCATGCCGGGCTTGGCGCCGAGAATCATGCGGCGGACGGCATTCGAGGTGAGGGTTGCGGCATATTCAAAGCGGGCGAGTTGCTCGATTTCGTTGATCACGCGCAGGCCGTCGGTGGGATGCATGAAGAGCAGGGCGGCGTTGGTGACGGGGCCGAAGGCTTTCAGCGTTTCGACGAGATAATGCGGTGTTTCGAACCAGTGGGGATCGAAAACGCCGTCCTCGGTTTCAAAGCCTTTCCATCCGGCAAGGCCGATGCGCATGTCTTTCTTCACGCCGGCGTCGCGCAGGATGCCGGCGAGATCGCGGTACTTGTCGCGGGGCTGGCCCATGAGGCTCAGGGGCTGCCACAGCACGCGCTCAAAACTGCCGTCTGGCGATTTCGGCATAGGGAAAGCCTTCGTTGCCGGCGAGAAGGGTTGGGGTGCGGCCCGGCACGATGATGCAGATCGCTTCCTCAAAGCGCGGATCATGGCCCGTGGCCCAGGAGATATTCGCCACATGCTCGCGGTCGCCATAGATGACCAGTGCATCGAGGCCTTGGGCGCCATCCGCGCCAGCAGTTGCTTGAGGCGCGCGGCATAGATGTCACGGCCCAGTTCCGGCTCAGTGGTGGGGCTGCCGAAATCCGGCAGGTCGAGGCTGGTCAGTTGGGCATGGCGCATGGGAAACTCCGTTTGGAGCCGGAGCCTAGCCCATAGCCGCGCGGCTTTCCCGCGGAAAATTAAACGGTCAGGTGCTTGCGCACATCGGCCCGGTCGAGGTCGGAGGCTTCGCCCTGATGGACGATTTCGCCGCGGTCCATGATGAAAACCCGGTCGGCGAGTTCCCGGCAGAAATCGAGATATTGCTCGACCAGCAGGATGGTGATCCCGGCGCTGTCGCGGAGGTAACGGATGGCGCGGCCGATATCCTTGATGATGGAGGGCTGGATGCCTTCGGTCGGCTCGTCGAGCACCAGCAGTTTCGGCCTTGTGACCAAAGCCCGGCCAATGGCGAGCTGCTGCTGCTGGCCGCCGGAAAGATCGCCGCCGCGCCGGTGCAGCATGTCCTTCAGCACCGGGAAAAGATCATACACATGGTCCGGAATATAGCGGTCCTTGCGCGTGATCGGCGCGAAGCCGGTTTCAAGATTCTCGCGCACGGTGAGCAAGGGAAATATCTCGCGGCCCTGGGGCACGTAGGCGACACCGGCGCGGGAACGCTCGTAGGCAGCGCTTCTGCCGAAGGCAGCGCCTTCAAAGGTGATCTTGCCGGAGGAGAGAGGCTGGTGGCCGACGATGGCGCGCATCAGGCTGGTCTTGCCGACGCCATTGCGGCCCAGCACGCAGGTGATCCTGGATTTCTCAACCTGAAGATTGACGCCGCGCAGGGCCTGGGCCGCGCCATAATGCAAACTCGCGTTCTCGACATTCAGCATTTCTATCGTCCCAAATAAACTTCGATGACGCGCGGATCGGCGCTGACATGCTCAAGGGGGCCTTCGGCCAGAACCGAGCCTTCGTGCAGGCAGGTGACTTTCACGCCGAGTTCGCGGACAAAATGCATGTCATGCTCAACCACGATGACGGAATGATCTTCGGCGATGTGTTTGAGGAGCCGCGCCGTTTCCTCGGTCTCGGCATCGGTCATGCCGGCCACGGGTTCATCGACAAGCAGCAGTTTCGGGTCCTGGGCCAGCAGCATGCCGATTTCGAGCCATTGTTTCTGGCCATGGGACAGATTGGCGGCAAGGGCGCTGCGTTTTCCGGCAAGCCGCACGGTTTCCAGAATGCTGGTGATCTCCTTTGCTTCCTCGGCTGAGGAGCGGTGAAACAGGGAGGCGAAGGCGCTGCGCTTGCCCTTCATGGCAAGCAGGATGTTGTCTTCCACCGTATGGCTTTCAAACACGGTGGGCTTTTGAAATTTGCGGCCAATGCCGAGGGTGGCGATATCGGCCTCGTCATGGGTGCTGAGATCAACCCGGCCGTGGTCGAAAAACACCTCGCCCTCATCGGCCCGGGTCTTGCCGGTGATGATGTCCATCATCGTGGTCTTGCCCGCGCCATTGGGCCCGATGATGGCGCGCATTTCGCCCACATCCAAGGTCAGCGACAGGTTGTTGATGGCGCGGAAGCCGTCAAAGGATACGGAGACGCCGTCGAGATAGAGCAGGGTGGAGGCTATATTGGTGGGCAAATTCATGTCTGCGCCTCCGCCGGTTGCGATATTTCGGCGGGAGGCTTGGCGCGCCACCTGGTCTTTCAGGGATGCCCACAGCCCGACGACGCCCTTGGGCATGAAGAGGGTGACGAAGACAAAGAGGCCGCCAAGGGCAAAGAGCCAGAATTCCGGCAGGACGCCGGTGAACCAGCTTTTTCCGGCGTTCACCAGAAGTGCGCCGATGACCGGGCCGATAATGGTTCCGCGCCCGCCCACGGCGGTCCAGATCACCACTTCGATGGAATTGCCGGGATCAAATTCGCCGGGATTGATGATGCCGACCTGCGGCACGTAAAGGGCGCCGGCAACGCCCGCCATCACGGCGGACACGGTGAAGGCCACAAGCTTGATGGATTCCGGGCGGTAGCCGAGAAAGCGCAGGCGGCTTTCGGCGTCGCGCACGCCGATCATCAGTTTTCCGTATTTTGAATTGACCAGGGCCGAGGTGATCAGAATGCCGAGGCAAAGTGCTACGGCGCTGGCGGCAAAAAGCGCCATGCGGGTTTCCGGGGCCTGCACGTTGAAGCCGAGGATGTCCTTGAAATCGGTGAGGCCGTTGTTGCCGCCAAAGCCCATGTTGTTGCGGAAGAAGGCCAGCATCAGCGCATAGGTCAGCGCCTGGGTGATGATCGAGAGATAAACGCCGGTGACGCGGGCGCGGAAGGCAAACCAGCCGAAGACAAAGGCCAGCACTCCCGGAACCAGCATCACCATCAGCATGGCAAAGCCGAAATTGTCAAAGCCGTACCAGAACCAGGGCAGTTCCTTCCAGTTCAGGAACACCATGAAGTCCGGCAGCTCCGCATTGCCATAGCTGCCGCGCGAGCCGATCTGGCGCATGAGATACATGCCCATGGCGTAACCGCCGAGCGCAAAGAAGGCGCCATGGCCAAGCGAGAGAATTCCGCAGTAGCCCCAGACAAGATCAAGCGACAGGGCGAGCAGGGCGTAGGTGAGATATTTGCCGAGCAGCGCCACCATGAAGGTCGGCACGTGAAAGAAGCTGGTTGGCGGCACCAGCAGATGCAGGATGGGAACGAGCAGCGCCAGCAGCAGAAGCAGCGCGATCAGAATGGTGATGCGCCTGTCGAACCCGCCCATGAAAAAGCGCGTGAGGATCATGCTTCCACCGCCCGGCCCTTGAGCGCGAAGAGGCCGCGCGGGCGCTTCTGGATGAAGAGGATGATCAGGATGAGAACGAGGATTTTGCCAAGCACGGCGCCGGCAAAGGGCTCAAGGAACTTGTTCAGAATGCCGAGCGACAGGGCGCCCACCAAGGTGCCCCAGAGATTGCCCACGCCGCCGAATACCACGACCATGAAACTGTCGATGATGTAGCTTTGCCCCAGATTGGGCGAGACGTTGTCGATTTGCGAGAGCGCGACACCGGCAATCCCGGCAATGCCGGAACCCAGGGCGAAGGTCATGGAATCGACGAAGGGCGTGCGGATGCCCATGGCGGAGGCCATGCGGCGGTTCTGGGTGACGGCGCGCATCTGCAAGCCAAGCGGCGTCTTGTTGAGGGCAACCAGCAGAACGAAGAACACGATCAGGGAGAACACGATAATCCACAGGCGGTTCCAGGTGATGTCCAGTTCGCCGATCTGGAAGGAGCCTGACATCCATGAGGGATTGCCGACTTCCTGGTTGGTGGGGCCGAAAATCGAACGCACGCCCTGCTGCAGGATGAGCGACACGCCCCAGGTGGCGAGCAGTGTTTCCAGCGGGCGGCCATAGAGATGGCGGATGATGCCGCGCTCGATGATGACGCCAACGATGGCGGCCACAAGAAAGGCCAGCGGCAGGGCAATGAGCAGGGACCAGTCGAAGAGCCCCGGAAAATTGTCGCGGATGATGTCCTGGGTGACAAATGTCGTGTAGGCGCCGAGCATCACCATTTCGCCATGCGCCATGTTGATGACGCCCATCACGCCGAAGGTGATGGCGAGGCCGATGGCGGCAAGCAGCAGGACGGAGCCAAGCGATATCCCGTACCAGACATTCTGGCCGGTCGCCCAAATGGCCAGAGAGCGCTCAATGCCGGCGACCGCTGCTGCTGCCTGATCCTTCACAAGGCCGGAAGTTTTGGCTTCGGTTGCGGTCAGCAGGGACAGCGCGTCCCGGCCGCCGCGTTCCTTGATGAGTTTGATGGCCGCAACTTTTTCGTCATCGCTGCGGTCCGAGTTGAGGATGGCCGAGGCGCGGGCCAGTTCCATCTGCGCCTTGACGGCCAGCATCGGCTTCGCCGGCAATGGCCGCATCAAGGGCCGTGAGCTGCGAGGCGTCGGAATTCTTGAAGATCGTTTGCGCGGCCTGGAGGCGCGTGGCCGTGTCTGGCGATTGCAGGGTCAGATTACCCAGCGAATCGCGGATAATGCGGCGCAGGCCGTTGTTGACCTTGATCTTCACGACATCGGTTTTTGCCGCTTCACCGGCTTCCTTGCCGGTGACCGGATCGATCAGAACAACGCCAGCACCGCCATCCCTGGTAATGAAAATCGCGTTGTCTGATTTGCGGACCTGCAGGTTTCCATCGGCCAGGGCGGTCAGCGCCGGATTGACCAGGGGATCGCCGAGGGCGGCCAGATCCTTTACGATTTTTTCAATTTCCGGAAAGCCCTTGGCCGTTGCCAGTTGGGCGATAGAGGTCCGGATTTCCGCTTCGCCCGACCACGCAAGCGATGCAGAAGCGAAACAGGAGAGCAGCACAAATACGATGATCTTCAGTGCGCGCATGGCTCCCGCATTCATGACTTGAAAACACATTCATCCGGACGGGAAAATTCCCGCCCGGATGAAACGCCTGCTTGTTTCGTCAGCCTTTGCCGCCGCATTTGCCGGTGGCGACGTTGAAGTTGCCGCACGACATGGGTTTGCGCCAATCGGAGATGAGATCCTTTGAATCCGGCAGGAAGTCGGACCATTCATCGCCGGCCACGAGGCCCGGCGTTTGCCAGACGGTTTCAAACTGGCCATCGGCCTGGATTTCGCCAATGAGAACCGGCTTGGTGATGTGGTGGTTCGGCAGCATGGCCGAATAGCCGCCGGTGAGGTTTGGAACCGAGACGCCGACGATGGAGTCGATCACGGCATCCGAATCGGTGGTTCCCGCCGCCTCAACCGCCTTGACCCACATGTTGAAGCCGATATAGGCGGCTTCCATCGGGTCGTTGGTCACGCGCTTGTCGTTCTTGATGAAGGCCTTCCAGGTCTTGATGAAGGACTCGTTGACCGGATTGTCCTGGGACTGGAAATAGTTCCAGGCGGCAAGATGGCCAACCAGCGGTGCCGTATCGAGGCCGGCAAGTTCTTCCTCGCCAACCGAGAAGGCGACGACGGGAATGTCTTCAGCCTTGATGCCCTGGTTGCCGAGTTCCTTGTAGAACGGCACGTTGGCATCGCCATTGATGGTCGAGACAACGGCGGTCTTCTTGCCGGCCGAGCCGAACTTCTTGATGTCGGAGACAATCGTCTGCCAGTCGGAATGGCCGAATGGCGTATAATTGATCATGATGTCTTCGGCCTTGACGCCCTTGGCGAGCAGATAGGCTTCAAGAATCTTGTTGGTGGTGCGCGGGTAAACATAGTCGGTGCCGGCCAGAACCCAGCGCTCGACCTTGTCGTTGGCCATCAGGTAGTCAACGGCGGGAATGGCCTGCTGGTTGGGTGCGGCACCGGTGTAGAAAATATTGCGCTGGCTTTCCTCGCCCTCATATTGAACGGGGTAGAACAGCAGGCTGTTCAGTTCTTCGAAAACCGGCAGAACCGATTTGCGCGACACGGAGGTCCAGCAGCCGAACACGGCCGAGACCTTGTCCTTTTCAATCAGCTCGCGGGCCTTTTCGGCAAACAGCGGCCAGTCGGAAGCGGGGTCAACCACAACAGCTTCGAGCTTCTTGCCCAGCACGCCGCCCTTCTTGTTCTGCTCCTCGATGAGCATCAGCATGGCGTCCTTCAGGGTGGTTTCCGAAATCGCCATGGTGCCGGAAAGCGAATGCAATACACCGACCTTGATGGTGTCGTCGGCGGCCAGCGCCGGCGCGGCCCAGAGCATTGCTGTCCCCAGGGCAGCGGCCGCCAGCTTCTTCAATAGTTTGTCCTTGATTCTCATTGTCCAATCCCTCCTGCATTTATTTTTGCTTGATGCAACGGGAGGGTGCTTTGCAAAGCCTATGCCAGTTCGTTAACGACGTTGTTGATTCTGCGAATAGTCCAAACTTATCATGTGATTGTTGAGATGCAGGCGTGTCGGGCGCCTGATGTGCGAGCAGCGCAGGAACGACGGAAATGATTATAATTTAGTCGTAAAACAAATACTGCATAAATTTTGGTCGAATGGAACTGGCGGCAAATTCATCGGCTTGAAACTTGTGCAGCACTTTGCGCTGCCCTGTTTCCCGCCTTGCCAACGCAGTTCCATTGGCCGTATTCTCCGCTGCAAGGGGCTAGCCAACTGGTGGATGCGGGACATCTCCCAGGGCGGGAAAAATGGGGATGGTGCGCCATGACACATGCGAAGCTCTGCTTGCAATCCGCAATCTATCGTTCCTTCCTGATCGCCTGCTTTGCCATTCTCATCAGCGTCCTGCTGCCTTCGGCAGCGCAGGCCCAGCAATCGTCGGTGCCGCAAACCTGTGAAGTTCAGACAAAATCCTGCTGCAACACCTGTGGTAGCTGCGATTCGGGGCCGAGCTGCCCGGCGGGCTACACGATCTATGATGATTATTGCCTGCCCGAATGTCCCACGGGCTATCGGCGTTATCCCGGCTATCCAGGCTTGTGCCTGCCGCCCTGCACCAATGGCTGCCCAGAGGGCTACGAGTCAGTGCCGCTGCCCAGTTGCCCAGAAGGCTATCACCGCAACCTCAGCAATCCGGACGAGTGCCTGCCTGACCGAAGAACCCAAATTCCAGACAATTGCCCGGAAGGCCTGACCTATTCCGATGAAACCGGAAGGTGTTCGCCTGACTGTCCGGAGGGAACCTATCTGGCCGAAAACGGCCTGTGCCGCAGCTACTACGACCGGGCTTGCCCGGACGGTTATCAGCGCAACGCGCGGACCGGCCAGTGTGTGCCGGGTGGCGATTGGCCGGATGACTACAGGTGGATCTGCCTGCCTACGTGCCCGCAGGGTTTCACGCGTGACATCTATCACCCCACGCGCTGCCTGCCACCGCCGGAAACCTGCCCCTTCGGATTTGAGAATTTCCGCGAGCAATGTGTGCCGGTTTGCGAGCAAGGCACGAGGCGCAATGCTTACGGCTATTGCCTGCCGCCGCGTTGCGAGGATGGCAGCTATCCGAACCTGCGCGGGGTTTGCAGCCCACCCTCATGCCCGGAAGGCTATGAGACGATCCGCGGGAAATGCCATGCGCCGTGCCCGCAGGGCCTTGTCCGCAACCCCAACAATCCCGAGCAGTGCGAGCGCATTCCGGATGATGAACCGGATTGCCCGGAGGGCAGCAAGCTGAATACGCAAACCAACGAGTGTGAACGTGTTCCGCCGCCACCGCCGCCGACGGTCAAGTGCAAGCAGGGTCTCGAATACAATCCGAGGACCAAGCAGTGCGAGCCGCCGCCACGGGTGGAAACCACCTGCCCCAGGGGCTTCACCAAGCTGAAGAACGGCAAGTGCCAGCGCATTGTTGAGCAACCGCCGGAGGAGCAGGCTTGCCCGCGGGGCTTTGTGCTCAACCGCAATACGGGCGAGTGCGAACCGATCCGCTTGAACGTTCCGAAGGCCTGTCCGGAAGGAACCGAATTCGACCGCAAGCGCCAGCGCTGTGTTCGGGTGGTGATTGAACGGGAGCCGGAATTTGAGCCAGAGGACGATGGCCAGCCGCAATCTCCGGCTGCCGAAAATCGAGCTCAACAACAACCTTCTGAACCAGCAGAACACGCAGAAGCGCTGCCCCAAGGGCATGGCACCGGACAAGAAGGGCCGCTGCGTGCCGTTGCAGTGAAGATGACGACACCGTGCATCATTACGGTTGCGATCACCGGGTCGGTGCCGCGCAAGGAGCATAATCCGGCGGTTCCGATCACCATCAGCGAGCAGGTGGACTCCACCCGCGCCGCCTTTGAAGCGGGCGCCACCATCGCCCATGTCCATGTGCGCAAAGACGATCAGACGCCAACCTCTGACCCGGAGCGCTTTGCAGCGCTTCTCGCCGGCTTGCGGAAAGCCTGTCCCGGGCATGATCGTGCAGTTTTCCACGGGCGGGCGCTCCGGCAAGGGATCCGAGCGCGGCGGCATGCTGCATCTGGGCTGCGACATGGCCTCGCTGGCCACGGGCTCGTGCAATTTTCCCACGATCATCTACGAAAACCATCCGGACCTGGTGCGTGAACTGGCCCTGAAAATGCTGGAACACAACGTCAAGCCGGAGATTGAGATCTTTGACCTGTCGATGCTGTATCAGGCGCTGCGCCTGGCGGATGAAGGGCTGCTCAAAAAACCGTTGCATGTGCAGTTCGTTTTCGGGGTGAAGAATGCCATGCCCGCCATCCGCCCGGCCTTTGATTTCATGGTGGACGAGATCACACGGCTGGCGCCGGAGGCCACCTGGACGGCGGCGGGAATTGGCAGGCACCAGCTTGAAGTCAACCACTGGTGCCTGGAGCGTGGCGGCCATTGCCGCACCGGCCTTGAAGACAATATCCGGTGGAACGGGACGGAGCTCGCGCCCTCAAACGCGGCGCTGGTCGGGCGCGTGGCCGAGCTTTGCCGCACTTACGGCCGCCATCCGGCGAGCGTGGCGGAAGCGCGCAAGCTGCTCTCACTGCCAGCCGTTTGACTAATTGCCGTGACTTGCAAACTCATCTAGGGTTCCCGACAAAACCATCCCGGCTAACGGGAGGCTTGTGAAGGGGAGGAATTGTGGAAGGACTTTTACGGGTCAGCGAAGGCATTGACCGTCTGACAGTATTCATTGGCCGGCAGGTGCGCTGGCTTATCCTGGCGGCGGTCCTGGTCAGCGCCGTCAACGCCATCATCCGCAAGACTTTCGACACCAGCTCCAATGCCTGGCTGGAATTGCAGGGTGCCCTCTTTGGCGCCGTCTTCATGTTTGCAGCCGCATATGTTCTGCAGAAAAACGGGCATGTCCGGATTGACGCCCTATCCAGCCACCTCTCGAAACGCACCCGCGACTGGATAGACCTGTTTGGCCATGTGGTTTTTCTCCTGCCATTTTGCCTTCTCATGGTCTGGCTTGGTGTTCCCTATTTCTGGGAATCGCTCAGGGACGGGGAAAACTCGAGCAACGCGGGTGGCCTGGTGGTCTGGCCGGTCAAGTTTTTCATCCTTGGCGGCTTCGCGCTGCTCCTGGCGCAAGCGATCTCCGAAATCATCAAGAGCTGGGCGGTGATCAAGGGCGTTCGTGATGATTGAAATTATTGCCCACAATCTCGCGCCGATCATGTTTGCGTCGCTGGTGGTGTTCCTGCTGCTCGGCTACCCGGTGGCCTTTTCGCTGGCGGCGAACGGCCTGATATTCTTTGTCGTGGGAGTTGAGCTTGCGCCTTACTCACAGTCGATCACGCTGGACTGGCCGCTTCTTGGCCTGACCATTGGGCGCATTCTTGACGTCATGCGCAATGATACGCTGCTGGCCATTCCATTTTTTACGCTTATGGGCATTGTGCTGGAAAAGTCCGGCATGGCGGAGGACCTGCTGGACACGGCCGGCCAGCTTTTCGGACCGGTGCGTGGCGGGCTTGCCTATGCGGTCATTCTGGTCGGTGCACTGCTGGCTGCGACAACCGGCGTGGTCGCGGCCTCTGTCATAGCCATGGGCCTTATCTCCATGCCGATCATGCTGCGTTACGGCTATGACCGGTCACTGGCGGCTGGCGTCATCACCGCATCGGGCACACTGGCGCAGATTATTCCGCCGTCGCTGGTGCTGATCGTGCTTGCCGATCAACTGGGCGTTTCGGTTGGCCCCATGTACGCCGGCGCCATACTGCCGGGCCTTATGATCGTGGGACTCTTCTGCCTCTATATTTTTGCCGTAACCATTGTACGTCCCTCACATGCACCGGCTCTTCCCATTGAGGCCCGCACCCTGGGCAGTGGGTTTTCTTCGCTGCTTGTCGTGCTGATCATCAGCGCGATCATTGGTTATTTCAGCTTCTGGCTTCTGCAAGACCATGTCGCCCGCGGTGCCGGCATCTGGGGCGCGGCCATTGCCGCAACGCTGGCCTATATCGTAGCCCTTGCCGACAAGGGCCTGAAGCTTGGCCAGCTCTCTCACCTTGCCCAACAGGTGATCATTGTTCTCATACCGCCGCTGGCGCTGATCTTCCTGGTCCTGGGGACAATCTTTTTGGGCATTGCGACGGCCACCGAGGGCGGCGCCATGGGAGCCACCGGCGCCCTGCTGATGGCCTGGTTCAAGGGCCGCTTGCCCTACAGGATATTGAGCGAGGCGCTTGATGGTACGACAAGGCTTGCCTGCTTTGTCATGTTCATTCTTATCGGCTCACGGGTGTTCTCGCTCACCTTTTACGGCGTGAACGGGCATATCTGGGTTGAGGAACTGATGACGGGCATTCCCGGCGGGATCTGGGGATTTCTTATTGCGGTTAACGCGCTAGTGTTCGTGCTTGGCTGTTTTATCGATTTCTTTGAAATTGCCTTCATTGTCATTCCGCTGCTGGCGCCTGTTGCACAAAAACTGGGCATCGATCTGGTGTGGTTCGGCATCATCATTGGCATGAACATGCAAACCAGCTTCCTGACGCCGCCCTTTGGCTTTGCCCTGTTCTACATGCGCTCCGTGGCGCCCAATGGCCCGTGGGTTGACAAGCCCACCGGCCGGACGATTGCCGGCGTCACGACAGCACAGATCTATCGCGGCGGCATCGCCTTCATCATCCTGCAACTCATCATGGTGGCAATTGTCGTCGCATTCCCGTGGCTCTCGATTGGCGAGGGTGAGGTTAAAGTAGATACGGACAAGATCGAGATTAACCTGCCGTCACTGGATTAAAACAAAAGAAAGGGGGCCATACGGCCCCCTCACAGACATACGGATGGGCGAACTACAGCATCTTCTTCTGCTGCTGGCCCATCATGAAGCGGTCAAAGGTGAATTCCGAAATCTGGAACCACAGATACTGGTCGGCGCGGACGGCCATCATGGCGTCGTGGATTTTCTTGAAGGCCGCGTTCGTTCCGCCAATTTCCGCGTAGGTTTCCTTTGCAGCATTGAAACAGGCTTCCATCACGTCTTGCGGGAAAGGCTGGAGTATTGCGCCCGAACCCACAAGCTTTTTCAGGGCCTCAGGATTCCGGGCGTCGTATTTTGCCTGCATGTCCACGTTGGCCGCCTGGCATGCGGTCTTGACGATCGATTGATAGGTGGGCGAAAGCTCGGCCCATTTAGCCGTGTTGATCATGGTGTGCAGCATGGCGCCGCCTTCCCACCAGCCCGGATAGCAGTAATAAGGGGCCACCTTGTAGAAGCCGAGCTTTTCGTCGTCATAAGGGCCGACCCATTCGGCGGCGTCGATCACGCCCTTTTCCAGACTTTCGTAGATCTGGGCCCCGGGCAATTGCTGCGGCACCACGCCAACCTTGGAGATAACCTTGCCGCCGAAAGCCGCCGATACGCATTTTAACGCCCTGAAGGTCGGCCAGGGACTTGATTTCCTTGCGGAACCAGCCGCCCATTTGCGAGCCGGTATTGCCGCAAGGGAAAGCGATCAGGTTCTGCGTGGCGTAGAACTCGTTCATCAGGTCCATGCCGCCGCCATGGTACATCCAGGCGTTTTGCTGCCTGGAATTCAGGCCGAAGGGCACAGCAGTGCCGAAGGCATAGGTGGGGTCCTTGCCCCAATAATAGTATGAGGCCGTGTGGCACATTTCGACGTTGCCCTTGCCCACTTCATTGGCGGCTTCAAGGGGAGGGGCTATTTCGCCGCCCGGGAAAACCTGAATCTGGAATTTGTTGTCGGTTGCCTCTGCTACAAATTTCGAGAAAGTCTCGGCCGCGCCATAAATTGTGTCGAGCGCCTTGGGAAAGCTTGAGGTCATGCGCCATTTCAGTTCCGGCTGTGATTGGGCAATGGCGGGCGACGCCAAAGCCGGCACCGCGGCCGCCACCACGCCTGCTTTTCTTATAAATCCACGACGATCCATTAGGCTCTCCCATTGTTGCAGTTGCTATCGTTCTTGTTGTTGGGTGAGCCTAACCGAAGAATCCAGTAAGGGCAAATGCCGGCAATCGGCCAGCCGGAAGAGCCGGAATCCGGCGCGTTCGCGGCTTCTGAGAAGTTCATACGTGTACGGAGTAATTTATGTTTTGAAAAATGGTTAACGGCAACTGAGGCGGGCGGGTCACAATTACGCCGCATTGAAGCCTAATATTTTTCCACGGGACGAGCGACAGAAATAACCGGGGGTGGCACCCCGGTTCAGCAATGCGGTTGATGATTTGTCTGCTCCACAAACGGATACACCTTTGCCTTTGGCGCCGCGTTCGCAGCGCTTAAGAAATGCGCAGGCGACACGCGCCGAGCGCTTGCGGCGGCGGAAATTCCGGCGAAACCTTTTCACATTCATCGTGGCGCAGCTGGTGATTGCCGGCGTGGCCTTTGTTGGCGTGCGCGATTACATGTCGGATGGTTATACCAAGCACGCAATTGCAGAACTCTGGAATCGGATGGCAAATGCGGCTGCGGAAAACAAGTCCGAGCCGGACGTGGACATTGCGGTCCAGCCTCCGCCTGCGCTTGATGCGGCCAGCAATGAAGAAACTGCGGCGGTGCAGCAGGCTCCGGCGGAAACTGAACCGGCGGCACCACCACCCGTCGAAACTGAAACGGCGCTTGCGTCCGCACCGCCTGAACCCGTGGAGCAACCGGATGAGCAGATCGCATCTCCCGCCGTTGAACCTGAGCCTGAACTCCAGCAGGAGGCGCAGGCTGAACCCGCTGATGTTGAACCAGAACCCGCGCCCCAGGCAGAAGTGGAGGCAGCTCCCGAACCAGAGCCAGAGCCCCCAGCCAACGTGCAAGTTGCAACTCCCGAGCCCACACCTGTGGCACAGCAAGTGGCAGTGGCGGCCGTGCCCGTTCCCGATCTCACAACCCTGAAAAAAGCCCCTTCGGTGATTGAACAGCCGGACCTTGCTGATTCGCAGCAGAAGGAAGGGATGATTTTCCGGGATTGCGATACCTGCCCCGAGCTTGTCTCGATTGCGCCGGGAGAATTCATGGTCGGGCCCGAGGGGCGCAGCACGGCCCAGCAGGCGATTACAGCCGTTGATGCAAAGAAGGTGGTTGTCGACAAGCCCTTTGCCATCGGGCGTTATGAAGTCACCTTTGATGACTGGCAGCATTGTGTTGACGGGGGTGGCTGCAAGGCTTTGCCGGCCGATGATGGCTGGGGCCGCGGGCGCCATCCGGTCATTCATGTGTCCTACAATGATATCAGCCAGCAGTATCTGCCGTGGCTTTCGAAAGTTACCGGCTTCACCTACCGGCTGCCGACCGAAGCGGAATGGGAACTGGCCTCGCAGGGCGGCAACAAGTCGAGCCGGGGCGGCATCACCGAAATCGGCAGCAATGTGCAGCTTGCCTGCTCCTACGGAAATTCCTCCGATGTGGCGGGCAAAATGCGGGAGACCATCTGGGCCGGTGCCGCCTGCAATGACGGTTTTCTCTACACCGCGCCGGCGGGTTCGCTGAGCCCCAACTCGCTGGGCATTTACGACATGCACGGCAATGTCTGGGAATGGGTGTCCGATTGCTGGCGCGCCACCTATGACACCGAAGAGACGGCCAATAGCCGAAACCTGCAAGTACCATGTCTTGCGCGGCGGTTCCTGGGCCAGCGAGTTCCGCTTCCTGCCGGATGGCGTTTGGATTGGCGATGCGGTGGCCTACCGCGCCGCCGTCAGGGGCTGGGAAACCTCAGTCAAGGCCCGCAATTCCATAGGGTTCCGCGTAGCCAGGTCGCAGCCGTGAAGTAAAAAAACTTACAAAAAATGGGGAGTCCATCACCGTGAAGAAACGCTTTGCCATATCTCTTTCTCTAGCCTGCGCTGTTGCAATATCTGTTGCAGGCGCAGCACCGCTTTATGCACAGGGCATGATTTCCGCGCCGTCCACGGAAACTGACCTGGCGGACGCGGGCCTTGACGGGCTTGCAAATCTCGGTGAACAGGAAGTGTCCACGATCCAGCGCCTGCTGCGGCGGCTGGGCTATCTCAAGCCGGAAAACATGACCCGCCAGATGGATGCCGCCACGACGACGGCGCTCGTTACCCATCTTCAGGCGACGAATACCCCGGCTGACGGCATGACGTCTGAAAAAATCATGCGTTCGCTGTTCACCGCCGCCTGGATCAAGGAGGGTTGGGCCACGGGAAGCGCCGATGGCCAAAGCCTGGTGGTGGAGCCTGCCGAAGTGCGCCAGGCGCAGGATGCGCTGAAGAAGCTCAATTATGCGCCGGGTCCATCGGACGGAGTGTTCGGCCCCGCCACGCTTTCGGCCATCGAGATTTTCCAGGAAGACAACGGGATGAATGTTACGGGCCTGCTCACCCGCAACACCTTTCAAAACGTCATCCGCGCCTTGAACTTTGTCGACAAGAAGCCGGTGAGCACGGTGCATATGCTCAATTGGCCCGACTACGTCAATCCAACCTCACTCGACAATTTTGAAAAGGAAACCAATATCCGGGTCGTGCATGAGGTATTCGGCAGCACATCGGAAACCAAGGATCTGCTGCATGAGAGGTCGGATAAATATGACCTGATGGTGCAGGCAGGCGCGCAGATGCGTCAGGTCCTTGAGGAGCAGGACGCAGTTGAAGTGCTTGATCGCGCGAAAATTCCCAATGCCGAATTCATTGACCCGACAGCCCTTTCCTATACTGATGTGCTTGACCCCAGCAACGCCCATTCGGTGCCCTATATGTGGGGCACCGTCGGGCTCGGTGTGTACAAGGAAAAAGTAAGGGCAATCAGGCCAAACGCACCGCTCAACAGCCTGGCTCTAATTCTTGATCCGGCCCTTGCCGCCGAAATGTCGAAATGCGGCATCGCGCTGGTTGACGAGCCGATTGATGTCATTCCCGCTTTCGTTGCCTATCTTGGCGGCGACATGAAGAACATCGGCATCACCGACCTTGAAGCGGTGGAAGTGGCCCTTGCGAACGTTTCGGACTATATCAAGGTTGTTTCGGCTGACAGCTACATCGACAGCATGTCCGAAGGGAAATACTGTGTTACCTGGGGCTATTCGGGAGACATATTTGCGGCCCGCGACACCGCCAAGGAAAATGGCAAGGGAACCCTTGTCTACAACGTTCCCAAGGAAGGCAGCCAGCTCTGGTTCGACCTGTTGGTCATACCCAACAAGTCGAAGAACAAGGACGGGGCCTATCAGCTGCTCAATTACATGCTGAAGCCGGAAGTTGCCGCCGCAAACACCAATTTTCTGCAATACGCCAATCCGATCCTGACCTCGACACCCTATATCGAGCCGAAGCTCCTGGGTGATCCGGGGCTCTATCCGCCAACGAGCGTGTTGAAGCGGCTTGCGGTGCAGCCGCCGATGGCGGCCAATATTGAAGCCGAGCTCAAGCGGATCTGGTCCAAGCTGAACAAGGAGTAGCTATTCCGCTGCTTTTAGCCTGCGTGGCGGTATATCGACCATCCGGAGGAACTGTGCGATATTGACAGTTCAATTCCCTCCGGATGGTGACGTTTTACTCCATGCTTTCAACCGCGCCGCAGCCCAGCCTCATCTATCGCCCCGGCATCAGGACTTTGGCTCCGGGGGTTGAGCGCTATATTGTGCGCGGAGCCGGCTCGACGGTTGTTGTGGTCAAGGCAGGCGATGGTGTTGTTCTGACTGACATTGAAGGCGGCCAGGCCTGCGAAATTGCCTTTTGTGACGATGCGGGGCGTTTTGATGCGTCGGCAATCGGGGCGCGCGCCACCAGCCACGGCGAAGGGTTGAAAGCCCTGCTTGCAGAGGACAGTGAAAACACGCAGCGCACGAAATCAGCCCTGCAGCGCCGCAACATTGATCTGGGCAAGGCAGAGACGGTTCGCCTCTTTGGGGAAGGCTCGCGAGGCAGGGGCGAATGCCGCGTTCAAGGTCTCGCGTGATGGCGTTCTGATCGTTGCGGCACCAGGGGCTGCCATGGCGCCGGGGAACCAGGATACGGCGACTGATATAGAGTTGCGCATCACCCGCAGCGGCAAAGCGGTGGAGCGCAGCAGTATTCTGCCGGAACCGCTCGCCGATCCCTTGCAGGATTTCCGCATCAGGGCGTCTACCGCCTCGGCCTATGTGGTGAAGGCCGGTGAATATATCCAGGTGATCGACGTGTCCGGCCGTCAGTGTACGGATTTTCAGGCCCTGTCGGCGCGCAAGGTCGACAAGGGGCTTGATCTGGCGCTTGACGCCACCGTCACCCGCACGCTTTTGGGCCGCAGCTATCCGGCACCGGGGCTTCCCTCCAAATCCTTTGACCGGGAATTCGAGCCGCTGGTGGAAATCGTGCAGGACACGGTGGGCAGGCATGATGCCTTCGCGCTTGCCTGCACCTCACGCTACTATGATGACATGGGCTATCCCGGCCATGTGAACTGCACCGAGAATTTCAATCATGCGCTGGCGCCCTATGGCGTGGCGCCCCGCAAGGGCTGGGAAGCGCTGAATTATTTCTACAACACCAATATCAACCACCAGAACCAGCTCTATCTCGATGAGCCGTGGTCGCGGCCCGGCGATTATGTGCTGATGCGGGCGCTCACCGATCTCGTCTGCGTGTCGTCGTCCTGTCCCGACGATATCGATGCGGCCAATGGCTGGGATCCCACCGACATTCACATCCGCACCTATGCGGCCAAACAGAAATTCTCAAGAGCAGTGGTAACCCGCATGACTCCCGACGCAGACGCCCAACTTACCAAGGAAACCGCCTTCCATCCGCGGCTCTCGGCCCTGACCCGCAACACCACGGAATACCGGGGCTACTGGCTGCCGCAGCGTTTCAACAATGACGGCCCGGTTGAGGAGTATTGGGCCTGCCGTGAGAACGTCACGGTCACCGACCTGTCGCCGCTGCGCAAATTTGAAGTGACTGGGCCTGATGCGGAAGCGCTGCTGCAGTACTGCGTGACGCGCGACATCCGCAAGCTGTCGGTGGGGCAGGTGGTTTATACGGCCATGTGCTACGAAAACGGCGGCATGATCGATGACGGCACGGTGTTCCGCCTGGGCCAGAACAATTTCCGCTGGATCGGCGGGGATGAGTTCAGCGGCCAGTGGCTGCGGCAACAGGCGGAGAAGATGGGCTACAAGGCCTGGGTGCGTTCGTCCACGGACCAGCTTCACAACATTGCGGTGCAGGGGCCGAAGAGCCGTGACCTGCTGAAGGAAATCATCTGGACTTCACCGGCCCAGCCGGCCATCGGCGAACTGGAGTGGTTCCGCTTTGCCGTGGCCCGCATTGGGCATTTTGAAGGGCCGCCCATTGTTGTCTCGCGCACGGGCTATACGGGTGAATTGGGCTATGAGATTTTCTGCCATCCCAAGGATGCGCTGGCGGTGTTTCGATGCGGTGTGGGAAGCGGGCCAGAAATATGGCCTGAAGCCCATGGGCCTTGAGGCGCTGGACATGGTGCGCATTGAGGCGGGCCTGATCTTTGCCAATTACGAATTCACCTCGGAGACCGATCCCTTCGAAGCGGGCATTGGCTTTACGGTGCCGCTCAAATCGAAGACCGATGATTTCATCGGCAAGCAGGCGCTCATCCAGCGCAAGGAACATCCGCGGCATAAGCTGGTTGGGCTTGATATCGAATCCAATGAAGCGGTCGGGCCATGGCGACAGTGTTTATGTCGGCCGCTCAAAAATTGGCGTGGTCACCAGTTCGACGCGCTCGCCCGTTCTTAGCAAGAACATTGCGCTGGCTCGGGTTGACGTGTTGCACAGCGAAATTGGAACCGGAATCGAGATCGGCAAGCTGGACGGCATGCAGAAGCGCCTTCCCGGCCATATCGTGAAATTCGCCCACTACGATCCGGAAAAGCTGCGGCCGCGAAGCTAGGCTCGAGAATATCTCTTCAAGCTTGCGTTTCATGACGTTGGGGTCAACGTCAACGCCGGTCCAGTATTTGACGCCGATGACGCCCTGGTTCACCAGCATGCCGAGGCCGTCTAGAGTCTTGCAGCCACGTGCTTCCGCATCCCTGATCAGATTGGTGCGGGGCGGATTGGGAATGACGTCGGCCACCACCAGTCCCTTGCGCAGGCTATCCAGCGCGATATCAAGACGCGCATTCACATCGGGATAGAGGCCAATGGACGTTGCGTTGATCACGATGTCGGCGTTCGCCGGGATTGAATAGGTGCCTTTCCAGACGGCGAGTTCGGCTTTCACCTTTGTCTTGCCGTTGAGGAGATCAACCAGGGTTTGCCCGCGTTTGGGATCACGGTTTACAATCGTGATGTGCTTGGCGCCGGCGAGCGCCAGTTCCACGCCGATGGCGCGGGCGGCACCGCCGGCGCCGAACATCACAATGGTTTTCCCGGCGGGATCGATGAGTTCGCGGAGCGACTGGAGGAAGCCCTTGCCGTCGGTGTTTTCGCCGATCAGCTTTCCGCCGCGCGCCACGGCACAGTTCACGGCGCCCATGACGGCGGCGGATTCGCCCAGTCCGTCGAGATGGGGGATGACGGTCACCTTGTGGGGAATGGACAGGTTGAACCCGGCCCAGCCCATGGCGCGGGCGCCTTTCACCGCGTCGCCAAGTTTTTCCGGCGGCACCTCGCAGTTGATGTAGCGGTAATCGAGGCCGTGATGCCGATAGGCCGCCTCGACCATGGCCACAGTCGGATTTTCCGCCGCTCCTTCCGAGAAGGAACCGGTAAGCTTGCTGACAAAACTGTGGGCCATGATCCTTACCTGCCCTTCAAATAGGCTTCCATGGAATCATCCAGTTCGTCCTTCCACGGCGTGTGGTGGGCGGGCGACATGGTGCCGGTCATCAGCGAGCGGTAGGACTTGTTGCGATAGGCCATGATGTCATGCATCTTGTCGTGCTCCCATTCGAGGAAGGTCTTGTTCACGCTTTCCACATCGAAGCTCGGATAGTCGGTGGCGTCGATCAGTTCCTTCACATAGTCGCCCTGGAACCAGATCATCTGCTCGGCATTCTCAAGCTTCTCCTCGCGCTTGCGCCAGGCCTTGGAATGTTTCTTCATGGCGTCGAGCTTCGGCAGCTTGATGCGGCCGAGGATCACGTCGCGGGCGTACCAGGCCTGGGCGTCGAACATGTTGAAGGTGTAGAACTGGTCCTGCATGCCGAGGTAGTGAAGCCTGGGGTTTTCCTCCCAGACCACGCCCTTGTAGAGGCCGAGCGGCCACAGGCGGTTGGCGGTTTTCAGGCGCAGGTCTTCCGCCATGAAGGGGAAGTGGTGCTGGTAGCCGGTGCAGAGGATGATGGCGTCAACCTCCTTGGTGGAGCCATCCTTGAAATGGGCCGTCTTGTTCACCAGCTTCTGCAGCAGCGGGCGCTCTTCGAAATTCGAGGGCCATTTGAAGCCCATGGGCTTGGTGCGGTAGGTGGCGGTGACCGAGCGCGCGCCGTATTTCCAGCATTGCGAGCCGATGTCCTCGGCGGAATAGCTGCGGCCGACGATCGAGCACATCCTTGCCCTTGAATTCCAGCGCATCGCGGAAATCATGGGCGTGCATGACGCGGCCATTGAAGGTGGCGATGCCTTCGAAGAAGGGCACCTGCGGGGTGGAGAAGTGGCCGGAGGAGCAGATCACATGATCGAATTCCTCGGTGTACATCCTGTCCTTCACCCGGTCATGGACGGTGACGTGGAATTTCTTTTTCTTCTTGTCCCATTCGACCATGCGCACCGGCGAATTGAAGCGCACCCATTTCCGCACCTTGGCCTTCTCGACGCGGCCCTTGATGTAGTCCCACAGCACGGCGCGCGGCGGATAGGAGGCAATCGGCTTGCCGAAATGCTCCTCGAAGGTGTAGTCGGCGAATTCCAGGCATTCCTTCGGGCCGTTGGACCAGAGGTAGCGGTACATGGAGCCATGCACGGGTTCGCCGTGTTCATCCAGCCCGGTGCGCCAGGTGTAATTCCAAAGGCCGCCCCAATCATCCTGCTTTTCAAAGCAGACGATTTCGGGAATCTTCGCCTTCTTCTTGGCCGCTGACTGGAAGGCGCGGAGCGCTGCAAGACCTGAAGGGCCGGCGCCGATAACTGCAACACGTGTCATGAAGTTTCCTCTTGTTATCAATCGGGGAAGATGCCGGGGCTGGTGGGGGCTCCGTCATCAAATTTTGAAAGCCAGTCAATGGTGGTCTGGCGGTAGCGGGTGAGGCCCTTGTAATCGACCAGTTCCGGCGGCAGCGAGCGCAGCACGCGGGGCAGGCGGCGCGCCCATTTCGGCACGGTTGCCACTTCTTCCATCTTGATGAGATAGCAGCGGATGACGAAGAGAATGGCGTTGGAGCGCGGCAGGCGCCACAGGCTTTGCAGTTCGCAGCGCAGATGCACCTTGTTGCCGACATTCTCCGGCGTCACGGTGGTGCGGTCCGGGCCCCATTTCGGATAGTTTTCCGGGCTGGTGTCGAGGCGCGGGTTGATCGTCATGGTCCAGTTCAGGCGGCGCACGGGCTTGCCCTGCTGCAGGTTGAGCAGGAATTTGAGGGCGCGCTCGAACACGCCGAGCTGGTGGGCCAGCGGCACGGGCCCATGCCATTCCATGAAATTCATGCCGATGTCGAAATCCAGCGACCAGTCGGCCTGGGTCGTGGCAATGCCGGCATCCATCCACAGATTATTGTCGCGCTGGTCGACGATGCAGAAATCGCCTTGCGCCTGGCGCGTGATATATTCCATGGGTTCGCAGGGAAGGGTCGAGACATCGCCGAAGACAAATTTCTGGTCAATGCCCAGCGGCCTGTTGATCCAGTGCCAGTTGTCGCCGTCCTTGGTGAGCGAGAAATGCTCGGGATAGCCCGCCGCCTGCTGCTCCATCAGGAGTTCCAGCGTGTCCCACTGCGCGGTCATCATGTGGGGCAGCGCCTGGCAGCGCAGCGGGTCTTCCTTCAGCACCGCGGCGCGGTCCTTCATCTCGGAAATATAGTGCTCGTCCACATCGATGAGGCTTTCGAAGGCGGAACCGGGCGCGCCCTTCACATGGGGCTCCATGTTCACCGAATACATGTAGCTGTCTTCATGGAAGGGGAAGGGAAAGCGCCGGATCGCCGCCGGGCTGTTCCGGAAGGTGAAATCGTCGCGGAAGGTTTCCTGTCTGAATTCGATGTTCATGGCGTTCTCCTAGAGATCCAGCACAATTTCCTGGCCTTTCAGCCGTGAGACACAAATCATGATCTTGCGGCCCGAGGCCTTGTCGTCGGGCTCGAGGAAGTGGTCGTTATGTTCCAGCGTGCCATCGCAGGAGATGACATTGGTTTCGCACTGGCCGCAAGCGCCCGCCGCGGCAGAGGAACGGCGCATCGATGCCCGCCGCTTCCACCGCCTCGAGAATGCTCTGGTGCGAATGCACCTCGATGGTCTTTTCCGATTTCTTCAGCACGGCGCGGAAAGGCTTGCCGGGCGGCGGCGCCAGGAAGCGCTCGGAATGGAGGTTCTGTTCGGGCCAGCCCAGTTGCCGCGCCTTGGTCAAAACGCCATTGATCATGCCTTCGGGACCGCAGACATAGAGATGGGTGCCAAGGGGCTGGGCATTCAGGACATGGTCAACGGGAATGAAGAGCTTTTCTTCGTCGCAATAGATTTTCACCCGGTGGGCGCCGTAGCGTTCCGACAGTTCCTTCCAATAGGCTCCGTGCTTCCGGTTGCGCACCGCGTAGTGCAGCTCAAACGCGCGGTCCTCGCGGGTCATCTGGTCCATCATGGCCATGAAGGGGGTAATGCCGATGCCGCCCGCCATGAACAGGTGCTTGCGGCCGCGCACATCGAAGGGGAAAAGATTGACCGGCTGGGAGATCACCAGCGTATCGCCCACCTTCAGTTTCTCATGCAGGAAGGCGGAGCCGCCGCGGGAATTTTCCACGCGCAGGATCGAGAGTTCATAGGCGCTGGTATCGCGGGGGATGACATCAGCGAATAGGTATTGCGCCTGAGAATATCGCCATCGCGCATGGCCACGACGACATGGGAGCCGCCGGAAAAAATCGGCATCTCGCCGCCATCGACGCGTTCAAGGCGGAAACGCTTCACCTTCTCGGCCACCTGCGTGATGGCCGCCACCCGCACCGTCATGTCCGTATTGATGCTCATGGGAACAGCACCTCGGGCTTAGGCGCGGAGCCCGGGTCTTCCGCGTCAATGTTCACGCCCTGGAAGGCGCCAAGACGCCTGGAATAATGATCGCGCACCAGCAACGGCAGGCCGCAATGGGAACAGGTGAAGGGCGAGGTGGTGACGTTATCGGTAATGCCCTTGCAATGGACGCATTGCACGCGCCGTGCGGTGGAGCCCCGGTGTTCGGTGCGGATGGAATTGAAATCAATGCCGAGGTCGAGCGCCACCTGCATGGCCTGGCCGATGAAGCCTTCGGTGCCGGAGAGATAAAGCCGGGTTCCCATGCGCGCGGCCTGCAATGAGGCCTTCAGGCGATTGAGCAAAACCGGAATGGTGGGCGCGGTCCAGAAATCAAAGGACTTGAGTTCACGCAGCTTGGCCGCCTGATTTTCCGGGCCGACGTAGAGAATTTCCGCCTTCTCCAGAAAGCCGCTGCCCACCGATTTTATCTGGTCAAGCAAGGCCCCGGCCCCTTCGCCTTCAAGGGCAAAGAGATGGCGCGCGCTGTGAATATCAATCATCAGGCCTTTGTAGACAGGGCGGCTCTTGATTCCGACGACAAGCATTTAGTGCAGCATTACCCTTCTTCGAATTTCATTTCGGATATTTGCAAGCATCGCCTTCTCCCGTCCGTAGGATGGGAGAAGGTGGCCGAAGGCCGGATGAGGGCACTTCGTTTCAACAATTTCAAATACCGGAGCCTTCATCCAAGAGCCCTCACCCGCCCTGACGGGCACCCTCTCCCATGCAAGATGCACGGGAGAGGGCGAATGCTGCAACTACCAAGCACATCTCAGCCAACCGCGTTCCGCTTCTTCTTTTCCGGGTCATCGAAGCTGATGGTGTGGGCGATGGCCTTGGCTTTCAGGTTCTTGCCGCGCACTTCCAGCTTCGTGCCCTGCTTGGCACAGGCCACGTCAACGCGCATGATCGCCATGGATTTCTTGGTGAGCTTGGAATAGCAGGGGCAGGTGATGACGCCCACCTTCTTGCCATCGGCATAGACCTCATCGCCCAAGTCCGCCGGGCCATCGGCCTCGATCAGCAGGCCGAAAATCTTGAAGCGCTCCTTGCCTTTCAGCCGCGCGTGTTCCTCAGCACCGCGGAAGCCGGTCTTGCCGGGGCTCACGGTGAAGTCGAGGCCCAGTTCCCACAGGCTGTCGCCGGGCTGCTCATTGGCGAAGGGATACATCTGCGAATTGTCGTAGGGGTAGAACAGCAGGTAGCTTTCCACCCGCAGCATGTCGAGCACGCTGAAGCACACGGGGATGATCCCCATGGACTTGCCTTCCGCCAGGATCGTGTCCCAGATTTTCGGCGCATCCTGGCCACGCACGAAAAGCTCATAGCCGCGCTCGCCGGTATAGCCGGTGCGCGAGATCATGGCGGGCGCGCCGAACGAGCGTGGTCTGCATGTGGTGGAAATATTTCAGGTCGCGAATGCCGGGCACATGCTTGGCGAGGAAATCAACGGCCAACGGCCCCTGCAGCGAAAGGTCATGAATGTCGTCATCAAAAAGCACCGCCACATTGCGGCCCAGCGACTGCTTCACCACTTCCTCATGGCCGGAGCCCGAGCCATGCACCAGCATCCAGGAATTGGGCCCGGTGCGGTAGACGATGCAGTCATCGGTGAAATGGCCGCGGTCATTCAGCATGCAGGCATAGACCGAGCGGCCGGGATAAATTTTCGTCATGTCGCGGGTGGTGATGTATTCCAGCACGTTGATGGCGTGCGGCCCCACAAGATGCACCTTCTTGAGGCCGGACACATCCATGAGCCCTGCCTTGGTGCGCACGGCGATGTGCTCGGCGTAAATGTCCTTGTCGTAGGTCCAGGCCGTGCCCATGCCGGACCAGTCCTCAAGCTTTGAACCCAAGGCGCGGTGGCGGTCCCCCAGAACCGAAAATCTCCAACTCAAAGGCATCTCATTCTCCCCGAATTATTCACGAACGGAAACTATTATTCCTCACTGTAACCGTAAATCCGGGCGTTGCAAGATGGGAGGGGGAGAATTTAGCAGGGCGAAAGGAAGCGGGGCCGGAGACTGCTCCGGCTCCGCCTCAGTCAATTAATTCGCGGCAAAACAGTAGAAAAAGCCATTGCCGCCGGTGCCCTTGAGGGCGTCCTGGCTGCAGCCGCCGCGCGAGGGGTGGGAGGTGTTCCATGACTTGGCGGGAGCCGAGTCATCAAGGCCGGTGCGGTCGCTATGGCCCACCATCACTGCCCCCTCAGCACCGCTCAGGGTCCAATTGCCACAGGTGCGGTCTTCGCCCGCGGCGAATGCCGTGCCGTCCGCTTGGGTGCCGGTGAGAATGTCATGCATGTTGGGCGTGTCGCCGCGGCCGTTCACCACCTCGCCTTTTTCGGTAAGGGCAGTGGCCTTGGTGAGATTGTTGGTGCCATGAAGCTCCGCCACGTCCTTGGCGATCACTTCGCCCTTGGCATTGGCCCAGGGGCCAGCACCGATGCGGTCTTTGGCGTTGACCGCGCCATCGCCCTGCGTCGAAAGATAGGCGCGCCAGGTTTGCCCGGTGGAGCCCGCCGCTTCGGCAAGCGTCTGGCAATGTTTGTCGGCCCCCTCCAGGCCACCCAGATCAGCACCCTTGCCGGAGCCGGCGCTGGTCACAAAGAATCCCATTTTCGTATCTTGGGCGAAGGCCGATGGCGCCATGGTGAGGGTGAGTGCCACGGGCACGAACAGGGCCAGGATATTTGATTTCCGCATGTTTTTCTCCTTTGGTTTTCCGCCTGGGAGAAACCTAAAGGGAGGGCAGGGGCGGTACAATTCAACTTTAATTGACTTCTTCGCATGGAACTTTAGGCATCGAGAGTTTTCCAAGCAAGTGCGGGCAATACGACCTGTCTCGGCCCTGCGCAAGGTGCCTTACTTCCGCGACAGTTTCGGAACTATGACTGCCATCTCAGTCATGCTAGTCTTGCGCGGACTGGTTTGTGACCAAATGGAGTGAATCACGATGTGGAAGCTGTCTTGGGCGGGTAGTGTTGGCCTGCTGATTTTGATTGGCGGGACTGTGGTGCAGGCAAATTCCCAGACGCCAATTCCGGCCGACCCGGGACGGGGAGACTTCATGAACTATTGCGCCGCCTGCCACGGCGTGGGCGGGAAGGGCGATGGCACCGTCGCCGAGTTCCTCACCATCAACGCCGCGGACCTCACCCAGATGAGCTTGAGGAATGGCGGGATATTCCCGCGCCAGCGCGCCATTGAGGTGATCGATGGCCGGGCCCAGGTGAGCGTTCATGGCGAACGGGACATGCCGGTGTGGGGCGACTGGTTCAAGTTCGAGGCAGATTCGGACGGGGCCGGCACGAAAACCGAAAAAGTCGTCCGCGAACGGATTACCGCGCTCGTGGATTATCTCGAAAGCATCCAGCAACATTGATGGGCAGGTTCATGGCACTTCAACGTTTCGCTTTTACCTTTACTGGCGCAACCGCACTTGCGGTTCTGCTGACCGGGGTTTTGTCATCACAAAGTTTTGCCCAGGACGAGGGCGGGAGCGGGGTCGGCAGTGCCGAACGCGATTTCCGACTCTATTGCTCAAACTGTCACGGTGAGAGCGGGCGGGGAGATGGCCCCAAGACGTTTGGCCTGAGCGGGCCAGCGCCCGATCTCACAAAGCTTTCCGAACGCAATGGTGGAGTATTCCCTCGGGAGCGGCTCCAGGCGATCATCGACGGGCGCGAGATTCTGAAGAACCATGGCGACCGCGAAATGCCGGTGTGGGGCGTGTGGTTCAAGATGGAAGCGGAAGAAGACCTGGGCGGCGCCGAAGGCGACGAGGGCACGGTCCAGCGCCGCATCACGGCCCTGATCGATTTTCTCGAAACGCTGCAGGGGCCCTAGATAACACCATTAAACCGCAGCAACAGGTAAATCGCCAGCGCCAGCACGAAGATCTTCAAAGCGAGATAGGCCAGCCAGTGTTTCGGAAACGGCAGATCATCGTGCCAGGATTTTTTGGGCGGCGTGGTCATGGGGCAAGTTTGCTGGATGCGTGTTAAGAGTCAGTAAAGGTGGTTTCTCGGGTGTCCAGAAAGTAATCTTTTTTTGCCGATTCCGGGCTCACGAGTCCGGCTTTTACATCTGCCTCGACAAGGGCCCGCGTCCGCGACTTGGGATTGCCGAAACCGCCGCCGCCGGGGAGTTCGACGACGAGGCTGTCGCCGGTCGGGATGACATGGATGCCCTTGTCGGGGATCGCCTTGCCCGAGCCCAAACGCGCCACGCCTTTCACGCCGGAGCCGCCGCCGTGCCGCCCCTTTGCCGGGTTTTTGATGCGGTCGAAGGTTGCGGCGGAAATTGTGAAGGGGGCTTTCTCGCGGTTGGCGATTTCGATTGTCTGCGAAAGGCCGCCGCGCCATTCGCCGGCGCCGGCGCTGTCCATCAGATATTCCTTGCGCCTGAAATAGAGCGGGCACTGGTTTTCGGTGACTTCGATCGGGATGGCGCCGATGCCGGAGGGGAAGGCGGTGGTGGCCAGGCCATCCTTGCCGGGCCTGCCGCCGATGCCGCCGAGCGCGATGCTGATCACGCCGAATTCTTTGGCCTTCGCCGTTTCATGGGCGGGCACGCGGCCATGGGCGCTGTTCAAGCCGAGGATCCAGATGGAGCCGGCGCTTTCCGCCTGCACCTTTCCGGGCAAGGCTTGCGCCAGGCAGCCGAACACGGCGTCGGCCAGCATCTGGCCGGTGACATGGCGCGCGGTGACGGGCGAGGGCCGGATGGGATCAACGCAGGTGCCCGCTTCGGTGATGAGATCGAAGCAGGAGAGCGAGCCGATGTTGTTGGGCACATGGGGGGCGATCACCGCCTTGAGGCCGAAGACGGAATAGGCATGGGTATAGGTGCGGGGGGAATTGATGCCGAAGATGGACGCGGCGGATGAGCCGGTGAAATCAATGGTTATCTTGCCGTTCCTGATGGTGAGTTTCGACTTGATGGTGATTGGGCCTTCATAGCCATCAAGCGGCATCTCATAAGACCATTCGCCTTCGGGCATGGTCTTGATGGCTTCGCGCGCGCCTTTTTCCGAGGTGGTGAGAATGTGTTTGGCGAGAGGTTCGAGGCTTGTGAGTTTGAATTCGGTCATCATCTCGATCAACCGGCGCGCGCCCGTGTCATTGGCGCTCACCAGCGAAAGGAGGTCACCGCGCACCTCCACGGGGTTGCGCGAATTGGCGAGGATCACCGCGAGCAGCTCTTCGTTGATCTTGCCTTCTTTCCGCATTTTCAGATGCGGAATGAGGGTGCCTTCCTCGAAGGAGGAATTGGCCTTGGCCGACATGCCGACACCGCCGACGTCAATCACGTGGCAGGTGCTGGCGAAAAACGCCACGAGCTTTTTGCCGAGGAACACCGGCGTCATCATCACGTAATCGAAGAGATGACCGGTGCCGAGCCACGGGTCGTTGGTGACGTAGACATCGCCGGGCTTCATGGTGGATTGCGGATAGTGCTTGAAGAAATGGCCCACGGCGGTGGCCATGGTGTTCACATGGCCCGGGGTTCCGGTCATGGCCTGGGCGATCATGTGGCCTTCGGCGTTATAAACGCCGGCTGACGAGATCGCCCGCCTCGCGGGTGATGGTGCCGAAGGCCGAGCGCAGCAGCGATTGGGCCTGTTCTTCGACAACGGCAATCAGGCGGTTCCACATGACCTGGGTGCGGATGGCATCGAGGGCGGATTTGCTCATTTCGATTGCTCCAGAATGATGTAGCCCAGGCTGTTGATCTTCGCCCTGAAATTGGCTCCGACAATTGTCGAGGTTTCATCCTCGGCGATAATCGCAGGACCCTTGAATGTAGCGCCGGGTTTCATGTCGAAGCGCCAATAGACGGGGACCATGACTTGCTTGCCCAAGGCGGGATCATAGATCAGCCGCTTGCTTCTTGGTTTTGGCGTGGATTTGGCGGAAGTTTTTGCGGCGCGCTTTGGTTTCTTTGCAACCGACGAAACGGTGACTGACCAGGTGATGGCTTCCGCTTCCTGATTGGGAATGCGAAGCCCGTAAACCTGTTCATACTGGGCCTCGAACGCGGCCTTGAGTTTCTTGCCGTCGGCATCGGTCAATGTCTTGACCGGAACCGTGACGCGGATTTCGTGGCCTTGGCCGACATAGCGGCAATCGGCGATGATCTGCACTGTTGCCTTGGTCTTGCCGAGTGCGGGTTCCACCACGGCGCGGGCATCCTTTGTCATGTGTTGCAGCAGGGCGTTCACGGTTTTTGCATTGAAGGCATCGAGCGAGACCGCGGCACTGCGCGTCACTTCGTAGGCAATGGGGGCGCGGAGGAAACCGATGGCCGAGCCAACGCCTGCACCCGTGGGCACGATAATGGTTTTCACGCCGACCTTTTCGGCCAGCCGGCAGGCGTGCAGGGGTGCGCCGCCTCCGAAGGCAATCATGGTGCAGGCGGCGATGTCGCGGCCGCGCTCAATGGCGTGGACGCGCGCCGCATTGGCCATGTTTTCCTCGACGATTTCGGTGACGCCTGCCGCCGGCCAGAAATCCTTGAGGCCCAGCGGAGTGCCGATGGCTTTCTGCAACGCGGCCTTGGCGCTGGCTTCATCAAGCTTGATCTTGCCGCCGGCGAAATAGGCGGGATCGATTTTGCCCAGCGCCAGGTTGGCATCGGTCACGGCGGGTTCGGTGCCGCCGCGGCCATAGCAGACGGGGCCGGGAGTTGATCCGGCGCTATCGGGGCCAACTGTGATGCGGTTCAATTTGTCGACGCGCGCGATGGAGCCGCCGCCCGCGCCGATTTCCACCATTTCAATGACGGGAATGCGCACCGGAATTCCGGAACCCTTCATGTCGCGGTAGGCGCGGGCGATTTCAAACTTGCGGGCGCGCTCGGGTTCACCATTGGTGAGCAGGCAGATCTTGGCGGTGGTGCCGCCCATGTCGAAGGAGACGACTTCGGGCAGGGCACATTCAGCGGCAATTTCGGAGGCGAGGATGGCGCCGCCCGCTGGGCCTGATTCAACGAGGCGAATGGGAAAGCGTGCGGCGGTTTCCAAGGTGGTGAGGCCGCCGCCGGACATCATCAGGAACAGCGGGCAGTCCATTTTCATGCCGCGCAACTGGTCGCGCAGGCGGTGCAGGTAGCCGGCCATGAGGGGCCGCACATAGGCGTTGGCCACAACCGTGGAGAAGCGTTCGAACTCGCGGATTTCCGGGGCCACTTCGCTGGAGATGCAGATGGTCACATCCTTGGGCAAGGTAGCGGAGAGAATTTCGCGCACCCGGCGTTCATGGCCATCATGGGCATAGGCATGAAGGAAACCGATGGCCACGGCTTTCACATTCTCATCGCCCAATTGCCGGGCCAGTTCCTGCAAGGCGGATTCATCGAGCGGCACCAGCACATCACCATCGGCGGACAGGCGCTCCTCAACCGTGAAACGCAGGGTTCGCGGCACGAGTGGCACCGAACGGTCGATCATCAGGTCGTAATGGTCGAAGCGTTTTTCGTAGCCCTGTTCAAGAATATCTCGGAAGCCCTTGGTGGTGATGAAGGCGGTCTTGGCGCCCTTTCTTTCGATCAGTGCATTGGTGGCAAGCGTCGTACCGTGAATGAACACGCCGATGTCAGCGGGTTTTATTCCGGACTGTTCCAGGACAAGGCCGATGCCTTCGATGACGCCCAGTTCCGGGGCCTGGGTGGTGGTCAGAACCTTGCCGCTCCAGCGCCTGGTTCCGGCTTCGAGGACAATATCGGTGAAAGTGCCGCCGATATCGGCGGCGAGTTTGATGGCTTTGTTCATGGCCGAGATACCTACTATTGCGCGCGGACAAATCCTAGGGCCTTCGGACATGGCTGGGTTGACAGGGCAAGAACAGTGGCCGCAATGTTCTCTGCTGTGCTTTTATCGGATTCACATCTTGCCACGGGCTACCGTCACTTCATCGCGGTGGCGACGCTTGGTTCGGTGCGGGCCGCGTCGCGCCAGCTCAATGTGGCGGCCTCGGCCATCAGCCGGCAGGTGGGGCTGCTTGAGGCGCAATTGGGAATTGCCCTGTTCGAGCGCCATACGCGCAGCCTTGCCCTGACGGAAGCGGGAGTTGAGCTGTTGCGCGGCCTGCAGGCGGCGAACCAGACCCATGAAGGCACGATTGATTTGCTGGCCCGTTTGAAAGGCATCACGCGCGGGCGGGTGAACGTCGCGGTGGTTGAAAGCCTTTCCATCACCTTTCTGCCGGATTTGCTGATCGCCTTTTCGCGGAAATTCCCCGGTGTGCAGGCGTCCATTACGGTTGCCGGTTCCGACACGGTGATGGAGCTGGTGCGCGAACGTGAAGCCGATGTGGGCGTGGCCTTCAATCCCTCGGCGCTTGACGGTCTGACCGTCGAGTTCGAACGCGTCATTGCCCTGGGGGCGACCATGGCGCCCACCCATCCGCTCGCCAAGTCAAAATCCCTGACATTGGCGCAGTGCCTGGAATATCCGGTGGCCTGGCCGGCGCGCGAACTCAGCATCCGCCTCATCCTCGATCGGGCCCTGGGGGCGCGGACGGTGCGGCAGGACCGCCTGTTTGAATGCAATTCCTTGCGGGTGATGGCGGCCCTGGCGCGGGATGGCGGCTGCATCGCCTTTCAAACACTCTTCGGCATTGAACGGGACGTTGCCGAAAAGAACCTGGTTTTCATTCCGCTTTCCGACCGGAAGCTGCCGCCCAGCCGGGTTACCCTTGTGCACCGCCCTGGGCTTGACCGGAAAACCGCGGCGGGGGCATTTCTCGAGCTTGCCAAGCAGCGGCTTCCGCGGATTTTTGATGTGCGAAAATAGAGATTGTTGATGTGCTTTTTTTATCCCTTTTAGAACAGTGAGAATCTGTTAAAAAATTTAAATCCGCCACAAAGAGCGGATTTCAATGAAATTTCATGGGGAAACGGATGGGTCGTCTTACGACGCACGTGCTCGATACAAGTTCAGGCAAGCCCGCCGCCGGGCTGAAGATAGAATTGTGGTCGCTTGCCGCAAAGCCGGAGCTTATCAAGACGGTCAGCACCAACCGGGATGGCCGGGTTGATGGCGCCGTTCTCGAAGGCGATGATTTCAAGACCGGCACCTATGAGCTCAGGTTTCATGCGGGCGATTATCTCCGGGCGAGTGGCGTGAAGCTCGACGAGCCCGCCTTCCTTGATGTGATCCCCATCCGTTTCGGCATTGCCAATTCTTCGCAGCATTATCATGTGCCGCTGCTGCTCTCGCCCTATGGCTATTCAACTTATCGGGGAAGCTAGGGGCATGATGACACGGCAGACAATCCGCTTCTTGCGCCGGGGACAGGTGGTGGAGCTTTCCTCCATATCACCCACGCGCACGCTGCTGGATTATCTGCGCCTTGAGGAGAAATCCAAGGGCACCAAAGAGGGGTGCAACGAAGGTGATTGCGGCGCCTGCACCGTGGCGCTGGGTTCGCTTGAGAACGACCGCGTTGTCTATGAACCCGTCAATGCCTGCATTCTTTTGCTGGGCCAGATTGATGGCAAGGAACTGGTCACGGTTGACGATCTGGCCGCCGGTGGAAAACTGCATCCCGTGCAAAAGGCCTTTGTCGACAATCACGCCTCGCAATGCGGCTTCTGCACGCCGGGTTTCGTCATGTCGCTGTTCACGCTTTATCACGCGGGCAAGAAGCCGACGCGGCAGGAGATCGTTGATCATATCGCGGGCAATCTCTGCCGCTGCACGGGCTACCGCCCGATTGTGGATGCGGCGGTGAAATCCTGCACGGGCAAGCCAGCCGATGCCTGGGTGGCAGCGGCCAAGGCAACCGCGGTTCAATTGGCAGCGCTGAATGACGCTGCAGATATTTTTATGGGCGATACCAGCACTTTCTTTGCAGCACCTTACCATGAGGAGGCACTCACCAGGCTTTACGCAGACCATCCCGATGCCACGATTGTTGCAGGCGCCACGGACGTGGGATTGTGGGTTACCAAGCAGCTTCGAACCCTGCCGAAGATTATCCATCTCGGCCGGACCAAGGGTCTGGATAAAATCAGCGACGAAGGCCCGCATATTTCCATTGGCGCAACGGTGACTTTTTCCAGCGCGGAAGCGTTTCTCGCCGCGATCGATCCCGACATCGGCGAAGTGATCCGCCGGATCGGGGCCAAGCAGGTGCGGGCGTCGGGCACGGTTGGCGGCAATATCGCCAATGGCTCGCCCATTGGCGACACACCACCCATGCTGATCGCTTTGGGCGCAACGCTTCATCTCCGCCAGGGCAGGAACAAACGGCTTCATACCGCTTGAGGATTTTTTTGTTGCCTATGGCAAGCAGGACCGCGCCGCCGGCGAACTGGTCTGGCGCATTGATGTTCCCAAGCTCAAGGCCAATGAAGTGTTCCGCGCCTTCAAGCTCACCAAGCGTTTTGACCAGGATATTTCCGCTGTCATGGGCGCCTTCAAGTTTACGCTTGATGGGCGCGCAATCCTGTCGGCCCGTATCGCCTTTGGCGGCATGGCGGCGACGCCGAAGCGGGCGCTGAAAACCGAAGCGGCGCTGCGCGGTGTTTCGCTTGATGCGCCGCAGACATGGGAGCGGGCGATTTTGGCGATGGCGGAAGACTATCAGCCCATTGGTGACATGCGGGCATCGGCGGAATACCGGCTGGTTGCGGCACGCGCCCTGCTGCGCAAGGCTCTCATGGAAGTTGCTTCGGGGCAATCGGCTACAACGCGCCTTGCCGGGCTTCGCGGGGAGGCCGCCTGAGATGAATGTGCGGGCCCGCATCCTTGAAACGGAAACGGTTGGCCTGGCACTCGCCCATGACAGCGCCGCGCTGCATGTTCAAGGCACGGCAACCTATATCGATGACATGCGTGAGCCCGATGGCACGCTGCATGTGGAGCCGGGCTATGCGCCCAATGATACGCGCGGGAAAATCACCAGTCTTGATCTTGCTGCAGTCCGTGCCTTTCCCGGCGTAGTTGCGGTGCTGACGGCCAAGGATATTCCCGGCGTCAATGATTGCAGCCCGGCGCTTGGCGATGATCCCATCTTTGCCGAAGGTGTGATTGAATTTCATGGCCAGGTGATTTTTGCCGTTGTTGCTGAAACGCGGGAAATCGCCCGGCGCGCGGCGCGGCTGGCGAAGATTGAAGTGGTTGCAAAAACGCCTGCGATCACAGTTGAAGACGCGCTGGCCATGGGCACCAAAGATGTGGTGCCGGAATATGCTTTCATCCATGGCGATGTGGGCAAGGCGCTCAAGGCGGCGCCCCACGTGATTTCGGAAAGTTTCCATGTGGGCGGGCAGGAGCATTTCTATATCGAAGGGCAGGTGGCCCTGGCCATGCCGGAAGAAAAGGGCGGCATGACCGTCTATTCCTCCACCCAGCATCCTACCGAAGTTCAGCACTGCATCGCCAAGATGCTCAAGGTTCCCGATGCCATGGTGACGTGTGAATGCCGGCGCATGGGCGGGGGCTTTGGCGGCAAGGAAAGCCAGGCGGCGCAGTGGGCGGCGCTGGCAGCGCTTGCGGCCCATGTCACGGGCCGTCCGGCCAAGTGCAGGCTGGACCGCGACCAGGACATGATCATGACTGGCAAGCGCCATGACCTGCGCATCGATTACAAGATTGGTTATGACGATACGGCGCGCCTCACTGCCGTCGATGTGGATTTTCTGGCGCGCTGCGGTTATTCGGCGGATCTCTCACCGAGTGTGTGTGACCGCACCATGTTCCATGCGGACAATGCCTATTTTTATCCCACCTATCACATCAAGTCGCGGCGGCTGCGCACCAACACGGTTTCCAACACGGCGTTCCGCGGCTTTGGGGGCCCTCAGGGCATGATGTTTGCCGAGCGGATGATGGATGCGATTGCCGTTAAAACGGGCCTTGATCCGCTCGATGTGCGCAAGCGCAATCTTTATGGGCGCGGGCGCGATGTGACGCCCTACCGGCAGAAGATTGAAGACAATATCGCCCTTGAGGTGATCGAGGCGCTGGAAAAATCAAGCAGCTACCGGGCGCGGCGGAAAAAGATCGCGGCTTTTAACAAGCAAAACTGCGGTGCTGAAAAAGGGCATCGCGCTAACGCCGGTCAAGTTCGGCATTTCGTTTACGCTCACCCATCTCAACCAGGCAGGCGCCCTTGTCCATGTCTATACGGATGGCTCGGTGCATCTCAATCACGGCGGCACGGAAATGGGGCAGGGGCTCTATATCAAGGTTGCGCAAGTCGTGGCCGAAGTGTTCGGTATTTCGGCGGAGTGGGTGCGGATCACGGCCACGACCACCGGCAAGGTGCCCAACACCTCGGCAACGGCGGCGTCATCGGGCGCGGACCTCAACGGCATGGCGGCGAAGATCGCGGCGACCGCCATCAAAGCCCGCATGATCGATTTCGCGGCGAAGGAATGGAAGGTCGCCAAGTCGCGCATCAAGTTTGAAAAGGGCCAGGTGCTGATCGGCAACCAGCGCATCTCCTTCGGCGAACTGGCCAAGAAGGTGCATGGCGGGCGGGTGTCGCTGTCCTCCACCGGTTTCTATTCGACGCCGAAGATTACCTGGGACCGGCCCAAGGGCCACGGCAATCCGTTTTTCTATTTCGCCTATGGCGCATCCTGCTCGGAAGTCACCATTGATACGATGACCGGGGAAATGCGGGTGGACCGGGTTGATATCCTTCATGACGTGGGGCGTTCGCTCAATCCGGCCATTGACATGGGGCAGATCGAGGGCGGCTTCGTGCAGGGCATGGGCTGGCTCACGACTGAAGAACTGGTGTTTGACGACAAGGGACGGCTGCGCACCCATGCGCCATCCACTTACAAAATTCCCTGTGCTTCTGACGTGCCTGCCGACTTCCGGGTGAAGCTTTATGAAAGCGGCGGCAACCCGGCGGATTCGATTTACCGTTCAAAGGCGGTGGGTGAGCCGCCGTTGATGCTGCCGATTTCCGTGTGGTGCGCCATTGCCGATGCGGTTGGCAGCCTGAAGCCGGGGGTCATTCCCAAACTCGCCGCGCCGGCCACGCCGGAAGCCATTTTGCGGGCGGTGAAGGGGATGCAGGCATGAAGGTCTGGGCCCCTATCGCCAAAACACTGGAAGCGCATGGCACCTGCGCCATGATTTCGGTTGTGAAGGTCGAAGGGTCCACGCCACGGGAAGCGGGTGCGCGCATCGTCGTCACGCCGCTGGGTTTTCACGGCACCATCGGCGGCGGCACGCTGGAATGGCAGGCGATTGCGAAGGCGCAGGCCCTGCTCGGCAGGCCGACGCAACACAAGTTGAGCGTCCATTCGCTTGGCCCTGACCTCGGCCAATGCTGTGGCGGGCGGGTGCAACTGGTGACAGAAGTGTTTGCCCGCAGCGACTTGGCCGCAGCCAGGGATTTCGCGGCGCGGGAAGAGGCTGGCGTGTTCGCGGTCACGGGGCGCATTCTGGCGCCGGATTTCAGCGAGCAGTTTGGCGACAGCAACCGCAAGCTCTATCTCTTCGGGGCGGGGCATGTGGGGCGGGCTCTTATTCTGGCGCTTGCGCCACTGCCGTTTGATGTCATCTGGATTGATCCCCGCGAGGGAGCATTTCCTGCGGCTGTGCCTTCCAATGTAGTGACCATTCAAAGTGAAAATCCCGCTGCCGAGATCGCGAATGCGCCGCCCGGCAGTTTTGCGCTGGTAATGACCCACAGCCATGGTCTTGATCTTGAAATCATTGACGCGGTGTTGCGCAGCCCGTGGTTTGCCTATGCGGGCCTGATTGGCAGCGCCACCAAGCGGGCGCGGTTCAGCAAGCGGCTGCGGGAGGCGGGCATACCTGATGAAAATATCGGCGCAATGGTCTGTCCGATTGGCATTCCCAGCATAAAATCCAAGCACCCCGCAGCGATTGCGGCGGCGACGGCGGTACAGCTTCTTGAACGCGATGAAGCCATGAGATGCGCTGAATCGCCACTCGCGGAGTCCTTGCGTTTGGATAAAGTCGGCGCGGGGAGGCGCGCGTCATGACGGCACCGGACTACCTGCTTGAGGCCATTGACATCGTCAAGGTGTTCGGCACATTGCGGGCCAATGATGGCGTCACAGTGCGCGTGGCGCCCGGCCAGATACACGCCCTTCTGGGGGAAAACGGGGCCGGCAAGTCCACCCTCGTCAAAATGCTCTACGGCTCGCTGCAACCCACCTCCGGAACGATCAAGTGGATGGGCGCAGGAAGTGGTCATTCCCAATCCCAATGCGGCGCGCAAGCTTGGCATCGGCATGGTGTTCCAGCACTTCTCGCTCTTTGAAGCCCTGACTGTCGTCGAGAACATTTCCCTGGCCATGCCGGGAAAATTCGATCTCGAGGCGCTTTCCAAGAAAGTGGAGTTTTATTCCGGGGAGTATGGCCTGCCGCTGAACCCCAGGGCGACGGTGGCGGACCTGTCGGTGGGCGAGCGCCAGCGCATTGAAATCCTGCGCTGCCTGATGCAGGAACCCAAGCTGCTGATCCTTGATGAGCCCACGGCGGTGTTGACGCCGCAGGAGGCGGATCTGCTTTTTCTCACCTTGCGGCTCCTGGCAAGCGAGGGCTGCTCGGTGCTTTATATTTCGCACCGGCTGGAAGAGGTGAAGCGCCTCTGCCACTGGGCCACGATCCTGCGCCATGGCAAGGTTGTTGCCTCCTGTGACCCGCGCGAGGAGACGGCGGCCAGCCTCGCCAGGCTCATGGTGGGCGGCGATATTCACACGGTGCGCGCCGCCAAGGCGCCGCGCGATGGCGCGGTGCGCTTCTCGCTGAAGAATGCCAGCCTCGAGGCTGACGGGCCTTTCGCGGTTGAACTGAAGAACATCAATCTTGAAGTGCGTGGCGGCGAAGTCATTGCCATTGCCGGGGTTGCGGGCAATGGCCAATCGGAACTTTTCGATGCGATATCTGGGGAACGGCCCCTGTCCAATGGCAATGCGGTTTCAATCGATGGCGCCTCTTGCGGCGCCATCGGTGTGACCGCACGCCGAAGGATGGGGGCCGCTTTTGTGCCCGAGGAGCGTCTTGGCCATGGCGCGGTGCCGGTCTTCCCCTTATCGGAAAATGTCGTGCTCACGCGCCATTCGGATGACGCATCCCTGGCGGAAAACGGGCTTCTCAATCGCGGCAAGGCGAATTCCATCGCGGACCGGGTGATCAAAACCTATGATGTGCGCATGGGCAAGTCTGATCCTGAAGCCCGCTCGCTGTCCGGCGGCAACCTGCAAAAATTTGTGGTGGGGCGCGAGTTGGACCGCCAGCCGAAGGTGCTGGTTGTCAACCAGCCGACCTGGGGCGTTGACGCAGGTGCGGCGGCGACCATCCGCCAGGCGCTTATCGATCTTGCGCGTTCGGGCTCGGCGGTTGTGGTGATCAGCCAGGACCTGGACGAAATTTTCGAACTGGCGGACCGCATTGCGGTGATTTCCCGCGGGCAGCTTTCCGAGGCGCATCCGGCCCATGAAATGACGGCGGAAAAAATCGGCCTGATGATGGCCGGGTCGCACGAGAAGGAGACGCCCCATGCGGCTCATTCTTGAGAAGCGGGCCGACCGCTCGCCATTCTTTGCGATTGCCTCGCCGTTTCTGGCGCTGTTGCTGATGCTCATCGCCGGCGGGCTAATCTTCGCCTTGCGCGGCATCAATCCGCTGGAAGGGCTTTACGTTTATTTCGTCGAACCCCTCACCCAGCTCTGGTCGGTTGAGCAGTTGATCGTCAAGGCGGCACCGCTGGTGCTTATCGGCGTCGGGCTTGCGGTTTGCTACATGGCCAATGTCTGGAACATCGGGGCCGAAGGGCAACTGACCATGGGCGCCATTGCCGGCAGCATTGCGCCGGTGATGTTTCCGGACTGGCAGGATCCTTCAATCCTGGTTGTCATGCTCATCATGGGAACTATCGGCGGGGCGCTTTATGGCGCCATTCCGGGCCTGCTCAAAACGCGCTTCAATGCCAATGAAATTCTCACGTCGCTCATGCTGGTTTATGTGGCGGGGCTGTTTCTTGACTGGCTGGTGCGCGGGCCGTGGCGCGATCCGCAGGGGTATAATTTTCCGGTCACGAAAACCTTCGCAGGCTGGCAACTGCTTCCAACCTTTGGCGGAACCATTCATCTCGGAGCACTGTTCGCGCTGCTTGCCTGTGCCGCCCTTGCCTTTGTGATGGGCAAGACGCTCATCGGGTTTGAGATCAAGGTGACCGGCAATGCGCCGCGCGCCGGTCGGTTTGCCGGATTTTCACGGAACAGGATGGTAATGCTCTGCTTCCTGCTGTCGGGCGGGCTTGCGGGGCTTGCCGGCATTTGCGAAGTGGCCAGCGTGGTCGGCAAGCTGCAGCCGCAGATTTCTCCCGGCTATGGTTTTGCGGCCATCATCGTGGCCTTCCTCGGCCGCCTCAATCCGCTTGGCGTTTTGTTTGCCGGATTGCTGCTGGCGCTGAGTTACATCGGCGGCGAGGCGGCGCAGGTGACGCTGGGAATTTCCGACAAGATCGCCAAGGTGTTTCAGGGCATCCTGCTGTTCTTCATCCTGTCCTGCGACACGCTCATTCTCTACCGGATCAAGTTCGAGATGGGCCGCGTGGGCGCGCTCAAGGCGGCGGAGTAGGGCGATGGACCAAAGCCTTGCAGTTCTGCTCACCATCATTACCGCCGCAACGCCGCTGCTGATTGCCGCCATGGGTGAGCTGGTGGTGGAGCGCTCCGGTGTTCTCAACCTGGGTGTTGAAGGCATGATGGTGATGGGGGCCGTGGCGGGGTTTGCGGTGGCCTTCCTCACGGGCTCAACCCTGCTGGGGGTGATTGCCGCCATCTTCGCGGGCATTGCCATGTCGGCGCTGTTTGGATTTCTCACGCTCACGCTGGTGGCCAACCAGGTGGCGGCGGGGCTGGCGCTTACCCTTCTGGGGCTTGGCCTTTCCGGCCTGATCGGTGAATCCTTTGTGGGCCAGCCCGGCGTCAAGATGCCGACGCTTTTCGGCATCGACGCGCTGGTGCCATTTTCCTTCATCCTCACGGCGGGCGTGGCCTATGTGCTGTTCAAAACCAAGATCGGGCTGGTGATCCGGGCGGTTGGCAACAGCCACAATTCGGCGCATGCGCTGGGTTACCGGGTCATTGCGCTGCGCTATCTCAGCGTCATGTTTGGCGGGGCCTGTGCGGGCCTTGCCGGGGGTTACCTGTCGCTTGCCTATACGCCGCAGTGGATCGAGAACATGACGGCGGGGCGTGGCTGGATCGCGCTGGCCCTCGTGGTCTTTGCGTCCTGGCGGCCGCTGCGCACGCTGGTGGGGGCCTATCTGTTTGGCGCGGTGTCCATTCTGGGCTTTGTCGTCCAGTCCATGGGGCTTGGCATCCCCTCGCAATTTCTTTCGGCGCTGCCCTATATCGTGACCATAATCGCGCTGGTGATCATTTCCGGAAACAAGCGGCTGACGCAGGCCAATACACCGGCTTGCCTTGCCCAATCTTTTGTGCCTGATAGATAGTTAGCAACCGGCCCTGCCAGCGCGGCGGACGGGGTCACATCGAACAAAGCCGCAGGATGAATGGATTAACAGGGAGATAGAACATGAAGAAATTATTGATGACAGCCGCGGTGGCGGCGGTTGCGCTGGGACTGGGATCAACGGCCTCGCTGGCTGAAGCTTACAAGGCCTGCTGGATTTATGTGGGCCCGGTGGGCGACGGCGGCTGGTCGTTCCAGCATGATCAGGGCCGCAAGGCCGCGGTGGCCGAACTGGGCGACAAGATTGAAACCGTATTCGTCGAAAACGTCGTGGAAGCCGATTCCGACCGCACGCTTGAGCGGCTGGCGCGCGACGGCTGCAAGATTATTTTCGCCACCTCATTTGGCTTCATGGAGCCCGTCCTGAAGGTCGCGGCGAAATTTCCGGATGTAAAGTTTGAGCATGCGACGGGCTACAAGACGGCCCCCAACGTCACGACCTACAACTCCAAATTCCATGAAGGCCGTTACGTCATCGGCCAGATCGCCGCCAAGATGTCAAAGACCGGAACGGCGGGCTATATCGTGTCCTTCCCGATCCCCGAAGTTGTGGCCGGCATCAATGCCTTCATGCTGGGGGCGCAGAGCGTCAATCCGGATTTCAAGGTGAAAATCGTCTGGGCCAACACCTGGTTTGATCCCGGCAAGGAAGCCGACGCCGCCAAGGTTCTGCTGAGCCAGGGTGCGGATATCCTCGTCCAGCACACGGACTCCACGGCGCCGCTGCAGATCGCCCAGGAACAGGGCAAGCTCGGCTTTGGCCAGGCTTCGGACATGATGGCCTTTGCACCCAAGGCGCAGCTGACAGCGATTGTTGACAGCTGGGGCCCCTATTACATCAAGCGCATCAAGGCCGGCATGGATGGGACATGGGCATCGCAGCAATCCTGGGATGGCATGGCCGAAGGTGCGGTGACCATGGCGCCTTATGCCAACATGCCCGATGACGTGGCCAAGATGGCCACCGAAACCCAGGCCGCCATTACGGCCGGCACGCTTCACCCATTCACCGGACCCATCACCAAGCAGGATGGCACGGTTGTCGGCGAAGCCGGCAAGCCGCTTCCCGATGGCGATATTCTGGGGATGAATTGGTACGTGAAGGGCGTTGACGATAAGTTGCCGCAATAAATGATGTCAGGTGCCGGGTGTCCGTCATGGCTCCCGGCATTTTCATGACATCCGATTTCCGGCGCCTGGAGCCATGATGGATCCGTTTGTAATCGAATGGCTGAATCTGCTTGCCCGCTGGGGCCACATGATTGCCGGCATCGCGTGGATCGGCACGTCGTTCTATTTCGTGGCGCTGGATTTTTCCCTGAAGAAACCGGCGGGCCTGCCGGAAGGCGTCTCGGGCGAGGCGTGGGAAGTTCACGGCGGCGGCTTTTATAACGTCCGCAAATACCTGAGCGCGCCGCCCAAGCTTCCGGAAGACCTGATCTGGTTCAAGTGGGAAGCCTATCTCACCTGGGTCACTGGCTTTCTGCTTCTCTGCTTGCAGTATTACGTTAACGCCGGTTCCTATCTTATTGATCCGGCTGTGCTATCACTTCTGCCGTGGCAGGCGATTGTCATCTCGCTGGGCAGCCTTGCGGCGGGCTGGATCATCTATGATTTTCTGTGCCGCCGGTTTGCGGTGTCCCGTCCGCAGCTTTTGGCCGGACTGGTTTTCGTGCTGATCATGGGAGCCTCCTATGGCTACACCCAGGTCTATTCCGGCCGCGGGGCTTTCATTCACATCGGCATCTTCATCGGCACCTTGATGGCGGCCAATGTGTTCGCGGTGATCATTCCCAACCAGCGCAAGATTACCGCGGCGCTGATCCGCGGCGAAACGCCTGATCCCGCCTTTGGCGCCACCGGCAAGCAACGCTCATTGCACAATACCTACCTCACCCTGCCGGTGCTGGTGATGATGGTTTCAAACCATTACGCCATGCTCACCGATCATCCGCAGGCATGGATTCTTGGCGGGACTCATCATTGTGGGCGGCGTGGCGCTGCGGCATTTCCTGGTGCGCCATGAGGTGGGCGATCCGCTGAACAAGATTGCCTGGACCCTGCCGGTCATTTTTCTGGCGCTTGGGCCTTGCCTTCTGGCTGACGGGGGCCGGCCCCCTTGATGAAGACTGGTGGAACCTGCTGCTGCGCTGGGGCCACATGATTGCCGGCATCGCCTGGATCGGCACGAGCTTCTATTTTGTGGCGCTGGATTTTTCCCTGCGCAAGCGCGAAGGCCTGCCCGCGGGTGTTTCGGGAGAAGCCTGGGAAGTTCACGGCGGCGGCTTTTACAATGTGCAGAAATATCTGGTGGCGCCCGCCAAGCTGCCGGGTGATCTCATCTGGTTCAAATGGGAAGCCTATCTCACCTGGGTCACGGGCTTCCTGCTGCTCATCGTGCAGTATTATCTCAATGCCAGCACCTACCTGATTTCGCAGGATGTGCTGGTGCTCACGCCATGGCAGGCCATCGGCATATCCGTTGCAAGCCTCATCGCGGGCTGGATCATCTATGACCTGATGTGCCGTTCGGCGCTTGTGCGGAAGCCGGAGCTTCTCGCCCTCTGCGTGGCCTTGCTCATTCTTGTTGCGGCCTATGGCTTTACCCAGGTGTTTTCCGGGCGGGGCGCGCTGATCCATGTGGGTTCCTTCATTGGCACCATCATGGCGGCCAATGTTTTCATGGTGATCATTCCGAACCAGAAGAAAACCACGCAGGCGCTGCTGCGCGGCGAAGCCCCTGATCCGAGCTTTGGCATCACGGGCAAGCAGCGCTCGCTGCACAACACCTATCTGACGCTGCCGGTTCTCCTGATGATGATCAGCAATCACTATCCGATGATCACCGAGCATATGCATGCCTGGATATTGGTTGGCCTGATTGTTGTGGGCGGCGCGGCGCTGCGCCATTTCCTTGTGCGCATTGAAGTGGGTGACTCCGGTTGCGCAAATCGCCTGGACCATTCCCGTCATCGGGGGCGCGCTGGCTGCGGCCCTGTGGTTCACGGAACCGGCAGCAACTCCGGCTTATTCCGGGACCGTCGGGGATGAAGAGGCGCTGACAATTGTCAAGGCGCGCTGCAGTTCCTGCCATTCGCAAACGCCAAGTGACGCCACAATCAAGACGGCGCCCAAGGGAATTGCGCTGGAAACACTGGACGAATTGAAGCGTTATGCGCAGCAGATTGAAACCCAGGCGGTGAAGAACAAGGCCATGCCGCTTGGCAACAAGACGGGCATGATGGCCGAAGAACGAGCCAAACTGGGGAGTTGGATAAACACACAATGAAAACAATTGAAGACGTCAACGCAATGGAAGCTGCTGAATTTGAGAAGACCTTTGGCGAGGTGGCCGAGCATTCGCCCTGGGTGGCGCGCAATGCGGCGAGCGACAGGCCGTTCGTGTCGCGGGAATCCATGATCAGGGCCTTTCACGAGGCGGTTCATTCCGCTTCGGAAACGGCGCAACTGGCCTTGATCCGGGCGCATCCCGATTTGGCAAGCAAGGCAAAGCTCACGACTGATTCCAATCGCGAGCAGGCGCAGGCGGGACTGGACACGCTCACTGCAGAGGAATTCGCGCGCTTTACCCATCTCAATGAACTCTATAAATCCAAGTTTGATTTTCCCTTCATCTTTGCGGTGAAGGGGGCCACCAAGCAGCAAATCCTGGCAAGTTTTGCCGAGCGGGTGAATAATTCCAAGGAGGATGAGTTCGCCATGGCGCTGGACCAGGTGTGCCGCATCTTCCGTCTCCGCATTGAGGACCGTGTCGCGCCATGACGAAACTGGTTCGCGGGCAAACCCTGAGCTTTGGCAAGACGCATCATGAGGTCACCCATGAAAGCAAGGGCGGGGTTGTCATCGGCGATGACGGAACGATTTTGTGGAGCGGGCCGCTCACGCTTTTGCCGCGAAATTTTCAGGGAATTCCCACTGATGACTATGGCGACAATATCGTCATGGCGGGTTTCATCGATGCCCATATTCATTTTCCGCAGCTTCGCATGCTGGCAGCGCCCGGCAAGGATCTGCTGGACTGGCTGACGCGCTTCACCTTTCCGGAAGAGGCGCGCTATTCCGACTTCGACTATGCCAGGGTGAACGCCAAGACCTTCCTGCAAAACCTGTTTGCAAATGGCACGACGGCGGCCATGGCCTTTTGCTCGGTGCACAAGACCTGTGCCGATGCGTTGTTCGGCGAAGCGCAGTCGCGCGGCATGGCGCTGGTGACCGGCAAGACGATGATGGACCGCAATGCGCTGCCTGCGGTGCATGATGATGCCACAACGGGCGGCAAGGATTCCGAGGCGCTTTACCAGACCTGGCATGGCAAGGGGCGCTTGCGCTATGCGATCAGCCCACGCTTTGCGATTACCTCGACCGAGGCGCAGTTGAAGGTTTCGGGCGAGCTGCTGAAATCCTATCCCGATGCGCTGATGCAGACCCATCTTTCGGAAAGCCCGGGTGAGATTGCATGGATCAAGACGCTGTTTCCCAATGACCGCGACTACACGGCGGTTTACGAGCGTTTCGGTCTGGTGAATGATCATGGTGTATTTGCTCACGGCATTCATTTGTCGGAGAGCGAATGCCAGCGGCTGCATGAGGCGGGCGCCACCATCGCCCATTGCCCGACGTCGAATAATTTTCTGGGTTCCGGATTGATGTCGATGAAGCATTTGGGAAAGAAGGAACGGCCCATTCCCGTTGCACTGGCAACCGATGTGGGCGGCGGCACGACTTACTCCATGCTGGCAACCCTCGGCGAGGCCTACAAGGTTCAGATGCTCACGGGCTACAAGCCAACGGCGCTGGAGCTCTTCTGGATGGCAACGCGGGGCAATGCGGAGCGCTTGCGGCTTGACCATGAAATCGGGGCGCTTGAAACGGGCAAATACGCGGATATTGTGGTGCTTGACCAGCGGGCAACGCCGGTTCTGGCGGCGCGGCAGGAGCTGTCGCAATCGCTGGAAGACATGCTGTTCGCCCTGATGATATTGGGCGATGACAGGGCCATTCGTGCTACCTATGTGGCGGGAGAAAAAGTTCATGACCGATTATCCGCGTGACCTGAAGGGCTATGGCCGGGCCATTCCGGACCCGAAATGGCCGGACGGCGCCCATGTCGCCGTGCAATTCGTGCTGAACTACGAAGAGGGCGGCGAGAACAACATTCTCCATGGCGATGCGGCCTCGGAGGCTTTCCTGTCGGAAACCGTTGGTGCGGCTCCATGGCCCGGGCAGCGCAACTGGAACATGGAATCAGTTTACGAATACGGCGCGCGGGCTGGCTTCTGGCGGCTGTGGCGCATGTTCACGGGCCGCAAGATTCCACTGACGATTTATGGCGTGGCGACGGCCCTGCAGCGCTCGCCGGTGCAGACGCGGGCGATGATCGAGGCGGGCTGGGAAATTGCCAGCCATGGGCTGAAGTGGATTGACTACAAGGATATGCCTGAGGACGAGGAGTGGCGGCACATCCAGGATGCCATCCGCATTCATACGGAGGTGACCGGCGAGCGCCCGCTGGGCTGGTACACGGGGCGCTGTTCGATGAACACGCAGCGCCTTATCCGGCAGGAGGGCGGATTTCTCTATTCATCGGATTCCTATGCGGATGATCTGCCCTATTGGGTGGAGAAGCACCTGGTCATTCCCTATACGCTGGATGCCAATGACATGCGCTTTGCCATGGCGCAGGGCTTCAATACGGGCGAGCAATTTTACCAGTACCTGAAGGACTCGTTTGATTGCCTGTACGAGGAGGGCAAGCGCGGCTCGCCCAAGATGATGTCGGTGGGGCTGCATTGCCGCCTTGCGGGCCGCCCGGGCCGGGCGCAGGGGCTGGCGAAATTCCTCGATTATGTGCAATCCCGTGACAAGGTCTGGGTCGCGCGGCGCGTTGATATCGCCCGGCACTGGCATAGCACCTTCCCGGTTTAGGGGAATCGACAGGTGTTGCCCTGGAAGCTATATCCATCATGTCAGGGCTTTTGCGGGCGCACCTGCACCATTCGACGACGGAGATTTCCTGATGCCAAAATTCAGCGCCAACCTTTCCATGCTTTTCCCTGAGCATGATTTCCTGGATCGCTTTCCAGCCGCTGCCAAGGCGGGCTTTGCGGCGGTGGAGTATGTGGGGCCTTATGCCTATCCCAAGGAACAGGTGGCGGAGCTTCTCCAGAAGAACAATTTGAAGCAGGTTCTGTTTAATCTTCCGGCGGGAAACTGGGATGCGGGCGAGCGCGGCCTTGGCTGCCTGCCGGACCGGGTGGGCGAGTTTCAGGACAGTGTTGGCAAGGCCATTGATTATGCCAAGGCGCTGAACTGCCCAACGGTCAATTGCCTGGCGGGCATTCTTCCCAGCGATGTGTCGCGGCGCACCGGTTACACCACGCTGGTTTCCAATCTTGCCTTCGCGGCCAAGGCCTGCAGACAAGAAAACATCCTGCTCATTGCCGAGGCCATCAACTTTTATGACATTCCGGGATTTTTCCTGAACCGCTCGAAAGAGGCGGTTGAAATCATGGAAGACGTGGGCTCCGACAATCTCAAATTTCAGTATGATGTTTATCACATGCAGCGCATGGAGGGCGAGCTTGGGGCGACGCTGAAAAAACTCATGCCGCGCATCGGGCATATCCAGATTGCCGACAATCCGGGGCGGCATGAACCGGGCACGGGCGAGATCAACTATCCCTATATCTTCAAGCTGATTGATTCACTGGGCTATGGCGGCTGGGTTGGCTGCGAATACAAGCCGAAGGGCACGACAGTCGAAGGCCTGGGCTGGATGAAGTCGATGGCTCCGTGACCAAAAGCGTTGATGCCATGACGTCGGATGCCACGCGTAAATTGCTGCGCTCCATGTTTGATGCGGCGGTGGCGGCGGCGATGCCGGATCAATGCGTGCCGCAGAATTTGCCGGCGAAGCCCAAGGGCCGGACGATTGTTGTCGGCACGGGCAAGGCCTCGGCTGCCATGGCGCAGGTGCTTGAGAAATCGTGGAATGGCCCGCTCTCCGGCCTGATCGTCACGCGTTATGGCCATGCGGTTCCCTGCAAGCAGATTGAAATCGTTGAAGCGGCCCATCCGGTTCCCGATGATGCGGGCACCAATGGGGCGCGGCGGATGCTGGCCATGGTGCAGGGGCTGACCAAGGATGATCTCGTCATTGCGCTGATCTCCGGTGGCGGCTCGGCGCTGCTCAGCCTTCCGGCGGAGGGGATTTCGGTGGAGGAAAAGCGCGCCGTCAACCGCGCGCTGCTCAAGAGCGGCGCGCCGATTTCGGAAATGAATTGCGTGCGCAAGCATCTCTCGGCCATCAAGGGAGGGCGGCTTGCGGCAGCGGCGCATCCGGCGCGGGTTGTGAGCCTGGTGATTTCCGATGTGCCGGGCGATGATCTCGCCGCCGTTGGCTCCGGCCCCACGGTGGCTGATCCCACGACCTTTGCGCAGGCCCGCGCCATTATTGCGAAATACAAAATCGATGCGCCTGCCTGCTGTCATCCGCCATCTTGAGCAGGCGGTTGATGAAACGCCGAAGCCCGGTGATCCGCGGCTTGTGGGCGTTGAAACAAAGCTCATTGCCTCGCCGCAGAAATCGCTTGAGGCGGCGGCGGCCATCGCGCGCAAGGCCGGCATCACGCCGCTTATTCTCGGCGATTCCATTGAAGGCGAGGCGCGCGAGGTTGGCTTTGTCATGGCGGGCATTGCCCTGCAGGCGCGGCGGTTTGGGCAACCCTTGCCGGCTCCTTGCGTTTTGATCTCGGGTGGTGAGACGACGGTGACGGTGCGGGGCTCAGGCGCTGGCGGGCGCAATGTGGAATTTCTTCTGGCGCTGGCGCTGAAGCTTGATGGGGCCGAAAAGATTATGGCGCTTGCGGCTGATACGGATGGGGTTGATGGGGCGCGTGAAGTGGCGGGGGCGTTCATTACGCCGGACACGCTTTCGCGGGCCCGGGCCATGGGGATTGATCCCTGGGCTTCACTTGCCAATAATGACGGGCATGGGTTTTTTGAAAAGCTGGGCGACCAGATCATCACCGGGCCGACGCTGACCAACGTCAATGATTTTCGCGCCGTGTACATAGGATAGGATCAGACATGACCAACCGCACCTATTACGCACCCCAGGGCGGATTGCCGCCGCAAACCGCATTGCTGACCGACCGCGCCGTGTTCACCGAGTCCTATGCGGTCATCCCCAAGGGCGTGCTGCGCGATATCACGGTGAGCTACTTTCCCTTCTGGGAGAAGACGCGGGCCTGGGTGTTGTCGCGGCCGCTGTCGGGATTTGCCGAAACATTTTCGCAATACATCATGGACGTGAAGCCGGAGGGCGGCAGCGACAAGCCGGAGCCTGATGCAAAGGCGGAAGGCGTGCTGTTTGTGGTGGAAGGGGAATTGAGTCTGACGCTTGCTGGCAAGATCCCATGTGATGCAGCCCGGCGGCTATGCCTATATTCCACCGGGGGCGAAGTGGAGTGTGAGGAACAAGAGCGCGAAACCGGTGAAGTTTCACTGGATCCGCAAGGCTTACGACTTTGTGGAGGGGCTCGATATTCCCGAGGCCTTCGTGGTGAATGAAAAGGATATCGCGCCCATTCCGATGCCGGACACCAATGGCGTGTGGGCGACGACGCGCTTTGTCAGCCCTGACGACCTGCGCCACGACATGCATGTGACCATCGTCACCTTCCAGCCGGGGGGCGTCATTCCCTTCGCCGAAACCCATGTGATGGAGCACGGGCTTTATGTGCTGGAGGGCAAGGCGGTTTACCGGCTCAACCAGGATTGGGTGGAGGTGGAAGCGGGCGACTACATGTGGCTTCGCGCCTTCTGCCCGCAGGCCTGCTATGCGGGCGGGCCGGGGCCGTTCCGCTATCTGCTCTACAAGGACGTGAACCGCCACATGAAGCTTGGCGGCACATGAAAATCGCAGCCGCTGACAAAGGCGGGCTTTGCGCCGTTCGGCGACGTCATTGAAATTGACGGTGCGCAGCATTATCCGATCAATCAGGGTTTTGCCGAGCGCTTCAATGATCTGGCCTCGGTTGATGCCGAGGCGGTCAATATCAGCATCGTCGTCGCCAAGCCGCGGCCCAAGCCCATTGCGATCACGCTGATGGAGCGGCACCCGCTGGGCAGCCAGATTTTTTATCCGCTGCAGGACAGGCCGTGGCTGGTTGTGGTGTGCGGCGATCCCAAGGACCGCGCAAGCTTCCGCGCCTTTTCGGCCACGGGCCGCCAGGGCATCAATTATGCCCGCAACACCTGGCATCATCCGCTTCTGGTGCTGGAGGCGGAAAGCCGCTTTCTGGTTGTGGACCGCAAAGGGCCGGGGGCCAATCTGGAAGAAGTCCCGATTGATGAAATAAGGTTGGACCTGCCGTAAATTTATGGTTCAAATACACAAAAACAAACATGGGAGAATATCTTGCTGAAATCAATTGATCCGCTGCTCAATGCCGATGTTCTCTATGCGCTGCGCTCCATGGGGCATGGCGATGAGCTCATCATTTGCGACACGAATTTTCCGGCGGATTCGGTGGCCAAGGAAACGGTGCTGGGCCAATTGCTGCGCATTGACGCGAGCGCTGCCCGCGTGGCACGCGCGGTTTTGTCGGTGATGCCGCTCGACGGTTTTGTCGACAAGCCGGCGGGGCGCATGGAAATCGTCGGCAAGCCCAATGAAATTCCGCCGGTGCAGGCGGAAGTGCAGGTGGAGATCGACAAGGCCGAGGGAAAATCCTGGCCCATGGGCTCCATCGAGCGCTTTGCATTTTATGAGAAGGCCAAGAAGGCCTATTGCGTGATCCAGACGGGGGAGCGGCGCTTTTACGGCTGCTTCGTGTTCAAGAAAGGCGTCATTCCTCCGGACGCGCCATGAGCAAGCCGCGCATTGCCATTCTCGGAATCTTCGTGGCCGACCTCGCCTTCCGGGCCAAGCGCCTGCCGGTGATGGGCGAAACCCTGCTGGGCCAGGGCTTTGCCATGGGGCCGGGCGGCAAGGGATCGAACCAGTCGGTGGCGGCGGCAAGGGCGGGCGGCGACGTGAGCTTCATCGCCAAGCTGGGCCGCGACTCCTTCGGCGATATCGCGCTCAAGACCTGGGCCGCCGACGGCATCGACACCTCGCAGGTGCTGATTTCGGATACGGTGCCCACGGGGGCGGCCTTCATTTTCGTGTCGAGCGAGACGGGCGACAACGCCATCATCGTGGAAGCGGGTGCTTCCGGCACGCTCACCGCCGATGATGTGAACCTCGCGGAAAAAGCGATTTCCGGCTGCACGCGTTTTTGTCACCCAGCTTGAAACGGCGGTGCCCGCCAGCCGGCGCGGGCTGGAACTGGCGCGCAAACATGGCGTGACCACGATCTTCAATCCGGCGCCTGCGGCAAAAATCGATACGGCCATCTACGGGCTCTGCGATTATGTCACGCCCAATGAAACCGAGGCGGCGGAGATCACCGGGGTTCCCGTCAACACGGTTGACGATGCGCGCAAGGCCGGCGACGGCTTGCTGAAGCTGGGCGCCAAGAACGCGCTCATCACGCTTGGGCTCCAATGGCGCGCTGCTGCACAACGCCACGCAATCGGTGCATGTGCCCAGCTACAAGGTGAAGGTTGTCGAAACCACGGGGGCGGGCGATGCCTTCAACGGGGCCTTTGCGGTGGCCATCGGCGAGGGGCGCGCGCCCGTGGACGCCATGCGCTTTGCCTGCGCCTGCGCGGCGCTCTCGGTGACCAAGGCCGGAACCGCCCCTTCCATGCCGATGCGCGGCGAGATCGAGGCCATGCTCGCGCGCGGGTGAGAACACTCTGGCCCGCCTTTCAGCCCATGATGATGGGGCGGACGAGATCGAGGTTTTCGATGACGAAATCGAAAAAGCTGCTGATCCGCGGCGTCTTGCGGAGATCGGGGTGGGCCAGAAGATACCAGCCGCGGCTCAATTCCTTGACCGGCGGAAGGATCTGGACAAGATCGTCATGCATGTTGGCGATGGTGGTGGGCAAGGCGGCCACGCCCACACCGGATTTCACCGCATGGAGGACGCCGAGAACGCTGTCGTTGCGCGCCGCGACGGTGGCGTTTGGCGCAATGCTCGCGAACCATTTCGCCGCCCGGTGGTTTGAGAGCACGCCGTCAAAGCCGACGATGGCGTGATTGCCGATGTCTGCCGCACTTTGCGGCTGGCCATGGCGCTGCACATAGCCGCGGCTGGCATAGACCGCCCAGGTGGAATCGCCGATCTTGCGGCCGACAAGGTTCTCGTCGTCCTGGTTCACCGGAGCGCAGCGCCACATCGGCCTCGCCCTTGGAGAGATCGAGATAGCGGTCGCTCATGACAAATTCGACACGCAGGCCCGGGTAGCGCTTGTGGAAAAGGTCCAGCAGGGCCGAGTCTGAAAGGCGCGACACCAGGGGCTCGGGACAGGTCAGCCGGATTACCCCGTGGAGTTCGCTGGTGTAGGCTTGCACCAGGCGCTCGACGCCGCGCGTAGCCTTCTCCGACGTCCTGGATGGCGGGAAGCAGGGCCGCGCCGAACTCGGTGAGCTTGTAGCCGGAGGGGTGGCGATGCACCAGGGCATGGCCAATGCCGCGTTCCAGCTCGATGATGCGGCGATGCACCGTCGACTGGTTGACGCCGAGCTGCTTTGCCGCCGTCAGGGTGCTGCCGAATTCCGCGACCGCCAAAAAGTATCTGAGATCGCTCCAGTCGAACATTTCTCATTATGCATTTTTGCGCGAGGTTCCGCAATATTGCTGCTGCCCGCTTGGGCCGCCCGGCGTGTACCTGTCGAAGCGCACAAGCACAGGAGACCGGATATGCACAGAACCATGGATGTCGGCAAGGCAATCGAGGGCCTTGCGGTAGGCGTTACAACCTCCGCCCAGGCAACGGGTGCCGCAAAACTGAGGGTACTGCACCGGGAGGCCGTGGCCGGGATGCCGACGGCAGTGGACCAGGAGATACGCGTGCTCTTCGCCAGGCTGGAGCCCGGTGACCGCACGCCCTATCACTCGCACCGTTTTCCGGTCACGGTCTATATGCTGGAAGGCACGTTCACGCTTGAGCTGGACGGGCGCGACACAGTGACCGTCAAGGCGGGAGAGGTGTTCGTCGAGCCATCGCACGTGCGGATGACGGGCCGCAACCTTGACCCGAGATCCCGGCGACCATGGCGCTGTTTTACGTGAGCACACCAGATACGCCCTTTGCCGATCCGATTGCATGAGCCAGGCTTAGGGTCTGAATGCGCCGCCTCGCCGCCTGCGCCACAGGAATGGATGCCAGAGCAGACCGGAAACCGAAAAGGCGCTGGGCTTCTCGCCATCGGGCAGCCCCATGACGAGCATCGCTTCCGGTGCTGCGGGCCGGTCAACATAGGTTCCAAACAGGCGGTCCCAGAGCGTGAACATCTGGCCAAAGTTGGAATTGCCCTCGCGCAGTTGAATGGAATGGTGGATGCGGTGAACATCCGGTGTCACGATCAGCCAGCGCAACGCCCGGTCCAGCCGGCGCGGAAGCGCCACATCGGCGTGGGTTATGGCACTGTGGACCGCCATGCAGGCGCCGTAGATCACGAACACGAGCACCGGAATTCCGAGCACGACTGTGAAAAACAAAAGGAACACCGCACTCAACAATACTTCCAGCGGGTGGTGCAGGAGGCCGGACACAGCCGTCACATGTTCGTCGGCATGATGCACGGCATGCACCCGCCACAGCAACGCAACGTGATGGAACACCACATGCAGCAGGTAGCTGAGAAAATCCAGCAGCAGAAAACTTGCGGCAAAAACCAGCGTTGCATCCAGGGGCAGCTTGGCAATGCTCACAAATTTCAGGCCGAGGAAGAGCGAAACCAGGCTTGTCTGCAGGTAAAACTGGATGAACAGCGAAACGCACAATGCGGCAAGCGCCACGGCGAAAATCGGCAGCAAGTCGCCCGCCCCGTGACATTCCGGCTCAAGATGCGGGGAAACCAGCGCTCCAACGGCAAAAGCAGCAAAGCGGTGAGCATCGTAAGCAGCCCGTAACTCACCGCCCACAATATTTGCGGCCAGTCAGGCATGCCTCAAAATCCGGTGCCGATCAGGCGGCTGAATCACGGAGGAAGCACTGGCTCCAACTGCCGGGATGGCGGCGCCGTCATAGGTATTGACCCCCAAGTAGGGATGCCACTCGCCATCGAACTGCAGATTGACGCCGCCGTTCACATAAGGAACCTGAACGCCTGCGCCCACCAGCGCCTGCTGGGCTGCAAAATCAAAACCAAGCCCTGCTTCCCCCTGAACATCCCGGCTTCCGGCCAGCCCCAGGACGCGGACCGTCGGGCATGAAATTGTCATCGCCAAGAAGCGGAACGGCCACGTCAAGCTTTCCACCGAAGACATCATTGTCTTCGTCGGTGTTCGTGTGGCGCACCGCGCCAACGATCTCGGGCTGCATGTCGCCAAAATCAAACTGGATGCCAAGTGAAAACACCGTCTCGCTATTCCCCGAATACTGCGTGGTCGGTGGTGGGGCGGGAACACCGGCAACGGCCCATTGGGAGGCAAGCAGCATGAAAGAAGGCGAGCAGAGCAGTTCCGGTTTTCATGGCTGACATCCCCGCTAAGGCCCAGAGTGGACCTTTTCTTCGTTGGTGGGATGGTAACGCGATTCAGGGGTGCGATCAACCTTGCAATTTTTGCGTGGCGAAAGGGGAGCGAGATGGCCAGGATCGTCTATTCCATGATGGTGTCGCTCGACGGCTACATCGCCGGGCCGGACGGAGACATTGGCCTGCCGGTGCCCGAAGACGCGCTGCACCAGCATTTCAACGACATGATGGAGCAGACCTCGATGGAGCTCTGTGGACGGCGGATGTATGAGGCGCGCTTCAAGTCATAGGTAAAAATGTGAATAAATACCCTTGACACTAAATTCCTAGTATGCCATTTATGTTCCTGTTTTGTTTTGATAAGGAACGACATGGACTGGGACTTGGCCATCAAACGCAACAGCGAAGTGCTTGCAGGGATCGTTGAAACGCTCTTTGCCATGCTGGGGCTTGTAGGCGAAGCTACAGTTTCGCGGCTGCCGTGGCCAACCTACCGGGCCGTACTGCGCGTGTTGCGGCCCGCTGAATCCGCCCTGCGGCGGCTCATTGTCGTTGCGGCACGGGGTCTTGCGGTGAAGCCCGCTGTTTCCCGTCCTAAGGCCAGCGGGGGCAGTAAAGCAACAAAGAAGGGTGGGACTTCACGTCCTTCCTTCCAGCTTTTCGATCCGCGGACCCGCATCGTGCTGCCGCGCCGGAGAATGCCTCCGCGGCCCGGCCCGCGTATCCACATGTTCAACGCCGACAACGAACTGGTGACCGTGTGGCCGCCGCCCCGGCCAGCAGCCAACCCCGCACCGGCCAAATCCGCTGACGGCTTGGTCAGCGCGGCGCGGATTATCCGCAGGCTGGAGGCGCTGGAGTCGGCGCTTCAAGACCTTCCCCGCCAGGCCAGGCGACTGGTGCGCTGGCGGATGCGGCAGGAGAAGTCACCAGACCCCAGTTTCAAATCGCCGCTCCGGCCGGGCCGTCCGCCGGGCCACCGAACGCGGGCAGTGCACGAAGTCGATGAACTGCTCAGCGAGTGCCATTGGCTGGCCCGTTACGCTGGGATGCCCGACACGAGCTGAAGCGGAAATAATCCGTATACGGAGTAATTTGGAATCGCTTTCATCCAAAGGCGGAGCTTTGCCCAAATATCCCCTCTCATCATGGCCGATGCTCGACACGGCCATCTTCTTTGCTGCCGAAGAAAGAAGATGCCCGCATCAAGTGCGGGCATGATGAGAAGGGGAGTGATAGCTGAGGTGCAGGGTTGCTCACCCACCCGGAATGCGGGGCAGGAGATAGATTTCGGCATCTGCCGGAAGCGCCTGGTCCCAGGTGTCGCGGTAGATTTTGCCGTTGATGGAGACGGCGATGCCGCGTTGCAGGTGGGGTTCGAAGGCGGGGTATTGCTCGGCCAGGATCTTGAACAGCTCGCGGATGTTTTTCGCCTCGACCGAAACGGAAAGCGCTCCGCCAACGATTGGCCGGAGCGCTCCCCAGAGGTGGACTTCCGCCACGGGACTAGTGCTTGCGGGCGCTGATCGCCTTGAGCACGCGGGGCGGCGACATCGGGATATGCGTCAGGCGGATACCGACGGCGTTCGACATGGCGTTGGCCACCGCTGCCAGCGGCGGCACGATGGAGGTTTCGCCAACGCCGCGCACGCCATAGGGGTGGTTGGGGTTGGGAATTTCCAGGATCATCGTATCGATGAAGGGCAGGTCCGAGCAGACCGGGATGCGGTAATCGAGGAAGCCCGCGTTCTGCAGGCGGCCATCCTTGCCGTAGATATATTCCTCGTTCAGCGCCCAGCCGATGCCCTGGGCGGCGCCGCCCTGGTACTGGCCTTCCACGTAGCTGGGATGAATGGCTTTGCCCGCATCCTGGATAACCGTGTAGCGCTTGACGGTGGAGCGGCCGGTTTCCGGGTCGACCTCGATATCGCAGATGTGCGTGGCGAAGGAAACGCCGGCGCCATCGGCCACCAGTTCATTGTGGCCGGCGATAGGCCCGCCGGTGTTGCCGGCGGCCGCTGCGATTTCCTTGATGGAGAGCGGCGGGAAATTGCCGGCGTTGGTGCCGGCGGGCTTGGCGTGGCCATCTTCCCAGACGACGGCATCTTCCGGAATGTCCCACATCTTTGCGGCGCGGGCGCACAGCACCTTGATGGCGTTGCGGGCGGCGGCGATGGTGGCAAGGCCGGTTGAGAAGGTGCCGCGGCTGCCGTCGGTCATGTCGTTGTGGCCGAGCGACGATGTGTCGGCAACCACCACGCGGACGTTCTCGTAGGGAACGCCCAATTCCTCCGCGGCCATCAGGCCGATGGAGGCGCGCGAGCCGCCGACGTCAATCGTTCCCACGGCAACGGTGACGGTGCCATCGGGTGTCACGTTCAAGTCGCAGCAGGTCTGGCCGCCGAAGTTGAACCAGAAGCCGCAGGCCATGCCGCGTCCCTGGTTTTTGCCGAGCGGCGCTTTCATGTGCGGATGGTTCTTTGCCGCTTCAAGCGTGGCGCCAATGCCGATGGGGCCGTAGACCGGGCCATAGGAGCTTTGGGTGCCCTGCTTGGCGGCATTCTTGATGCGGAGTTCAACCGGATCCATGCCGATCTTCTTGGCCAGTTCATCAACGGCGCTTTCAACGGCGAAGGCGGCCATGGGAGCCGACGGCGCACGGTAGGCCGCCGTCTTCGGGCGGTTGACGATGACCTCGATGCTTTCGCTTTTTACGTTCTTGAGATCGTAGCAGGCGAAGGCCGTCATGGCGCCGAACTCGGCCCAGGTGGCGGGGAACGCGCCGCCGTGATAGCGGAGCACGCCATGGGCGGCGGTGATGGTGCCGTCCTTCTTCGCACCGATTTTCATGTCGATGGAGGTGGAGCTTGTGGGGCCCGAGCAGCGGAACACTTCCTCGCGGCTCATGGTGAGTTTCACCGGGCGGTTGGCCTTGCGCGAAAGCGCAAGGGCCAAAGGCTCGGTCCAGATGTGGGTTTTGCCGCCGAAGCCGCCGCCGATTTCGGAAGCGGTGACGCGCAGCTTGGAAATATCCATGCCGAGAAGGGCGGCGCACTGGTTGCGGTACACGAAGTGGCCCTGGGTGCAGACCCAAAGCTCGCCCTGGCCATCGGGGCTGACATTGGCCACGCAGGCATGGGGCTCGATATAGCCCTGGTGCGTCTGCTCGGTCTTGTAGGTGTGCTCGACGATGATGTCGGCATCCCTGAAGCCCTGCTCAATGTCGCCATGGCCGAAGCTGGCGCGCTTGTTGTTGTTGGAGGGCTTGGTTGGCTTTGGCTCAACGCCTTCGGTGAAGATGTCGTTGTGAATGACCGGAGCCGAGGGCTTCAGGGCTTCATCAACATCGGTGACATGGGGCAGGATCTCATAGTCGACCTGAATGAGCTTGAGCGCCTTGCGGGCGGTGGTCTGATCGATGGCGGCAACGGCGGCAACGGCGTGGCCGTCATAGAGAACCTTTTTGCGGGCCATGCAGTTTTCCAGCATGTCGCGCATGCCGCGGTCACCGGCGGTGAGATCGGGAAGATCAGCGCTGGTGATGATGGCTTTGACGCCCGGAAGCTTTTCGGCTTTCGAGGTGTCGATCTTCTTGATCCTGGCGTGCGCATGGGGCGAACGCAGCACGAGGGCGATGAGCTGGCCCGGGGCATTGTAGTCAGCGCCGTATTTGGCGCGGCCGGTGACCTTGTCCACGCCATCGGGGCGCAGCGGCCGGGTGCCGACCTGTTTGAACTTCTGGTTGGTGAAGTGGGTGTCGAGTGGCATGTTAAGCTCCTCTCATTTCTTTTGCGGTGGCCTGAACGGCGCGAACAATCTTGTCGTAGCCGGTGCAGCGGCAGAGATTGCCGGCAAGGCCAAAGCGGATTTCCTCTTCGGAAGGATTTGGGTTCTTGTCGAGCAGCGCCTTGGCCGCAATCAAAAAGCCCGGGGTGCAGATGCCGCATTGAAGCGCGGCATGGGCGATGAAGTTTTTCTGCAGGGGATGGAGCTTGTCGCCCTTGGCCATGCCTTCGATGGTTTCGATCTTGGCACCGCCGACTTCCGCGCCGAGCACGAGGCAGGAGCAGACGAGGCGGCCATTGACGGTGACGCTGCAGGCGCCGCAGTCGCCGGTGCCGCAGCCTTCCTTGGCGCCGGTCATGCCCAAACGGTTGCGCAGCACGTCGAGCAGGGGCTCGTCGGCATTGCAGACGAACTCAACGGCATCCCCGTTAATGGTGGTGGTTACGTGAACGCCAGACATTATTTTCCTCCTGCGCGCTTGTACGCGATTGCTGCGGCGCGGCGGGCAAGGACGCCGGCAACCTTGGTTCTGAATTCGATGGTGCCGCGCTTGTCATCAATGGGCTTGCAGGCGGCGGAGCAGGCGGCGGCGAGCTTTTCCAGTGCTGCGGCATCAAGCTTCGAGCCGATCAGGGCTTTGGCTGCGGCGGGGACAACAATGATGGTTGGCGCAACCGCGCCGAGCACAACGCGGGCATCCTTGATGGTGCCCTTGCCATCGAGCGTGAGATTGACGGCGGCGCTGACCACGGCGATATCCATTTCGGTGCGCGGAATGAAACGCAGATAGGCATCGCTGGAATTTGCCGGGCGCTTGGGCAGCAGAATGGCTTCGATGATCTCGCCCTTCTTGAGCGAGGTGCGGCCCGGCGACACCGGAACCTGTTCAACCGGAATGGTGCGCTTGCCCTTGGGGCCGGAAATCACAACCTTTGCATTGGCGGCGATGAGGGCCGGCACGCCATCGGCAGCGGGCGAACCGTTGCACAGATTGCCGACCATGGTGCAGCGGCCCTGCACCTGCTTGGAGCCGATGAGGTTTGCCCCTTCGACAACGCCGGGCCAGGCTTTCACCAGGGCGGCATTTTCACCCAGCTGCACGCCCGGTACGGCGGCGCCGATCTTGAATCCGGTGGCGGATTTGGTGATGTCAAAGACACCCTTGATGCGCTTGATATCGACGACAAGGTCAGGCTCGAGAAAGCCGCCTTTCATCTTGACCAGCAGGTCTGTTCCTCCCGCCAGAACAAAGGCCAGGCCCTTTTCCTTGGCCAGCAGTGTTACCGCCGATTTAAGTGTTTCCGGTGCTTCGTATCGCATTCTTCACCTGTTTTTGAGTTCCCGCGCCAGTTTGGCCTGTTCCATGCGTTTTGGTCAACCGGCATATTCGCTTCTATACATAATTCATGGCTGCCCTGCGGCTTTTATTCAGTGCGCAACAACATTCACGCTGACACCTGCCTCCTGCAGCACGGCGGCGAGCTTAGCATCGGGAATGCCATCGGTAATGAGGCGATTGATGTCCTTGAAGTCGCACACCTTGATCAGCGCGGTGCGGCCGAATTTCGAGGCATCGGACAGCATCACGCGGGTTTCGCCGCGCGACAGCACCATGCGGGCAAATTCGGCTTCGGCGAGATAGCTGTCGGACGGGCCGAAGTCCGCATCCAATGCGCCAATCGAGATGACGGCATGGCGGACATGGAAGCTTGCGGCAAAGGCGATGGCCGAAGGGCCAAAGGCCGCGCCATTGGAGCCGTTCAACTCGCCGCCGGCCATATAAACCCGGTTGCCGTTCACGGTGGCCAGGGTGCGGGCGATATCGGACGAGTTTGTGACCACGGTGAGGTTGCGTTTTTTCAGGAGTTCGCGGGCGAAAATGCTGGTGGTGGTGCCGGTGTCGAGCATCAGGCTGTCGCCATCCTCGATCAGCCGCGCGGCGCGGCGGGCAATGGCGCGCTTGGCGGCGAAATGCTCGCGCAGGCGGCGCTCGAAGGGGGCTTCGCCCAGTTCATGGGGGAGTGCGATGGAGCCGTGACGCCGTGAGACCTCGCGGGAGTCCACCAGGGGCTTGATATCGCGGCGGACGGTTTCAAAGGAAACGTCCAAGGCCTTGGCCAAATCGGCGACGGAACAGGTTCCCTGCTCGCGGACGAGGCTGAGAATCTGGGTTTGGCGCTTGCTGAGTCCGGTGGCCATGGCTCAGTTGACCATAATTTGTGGCTTTTGGCAATTATCTATATATTTCGGTCATAAAACCACAAAAAAATGCAAAATTGCCACAGAAAGCAACATTGCAGTTGACCTCTGGGCTTCAAAAGGCTTCATTTCAGGGGAGGGAGATGGCCGAATGGCAGCGGAAGACAGGGTTCGGGGACTGCCATGCTGGACGGGAGCCATTGAGGTGGTTCCGCTCAAGGGCGGGCGTGAGCAACGCCAGTTTCACGGTTCAGGACCGCGCGGGCAAATATGTGGCCCGGGTCGGCGAGGATTATCCCTTCCATCATGTTTTCCGCGAGGCGGAAGTTATCGCCAGCCAGGCTGCCTTCGAGGCGGGACTGTCGCCGGAGGTTGTCTATACAGAGCCCGGCATCATGGTGGTGCGCTTTATCGAGGCGCGCACCTATGCGGAAGCCGACGTGCGGGCAAATGCGGACGCCTGCGTCGACATTGTGAAGCGCTGCCACAAGGACATGGCCAAGCGCATTTCAGGACGGGCCAATATTTTCTGGGTGTTCCATGTGCTGCGCGACTATGCCCACACCATCACCGCGGCGAAGCACCGCCATGTTCCGGACATTCCGCGCTGGATGGCGGAAGTTGAGCGGCTGGAAAAAGCGCAGGTGCCGCTGCCGATCATTTTCGGCCATCACGACCTGCTGCCGACAAATTTCATGGATGACGGAAAAAGGCTGTGGCTGATCGACTGGGAGTATGGCGGCTTCGGCACGGCGATGTTTGATCTCGCCAATATCGCGTCCAACAATCAATTCACGGAGCAGGCGGAGAAGGATCTGCTGACGCGTTATTTTGAGCGCGCGCCTGACCAGGCGCTGCTGCGTTCGTTCTATGCCATGAAAACCGCCAGCGCTTTGCGCGAAGCCGTGTGGGGCATGGTTTCGGAAATCCATCTCAATGCGCCGGGCGTGGATTACGTGGCCTACGCCAAGGAATATCTCGGGCGCTATGAAAACATGCTGGCAGATTTCAATTCAAAGTTTGGAAAGACATGACCCAGAATTTTCCTACTCATACGGATGTTGTGGTTATCGGCGGCGGCATTATCGGCTGCTCGACGGCGTATCATCTGGCGAAGGACCACAAGCTGAATGTGGTTCTGCTTGAGCAGAACAAACTCACATCGGGATCAACGTGGCATGCGGCGGGGCTGGTGGGGCAGTTGCGTTCTTCGGCGTCGATCACGCAGGTGCTGAAATATTCGGTGGAGCTTTACAAGAAGCTCGATGCGGAAACGGGCCTTGCCACGGGCTGGAAAATGACGGGCTGCCTGCGGCTGGCCAACAATGAAAACCGCTGGATTGAATACAAGCGGCTGGCCACCACGGCGCAGAGCTTCGGCATGGAAATGCATCTGATCTCGCCTGCCGAGGTAAAGAAGATGTGGCCGCTGCTCAATATTGATGATCTCGTCGGCGCTTCATTCCTGCCGACGGATGGGCAGGCTTCGCCTTCCGACATCGCGCAGTCGCTTGCCAAGGGCGCGCGCATGCATGGCGCGAAACTTATTGAGGGCGCGCGGGTAACATCGTTCGATATCAAGGATGGCCGCGTGACTGCGGTGAATACCAATCAGGGCAAGATCATTTGCGAGAAGGTGGTGAACTGCGGCGGGCAATGGGCGCGGCAGATCGGGGCGATGGCCGGCGTGAGCGTTCCGCTGCAGCCGGTGAAGCATCAGTATGTGATCACCGAAAAAGTGGCGGGGCTTGCGGCTGATGCGGCGACCATCCGCGATCCGGACCGGCGCACCTATTTCAAGGAAGAGGTGGGCGGGCTGGTGTTTGGCGGCTATGAGCCAGACCCGATTGCCTGGACGCAAGGCGATGTGCCGGACAATTTTGAATTCCAATTGTTTGAAGATGACTGGGACCATTTCGAGCAGCACATGACCGAGGCGCTGGTGCGCGTGCCGGCGCTTGAAAACACCGGCATCAAGAAAATGATTCACGGGCCGGAGAGCTTTACGCCCGATGGCAATTTCATTCTGGGCGCAGCGCCGGAGTTGAAGAATTTCTATGTCGGCGCCGGCTTCAATGCATTCGGCATTGCGTCGGGCGGGGGCGCGGGCTGGGTTCTGGCGGACTGGGTTGCGCGGGACGAAGCGCCGATGGATTTGTGGGTGGTTGATATCCGCCGCTTCTCGGATTTGCACAAGGATCGCACTTGGACCTCCGAGCGTACGCTTGAAGCTTACGGCAAGCATTACACCATTGGTTTTCCCCATGAGGAATATCAATCGGGGCGGCCACGCATCGTGTCGCCGCTTTATGACCGGCTGAAGAAACTCAACGCCTGCTTTGGCTCCAAGCTGGGCTGGGAACGGCCCAACTGGTTTGCGCCTGCGGGCGCGGAGGCGCGCGACATCTACACCATGGGCCGGCAGAACTGGTTTGCGGCGGTGGGCGAGGAGCACAAATGCGTGCGCGAGCGGGTCGGCGTGTTCGACCAATCCTCCTTTGCCAAGTATGAGCTGCGGGGGAAAGACGCGGAGGAGGCGCTGGGCTGGATTTGCGCCAATAACGTGGCGCGGCCGGTGGGCAAGCTCACCTATACGCAGATGCTGAATTCGCGCGGCGGCATCGAATGCGACCTGACGGTGGCGCGGCTGGCGGAGGACCATTTCTATATCGTGACCGGCACGGGCTTCCGGACCCATGACTTTGCCTGGATCGTGGATCACCTCAGGCCGGGGCTTGAGGCGAAGCTGACCGACATCACCGAACAGTATGGGACGCTTTCGGTGATGGGGCCGAAGTCGCGGGCGGTGATCCAGGCTGTGACAAAAGCTGATATGTCGAATGCGGCGTTCAAATTCGGCGAAGTGCGGGAAATCGAGATCGCGGGCCATAGGGTGCGGGCGCTGCGCGTGACCTATGTGGGCGAGCTGGGCTGGGAACTGCACATGCCCATTGCCGCCACGGGCGAGGTGTTCGATGCGCTGATGGCGGCGGGCAAGCCGCATGGCATTGCGCCGGTGGGCTACCGGGCGCTGGAATCGCTGCGGCTTGAGAAGGGCTACCGGGCCTGGAGCTCCGACATCACGCCCAACGACACGCCGCTGCATGCGGGGCTGGGCTGGGCGGTGAAGATGAAAAGCAACCAGGCGTTTCTGGGGCGCGAGGCGATTGAAAAAATTGCGCAAGCGCCGCTCACAAAAATGCTGGCGGGCTTCACCACGGAGCGCGAGGACATCGTGCTTTCGGGGCGCGAAACCATCCTGCGCAATGGCGCGTTCGCGGGCTATCTCACCAGCGGCGGCTATGGCTACACGATCGGGAAACCGGTGGGCTTTGGCTATGTGCGAAATGCCGATGGGGTGGATGAAGCCTATCTTGAAGCGGGCCGCTACGAGCTTGTGGTGGCCAAGGAAATCGTGAAGGCAAACATACACTTGCAGCCAATATATGACAGTTTGAATCAACGCGTGAAATCATGAACTGGGACCGTAAAGTCCGTATACTGATTATTGGCGGCGGAGCCATCGGCACGTCGCTGGCCTATCACCTGGGGCGGGATGGGGCGAAGGATGTTTTGCTGGTCGAAAAGGCCCAGCTCACCGAGGGCTGCACCTGGCATGCGGCGGGGCTTGTGGGCCAGCTTCGCGGCAAGAAAAACCTGACGCGATTGATGCAGAATTCCGTGGCGGTTTTCGACCGGCTGGAAGCGGAAACCGGGCAGGCGATTTCGTGGAAGAAGGTGGGGTCGCTGCGCCTTGCCTCGAGTGCGGCGCGGTGGAGCGAAATCCAGCGGTCCATGGGGCAGGCCAAAAGTTTCGGGGTGGAGTGCCAGTCGCTGTCGGCGGCCGAGGCCAAGAAGCTTTTCCCCTATATCACCACCGATGGCATTGAGGGGGCCGCCTATATTCCGGGCGATGGCTATATCGATCCCTATTCGCTGACCATGGCCTATGCCAAGGGGGCGCGGGCCCATGGCGTGAAGATCGAGGAACGGGTTTGCGTCGAGGAGATCGTGCTGGAGGGCAGGCGGGCGCTTGGGGTTGTCACCAACAAGGGCAATATCGCCTGCGATATCCTGGTGAACTGCGCCGGGCTCTGGGCCAAGCGGGTGGGCAATATGGCGGGCGTTGCGCTTGCGGCGGGCATTGTCGAGCACCAGTATTTCCTGACGGAGAAAACCCTGTCGTTTGATGCGGGGCTTACGACGCTGCGCGATCCGGACAAGAATTTCTACCTGAAGCCCGATACGGGCTCCTTTGCCATTGGCGGCTGGGAGGAGGGCTCGCGCGGCTTCCATCGCGGGCTTGCCGCCGCTCGATTTTGGCCGGGAGCTTTTTGCGCCCAACATGGAGCGGCTGGAGCTTTTTGCGCTGCCTGCTTCCGAGCGCCTGCCGGTGCTCAATGAAACAGGCATCCAGACGGTGATCAACGGTCCCATTCCGGTTTCCGCCGATGGCGAGCCGATCATGGGGCTGGCGCCGGAGCTTGATAATTTCTACGTGGCCTGCGGCTTCACGGCGGGCATTGCGGCTTCGGGCGGGGCGGGCCTTGCGATGGCCAACATGATTTTGCATGGCGACGCGGGCATGGACCTCTGGCCCTTTGATGTCCGGCGTTTCAGCGGGGTTCATGCGCAGCCGCGCTACCTGGAGACGCGGGCGATTGAAGCCTATGCGGCCTATTACAAGGTGCATTGGCCGCTTGAGGAAACTCAGTCCGGGCGCAACCTACGGCTTTCGCCGCTGCATGAGACATTGAAGCAGGCCGGCGCGGTGTTTGGCTCGCGCGCGGGCTGGGAGCGGCCGAACTGGTTTGCGCCGGCGGGCGTTAAGCCGGTTGATGTTCCTTCGTTTGAAGACAAGCCGAACTGGTTTTCGCATGTGGGCGCAGGAATGCCGCGCCATCCGCGAACGCGCGGTGCTGATTGACCAGACGTCATTTGCGAAGTTTGAGATTTCGGGCGCGGGAACCGAGGCGGCGCTGCAGCGGATTGCGGCCAATGACCTTTCGGGCCCGCCGGGGAAAGCGGTTTACACCCAGCTTTGCAATGAGAAGGGCGGCATCGAGGCGGATGTGACTCTGGTTCATGTGGGCCCTGACCATTTCTATCTGATCACGGGTTCGGGCTTCGGGGTGCGCGACAGCGGCTGGGTGGCAAAGCATCTGCCGTCCTCGGTGCAGATCCGCGAGGTCACGAACGCGCTGGCGGTGATCAATATCTGCGGGCCGCGTTCGCGCGACATCCTGCAATCGGTGACGGATGCGGATATTTCCAATGCGGCGTTTCCGTTTTTCGGGGCGCGGCGGATTGATGTGGGCCACGCAACGGTGCTGGCGGTGCGGGTCGGCTATGTGGGCGAGCTTGGCTACGAGCTTTACATTCCGCAGGAATTTGGCGCCCATGTCTATGACACGCTGTGGGCGGCGGGCGCGGCCCATGGCATTGCCAATGCGGGCTACCGGGCGATTGACAGCTGCCGCATGGAGAAGGGCTATCTCTACTGGTCCGGGGATATTTCACCGGACTACAATCCGTATGAGGCGGGCCTTGGCTTCTGTGTCGCCTTGGACAAGGGTGACTTTATCGGGCGTGAGGCGCTGGCAAAAATCAAATCCGCCGGCCTGACGCGGAAGCTCTGTTCCTTCACCATCGATGGCTTTGCACCGCTGCATGGCGGCGAAGCCATTTTCCATGGCGGGAAAGTTGTGGGTTCGACCACGAGCGTTGGCTATGGCCATACATCGGCCAAGACCATCGCTTTCGGTTATCTTCCCATGGAGATCGCCGATCAAAAAGACTTCGTCATCGAAGCCTTCGGCAAAGCCCACAAGGCCACGCGGGGGCCACGCTGCCTTTACGACGCGAAGATGGAAAGGCTGAAGGCGTGAGCCGCAAGAACATGGGCGACATGGCGAAGCTGGTGGTGGAGCTGCTTGTTTCGGACTTTGCGCAGAGTCTTAGGTTCTATACGGAAGTGCTTGGTTTCAAACAGCTTTACGACAGGCCGGAAGAGGCCTTTGCCTATCTCGACCGCGATGGCGCGCAGATCATGATTGTGCAGCATGAGGCCGGGGACGAGCGCTCATGGATCGCCGGAGACCTGGTGCAGCCCTTTGGCCGCGGGATGAATTGGAAATCGAGGTTGAGGATGTGGAGGCGCTGCATGCCTCCTGCCTTCGCCATGGGGCGCGGATTTTCCTGGCCATGGAAGAGAAGTGGTACCGGCGCGATGCGCTGCTGCTGGGCGTGCGGCAGTTTATTGTGCTGGACCCGGACGGCTATCTCCTGCGATTGTCACAATCCTTGGGAACCAGAGCCGTATCAGGAGAGCCATTGAATGGATGATCAGGGCATAGGCCTGGCGCGGGAGGCGCTGAAACAGATTCAGCTCTTCTGGTGCCTTGATGACACGGACATCGAGGTGCGGCGGCTGGGCGGGCTGACCAACCTGGTGTTCTTTGTGAGCCTCAATGGCGAGCAATATGTGCTGCGCATTCCGGGCAAGGGCACGGAGGAATATATCAACCGCAAGAACGAGGCCCATGCGGCGCGGGAAGCGGCGAAGGCCGGGGTGAGCCCGGACGTGGTTCATTTCGATGAAAAGACGGGTGTGATGGTAACCCGTTTTGTGGACCATGGTGTGACCATGTCGCCGGAGAATTTCAAAACCCGCGAGGGTTCGCCGAAGCGGGCGGGCGAGGCGTTCAAGAAGCTCCATTCCTCGGGGGCCAAGTTCAATTTCCGCTTTGAGCTTTTTGCGATGATTGACGACTATCTCAAAATTCTGGCGACGAAGGATATTTCCCTGCCGGATGGCTATGCGGAAGTGGTGAAGGAAGCCGAGTCGGTGCGGAAGGCGCTCAACGCCCATCCGCTGCCGCTGGTGGCCTGCCACTGCGATCCGCTGTGCGAGAATTTTCTCGATACGGGCAAGCGCATGTGGATTGTCGACTGGGAGTATTCCGGGATGAATGATCCGCTGTGGGACCTGGGTGATCTTGCGGTTGAGGGGCAGTTCAGCACGGCGCAGGAAGAAGAGATGATCGCCGCCTATTTTGATGGCGCGCCGACGCCTGCGGAGCGGGGACGCTTTGTGATTTACAAAGCGATGTGCGATTTGCTGTGGACGCTGTGGGGCCTTATCCAGCATGCCAACAAGAATCCGGTGGATGATTTCTGGGCCTATTCGATCAACCGCTTCGAGCGCTGCAAAAAGCTGATGGCCACGGAAGCTTTCGGGAAACACGTGGCGGCGGTGAAGAAAGGCTAAGACCTTTCACTTCCGCGCCATGCAGGACTGGTAGCGCCGGTCGACGCTTTCAGCGAAAATGCGGGTTGTCATCTTGCTCCTGATCTTGGGGCTCGACAGCGCGATGTTGGGGACAATCGCAAAGGCCGGGCGCTTTTTGGTGACCTGCTCGTAAGTTGCCCGCAAGGCGCTGTAGGTCAGGGTTTGCACGAAGTCATTGTCCTTCTCGCGCAGGAGATCCTTGCGGATGTCCTCGTCGGTCAGTTCGAAAGTGGAATTTTTGAGCACGGCGCGCAAAGCCTTTTCGGTGTTGCTGACGCCAGTGCCCACCTTTCCTGATTTATCATAGAGCAACAGGTCGCCATCGGCGGCCAGGGCGCTGCCGCTCAATTCGGCGATCTGGCTTTGGAACGCCGCATTGCGGCTGGAATAGCGGCCGGCGTTGAAATCCGCGAAGCGATAGAGCTTTTTGTTGTAGCCCGTATCATAGCCGAGCAGCAGGAGTACGCCGTAATACATGCCGCCATGGCGGGTGTAGAGTTCATCGCGCAGGGCGTAGACATCGTCGAGCGACATGGGCAGCCAGCGCCGTCTTTTGGCAGTCTCCAGGGCAAAATCGACCGACACCTGCATGGAGCCGATGGTGTCGATCTCGTTGCGCCCGTCGATCTGCTTGTTGAGGAGGCCGCTGTTGATCACCAGGCCAAGGCCGGTTTGCTTGCCGGCATCCGCCACCATGGCGCGGTAGACGAGGTCAAAATCGCGCTCGGTGCGGGCGGCGCGGATGCGGGCGAGATAGTTGTCGTCGGGGCTCGGTGTCACCTCCAGAAAATGCAGCGCCACGCGTCCGAGAACGGGCACCTTGTCCATCCTGGCGCGCAACGCCTTTTCCGAGATTTTACCGAGACCGGCCACGGCTGGATCGGCAACGAAGCCTGATTCCTGGTCAATGATGGCGATGGCGGCGCAGATATTTTCCTTGCTGGCGGGCAGATTGTGGAGCTTCAGCACATCGAGGAGATCATCGGCCCAGCCCTGGGCATCCTTGACGTTTTTCTCAGCGGCGGTGATGAGCCTTGCCACCGCGGGCGCGGTCAAGGCCGTGGGTTCTGCTGCGCTGGAGGCGGAGCAGGCGGACCACACGGCCAATAGAAAGACAGAAGATTAGCCTGGCCACGCAGAACTCCTTTCCTTCGGACATAAACCCCAACAGGAATTAACGTCCAAAATAAGAAGCCCTGCGCAGCCTGATGTCTATTTCAGGACGCCGGAGGCCTTGGCGGCATGGGCGGCAAGGTAATCCATGAGGGCCGGTGACAGGCAGTCATAGGGCGGCAGGCCAACCTGTTTCAGGCGCTTGCGGATGGCCGGCATGTCCTCAGGCTTGGTGCCGCTTTCAATGACGGAGGAGACGAAGGCCGCGAATGTCGGCGGCGACCAGCCTTTTTCCTTGGACAGTTCCGTGTGGATGAAATCGAGGCCATAGAAGCCGTGCGAGGTGCGCTCGACGCGGCCATACATGTGAACGCCGCAGCCGGTGCAGGCGTGGCGCTGGATAAGGGCATTGGCATCGATGATCTTCAGCTTGTTCTCATTTGCCGTGACCTTCACATTGTCGCGGCCGACAACGGCGACGATGGAGAAGATGGCTCCGGCGGGCTTCCAGCACTTGGTGCAGCCGCAGGCGTGATTATGCGCGGTTTGCGCGCCGATGCTCACGATGACGGGATCGGTTGTGCATTTGCAGGTCAGTGTGCCGCCGGCAAACTTCGCCTTGGCCTTGCCCAGCACGCCCTTGTCGATCAAGGGGTGAAGGGAAATCGTTTTCGATTTCTTGGCGGCGGTCTTTTTGGTTTTGGCTTTCTTGGCCATGGTGGTCCTCCCTCAGTTTCTGTTTTTAAAACACGACAACGCTACGGATCGATTTGCCTTCATGCATGAGGTCGAAGGCATGATTTATTTTTTCCAGCGGCAGGATGTGGGTGATCATGGGATCAATCTCGATCTTGCCGTTCATGTACCAGTCAACGATCTTCGGCACATCGGTGCGGCCACGGGCGCCGCCAAAAGCAGTGCCGCGCCACGACCTGCCGGTGACAAGCTGGAAGGGGCGGGTGGAAATTTCCTGGCCGGCGCCGGCCACGCCGATAATGATGGATTGGCCCCAGCCCTTGTGGGCGGCTTCAAGGGCGACGCGCATGACCTTCACATTGCCGATGCATTCGAAGGTGTAGTCGGCGCCGCCATTGGTGAGGCCCACGAGATGGGCGACGAGATCGCCTTCAACCTTTGACGGGTTGACGAAATGGGTCATGCCGAAGCGCTTGCCCCAGGTGGCGCGCTCTTCGTTGAGATCAACGCCGACGATCTGGCTGGCGCCGGCAAGGCGCAGGCCCTGAATCACATTGAGGCCAATGCCGCCGAGGCCGAAGACGATTGCCGTTGAGCCGATTTCCACCTTGGCGGTGTTGATGACGGCACCGACGCCTGTCGTGACGCCGCAGCCGATGTAGCAAATCTTGTCGAAGGGCGCGTCTTTCCGCACCTTGGCCAGGGCGATTTCGGGAAGCACCGTGTAATTCGAGAAGGTGGAGCAGCCCATGTAGTGGTGCACCATCTTGCCCTTGTAGGAAAAGCGCGAGGTGCCATCGGGCATCAGGCCCTTGCCCTGGGTCAAGCGGATTTTCTGGCACAGGTTGGTTTTGGGATTGAGGCAATATTCGCATTCGCGGCATTCCGGGGTGTAAAGCGGAATGACATGGTCGCCCTTGGCCAGCGATTTCACGCCCTTGCCAACTTCGACCACGACGCCCGCGCCTTCATGGCCCATGATGGCGGGAAACAGGCCTTCGGGATCGGCGCCGGAAATGGTGAATTCATCGGTGTGGCAAATGCCGGTGGCCTTGATTTCAACCAGAACCTCGCCCTCCTGGGGGCCGGCCAAATCAACTTCAACAATTTCAAGGGGTTTGCCTGCTTCAAAGGCAATGGCGGCGCGAGATTTCATGGGGTCCCCATCTCAATGAAATTTTTTTCTTATGCAAGCCTTGTGACCGTGCCTAGTCAAGTACAATGTTGCGATTTTGGGCAGGACGGGGAGCGGAATTATGACGACAACGCGGGCCGATTGCGAAGCGCTGGACAGGTCTGACGTGCTGGCGGGAAAGCGCGCGGCGTTTCTGCTGCCGAAGGGGGTGATTTATCTCGATGGCAATTCATTGGGGGTTTTGCCGCGCAATGTACCGGCGAGGGTTCAGGCTGCGGTTGAGCGGGAATGGGGCGAAACCCTTATCAAATCGTGGAACGAGCATGGCTGGTTTCACCTGCCGCAGAAGATCGGCGGGCGGCTGGAGCGGCTGATCGGGGCGGAGCCGGGAAGCGTCATTGTCGGGGATACGATTTCGGTCAATCTCTTTAAAATACTGACATCCGCCCTGGGGCAGAGGCGGGAACGCAAGGTCATTCTGTCGGACTCCGGCAATTTTCCGTCGGACCTCTATGTGGCCCAGGGCCTGACCCAGTTCATGGCCGATGGGCATGAGGTGCGGATCGTGGCCCCGGAGGACGTGGCCGCTTCGATCACGCCGGAGGTGGCGGTGGTGATGCTCACCGAGGTGGATTACCGCACGGCGCGGCGCCATGACATGAAAGCCATCACCAGGCTCGCCCATGAGGCGGGTGCGTTGATGATCTGGGACCTGGCCCATAGCGCCGGGGCGGTTCCGGTTGACCTCAAGGGGAGCGGGGCCGATTTCGCCGTGGGCTGCACCTACAAGTATCTCAATGGCGGACCCGGTGCGCCGGCCTTTCTGTATGTGCGGCCGGAACTGCAGGATGTTGTGCAGCCCGCACTTGTCGGCTGGTGGGGCCATGCAAGGCCCTTTGCCTTTGATCTCGATTTTGTTCCGGCCCCCGGCATCATCCGCCAGCAATGCGGCACCCAGCCCATTCTTTCGATGACGGCACTGGATGCCGCACTTGATGTCTGGGACGATGTTGACCTTGAAGATTTACATGCAAAATCAAAGGCTTTGTGCCAGCTTCTTATCACACTGGTTGAGGAGAAAAATTCCCGCCATGGGCTGACGCTGTTTGGCTCGCGCGACATGGAAAATCGCGGCTCGCATGTGTCGTTTCACTGCCCGGAAGGCTATGCGGTGATGCAGGCGCTGATTGCCCATGGCGTGATCGGGGATTTCCGCATGCCCGATGTCATCCGCTTTGGCATCACGCCGCTCTATACGAGCTTTACCGAAATCTGGGATGCGGCGGCCATTCTCACCCGCATTCTTGATGAGAAGCTGTGGAACCGGCCGGAGTTTCTGGCAAAGAAAGCCGTGACCTAGAAATTTGACAAGTTGCCGACCCTGCGCTTGATAGCCCCATGGCGAAATTTACGATTCAGGATGTGGCGCGGCTTGCGGGGGTGAGTGTTGCGACCATCGACCGGGTGCTCAATCGCAGGCAGGGGGTGCGGGCTCCCACCATTGCAAAGGTCGAAGCGGCCATTCGGGAACTGAATTACCAGCCGGACCGCATTGCGGCGCGGCTGGCGCGGTCGCGGGAATACCGCTTCTGTTTTGTCCTGCCGGTGAGCACCGGCGAATTTTTCATGCGCATTGCCGACGAGGTGCGCCTGGCCACGGAGCGCATGGAGGCGGAGCGGGTTTCGATCATCGTCAAGCGCGTTGATGTGTTTGACGGCGAGCTGCTGGCCCAGACGCTTGATTCCATCGACAAGGCGATGGACGGAGTTGCTGTCGTGGCGCTCGATCATCCGGCGGTGCGCGAGGCGATCAATGCGCTGGTGTCGCGCGGGATTACGGTGGTGACGCTGGTATCCGATGTGCCGGGGTCGAAGCGCCAGCATTATGCCGGCATCGACAATTCTTCCGCCGGGCGCACCGCCGCCAATCTCATGGGGCGGTTCCTGCGCGGCATGACGGGCACGGTTGGCGTGTTTGCGGGCTCGCTGGCGCTGCGCGATCATATCGAACGGCAGTTTGGCTTCGAGCAGGTGATGGCGCATGAATATTCCCACCTTGCGGTTTTGCCGGTGCGGGAATCGCGCGACGACTGGGCCCGCATTGAGGAGATGACGCGGCAATTGCTGGCCGAGCATCCCGATCTCATCGGGATTTACAATGTGGGCGGCGGCACGCGCGGCATTGTTTCGGGCCTTGAGGCGGCGGGCCGCGCCAGGGACATCGTGTTCATTGCCCATGAGGTTACCGACCTGTCGCGCCGGGCGCTGATCCGCGGCTCGATCGACGCGATCATCAATCAGGATGCGGGCCATGAGGTGCGCAGCGCGGTGCGCGTGCTCATGGCCAACGCCGACAAGATGCCGCTGATCGAATCGCAGGAACGCATCCGCATTGATATCTTCATGCGGGATAATCTGCCTTAGCCTTATTTCCTCTCCCGAGAATCGGGAGAGGAAGGGACCCATTGCGAAGCAACGGGGAGGTGAGGGGAACGAGGTCGAAGTGCCCTCATCTTTCCCATGCCACTTCGTGACATGGGCCCCTGTCTTCTCCCGCTTCGCAGGAGAAGACGTTACAGCGGCTTCAATCCTGCCTCGATCTGGGCTCTCCGGCCTTCCAGGAATGGCGGGAGGGACAGGGTCTTGCCGAGATTTTCCAGGGACTCGTCGGTGGCAAAGCCCGGACCGTCGGTGGCGAGTTCGAAGAGGACGCCGTTGGGTTCGCGGAAATAGAGGCTCTTGAACCAGAAGCGGTCCACCGGGCCGCTGTTGGGAATGCGGAGTTCCTTCAGGCGGTCGGCCCAGGCCTTGTAATCGGCGGAGGGAATGTTGAAGGCCACGTGATGCACGGAACCCGCACCCTGCTGGGCGGGCGGCAGGCCCTTGTCAACGCGGACATGCAGTTCGGCGACGGGGCCGGAGCCATTCATCTTGAACACGCTGGTGTTTCCAAATTCGCGGGCTTTCGTCATGTTCATGACGGTTGTCAGGATCACTTCGGTTGGCCGCAAATCCGGCACGCTGAGGGTGATGGGCCCCAAGCCGCGAATCTGGTTCTCGGCGGCAATCGGGCTTTCATTCCAGGCATGGGTTTCGCCGGTACCTTCATCATCGACAAGGCTCAGGCGCTGGCCCTCGAAATCCTCGAAGTCCAGGGTGAGGCGGCCATCGCGTTCGGCGACCTTTTCGGCGGAAACGCCACGGGCCTTGAAATGATCGGCCCACCATTTGAAGGCGGCTTCGCCCTTGATGCGAAGGCCGGTGCGGACAATGGAATGGGTGCCGCGGCGTTCACGGCCTACGGGCCAGTCAAAGAAGGTGATGTCAGTGCCGGGCGAACCCAGGCCATCGGCATAGAACAGGTGATAGGCCGAGGTATCGTCCTGGTTCACGGTTTTCTTGACCATGCGGAGGCCGAGGGTCTTCGTATAGAAATTGTGGTTGCTGGGGGCATCGGCGGTGACGGCGGTGAGGTGGTGCAGGCCATTGAGTTGCATTTTCTGTCCTATCGGTTCAGCCACTTGGTGGCGAGGGTTACGTCGTTCTGGGTAAGGTTATGTCCGGTTGGCAGCGTTTCATGGGTCACATCGGCATGGGCGTTCTTCAGCATGGTGACCAAGAGCTTTGCGTTGCTGGCGGGGATGATGGGATCGCTGGCGCCGGAAACAATGAGTACCGGCGTTTGCGCCAGCTCGGCTTGCGGAGGCTTTGCCAGCGGCACCATGGCGCGCAGCAAAATGGCTCCGCTCAAGGCTTCCGGGCGGAGCAGGAGAATGGCAGCGGCGATGTTGGCCCCGTTGGAAAAACCAACGGCAACGGGCTTAGCCAGCTTGTAGGCCTTGCCCGCTTCGACAATGAAATCGGCCAGTTCATGGGCGCGTTTGATCACGTCCTGCTCGTCGAATACGCCTTCGGCGAGACGGCGGAAAAAGCGGGGCATGCCGTTTTCAAGCACCTTGCCGCGGGGCGAAAGCAGGGCGCGATCCGGCGCCAGGGCTTTGCCCAAGGGCAACAGGTCGGTTTCGTCGCCGCCGGTTCCGTGGAGCAGGAGAAGGGGTGCGGCAGTTGAGGCGCCGGGTTCAAAACGATGAATAAATGAGAGGCTCTGTGTCATGATTGCCAGATACTCACCCCATAGGGAGGGTACAAGCAATCATTCTTAGAACTCAGTTACAAGCTATATACCGCGGGAGGCGCGGGGCTGGCCCAGCACGAAGCCCTTGCCATCGAGGGCATAGATATCGGGGCGGAAATTGATCCTGCCGTCTTCGGTGGCCCAGGCGGTGAGATACATGAAGCGCACGTCGGGCGGGTTTGCCACCTTCACGTCGTAGCGTTCCTGGCTGGCGGTGATCATCTCGATCTCGGCGGCGTCGATCCCGTCCTGGCCGCCAAGAATCCAGTTCACGACGTCGCTGACCTTGTCAACGCGGACACAGCCAGAGCTTTCGAAGCGCGCGTTGACCTCGAACAATTCGCGGTGCGGCGTGTCGTGCATATAGACCATGTATTTGTTGGCGAAGTTGATTTTCATGGTGGCCAGGGCATTGCTCTCGCCGGGTTCCTGGCGGAAGTGGTAGCGCTCGGGATCGGTATTGACCCAATCAACCGTGTAGGGATCAATCTCGGGGCCGCCGACGCCATCAAAAATCCGGATGTTCATCTGCTCGAAAATCGTGGGATCCTTGAGGAATTTCGGCACCAGGTCTTTTTGCACGATGGAGGCCGGGGCGTTCCAATAAGGATTGAAGTTGATATCGCTGACAACGCTTTTGAGGGCCGGAGAGGGCCTGTCGCGTTTTCCCACAACCACGTTGTGGCGCGAACGGACCTTGCCGAACTCCACGGTTTCAAGCTGGGCGGAGGGGATGTTCACCAGAATGTTGCGCTCGTGCAAATCCAGGGCGTATTCGCCAACGCGGGGATAGTTTTCACGCAGGGTCTGGAGCCTGGCGCGCGCCGTGATGTTCAGCTCGGCGCGGGTGCGGTCATCAACCTTGCCCAAGGGCGCAATGCCATGGCTGGCCTGGAAGAATTTGACCGCCTCGATCGATATTGGCGTCGAAGACATCGGCAGCTTCCACGAACATGTCTTCAAGGGGCAGGTAGCCTTCGGATACAAGGCGCTGGCGCAAGGTCACGACCAGTTCGCTCTTCACGTCTTTTTCGAGCTTGCCCTTGCCAATACTGGGCCAGCCGCCGCCGGCCACGAATTCCTCGTAGAGCTGGATGGCGCCTTCCAGGGCGCGGATCGAACCGGCGGTCACCATGGCGGCTTCCTGGCGGTCAGCCAGAAATTCAGTTTTCGTGGCAAGCTTTCCGGCGATGGCCAGTTTGGGGGCGATTGAGGTGATTGAGCCGGTGATTTCAGCCGTCTGGGCCTGCGCCACGGAGGCGGCGGCTGCCAGGGAGACAGCACCGAGAAAGGCACGACGCGTAAAATGCTGAGAAAACACCCCAAAACCCCTAGACCTGAGAAGCTACACACAGAGAATCACTGATCTGGGTAAAGACGCTATTAAAAAGTTGTGGCTTGATTAAGATAGCCCGATCACTTCCCTGCGATAAGGCAGGTCGAGGAAGTCGGGGAGCGGGGAACCGAATTCCTCAGCAAATTTGCGGCCGGCATGGACCGCGGCGGCTATGGTTCCGGGGCTAAAACAGTCGCCAATGCGGGCCAGATTATTTATTTTTTCCAGAGAAGATTGAAAGAGCTGATCCCTGACGTTTCTGGCGGTAACCAAAACGACGGAGCTTGCCTCCAGTTCGCGGGTGCGGCCGGTGAAAACACAGCCGAGCGTCACATGGCCGGCAGAAATTTCCTGAACGGCTGAATTTGCTTCAATTTTAACATCTAGCTCAAGCAATTTGGCCTGGATGGCGTGTTGCTCCAGGGAGGTCTTGGTAAAGTAGGACACAAGGGAAGAGGGGGTGACCAGCGTTACCGCGTAGCCTTCCTTGCGAAGGAGTTCGGCGATCACGCCTCCCATATAATAATGGTCATCATCATAGATGACGAGGTTTTTGCCCTTGGGCATTTTGCCATCCAGGATATCATCGGGCGTCAAGACATCTGCGCCCGAGGCAATCGGGATGGGCCGTGTATGGTGGCGGGCTACGCCATCGCGCCGCCAGCTTGAACCGGTGGCCATGACAATATGGTCGGCACCGAATTCCGCCAGATTTTCGGTGGTCATTTCGCTTTCGAGATAAAGTTCCACGTTGGGCAGCTTGGCTATTTGCAGCAGGCGCCAGTCGCGCACCCGGCCCCAGGCGGCTAGGCCGGGAAGCCGGCATTCGCGCGCCACGCGGCCGCCCGCTTCGCTTCGCGCATCGGCCAGCGTCACCTTGTGGCCGCGCGTTCCAAGGGCGCGGGCCGCTTCAAGGCCTGCCGGGCCTGCGCCGACAATGAGGATGTTCTTTACGCTTCCGGCGGGGCGGATGCGTTCGGGGTGCCAGCCGCGCCGCCATTCCTCACCCATGGTGGGGTTCTGGGTGCAGCGGATGGGCGACATGGTGTAATCACCAGTCACGCAGATGTTGCAGCCAATGCATTCGCGGATGTCATCGAGGCGGCCTTCCTCAATCTTCCTGGGCAGGAAGGGATCGGCGATGGAGGGGCGGGCGGCACCGATCATATCCATGATGCCTTGCCTGATCACGCGCACCATTGTGTCCGGCGAGGTGTAACGGCCAACGCCGACGACCGGCTTGGTGGTGAGCTTCTTCACGCCCTTGATGTAGGGTTCCTGAAAGCCTTCCTCGGAGAAGCGCGAGGTTTGCGAATCCTTTTCCCAGCTTGAGAGCGACAGGTCCCAGAGATCAGGCAGTTCCGCCATCAGGCCTATGGCGTCTTCCACCTCGGCGGGCTCGAGGCCATTAGGCCCGAGAAATTCGTTCATGGCGATGCGGACAGGAACGGCGCAGCGGTCGCCCACCGCTTCCTTGGTGTCCTCGATCACTTCGCGGAGCAGGCGGGCGCGGTTTTCAAGGGAGCCGCCATATTCGTCGCTCCGCATGTTGGTGGCGCGCGACAGGAACTGCTGGAAAATGCCAAGGCCATGCCCGGCATAGACATAGACGAGATCATAGCCGGCGGTGCGGGAACGCAGGGCGGCGGCGCGGTGGGCGCGGCGCAGGTTCCTGATATCCTCCTTGTCCATGGCGCGGGCCTGGATCGGGCTGTTGAAGGAACTGGAGGTTGGCATGGCCGTGGGGGCCATGGGAATTTCGCGCGACCAGAGATTTGATGAGGTATAGCCGGAGTGGCACAGCTCGATGCCGGCCAGCGAACCGTGCTCATGGATTTTCTCGGCGATGCGGGCGTGCATGGGAATGTCGTGATCGCTCCAGATGCGGAGTTCCACATAGGGCGTCACATCGGCGGTTTGATGAATCTCGGTCATTTCGGTGCAGACCACGGCCCAGCCGCCTTCGGCCTTCATGCCGCGCATGGCGGCAAGGGCTGAGGGATCGCGCCAGCCCATGCCGTTGCAGTGGGGAACCTGATAGAAGCGGTTGCGCGCCGTAACGGGGCCAATTTTCACGGGTTCAAACAGGATATCGTAGCGGGCGTCTCGGGCCATTGGGTTCCCTTTCAACAGGCCTTTGATTTCTAACAGCCTTTGGGCATAAGAACCAATACAGGCGGCGGATTCCCCCGTTTTTGCGACAGAAAAGGCAGGTGTTGTTTTGGCAGTTCAAGAACTTCCAGTATTTGCAGACATTGAACTGGCCGCCAAGAGAATTCAGGGTGAGGCTGTTCTCACGCCGCTGCTTGAAAATGTGAAACTGAACGCGCTCGTTGGTGGGCGCGTTTTCATCAAGGCGGAATGCCTGCAGCGCACAGGGTCATTCAAATTCCGCGGCGCCTGGAACTGCATTTCAAAACTTGATCCAGCCAAGAACAAGGGCGGCGTTGTGGCCTTTTCGTCGGGAAACCACGCGCAGGGCGTTGCGGCGGCGGCACAGCTTCGCGGCATCCCGGCGCTCATCGTCATGCCGGAAGACACGCCGGAGATTAAAAAGGCCAACACCAAATCCTATGGGGCGGAGGTCGTGACCTATGACCGCGCAACTGAAAGCCGCGAAGAGATCGCTGACCGCTATGTGGCAGAGCGCGGGGCGGTTCTGGTGCCGCCGTTTGAACACGCAGACATTATTGCGGGGCAGGGCACCTGCGGGCTTGAGATCATTGCCGCGCTTCAAGACCGTGGCGTCGTGCTTGATGACATGCTGGTCAATTGCAGCGGCGGCGGGTTGACGGCCGGCATTGCGCTGGCCTTCGCCGAAAAATCACCGAAGACAAAAGTGCATTCGGTAGAGCCTGAGGGCTTTGATGATTATGCGCGGTCATTGCGCTCCGGCGTGCGTGAGAAGAATCCGCGTTCTTCGGGATCGATTTGCGATGCGCTGCTTACGCCGCAACCCGGCGAAATGACCTTTGCCATGAACAAGGGGCGTCTGGCGGAAGGCTATGTGGTTTCGGAAGCCGAGGTTCGCCGCGCCGTGCGCTTTGCCTTTGAAACGCTCAAGCTGGTGGTTGAACCGGGAGGTGCCGCCGGGACTTGCGGCGGTGCTCAGCGGAAAGGTTGCGACGAAGGGCAGAAACATCGGCATCATCCTGTCCGGCGGCAATGTTGATCCGAAGCTGTTCGCCGAAATCCTGACGGAAACCTAGGCAGCCGCTTCCGACGACTTTTCTTCCATCAGGGGGATTTCCGCAGCCTCGCTTGCGGGCCTGCGAATGATGACAACCCGCTGCTTTGGCTCGGCTGGCGGGGGTGGCGCGAAGCTGGCTTTGGGTTCATGTACCGGCGCGATGGGGACTTGGTTTTCCGGCTCTGCGGCCATGAAGTCCTCTTCCGGCGTTGCCGTGGCCGGCACGCGCTGAATTTTTAGCTTTGCGCCCTTGGGTTCGGGCGGCGGGACAATGTCCACCTTGGGCGGGCTGCTCACAACTGAAAGGGCCGGGGCCGCGATGGTGGGTTCAACGAAGATCTCTTCGTCCTGCTTGAAGAATTTGAGCTGCTCGGTTTTCAGGGCCGGGGCTGGCTCAGGACTTTTGGGGGGCGGCAAAAAGCTCGTATTGGTAATAGAACCTTCGAGTTTCTTGAGAATTTCGAGAATGGCCAGAGTTTCAGCCGAACGCTGGCGCCGGGCATATTCCTCGAGAAACCAGCGTCCCCGCTGGGTTTCCAGGACGGCTGCTTCCAGACTTTCGAAACTTTCGTTCCGGTAACCCTCACTTTGCGCTGACATACCCGAACTCCACAAACTCGCATGCGCCCCGCAACAGGCGCAGGTCTTACCAGCGCCAAGTATCGTGGAAAGTGGTGAAGTTTTGGTTTATTTAGCCTTGCAACGGATCATGCCAGCACGAATCTTCGGCCTTCGCTTTTCAATTTTCTATGCTTTTCTCACGATTGGCACCGGCATGCAGTTGCCGTTTTTGCCCCTTTGGCTGCATGCCAAGGGGCTTTCGGTTGCCGAAATCGGGCTGGTTATTGCCGGCATGACGGCGGCCCGGTTCGTGGCCATTCCGGTTGCCGCCTATTTTGCCGACCTCCACCGCAACCGGCGCGGGCTTATCATCCTGTTCAGCCTTGCCTCGGCGTTGGGCTATCTGCTGTTGGGGCTGTCGGCGGGATTTTTGCCAATACTCGCCAGCGCAATTCTGGCGTCCCTCTGCATCGCCCCGATTTTTACCCTGGCCGAGAGCTTCAGCGTTGACGGCAGCGCCCACCACGGGCTGGATTATGGACGCCTGCGACTTTGGGGCTCCGTAAGCTTTCTGCTGGGAAATCTCGGGGCGGGGGCGCTGCTGCTCCATATCCCCATTGGTAGCCTCGTCTATCTTATCGCGCTGGCCCAAGGTGTTTCGTTTCTCATTGCGTTCCTGCTGCCGCCTGACCCGGATCTGGACAGGCCGCTGCAACCCGCCGAGCGCCCCGCCAATATCTTCAATGCCTTCGGGATTTTGATGACCGGCAGCTTTGTCATTTTCATTGTTGCCGTGAGCCTGGGCCAGGCGACCCATGGGATGCTTTATTCCTTTGGCCCGGTGGAATGGGACAGGCTGGGCTATGACAAATTCACCATCGGAAGCTTCTGGGCGATTTCCATTGTTGCCGAAGTAAGCGTGTTTGCCTTCTCGAATGCGTTCGTCAGGCGGTTCGGCGCGATCAACCTGATCCTCATCGGAATTTCCGGCGGTTTCCTGCGCTGGGTTTTCATGTCGCATGATTTCGGCCTTGGCATGAGCATCGTCCTGCAAAGCCTGCACGGCGTTTCCTTTACCATGCTTCATCTGGGCACCATGCATTACATCCGGCTCACGGTGCCGCAGGGCTTGCGCAATTCGGCGCAAGGGCTGTACGCGGCGTTTTCGGGCGGCATCGCCATGTCGGCCATGATGGCCGTATCAGGCATGCTGTATGGCCAGCTACTGGGCGGAACCTATCTGGTGATGGCGGCGGTGTCGCTGGCGGCCCTGAGTTTTGCCTTTGCCCTGAAGCGGGTCAGCCCCACAGTTCTGGTTCGGGCGGGTACATAAGGCTGCCGTCGAAGCTGATGCCGGGGTTGCGATCACGGGCCAGGAGCAGGGGGCCATCGAGATCAATGACCTGGGCCAGTTGGGCCACAAGCATGGCGGGCGCCATGGCAAGAGAGGTTGCAACCATGCAGCCCACCATGATCTTGAAATTCAATTCCTTGGCGGCATGGGCGAGGGCAAGCGCCTCGGTTAGTCCGCCGGTCTTGTCGAGCTTGATGTTGATGGCATCATACTTTCCGACGAGCTTATGCAGGTTGCGGCGGTCATGGGCCGATTCGTCGGCGCAAATCGGAACATCATGGGTGATGCGAAGCAGGGCCTCGTCATCGGCCACGGGCAGCGGCTGCTCAACGAGTTCAACGCCCACAGCGGCGCAAGTTTTGAGAAGTAATGGAAGTTCACCTGGGGTCCAGCCCTCATTGGCATCGATGATAAGGCGGCTGGTGGGTGCGGCGGCACGGATGAGACGCAGGCGGTCAACGTCGCCTTCGCCGCCGAGCTTGAGTTTGAGCAAGGGGCGGTGGCTGGCCTCGGCTGCTGTCTTGGCCATGGCTTCCGGTGTATCAAGACTCAGGGTGTAGGCCGTGGTCATCGGGCGCGGCTGTTGCAGCAGCGCCAGTTGCCAGACGGGTTTTCCGGCGCGTTTTGCCTCGAGATCCCAGAGGGCGCAATCCAGGGCATTTTGCGCGGCGCGCGGCTTCACAAGGCCCGGCACATCGGCGTGGGAGAAACCGGCTTCAATTCCGGCGCGGGCCGCCTCGAGGCTGGCCACCACACCTTCGACGGTTTCGTTGTAGCGGGGATAGGGCACGCATTCACCGCGGCCCCGATGGCCCTCTTCTTCAAGGGTGACGACAACCACGTCCGCGGCTGTCTTGCTGCCGCGCGAGATGGTAAAACTTCCGGCGATGGGCCAGCTCTCCTGAGCAATTGAAAGAGCAGGCATCTGCCGCGTCAGCTTGGCGAAATGCGGCCGCAGGCTTCTGCCAGCATCACATAGATCTTGCCGGATTCCGACATGAGGCAGGCTTCGACCATCTGATTGCCCTGCGGCGCTTCGGACACCGTATCAAGCAGGCGCTCAAAGAGCTTGACGTAGTTGTCCACCTGATTGCGCGTGGGCCGGTCATTTTCATAGCGCATGGCAATGTTCTTCTGCAGGCGTTTGCCGCGGCCCTCATAGAGACGCTGGGTATAAACATGGCGCTCGTTCTTGTTGTAGCGCTTCTCGAGTTCGGCCGGCAGGCCATCCTCGAGCACATCAACGATATCGCGCGCCACGCTGTTCAGCTCCTGGGTCAGGATTTCGACTTCGCGCGGAACGCCATTGCCTTCCGCCGCTTTCTTGGCCTGGGGCTTGGTCGGACTCTCTATTGCCGCATCACGCCACGAGGTGGAGGTGCCCTTGTTTTCCAGCCGCTCCATGGCTTTTTTCAGGGCGCCTGACGTTCCGGATTGTGGAGCAAGGAACGTAGCGCCCTCAGATTTTCCCGGGCTGGGATCCCTTGTACTTCGCTGCGGTGCGTAGCCAGAGCCGGGGCCGGACAGATCGGTCATCCCTGTCTGGCGCTTGACCACATCGGCCAATGTATTCAAAGCGGCGATCTGGTCGGCCACCACTTTTCGCATGGCATCGGCGTTGGTGCGGGTTTCCTCCGGCAAGTCAACGATGGCGCGCTTCAGATCGCTGCGCGCGCTGTCGATATCCTTGACCACCTGCTGGGCGGTCATGCGCATGTCCTGGGCCGTCTGCTGGAAGTCGCTGGCGGTGGATGAGAGCATTTCATTCATGGAGGCCATGGCGCGCTCATGCTGCTCGCGCAGCACGCGCGAGGCTTGGGTGATCTGCCCGCCGGAGCTTGCCTCCATCTTGCGGATTTCCTGTTCGAGATTTCCGACGGCGACATTGGTCTGGTCAGCGATGATGCGGCTGATGTCCTTGGCGCGAGCTTCGGCTGTCACCAGTGAATCCTCGATGAGTTTCATGTAGCTGGTCATTACCGCGTCGATTTCCTGGGCGCGCTTGGCGGCATCGTCGATCAGGCTGTCGAGGGCGACCTTGCGGCTGAGAAGGACATTTTCCATTTCGCCGTTGAACTTGTCGATGGATTTTTCAACCAGGACCGACACATCCTCGAGGCGGTCTGAAATGCGGCTGCCGGTCATTTCCAGTTTGCCGGTGAGCTGCATCGAGATGCTTTCGAGACGGTCGTCGATGGATGACGCGGCGGTTGAAAGCTGGTCGGCCAGATAGGTGTTTGCCGTTTCAACATGCTTGGAGAATTTGCGGTGGGCTTCAGAAAGCTGGCCGTTGGTGGCCGAAGTGGCACTGTCGAATTCCTTGACCGCCTTGTCGATGCGATCGACGAGCAGGCCGGTTTCCTGCTCGAAGCGGCCGCTGATCTGCAGCGTGGTCTGTCCCAGGCCTTCGGAGAAGGCTTCGCTGGCCTTGCCGAGATCGGAGAACATCTGGCTGCTGGCCGTATCGAGGATTTCCGCGAACTTCGCGCCGGTTCCGGAAATGCGGCCGGAAACATCGCTGGTGACCTTTTCCAGGATTTCGGTGGCGATGTCGAAGCGCGTGCCGAGTTCGCGGGCGGTTGAGTCAATGCGGGTGAACATGGAATTGCCGGCGCTGGCCAATTGCTCGGCAACCTCGGTGGAAGTTTTTTCCAGGCGCTGGGTCATGAGGACGTTTGCATCCTGCACCTGGCGGGCTACACGGACAGCGGTATCGGCGAAGGTGTTGGTCACCTCGGTCGATGTCTGATCCAACTGGTCGCTCATCATCTTGGTGTTGGCGGTGAAGAGCGCGGTCAATTCAGTTGAAGCCTGGTCAAGCTGCGAGCCGATCCGCTCCTCGGTGGTTTCCAGAAGCGTGTTGAGCTGGGCCGACGACGTATCGAGTTTCCTGGTGAGATTTTCAGTAACGGTGGTGACCTTGCCGGTGATCGAGAGCGACGTATCATCAAGGCGGGCGAAGAGTTGCCCGGCTGTCTCATCCATTTTCGAGGTGATCTGGCCAGAGGTCTCCGACAGGAAGTTGAACATGTCGTCGCGGGCACCGCCCATTTTCTGGATGAACTCGCCGGACACGCCGATCATCTTGTCGGTCACGAGACCGCTGGAAACCTCAATGTTCTGGGCCAGGGCAATGCCTGAATCCTGCATCTGGCGGGAGACGATGTCGGAGGTTTCCTTGAGATGGGATGAAATGGTGCCACTGGTTGTCACCAGCAGGTCGTTGATGTTTGAACCGGTTGACTGCAGTTGGCCGACAACGCCGGTGCCTGCGAGCTCAATGCGGGAGTAAACGTAAGTGGTCGCTTCCTCGATCTTGCTCGCGACGGAAGAGGCAGTATCCTCGAGCTTATTGGTGACGTGCTGGCTCTGCGCGTCAATGGCATCGAAGACGCGCAGGGCATTGTTCTCAATGGTCGTGCCAAGGGCATTGGCGCGGCTGTCGAGATTGCCATAGAGCTTCGAGGCGGTTTCCTCGATGTGGCTGTTGACATAGTTTGCCTGCAGGTCGAGGCGGTCGAACACGCCGGTGGAGGTTTCGTCCAGTTTCAAATTGATCTGCGTGGCCTTCTGGCCGATTTCACTGAAGAGGCGGTTGGTGGTCTCTTCCACTTTGCCGGCGAGGCCTGAGCCAGCGGCATTCAACTGGGTGAAGAGCTGGTTCGCCGTCTGGTCCAGGCCAGTGAGCAACTGGGCGTTGGTTGTTGACAGGCGATCCGACAATTTATGGGTTGCATCTTCCACGCCGACGACAATTTGCGCCGCGGCCTGGTCGAGATAGCCCTTGAGGTCGCCATGGGTACGGGCCACCTTGTCCATGTAGTCCTTGGCGACATTCTGCAATCCCTGATCGACGCGGCCACGGCTCAGTTCGATCTGCTGGGCGGCATCGATGCCGGAGCGCTCGATGAGTGATGCCACTTCGCTTGAGGTGGCCTTCAGGTGGTAGGTGATGTTTCCGCTTGAGCTCTGCACAACGTCGGACATTTCGGCGGTGAGGGCCTTGATCTGATCCATGCTTTGCACGAGCAGTTGCGTAACATTGGTTTCCATGCCCTGCACGTTCCGGCCGAAGTTCGTGGTTTCGGCATTGAGATGACCGGCGGCGGAGGACAGGGTCTGTATCTGGTCCTGCAGGTGCTGCGAGAAGGTGCGCAACTCGCCCACCAGCATGCCGGACATGCGTTCCATTTGCGTGGTCTGTCCGCCGATTTCGTTGCCGGCGACGGTGGCGCGGGCGGAGACCTCATCAATGGTGCGGGCGAGTTCGGTGGTGGAATTCTTGAGGCCCTGTTCAAACCTGACGAGGGTGGATTGGGCGCTGTTGACGACGCTATCCAGATTCTGCGTGTTGATTTCAAGGCGCGCCAGCAAGGGCGCTGATTCGTTGCCCACAACAAGCGACGCCTGATGCAAGGCGGAGCGCTGGTTTTCCAGGCCGGTCACCAGGGTGCGGATGCGGTCCTCGTTGCCGCCAAAGGCGCGCTCGATGGCCGATATTTCCTTGTGGACAATTTCTTCCAGAACCGTGGCGCGCTGAACGGCGTGTTCAACGCCGCCCACCAGAAGATCGACTTCCGAGCGGACCGCCTGGGCAATGGAAGTGAGGCCTTCAGTTGCAATGTCCTGGGGCCGGATCAGGCGCATGGCCGATTGCATCAGGACTTCCGATACATGGCGCAATTGCTGGGCGCGCGAATAGAAATAGGCCATGATCCCCATGATGATGACGGGGAAAACCAGCAGGGCCACGGACGCCACGAGTTGCGGCAGGGCCTGTTCTGCGATCACGGGCGAATAGGCCATGAACCAGACGAACACCCAGGCGAGGATAGCCGGTACAGCAATGTAGTAGGCCATATTGGACGGCTGGCGATGCAACCTGGCCATCATCATGCTGGTGCCGGGGTCATTTTCGTTGGCAGGGCGGCCGCGCAAAGGGGCTGCCTCCAGGGACGGGCTGCGTCTTAACTCTGCCTGCCGTTCCGCCGAACGCTTGTCCCTGTCCCTGCGACGCGTTTCCACCGTGTTACTTGCCATACGATTTACCCACATTCTTAACTTAAAGGCCTAACAGCCTTGCGAGCTGCCAGCAGACGATTGATTTCATGAAAGAATCTGCGTTTCCGATGCAGATCGGCCCCTTCCATTCCCTCCCGCCAAGACTCCCACCTTAACCTATTGGTAACCATGATAGAACCCGTTCTGGGGCTATCCGCAAGTATAATTAAAGGTTTGGTTAAAATTATGGATCGAATTGAATCGATTCAGAAAACTGCCCATTTACGCTCGCACCCTATAACCCCCAAGAGCCTAGTGCTCCAAAATGAAGCAGGGACGGCGTAGTGGCGCAAGTGGCAGCAAGAAAATTAGTGCGGACAAAAACAGTCCCAGTCGTTTTTGACCGGAGTCACCTAGCGCAATACACCATGGACAGCCCAGAGCTTGAGCGCGAGATCATCGGCCTCTTTGTGGCGCAGTTGCCGGCGATTCTGGACCGGCTGCAGAATGCCGATTCGAGCGCCGACTGGCGTATTGCAACGCATACGCTGAAGGGATCGGCCCTTGCCGTGGGGGCTTATAAAATCGGCGAGCTGGCCAAAAAGCTGGAGCCGGTCAACAGCCCGGAACAGGACGCCAAGCGCAAAAAACTCCTCTCGGGACTAGCGCGTGCCGTCGATGAGTTTGATGAAATGGCACGGCAACTTTACCCCTAGTGCGCACACCGGCCTGCTTGCCTTTCAATTCTTTGTATCCTATGTAGCGTTCGGTAAAACGAACACGAGTTTATGGGCGCGACATGGCGAAAATTACCTTCATCCAGCACAATGGCACGGAACAGACCGTTGACGGCATTCCGGGCATGACTGTGATGGAGGCGGCGATCAAGAACATGGTGCCCGGCATTGATGCGGACTGCGGCGGGGCCTGTGCCTGTGCCACCTGCCACGTCTATGTGGAGCCTGAATGGCTCGACAAGGTGGGCAAGCGCGCCGCCATGGAGGAAGACATGCTGGACTTTGCTTTCGACGTGAAGGATTCCAGCCGCCTTTCCTGCCAGATCAAGATCAGCGACGCGATCAACGGCTTGCGCGTGCGTGTTCCCGAAAAGCAATTCTGACCTACTGGAGTTTGAGATGTCCGACGTAATTTCCACTGATGCCGTAATCATTGGCGCGGGCCCTTGCGGTTTGTTTGCAATTTTTGAATTGGGCCTGCTGGATATCAAGTGCCATGTCGTCGATATTCTGGACCGTGCGGGCGGGCAATGCGCCGAACTTTATCCGGAAAAGCCGATCTACGACATTCCGGCGCTGCCGATTGTCACGGGGGCCGAACTCACGCAGCGCCTGCTGGACCAGGCGAAGCCTTTCCATCCGCAGTTTCATTTCAACCAGATGGTCACCGAACTGATCAAGCATGGCGACAATGATTTTGAATTGCGAACCGACGGCGGACTTGTCTTCCGCAGCAAGATTGTGGTGATCGCCGCAGGTGGCGGTTCATTCCAGCCGAAGAAGCCGCCCATTCCCGGCATTGATGCCTATGAAGGCACCTCGGTGTTTTATTCGGTCAAGAAGATGGAAAGCTTCCGTGGCAAGGACATTCTGATTGTCGGCGGCGGCGATTCAGCCCTGGACTGGACCAACAATCTGGCGCCCATCGCCAAGAGCATGACGCTGCTGCACCGGCGCGATGAATTCCGCGCGGCGCCTGACAGCGTGAAAAAAATGCGCGAACTCGTGGCCGCCGGCAAAATGCAGTTGAAGCTGGGCCAGGTGACCGGCCTGACGGGGGCTGATGGAATTTTGTCCTCGGTCCAGGTCAAGGGCAGTGACGGCGCGGCTTTTGACATTCAGGCCAATACGCTGCTGCCGTTCTTTGGCCTCACCATGAAGCTTGGCCCGGTTGCCAATTGGGGCCTGAATCTCGAGGAAAACCTCATTCCGGTGGATACGGAAAAATTCGAGTCTTCAACGCCCGGCATTTTTGCCATCGGTGACATCAATCACTATCCCGGCAAGCTGAAACTTATCCTCTCAGGTTTCCATGAAGCGGCGCTGCTGGCGCAACAGGCCTTCCGTTATATCAATCCCGGCCAAAGACTGCTGTTCCAGTATACGACATCAAGCACGAACCTGCAGAAGAAGCTCGGCGTCGCATAAGTCAGGGCAGAACCTTTTCGCGGCGCAGGCGCTTGCGCTCCAGATCAAGTTCCTTCTTGCGGTTGGGACGGCCGAGAAGTTTCCGGAAGGTGTCACGGCGCTCGTGAACCGAGGCGATAACCAGTCCCATGGGAATGCCCGCTTCGACGAGGAGAGACTCGCCGAGTTGCAGGCTTGATTCAATGGTTTCGGGAACGGCCTCTGTCACACCTGCCGTATAAAGCCGCATGGCGTGGCGTTCATCCCTGGCGCGGGCAATGATCTTGAGATTGGCACTTTCGGCTCGCGCGGCGCGCGCCACATCATCAACGCGCGTGGGATTGTCCATGGTGATGGCAATGGCCTTGGCATCGGCCAGCCCGCATTTTTTCAGGAACTCGACGTTGGCGGCATCACCATAGTAAACCGGAAACCCGGCCCGGCGTTCGCGGGTTACAAGGGCAGCATCCGCGTCCACGGCGATATAGGGAATTTTATGCTCGTCGAGCATGGAGCCGATGAGATGGCCAACGCGTCCAAACCCCGCAACGATAATGCGAGGCTGGTCATCTTCCGGCGGTGCTTCCAGCGTTTCCGGCGAATTTCCCAGGAGCGTTTTTGATCTTTTGACGAGTTTCTTGCCGAGAATTGCGAGAAACGGAATGGCTGCCATGGTGAGCGAGACAATCAGCAACAATTGGCTGAACATGATTCTGTCGAGAATGCTCAAGGCGGCGGCGGAGCTCAAAATGACGAAGGCAAATTCACCGCAGGGGCCGAGGAGCAATGAGCTTTCCAGGGCTGCGGCGCGATTGACTTTCATGAGGCGGGCAAACAAATAGGTCACTGCGGTTTTCGCAACAACAATGGCGATTGCGATGCCAAGAATTTGAACAGGTGCTTGGACCAGTCCATCCAGGTCAATGCCAAGGCCCACCAGAAGGAAAAAGGCGCCCAGCAGGAGGCCCTTGAATGGCTCGATAATAGCTTCAATTGCGCGGCGGTACTCGGTTTCAGCCAGTGTGAGCCCGGCGATAAAGGCACCGAGCGCCATGGAGAGGCCGGCGTAGTTTGCGAGCACACCGGTGCCGACGGCAATGAGAAGGACCGCCGCCATGAACAAATCCGAACTGTTCAAGCCCGCAACGAGCCGCAGCAACGGCCGCAACGCGAAACGACCGACGCCGACGATCAAGCCCACAGCCAACAGCGCCTGGGCTATGGCTATCATCAAGCTCTGCAAAACAGGGCCGGAACTTTCCCGACCCAGGATACCCACCATCAACAGGATGGGAATTACTGCCAGATCCTGAAACAGCAGGATGGCAAAGCTCGTCCGGCCGGATTGGGAACCAAGCCGCTTATCGTCGGAATAGAGCTGAATGACGATGGCGGTGGATGACAGCGAAAGGGCCGTGCCAATGACGAGTGATTGAGCGGGTGTGAAATTGAATGCGTAGGCGGCCAGAGAGATGAGGGCTGTGGTGCAGATCACCTGCAAACTGCCCAAGCCAAAAACCAAGCGTTTCATGGTGACCAATCGTTCGAAAGAGAGTTCCAGGCCGATCAGGAAAAGGAGGAACACCACGCCCAATTCGCCAAGCGAGGAGATCGCTTCCCGGTCACTTAGGACGAAGGCTTTCAGAAATGGAAAGGGTGTAGTGAGTGAGCCCAGTACATCAGGGCTGAGAAGAAAACCAACCAGCAGGAAACCCAGTATGGAATTGATGCCAAGGCGCACGAAGAGGGGTATGACCAGTCCGGCGACGCCAAGAATGATCAAGAATTCCCGATAATGCCCGACACCTGCCGTTTCCATGGACCTCATACACCGTTTTCGACATAGTGTTGCATGTCACCGGATTTGCAAAGCAAAAAGTTACATATGTGGATGGGAGGAAATTTATGGCTGATGTGAAACGGGGACGGGACTGGGGACTGCCATTTGCCGGAAAGCCGGGACGGTTCAACGCAATCACCGATGTGGCTGGTGTGGAAGTCGGAACGACCACGTTGATCAGCGGTGATGGGCCGCTGGAGCAAGGCAAGGGGCCTATACGCACTGGTGTTACAGCGATTTTGCCGCGCGGCCGCGCCAAGGCCCATATTCCTTGTGCCGCGGGTTATTATTCGCTCAATGGCAATGGCGAGATGACCGGCGCTGTGTGGATCGAAGAGTCGGGCGAATTGCAGACACCCATCACAATTACCAACACACATTCCTGCGGCGTGACACGGGACGCGACAATCCGCTGGATGGTGGCGAACAGGATTGGCATTGGCCAGGACTGGGGATTGCCTGTGGCGGCCGAGACCTATGATGGCGACCTGAACGACATAAACGGTTTCCATGTGACGACTGAACACGCCATTGCAGCGTTGGATGGGGCGCGCGGCGGGAGTTGTTGAATTGGGAAGCGTCGGCGGCGGCACGGGCATGATCTGCTATGATTTCAAGGCGGGGAATGGCTCGTCGTCGCGCATCATCATGATCGATGGCAAGTCTTACACAGTTGGTGTTTTTGTTCAGGCCAATTTCGGGGCGCGTGAGCAGATGATGATTCTGGGTGTTCCGGTGGGCCCGCACATCAAGGCTGACAAGCTGCGCTACAAGGACCAGGGTTCGGTGATTGCCATCGTGGCGACCGATGCGCCGTTGCAGCCCCATCAATTAAAGCGCCTGGCGCGCCGGGTTCCCATGGGGCTGGCGCGGACGGGTACTGTTGGCAACAACAGTTCCGGTGATATTTTCCTGGCCTTCTCAACCGCGAATGAAGAAGCATACGAAAGCGGCGGGGCAAAACTCCGCAATGCCGCCTTCCTGCGCAATGATGCCATTGATCCGGTTTTCAATGCGGTGGTGGAAGCCACTGAAGAGGCGGTGATTGATTCCATGGTGTGCAACCAGACCATGGTGGGCCGGGATGGAAACACCTCCCATGCCCTGCCGCTTGACCAGGTGATGGCGCTTATGAAGAAATATGGCCGCGTTTAGGGCTGGGCCAATTTTTGAATTTGTTTGGTGGGGAACAGTCCGGCCGCCCGTGCAGACGGCCGGAGCTGATGTTTTACTGAGCGTCTTGCCCGTCCTGGTCGTCGTCACCGCCCATTCTCTCGTGATTCTTCTTTCCCCAATGGCGGCGGGGTGAAAGCTCGTCACCGGAAACCGCCTTGTCATTGTCGCGGTCCATTTCAGCGACGAACTTGGAAAGCGGGAGCTTGTATTCATCCAAGGTAACCTGGCCGTTGCCATCCCGGTCAAACTGCTGGAACTCGCGAACCATTTGCTGGTTGCGGGCCTTCAGCCAGAGGTTCTGGAATTCGGTAATCGCCAGGGCGCCGGACTTGTCAGCGTCGAATTCGCCGAGCCAGCTGGTGCGGTTGGCATCGATTTCCTCCTGGGAAATCTTGCCGTCCTTGTTGGTGTCGTAGCGCTCGGACATCTGCTCATAGCCCATGCCGCCGTGGCCACGGAAGCCATGCTTCCAGCCCTTCTGGGCAAAGGCCGCGCCGCCAATCACAGCGAGGCCGGCAACGGCAACAAGAACAATCTTCGTGGATTTCTGCATGGGTTTCTCCTTAAATTTCCATCTGCATGGACCTAGGACGGCCAGCGGCAGGCCATTCCGGCGCTGTATCGCTTTAAATATTGTTAATGTTAGGGCGTCTTCGGCTCGCTGGAATCACCGAATGTGACCAGTTCGCGCAAGAGGCTGCCCAGGGTTTCCTTGGTCGATTCCGACTGGGGAACGGGGCGGCAGACATCACGCGCGGCAAGGCCGATGCGCGAGGTGAGAATACCGTTAACGGCGCCTTCGCCAAAGCGGGCCGAGAGCCTTCCCAGCAGACCCTTGCCGACGACGTGCTGAATGAGATTGTCGGACAGCGCAAGTCCTCCGGTGACTGCAAGATGGGACACAACCATGCGGGCCAGCTTCAGGGTTGAAAGGGTGGACGGCCTGCCGCCGTAGAGTTCAGCAAGTTCGCGCAGCATGCGGAGGTTCTGGGCGGCGACAAAGACGAGGTCGAGGGCCGCTGCTGGGGTAACGGTGGTAAGCAGCGTCACGCGCCTTGCGCGGCGGGCAATGATGCGGTGGGACTCTTCATCGAGCGGGCTGATGACAAGGCGGTCGAGGAGCCTGATGCGATCACGGGGGTCCATGATATCGTTTTTATGGTCGCGAAATATTTTCATGCCCCAGGCCGTGTCGGGCCGGTTGCCATAGATGCCTTCAAGGGAAGCGACGGTTTCAGTCGCCGCGGCGGCCTCATCGAGATTGATGGCGCGGGCCGACAGCTCCTGGATATGCTCAATGCGCCGCAAGCGCGAAAGCCCCCAAATTTCCCTAATTATAATGGCAATGGCGGCGAGGCCTGCCAAGCCCGCAACACCAAAGGCAAGCCAGCCGAGCGTTGCCGAACGGGCAAAGAAATTTTCGATGAGCGTGGTTATGGTAAGGCCAGCCCACAGGCTCAAGAGCGTGGCAAGGGCCGAAACAAGCACGAAGCCCCAGCGAAATCCTCTGGAGGTTCGGCGGGGAAGCTGCGGCACAACGACGAGTTCGCCAACGGACTCTTGCGTTTCAAATTCGATTTTGTGGCGGGATTTTGGTTTTTCTTCGTCGTCCAGGACGAAGGCCGCGGGCTTGCGATGGTTTCCGGTCATGCGAAACGATCCCCCAGAAGAAATTCAAGGCTTCGGTCCAGGCGAATGTGAGGGAAAGCACCATCCTTCAACGGCGGCGGCCGGAAGCGCACGAATTTCAGTTTGCCCTGCAGGGTACCATCAAGGGCATCAAGGGAATTGGCCGGCAAATCGCCGGGGAAAATTGCGACTTCGCTTTCGCCGTCAAAGGTTGTGCCGCCAATCTTCTCACCCTTTTGCGGGATGCCGGCGATGCAGGGAAGCTCCTCGTTTTTCTGTTTCACTTTTGCTTCGCGCGTGGCGCGGATGGCGGCGAGGGCGGCCACGTCAATGGTGGCGCCGGAAAATTCGGCCTTGGCGCTGGCATCCTCGATGATCAGGCGCAGGATGTTTTCAAGACGGTCATGGCTTGTCTGGTGCAGGAGATCGGCCTTGGTGGCGGCGAAAAGAATGCGGTCGATGCGGCGGCCAAGATGTTGGAGAAAATTGAATTTGCGCCAAGGCGGAAACAGGCCAGCACCTGGGTCAAGGCGTTTTTCAAATCCTGCACGGCGGCCGGGCCTGCGTTGAGGGCTGAGAGGGTGTCCACCAAAACAATCTGGCGGTCCAGCCTGGCGAAGTGGCTGAAGAAAAACGGCCGCACAATTCTGGACACATAGGAGTCATAACGCCGCTCCATGAGATCACCCAGGGAGCCTTTCGGAAAGCCATCATAGGTTTTGGCAATCAGGGGTGCGAAGGTGAGAAGCGGTGATCCGGCGAAATCACCCGGCATGAGAAATCGTCCCGGCAACAAACTGGACAAGGCAACGTCGTCCTCGCGGCATTTGGCGAGATAGGCGGTGAAATGTTCAGCCGCCTTTACGGCATTGAGCTCGATGGCAGCGCCTTCAGCGTCAAGTGTGGCGAGATGGGCGTGCCAGGCCTTGGCCAAAGTGGCGCGGGGCTCAACGCGGCTGGCGGCGACGGTGGCGTCGGACCATTGCCGATAGGACAAATTCATCAGCGGCAGGTCGAGCAGCCATTCACCGGGATAGTCCACGATATCGATGTGAAGTTTCCCGCTGCCGAAATTCCGCGCGATGAGGCCGTGCGGCTCATATTCCAGGGTGAGGCGAAGCTGGCTGATGCGGCGTGTTCCTTCCGGCCAGGACCGGTCAGCGGCGGTGAGGCGCGCGAGATGGTCTTCATAGGCAAAGCGGGGCAAGTCATCGTCGGGTTGCGGTTCGAGGTAGGCCCTGGTGACGCGGCCCTGGGCATAGGCTTCGAACACGGGCAGGCGGCTTCCCTTGGTCAGTGCATGGACCAGCGCGGTGATGAACACGGTTTTGCCTGATCTTGAAAGGCCCGTAACGCCCAGGCGCAGGGTTGGATTTACCAGTCCGGTGGCCAGGTCCTTGAGCCCGCCGGCGGCAATCCGGCTTGCATCGATAACGTTCTGGAATCTCACTCTTTGACTGCCCTCCGGGCATCCATAATTGGTGCGGGATGCAGGGAATAACAAGAAAAACTTATGGTTTACCAATGTCTTCCAGCCTGAAGGGCGTGGACTGGTAAACTTCGTTAATCCAGTTGCCGAAGAGCAGGTGGGCGTGGCTGCGCCAGCGGTTTTCAGGCGTGGCGGATGGGTTTCCGCCGGGAAAATAATTGGCGGGCGGGTTGATGGCTTTGCCGGCTTCCACATCCCGGCGATACTCGTCACCCAGGGAATTCGTGTCATATTCGATGTGGTTGAACATGTAGAGCTGGCGATGGGGACTGTCGGCCACGAAGCAGAGTCCTGCTTCCTCCGACTCCATGAGAACTTCGAGGCCCTTGTTCTTGGGCAATTCGGATTTCAGGTTTTCCGTCCAGCGCGACACGGGCATGGAAAAGTCATCGGAGAAGCCGCGCAGATAGGGTGACGCCGGGCTGAGGTTTTTGTGCCGGTAAATCCCAAAGGCCTTCTGAGCCAGCGTGTGTTTGGGCACGTGGTGAAAATGATAGAGGGCCGCCTGGGCGCCCCAGCAGATATTGAAGGTTGATTGGACATGGGTTTGTGTCCAGTCGAAAATTCTCTGCAGCTCATCCCAATAGGTCACGTCCTCGAACTCAAGCAGTTCGATGGGCGCGCCCGTGATGATCAAGCCATCGAACTTTTCCTTCCGCACCTTTTCCCAGTCACGGTAGAAGGTGATCATGTGGTCATGGGGGGTGTTCTTGGACTTGTGATTGGTGATCTTGATCAAGCTAAGTTCGACCTGCAGCGGGGTTGCGCCAATGAGGCGGGCAAACTGCGTTTCGGTCTTGATCTTGTTGGGCATCAGGTTGAGAAGCCCGATGCGCAGGGCGCGGATATCCTGGCGGTGGGCGGTATCCTCGGTCATCAGCATGACACCCTCTTTCTCAAGGGTGAGGCGGGCCGGAAGATCATTGGGGATTTTTATGGGCATGGCATCAGTGCCTGTCGATCACGGCGCCGAGCAAATTCAGAAAATCCGTTTCCGATTTTATTTTCGGCACGTCTTCCATGGGGATCTGGTAGCCAAAGTTCTTCGCTATCTTTTGATAGATGGGAATGCGGTGGTGCAAAAGTTGCTCAAAGCCCCAGACGGCAAAATCATCGGGCACCACGTCATCGTCATTGCGGATTTTTTTGAGGTCCTTGTATTCGGCCCATATCTTTTCCAGAAACGCCGGCTGGTAATACATGGGCTTCGGGTATTTGCGGAAGCGCTCCACCAGGGTCTTGGTGTGCTGCGGGTTGCCTTCGATGTAAAGCAGCAGGGTGCTTTCACTTAAGGATTTCAGGACCACATCATTCGGGTCATCTGGATTGACGACCTCGCACAGGCTGCCGCCGGAATCGCAGATGAAATGCTGGTAACGATAGATGTCGCGGGCGCGCTCGATGAAGCCCGGCACATCGAGGAGCGAGCGGATCTCCGCATCCCGGTGCTGATTCTGGCGGCGCTTATATTCGGCAAAGGAGATGCCGCCGAGCGCCGGGTTTCCGGGCTTTCCCAGATAGGTGGAAAGGGGGCTCAGATTGTCAAAGGTGATGTTCGAGCGGATATAGATTGAATCGGATTTCAGCAGCTCGGCCAGGAAGGGAACCTTCATGGCCTCACGCTTGAAATTGTCGACGATGGGCTCGTCCATGTAGCGCGTGCCAATGCGGTAATCGACGGAATACTGGAACCAGCCGCTTTTCTGCAGCATCACGGCAAGCGTGGTTTTGCCGACGCCCGACATGCCCATAATGGTTATGGCGTGGGCGGGCTGTTTCCTGAATTCCTGGGCGGATTTAAAGCGCATTGGGGTTGATTAGCCGAAGCCGGGGGTGCTGGGCAACCCACCGTGATTTAGAAGTCTTTTGAGAGCCTGAAGTCCAGGGCGTGGGAGTCGAACTCATAAAGCGAGATGTTGCTGTCGTTGTAGACATAGGTGTATTCGAGGGAGGGGGCATAGCCCCAAATGTTAAAGTCGCGCTTGGTGAGCGCCACGGTGCCGGTCAGGCGCGTATCCTTGCGTGTCACTCCGGCGATGGGGTGCATGGCATCAAACTCGGAAAGGCGCACTTCGCCGTTGAGGTCCACGGTGATGCCCTTGGGCAATTCCTTGTAGAGGCCGAAGCTGCCGGAATAGGTTTCGTAGGAGATAAAGTCGGTTTCCGCCTTGATGCGATCATAGCCTGCACCGAGTGAGGCCGTCAGGCTGGAATCGAAGGCGTGGTTCCATGAGCCATCGACCATGAGGGCAGTGCCATCGTTCGACGATGAGTCAGGATAGGTGCGCCATTCATAGACGGAGCTCAGGTTGATGCGATCTTGCGGGGTAATTGCCTTCTGCAGGCTGATGCGGGGGCCGTAACTGTAATAGCTCAGGCCAATCTCGTCATTCTTCATGTTTTCACTGGCCACCAGGCCGGCGCCCAGAAAGCCATCGGTGAGAAGGTAACGCAGTTCCGCCGATTGGCTGGCGCTATACATGTTAAAATCGGGATCGGTGTAGAGGGTCGCATTGACGCCGCCGCCCAGGACGACCGAGAAATCATTGCCTAGGCGGTGAGAATAGCCAGCGCTGAAGCCGGTGGAGAAGCCTATGCCGCTTTGCTCGCGCGAGCTGTCATCAATATCCATGTCGACGCCCCAAAGCGGCGCGTAAATGGTGTCATTGGAACTGCCGTTGTTCACGTTGGTGCTGGGAGCCACCGAAACATAGGCGCTAAATTTGAAGGGACGGCGCGCGTCGATAGTATCAATGAAGGAGCGTATACCTTGCGCCTCGTAATCGTTTGGGGCTTCGGCCATCAGAAGATTGAGATGGTGCTTTGCGCTATCATCCTCTTCCAGCAGGAAAAGCGTCTGGGCAAGTTCGGCACGAACCAAAGTCAGGCTCGGATCATCGGCCAGCGCCGTGCGATAATTCTTGGCTGCCCCGGTCAGGTTGCCGCGTGCCTTGAGAATAAGGCCCTCAACAAACAATTGGCGATTTTTTCCGAATGGCCCCGTCAAAGGGTAGCGTTTGAGAAGGCTCTCCGCCAAATCATGCTGCCCGGACTTCGCCAGGTTAATGAGCAGTTTTACCCGCGTTGATTCAGTCGAGGCTTCATACTCGGCAATTTGCTGGGGCGATGGCTCCACTACCTTAGCGGTTAGTGTTGTCGCGGACGCGAAGAGCAGAAAAGAAAGCGCACAAAGGGCTGTGCGCATTCTTGTTCCCGTATTTATCGCCTTGTCTATCAGCACGGACCTGGGTCGCAACCGTGGAAGGCACCTTGAATGCTGATGTATGCAGCCCTGTCATCGTTGATGCCTGCGCTGCCGCCGAGCGGATCAGGATCCATGCCGGTGACATGGAAAACGCCCGCAGTTTCGGCGCCTGCTCCGCCGAAGAAGCCGCCATACATGGTTTGGTCACCACTAATGAACGAACCAACGAGGTCGGCGGTGCCGGTATAGGTATTGCCGGTGATCGTGCCAGCAAGGGCAATTGTCGTGTTGTAGAAGGAGTAGTCCGGTGCCTGCAGCGCGGTGTAGGGCGGAGTTGGGGTCGTTCCTACGATCTTTGTGTAAACTGGCGTGAGATCACCCTGGATGCTGCTCCAGGTTTCGGGGGTCAAAGTGCCGACAACGGAATGTGCCGCACCGAAATCTGCTGTCAATGTCGATGCTCCTTGAACCCGCCAAAGGGCATTAGGGTTAATTGAGGCGCTTTCGGGTTGCAAATAGTTTTCGGTCTTTGCTGTGCCAACAAAGCGGCCATTATAGGTGGCCGATCCCGACACTGGCATACTCGCAAGTGGAGTCTTGTTACCACCGAAGGACCAGGCCTGATTTGATGCTTCCCCGCCGCCTGCCCGGTTACGATACTGGGCGGCATAACTATCGCCCCATGCCCACACCTGTAACGACTCGTCGCGTTCCTTGCCCGCTTCAGTGCTATGCACGTAGTATTCGCGATAGCCGCCGCCTGGGCCTTGACCAGCGCCGCCATTGTCTCCGCCGGTAGGATCTGCAAGGTATGATCCATAATCAAACTGGGTCATCTGGGCGGGTGTCGGCCAAGCGGCATTAGTGCCTGAATTTGTATCAATGGAAATTGTTAGTTTTGTTGGTTTCGTGCCACTGAGTATCTGTGCCGTGGTTGTGGCGGGCGAGGTTCCTGCCTGAAGTAAAGATAGGGACGTGGTGCCCGAGGTGGGTTTCACCAGCCTGGATGATTCCAGGGCAATGGTCACATCGGCAGTGGTAGCGCTCAGATTGGTGGTGTTGCCGCCATCGGTTGAGGAATCGTCGCCGTCGGTGGGATCGTTGACGACGTTGGTGCCGCTGTCCGGGTTGCCAAATGGGCAGGCCAAGCCGCACAAGGCTAACGTAGCGCTGTTTCCCGATGATCCCGTCGTTGGCGTTCCTTCGCAGGCCGCAAGGACGAATGCCGCTAAAGCCAAAGCTGATACTGAGCCAATACGCATGATATTTCCCACAACCCAAATTATTCATCGCTAAAATTGCACGGGTTCCGCTAATTTTAGGTTAAGCATGATCGGATCTTGAGAGTTCAAAATGAAACAGGCCGTTAACACTTTCCCAACCTGGTATGAGGCCACGACAGAGCGGGGCAGCCCTCGCGCGGCGTTGCGCGGGGCGGTGAAAGCCGATGTCTGCGTGATTGGCGGCGGGCTTGCGGGGCTCACCACGGCGCTTGAACTTTCGCGGCGCAAGAAGAAAGTGGTTTTGCTGGAAGCCAAGCAGTTGGCGTGGGGCGCTTCGGGGCGCAATGGCGGATTTGTTTCCAACGGTTTTGCGGAGGGCATTGAGAATGTCCAGAAGCGGGTGGGGCTTGAGGCGGCGCGCGCGCTTTATTCGCTTTCCCGGCATGGCAGCGAATATGTGCGCCGGGAAATTGAAGCGGGTGACCCAGCCATCAAGATGGGTGAGGCCTGGATTGTTGCGCTTCGCCACCGGGACAGGGGCGACCTCAAAGCCTACCGGGATATGATGGCGCGGGACTATGACGAGGATTTCCAGTTTCTCTCAACCGAGCAGACGCGGGAGAAACTGAATTCGGTTCGCTATTTTGAAAGCATTTCAAATCCCCGGGCGCTTCATTTTCATCCCTTGAAATATGCCTTGATGCTTGCCCGCGCGGCGGAGAAAGCCGGCGCCAGCCTGCATGAAAACTCGAAGGCCCAAGTGGTGCAGAAGCAGGGCAGTGAATGGCGGGTGCGCTGTGCTGATGGCGAAGTTATTGCCCAGCATGTGGTGCACTGTGTTTCGTCACTGGACCGCACCATTCACAAGGCCAGCGGCCGGGCGGTTCTGCCGGTGGCCACCTATGTGGCGGTGACGGAACCGTTGACTCAGGATGGGGTGCGAACCAGCGCTGCGGTGGCCGACACGCGCCGGGCCGGCAATTATTACCGGCTCATTGACGAGGGCAGGCTGCTGTGGGGCGGACGCATCACCACGCGGGTGTCCGAGCCCGCGCGCCTTGCCGAGGAAATGAAAGTCGACATGCTTGCGACCTATCCGCAACTGGGAAATCCGCGCATCGATTATTCCTGGGCCGGTCTCATGGGCTATGCCCTGCACAAGATGCCGCTCATCGGGCGGGACACTGAGGGGCAGTGGTTTGCCACGGCCTTTGGCGGCCACGGCATGAACACCACGGCCATGGCCGGGCAACTGCTGGCGCGGGCCATTGCCGACGGCGACGATGAATACCGGCGGTTTGCGCCTTTTGCGCCGCTTTGGGCGGGCGGCCAGCTCGGGCGGGTGGGGGTGCAGGCGTCCTACTGGTGGATGCAGCTCCGCGACCAAATCGACGAGGCGCGCGCCCGGTAAACCGGCATTGTTTTTGCAGGGTTTTGAGCCTGAATTCACGGCTATTGTCGAAGCAGGACAAGGCCGCTATAAGCCCGCGCCACGGACACCGGAGAGACGCTTGATGAATGTACTTGTCGATATCGACTACAAACCCAGTGACGACGAGCCCTTCATGAATGAGCGGCAGGCGGCATATTTCCGGCAAAAGCTGAATACGTGGAAGGAAGACATCCTGCGCGAAAGCCGGGAAACCATCACCCATCTGCAGGACGAGAACCATGTTCTGCCGGATTTGGCGGACCGGGCTTCCTCGGAAACCGACCGTTCGCTTGAGCTTCGGGCGCGTGACCGGCAGCGCAAGCTGATTTCCAAGATCGAAGCGGCCCTGCAGCGCATCGACAATGGCACCTACGGCTATTGCGAAGAGACGGGCGATCCCATCAGCCTGAAGCGCCTTGATGCGCGCCCCATCGCGACGCTCTCCATCGAGGCCCAGGAACGCCATGAGCGGCGCGAGCGGGTTTACCGCGACGACTGACAGGAGTCATTTACCCAGCCTTTGCCGGGCGATTTCGCGGTAGAGCGATTCGGGGCTGGTGCCAATTTCCTGCGCCACGGTTTTCCATGTGCCTTTCGCCGGGAATTCGCCCTTCGCGGCAATCCAGGCACCAAGGCGCTCAGCAACAGTTTTGAACGCCAGAATCTCGGCCCGCAGGCGGGCGCTGCGCACTTCATCGGCAAGATGGCTGGCCCAGGCTGCGGCAAACGCCGGGTCATTTTCAAATAATTTTCGCATTGCGATTCTGGAAATCAGGCGCGCTGAAACCCGGGTTGTTGCTGTTGCATCGCAATGATAGCTGGCGGTGAAGAGCGAAGCTTCGGCAAGAAATGATCCCGGCAAGGCTCGCTGCAGCACAATGGCGCCGCCCCCACGCTGCCGCCTGAGGAGGCGCGCTTCACCAAACTCAATCAGGAACATCGACACGACGGGATCGCCCTGATGAAAGAGGTACTGACCCCTCCTGAATACCTGCGGTGTGTGCGACAGTGCCAGAATATGGTTCAACATGATCTCTATCATGTGGCGCATTCCGCCACTGTGGCAAGCTGAATTGCAAGTTTCTGAGCCAGAAGGAGTCCCGCACCATGAAAGCCATTTCGCTTGCCTTTGCTTTCGCTTTGCTCACGGCTGGTGCGACGCTTGCCGCCGAGAAAACCCATGACCATGGGGCCATGATGATGGGGAGCGACATGCCGGGGGAAACCGGCCAGGCGGCCTTCGCCGCCATTCAGGAAATCGTTGCCATGCTGGACGCTGATCCCGCCACCGATTGGGCGAAAGTTGACATTGAAGCCCTGCGCCAGCACCTGATCGACATGAACAATGTGACCCTCGGCGCAGCGGTGGAAGCCGCCGAGGTGGAGGGTGGCATTCGATTTTCAGTATCCGGTGAGGGACCGGCTCGTGAGTCGGTCCGGCGCATGGTCATGGCTCATGCCGCGACCATGAATGGCGTCGATGGCTGGAAATTCGTGGCTGAACCATCGGACAAAGGTGCCACCCTGACTGTTTCACCGCCCGATCAGGCGTCGATGGCTAAACTCCGCGCACTTGGTTTCATCGGTGTGATGGCGCGTGGCATGCACCACCAACAGCATCACTTGATGCTGGCAACCGGCATGGATCCGCACCAATAGCCGCTGCACGAGATGCTGGCGACTAAAGGAAGAGATCGACTTTTTCAAAGGTCCTGACGTCAATCAGACCCATGTCGGAAATGCGCAGCTCGGGGATGACGACGAGGGCCAGCAGGGAATGCTGCATGAAGGCGTTGTTCAGATTGCAGCCACAGGCCTTCATGGCCGCCACCATCTTCTCAGCTTTTGCCGCAACGATTTCAGCAGGCTCGTCGGACATGAGGCCGGCGATCACCAGTTCGACGCGCGCCAGTTCCTTGCCGTTGCTCACAACCACAACGCCGCCGCCGATTTCGCTCAGGGTGTTTGCGGCCTGGGCCATGTCCTGGTGATTGGTGCCGACAACAATGATGTGGTGGCTGTCATGGGCCACGGTTGAGGCCACGGCGCAATCAACATTGTAACCAAAGCCGGAGACGAAGGCGTTGACCACGGTGCCCAGCCCGCGATGGCGCTCGACAACGGCGATCTGGCAGACATCATTGCCGCGGTCCATTTCAACCAGGCCGGATTTCACATTGAGCGGGCGCTGCAGCGCCTTGGTCGGGGCCTGGTTTTCAATGACGCCGATGACGCGGGCTTCAACCTTGTTGGCGCCTTTGGGTGCCGCGATTTCAAAATCCTTTGCGCTCAGCGTCCGACCGACATGCACGGTGTTTTTGGCGGTTTTCGGATAGGCAAATTTCGGCAGCTCCACGACGAGCTTGCCGTTCTCGGCCATCACCTGGCCATGGGCGATGACGAGTTCAATCGGCAGCGTCGTGAGATCGGACGACAGGATGAGATCGGCGCGGCGGCCCGGGGTGATGGAGCCCAGTTCGCGCTCAAGGCCGAAATGCTGGGCAGTGTTGAGCGTTGCCATTTGAATTGCGGTGATGGGCTTCAGGCCCTGGGCAATGGCGTGGCGCACGACGCGGTTCATGTGGCCTTCGTAGACCAGTGTACCGGAATGGCTATCATCCGTACACAGAATGATATTGCGGGAGTCGATGCCGCGCTCGGTTACGGCCTTGATCTGAGCCGCCACGTCATACCAGGCTGAGCCCAGGCGCAGCATGGCGCGCATGCCCTGGCGCACCCGGGCAATGCAGTCATCGAGGTTTGTGCC
>CAVWAY010000012.1:0-272637 GCA_963753025.1 uncultured Alphaproteobacteria bacterium | reverse complement strand
GGCCCTCGGCGTGTTTGGCGAAAATGCAGCCCCCGGGGATGCCTTTGCCGCCATCGACAGATCAACTGAAGCGGCCACGAAATCAAAATTTGCCAGCCTGGCATCCCTCTCACCGCAGGACACCGAAGTCATCCCCGAGCGTGACCTCGGCGGCGACAACAACTATCCGGAAATAAGCGCCGATGACCTGCCCTATGGCGACGGCAAGACCGTTGTTCTGGACGCAGAAATTCAGGCCTCCGAGACCGAATCAGGCAACATTACCATCATCACCAAAACGCCGCCTGCCGAACCGATCGACGAAACCTTCAAAATCGCCAAGGGCCGCAGTCTGGTTGATGAACTCACCAACCGTGGCGTGACCAAGGAAGCCGCCCAAGCCCTGGCCGCCGCCATGGAACCCGTATTCCCGGCCCGCATGATCCAGGCCGGCACCGAGTTTGAACTGACCCTTGACCGGCAGCAGGACTTCTACGGCCGCGACGCAACCTTCCCTGTTCAGCTTTCCTTTAAGCCGGGCCCCAAGGAAACGATTACCGTTGAAGCCGATGAAGACGGCCGCTTTGTCGCCCGGGTTGATGGCAAGGAAAAGGGAACAACATCCCAATACGCCCAAATCACCCAGTTCCGCACCAAGGCAAACGTGGGCTCAAGCCTCTATGCGGCGGCCAAGGACAACCGGGTTCCGGAATATATTATTGCCGAACTGACCCGCGTGTTTTCCTATGACGTTGACTTCCAGCGCCAGGTCAAGCCAACCGACAGCTTCGAAGTTTTCTATGGCAACCCGCTCACCGGTTCATCGACAAAGCGCAAGGTTCTGCACTACGCCCAGCTTACCCTCAGCGGCGTGACCAAGACCTACTACCGCTACGTGAATGCCGACGGCCAGGTGGACTACCTGGATGAGAACGGCAAGAGCGCTTCCAAGGCCCTGCTGAAAACCCCGGTCGCCGGCTCAAAACTCACCTCCGGCTTTGGCATGCGCAAGCATCCCCTGCTCGGCTACACCAAAATGCACACCGGCGTGGACTTTGGCGTTCCCTACGGCACCCCCATCCGCGCCGCCGGTGCCGGCGTCGTTGAAATTGCCGGCCGCCACGGCGCCTATGGCGTGACCGTTGAAATCAAGCACACCAACAAGTTTGAAACGCTCTATGCCCACATGAGCAAGCTGGCCGATGGCATTCGCACCGGCAAGAAAGTCAACCAGGGCCAGATCATCGGCTATGTCGGCGCTACGGGCCGCGCCACCGGACCCCATCTCCACTATGAAGTTCGCGTTGGCGGGCGCCCGATGAATCCGCTGAAGGTAAAAGCCACCGGCGGCAAGCAATTGGCCGGCAAGGACTTGCAGAAGTACAAGCTTTACAAGAAGCGCGTGCTGGCCCTGATGCAGAACGCCCCATCGGCCACCCAGGTTGCCCAGGCCGGACAGTAAACCTTCGGCAATGGCGGGAGCTCCACTGTTCTCAGCCGATAAATGCGCGCTCATTGTCATCGATGTTCAGGACTATTTTCTGGCAAAGCTTCCCCTGGATTGGCGAAAGCCGCTGGTCGAACGCATCGCCTGGCTCATGCAGGTGGCCAGCATTCTCGAAATCCCGGTCATTGCCACGGCTGAGGATATTGCCAGCGACGGGCCGCTGGTGCCTGACCTTGAAAAACAATTGCGCGCCGGCGCAAGCGTGCACGACAAGAAAGTCTTCGGCCTCTGCGGCCAATCCGATATTCTCGAAGCCGTTCGCCAGACGGGCCGCAGCGAATGTGTGCTTGTGGGGCTCGAAACCGATGTCTGCATTGCCCATTCGGCCCTGGGGTTGATTGACCAGGGGTTCCGTGTGGCCGCGATCGAGGATGCAACCGCATCACCCCCGCCGCACCATGAAGCGGGCCTTCGCCGCATGGCGGCAGGCGGCGTCATACTCACCAATACCAAGGGCATTTACTACGAATGGGTCCGCGATCTCACAACCCACGCCCGTGTAAAATCCCGGATCAACCTTCCCCTGCCGACAGGCCTCACCCTGTAAACCTGATTTCAACATCGCGCTGCCGAAATGCGCTGATGCCTATGGGACTAACACCAATTTCAATCCTGCAATCGTCAAGACCACGCCGAGCGCTTTGAGTATCAATGGGCTCGACAGGCGCCTGACGCCGAGCGTGGCCCCCGCAGTGGCGCCAATCACAACAGCTGCGGCATAGTAAGGAAGTTCTGGCGGCAGCGATCCAACAACCGAGAGATTGCCCAAAAGGCCAGCCGTAGAATTGCAAAGAATGAATACTGCAGCAACACCGGAAATCGTTCGCGTTTCCGCCCAGCTCATGAAGAGAATGAGCGGCGAAAGAAAGATTCCACCGCCCGTTCCTGTTAGTCCGGAAAGAAATCCAATTGCCCCGCCACCAAGAATTGCCGGAATGACCGGAGGATCAACCGTTTCCTGGAGATGCAGTTTTTGCGGCAGCAAAAGCCTTGCAGCAGCAATCAACAGTACCACGCCAACAATTGGCCGGTACAGATGCCCCGGCAAATGAATGCTTCCGCCAAAGAATGCCAATGGCACCGCACCGATCAGAAATGGCCAAAGGACGCGCCAGCGAAACAGCCCGGCAAGCGTAAACCTTGCCGAAACGATCGACGCTACCAGAATGTTCAAGGCAAGCGCCGTTGGCCGCATGACAGCCGCTGGTATGCTGAAGAGCGCCATAAGCGCCAAATAGGCGGACGCACCTGCATGCCCGACGGACGAATAAAGCATGGCCGCCAGGAACATGCCGGTTAACAGGAGCAGATTATTTGCATCGAAGATCATGAACGGACCAGCCAAATATCGTTGAGTTGCCGGCCGCAACATGACAAAAAACATGAGGACTTGCTACGGGATTCCGTCAGCCTGAATTCAGGCCAAGTTCACGCTGCAGCTTTTTGGTCAAGTTGAGGGACGCCAGCCTGTGGCTCTCGCGCAGGTAATCCTTCAGGGCCGCATTATCCATGCTCTCAGCTGAAGTGCGTTGAATCCACGACATGCCGCGTGAAGCCAGATAGGGCGCGGGGCGCAGGCCTTTCTGCTCCTTCAGCAAATCAAAGCTGAGCGGCGAGCATTTGAAGGTGACTGCAAGCGCGTCCCCTTCGTTCCAGCCAGCAACGGCAAACACCTTGCCGCCGACTTTCCACACATGGGCGCCACCCCACTGAACCACATGGGTCGTATGGGGCAGCGAAGCGCAAAAGGAATTATAGGCCTCAAGCTTCATGCGCCCCTCTTTGCACAATGTTCAGTGCAGCGTCACCACATTGCTGATCTTGGGCTTGTCGCCCATCACCAGGCCGTTGAAGGTGAACTTGCCCGAGGCAACGCCCACTTCGACGGTGTCGCCATCCTTCACCCGGCCCGCCAGGATTTCTTCGGCCAGCGGATCCTGAATGGATTTCTGGATCACCCGCTTCAGGGGCCGCGCCCCATAGGCGGGATCATAGCCTTTTTCCGCCAGCAGACTGCGCGCCTCATCGGTCAGCACCACTTCGATCTTCCGGTCAGCCAGCAGCTTCTTGAGCCGCAGCAACTGGATATCGACAATGGCCCCCATATGGGTCCGCTTCAGGCGGTGGAACAGGATGATCTCGTCCAGCCGGTTGAGGAACTCCGGCCGGAAGGCCCCGCGCACCACGCCCATCACCTGGTCGCGCACCTCTTCCACGTCCTGGTTTTCACCAAGCGCCACAAGATACTCGGACCCCAGGTTCGAGGTCATGATGATCAGCGTGTTCTTGAAATCCACCGTGCGGCCCTGGCCATCGGTCAGCCGGCCATCATCAAGCACCTGCAGCAGCACGTTGAACACATCCGGATGCGCTTTCTCGACTTCGTCGAACAGCACAACCTGATAGGGCCTGCGCCGCACCGCTTCGGTGAGCGCCCCGCCCTCGTCATAGCCCACATAGCCCGGAGGCGCGCCGATGAGGCGCGAGACCGAATGCTTCTCCATGTATTCCGACATGTCGATGCGCACCAGGGCATGCTCGTCATCAAACAGATAATTCGCCAACGCCTTGGTCAGCTCGGTCTTGCCGACGCCCGTGGGGCCCAAAAACATGAAGGAGCCTATGGGCCGGTTGGGATCCTGCAAGCCCGCCCTGGCGCGGCGCACGGCCGTGGCGACGGCTTCCACGGCCTCGGCCTGGCCCACAACCCGTTTGCCCAGCTCCACTTCCATCTGGAGCAGCTTTTCGCGCTCGCCTTCCAGCATCTTGTCGACCGGAATGCCGGTCCAGCGTGAAACCACCTGGGCCACATGGGCCTCGGTCACGGCTTCCTCAAGCATGTCGGAATCGCCCGCCTCTTCCGCCACCTTCAATTTCTTTTCCAGTGCGGGAATGGTGGAGTAGGCAAGCTCGCCCGCCTTGGCGAAATCGCCGCGCTGCTGGGCCTGATCAAGATGCAGGCGCGCCTTCTCCAGCTCTTCCTTGAGCTTGGAAGCCGCCGCCAGCTTTTCCTTCTCGGCCTGCCAGTTGCGCGTGATGATGGCGGATTTTTCTTCCTGCTCGGCCAGTTCCTTTTCAAGCTTCTGCAGGCGGTCCTTGGAGGCCGTATCGGATTCCTTCTTCAGCGCCTCGCGCTCGATCTGCAATTGCATGATGCGGCGGTCGATTTCATCAAGCTCTTCCGGCTTGGAATCAACCTGCATGCGCAGCCGTGCCGCCGCCTCGTCCATCAGGTCGATGGCCTTGTCCGGCAGGAACCGGTCGGTGATGTAGCGGTTGGAAAGCGTTGCCGCGGCAACGATCGCCGAGTCGGTAATGCGCACCCCGTGGTGCAGCTCATATTTTTCCTTGATGCCGCGCAGGATGGAAATCGAATCCTCGACCGACGGTTCGCCGACAAAAATCGGCTGGAACCGGCGCGCCAGGGCCGCATCCTTTTCCACATGCTTGCGGTATTCATCAAGCGTCGTAGCGCCGACGCAATGCAATTCACCCCGCGCCAATGCAGGCTTCAACAGATTCGAAGCATCCATGGCCCCATCGGCCTTGCCCGCGCCCACCAGCGTGTGCATTTCGTCAATGAACAGGATGATGCCGCCTTCCGCCGCGGTCACTTCCGAAAGAACTGCCTTCAGCCGCTCTTCAAATTCACCGCGGAATTTCGCCCCAGCAATGAGCGAACCCATGTCGAGCGCCAGCAATTTCTTCTTTTTCAAACTCTCCGGCACATCGCCCTTGATGATGCGCAGCGCCAGGCCTTCGGCAATGGCGGTTTTGCCCACGCCGGGTTCGCCGATGAGAACCGGATTGTTCTTGGTGCGCCGTGACAGCACCTGAATGGTGCGGCGGATTTCCTCATCCCGGCCAATGACCGGATCAAGCTTGCCCGCCTCGGCGGCTTCGGTGAGATCGCGCGCATATTTCTTCAGGGCATCATAGCCCTGCTCGGCGGATGCGGTGTCCGCCGTGCGGCCCTTGCGAACCGCGTCAATCGCCTGATTCAATTTCTGCGCCGTGATGCCCGCATTTTTAAGAATCTTGGAGGCCTCGCTGGCCTCGATTGCCAGGGCCTGCAAAAGCCGTTCCGCGGTCACAAAACTGTCGTTCGATTTGGTCGCCAGTTTCTGGGCGGCTTCAAACACCCGCGCCATTTCCGGCGACAGGTAAACCTGCCCCGCGCCGGCCCCTGAGACCTTGGGCATTTTGGCAAGGGCCGCTTCCGTGTCCCGCAGGGCCAAACGGCTGTCGCCGCCCGCCGCCTTGATCAGGCCCGCGGCCAGGCCTTCCTCATCGTCGAGAAGGACTTTCAGCACATGTTCGGGGGTAAATTTCTGGTGCCCTTCACGCAGGGCCAATGTCTGCGCCGACTGGATAAAGCCGCGCGAGCGTTCCGTATACTTTTCAAAGTCCATTGGTCTCTCCTCTCGGCACGTTTACCAGAGGCCCTTAAAGGCACCTCACAAAACGCCCTGACAGGAATATGGGGCTAATCGGTTCCCCATCAAGTGACGCCAAAAACTTTATTCTTCGTCGCTGGCGCTCGCAGCCCGGGCGCGGCGCGGGTTGCGCCCCTTCTTTTCGGCAACCGGCTCGTCTGCCACCTCGACGGGAGCCGGACGGCGGAGGAATGACGGGGCCTCCCACTGGCCGGAGCCGCGTCTTGCTCATTGCCACTGGAGCGCGCCTGCAACGGCTGCTTCCTGGGCCATTTGCGGTTCAGCCTCGGCCACGCGCGGCTCGCTGTCGCCATCGCGCGGCTGATCGCCCCGGTTCTGCCAGCGGGGGCGGAAACGCTCCCGGTTGCCATCGCGGTTGTCGCGCTGGCGGTTGCCGCCGCTTGGCTCGCCGCCGCTGTCGGCCTGCTCGCCCGTGCTGGCTTGCCCGCCTTCGGAAACCATCGCGGCCTGCGTGGTGTCGCTTTCGCCTTCTGCGGCATCGCCGCCTTCCTCTTCAAAATCCTCATCTTCCGGACGGCGCAACTGCGTTGTCGGCTGACCCACCGGCTGGGCCGCGGCCATCACCCGGAAATAATGCTCGGAAAACTGGAAATAGCTCTCGGCCATGACATTGTCGCCGGAAGACTGCGCATCACGGCCAAGCTGCATGTATTTCTCGGCCACTGTTTGCGCCGTGCCGCGCACTTTGACGTCCGGGCCGTTGCTCTCATAAACCCGGTTCGCGGGATTCCCGCCGCCAGCATTATGACCGCCGCCACCCCCGCCACCGCCCGGCCTGCGGTTATTGCGGCCACGGCCGCGTTTGTTGTGCTGGCCCTGACGTGCGCGGTGTCCATTATCGAAGTTCAAATCATCACTTCGGCAAAAATTGCCGTCCCATGTTGTTGAGATTTTGCATTACAATTTCAAAAATCGGCCCTTATCAAAGAGTCGAAATAATCCTAATACGAAGGTTGTGGTCGCAGACCTCTGCCGCAGATATTTCCACTATCGGAAACACCATCCCCGACTGCAAAAAAGCGAGATGTGTGGAACTTGTGACCTATGGTCTTTTTCCCAACATGCCGCCCAACGCCATCGCAAGGGCAGAATGAATTACCGACTCTTATGTAGCGCAGAAGGAAGTGATTTCCAATGGTTTTTTTGCCTTGTGCCTACAAGCCGCAGCTTTAGGGCCGGCTGAACACCAGGCAGCGGGCATGGCCCGCCAGGTCAAAATGACGGCTTTCCCCGGCAAAACCCTGCCCTGTAAAGAGATCATTAACCGCGTTCTCCTGGCCCGCCCCAATCTCCAGAACAACCCTCCCTGAGGGCGCCAAATGACCCCCGGCGCCACTGGCAAGGCGGCGGTAGGCTTCCAGCCCGTCAGGGCCGCCATCAAGGGCCCTTGGCGGATCAAACTCCCGCACATCGGGGGCCAATCCGGCGATATCGCCAAGAGGAATATAGGGCGGGTTTGAAACGATGAGATCGAACCGGCCATTGATTCCTTCAAACCAATTGGCCTGCACAAAGCTGGCCCGGCCCGCCACGCCCAGCGCCTCGGCATTGGCTTTCGCCACCGCCAGAGCCGCCCCCGACAGGTCGCTGGCTACAGCGGTAGCCCCCGGCAATTCCGCCAGCAAGGTCACCGCAATGGCCCCGGAGCCCGTACCAAGGTCAAGAATGCGCAATGGACTCTTGCTCTCTTCGCCAATCCCAGCGCCGCCCCAATGAGCGTTTCCGTATCGGCGCGGGGATCCAGAACGTCAGGCGTCACCCGGAAGCTCCGGCCATAAAATTCCCGGGTTCCCAGAATGCGGGACACCGGTTCAAACCTGCAGCGGCGTTGGGTGAGCATTGAGAACCGCGCCGCCACCTCCGGCGGCACAATGGCATCTGGTTCCGCCACGATATCTTCATGCCGTAAGCCCGAAGCCGCCTGAAACAAAAGCCGCGCGTCTAGTGCTGCCGTGTCAATGCCCTGAGCGGCAAGACGTTCGCCCGCTTGCTTTCAGAAGCGCGCGCCGCGTCTCAGACATCAGAGGTTTCAGTGGCCAGGAGTTCCGCCTGATGCTCCGCCATCAGGGCCAGGATCAATTCCTCCAAAGCCGGCCCTTCAATGATCTGATCCAGCTTGTAAAGCGTGAGATTGATGCGGTGATCGGTAATCCGCCCCTGCGGAAAATTATAGGTGCGAATGCGCTCGGAACGGTCGCCCGAACCAACTTGGCCTTTGCGCTGGGCCGAGCGCTCGGAATCGATACGGTTGCGTTCCAGGTCGTAAAGCCGCGAACGCAACAGCTTCATGGCCGCGTTCTTGTTCTTGAGCTGCGACTTTTCCGTCTGCTGGGCAACCGCAAGCCCGGTGGGAATATGGGTGATGCGCACCGCCGAATCCGTTGTGTTCACCGACTGCCCACCGGGGCCTGATGAACGGTAAACGTCAATGCGTAAATCCTTGTCTTCAATCTTGATGTCCACTTCTTCCGCTTCCGGCAGCACGGCCACCGTTGCGGCAGAGGTGTGGATGCGTCCCTGCGTTTCCGTATCGGGCACGCGCTGCACCCGGTGCACGCCGGATTCAAACTTCATCCGCGCATAGGCACCGGCCCCAAAAATATTGGCAATGACTTCGCGGTAGCCGCCATGCTCGCCGTCGCTGGCGGAAATAACCTCAACCCGCCAGCCTTTTGACGCCGCATAGCGCTGATACATGCGAAACAGGTCGCCGGCGAAAATTGCCGCTTCATCGCCGCCCGTGCCGGCCCTTACTTCAAGAATGACGTTGCGCTCGTCGGCGGCATCCCTGGGCAACAGCAGGATGCGGATCGCATGTTCAAGCTCCACGATCTTGGCATCGAGGCTGACACGTTCGGCTTCGGCCATTGCGGCCAGCTCGCCGCCGGCCTTCAGCATCTCGTCCACGTCACGCCGCTCGGTATAGGCCTGCTTCAGGTTCTGCGCCGCCTTGGCCGTGGGCTCAAGTTCCGCATATTCCTTGGAAAGTTTGACGAAAACATCTCCGGCCGGGCCAGAGGAAAGCTCATGCTCGACATTGGCAAACCGGTGGATGATCCGGTCAAGTTTTTCGGTCTGGATTGCACTCATGGCGGGGCTTGTAGCGGAAGCTGCACCCCTTCGCCAAGACCTGAGAAGACAGGGTGGCAGTCAGTCTGAATTTCGGCTTAGGGCAAAGAGTGGACCTTGCGACTGGGCCAACTTCTTACGCATGTTCGGCTTTTACGTTCCGTCATGCCCGGTCATTGCCATCAAGACGGCCGTCACGGAGATGGTACATATGGTCGAAGCGGTCGAAAATCTTGTCATCATGGGTGACGGCAATTACTGCTGCATCCTGATCGGCGGCAAGCTTGCGCAATAGGTCCATTACGATCCCTGCGCGCACCGAATCGAGCGCGGCCGTCGGTTCGTCTGCGAGAATGATGCGCGGTTTATTGGCCAGGGCGCGGGCAATGGCAACGCGCTGGGCTTCACCGCCCGAAAGCTTCGAAGGCAGTGAGTCCTTGCGATTGCCGACTTCCAGGTAGTCCAGAAGCTCGACGGCGCGAACGCGGGCGCTGTGGCTGTCAAACCCCGCGAGTTGGAGGACCAAGGCAACATTGTCCTTGGCATCGAGAAATGGCAGCAGGTTATGAAACTGGAAGATGAACCCGATCTTGTCGAGCCGTAGCCGGCGCAGATCGGACCGCAGCCAGCGATTGTCGTAAACCAGGTCGCCATCAAGTTCCAACTTGCCTTCCGAAGGGTCCAGAATGCAGCCGATGACATTAAGCAGCGTCGACTTGCCCGATCCGGATGGACCCAGAAGAGCTACCACCTGACCGGGAAAGACATCAATCGAGACATTCACAAGCGCATCGACCCGCGTATCACCTTCGCCGAAATGCTTCGATATTCCGCTAACCCGCACAAGCGGCACAGCACCGCCAGCCTGCTCCAACTTAGCCACCGAGCGCCGCCGCTGCATCAACGCGAAGGGCGGCCCGAACGCCAAGGCCGCTTGACACAAGGCAGACGACGAATACGATGCCCGCCAGCATGAGCACGTTGTCAGGCTCAAGCACCACGCGACGCGGAAAATAGTCCTTGATTGCCGCGATCAGCAGCGCGCCGCTGCAGAAGCCGACGGCACCCAGCGCGAGCGCCTGCTGCAAAATCATGCCTACGATAGTTCGGTCGGGAGCGCCGATCAGTTTCAGCGTCGCGATCTGCTTCAGCTTCTCCATGGTCATGGTGTAGATGATCAAGGCGATAATCACCGCGGAAACAGTGAGAAGAATGGTTGTGAACAAGCCGATTTGGCGGCGGGCCCGATCGACCACCGACCGGGTGAGGATTGATTCCTGTTCGGCCTGTGTCATGGCGGACAGATGCTTCCAGCGCCGCACCGAGTTGGCCACCGCTTCGGCATTGGCGGTGGGCGTGAGCCTGGCGATCACGGCATTGATCGTGTCCGTACCGGTGCCTTCTGCGCCCCGCGCAACCTGGATGCGCGCCGCCGGTGGCGCAAGATCGAATTGCAGCTTTTGAGAATCCAGCAGGGTCATGAACACCACCGGGTCTCCACCCGAAGCCACGAGATCCTCCGTCATGCCTACCACGACGAATGTATTGCGGCCCAAGGTGACGCGGTCGCCGAGCCTTAGACCAGAACGCCGGTCTGCAATCAGTTCATAGTGGCTGCGGGCGAGAGGGCGACCTTCGGCAATGGCTGCCGGGCCTCCCGGGCGCCCAAGTTCATATCCGATGACATAGAGGCGGAATTTACGGCCGCCTGCTTCCGTTTCGGCTGTCTGATAGGTGACGCCTCCGGCTGCCATGACGCCCGCAAGCCGCGCCACCGCCTCCCGTGTATCGCCAGGAATGCGCGAGGACTCGGCAAAAGGGCCCAGCGTTCCGGACTCCACAACCCAAACATCGGCCGACTGCTTCTGCACGATCGTCAGCGCCTCCACCACGATGCCGCGATAGATTCCAATCATGGCCAGAACGACCCCTAGGAGCAGCCCGAGCCCCACGCAGGTGAGCAGAAACCGCCCCAGATGATGCCTGACATCACGGTATGCGAGGTTCATTGACTGCCACCAGCAACGGCCCTGACGGACCGCCCCTCCTGCGCCGTGGCGGGAACGCCGAGTGCCACCGTCGCGCCTTCCGGAAGTCCGTCCACTACTTCCAGACGCGAATCCTCGGTGCGGTAACGGAAGGTCAGCACCCGCCGGGTGAGCCGGCCATTCTCGATCGTCCAGACTTCGCCTTTCGTGCCATCGAATGATCTCACATCATTCTCCGGCACCAGCAATGCCTCATTCAGGTTTGCGACAGTAATGAAAACCTCGGCCTGTTCGCCAAGATGGAATGTCGCCGGACATTGTTCACACTTCACATAAACGCGGCGCTCCTCACTGACCCGGTCGCTTTCGATGTCAATGCGCGCCACCCGCGCCTTGAAGACCTGTTGGGGCAGCGAGCGCAACCGCACTTCGGCGGATTGACCGACCTCAATCATCCCGGCCCGCGATTCATCGACGTGGGCCCGTGCCCAAACTGTTTCCGCCGCCACCAGCGTGAAGATCGGATCGCCTGCCCGGACCACGGCTCCCAGTTCCTGAAGCCGGTCGACGACCAGCGCATCGAAGGGAGCCGTGAGCACATGATGGGCCAGCAGCGTCTCATCGAATTGAAGCTGGGCCATTGCGCCCTCGAGTTGCATACGGGCAACCTCAACTTCGCTGCGGGCCACGGCGGCATCGGCCGCAGCGACCTCTTCGTCACGCTGGGCTTCTTCCGCAACCTGGTCGGAAATCACTTTGCGACTGGCCAGTTCTTTTTGGCGCCGGTTGGTCGATTGCCTCTGCGTAAGAAGAACATGAGCACGTTCCAGCGCCGACCCTGCCTTTCCAAGCCCTGCCTCGGCGCTCTTGACGGAAGCCCGTGCCATGGCGACCTTGGCCTCCTGTTCGGCCGGATGAAGCCGGGCCAGGACATCGCCTTTCTTGACACTGTCTCCCTGGTCCGCATGAAGCTCGGTGAGGGCCGCGCCGACCTCGAAGCCGACTTTGGAAATGACACGCGCCTCAACCGTGCCGAGCCCGAAAACCCGCACTGCCACGTTTTTCTCCACTTCCGCGACACTGAGGGAGATTGTCCGCTTTGTCTGCCAGAGATAGGCAGCCACCAGCGCAACGCCGATGGCAAGCATGACAAGAGCGGCGACTGAAAGTTTTTTGCGCATTTCTGATCGCGAATCCTGGGAGTATTGGCAAGGAACCAAACAATGTTTCTATGCCATTATGGCATTTGAATTCAAATGTTGCCATGTGTCAAACCTGCAAGTGACACAGGACCTGCCACTCTGGCCTGCGTCATGCCCCTTGAAGGTTTCACTGCTTCGAGAGGTTTTGCCGCGAAGGGTCCCCAATATAGCCAATCGTGGATGCCGCCCAGAACAGGGACTGGCGAAGAATGAACGGCACCATTTGGGCTAATAAACTGGCTGCAGCGAAACTATCCGGCGGCGCATATGGAAACGTCCGCTTTAGTTTTGTTAGCGACTGCGGGTATCAGAAAGCGACATTTGCGCTCAGGGCCAAAAACTGACACTGAGAATATTGACTCAATTCGGCTGCTCTGGATCAATTTGCGACTGACTGTGAGATGCTGGGTTGTCCGCAACAGCGGACCAATTGCCAACGGGCACATAAAACGCGATAAGCCTTCGCCGATCTTAAATGTCCCCGGGCTCCGGTTGACGCCTTGACTGTACTCTCGGCGAAAACCTAAGACTGCTTAGTATATGAAATGGAGAGTACGCCATCTTGGAAAACGGTAGTGATCCTTCCCCAGTCTATTGTGCTATAGTGCAGTTAAGTGCGGGGGAAATATCATGACAGAGTTTGCGCCGGTTCAGGGCCTCGTTGGCGGAGTTCTTATCGGCCTAGCGGCGGTCCTGATGATGTTCACAATAGGACGCATCGCTGGCGTCTGCGGTATCGTCTTCAATGCCTTGACCACCAGGGATCCATCCAATACGCAATGGCGGATGGCGTTTATCGTTGGTCTTCCGCTGGGAGCGCTCCTGGTGACCTTGGTCGGCCTGAAAGACTGGAGCAGCCTGAGTTTTCCAGCGACTATGCCAACAACCATCATCGCGGGATTCATCGTCGGAGTTGGAACGACCTTTGGCTCTGGCTGCACCAGCGGGCACGGCATCTGCGGCCTCGCCCGGTTTTCGATGCGCTCCCTCGTTGCCACAGCGACTTTCATGGCCGTTGCTGCAGCGACCGTATTCATCATACGACATATAATTTAGGTAACCGCCATGCCCATCATTCTATCGCTGTTGGTTGGAGTCATCTTCGGAGCCGGGCTTGCCCTCGCCGATATGGTCAACCCGGCCCGCGTTCTTAACTTCTTCGATGTGGCGGGAAGCTGGGACCCAACACTGATCTTCGTGATGGGCGGAGCACTTGCAACAACTACCCTGGGGTACCGGCTGGTTTTCGCCCGCAAAGCCCCCCTGACCGGTGGAACGTTTCACCTGCCTACCCAACGGCAGATTGACCTGCCGCTCGTCGGCGGCGCAGCGGCATTTGGCCTGGGATGGGGCCTGGCAGGTTTTTGCCCTGGCCCAGCACTCGCAGCACTCGTATCACTGGAGCCGAAGGTCTGGCTGTTTGTCATAGCCATGCTTGCTGGAATGACAGTGACGAAGGTCTGGCGGGACCGCCATTCAGCAAATAAAGCACAATAGCCATTGCCTCGATCCTCCGACGCCTGACCCGGCTGAAAGAATTGTGGGTATGGTGACTTCTGCCAGCTGGAGGGCAGTCGGCGTCCGCTTAGGGTCAGACGCGAAAGTTTGGACTATACCACCAGAATTCTATGGAGCTGTCAGCCTTCGAAGGTCGAGAGATTGAGCGAGCGGCCCACCAGAATTTCGCCGGGCGTTCCCAGAATGCCCTTTTCCTTGCCGTCGATCACGTAGCTCAAAAGCCCGCCGTCGCGCGCAATCACCACAAGGCCTTCGCGGTCAGGCACCTGGTAGGTGTCACCCTTCATCAGCATCTGGGTCATCACCACATTGCCCTGCGCATCCTCAACCCGCACCCAGACGGGAGCCTTGGCTTTCAGCACAAGCCGGGCCGCTTCGTTCTTGGCGCCGAAGACACGGCCTTCAGCGGTCTGCGTAACTTCGTCGACCATAGGCACATCCAGCGCCACGGCCTTTGGCGCAGGCACGGGAAGCGCCGTCTGGTCTTCCGGCACCTGCTCGGCAATGAAAGCCCCGAGCCCGCCTAAATCTTCACCCGTCTGAGTGTTGTTCTGCGCTGGAACGCTGTCATCAGCCGAGGCCAGAACATCATCAGGCAGCGCTTCTTCAGTAATCTTGACGTCAGCGGCTTCCGGTCCCGTGGAAGCCGTCGGCATCGGATCGGCGGCAATCGCCACCTGCGGCTCAGGCAAGGAAAGCTCTGCCGAGGGAATCATCATCCAGCTTGCGCCGGCAAAAAGAAAAATCGCGCCCGCAACTGATGCAACCAATCCACCAGCCCCACCGGGGATATTCGACAATTTGATATTCAGGGGCATCAGCTTCGGCATCTTTCCAAAACTCAGGATTTTGGCGCTCGAGAGCGGCGCCGGATTTGCCGGATGGCTGGTGCGCGGCGCGATTGCCGGCCGCGGCAGGAATTCAATGTAGTGATGAAGCAGGGGCTCCGGATCAAATCCCAGATATTCCGCGTAGGCCGAAATCATCTCAAGGGCTTCCATGCGCGTCGGCATGCGCGTCATGTCGCCGAATTCAATGGCCTCCACATGGTAGGGATGAATGCCCGTGGCTTCACCGGCATCCTCAAGAGTTTCGCCACGCTTTTCACGCTCGCGCTGCAGGAACCAGCCGGCTTCCCCGGCGGGATCGCTTGCGCCATCTGGCTTCTCACGGAAGCCTGGCCCTGCGGCTTCATATTCCGTTTCGTCCCGGCCAAAATTGAGCTGTGGGTCGTCCATGGTCTTACTCTCTCGTGCTACCAAGCATTAACTGTTTACTAACGCTGCTTTTCGAGAGAATGACGCAGAATGGTTATCAGCAAGCTAACGCCCGCATTAAATTATACGGGCACACCATTGCGCTGGGCGAATTCCAGAAGGTCGCCGCGGATCGAATGGGCCGGGCTTTTCAGGAGCGGCGCCATGAAAGCCCAAAGCTTCGCCTGATCAAGTTTCAGCAGCATCGCCTTAACCGGGCCGATGCCCGAGGGAACCATGGACACCGAGGTGAGCCCGATGCCGAGCAGCCCCATCGCTTCCAGGGGGCGCCCGCCAAGCTCGCCGCAAAGGGTGACGGGCTTGTTGTGGGCCTTTGCCTTTTCGACAATCAGCCGCATGGCGCCGAGCGCTGCCGGGCTCAACGGATCATAGCGTCCCGCAAGCTTGGGATTGCCGCGATCCGAGGCAAACAGGAACTGCACCAGGTCATTGGACCCGACCGAGGCGAAATCGATAAGCGGGAAAAGCTGGTCGAGCTGCCAGATGAGCGCCGGGATCTCGATCATCACCCCAAGCTGCAATGATTTTGGCAGCACGTGGCCGCGCGCCACGAGATAGGCCTTTTCCGCGTCGACAATGTCCCTTGCCCGCAGGTATTCATCCACATCGGCGATCATCGGGAACATGATTTTGAGATCATGGCCCTGGCCCGCAATCAAAAGTGAGCGCACCTGCAAGCGCAGCAAGGCGGGCCGGTCCAGCGCCATGCGAATGGATCGCCAGCCAAGCGCCGGATTATCTTCCCGCGGCTGCCGCAAATAGGGCAGGGATTTGTCGGCGCCGATATCGAGCGTGCGAAAAACCACCGGCTTGCCGTGTGCCTGATCGAGAATGGCCTTGTAGTGGCGCACCTGCGAGGTAAGGCGCGGAAACCTGCTGGCCATCATGAAATGCAATTCAGTGCGGTAAAGGCCAACACCGTCGGCGCCCGAATCATGCACGTGCGGCAGATCAACGATCAGCCCCGCATTGATGTTGAGATTGATCTTCACGCCGTCCTTGGTGACCGCCGGCACATCGCGCAGCACCGCATATTGCGCCTGCTTGCGCGCATAGAACCGCACTTTCTCCGCGTAGGACTTCTGCAGATCCTGAGATGGCCTGACGAACAGTTCGCCGGTGTTGCCGTCGATGACGATGGAGCTTCCCGTATCCACGAGATCAATGAGCCCCGTGGCCTGTCCGACGGCTGGAATGCCAAGGGCCCGCGCCACGATGGCCACATGGCTGGTCTTTCCGCCTTCCTCCAGAATGACGCCGCGGATCTTGTTGCGGTCATAGTCCAGAAGTTCGGCAGGCCCCATGTTGCGTGACACGATAATCGCGTTGGCCGGCAGATCACCGCGTGAGGCGGTTGCAACCGCCCCCGTCAGAATGCGCATCAGCCGGTTTGAAAGATCGTCGAGGTCATGCATGCGCTCGCGCAAATAAGGGTCCGGGGTGCGCATCATCCGAGCCCGGTTGTCATTCTGTACCCGCTCGACAGCAGCCTCGGCGGTGAGGCCCGTATCGACCGCTTCGCCCAGGCGGTTCACCCAGCCCTTGTCATGGGCAAACATGCGGATGGTTTCCAGCACGTCGGAGTAATCCGCCCCCCGCAAGGACTCTGTGCCATCGAGCAACTGATCGACTTGCAAATGAAGCTGCTGCACTGCTTCATCGAGCCGCTTCTTTTCCAGCGGAATGCTTTCCGCGATGAGATTATGAACCGCAACCCGCGGCTCATGGAGAACCACATGGCCGAGTGCAATGCCGTCCGCCAGCGACTCGCCGCGCAGATGATGGCTGCGCATGTGGGCAACGTCAGCCGCCACTTCCCGCGCCACTTCGCGCAGTTCACCCGAGGCAATGACCTCGGCCAGCACCATGGCCGTGGTCTGCAGCGCCTCTTCCTCTTCGTCGGAATAGTGCCGCCGGGTGCGGTTTTGCACGACCAGAACGCCAATGACCGTGCCGCCCCGCATGATGGGCGAACCCAGGAAGGAGTGGTAAATCTCTTCGCCGGTTTCCGGCAAATATTTGAACGACGGATGATTTTGCGCATCAGCCAGATTGAGGCCAATTGCCTGGTCGCCGATGAGGCCTACAAGGCCCTCGCCCACTTTCAGTTTTGACTTGTGGACGGCGGTGCTCTTCAAACCCTCCGTGGCATAGAGCTCAAGCACCTGCCCCGGCCGCATCACATAGATCGAGCACACCTCGGCCACCATATTGGCCGCGATCAGGGTCGCAATTTTATCGAGCCGTTTTTGTGCCGTGTCCGGCTCCGCCATAACCTCGCGGAGCCGCCGAAGCAGGACACGCGGGCCAAGGGCGGAGTGGGCCATCAGCAGGTGTCCTCGCGCTGCCGTTTCCAACGGCAGCGGGTCATGTAGTTTTGACGGATGCTGCGTTGCATGGGTCTCAAGCTTCCAATCCATAGGCCTGGTGCAGGGCCCGCACCGCGAGTTCCGTATAGGCCTCATCAATCAGTACACTGACTTTAATTTCCGATGTGGTGATCGCCTGGATGTTGATACCCTTGTCGGCGAGCGAGCGGAACATCTTCGCGGCAACGCCCGCGTGACTCCGCATGCCAATGCCGACAACTGAAACCTTGGCCACATCGGCTGAATGGGTGAGCTCGAGAAACCCGATCTTGTCCTTCACCCCGTTCAGAACTTCAATGGCCTTGCGCAGGTCCTTGCGCGCCACGGTGAAGGTGATGTTGGCGGTCGAGCCGTCGGTTGAAACATTCTGCACGATCATGTCAACGCTGATGTCGGCTTCAGCCAACGGGCCAAACACCGAAGCCGATACGCCCGGCTGGTCCTTGACCTTGCGGATGGAAACTTTCGCTTCATCGCGCGAATAGGCAATTCCGCTTACGACATGCTGTTCCACGATCTTGTCCTCTTCGCAAACAATTGTTCCCGGCCCGCTGCCATCCGGCTTGTTCTGGTTGGGCGAGTCCGGCGCTTCAAAACTTGACCTTACCTGCAAGGGTACCTTGTACACCATGGCAAGTTCAACCGAGCGCGGCTGCAGCACCTTGGCCCCCAATGAGGCTTGTTCCAGCATTTCCTCATAGGAAATCCGGTCGAGCTTGCGAGCACCCGTGACGATCCGGGGGTCGGCCGTATAAACCCCGTCCACATCCGTATAAATATCGCAGGCCGCGTCAAGCGCCGCGGCAATAGCCACGGCGGACGTGTCCGAGCCGCCGCGCCCCAGGGTGGTGATGCGCTTGTCAGGCCCAATGCCCTGGAACCCGGCAACGACCACGACCTGCCCCTGCTCCATGCGCTTCCTGATTTCCGTCGCATCGATTTCGGCAATTCGTGCCGAGGCATGCACGCCATCGGTTTTCAGCGGGATTTGCCAGCCAAGCCACGAGCGCGCCGGAACCCCCATATCCTGAAGCACGATGGCCAGAAGCCCGGCCGTTACCTGTTCGCCCGAGGCGACAATGGCGTCATATTCACGCGCGTCATGCACTGGCGCTGCTTCCTTGCACCAGGCCACCAACTGGTCCGTGGTGCCGGCCATGGCCGAGACGACGACGGCCACATGGTGGCCCGCCTTCACCTCACGCAGGACATGGCGCGCCACATTGCGGATACGCCCGATATCCGCAACCGAAGTGCCTCCAAACTTCATAACCAAACGGCCCATCGGCCAAAATCCTTCTTGATCCCGAAACTCTGGCTTGCAGCCAAATCAGATGTAAAGTGAACTCTTTAAGGTGCGACGCGGCGTACTCATAGATGAGGGTTCCCGCTTATGCAATAATGGGTCCCATAAAAATGGATGTTTGAAATGACTGCCGCAGCGCAAACCACCCTTGACCCCGCCGAAGTGGAGAAATTCTCCAAAATGGCCGCCGAATGGTGGAATCCCAAGGGTAAATTCGGCGTTCTCCATGTCTTTAACCCGGTCCGGCTGGCCTATATCAAGGAACAGGTCTGCGCCCGTTTTGGCCGCGATCCCTATGACCCAAAGCCCTTCAAGGGCCTGCGCTTCCTTGATATCGGCTGCGGCGGCGGGCTTTTGACCGAACCCATGGCAAGGCTCGGCGCCGACATCCTCGGCGTTGACCCCTCCGAGAAAAACATCATGACCGCCAAGGTCCACGCCGAGGAACAGGAACTCGCCATCGATTACCGCTGTGCGACCGCAGAGGACCTGGCCGCGGCGGGCGAGCGCTTCGACGTTATCCTTAACATGGAAGTGATCGAGCACGTGGCGAACCCGCAAGGCTTCACCCGGATCTGCGTTGAAATGCTGAACCCTCAGGGCCTGATGTTTGTGGCCACCATCAGCCGCACCCTCAAATCCTTCGGCCTTGCCATCATCGGAGCAGAATATGTCCTGCGCTGGCTGCCAAAAGGCACGCATCAGTGGGAAAAATTCATAACACCTGCTGAGCTGAAAACCTGGCTCACCGACAATCACGTCGCCATCAAGGGCGAAACCGGCGTCACCTATCATCCCCTCGCCAACGAATGGCGCAGGTCACGCGACATGGATGTGAATTATATGCTGGTGGGGCAGAAGGCCTAGTGCAGAGCCCTCTCCGCCCATTGGCTCATCTCCGTTCGCGTCCTCGAACGGGTGAGGAAATAACCATTTAACGCCTTCTCCCGTGCTCTGCATGGGCGCAGGTGGCCATGGCCCGATGAGGCCCTTCGCAAAGTTGCTGACCGCGCTAGTTCGAATCTTCCGGCAGTCTTGGCAGCGGATGGACTTCAATGCCCTCTTCGATCAGGGCCTTGGCGTCTTCGGGCTTGGCCTCGCCATAGATGCCGCGCTTTTCGCTTTCGGCGTAATGAATCTTGCGGGCCTCATCGGCAAACCTGTCGCCCACATACTCGGCGTTCGCTTCAACGTTCTTGCGCACTTCGCGCATCATCTGCATCAGCTTCTGGGTGCGGGGATCAACCGCGCCCGCCACCATCGTCTGCGAAGCGTCGGCCTTCCGGTTGGACTTGACGGGAATGCCGGGCGCCATGATCTGCTTGCTCACCTCTTCCGAACCGCAATGGGCGCAGGAGACCAGATGCCGCTTGATTTGCTTTTCAAACGCCGCACTGTCCCTGAACCAGCCATCAAACGCATGGCCCTTGTCGCAGATGAGATCATACCTAATCATGATGCTTAGTTAGCTATTCCCTGGGGCGGCTTCAAGTTAAAGGCGCGGGCATTCTTAAGCGCCGGTATTCTACTACGATCCCGGTTTACCAATCCTTCATCAACCTCAAACGGCAAAACCCCAGGTTCCGTTCCAAGCTCCGCGATGATCTCTCCCCATGGATTGACCACCAGACTGTGGCCGAACGTGTGCCTGCCGCTTTCATGGGCTCCGCCCTGCGCCGCCGCGAAAACAAAACTCCCGGTTTCAATGGCCCGTGAGCGCAGCAGAACATGCCAGTGGGCCTGCCCCGTGGGCACGGTGAAGGCTGCGGGCACCGCCATGAACATGGCCCCCGCATTGGCCAACACATTGTAAAGTTTGGGAAAACGCATGTCGTAACAGATGCTGAGGCCCAAAGGCCCCCAGGGAAGTGGAGCAACCACAGCCTCACCTCCCGGCGCAAAAAAATCCGATTCCCGGATGCGTTCACCGCTCGGCATATCCACGTCAAAAAGATGTATCTTGTCGTAACGTGCCGCCACAGTTCCATCAGGCGCAAACAGCAGTGAACGGTTAACCAGCTTGTCTCCCGATGAACGCAAGGCCAGCGAGCCCACATGGAGCCAGATGCCAAGCTCCTGCGCCAGGCGCGAAAACCCGGCAACGCTGGCATCATCCTGCTCCGTGGCCACAACGGCGCGCAGGCGCAGGCGGTCCGTTTCAAAAATATTGGTGACTTCGGGCGTGAGCACATATTGCGCACCCCGGCCCGCAGCTTCCCTGATCATGGAACTGGCATCACTGAGGTTCCGCGCCATGTCGACGCCGGAACGCATCTGGATAAGGGCAGCCTTGAAACTCACGTTGCCATCAAAAGCGGGTCGAGCCCGCCGCGGCGCTCAAGTTCATACAGGTCTTCATTGCCGCCCACATGGGTCTCGCCGATGAAAATCTGCGGCACGCTGCGCCGCCCGTTGGTACGAAGCATCATGCGCTGCCGCGCGGCGGGATCGCCGCTCACGTCAATTTCGTCAAAGCTCAAGCCCTTCTTCGTCAAAAGCGACTTCGCTGCGTAACAAAATCCACAGGTTCGGGTCGTGTAGATCGTGATATTGGCCATGGTGTTTTCCATCAGCCAATATGAGGCCGCTTGGGCTCCAGAACAAGGGCGAAGGTCAGCACATCGACATGCGCCGCTCCCGCCTTCTTCAAGACAGCGGCACAACTGCCGGCCGTGGCTCCCGTGGTTAACACGTCGTCAACCAGCAAAATCCGCCGGCCCGCGATATGGCCAAAACCTTCCGGCGCCACATGAAAAACCTTCGCCACGTTCTTTCGCCGCTCTTCAAAGCTCAGGCCCACCTGTGAGCGCGAGGCTTTTGTGCGCAGAAGCACATCGCTGCGATAGGCCTTGCCGAACTGGCGCGAAATTTGCTGCGACAAAAAAGCCGCCTGGTTAAAGCGCCTGCTCCACAGGCGAAAGCGGTGCAAAGGCACTGGAATGATCATATCTGCCTCTTGGATAAGCGGCTGCCCGGCCCGCGCCATTAACCGCGCCATCAGCAATCCCGCTTCCATGGTGTCACGGTATTTCAAGCCATGAACAATCCGCCGGGACGCCTCGTCATAGGCCACCGCCGCCCGCGCCCGGTCCCACGCCGGCGGGTCAGCCAGCGCCGCCGGGCTTATCGCCCCTTCGCCCTGGTCATAGGCAAAGGGAATGCCCAGCACATTACAGACCGGCGCATCAATCAACCTGAGATGGGCCCAGCAGGACAGGCAAAGGCTCGCCGGTTCAAGCACCGCCTCGTGGCAGACCAGGCATTTCGGCGGCGCCAGAAAATCGATCACCCGCCGCCCGAGGCGCCCGCCCCATGCCGTGAAGGAATACGTCGATTGTTTGGACACTTCGTCCATGGCTTTTTGCAAACGCCTCATCTAAAGCAGGGCCGATCAGGAGCATAGCAAGAATGTCATTTGCAAGAAACGATTTGGAACGGCTGGCCGATATCGTAACCATCGCCGCCGACCAGGAAATTATGCCGCGCTACCGCAGCCTCGGCGAGGGGGCCATCCGCGAAAAAACCTCGGCACTCGATCTGGTGACCGATGCCGATGAAGCCGCCGAAGCCGCCATCAAGGCAGCCGTCGCCAAGGCATTCCCCAAGGCTGTTTTTATCGGCGAAGAGTCGGTTGAAAAAGACAAGGGCCTCCTGAACAAGATTGCCGGGGCTGATCTGGCCATCGTCATCGATCCGGTGGACGGCACCAGCAACTTCGCCTGGGGCCTGCCGCTGTTTGGCGTGCTGGCCGCGGTCGTCGAACGTGGCGTCACGGTGGGCGGCATCATCTATGATCCCGTGGGCCGTGACTGCACCTTCGCCCTCAAAGGCCAGGGCGCCTGGGCCAAATCCGAAAGCGGCGTCACCCGCGATATCCGCGTGGCCAAGCCAACCGAGCTTTCCAACATGACCGGCACGACCTCGTGGTACATCATGCCGGAACCGCTCCGCACCCGCGTGGCCGCCAATCTTGCCAAGGTGAAAGCCAGCTTCGGCTACCGCTGTGCGGCTTACGAATACCGCATCGTGGCCGAAGGGCTGGTTGATTTTTCCCTGCACTACAAGCTCATGCCCTGGGACCATGCCGCGGGCGTGTTGATTCATGCGGAAGCCGGCGGCTATTCCGCCCTGCTGGATGGCAGCCCTTATCTGCCGACAATATTTGAAGGCGGAATCATTTCCGCCCCAAATCGCGAGTGCTGGCAGATTACTTCACGATGCCTTGCTCAGCTAACAGCGATGACGTCCGGTGCAGAAAATATTTTCGACCGTGAATTGTATCTCGCACGATTAGAGCGCACCAAACAAAACCGGCCGGACATCCTTTCGAATTCCATAGCCGCCGAACTTGCGGAACGATTGGACCCCATAACCCGCGAGTTCAATCACGCCTGCCTCATCGCTGTTGACCCTGAACCCATTGCCGCCGCCATTCGCGCCACGGGCAAAGTCAAGAACCTTGAGATACTTGAACCCGCCGCCTCGGAAATCTTGCCCCTCGCGGCCAATGCTTTCGACGCCATTTTCGATATCCTCGATCTTCACCTCGTCAACGATGTGCCGGGCGCTCTCATCCAGCTCCGCCGCGCCCTTATTCCCGACGGGCTCTTCATGGCGTGTTTGTTCGCAGGGCAAACCCTGAACGAACTGCGCCAGTCATGGCTGGAAGCCGAAGACCTTGTGACCGGCGGCGTCTCGCCGCGTGTTGCCCCGATGATTGATGTCCGCGAAATGGGCGGGCTGTTGCAGCGCGCCGATCTCGCCCTTCCCGTGGTCGACCTCGACCGCACCATCGTGCGCTACCCCGATGCCATCGCCCTCATTCATGAAATCAGGTCATTGGGTCTTTCAAACGTCATGAAGGGGAGGTCACGAAAGCCTGTCACCCGCAATCTCCTGGGCGAAGCCATTTCAATCTATCAGCAGAAATTTTCCGATGATGACGGCCGCATCCGCGCCACCATCGAAGTGGCCTGGGCCACCGCCTGGTCTCCCCATGAAAGCCAGCAGAAACCATTGAAGCCCGGCTCGGCAAAGTTCCGCCTGGCCGATGCCCTGAAGGTTCCCGAGACGAAGCTGAATTAATGTCCTCTCCCGTGCAACGGGAGAGGACAGGGGCCCATTGCGCAGCAATGGGAAAGGTGAGGGGAACGAGGTCGAAGTGCCCTCATCTCCCCACCGCGTTTCGCGGCGGGTCCCCTCTTCTCCCGCTTCGCAGGAGAAGAAGTCAGAGCAGATCTATAAGATGCGCGATGAGCGGCTTGTCGGCCGGTGGCATGGGATAGTCGCGGAGCTTCAACGGCTTCACCCATTGCAGCTCTTGCCCTTCAAGCGACGTCACCACGCCCTTCCACCGCCGGCACACATAGAGCGGCATGAGCAGATGAAACTCCTCATAGGCATGGCTGGCGAAGGTGAGCGGAGCCAGGCAGGATTCCTCCACATCGATGGCCAGCTCTTCCTTCATCTCACGGATTAATGCCGCTTCAGGCCGTTCCCCCGATTCAACCTTGCCGCCCGGAAATTCCCACAGGCCTGCCAGCATTTTTCCTTCCGGCCGCTTGGCAATCAGCACGCGGCCATCGGGATCAACAAGGGCAACCGCTGCAACAAGGAGAATGCGCATTAGCTGCGATAGGAGCCGTTGATGTCTATGTAGCGATGGGTGAGATCGCAGGTCCAAACCTTGGCTCGGCCCTTGCCAACGCCCACATCGGCTTCAATCATGATCTCCCGCCCCTTCATGTGGGGCATGATCTCGTCTTCCTTGTAGTCGGGATCGCGCATGCCGTTTTTCGCAACCTGGATGCCGCCGATGCGGATGCGCAGCTTGTCACGAATGGCTTTTTCCCCGGCCTTGCCGATGGCCATGACAATGCGGCCCCAATTGGCGTCTTCGCCGGCAATGGCCGTTTTAACGAGAGGTGAATTGGCAACCGACATGGCTATTTTGTGAGCCGCCTTGTCGGACTCAGCACCCGTGATCGCAATTTCAATGAGCTTCTCGGCACCCTCGCCATCGCGCGCAACCTGCTGCGCCAGATCAAGGCACAGGCTCTCGAGCCCTTTCGAAAATCCTTTAATCCGCGCGTCAGTAGCGGACTTTAAGCCCTTGGGCGCCGGTCCGGCTTTCCCCGTCGCAAACAACAGCACCGTGTCCGATGTGGAGGTATCCCCGTCAACCGTGATGCAGTTGAAACTCTTGGCCACACTGGCGGAAAGCAGCGCTTGCAGAATACGCGATGGGATTGCCGCGTCGGTGAAGATGAAAACCAGCATGGTGGCCATGTCGGGGGCGATCATGCCCGAGCCCTTGGCAATGCCGTTGATGGTGACGGTCTTTCCCGCGTACTTCACGGTCGCCGTCGCCACCTTCGCAAAGGTATCCGTGGTCATGATGGCGCGCGCCGCATCGGCCCAGCGCTCCGCCTTGGCCGCCGCAAACAATCCCGGCAATGCGCCAACAATCGGAGACGGGTTTAACGGCTCGCCGATGACTCCGGTTGAAGCCTGAAAAATTTCCGCCGGTTTGCACTTCAGGTGCTGCGCCGTTGCCTTGGCAACGGCGGTTACCGTCGCAACCCCTGCCTTGCCCGTAAAGGCGTTGGCGTTGCCCGCATTGATCACCACGGCCCGCGCCGCACCGCCTTTCAGGCTCTGAGCGCACCAATCGACCGGCGCCGAACGGGATTTGGAAAGCGTGAAGCAGCCGGCAACGGTCGTGCCCGGCGCCAGTGTTGCCAGCAGCACATCAGGCCGGTTCTTGTAGCGGATGCCGGTTTCGGCAATGGCCAGTTCCACGCCGTCAATGGCAGGAAGATGCGGAACCGCGCGCGGTGCGAGCGGCGAAACACTATGCCCCATGTTTACCCCTGGATTTTTATTGTTCAGGAACCTGCAGGTCGCCCTTGCCGCCCGTATCACCCTCGCCTTCGGCCGGCGGCTGGGCCACAACGCCATTCCTACTTTTGACCATGGCCCGGCGCTTTTTCTCCACGTCGGCGGCATATTTCTTGAGGTCTTCGTCAAGAACTTCAATCTTGGCGGTCTTGCGCAACTCGTCCATGGTTTCCTGCACCTTCTTGCGCAGGAGAACATTGCGGATGGCCGACTTCACCTGATCGAAAGGCTGCGCCGCGCCCGTTTTGCGGTCTTCAATCCTGATCACGTGCCAGCCAAAATCGGTCTTCACCGGCTGCGATACTTCACCGACCTTCAGGGAAAAGGCCGCCTTCGAGAATTCGGCAACCATTTCAGGCGCGGTGAAATAACCGAGGTCGCCGCCGTAGTCCTTTGATCCGTCGAGGCTGTATTTCTTGGCGAGATCTTCGAATTTTTCGCCGGCCTTGAGACGCGCCAGAATGTCAGTTGCCTCTTTCTCGGAACCCAGAAGAATGTGCCGGGCCCGCACCCGCTCCGTCTGCGCAACCTTCGCCGATTCAGAGTCATAGGCGGCCTTGATTTCTTCGTCGGTTACCTGCGGGCGGATTTTCTGGAAAAAATAGGCATCGCGCAGGGCCTTGGCCTGGTAGAGGGCCAGGCGCCGCTTGTATTCGTCCGTGTCCGCCACGCCTTCCTTGACGGCCAATTGCGCCATCAGGTGGCGCTCAACCAGGAATTCGACAACAAAGGGATAGCGCAGCTTCGGCGGCAAATCCGGCAACTGGCCGATGATGTCATCGGTGGCCATCTGCACTTCCGAAATCTTGATCTCGTGGCCGTTGACGATGGCCACAACCTTGTCGTCTTTTAACTCCTGCGCCCCGGCGCCAAGCGCCATGGCGCCGCCAAGAAAGCCGGATAGCAGTGCAATCTTCACGTAATCTTGAATGCGTGGCATGAGACCCATTGTCCAAATTCTATTTATTCCAGCGGGACCAGGCCCCGCCGCAACGCTCAATGGCCACCAAAAGAGGCAAGAATAAGCCGAATTTTCTTGTCTCTCGTGATGGCAATTAGCCTGAATTGCCGCGCACATTGGTCTTGTTGAACTGGCCGCGCAAGAGGGTGCAGCCGTAGTTTGGACACCTGTTGCGGCCCTGCAACACATTGAAATATCAGGAATCCGCCCCTAATTGTGGATTCAGATCGAACAATCCCGGAATCCGGCCACGCAACTAAGTCTAGACCTTTGAGAACCGAAGCCTTATCAGGCAGCAATTCTCGAGACAAATTTTCACGGGCCCTCCCGAAACAAGGAACGAATCATATGCTCGGACTGCGTTCAATCGCGGCAAAACTCTTCGGCACAACCAACGACCGGAAAGTCGTCAAATATCGCGCGCCCGTCGAGGAGATGAACCAGCTTGAAGCCGAATTCGCGGCTCTCTCCGATGCCGACCTGAAAGCCAAAACCGCAAGTTTCCGGGCCGAATTGGCCGCCGGCAAGACCTTGGACGACCTCCTCGTTCCGGCTTTCGCCGTGGTCCGCGAGGCCTCCAAGCGCGTCCTTGGCATGCGCCATTTTGACGTACAGATGATCGGCGGCATGGTGCTGAACGATGGCGCCATTGCCGAAATGAAAACCGGCGAAGGCAAGACCCTGGTTGCAACCCTCGCCGTTTACCTCAACGCCCTCGAAGGCAAGGGCGTTCACGTCGTCACCGTCAACGACTACCTGGCCAAGCGCGACGCCGCCTGGATGGGCAAGATTTATGAATTCCTGGGCCTCACCACCGGCGTCATTGTCCATGGCCTGTCGGACAACGAACGCCGGGAGATGTATGCCTGCGACGTCACCTATGCCACCAACAACGAGCTGGGTTTCGATTACCTCCGCGACAACATGAAATACCATCTCAACGAGATGGTCCAGCGCGGGCACAGCTACGCCATTGTCGACGAAGTGGATTCGATCCTCATCGACGAGGCCAGAACGCCCCTGATCATTTCCGGTCCCCTCGATGACAAGTCCGATCTCTACAATGCCCTGGACAAGTACATTCCCGAATTGACCGCCGATGATTACGAGCTCGATGAAAAGCAGCGCTCCTGCACCTTGACGGAAAAGGGCAATGAACATCTGGAACAGGTTCTCGGCGCTGCCGGTATGCTGAAGGGCGACAATCTTTACGACGCCGAAAACGTCACCATCGTTCATCACGTGCAGCAGGCGCTGCGCGCCCACAAGCTGTTCCAGCGCGACAAGGACTACATCGTCAAGGATGACCAGGTGATCATCATCGACGAATTCACCGGGCGCATGATGCCGGGACGGCGCTATTCCGAAGGCCTGCACCAGGCCCTCGAAGCCAAGGAACACACTTCCATCCAGCCGGAAAACGTGACGCTCGCCTCGATCACCTTCCAGAATTATTTCAGGCTCTACAAGAAACTGGCCGGCATGACCGGCACTGCTTCCACCGAAGCCGACGAGTTCATGGACATCTACAAGCTTGAGGTCATCGACATCCCGACCAACGTGCCGGTGGACCGCAAGGATGAAGACGATGAGGTCTACCGCACGGCCCGCGAAAAATACGCCTCCATCATCGAAACCATCAAGGATGCCCGCGAGCGCGGCCAGCCGGTTCTGGTGGGCACAACCTCGATCGAGAAATCCGAAACCCTGGCCGCCATGCTCAAGTCCATGGGCGTGCCGCATAATGTGCTGAATGCCCGCTACCATGAACAGGAAGCAGCCATCATCTCCCAGGCGGGCATTGCCGGCGCCGTGACCATTGCCACCAACATGGCGGGCCGCGGCACCGACATCAAGCTTGGCGGCAATCTCGACATGCGCATAACAACCGATTTGGCCGATGTTCCCGAAGGTGCCGAGCGCACCAGGCGCATCGCCGCCATTACCGAGGAAATCGAAGCCAACAAGCAGAAGGTCATCGCCGCCGGCGGCCTCTTCGTCATCGGCACCGAGCGCCATGAAAGCCGCCGCATCGACAACCAGCTCCGCGGCCGTTCCGGCCGTCAGGGCGATCCCGGGCGGTCCAGGTTCTATCTCTCCCTTGAAGATGACCTCATGCGCATCTTCGGGTCCGAACGCATGGATTCCATGCTGCAGAAACTGGGCCTCAAGGAAGGCGAAGCCATTGTCCATTCCTGGATCAACAAGGCCCTGGAAAAGGCCCAGCAGAAGGTTGAAGCGCGGAACTTCGACATCCGCAAGAATCTTCTCAAATTCGACAACGTGATGAATGACCAGCGCAAGGTGATCTTTGAGCAGCGCATCGGCATCATGAAGGGCGAAGATGTTTCCGAGACCGTGGACGACATGCGCCACCAGATTATCGATGATCTCATCACAAAATATATGCCCGACAATACCTATGCCGAGCAGTGGCTAACCACCGAGCTGCGCCAGCGCCTGCGCGAAGCTTTGGCCATTGATTTTCCCATCGAAGACTGGGCCAAGGAAGAAGGCATCGCCGACGAGGAAATCCGCGAGCGCGTGACGAAAGCGGCAGACGAGTTCTATCAGGCCAAGCGCGAGAAATTCACCCCCGCCATCATGCAGCAGGTTGAGAAGGCGGTTGTTCTGCAAACCCTCGACCAGCTCTGGCGCGACCACATCGTAACGGTGGAACAGTTGCGCCAGGTCATCCACTTGCGCGGCTACGGCCAGCGCGACCCGCTCAACGAATACAAGACCGAAGGCTTCAACCTCTTCGAGGCGATGATCTCCAAATTGCGTGAGACCGCCACCGCCCAGGTCATGCGGGTTGAAATCCAGTCGCAGGCCCCGGGTGAACTTTTGCCCGATGAGGATGATCTTCCCTTCATGGAAGCCCATCACATCGACGCCACCTCAGGCCAAGACGATGTGGGCGAAGGCTTTCCGATCTTCGGCCAGGCAACCGCAACAGCCACCGCCAATCTTGACCCGAAGCGGCCGGAAACCTGGGGCAAGGTTGCCCGCAACGAACCCTGCCCTTGCGGATCAGGAAAAAAATACAAGCACTGCCACGGGGCCTTCGTTTAAGTCAGCTAGGCAGCGTTGGAATACCTGATGGCCCCCATCATGCCCGCGTTCATGTGGTAGAGATGGTGGCAGTGGAATGCCCAGTTTCCGGGGTTGTCCGCCGCAAACCTGATGGTCACCGAGGCTGAGGGCGGAACCAGAACCGTATCCCGCAACGCCCCCTCGATAGGCACATTGTTGATTGCCACAACCTTGAAATAATGCCCGTGCAGATGCATGGGATGCGCCATCCCGGTCTGGTTCTGCATGATGACTTCAATGAGCTCGTTTTCACGAACCGTGAAAATCGTCTCATGCATGGACGACTTGCCGTTGAGGCCCCAGAGATAATCCGCACCGCCGCCCGTCAGCGTCAGGATTTCAGTCCGCGTCACCGGTTCCCTTGGCAGCGCCGCAACCGAGCGCAGCTTCATCTCCTGTGCCAGGCCTACCTCCGGCGCCACGTCGCCTTCGCTTGAGAGCCTGGCAATTTCAGCGTCCTGGGTTGCAAGATAAATCCCGGTCCGCGCGCTCAATCCTTCCGGCCTGAACAGAATGGGCCATGCCCCGCTACCCTCCGGCAGCTTCACGCGGATATCCGCTCTTTGCGCGATGGCCAGGGGAAACAGGGAACCCTTGAGCGGGAAAACCGCATTGCCGTCAACCGCGATGAGTTCGCCCTGAAGGTCTCCCAGATCAATCCACATGTTGCTGGCGGCTGCCCCATTGATGATCCGCAGGCGGATTTGCGTAGCCCTGCCGACCCGGACAACTTCCGGATCAGCAAGCGTCCGGTCATTGGCCAGATAGGCGTCAAACGTGATGTCATTGAGCATGGCCATTTCCATGCCGCCCATCGCGTGCCCCGCATGCCCTCCGCCGCCGCCCTTTAGCTCCGTCAGAATTTCCTGCGGATCGCGAAACGTGAAATCATGGAGCATCACCACATGTTCCTGCTCGTCAAACAGCGGTTCCGCCGTTTCGCGCACAATCAGCGGCGCCGCCAAAAGCTGCTGCTCCTGCAAGCCAACATGGGAATGCATCCAATGGGTGCCGGAGCGCGTATTCACAAAATCATAATCAAAGGACTCGCCGGGTTTCAGCGCCGCCTGCGAAAGCATGGGAACGCCGTCCTGGGCGGAAGGCGGATTCAATCCGTGCCAGTGCAAAAGCGTTTCAACATCCAGATCGTTTTTGACCCGCGCCCGGAACCGCTCTCCCAGCATCAGCGAAAGCCCGTTTCCACCGCTGCTTATAATGCCAAAAACCTTCGCCGCCCGGCCGTTAACCTCAATAATGCGTGAAGCCACCCTGAGTTCGGCCGGCGTTTTCGCGCCTGCAAGGCCTGCCGCGAACGGGGTGGCAAAAATACCCTGAAAAACCGCCCGTCTCGATAACTTCCTGTTCATCTAAATTCACCGAAAGGGTTGCCCCAAAAAGGGATTAATACAAAAGAAGACAATGAATTAACATTCTGAAAACAAGTCAGCATTAAGGTCTGGTATGACAGCGATTGTCTCGTTATGCAGGGTTGCCACAATGAAGAATGCGAAACATCTAGCAAAGCTTTTCGTTCGCGACACCAGCGGAGCCACCGCCATTGAGTACGGCTTGATTGCGGCTGCCATGGGACTGATGTTGATCCCCGTGATGTTTTCACTCTCGTCAACTGTCAAAGCGACATTGTTTGACGTCATGGTGGGCCTTTTCCCGACATAGGCCTTTCGCTACATATCCCCGGGACTGAACCGCGCTTTAGATACTGCGGCCAATTGCCAAAAACTTCTCGCGTCTTTGCGTCCGCAACACGTCCGGCGACACGCCGGCAAAGGCTTCCAGTATCCGTCCGATCATTTCACCGGCGGAAGCTATCGCCTGGTCCGGCTGGCGGTGCGCCCCGCCTAACGGTTCATTAACGATATCATCAATGACGCCCAGTTTTTTGAGATCCTGCGCCGTGATTTTCAGGGCCGCCGCCGCGTCCTTGGCGCGTCCGGCATCACGCCAAAGGATGCTGGCTGCCCCTTCCGGCGAAATGACGCTGTAGATCGCATGCTCCATCATCAGCACGCTGTTACCCGTTGCAATGGCAATCGCCCCGCCGGAACCACCCTCGCCGATTATCAGGGAAATCAGCGGCACCCCGAGCCCCATGCAGCAGTCGGTCGACCGCGCAATGGCTTCAGCCTGGCCGCGCTCTTCCGCATCAATGCCGGGATAGGCGCCCGCCGTATCGACAAAGGTGATCACCGGAATGCCAAACCGTTCGGCCAGTTCCATGAGCCTCACAGCCTTGCGGTAGCCTTCGGGCCGCGCCATGCCAAAATTATGCTTGAGCCGCGCCTGCGTATCGGCCCCTTTTTCCTGGCCGATAACGACCACTGATGAGCCGCGGAACCGCCCAAGCCCGCCGACAACGGCAAAATCCTCGGCGAATTTCCGGTCCCCCGCCATGGGCACGAAGTCGGTAATCAGGCCATTGATATAGGCCAGCGCATGGGGCCGGTCGGGATGCCGCGCCACTTGGGTTTTTTGCCAGGGTGTTAGGTTTACGTAGAGATCGGCCAGGCTCTTGGACGCCTTTTTTTCCAAAGCCTTCACTTCGTCGGCGATTGAAACTGTTGCGTCTCCGGCAGCAAGCGCCCGCAACTCGGCGATTTTTCCTTCAAGTTCGGTTACCGACGTTTCAAAGTCCAGGTAGATCATACGTCCTCAAAGGGTAGTGAATGAATTGGCTTTTGGGTGCGCAAGATGTGACCGCCGGACGGGATAAAGTCAACTTTTCTTAGCTAAAGGATGGTGAATCTCCACCACTGCCTGCAGGCGCCCAGCCTGGACATGGGTATAAATCTGGGTGGTCGAAATATCCGCATGCCCCAGCATTTGCTGAACCGCCCTGAGGTCCGCCCCGCATTCCAGCAAATAGCTGGCAAAGGCGTGACGCAGCACGTGAGGCGAAACCTTGCCAAGGTCGAGGCCGCATGCCGCCGCCAGGGCTTTAAGTTCTATGGCGAAATGTTGGCGGGTCAGGCAGCCGCTCGCCCCATGCGAGGGAAACAGCCATTTTGTTTCGGCAGCCTCGCGCAAGGCCAGGGTTTTGAGATAGTCCTGAAGAACGCCTCTGGCCCGGTCGGAAACCGGCACAAGCCGTTCCCGGCCGCCCTTGCCCTTGATCGCCAGAAAGGCATCATCCGCGGTCACCGCCCGCACCGTTAACCCGACAAGTTCCGAAACGCGAAGGCCCGTGGCCGCCAGAAGTTCCAGCAGGCAATAAAGCCGTTCCGCCTTGAAGCGCGCCTTGCCTTCCGCCCGCAAAACCCGCGCCTTTGCCTCGGCAAGCAACAGATCAATGTCCTGGATCGAAAGCGTCTTGGGCAAGGGCCGGCCCGCCTTCGGACTTTCCACAATGGCCGCCGGATTGACAGTCACAAGGCCTTCGCCATGAATGAACTGGTGGAACTGGCGGACCGCTGATAGCCGCCGGGCCGCCGTGGTGCGGGCAAAGCCGTGTTCTTCAAGGCTTGCCAGATAGGTCCGGATATCATCACTCGAAGCGCTGAGGAGTGCCCCGCCCCTGGCTTCGAGAAAGGCCACGTAATGCTGCAAGTCGCGCCCATAGGCCTGCAGGGAATTTTCCGCCGCCCCGCGTTCGGCGCTCATCATCTCGAGAAACCGCTCCACATGCCGATGCGCTGTAGAAGGCTTTGCGATGCTATCTTTGCCTGAGTTTTTCATGGGGTAGGGATTTCACGATCTCCGACTGCTCCGGCGGGAAATTTGCCAACCCCCACACGACGCCATAGACAGCACCGGCCAATATGAGAATAACAAGCAGGAACCGAAGGCTGTCAGGCAAGCGCAAATCTCCAAATCAGTCGGCAGTTTATCCCAGATGCCAGTAAATGACCACCTAATCAAAAGTCTTGGCGCATAGACCCCGCCGTTCTAAAAGCTCCGCCAGCACAAGGATCGGAATAATGGCGCGGCGTTCTCTCTCAAAGGAGATAGAAGATATCCGGAAAAAGCTCGGAAATCATTCGATCGTGCTTGTCGGCCTGATGGGCGCCGGCAAATCCAGCATCGGCCGCAGGCTGGCTGAAAAGCTAGACGTCCCCTTCGTCGATGCCGACCATGAAATCGAGATCGCCGCCGACAAGACCATCCCTGAAATTTTCAAGGATCATGGCGAAGCCTACTTCCGCGAAGGCGAGCGCCGGGTGATTTCACGCCTGATTGAAAATGGCGCGCAGGTTCTGTCAACCGGCGGCGGGGCTTTCATCAACGAGGAAACCCGCCAGGGCATTCAGGCCCATGGCATTTCGGTCTGGCTGAAGGCCGACCTGTCCCTCCTCATGAAACGGGTGATGAAACGCGCCGATCGTCCCCTGCTGCAGACCGAGGATCCCGAGGCCGTCATGCAAAAATTGATGGACCAGCGCTATCCCATCTATGCCACCGCCGATGTGACGGTTGAAAGCCGCGACGTGCAGCACACGCAAATGGTCAATGAAGTCATCAAGGTTTTGGCCAAGTGGCCGGGTTGGGAGCGGCTGAACAATGCAAGCATCTGACGGCGTACGCCGCGATACCGTATCCGTCGATCTCGGAAACCGGACCTATGACATTCATATCGGGGAAAACCTGTTGCAGGAAACCGGACGCCATATCGCGCCCCTTCTCAACCGGCCCTTTACCGCCATCGTCACCGATGAAAACGTGGCGCGCCACCACCTCAAAACGCTGGAAGCATCCCTCGCGGCGGCAGGCATCACATCGGTTGCCATCATTCTGCCCGCCGGAGAAAAAACCAAGAGCTTCACCGCCCTGGCTGATTTATGCGAACGACTGTTGGGAGCCGGTGTTGAGAGGCGTGATAAAATTATCGCCTTCGGTGGCGGTGTGATTGGTGACCTCACCGGCTTTGCCGCAGCCATCCTTCGGCGCGGCGTCGAATTCATTCAAATTCCAACCACGCTTTTGGCCCAGGTCGATTCCTCCGTAGGCGGCAAAACCGGCATAAACTCGGCCCACGGCAAAAACCTCATTGGCGCCTTTCTCCAGCCCATAAAGGTTCTGGCCGACACCAGCCTGCTTGAAACGCTGCCGCGCCGCGAATTGGCCGCAGGCTACGCCGAGGTTGCAAAATATGGCCTTCTCGGCGACCTTTCATTTTTCGAATGGCTGGAGGCCAATGCCGACATCCTGCTGCGCGGCGATGCCCAGGCGCGCGCCTACGCCATTCACCAGAGCTGCAGCGCCAAGGCCGCCATCGTTGCCGAAGATGAGACCGAACAGGGCGTTCGCGCCCTCCTCAACCTCGGCCACACTTTTGGCCACGCCCTTGAATCCGCCACCGGCTACAGCAACCGCCTCCTGCATGGAGAAGGTGTTGCCATTGGCATGGTCCAGGCCTTTCGCTTTTCCGAGCACCTGAAGCATTGCAGGCCGGGCACGGCAGACAGGGTCGCCAAGCACTTGAAAGCCGCAGGCCTTCCCACCCATATGAACGATATTGAGGGACCGCTTCCACCCATTGCCGATCTCGTTGCCATCATGCGGCAGGACAAGAAGGCTCAAAGCGGCAAGCTGACATTCATTCTGGCGCGCGCGATAGGCGATGCCTTCATTGCCAAGAACGTTCCCGATTCAGCAGTGGCCGATTTTTTAGCGGAGGATTTAAAAAGAAAATGAGTTTTGATCTCAGCATTCCGGCGGTGGCAATTGTCTTTCTGCTTCTCCTGTCTGCATTTTTTTCCGGCTCCGAAACGGCCCTCACGGCAGCCTCAAGGGCCCGCCTTACCGAGCTGGAACGCCGCGGAAGCTGGCGCGCCTCGGTGGCGCTCTCCCTCACGAAGAGCCGTGAACGCCTCATTGGCGCGCTGCTGCTCGGCAACAATGTCGTCAATATCTCAGCCTCCGCCCTTGCCACCGCAGTCCTCCTCAAAGCCTTCGGCGACAGCGGCGCCATCATCGCATCCGTGGCCATGACAGTGCTCGTGCTGATCTTCGGCGAAGTCATGCCCAAGACCTATGCCATTGCCTATCCTGAAAGGGTGGCCCTTGTCGTTGCCCCCGTCCTGCGCGTGCTCGTGGCGGTGTTCGGCCCGATTGTGATTGCGGTTGAATATGTCGTGAAAAATGTCCTCCGCCTTTTCGGCGCCAACATGTCCAATGTGAACGACGTCCTGTCCGCCCATGATGAACTGCGCGGCACCATTGACCTTCACTACAGGGAAGGCGCTTTCATCACCAACGACCGCAACATGCTGGGCGGCATTCTCGATCTGCAGGATCTCGAGGTGCTGGATGCCATGATCCACCGCACCAAAATGGTGGGCATAGATGCCGCGGAAGCGCCTGAGAAAATAGTCAGGCAGGTTCTGAAATCGGGACACTCGCGCTTTCCGGTGTGGAAGGACAAGCAGGACAACATAGTCGGCATCCTGCATGCCAAGAACCTGTTCGCGGCATTGCAGGAAAATGATGGGGACTTCAACAAGGTCAAAATCGAGGATGTCATGAACCCGCCCTGGTTCGTGCCCGATACACGCCCCCTTGCCGACCAGCTCAAGGCGTTCCTCAGACGCAAGACCCACTTTGCCGTGGTTGTCGACGAGTATGGCGAAGTCCAGGGCCTCATTACCCTTGAGGACATCATTGAGGAGATCATCGGAGACATCAAGGACGAGCATGATTTCGTCTCTTCCGGCATCAAGCCGCAACCCGATGGGTCCTTCATCGTTGAAGGCACCGTGCCGTTGCGCGACCTCAACCGCGCCTTGAACTGGAACCTGCCGGACGAGGAAGCCACCACGATTGCCGGCCTCGTCATCCATGAGGCCCGGATGATTCCGGAAGTGGGCCAGGTTTTCAATTTTCACGGCTTCCGCCTGGAAGTCCTCAAAAAACGCAAGCACCAGGTCACCTCGCTAAAACTGACCCCGGAAAATCTTGGCTAGGTTTTTGGCGCTGCCGCCTCGATGGCCAGCGCATGCACCCGCTCTTTGAGTTCTGCTGCCAGGACGTGGTTAATCATCCGGTGCTGCTCGACCCGGGATTTGCCCTGGAACGCCGCCGCGACAATTTTGACCCGAAAATGGCTTTCCCCGTCGGGCCGGGCCCCCGCATGGCCCTCATGCTGCGACGATTCATCAATCACCTGCAGGGAAAGGGGTGAAAATGCCGTTTGCAGCTTGTTTTCGAGGGTTTTTCCAACCAGTCCTAAGATCATTTTGCGTCCAGTGCGGTTCAGGGTTGCGACTTTTGCTTCATATCCCCATAATCATGCCCCATGAAACTTGATTCAAAGTATTTCGACAAAATCCGCATCAAAACCGGTCCCAACAAGAAGGAACCGCCGGCCCCGACCATGTGCGAATGGCCGGGTTGCGCCAAGCCGTCGCGCCACAAGGCGCCCAAGGGGCGTGGCTTCGAAGGCCAGTTCCACAACTACTGCACCCAGCATGTCCAGGAATACAACAAGACCTACAATTATTTTGACGGGATGAAGGATGATGCCGTGGCGGGCTTCCAGAAGGATGCCCAGACCGGCCACCGGCCCACCTGGAAACTGGGCCAGAACTCCTATGCCAACATCAACGGCATGCGCCGCAAGGCCCGGAACGTGAACGATCCCTATGCCATGTTCACTCCGAGTGCGGAGAATGTGAACGCCAAATTGGGCCGCGCCCTGCGCAAGAATGAAATCAAGGCGCTGAATACCCTGGGGTTGGACGAGACCGCCACCGCCGAAAAGGCCAAGTCGCAATACAAGCTCCTGGTGAAACGCCTTCACCCCGACGCCAACGCCGGCTCGCGCGAGAACGAAGACACCCTGAAAGCGGTGATCCATGCCTATGACACATTGCGGGCCAGCGGTTTCTGCTAGTTTGCCCCGTGTCTAGAACTTGCAGCACCCCCTTGAACCGTTTAGAACCCAGACCATCCCACGACACGCCCGGAAGAGAAGATTGAACAGATGAATAGTATGGCAAATGGTGACGCCCACGGAATGCCTGATTCCACCGCATCGGTGAGCCAGCTCTTTGGCTTTGAATCGAACATGATCGTGCCGTGCTACACCACGGCGACCGAACACGTGCCCGATTTCGATGAGGATTACCTTTTCAACCGCGACACCACGCTGGCGATCCTCGCGGGCTTTGCCTTCAACCGCCGCGTGATGATCACCGGCTACCACGGCACCGGCAAGTCAACCCATATCGAGCAGGTGGCCGCCCGCCTCAAGTGGCCCTGCATCCGCATCAATCTGGACAGCCACATCAGCCGCATCGATCTCATCGGCAAGGATGCCATCGTGCTGCAGGATGGCAAGCAGGTAACCGAATTCCGCGAAGGCATTCTGCCCTGGGCCTATCAGCGCAACGTGGCGCTCGTCTTCGACGAGTATGACGCGGGCCGTCCCGACGTGATGTTCGTCATCCAGCGCATTCTTGAATCCTCCGGCAAGCTCACCCTGCTTGACCAGTCAAAGGTCATTCGCCCGCACAAGGCCTTCCGCCTCTTTGCAACGGCCAACACCGTGGGCCTCGGCGACACCACCGGCCTCTATCATGGCACCCAGCAGATCAACCAGGCCCAGATGGACCGCTGGTCCATCGTCTCCGCCCTGAACTATCTGCCCCATGCCGAGGAAACCGGCATCGTGCTGGCCAAGTGCAAGAACTACGACACCGAAAAGGGCAGGAAGATCATCGCCAACATGGTGCGCATTGCCGATCTTACCCGCAATGCCTTCATGCAGGGCGATGTCTCAACCGTGATGAGCCCGCGCACCGTCATCACCTGGGCGCAAAACGCCGACATCTTTGGTGATCTTGGTTTTGCCTTCCGGCTGACCTTCCTCAACAAGTGCGACGAGCTTGAACGCCCCATCGTGGCCGAGTTCTATCAGCGCTGCTTTGGCGAGGAACTGCCCGAGTCATCGGCCCATGTGGCCATCGCCTGAAGGCACATGCGTCAATGGCAGAAGCCCGTGAAGGCAAAGCAGAGGAATTCAAGCGCGTCCTGAGCACGGCGATGAAAACCATTGCCGATGACCCTGAACTCACCGTGAGCTTCGGCAATGAAACGCCCTCGCTGTCCGGCAACAAGGCCAAGCTTCCGCAGGTCACCAGCCAGTTCACCCCCAAGGACATTGCCATCACGCGAGGCCTTTCCGACAGCTTCGCGCTTAGAATCTCCAACCACTCGGATCAGATTCACAGCAAATACCGCCCCGAGGGAAAGAATGCTCGCGCGGTTTTCGAAGCCGTGGAACAGGCCCGCATTGAGGCGCTGGGCGCCAACGCCATGCCGGGCATGGCGCAAAACCTGAATGCCGCGCTGGAAGACCGCTTTGCCAAGGCCGTGGTCAACCGCTCCAGCAACCGGAGGGATACGCCCCTTGAAGAGGCCGTGGCCCTCATGGTGCGCGAACGCCTCACCGGCCAGGCGCCGCCCGCCAACGCTAAAATGTATGTCGATCTCTGGCGTCCCTGGATCGAGGAAAAGGCGGCGTCACGCCTGAGCCACCTTGGCGAGGCCATCCACGACCAGACGCAATTTGCCAGGGCTTCGCGCGATATCATCGCCGCCCTCGATATGGCCGATGAGCTTGGTGACGATCCCGATCAATCGGACGAAACCGACAATCAGGACGACACGGAACCCGATGCGGGCGAGCGCCAGGAAACCACCGACGGTGAAGACGAGGAAAGCCAGCAGTCCGCCGCCGAGGAGCTGCAGGACTCCGAAGGCGACACCGATGCCTCCGAAATGGAGCAGCAGTCGAAGGACATGGACGAGTCCCCCGATGACCTGGAAGGCGAGGAACAGGATGATGGCGACGAGCCCTGGCGGCCCCAGCTTCCCTTCTCGTCGCTCACCAACGATAATTTCTACAAGGTCCACACCAACCAGTTTGATGAGGAAATTGCCGCCGAGGATCTCTGCGACGCCGAGGAACTGACAAGGCTGCGCAATTATCTCGACAAGCAACTGTCCAACCTGCAGGGCGTTGTGGCCCGCCTTGCCAATCGCCTGCAGCGCCGCCTCATGGCCCAGCAGAACCGCTCATGGGATTTCGATCTTGAGGAAGGCGTGCTCAACACCGCCCGCCTCGTGCGCATCGTCATTGATCCCATGCATCCCCTGTCCTTCAAGGTGGAGCAGGACACAAAATTCCGCGACACCGTGGTGACGCTGCTCCTCGACAATTCCGGTTCCATGCGCGGCCGACCCATAACCGTGGCTGCAACCTGTGCTGATATCCTGGCGCGCACCCTTGAGCGCTGCGGCGTGAAAGTTGAAATTCTGGGCTTCACCACCAAGGCCTGGAAAGGCGGCCAGTCGCGCGAAAAATGGCTGGGCGCCGGCAAGCCCGCAAATCCCGGCAGGCTCAATGACCTCCGCCACATCATCTACAAATCCGCCGATCAGCCCTGGCGGCGGGCCAGGCGCAATCTCGGCCTGATGATGCGCGAAGGCCTGCTCAAGGAAAATATCGATGGCGAGGCCCTGATCTGGGCCCATAACCGCCTGCTGGCGCGCTCGGAACAGCGCCGCATCCTGATGGTGATTTCCGATGGCGCCCCGGTTGATGATTCAACCCTCTCGGTGAACTCCGGAAACTATCTTGAGCGCCACCTCCGCCAGGTCATTGCCGATATCGAAGGCAAGTCCCCCATCGAGCTCATCGCCATCGGCATCGGCCATGACGTGACCCGCTATTACAAGCGCGCCGTCACCATCATCGACGCGGAAGAACTGGGCGGGGCGATGACTGAAAAACTGGCTGAACTCTTTGAGGAAAACGGCCCCCAGGACAAACGCGCCGCCCAGCCAACGCGCCGGCGTGCCCGCGCGTGATACCTCCAATCGAGACCAAACGCCTGGTCTTGCGGGAACACACCCTTCAGGATTTTGACGCCCTCCACGCCATGTGGAGCGAACCCGCCGTCTATCGCCATATCATCGGCCGTCCCTCAACGCGCGAGGAAGCATGGAACCGGCTGCTGCGCTACGCCGGCCATTGGGCGCTGCTCGGTTACGGCTATTGGGTGGTGGAAGAACGGGCCACCGGCGCATACGTGGGCGAAATGGGCTTTGCCGATTACCACCGGGACATTGATCCGCCGCTCGATGGACGGCCCGAAATGGGCTGGGCCCTCAAGACCGCTGTCCATGGCAAGGGCTATGCAACCGAAGCTCTGCAGGCGATCACCGCCTGGGGCGATGCCCATTTTGCCGGGAAGGAAACATCCGCCATCATTGCCCCCGAAAACACCGCTTCAATCCGCCTTGCCGAAAAAATCGGTTTCGTGAAAAAGCTGGAAACCACCTACAAGGGTGAACCCACGCTCGTGTTCTATCGTGCCCCTAAGTCTTAGTTTCATATTTTTCGAGAAATGCCTCGGCACTCAGCAGCCGCATGTCTTCGATAACACCCGCCAGCCTGTCATGCTCCCAGTCCCACCAGGCAAGCGCTATGATCCGTGCACTGATCTTCGGTTCAAAGCGCCAGCGCATGAATTTTGCCGGAACCCCGGCAACAATGGCATAGGCCGGCACATCCCGCGTGACGATGGCGCCCGCCGCCACAACCGCCCCATGGCCGATCTTCACGCCCGGCTTGATGATCGCCCCATGCCCGATCCAGACATCATGGCCCGTCTCAACCAATTTCCCCTGCCGCTTCTCGCGGAATTCGCTGTCGAGCTTGGCGCCGAGAAAATATTCATTGGCGCGGTAGGTCATCTTGTGCTGGCTCACCCGCTCAAGCGGATGTTCAAGGGCATTGATCCGCGCGTTGGCGGCGATACAGCAGAATTTCCCGATCTTCGCATAGATCACTTCCGCCTGGCGCTCGACATAGGAATAGTCGCCGAGCTCCGCATCGGAAAAGGCCACGCGTTCCTTGATTTCGGTAAAGCGCCCGAGCTTGGCGTTCCGTAAAACCGCGGAGGGGTGAACGATGGGTTCCCCGCTTCGTGTGGCTGTCGGCGAATGGCGTTTTGGCGGCTTGCTCATGGCCTGAACCTAAAACAAAAGCCGCCCAGTTTGGAGCGGCTTCTGCAAATCCGGAATTTTGAAATGATCAGGCAGCTTTTTCCACCAGCTTCTTGGCAATCGAGCTCTTCAGCTTGCGTGCCTTGATGGAAAGGTCATCGTTGCTGGCCTTCAAAAGAAAGGCATCAAGCCCGCCGCGATGCTCAACCGTCTTGAGCGCATTGGCGCTGACGCGGAACCGGTAGGTGAGGCCCATGGCATCGCTGATCAGGCTGACACTGCACAGGTTCGGCAGAAAGCGCCGCCTGACCTTGTTGTTGGAATGGCTCACATTGTTGCCCGCCAGTGGGTTCTTGCCTGTCAACTCGCAAACTCGAGCCATGATACGTACTCCGCGATATAATAAAGGCCAGACCATGAGGGGTCCGGCTCGGTTGGCGCTTCTATAAGTGGAGAGCCAGCCCCGGTCAAGCAGCACGGCAATAATTTCCGCCGCAGCCCTCCGTCTCGCTTTAGGACAGGTGGGTTAACAGCCAAGGAGGCGGATCGGTCTAAACCCTTCCAGTGAAACCGAATTCTAGTGTCCCGCGGCAATCCGGCCACCACATCTTGCGAGAACAAACAGTGAAAATATGGCAATCCGCGATTCGCCCACCTTCTGTTCTCAAACCGGAACGCTTCGTTAATTTTAAAAGTCCAAGTGGCGCAAGGGCTTTAACCCCTCGTTAAAAGATGGAAACAAATCTTAACGGGAAGGCCAGGTTTCGATCGATCTTCTGATGTGAAATCCGCTGGGGGAAAAATCACCGCCCGGAAACCCCAGTCATTGCGCCGGAACATAAAATGAATCTGTCATGAGTCAGCGATTCGCCCACCTTATGTTCTGCTTTGAATCCAAATCTTTCGCGCGTGGAGCGAATTGACACAGCCTCGAAAAGCCTGCCGCTCCGGTTGACATCAGCCATTTCGCATCTACCTTGTGGTGATGCCGCAAATCCGAAATGTCACCGCCGTATTGGGCCCCACCAATACCGGCAAAACCCATTTGGCGGTGGAGCGCATGCTGGCCCATGGCGGCGGCATGATCGGCCTGCCGCTCCGGCTTCTGGCCCGGGAAATCTATGACCGGGTGCGGCTGAGAGCCGGCGATCACGCCGTGGCCCTCGTGACCGGCGAGGAAAAAATCATCCCCGCCGCCCCGCGCTATTGGGTGGCAACCGTCGAGGCCATGCCGCCCGACATCGAGGTGCCGTTCCTCGCCATCGACGAGGTTCAGCTCTGCGCCGATTTCGAGCGCGGCCACATCTTCACCGACCGGGTTCTGCACCGGCGGGGCTACTGAGGAAACCATGCTTCTGGGCGCTGCCACCATGAAGCCCATCCTTGAAGCCATGCTGCCCAAAACCAGCTTCATCGCCAGGCCGCGCTTTTCCAAGCTCACCTATGCCGGCGTGAAGAAAATGACGCGGCTTCCCCGAAGGTCCGCCATCGTCGCCTTCTCCGCCGAGATGGTTTATTCCGTGGCCGAACTCATCAGGCGGCAAAATGGCGGAGCCGCCGTGGTTTTGGGCGCCCTGTCGCCCCGCACCCGCAATGCCCAGGTGGCCCTCTATCAGTCCGGTGACGTGGACTACATCGTCGCAACCGATGCCATCGGCATGGGCCTCAACATGAATGTCGATCACGTGGCCTTTGCCGCCACAAGAAAGTTCGACGGCTTCCAGTACCGCCAGCTCAACCCCGGCGAACTTGGCCAGGTCGCGGGCCGCGCCGGCCGCTACATGAATGACGGCACCTTTGGCTGCACCGGCGAGGCGGAAGCCTTCGAGCAGGAAACCATCGACCGCCTGGAGAACCACAATTTCGACAGCATCCGCTCGCTGCAATGGCGCAACCCGGACCTTGATTTCGGCTCCCTCGAGCGCCTGCGCCGCAGCCTCACCACCATGCCCCAGCACGATGGCCTCACCCGCGCCCAGGCAGGCCCCGATATCCAGGCGCTGGAAGCCGTGGTGCGTGATGCCGATGTTGCCGGTCTGGCCAAATCCAGGAGCGATGTGGAGCTCCTCTGGTCGGTCTGCCAGTTGCCGGACTACCGCAACATTTCGCCCGCCGAACACGCCCATCTCGTGGGCCGCGTTTTCCAGTTCCTCGCCAGCCCGCCGGGCTATATTTCGGAGGATTGGTTCTCCCGCCAGCTCAAGCATTGCGAAAATACCGAGGGCGATCTGGACACGCTGTCCAACCGCATTTCCCATGTCCGGACCTGGACCTTCATTGCCAATCGGGGCAATTGGCTGAAAGCCCCCCTCTATTGGCAGCAGCGCGCCAGGGAGATAGAAGAGAAGCTGTCAGATGCGTTGCATGAAAGGCTAACCCAGCGTTTCATTGACCGCCGGACCAGTGTATTGATGCGCCGCCTGGCACAAAAGGAAGAGTTAATGTCGAGTGTTGAAGAAGACGGCGCCATTCATGTTGAAGGCGAGTATGTGGGCCGCATCAAGGGTTTCAATTTCATTCCCGATGGCACGAGCGAAAGCCATGAACAGCGCACCCTGAAGGCCGCCGCCGTTCATGCCGTGAGCGCCGAAATCATGGCCCGCGCCAATGCCGCCGCAACCTCCGCCGATCCCGACCTGAAACTCACCCGCGACGGCAACATTATCTGGAACCACGAGCCCATCGGTTTTGTCGAAGCGGGCGAAACCCTCCTGAAGCCCGTGGCCCGCGTGCTTGCCAGCGACCTCCTCTACGGACAGGCCCGCGAGGATGTGCAGCTCCGGTTGCAAAAATTCATTGACCGCCACGTCGCAACCTTGCTTGAGCCTCTGCTCAAGCTGCAGGAAAACGAAACCCTGCAGGGCATCGCCCGCGGCATCGCTTTCCGCATCGTTGAAACGCTTGGCGTGCTGCCACGGGAAACCGTGCTTGAAGATATAAAGTCCCTGTCCCAGGAAGACCGCGCCGTGCTCCGCGCCCAGGGCGTGCGCTTCGGCGCCTTCCATATTTTTACGCCCTTGCTGTTGAAGCCCGCCGCAACCGAACTTCGCCTCCTGCTCTGGGCCCTGCAGTTGAAAAAAGCCGGCAGCCTGGATCTGGCAAACCTTCCCATGCCGCCGGGCCAGGGCCTCACCTCGGCGGTCTTTGACCGGTCAACGCCGCGCGGCTTCTATGGCGTCTGCGGCTACCGCATTTGCGGAACCCGCGTCGTGCGCATCGACATGCTGGAGCGCCTGGCCGATCTCGTGCGCGAGCGGGTTTTCTGGCGCGCCCGCTTCCCCGATGAAGTGCGTCCCGCCGGGTCCGTTGAAGGCGGCGGCTTTGCCATCGTGGCCGACATGATGTCGCTCGTCGGCTGCTCCGGCGAAGAGTTTGAAGGCATCCTGCGCAGCCTCGGCTTCCGCATGCAGAAAAAGAAAATCAAACGCCCCGCAGCACCGGCAGCACCCGTTGCGGAAGTTGCGGCCCCTCCTGCAGAAACCGAAACAATCTCCGAACCGGTTGTGACGGCGGAGCCCGAACCTGTAGCAGTGGCCCCCGAACCTGAACCCGTTGCCCCTGTCGTGGAAACCGAAACCCCGCCAACGGTGGAAGAACCTGTCTCGCCACCTCCTGAGCCCGCTCTCGAAGAGGTTGAAATCGAGGTCTGGTGGCCAAAGGATACAGGCCCCTTCCGCCACCGGCCGGAAGCCAAACCCAAGCCTCAGCCAAGGCCCGTGGAGCAGAAAGAACGGACGCCAAGGCCTGCCCGCAAGCATCACGCCAATGAACGGCCCGAGCGCCGCGAGGAACCCAAGCGCCGGCCCGAAAAGCCCATGGACCCCAATTCGCCCTTCGCCATTCTGGAAACCCTCAAGGCTCAAATGATGGGTAAGAAAAACTGACGCAACGCCTGGACAAGTGGCTCTGGTTTGCCCGGGTCGTGAAGCAGCGCCCCACGGCCGCGGAACTGGTCGAGGCGGGCCACGTGCGCCTGAACCGGGCAAAGGTCACCAAGCCCGGCCATGTGGTGCGCCCCGACGATGTGCTGACCATTGCCGTAGGCGGCCATGTCCGCGTTCTGAAGGTGAAGGACGTAGGAACCCGGCGCGGCCCCTTTTCCCAGGCATGCCAGCTATACGAAGACCTCACCTCTGGCCCTTCACGCGACGAGAAAGACCGTGCATAAGGCAAAAATTCTTGCTAAGCATCGTTCGTTATAAAGAACAACTGGACTGTCATGACCTACATCGTCACGGAAAACTGCATCAAGTGCAAATACATGGACTGCGTGGAAGTCTGCCCCGTGGATTGCTTCTACGAGGGCGAAAACATGCTGGTTATCCACCCTGATGACTGCATTGACTGCGGCGTTTGCGAGCCGGAATGCCCCGCCGATGCGATTAAGCCGGACACCGAGCCCGGCCTGGAGAAATGGCTCAAGATCAACACCGAATATGCCCAGAAGTGGCCGAATATCACGATCAAGCGCGAGGCCCCCGCCGATGCCAAGGAGTTCGATGGTGTCGCAGGCAAATTCGAGGCCCACTTCTCGGAAAACCCCGGCGAAGGCGATTGAATTCGTTAACCATCCTGTGAATAACGCAGGGCACCGATGCCCAGATAGACCGTACACGGATATATCGAGCTTTAATTTTCGGTAAAATCGTGTTATAGTCACTTTTAATGTAAACAATGCCCCTGCAAGTCATGAGACCCGAGCCCCCAAAGCTCGGTTATTTTTTCGCCCATATTTTGCGGGCGATTCCGGGGTGCAGGCGAAGGCGAAGGACAAAAAAATGAAAAAAGCCGTTAAAAAGGCAGCTCTGGCAAAGAAGGCCGCTCACACAAGGAAATCGGTTGCAAAGGAAAAGAATGCAACCAAGGCCAAGGCGGTAGCTGCGAAAACCAAGACCAAAGTTGTAAAAACCAAGCCCAAGGCGAAGGTGGCTCACGCAGCAAAGCCCGTTGCAAAGCCAGTCGCCAAGAAGACGATTCTGACCAAGGTAACCGGGCATCTGAAGCAGTCGAAGCCCGTCCCCGCGGCTCCTGCACCCGTTGCAAAGCCCGCCGCCGTGGCGGCAAAGCCCGTGGCCGCCCCTGTGGCCGTTGCGGCCAAGCCTGCGGTTGCCGCGGCTCCCGCCGCGCCCAAGAAGCTCGCCTTCAAAATCGGCGAACTGGTGGTTTATCCCGCCCATGGCGTTGGCAAGATTACCGCCATCGAGGAGCAGGAAATCGCCGGCTCGAAGCTTGAGCTCTACATCGTTGATTTCGAGCGCGAGAAGCTGCGCCTCAAGGTTCCAACCAACCGCGCTGAGCAGAAGGGCATGCGCCGCCTCGCTGACCGTGGCCTGATCGAGCACGCCATGAAAGTGATCCGTGGCCGGGCCCGCATCAAGCGCACCATGTGGTCAAGGCGCGCCCAGGAATATGATGCAAAAATCAATTCCGGCGATCTCATTGCCGTGGCCGAAGTCGTGCGCGATCTCTACCGCTCCGACCGCCAGCCCGAGCAGTCCTATTCCGAGCGCCAATTGTTCGAGCAGGCCCTGCTCCGCATGGCCCGCGAGCTTGCTGCCGTCCGGAAGGTTGATGATGACCAGTCGGTAAAGGAGCTTTCCGAATTCCTCGCCAAAAATGCCAAGCGCGCCCAGGCCGCCGGCGAAAAGGCGGAAGAAGAAGCCGCTGCCGCCGAAGAAGCCGCATAAGAGTTTTTCCAAGACCTCGAGGAACAGGCCCGGATCAAAAATCCGGGCCTTTTCTTTTGGGGGTGTTCCAAACTATAAGGAGGCCTGAGAGGTCCCGTAGCTCAGTTGGATAGAGCATCAGTTTCCTAAACTGAGGGCCACTGGTTCGAATCCAGTCGGGGCCGCCATACATTTCCCTGGAAAAGCAACTCGCTGGCGCCAAGACCTAACTCGCAATAACCGGCACGGTCATCGAAACACTGTAGGAAAAGGAATAACTCCCCACCAGCGGAACTGTAAAGGTTACGGGATAGGATGCAGTGGTGTGGGCGAGTTTCACGCCCCCGCTCAGAGGGTCAATTGTCAAAGTGACCGATACGTCTTCCGGGCCATGCGCCTCCAAAACTTTACTCCTGACGAGAGTCTGAAGCTCGGACTGGGTTATTGTCGGCTTGAGTTGCAGGGCACGCGCTCCCTCTGCCAGCGCGTGGCGCAGGTTATGAGTACTATGCGCCGCCCAACCCACCGCAAAAATGCCAATAACCATGAAAAGAAAAACTGGAAGAGCCAGAGAAAACTCGATAGCTGCGCTGCCTCGGTCATCCCGGATAATGCGTTCAACGGACACGGATGACCTCGCGCTCGTAGAGAGGAAAGCCATCCGGTAACACTGCCTCACCCAGAAAAGGATCTATGTAAGTGCTTGAGGCCTCGATAGTCCAGTACGTCTGCGGTATGCTCATATCGCTGCACACCTCGCCACAACTCGCAGCTGCGCCCCCGCAGGTGCAAGTCTTGTTCAGCGCGATACTCCCGTCATCTGGTTTGGAAGTCCACGCGGCGTTGGCAATCTGCAACGCGACCTCTTCGCTCGTGCCCCCCTCCAGGAAATATTTGCCCGCAACCTCCACACTGTCGCGCATAAAATTATTTTGTTGGTAGTATGCCCAGCCTGAAATAGTGCCCAGAAGTACCAGCGCCAACATAGGCGCGATTAGCGCGAACTCAATTGCTCCTACGCCCTTCTCGTCTCTCAGAAATTTGCGCATCTCGTCACTCCACCAGCTTAACTAATTGCGTTGCGGGAATGTTCCTCATGCCATAGGCAGTGCAATCCTGATTGATCGTGGTGTTTCCCGACCATTCGACAGTTTTACCCACGACCTGGGTACAGCCGCTCTCTCCGGAGAAGTTTCCGAGATAGTTGATGTCCTGGTTGGCGAAGTATACAGCGCCGGTAAGTTTTGAATCTGCCGTCCCATTCAAGGTCACGCCGTCAGTAGCACTCCGGTCGCCGAAGAAAAGGATGCCGGAATAGGTTCCGCTCGTCGGCGCGGACAGGTTCACCGTGGCAGTGCCGTTGATGCTCACTGAGGTGCCGGCCGTGAAGTATATCGTTACGCCCGAACCGGAGATGTTTGCGTTCGCATTAATCTTGAAATTGCCGCCGGAGACGATGTAGACGCCTGGGCTCAATGTCTTGGTGCCGCTGAGGTTCATTCCATTGGTGTAGTGCCCCGGCTGCAGCACTGCGCCACTCGTGCTTGTATAGGTTGTTCCTGACGTCGGAACGGGAACATCGGCGAAGGGATCAGCGGCAGGCGGTGCATTCGTAACGGCGCCGGGACATTCAGTCATTGTTGCGCCCGAGGTCAGATCGACGCCGCCAACCGCAATGATGCAATCAGTCGACAATTTTGCTGAACCCTGAACCTGCACGGCGTCAGATGTCATCGAATTCGACATGACCGTGCAGCCCACGAGGTTAAGGTCGGCAGTTCCGGAAAAACGCGCGGCGTGCGACGTAGTTGTGCTGAGGGCAAGGAGGCAGGCGTTGGCCGCCGTCTGCATAATTGCCACCGCCCTCACTCTTTCGGTAACCATGTCATCAAAAAAGAATGAGGTAAAATACCGGGGCAACTCGATCGACAGCTCCACCTCGATGGCCTTGGTATCGCCCGCATATGCACCAACGCTCGGTGGATAATGCACCGCGAGTGTGCCGGGCTGATAGCCATTTTCGGTCGCGATATAAGTGGCGGTATTCAGGATCATGCTGGAGTTTGCCCCCGCACGTTTCTCGAGCGCCGCCGTATAAGCAGACTTGTCGGCCGCCTGCTGCAATTCGAGATCTTTGTGATACCAAAAGGCGGTTTCAACACCGAAGCCCGCACCCGCGGCAAGAACCGGGATTGTGAGAGCGGTGACAATTGCAATATTGCCTTTTGTCTCGCTCCGCAGAAATCTTGACCATTTATTCATGCCTACAAATTATCGGTCAAAAACTAGAGTTGCCTTAAGCAAACTGTTCAAATGATACTGAAAGCCAAGTTCAATTTACCATTGGGGCGGTCACGCACTGGAAAAGATGCACGTGATAAATGCCCAGTCGATCCAACAAGAATTCAATCGGAATCATTCAAGTTGATTGAACGAACACTCAATAGGAGCGATGAAATTTGTCGAGTTTGTGTATTTATTAGTGAGGGAATCATCTTGCGTTGACAGCAGGTGGCCGTACCGAACACGTTAATCAGATCACCTACAATTTGAGCGATTCGCATTAAGATTGATGGGCTTTGCCAATTCGCAAAGCCACGAACCAGGATGCTCCGGTAAAATTAACTCTCTTTGAACACACGAAATCCAGTGTCCAAAATTGGTCAGATAGGGCATCAGCCTCAAGCATCGATTCTCAAAGTTTAAATCCCTTGCCTTTGTCATTACCCTTCAGAAGAGGGTCAATTGAGCACCGCTGTGGGAATGCGACTTTCGTCAGGAGAAGGAGCGAAATCTTGCAGATCACTGCCTGTGCGCACGTACGTTTGCGTCGGCCCTGCTGCACCGGCGGATGATTGCCATAGCGCTGCTCACAACAGGCAATTGTCGCCTGTCTGGACGAACTGCTGCACCGGATCAGCTCAGAACTGGATTGGGCGCTTGCGGATTGGGCAAGCCCCGCCAGCAATGAAACCAGACCCAAGCCAACAACCAGAGCACAAAATTTCAGAGGTGTAGCCATCGAAATGTGACGCTTCGTCATGGAACTCTCCTATGCTGCATCAAGAAATGTATCGTAGCTACAACAAGGAAATAAATCCATGGCTACCGTTAACAAATCAGAGGTTGTCCGCACGCGTATTGAACCCAAAATAGAGGGGGACGCCGAAAGTATTAGGAAGCGGCTTGGCGTATCCCAAAGCACCTTTATCAATATTAGTTATCGCGCTGTCGTTGAGGTGGGTGGCATTCCACTCTCGCTCCATGTCCCCAATCCATCGAACCGGCACGCATTCCGACTTCTTTGAATAACAGAAACCGCTGTTTTCAACCCGCTCAGAATACCAGCAGCTTGTCAGCAGACACCGTCGCGGTTGCCAACTCATCCATTGTGCTGCGGCGCGCGCCGTCCATCATGTCTTCTGCAGTCATGCCGCGCGCATCCATGCAAGTGCCGCAGAGGAGCACCTGGCCCTTGGCCGATAGCCACACGCTTCAGCATGCGCTCCATGTTATAATAACCATCAGGCGTCTTCTGGCCCTTGCGCGCCGCGACAACCGCATCCGCCATCAGAAAGACGGTGATCTCCGCTAGCGGGTCGTTCTTCAGCAAGGCATGGGCAAGACGCAGCCCATTGTAACAGCGCTCGGTTCCGTAAGGCGGATCGTTCAGGACAAATAGCGCCTTCATTCAGCCAGCACTTTGCGGCGGCTCTCAAACTCTTTCTGGTCAATCTCGCCGCGCGCAAAGCGCGCTTTCAGGATATCGAGTGGAGCGGGACCAGTTGGCTTTTGCGCCCCTTGCCATGACCCGCCGCCGAGCCATTGGACGAGAAGAACAATTGCGGCGATCACCACCACCAATGTCAGGATCATGAATATCGGTCCAAAAAACATGCCGTATCCTCCATCCCACATCATACCCGGGCCATAACCATATCTTTCACCTGCAGGCTGCCCCTGCGCCAAGGCCAAGCCCGGCGTTAAAGCCACTGCCGCAAGAAATGCGCCAGCAATCAAGTTTGAAACTTTTTTCATCTGCATCCTCCTTCATGTGTTAGAAGCACCGCCCTTGACGTTGAGGCCATTCTGGTTCCAGCGCTCCATGCCGCCGCGCAACACGCGCACATCGGCAAAATTTTCATCGCGTAATATCTCTGCCGCATGGGCAGAGCGCCTGTCGGTCTTGCACACCATGATAACCGGCCTGTCCCCCAGTGCCTTGATCTCGATCAAGCGATTGGCAATGTCACCGACCGGAATGTTGACCGCTCCCGGAATATGCCCAAGCTCGCCAGCAAATTCGTCCGGTCCGCGCACATCAAGGATGGCAAGGGCCGCACCAGCCGTTAGCTGCCGTTGCAGCACGTCTGGCTCAATCCAGGCAATTCCGCCTTTCCGCTTGCGCCTGATATGCCGCAACGCAAAGTCAATCACGGAAGAAAACGATAAGCGGGGCGTGTTCATTTCGATTTTCCCTCCCGGTTGATGGGATAGCCGCTGGCTGGCCCGCGCAAGGGCTGGATCAACATCCGGTCAAGCCAAAGATCACGCGACGTGCGGAATTGCTCGATACCGATGGTCATATCTTCATGGCCTTCTCGCGGCTGGGCCCGGTAGGTTCCAAGCAAGCGGTCCCACCACGGCAGGTTGAAGCCGAAATTGCTGTTGGTCTCGTGCGGGTAAATGGAATGATGAACCCGGTGCATGTCGGGCGTCACCACGAAGAGGCGCAAGGTTCGGTCCAGCCGCAGGGGAAGGCGGATGTTGCTGTGATTGAACATCGAGGTCCCGTTCAGCAGAATTTCAAAAACCAGAACCGCAATGGCGGGCGGGCCAAGTGCAGCGACAATTGCCAGCTTGAGCCCCATCGAAAGCAGGATTTCGATGGGATGAAACCGCAGTCCCGTGGTGACGTCGAATTCCAGGTCCGCATGATGCATGCGGTGCAGCCGCCACAAGGCCGGCACTGCATGGAACATCACATGCTGCAGGTAAATCGCCAGATCAAGCAGCAGCAGCGATATGATGAATGCCAGCCAGCTTGGCACGGCAAATACATTTAGCAACCCCCAGCCCCGCTCCGCCGCGAGGATCGCCATGCCCACCGCAAGAATGGGAAAAGTCAGGCGCACGAGAAGTGTATCGATCACCACGACTCCAAGATTGTTGCTCCAGCGCAACAGGCGCGGAATCTCCCGCCGCCTCCGGGGCGCCGCTACTTCCCAGGCGGCCATGACGGCCAGGATCGAAAAGAGGAAGAAGAGCCGGACCGCCGCTTCATGGCTCAATAGATATTCCGGCATATGCAGACCTTCCTCAGTTAGCTGATCATGAATCGACGCCCGGCAATGCAGCATACACGCATTGACTTGTCCCTGCCGATTATATCAGATGTCGCGCGTTTAATCAGCACCATGGCACCATGACCAGCTTTACCCCCCTCATCGACAGCCTTCCTTCCACCGTGCCCTTTGTTGGCCCTGAAACCCTCCTGCGGCGCAGCGGCATTCCCCTGCGCGCCCGCATCGGCGCCAATGAAAATGTCTTCGGCCCTTCGCCCAGAGCTATTGCCGCCATGCAGGAAGCAGCCCTTGAGGCTTGGAAGTATGGTGACCCGGAAGTTCATGATCTCCGCGCCGCAATTGCGAAGCATCATGGCATTGGCATGGAGAACGTTACTGTTGGCGAAGGCATTGACGGCCTGCTCGGCATCGCCGTCAGGCTTTTTGTGGAACCCGGCGTCACCGTGGCAAGTTCCCTGGGCGCCTATCCCACCTGTAATTTTCATGTCGCGGGTTTCGGCGGCAGACTGGTCACTGCTCCTTACGTGAATGATCACGAGGATCCTTCTTCCCTGCTGGACCTGGCGAAGACAGAAAATGCCCGACTGATTTATTTTGCCAATCCGGACAATCCCATGGGCACATCCTGGAAAGCCAGCGTCGTGCAGGATTTGATCGACAATATTCCGGCCGGAAGCGTACTCATGCTCGATGAGGCCTATCATGACTTTGCCGAAGGCTCCGTTCCCGTCCTTGATATGGCCAATCCCAATGTCCTGCGCTTTCGCACCTTTTCAAAAGCCTATGGCATGGCCGGTGTCCGCGTTGGCTACGCATTGGGCCATCCCCGCCTCATCTCGGCATTCGACAAGATCAGGAACCATTTCGGCGTGAATCGCATGGGCCAGGCCGGTGCCATCGCCGCCCTCGCCGATCAGGATTACCTCAAGAGCGTGCAGAGCCGCGTCGCCCGCGCCCGCGAAAAAATTTACGCCATTGCCCAGTTCAACGGCTTCGGCTGCGTCCCCTCATCCACCAATTTCGTCGCCGTCGATTGTGGCCGCGATGGCGCCTATGCCCGGAAAATTCTTGAAAGCCTCGCCACGCATGGCATCTTCGTGCGCATGCCGGGCGTTGCACCCTTGAACCGCTGCATCAGGATCAGCGTGGGAACGGACGAAAATCTCGCAGTCCTCGAAGAAGCATTGCCATTGGCAATCAAGGCCGCCGGTTAAGCGCCTTCCTTGAGCAGGCTGGTGAGGTCAAGCCGCGCCGTCATCATGGCAAGGCTGCCGTCGGCCTTGCGCGGCCACTTGTCCTTGGGCCGGTCCCAATAAAGCTCAACGCCATTCTGGTCCGGATCGCGCAGGTAAAGCGCTTCCGAAACCCCATGGTCGGATGCGCCATCAAGCGGAATATTATGGGCCTTGAGCCGCCGCAACGCATCGCCCAGATCGGCCCGTGTCGGATAGAGGATCGCCGTGTGGAAAAGTCCCGTGGTACCCGGAGCAGGCGGTGAGCCCCCCAGGCTCTCCCAGGTATTCATGCCCAGATGATGATGGTAGCCGCCCGCCGAAACAAACGCCGCCTGGTCGCCATAAAGCTGCTGCAACTCAAAGCCCAGCACGCCACAGTAGAAATCCAGGGATTTCTGGATATTCGACACTTTGAGATGCACGTGGCCGATGGAGGTGCCGGCGGCGATGGGTTTTGCGGTCTGCGTCATGATCTTTCTCTTATGTAACCAATTGTGTTACGCAGATAGGGCGAACCACGGCCATAATCAAGTCAAAGCCGTGGATGACCGTCCGGCTGGCCTTGAGTTTGCCGCGTGGAAAGCCGAAAGGAAAGACCAAATGAAGGAGGCAAACATGGCCACATCGGCGCTCTCAAAAAACCTGACGATCGTGGATCACCCGCTCGTCCTCCACAAGCTCACCCTGATGCGCGACAAGCACACGCCGTCCGCCGTGTTCCGCCAGCTCCTGCGCGAGATCAGCCTGCTGCTCGCCTATGAAGTCTCCCGTGACCTGCCCATGACAACGCAGACCATCGAAACCCCCGTTGCGGAAATGGAAGCCCCCATTCTCAAGGGCAAGAAACTTGTCATCGTCTCCATCCTGCGCGCCGGCAACGGCTTGCTCGAAGGCATGCTCGATCTCATGCCTTCGGCCCGCGTCGGCCACATCGGCATTTACCGCAATCCGGAGACGCTGCAGCCCGTGGAATACTACATGAAGGTTCCAGCCGATATCGCCGAGCGCCGGGTGATTGTGGTGGACCCCATGCTGGCCACCGGCAATTCCGTGGCGGCGGCCATCACCCGGCTGAAGGAGAAAGGTGCGAAGGACATTCGCCTGGTGTGCCTGCTCTCAGCCCCGGAAGGCATAAAGCGCTTCTCCGAGGAACACCCGGACGTGCAGATTTATACGGCGGCGGTTGACAGTCATCTGAATTCCCACGGCTACATTGTGCCGGGCCTTGGCGATGCCGGTGACCGCATGTTCGGCACGAAATGATTCAGAATGGGACGGATTAATCTCCCGTTAGTCATAGCAACAAGTTAACGGCAATGAATACCATTCGACAATAATTAACCCCCTAGTCTGCCTTCAAACGTGATTTGTGAGTGCAGAAAAAGAATGCCCGTTGCCGCCGTTGCCAGCCAGAATCTGCGCCCCGATCATAAATTTTCCAAACATGCCGACGGCACCCGTCCGCGCGTTCTCTACGCCGAGGATTCAACCGCCTCGCGCATCGTGACAACCGCCATGCTCAAGCGCATGGGGCTTGAGGTTGATGCGGTGGAAGATGGCGAACTTGCCCTGCGCCAGGCGGAAAAATCCATCTACGATGTCATTCTGCTCGATATTGAAATGCCGGTCATGGATGGCGTGACGGCAGCCCGCGGCATTCGCGCCCTCGGCGGAAAAACTTCCAAAACGCCCATTCTGGCGCTTTCGGCCTTCCTCGCCGATTCAACCGAATTTTCCCATTGGCGCGATGCCTTCGATCATGCCGTGCCGAAGCCCGCCGACAGCAACGAGCTTCACCGCGCCATCAGAGGTGTTTTGAAATCTCCAGTGCCGGTGGCGGCACCCGTAATCGTGGAGCCCACCAAGCCCGGATCGATTCTCAATGGACTTCGCGCCACCCTGCCCAAGGGCACCTGGATAAAGCTCATGACCCTGGCGGCCACCGAAAGCATTCACTATGCCAATGCGGCCGCGGCCGCCTTCGAGGCGGGCGATGCGGAAACAACGCTTCGCTGCGCCCATGCCTTGAGGGGCCTGGCCAGTAATTTCGAAGCCGCCGACGTGGAGAAAAAAGCGTTGGAAATTGAGCGGAATGGCGCCAATCGCGGCACCATCTATGCCCTGCAGGCCAGTGCCAATGCCTGGGCCGCAAAAGCCAAGGCCGGCATCCTCTAGTTTTTAAGAGTGAGGGTTAGCGCGATTGTGGGGAGGCCGTGTCCTGGCCACCTGTCTGGCCTTCGAGCGCATCAAGCATATGCAGGAATTCATTGAGCTCGGGGCTCAGCTTCTTGCTGCGCATCGCGCGGTTTGCCTGGGTGTTCGTCTGCTCGGTCAACATTTTAGTTTTTTCCACTTCCCTTGGTTTCCCACGGTAAATCCATTCAACCTAAGGAAACCCTAAGCCCATGCGCCTGAATACGATCCGAACCCGCCGTTCAGATGCCGTTCATCTCGCGTAAAAATATTCACCGTTTCGTGATGATCCGGCGCTGGACATATCCACGTAACATGTAATGTTACCCATCCCTGCCTAGCCCATTGCCAATCCAGGAGACCAAGAATGCTTTCCAAAAAACTCTTCAAGTCCATCGCCGCCGGTGCCGTCGTGCTGGGCCTGGGCTTTTCCCTTGCCTATGCCGCCGCCGATGACCAGATCAAGGCCCGCCAGGCGGAAATGAAGGGCAACGGCAAGGCCATAGGCGCCTTGGTTGCCATCATGAAAGGCGAAGCCCCCTATGATGCAGCCGTCGTAAAAGCCAGTCTTGATGCCATGGCCGCCGGAGACGCTGCCGCGGCGAAGCCAAGGCCTGGGATGCCAGCAGCATGGAAGGCGCTACGGTTGAGACCTGGGCAAAGCCCGAAATCTGGGCCGAGGGCAGCGATATTGGCGCAAAATACCAGGCCTGGGTCGATGCCCGGGCAGCCCTTGCCGCAACAACCGATGAAGCAGGCTTCAAGGCCGCATTTCCCGCCCTTGGTGCGGCCTGCGGAGGCTGTCACGAAAATTTCCGCCGTCCAAAAGGATAATCTCAGCCTGAAGCTGCTATCCAAACGAAACCTCGGGAGTCTGGCACTGCTCGCAGTGCTGGGCTTCACTGCGTTTTGGCTGTTGAGCGCTCCCCGGCCTTTGCCGGCCTCGGCAATTCCCGCCCATACGGCCAATATCGCCAACGGCGAAGTTCTCTATACCGCCGGCGGCTGCCGGAATTGCCACAAGCCAAATGCGGAGCAGGCCGGGCTTGATCCCACTTTGCCCAGCGGCGGCTTTCCCCTCAAAACCCCTATTGGCGTTCTCTACCCGCCGAACCTGACGCCCGATACGCAAACCGGCATTGGAAACTGGTCTGACCTCGACTTCGTCAATGCCGTGCAGCGCGGCATTTCCAAATCCGGCCAGCATCTCATTCCGGCCTTCCCCTACACCTCCTATGCGGCCATGCCCGTGGAAGACGTTCTGGATATCAAGGCCTACCTCATGAGCTTGCCGCCCGTTGCCTCGCCAAAGCGTGAGGCTGAAATACCCATTGCCTTCCTGCTGCGCCGGGGCCTTGGCCTGTGGAAATTTCTGGGGCTTGATACAACACCCTGGCAGCCCGATGGCAGCCAGACCGCCAAGCTGGAACCGCGGCTCCTATCTGGTGAACGGTCCCGGCCATTGCGGCGAATGCCACACGCCCCGTAACCTCATCATGGCCCGCGACAACAGCCGCTTTATGATGGGCGGCCCCCATCCTGAAGGCCAGGGCAAGGTGCCAAGCCTCCACGGCCTGGTCGAAACGAAGCGGTACAAGGACCAAAAGGATCTCGTTCTGGCCCTCCAAAATGGCGAAGTCTTTGGCTACGAACATATGTCTTCCGGCGGCATGGGCCAGGTCCAGGCCAACATGGCAAAGCTTCCGCAAGCCGATGTCGAAGCCATCGCCGAATATCTCATCAGCCTCAAATGAATTTATTGTCCTGCAGCCAGTGCAACAGGATATCGCCGGTCTCCTCCGGCGCTTCCAGGCTCGGAAAATGCCCGCAGTCGGAAATTTCCGCATAGCGCCCGTGCGGCAAGGACGTCGACATTCTTAGCCCGTCGGCCGCGGGCGAGAACTTGTCTTCCCGCCCCCACAGCATGAGCGATGGACAGGCAATTTCGCCAAGCCGCGGCCAAAGGTCCGCGCGTTTCGACAAAGCCGCCGATTGCCGCGCCATCAGCGCGCCACCCTGTTTCTGCGCCATGGAAATAAAGGCGTTGCGCGCCTTCGCCCCGTTTGGCCCCGGCATGTGGGAAACCATGTCAGCCATTTCCGTGACGACACTTCTCAAACTCCGTGCCGCGCAATCTTTCCGTCCGCCGGAACCCGGCGGAGGGATCTGCCGCAACGCCGGGCCCGGCGCCAATGACCACCAGGCCCTGCACCCTTTGAGGCGCGGCAAACGCCACTTCAAGCGCCGTCCTGCCGCCAAAGGAAGTTCCCAGAATGATGAATTTTTCCGGTGCCTGCTCCAGCACCTGCTGCACGCAGCCCGTCAATGTGTCGTTGTCCGCAACAATCGTCACGGGCTCAACCACAGCGGACAGCCGCGGCAGGATGTCGGCATAAAGCCCATCATCACAGCCAAGCGCGGGAATCATCACAAGATTTTGCATGCGCCCAGTTAAGCGCAGATCGGCTCATCAGACAAAGATGAAATCATTGGCCGCCCCAATAAAAAAGGCGCAGGAGTTTCCCCCCGCGCCTCCAGAATTTGGACAGTTTGAGCTTACGAAGCGTCGGCTTCTTCTGCCGGTGCCGCTTCAGCCTGCTGCTTTGACAGGTCTTCGCCGGTCACCTGGTCAACCTGCTTCATGGAAAGGCGGACCTTGCCACGGTTATCAAACCCTAAAAGCTTGACCTTTACCGCGTCGCCTTCGTTCACCACGTCGGACACTTTGTTCACGCGCTTGGCGGCAAGTTCCGAAACGTGAACCAGGCCGTCCTTCGCGCCGAAGAAGTTAACAAACGCGCCGAAGTCCACGACCTTGACGATCTTGCCGTCATAGATCTCGCCGACTTCCGGTTCCGACACGATGGACTTGATCCACTTCATGGCAGCCGTAATGGCGGCTCCCGAAGAGGACGCAACCTTCACCGTGCCGTCATCCTGGATGTCGATCTTGGCGCCGGTCTTTTCCACGATCTCGCGGATCACCTTGCCGCCGGTTCCGATCACTTCACGGATCTTGTCGGTTGGAATCTTGATCACTTCAATGCGCGGCGCATGCTCGCCAAGGCCCGGACGGGCGTTTTCAAGCGCCTCGGCCATCTTGCCAAGAATATGCAAGCGGCCGTCTTTCGCCTGCCACAACGCAACCTTCATGATCTCTTCGGTGATGCCGGTGATCTTGATGTCCATCTGCAGCGCGGTCACGCCATTGCTGGTGCCCGCCACCTTGAAGTCCATGTCGCCGAGATGATCCTCGTCGCCGAGAATGTCGGACAGCACGGCAAAGCGCTCGTCTTCCTTGATCAGGCCCATGGCAATGCCGGCCACCGGTGATTTCAGCGGAACGCCCGCATCCATCAACGCCAGCGAAGCGCCGCACACGGTTGCCATCGATGATGAGCCGTTTGATTCAGTGATCTCCGACACCACGCGAATGGTGTAGGGGAACTGGTCAGCCGGCGGCAGCATCGGATTGATCGCCCGCCAGGCCAGCTTGCCATGGCCGATTTCGCGGCGGCCGGCGCCACCCATGCGGCCCACTTCACCCACCGAGAAGGGAGGGAAGTTGTAATGCAGCATGAACTTGGACTTGTAGGTGCCGTCGAGCGAGTCGACATATTGCTCGTCTTCGCCGGTGCCCAGCGTCGTTACAACCAGCGCCTGGGTTTCACCGCGGGTAAACAGCGCTGAACCATGGGTACGCGGAAGCACCGAGGCTTCGGCAACGATCTGGCGCACCGTCTTGGTGTCGCGGCCATCAATGCGCAGGCCCGTATCGAGAATGCTGTTGCGCACAACATCCTTCTCAAGATACTTGAAGGCTTCGCCCACCTTCTGTGGTGTTGGCGACGTGTCTTTCTCCGCATCAACGAGGGCGGCCACAACCTTGTCCTTGGCCTTGGCCAAGGCTTCCACGCGCTCTTCCTTTTTCGGAACGGCGTAGGCAGTGCGCACGTCTTTTTCGACAGACTTCTTCACAGCCTTGTACAGCTTCTCATTGTCCGGTGCCACGAAGTCACGGGGTTCGCGCGATGAGCGTTCCGCCAAACGGATGATGGCATCGATGACAGGCTGGAAGCCCGCATGGCCAAACATCACGGCGCCAAGCATTTGCTCTTCCGAAAGTTCCTTGGCTTCCGATTCAACCATCAGAACCGCGTCTGATGTGCCGGCAACCACAAGATCAAGGTCAGAGGTCTTCATCTGCTCTTGCGTCGGGTTCAAAACATACTCGCCATCGATGAAGCCGACGCGCGCCCCGCCAACCGGGCCCATGAAGGGAATGCCGGAAATGGTGAGCGCAGCGGACGCGCCGATGAGCGCCACGATATCGCTGTCATTTTCGAGGTCATAGGAGAGCACGGTGGTGATCACCTGGGTTTCATTGCGGAAACCTGCGGGAAAAAGCGGGCGGATCGGGCGGTCGATCAGGCGGGAAACCAGTGTTTCCTTTTCCGTGGGCCGTGCCTTCGCGCTTGAAATAGCCGCCGGGAATCTTGCCCGCGGCATAGGTCTTTTCCTGGTAGTTCACGGTGAGCGGGAAAAAATCAATTCCGGGCTTTTCCGAGCGTGCGGCAACGGCCGTGGCAAGAACCGTCGTCTCGCCGTAGGTTACAACAACCGCGCCGTCTGCCTGGCGCGCCATGCGGCCGGTTTCAATGCGCAAGGGCTTTCCGGCCCATTCCAGTTCTTCAACATCTATCTTAAACATGTAACATTCCTTTTTGCTCTTCGCCGCCACTTCCGTTCACCTGACCGGACGGCATCCCCATTGAGCGATCAAAACCTGGCCCTATTGCCAGACTTGTGAAAAGGGGACGCGGGCGGCAATTCGGTGATCCGCCCGCTCATACAATCGTCAGCCGCTGTTTAGCGGCGGATTTCGAGACGCTTGATCAGGGCTTGATAACGGCCCTCATCCTTCGACTTCAGGAAGTCGAGAAGTCCACGGCGCAAACTCACCATCTTCAACAAACCGCGGCGTGAGTGATTGTCCTTCTTGTGGGTTTTGAAATGGTCGGTGAGACCATTGATGCGCTCTGTCAACAGAGCAACCTGCACTTCGGGTGAGCCCGTGTCACCGGGCTTGGTTCCATAGTCTTTCATGAGCGCGGATTTGCGCTCGGCTGTCATCGTCATTCGGCCATCTCCAGGATGTCTAAAGGTTAAACAGGCGCTTCGGCTTGAGCGACCCCTGTTCGATGCTGCAAATGCCAAGGGGTTTGGAATCCCAGGTCACCAGAACCGCATCGCATGCTACGGGAGCGTTCGCACCTCTGAGCAGAATTGACTGACCCTGCTTCAGGCGCTGGGCTTCCGCGTCCTTCAAGGCCAGTGCCGGGATGCCGTCCAGCACGGTCTCGAGGGGGCGGAGAGCCCCGTTTTCGGCACTATTGCCGAGGGGCTTATGGCTCATTTCCTCAAGCTTATCCAGCGGAATCATGTCCGTTTCCACAAAAGGCCCGACGGCAATCCGCCGCAACATGGAAACATGGCCCAGGCAGCCCAGTTTCCGCCCCATGTCGCGGGCCAGCGAACGCACATAGGTGCCCTTGCCGCAGGTCACCTCAAAAACCGCATGATCCGCGTCCGGGCAACTCACCAGAACGAGTTTTTCGATGGTTACCGGCCGCTCGGCCATCTCAACCTTCTCGCCCGCCCGGGCCAAGTCATAGGCCCGTTCCCCATCGATCTTGATGGCAGAAAAAGCCGGCGGAGCTTGCTGAATAACGCCTTGAAAATCAGATAGTATCGATTCAATACTTTTAGCAGTGGGCCGGGATTCGGATTGAGCGGTAATTGCACCTTCCATATCATCGGTGGTGCGCTCCGCCCCCCAGGTCACTTCAAAGCGATAGATCTTCCGTCCATCCATGGCCCATTGCACGGTTTTGGTGGCTTCTCCCAGCGCAATTGGCAGCATTCCGGTAGCGAGTGGATCCAGTGTCCCGCCATGCCCGGCCTTTTCCGCATCAAACAGCCGCCGGATTTTGCCAACGGCCTGTGTCGACGTCATGCCCAAGGGCTTGTCAAACACCACCCAGCCATGAACCGGCTGCCCGCGCTTTTTCATTTTTCGTTATGTTTGAGATCGCTGGCAACCTTCGGATCGGCCAGAAGATCATCAATTTTCTGCGCATATTCCAATGCAGTATCGATGCGAAACCTTATTTCCGGCATGTATTTCACATCAATGCGCGGCGCCACAAGCCCGCGAATATACTTCTTGTTCCGCTCAAGCGCCGCCAGCACCAGCTTGTCCTGACTGTTGATCAGCCCCCGCACATAGGCCGTGGCAATGCGCAAATCCGGCGACATCTGAACTTCAACCACGCTGACCGCAAGCCTCTCCAGCTCCGGATCGCCCGTATCGCCCCGCATCAGGATATCAGCCAGGGCATGGCGGATCAGTTCGCCCGCCCGAAGCTGGCGTTGGGAAGGTCCTGCTGAACCCTTGGTTGGACGCATATCGCCCCGCTTAGTCCAGCTTGCGCTGGATCTTCTCCACCCGGAAGCATTCGATCACGTCGCCGACGCGCATGTCCTGGTAGCCTTCGAACGCCATGCCGCATTCCTGGCCGACCTGGACTTCCTTCACTTCATCCTTGAAGCGCTTGAGCGTCGAAAGCGTGCCTTCATGCACCACCACGTTGTCGCGGATGAGGCGAACCTTGGCGCCGCGCTGCACTTGGCCTTCGGTCACCTGGCAACCCGCAACCTTGCCGACCTTGGTGATGTTGAACACTTCGAGGATCTTCGCGTTGCCAAGGAAGGTTTCGCGCAGTTCCGGCGCCAGCTTGCCCGACATGGCCGCCTTGATGTCGTCCACCAGGTCGTAAATGATATTGTAGTAACGGATTTCGATGCCGGCGCGCTCAGCCGCATCGCGCGCCTGGCCCGAGGCACGGACATTGAAGCCCAGAACCACGGCGCCCGAAGCTGTTGCCAGCCCGATGTCGCTTTCGTTGATGCCGCCCACCGCATAATGCACAACCCGCGAACGGATTTCATCATTGCCGATTTTTTCCAAAGCCTGCACGATGGCTTCCGCGGAACCCTGCACGTCAGCCTTGACGAGGATCGGAAATTCCTTGCGGCCGGCTTGCGAAAGCTGGCTCATCATCTGCTCAAGCGACGAGCGCACAACCGATGTGCCGCGGCTGTCGCGGCGCTTGCGCTCGCGGTAATCCGTGATTTCACGGGCCCGCGATTCAGTCGGCACCACGTCAAACTGGTCGCCCGCTTCCGGCGCTGAACTGAGGCCCAGAACTTCAACCGGAACCGAAGGCCCGGCTTCCTTGATCTGCTCACCCTTGTCGTTGATGAGTGCGCGAACCCGGCCCCAGGCGGAACCGGCCACGAAAATATCGCCAAGCCGCAAGGTGCCGCGCTGAACCAGAACCGTGGCCACCGGGCCCCGTCCCTTGTCGAGCTGCGCTTCAATCACAAGGCCCGAAGCCTCGCGGTTTGGATTGGCCTTGAGGTCAAGCACTTCGGCCTGCAGCAAAATCGAATCCAGAAGCTTGTCGAGGTTCGTGCCCTTCATGGCCGAAACTTCAACATCAAGCGTATCGCCGCCCATGCCTTCCACGACGATTTCATGCTGCAGCAGTTCGGTGCGCACCTTGTTGGGATTGGCCGTTTGCTTGTCGATCTTGTTGATCGCCACGATGATCGGAACCTCGGCGGCGCGCGCATGGCTGATCGCTTCCACCGTTTGCGGCATCACGCCGTCATCGGCCGCAACCACAAGAACCACGATATCCGTTGCTTTTGCGCCGCGCTGGCGCATGGAGGTAAAGGCTTCGTGGCCCGGTGTATCAATGAAGGTGACAAGGCCATTTTTCGTGGCAACCTGATAGGCGCCGATATGCTGGGTAATGCCGCCCGCTTCACCCGATACAACATTGGTCTTGCGAATGGCGTCAAGCAGCGAGGTCTTGCCATGGTCCACGTGGCCCATGATGGTTACAACCGGTGGCCGCGTTTGCAATTGCTCCGGAGAATCCGTCTCGGCCGAAAGACCCTCGACAACATCGGATTCGGAAACACGCTTGACGCGGTGTCCCATTTCCTCGGCAATGATCTGTGCGGTGTCCGCATCGATCACGTCATTGATCGTGTGCATCTGGCCCTGCTTCATCAAGATCTTGATGATATCGACGGCGCGTTCCGCCATGCGGTTGGCCAGTTCCTGAATGGTGATGGCTTCCGGAATGATGATCTCGCGCGTCATCTTTTCCGTCGGCATCTGGAAGCCCTGTGCCTGCTTCTTCAGGCGTTCGGTGCGGCGCTTGAAAGCGGCAACCGAACGGTTGCGGTCCTCGTCATCGGACATCGCATTGGCAACCGTGAGCCGGCCACGGCGCTTGTCCATGTCGGCCTTGGTGCGCGTGGGTGCCGGAACTTCAATCTTGCGCTTGATGACGCCGGCGCTGCCGCGCGGGCTCTTCGAGCGGGCTTCGGCTTCTTCTTCCCGGTCAGCCTGCACGATTGATTTCGGATTGAGCTTCTTGGCGGCTTCTTCAGCTTTCTTCCGGCCTTCTTCTTCGGCCCGGTGGCGCGCATCATCTTCAAGCTTGCGCTTTGCCGCGGCTTCCCGGTCGCGTAAATCCTTTTCGTCGTGTTCCTTGCGGCGCAGCGCTTCGATTTCCTGCTGCTTGCGCTCTTCCGCCTCGCGGACCCGTGAGCCAACGAGAGCCCGGTCGCGGGCTTCCTTTTCTTCATCCGTCAGGGTGCGCAACACAACGCCGGAACGGTTGGACTGGGTGGTGCGTGGCGGTGTGGCGGGTGCTGCCACTTTCGGCTGCACCTGAAACATCGGCTTTGCTTCCGCTGAAGCGGGCTTGTCCTCGCCAAAGCGCTTGCGCTTGGTTTCCACAACAACGGTCTTGGTCCGTCCATGCGAGAAGCTCTGCTTGACCCTGCTCTGCTCAGTCGTCGGGCGCTTGAGGGTCAAAGTTCCCCCGCCAGCGCGCCCCGCACCGGATTTCGTCTCGTTCTTGTCGTTGCTGTCGTTCATGCTCTCTCTACAATAACACAATAACTAGGCGCTCAATGGAGCGTCATATCGTTCAATCCGCTGCACGGCCAGAAGCAGCTTTTCGGCAAGCCTGCCCCGGCCCACGGCAGCATGTATCACATTTGACCGGCCAAAGGCCAAATCCAATTCATCAACGTGGAAAATATTGATCACTTTCACGTCCGGCGCCGCCAGCTTGTCGATCTTGCGCCGCCCGTCTGGTGCTGCTTCTAGCGCATGTATGATGATTTGCGCTAGGTTTTTAGAAACCATGTCCTCCACCTTGCTGTTCCCGGCCACCGCCAGACCAGCCTTTTTGGCCAGCGAGAAGTAGGAAAGGGCCAGTTTCCGCAGCATTTCCCCGATCGTCTCGGCAAGCTCGGGAGCCGCCTTGGTTTCGGCACTAAACCCCCGGGAAAACAGGTTTTTCTTGACCGCCTCGGAAACCCGCTGGCGGCTTAAAGTGACCCAAACGCCCCGCCCCGGCAGCTTGCGCTGCAGGTCCGGAACCGCATAGCCATCGGGGCTGCGAACAAAACGGATAAGGTCGTCCTCATCATGAACCGCGCGGGTTACAATGCACATGCGTTCCGTCAAATGTTCGTCCAGCCCGGCTTCCATGCTCCTCCAGTCTTAAGCCTCGGCTTCCGCCGCGGCCTCTTCAGGTTCAACTGCGGCCTCGATCCAGCCCATCTTGACGCGTGCCGCCATGATCAGGGCTTCCGCCTCGGCAGCCGAAACCTCCAGGCCCGAGAAGGCGCCCTTGTGCTTCACGCTTTCGGTGCCCTTGCGCTCGGTCCAGCCCGTAAGGTCGTCCGTGGCACAATCGGCCAGGTCTTCCATGGTCTTGATGCCCGCTTCGCCAAGCGCCACCAGCATGGCAGCGCTCAAGCCTTCGAGATCTTTAAGCTCATCGCTCACGCCAAGCTCAACCCGGCGTGCGTCCTGCTCTTTCGAAACGCGGTCCAGATATTCCCGCGCCCGGTTCTGCAGTTCCTCGCCGGTCTGCTCGTCAAGGCCGTCGATGGAGGCAATGTCGTTCAGGTCAACAAAGGCAATTTCTTCCACCGTGTCGAAACCTTCCGACGCCAGAAGCTGGGCCAGGGTTTCATCCACGTCGAGCGCCTCGATGAAGCGCGCCGTACGGGCCACGAATTCCTTCTGGCGGCGCTCGGATTCCTCCGCTTCCGTCATGATGTCAATGTCCCAGCCCGTAAGCTGCGAGGCCAGCCGCACATTCTGTCCGCGCCGGCCAATCGCCAATGACAGTTGGTCATCCGGCACCACAACTTCAATACGCTCGGCTTCCTCGTCGAGCACAACTTTTGCAACTTCCGCAGGCGCCAGCGCGTTGACCACAAAGGTTGCCACATCTGGCGACCACTGGATGATGTCAATCTTTTCGCCCTGAAGCTCGTTCACCACGGCCTGAACACGGCTGCCGCGCATACCGACGCAGGCGCCGACCGGATCAATCGAGCCGTCCTTGGAGCGCACCGCGATCTTGGCGCGGCTGCCGGGGTCGCGCGAAACTGAGACGACTTCAACAACACCATCATAAATTTCTGGCACTTCCTGGCCAAACAGTTTTGACATGAATTCCGGATGGGTGCGGCTCAGGAATATCTGCGGTCCCCGCTGCTCGCGGCGCACGTCAAACACATAGGCCCGGACCCGGTCACCGGGCCGGAAGGTTTCACGCGGCAAGGCTTCATCGCGCCGGACAATCGCTTCGCCGCGGCCCAGGTCAACAATCACGTTGCCATATTCAACCCGCTTCACCGTGCCGTTGACGATCTGGCCGATGCGGTCCTTGAACTCGTCATACATGCGCTCGCGTTCGGCATCGCGCACCTTCTGCACGATCACCTGCTTGGCATTCTGCGCGGCGATGCGGCCGAAATCGATGGGTGGCAGCGGTTCCGCAATGAAGTCACCTACTGTTGCGGCGGGATTGCGGCGATTGGCTTCCACTAAACTGATTTCCGTTGCCTCGTTCTCAACCTTTTCGGAAACGAGCAACAGGCGGTTCAACCGGATCTCGCCGGACTTCGGATCAATCTCGGCGCGGATTTCATTTTCAGCGCCGTAGCGGGCTTTCGCCGCGCGCGTGATGGCTTCCTCCATGGCCTGCAGCACAATGGATTTGTCGATCACCTTTTCGCGCGCCACTGCATCGGCAATCTGCAAAAGCTCAAGCCGGTTTGCACTTACCACTGGTTCAGCCATTTTCAAGTCTCCCGTTTTCGGAAATTTCCGTTGTCTCTTCAGTCCATTCGCTGCCATCGCCAAGTGCCTTTGCAGGCAATCTGGCGCGGGCCGCTTCAATCAGTTCGTCGGTCAGCGTGAGTTTTGCGTCGCCGATATCGGCAAAGGGAAGGCCGATCAGCAAAGGTTCCTTGCCGCCTTCCGGGTTCTCGATGAAAAGCCGCACTTCGCCGTCGGTCACCCCTTCAAGATGGCCCTTGAAGCGCTTCCGGCCGGCAACAGGCACGGCCATTTCAATTCTTGCCTCGTGGCCGGCCCAACGCTCGAAATCCTCATGCCGCACCAGGGGCCGGTCAATGCCCGGCGAGGAAATTTCAAGCTGGTAGCGCGTTGAAACAATGTCCGCCACGTCCAGCATCGGCGAAATCGCCCGGCTGAATTTCTCGCAGTCATCAATGGAAAACGTCCCGTCGGGCCGCTCCGCCATGATCTGCAGGGTGGTGCCGGACAGCTTCACGCGCACAAGCCTGAAACCCATGCTCTCCAGCACAGGCTCCACCAGCGCTGCAACCCGCTGCGCCGGCCCCGTTTCGCGTGAAATTCTCGTCGTATCCATCATTTCCCAAGGCAACAAAAAAAGCGGGCCCCGGTGCGGAACCCACTCTCAAAATTTTGCGAGTGAACTTAAGTTGGGGGCTATATAGGCCTTTCCGGTGAAACCCGCAAGTGCCTAGCTCCGCCGGAAGGTCAGGTACCGCGTTTCCCGCCCCTCCCGCTTGGCCTTGGCCTCATACCGCGTCTGGAGCCAGTTTTCGAAGGGTTCGGCCGAATTGTTAACCAGCTCGAACCCGCCATGTTCCCTGCATTCGCGCAGTGTCCACTCGACATAATCATCGATATCGCTGGCGAAAAGAAACACCCCGTCCGGCTTCAACAGCGCATGGAACTGCTTCAGCGTATCCACATTCACAATCCGCCGGTCGTGGTGGCGTTTTTTCGGCCAGGGGTCGGGATACAGCACGAAAATCTTGGCCAATGACGCCCGCGGAAGCTTTTCCAGCAAGTAGCGCACGTCATCATCATGAATGCGGATATTGCCAATGGTTTTCTCTTCAATCAGCGCCAGCAGCTTGGCCACTCCATTGCGAAACGGTTCCGCCCCGATAAAATTCACATTCGGAAACAGCGCCGCCTGATGCGCCAGATGCTCGCCGCCGCCAAAGCCGATTTCCAGCCACACCTCGCCAGCGGGCAAGGGATTTTCCAGATCAACCCGCAGCTTCGGCAGCAAGTCTTCCATCAACTGCAAATGATGACGGCGCAGGGTTTTACCGCTGCGCCGCCCGTAATACTGAAAGCGTTTCTTGTCTTCGCTCACTTCACCGCCGCTTTGAGGGCTTTCACGAGATCGATCTTTTCCCAGGAAAAGCCGCCATCCTTTTCAGGATTCCGCCCGAAATGGCCATAGGCAGAGGTGCGCGCATAGATAGGCCGATTGAGGTTCAAATGGGTGCGGATGCCGCGCGGGCTCAAGTCCATGACCTTGGCAATTGCCTTTTCCAGCTTGGCTTCCTTGACCTTGCCCGTGCCATGGGTATCGACATAAATCGACAGCGGCTCGGAAACACCAATCGCATAGGAAAGCTGGATGGTGCAGCGCTTGGCCAGTCCCGCCGCCACCACATTCTTGGCGAGATAGCGCGCCGCATAGGCCGCGGAGCGGTCAACCTTGGTGGGGTCCTTGCCGGAGAAGGCCCCGCCGCCGTGCGGTGCAGCACCGCCGTAAGTGTCCACAATGATCTTGCGGCCCGTAAGCCCCGCATCGCCATCAGGCCCGCCGATGAAAAACTTGCCCGTGGGATTCACATGCCAGATGGTGTCCTTGGTGATCCAGCCCTTGGGCAGCGCCTTTGCCACATAGGGCTTCACCAGTTTCAGCATGTCGTCGGAGGTGAGGCTCTCGTCAATATGCTGGTGCGAAACCACGATATGCGTGGCGCCGACCGGCTTGCCGTTCTTGTATTGCACCGTGACCTGGCTTTTTGAATCAGGCCCCAGGGCTTTCTCCTTGCCCGAATGGCGCGCTTCCGCCAGCAGTTGCAGGATGCGCTGGGCGTAATAGAGCGGCGCCGGCATGAGGGCCGGCGTTTCATCGCAGGCATAGCCGAACATGATGCCCTGGTCGCCAGCCCCTTCATCTTTCTGAGGCAGCCGAATCGACACCTTGCGCAATATCGGCGGACTGGCCGTGCAGCAGGATTTCGATCTTGCAGGTTTGCCAGTGAAAGCCGCTCTGCTCATAGCCGATGGCCTTGATGGCGCGCCGCGCCGTCTCTTCAATCTTGGCATGGGTCACCGACGAGGGCCCGCGGGTTTCGCCGCCGATCACAACCCGGTTGGTGGTGGCAAAGGTTTCGCAGGCCACGCGCACCTGCGCCGGGTCCATGCCCTGCTCCAGAGCCTCGCGGAAAAACAGATCGACGATCTCGTCGGAAATCCGGTCACAAACCTTGTCCGGATGGCCTTCCGATACGGATTCGCTCGTAAAAAGATAGTTCTTGCGTGACATTTGGACCCTGCCTCTGCGACGACGTGTTGCCCGCATAAAGAATTCTTTATGCCCCTGAAAAGGCGTTAATGGCAGTGTTAAGAAGCGAGGTCAAGCGGGCGGTAAAGGGAAAGCCGTCACTAATCCTTCATATCCACAATGCAGCGCGCCAGTGTAGCAATCAGTTTGCGCTTCGTGGAATTGTCCGCATCGCGGAAGGCCTTGGCCAGCTTGATGCCCTCGGCATTCATCATCGAGGACATGACGCTGCTCTCCTCATTGGATTCGCTGAAGCCCGCGTCACCTTCCGTGCCCGGCAAATCCTCAAAAAAGGCCTGCACCGGAACGCCCAGAATCTTCGCCGCATAGAACAGGCGGCTGGCGCTGATCCGGTTGGAGCCCTTCTCGTACTTCTGCACCTGCTGGAAGGTGATTCCAAGCAGCTCGCCGAGCTTTTCCTGGCTCATGCTGATGAGTTGCCGGCGCATACGAATGCGCGAACCGACATGGACATCGATATAGTTTGGATCTCTTCTCGTCATATTCCCCTCAGACCGTTGCCCCCGGCCTGACTCACGCCATCGCTCATTTCATCTGAGAATAGACAACAGATTCCGTGATCAACTTTCCGTGAAAAGTTAGTATAATAGTTGCTCGCCTGTAAACAAAATTCGACCTTATCAGCAAGAAATTCATGAAGATAACAATCGTCCAGAAAATTCTCTACTGCAGATTGCATTATAATACGAAGCCCAAACCTAACAATAGCAAAAGCATCAGGCCCAGAATTAATTCGCCGTAATCCGCAAAAAATGTGGGCGGCAGGGCTTCTGGCAGACTCATGTCCAGAATGCCGGACTCGCCCAACGGCAGGCTCGAAATAACCCTGCCATAAGGATCAATGACCGCGGATATTCCGGTGTTTGCCGCCCGCGCCATGGGCAGCCCCTGTTCAATGGTGCGCAGCCGCGCCTGGGCCAGATGCTGGTAGGGCCCGGTTGAATTTCCAAACCACCCGTCATTGGTGACGTTGATCAGCCAGCCCGGCCGCTTCTGTGGGTCAATAAATTGGTCGGGAAATATGGCTTCGTAGCAAACCCCAAATCCAGCCTCTGGCGCCCCTGGAATGGCAAGGCTTACCGGCCCCTGTCCCGCCGCGAAACTTCCCGGAACCGTAACCACCTTCCGGAATCCCAACGGCTCAAGCAGTCCTTCAAAGGGCAAAAACTCTCCCCCCGGAACCAGCCGCCACTTGTCATAGCGGGCCACGACAGTGCCAGAACCATCAAAGGTCAGAATGCTGTTGTAGACTTTGTTATCTTCGCCATCGCCCGTTGGGTTGATGTCACGCCGCAGGGCGCCGGTCACCAGGATCTTGGTCCCGCCGAGCAATTGCGCCAGTTCGACTTTTGCTACGGCGCTCTCGTCGATCAGGAAAGACACCGCCGTTTCCGGCCAGATGATATGGGTGGGCGGCGTGCCAACCGGCGCAGCGCGCGCCGACATCTCCAGCAACTGATCAAAGATCGTTCGCGCATTTTCGTCCCGCCATTTGGAATCCTGCGAAATGTTGGGCTGGATGATCCTGAGGCTGACCCCATCCACATTCGCAACGGCGCCATGCTGCAGCCGGTAGCTTCCCCACGTCCAGCACAAGGGCAGCGTCGCGATGATCAGCACGGCGGTGACCCGGTGCAGCCGCGGCCCGCTAAAAATGAACGGCCATGCCGCTGCCCACAGAACAATCAACAGCGTCAGCGCCGGCATGCCCCACAGTGATGCGGTCTGGGCAACCGCTCCCATGCCATCGCTTGCTAGCCCCGGTGCAGCCCAAGGGAAACCTGTAAACAACGTGCCGCGCAGCCATTCAAACACCGCCAGCGCTGCGGCAAAAACCAGCACCGCGGGAAGCCGCCTGCGTCCGCTCAAGGCTACGCAGAGAGAAGCCAGCCCCCAATAAACCGCCATGGCAGCGGCAAGCCCGCCTACCGCGAAGGGCATCATCCACAAATAGTCTTCCGCATCGACAAAAAACGCAAAGCCGATCCAGTGGAGCGTCACGATGAAATAGCCAAAGCCAAAGCACCATCCCAAGAGGAAGGATTGCAGCCGCAGCTTTTTTTCAATTCCCTCCAGCATCACCAGCACCACGGGGAACGCCGCGAAAAGCAGCGGCCAGAAACCAAACGGCGGCATGGAAAGGGCGGCAACCATGCCGGAGGTCAAGGCAAGCCCGGCGCGCCGCCAGCCCCTCGCTTCCCGCAGAAATTCAATCAAGCGAATGATCACGAGCGTTATCGCATCGCCACGAGAACAATTCCCGCCGTGCACAGGCCCACGCCCAGCCAATTGGTGGCCGACAGCCGTTCGCCCAAAATCAAAACCCCGAACACCGCAACCAATACAATGCTAAGCTTGTCTACGGGGGCCACGCGCGCCGCGTCGCCAATTTTCAGCGCCCGGAAATAGCACACCCAGGATGCCCCCGTCGCCAGCGCCGAGAGCGTCAGGAACAGCCACGTGCGTGATGTTATTCCCGAAAGCTCCTGCCACTGCCCGGTTGCCAAAACGATCAGCGCCAGCACGCCTAAAATAATGACCGTGCGGATCAGCGTCGCCATGTCGGAATTGATGTCGGAGACCCCGATCTTGGCAAAGATGGCGGTGAGCGCCGCAAACACCGCTGACAGGAAGGCCCAGCTCTGCCAGGTCATCAAACCGGAATTGATCATCACTGCCTCCGTTGTTTCGCCACAGTCTCCGCCATTGAACACAGGATTTCAAACATCATCACCACGCCCGCATAGGCCGTCATGCCGGACGCATCGAAGGGCGGCGACACTTCAACCACGTCAGCTCCCACCAGGTTGAGACCGCGAAGCCCGCGCAACATCTGCTGCGCCTGGAAGGTCGTGAACCCGCCAACTTCCGGCGTGCCCGTGCCCGGTGCATAAACCGGATCAAGCGCGTCAATATCGAAGCTCACATAGGTTTCGCCATCGCCCACAACGCCGCGCGCGATCTCCATCACCTTCTGCGGGCCAAGTTCCATCGGCCTCTTCAATGCGCATCAGGCGAACCCCCATCTTCTCGCCATACTCGAAATCATCGAGATCATACATCGAGCCGCGCAGTCCGATCTGGATGGTGCGCTTGGGATCAAGCACGCCTTCTTCAATCGCCCGCCGGAACGGCGTGCCATGGGTATATTTGAAGCCGCCGAAATAGCTGTCGTACAGATCCGTATGGGCGTCGAAATGGATCATGCCCACCGGCTTCTTTTCCCCCACCGCCCGCAGCACCGGCAGCGCACACAAATGATCGCCACCCGCCGAAAGCGGGCGAATGCCCTTGCCCACAAGCTTTTTGAAATAGCCTTCCGCCCGCGCCAGCGCGTCTTCAACACTGGCCGGATTAACCGGGCAATCGCCGAGATCGGCGATATTGGCCAAATCATAAGGAACGATATGCGATGTCTGGTGCATGCGCCGCACCATGGAGGATTGGTCGCGCATCTGCCGCGGCGCATGGCGGGGCCCCGGGCGGTTGGTCGTGCCGCCATCCCACGGAATGCCAACCAGCCCAATGTCGATATCTTTCGCCTCGTCCAACGGCACATGGGGCAGCCGCATGAAGGTGGCGATGCCGCCAAAGCGCGGCACGACAAGACCGGAAGCGGGTTGATTGAATTTTTTCAAGGCACAGCTCTTTCGTTCAGTTTTTTATCACCAGTTTGCGCGGCGTCTGGCACAGGCATTCGGCCCCAGTGGGCGTGATCAGGATTGTTTCCGACAGTTCAAGCCCGCCATAATCAAGATAAAGCGCCGGCATGAAATGCAGGGTCATGTTGGCCTCAAGCACGGTTGCATCCCCGCGCCTGATTGACATGGTGCGCTCGCCCCAATCCGGCGGATAGGAAAGCCCGATGGAATAGCCCGTGCGCGAATCCTTTTCAAAACCCTGGCGCTTCAATTCATCAAAAAACGCATCCGCCACGTCGCCGCAGGTCTTGCCCGGCTTTGCCGCTTCCAGCCCGGCGGACGTCGCACTGAGTGCTGCCTTCTCCGCATCCAGAAATTTCTGCGGCGGCTTGCCGAGATAAACCGTGCGCGACAGTGGCGCATGATAGCGCCGGTAGCAGCCACCCAATTCAAAGAATGTGCCCTCGCCTTTTATGAAGGGCCGGTCGTCCCAGGTGAGATGCGGCGCCGTTGCATCAATGCCTGACGGCAGCATCGGAACGAAGGCCGCGTAATCACCCCAATTGCCATCGGCCCCGAGAATGGATTGCTTTTGAATCTCGGCAACCAAAACGTTTTTCGGCAGGCCCGGCTCCACCAGTTCAAAAACCCGGGCATGCATGGCGTCGGTGATCTTCGCCGCTTTGCGGATGAAAGCAACTTCCAGATCGCTCTTCACGCTGCGCTGCCAGTTCACCAGGCCGGTTGAATCCTGGAGATTTGTTGGCTTGAAAGCCTTGAGCAGCGTCGTGTGCGCCTTGGCGGAAAACCAGTAATTGTCCATCTCCAGCCCGATGCGCGCATCCTTCCAGCCGCGATCGGCAATCAGTTGGGAAAGATGCTCCATCGGATGGCGTTCGGTGGATTGCACATAGTGATCGGGATAGCCCACGATATTGTCATGGCTCATGAACACGGTGCGCATGGCTCCCTTGGCATCCATGCCGCGCCCCCACCACACCGGCTCGCCCTCAAGCCCCAGCAGCACTCCTTGATGCACATAGAACGACCAGCCGTCATAGCCCGTAAGCCACGCCATGTTGGACGGGTCGGAAACAAGGATGAGATCAAGATTGCGCGCCTGCATGGCTTTGCGGGTTTTGGCAATGCGCCGCTGATACTCGGCAATGGGGAAATGCAAGGTGGCTTCAGTCATGATGTGAGTTTGGCCTGACGATCCGTTTGACGCAAGGCCAGTGGAATGGCTACGCTTGGTCCATGGCAGACACATTTGATATCATCGTAATCGGTGCGGGCATTGCCGGCGCCAGCATCGCCGCCCATCTCGCCGAAACCAAGCGCGTGCTGATTCTGGAAATGGAGGATCGTCCCGGCTTTCACACCACCGGAAGGTCCGCCGCCACCTTCGAGCCCAATTATGGCCCGCCGCCCATGCTGGCCTTCACCCGCGCCAGCAACCCATTTTTCGTAAACCCGCCGCAGGGCTTCACCGATGGTCCCTTGCTGATCCCGCGCTCCTCGTTATTCTTCGAAGCCGGAGGCCAGGAAGCATTTACGGAAAAACTCCTGGCCTCCGGTTCCGGTCTTGAAGAATTGTCAGAAGCCCAAGCCCGCAAGCATTTCCCCGTCCTCCGCGAAGGCTATGCCAAACGCACCTTCCTCGACCCCCATACCGGCGATCTCGACGTGGATCTCCTGCATCGCGGCTATCTCAAACTGTTCAAATCGCGCGGCGGCCAGTTGCTGAACAGTGCCGCCGCCGAAACAATCCTGCGCCCGGGCCATGTCTGGGAAGTGATTACCCCGCAAGGAATTTTCGAAGCCGAAATCCTCGTCAATGCCGCCGGCGCCTGGGGCGATGTTGTGGCGGCAAAAGCCGGCGTGAAGCCCATTGGCCTGCAGCCCAAGCGCCGCTCCATCGGCGTCATTCCGGTGGATGGCATTCCCGGTGTGGCCAGCTTCCCCATGGTCACCGACGTGGGCGAAACCTGGTACGCCAAGCCGCAAAGCGGCAAGATGATGGTGTCTTCCGCCGACGCCACCCCGGTTGACCCGCATGACGCCTATGCCGATGACATGGCCATAGCCGAAGGCATCGAACGCCTGATGAATGCCACCACCATTGAGGTCAATAACCTCCACCACAGTTGGGGCGGCCTCCGCACCTTCGCCCCCGATGGCGCGCCCGTGATTGGCTTTGATCCGTCTACGGAGGGATTTTTCTGGCTCGTCGGCCAGGGCGGCTACGGCATCCAGTCCGCCCCCGCCCTGTCCCGCACCGCCGCAGCCATGGTGCTGGGCGAAAAACCTCCGCAGGATGTTATGGATGCGGGATTGTTGCTGGCAGACATTGCACCCAAAAGATTCCGATAGCTCTAAGAGATAAGAATCGGAAACTCCGGTCCATCCATCACCGCGCCATGGGCCAGCGTCACGCCGCGAAATGGCGGTGAGGTCTTCACCCCTTCGCGCCGCGCAAAGCGCGCGTCATCGCCCAGCAGCCGCAACGAAAACGCCCGCCGCTGCTCGCTCGCCGAATTATTGGCCGGCGCGCCATGCAGCGTCTTGTAGTTGAAGGCCACCGCATCGCCCGGCTCAAGCGCCCAGCCGATCACGTTGAAGCTGTCCCGGTTGCCGTTGATATCCGGCACTTCCTCAAGCCCGTCATTTTCATTGAGCGGCGTCTTGTCGAAACGCTCCGGCCTGAAATACTTGCCCCACTTGTGCGAGCCGCCGACAAATTCCAGGGTGCGGTCGCGCGGCACATGGTCCAGCGGAATCCAGAGGCTCACCGTGTCATTGCCGTCCACGCAGTAATAGGGCTGGTCCTGGTGCCAGGGCGTGGCCACCCCGGCGCTCGCCTCCTTCACCAGCACATGTTCGTGAAACAGCCGCGCCGTTTTCGTGCCCATCAATTGCCGGCCAATCTCGGCTGCCGGCGAATTGAAAATGAAATCCTTGTATTCCGGAATCCGGTCCCAGTTGCAGTAATCGCCGAAGAAGCGCCCGCCGCCATCCTTGCCCTTGTAGATTTTCACGTCGGCGCTGGGTTCGGCCATGTTGCGCGCGATTCCCGCCCGCAAAACCTCAACCCAGTCCGTAAAATAGCCCTTGAGGGCCACCGCCCCGTCGCGCTCGAAAGCCGCGATTGTTTCGGCTGGAACTGTCGATTTTGTCATGCCTGCACTCCCTGTCCCGTTTTCAGCATGGCGCCCATAATAAGTAAATCAGATTGATTTACCTCAGCCCAAAAACAGGATTTTGATCAATCGGAAAAAACGTGCTTAAGTGCCTCAACGCCCGTTCGGGTGTCTAAAAAAATAAGGGAGACAAACTATGAAATCCACTAAACTGTTGGGTGCCGCGTTACTGATGAGCACGATGCTCGCGGTAGGCAGCGTCCAGGCAAAATCGCTTGTTTACTGTTCGGAAGGCTCGCCTGAAAACTTCACGCCGGCCATGAACACCACGGGCACCAGCCTCGATGCGGCGCGCCCCGTTTACAACAAGCTCGTGCAATTCACCCCCGGCTCGACCGCGGTTGAACCTGCCCTTGCCGAATCCTATGAAGTTTCCGATGGCGGCAAGACCCTGACCTTCCACCTCCGCAAAGGTATCAAGGTCCATTCAGGGGTCAATGGCTTCACCCCGACCCGTGACCTGAACGCCGAAGACGTGATCTTCTCGTTTGAGCGCCAGTGGAAGCCTGAGCATCCCTATGCCAAGGTTTCGGGCGGCGCCTACGACTACTTTAACGACATGGGCATGCCGGACCTGCTCGAAGCCGTGACCCAGGGCGCGACGACATGACCGTTGTGATGAAGCTCAGCAAGCCCAATGCACCGATCCTGGCAAACCTCGCCATGGATTTTGCCACCATCCAATCGGCCGAATACGCCAAGTACCTGATGGACAAGGGAACCCCAGAGCAGTTCGACCAGATCCCGGTCGGCACCGGGTCCTTCCAGTTCGTCGACTACCAGAAGGATGCCGTCATCCGTTACAAGGCCTTCGAAGGCTGGGCCGGCAAGCCGAAGGTTGATGACTTGATCTATGCCATCACGCCGGATCCAACCGCGCGCTATGCAAAGATGAAAGCCAATGAGTGCCAGGTCATGATCGCGCCAAATCCGGCCGATCTCGCCGAGATGGGCACGAACCCCGACATCCAGCTCCTGCAGCAGGCAGGCCTCAACATCGGTTACATGGCAATGAATGTCCAAAAGAAGCCCTTCGACAATGTCGAAGTCCGCAAGGCCATTGCCATGGCGATCGACCGCGATGCGATCCTGAAGGAAGTCTACCAGGGCGCTGGCCAGAAGGCCAAGAACCCCATTCCTCCGACCATGTGGTCCTATGACGACTCGACGGTGGACATCCCCTTCGATCCCAGCCAAGGCCAAGGAAATGCTGGCCGCTGCCGGCGTGACTTCGCTCGACACTGACATCTGGTGGATGCCGGTGCAGCGCCCCTACAACCCGAACGCCAAGCGCATGGCCGAAATGATCCAGGCGGATTTGGCCAAGGTTGGCATCAATGCGACGCTGGTCTCCTACGAGTGGGGCGAGTACCGCAAGCGCATGCAGGCGGGCGAGCACCAGATGGGCTTCCTCGGCTGGACTGGCGACAACGGCGATCCGGACAATTTCCTTGCGGTCCTTCTGGGCTGCGACAAGGACGGCAAGCCGAATGCCAACAACATTCCAAAGTGGTGTAACGCCAAGTTCCAGGAAGACATCACCAAGGCAGCCGAGATTACGGACCAAGGTGAACGTACGGCACTCTATCAGGACGCCCAGAAGATCGTGGCGGCCGAGGTGCCTTGGCTGAACGTTGCCCACTCCACCGTCTTTGAGCCCATCCGCAAGGAGGTCTCAGGCTACAAGGTAAGCCCCTTGGGCGCCCACGAATTCCAGAACGTGGACGTAGCCGAATAACAATAAAATCGGCGGAACAGTTCCAGAGGGAATTGTTCCGCCTTTTTACACGGTGGCTGGATGTTTCGATTCTTCCTGAAGCGGGCGGCGCTCACGCTGCCGACGTTTTTTGCCTTGATGTTCGTGACCTTTACGATGATCCGGCTTGTTCCCGGAGATCCCATCGAGGTGCGGCGCGGCGAACGCGGAATCTCGCCCGAGCGCCTGGCAGAACTCCGCCATGATATGGGCCTCGACCAGCCCATCTGGAAACAGTTTTTCGACTACGTCTGGGCCCTGCTTCACGGTGATTTCGGCATCTCCATCATTTCCAAGGCCCCTATCGCCGATGAATTCCTCACCCTCTTTCCCGCCACCCTTGAGCTCACCTTTTGCGCCATGCTCTTTGCCGTGGTCGTGGGTGTTCCCGCCGGCGTCATGGCCGCCGCCAAGCGTGGCAGCTTTTATGACCAGACCCTGATGGGTGCCGCACTCACCGGCTATTCCATGCCCATCTTCTGGTGGGGCCTCATTCTCATTCTGTTTATGTCAAACACCCTGCACCTCACCCCCGTCTCGGGCCGCATCGATCTCATCAAGTATTATTTCCAGCCCGTCACCGGGTTCATGCTGATCGATTCCATCATCTCCGGCCAGAAGGGCGCGTTCATGGATGCCGTGCGCCATCTCATCCTGCCCACCATCGTGCTGGGCACCGTGCCGCTTGCCGTCATTGCGCGCATGACGCGCTCCTCCATGCTGGAGGTTCTGGAAGAGGACTATGTCCGCACCGCCAGGGCAAAGGGTCTTTCCGCCTTCCGTGTCATCGGCCTCCATGCCCTGCGCAATGCGCTGATCCCCGTCGTCACCGTGATCGGATTGCAGGTGGGAACGCTTCTGGCGGGTGCCGTGCTCACCGAAACGATTTTCTCCTGGCCGGGCATCGGCAAATGGCTGGTTGAATCCATCGGGCGGCGCGATTACCCCGCCCTGCAGGGCGGCATCATGCTCATCGCCAGCGTTGTCATTCTGGTGAACCTCATCATTGATCTTCTCTATGGCCTGATCAATCCGCGGATCCGCCATGGCCACTGAAACCCTTGTCATGGCCGCACCGCCCGGGCCGTTTCTCGCCTTCTGGCGCTCCTTCCGCGAAAACCGCGGCGCCGTCATTGGCCTCGCCGTGGTCTGCGCCGTGGTCTTCATTGCCATTTTTGCAAATGTCATCGCCCCCTATAGTCCCGATCGAACAATACCGCGGCTTCACCAGGCTGCCGCCCGTCTGGGTCGAGGGCGGCAACTGGGCCCATCCCCTGGGCACCGATCCCGTGGGGCGGGACATGCTCTCGCGCATTCTCTATGGGTCGCGCATTTCCCTCTTCATCGGCCTCTCGGTGATGTTTGTCTCCGCCGTGCTGGGCGTTCTGCTGGGCCTGCTCGCCGCCTTCTGGGGCGGCATCGTCGATGTCATCATCATCCGCGTCATGGACTTGATCCTCGCCATTCCAAGCCTCGTGCTGGCCATCCTCATCATCGCGGTCATCGGCCCGAATCTGACCAACACCATCGTGGCCGTAACGGTTGTGGGCCTGCCCTTCTATGTGCGCCTGGTGCGCGCCTCGGCGATAAGCGAATTGACCAAGGACTATGTCACCGCCGCCAAGGTGGCAGGCGTGGGCCCGCTCCGGCTCATGCTCTCAACCGTGCTGCCCAATTGCCTCGCCCCGCTTATCGTCCAGGCAGCCCTTGGCATTTCCGACGCCATCCTTGCTGCTGCGGGCCTGGGCTTCCTGGGGCTCGGGGCCCAGCCGCCCACGCCGGAATGGGGCTCCATGCTGGCCGATTCCCGCGACCTCATCACCTCGAACCCCTGGGTCATGGCCATGCCCGGCATCGCCATCCTGATTACGGTTCTGGCCATCAACCTCATGGGCGACGGCCTGCGTGACGCACTCGACCCGCGCCTGAAAAAGAGCTGAGGCGATGCCCGATGCCATCATCAATGCGCTCGGAACCATCGCCGCCGCATTCGTGGGCGTTGTCACCTGGTATCTCGCCTCGCGCCACGACCGCCGGCGCGAAATATCGGAACGCGAAGCCCAGCGCCAGGCCGAGGAACGGCTGCGCGACCAGCGGGTTCTTGATATCGTGGTGGCACTTGCATTCGGAAATCCTGGCCGGCATCGTGGCAAACCGGCGCCAGTTGACCAAGGAAGACGCGGAATATGCCATGGCCCAGGAAACCCCCTTCGCCACCGCCGATGAGACGGATTTCGTCTTTGACTCGGTGAAGGACGACCTTTCGATATTGCCGGCGGAGGTCATTCACTCCGTGGTGCAGTATTACCGCACCGCCAAGCAATCGAACCTGCTGACCGCCGACTTGCGCGATCCCTATTTCCTCAGGCAAACCCCATCGGAAAAGCGCCGCATTATCGGCCATCTCCTGCAGATTGTGGAAACCCAGAAAATTCTGGGCGAAGCAGCGCTCAGCGATCTCTCGGCATTTGCCGGCAAACAAGGGCTTGATCTGAGGGAAAATGAAACCCGCGCTGGCAAGCTGCTGTTGCAGGCCAGGGAGGAAATGAAGCTTATCTTCAAGAAATCGGAACGATCGGCCCGGCCATCAAAGCCTCCTGAAAAACGAAAGCGCAAGTTATCATAGTGCTATGAATATAGCGTAAACCAAGGGAAAAACAACCCGCATGCCACTGCTTGATATCAAGAACCTGACCGTTGAATTCAAGACCGCCAGCGGCTTCTTCCGCGCCGTGGACAATGTTTCCATGAATGTGGATACGGGCGAAGTCCTGGCCATTGTCGGTGAATCCGGCTCCGGCAAGTCCGTGTCCATGCTCGCCGTCATGGGCCTCCTGCCCTGGACGGCGAAGATCACCGCCGACAAGATCGACTTTGACGGCCGCGATCTCCTGAACATCACCCCCGCCGAGCGCCGCCAGATCACCGGCAAGGACATGGCGATGATTTTCCAGGAACCCATGTCGAGCCTGAACCCCTGCTTCACCGTGGGCTTCCAGCTCATGGAAGCGCTCAACACCCACCTCGACATGGACAAGGCCGCGCGGCGCAAGCGCGCCATTGGGCTTCTTGAGGAAGTGGGAATTCCCGGCCCCGAAACCCGCCTCTCGGCTTTTCCGCACCAGCTTTCCGGCGGCATGAGCCAGCGCGTGATGATTGCCATGGCGCTGGCCTGCAAGCCAAAGCTCCTGATTGCCGATGAACCCACCACCGCGCTCGATGTCACCATTCAGGCGCAAATCCTCGAGCTTCTCGTGCGCCTGCAAAAGGAAACCGGCATGGCGCTCGTCCTCATCACCCATTCCATGGGTGTTGTCGCCGAAACGGCGGAACGGGTCAGCGTGCAATACGCCGGCCAGAAGGTTGAGGAGCAGCCGGTAAAAAATCTTTTCGCCACACCGCGCCATCCCTATACGGCAGCCCTGCTCGCGGCCCTGCCGGAACGCGCCCATGCGCGCCGCCTGCCCTCCATTCCGGGCGTGGTGCCGGGACAGTTTGACCGCCCGGTTGGCTGCCTGTTTTCGCCGCGCTGCCTCTACGCCACGGACCTCTGCCGAACCACGCAGCCCGCCATGAACTTTGGCGCGTTGTGCCATTATCCGCTGGGAAAGGTTGCCGCATGAGCCAGGTCCTGAATGCCCAAAACCTCACCCGCTACTACAGCGTCTCGCGCGGCGCCTTCAAGGAAACCTCCATCCTGAAAGCCGTTGATGGCGCCAGCTTCACCCTGGAGCGCGGCAAGACGCTCGCCGTCGTTGGCGAATCCGGCTGCGGAAAATCAACCCTCGCCCGCCTTGTCACCATGATTGAACTGCCGACCTCCGGCACGCTCAACATCGGCGGCCACAACATTGTCGGCGCAACTCCGCAAACCCTGCGGGCGCTGCGGCCCAAAGTGCAGATCGTTTTTCAGAATCCCTACGGCTCGCTCAATCCCCGCCAGAAAATCGGCGCCATTCTGGAAGAGCCTTTGCTGGTCAATACGAAAGCGCCAAAAGCCGAGCGCCAGGAAAAAGCCCGCGCCATGATGGCAAGCGTGGGTCTGCGTCCGGAACACTACGACCGCTACCCCCACATGTTTTCCGGCGGCCAGCGCCAGCGCATTGCCATTGCCCGGGCGCTCATGCTCGATCCCGAAATTCTCGTGCTCGATGAACCGGTCTCGGCCCTCGATATTTCCATTCAGGCGCAAGTCCTCAATCTCCTCGCCGACCTGCAGGAGAAGCACAACCTCGCCTATCTCTTCATCAGCCACGATCTTTCCGTGGTGAAACACATCGCCGACGAGGTGATGGTGATGTATCTGGGCCGTGTCGTGGAACAGGGCACGCGCGACAATATTTTCAGGAACCCGCAGCACCCCTATACCAAGGCCCTGCTCTCGGCCACGCCAACCCCGGATCCCACGCGCAAGCGCGAGCGCATTGTGCTGAAAGGCGAACTGCCCTCGCCCCTGGCACCGCCGCCGGGCTGCACCTTCCATCCCCGCTGCCCCATCGCCTTCGAGCCATGCAACAAGCTCAATCCCGCCCTCCTTGCCCATGACGACAGTCTTGTGGCATGCCACGCGGTGAACCCACCCACTGTCGAATTCAAAGGCGGCCTGAAATGTCATCGCGTCCAGAACTTTCAACCGGCGAGGCTCTTGTGGGCCTGCTGGAAGCTTACGGCGTCGATACGATCTTCGGCATTCCCGGCGTCCACAATGTGGAAATGTACCGGGCCCTGCCGCGCTCCAAGATCAAGCATGTTCTGGTGCGCCACGAACAGGGCGCGGGCTTCATGGCCGATGGCTATGCCAGGGCCACGGGCAAGCCCGGCGTGTGCTTCACCATCACCGGCCCCGGCCTGTTGAATATCCTGACGCCCATGGGACAGGCCTGGTCCGACTCCAGCAATGTGCTGGTGATCTCGACCGCCCTTGATATCGGCGACGCGGCGCAGGGCCGTGGCCGCCTCCATGAAATGCTGGACCAGCGCGCCGCCGCAGCCACCGTCACCAGCCTCGCCATGCGCGCCTATACGGCCCGCGACGTCCGTGATTGCATCGCCCGGGCCTTCGCCAATTTCGCCTCGGCACGGCCGCGCCCCGCCTATCTCGAAATTCCGCTCGACGTTTTGCAGATGCCCGCAGGCGATGGCTGGACCGCCCATCCGCTTCTCACCAAACCATCGCCTTCAAAAACCCAGATTGCAGCCGCAGCCAAAAAGCTCAACGGTGCAAAGACTCCCGTCATTCTCTTGGGCGGCGGCGCTTTGGATGCGGGCCAGGCGGCGGTACAGATCGCCGAAAAACTGGGCTGCACCATTCTCACCACCACGGCGGGCAAAGGCGCGGTGCGCGCCGATCATCCCCTCTGCCTCGGCTATTGCATGGGCAACCCGCAGATTCAAAAAATGCTGCAAACCAGCGATTGCGTGCTGGCCGTCGGCACCGAGCTTTCGGAAACCGATTTCTGGGACACTCAGATTGTCATCGCACAAAAACCTGATCCGCGTTGATATTGATCCCGCCGCCATTGCGAGACCCCACACGGCGGAAATTCCCATTCTTGGCGATGCAAGGGAAACACTGGAAGCTATTGCTCCCCTGATCACGGCGCGGCCCGCGCAAACAAAACCCAAACTTGCCAAGGGTGAGGATGACGCGCTCCGCATCATGCTCAGCAAGGTTCTCGGCACCATCCGCGAAGCCCTGCCGGAAGACACGGTGATCGCCTCCGACATGACGCAGATCGCCTATGCCGCCAACATCATTTTCCCCATGTATGTGCCGCGCACCTGGCTTCATCCCGTGGGCTTCGGCACCTTGGGCTTCGGACTGCCCGCCGGCATCGGCGCGAAATTCGGCGTCGGCAAAAAGCCCGTGGCCATCATGATCGGCGATTACGGCATCCAGTTCACCATCAATGAACTGGGAACCGCCGCCGAACATAAATTGCCCGTGGTGATCCTCATGTGGAACAACAACGCCCTGGGCCAGATCCGCGACGACATGGTGAGCAAGGGCATCCAGCCCAATGCCGTCACCCTGAAGAACCCGGATTTCCAGATGCTGGCCAAGGCCTATGGCTGCTACGCCGAAAAGCCCGCCTCGCTGAAGGCGTTGGCCAGCGCCATCAAGACAGCCCTCAGCGCCGATGGCCCCACCTTCATTGAAATGACCCCCGCCATGGTCAATGGCTGATGCGGCGGTAATCTTTGATGTCGATGGCGTGCTTCTCGAACTCACGCGCGCCGAGGAAGATGCCTTCTTTGTTCCGTTTGAACGGCGCTACGGCCTGAAAGATATTTCCCGCGACTGGAATTCCTATGCCATTCGCAATGATGAAAACATCATCGCGGAAATCCTCGCGCGCCATGGCCTGCCGGAGCATGAACACGCCGAAGTCGTTGCCGACTACCTGGACGTTCTCAAACTGCAGTTGGCAGATGGCACGATTGAAACCATCGTCATTCCGGGCGCCCTGGAGCTTTTGCAAAATCTTCACGGCAGCCTGCAGATTGGCATCGCCACCGCAAATCTCCTCGGCGCCGCCGAACTTCGCCTGAAAGACGCGGGGCTCTGGGATCATGTTTCGGCTCTCGCCCATGGGGCCGATGGCGGCGGCCACAAGCGCGAAATTCTGGCCCGCGCCATAGCCGCAACCGGCCTTCCCAAGAACCGCATTGTCTATATCGGCGACAATCTCAATGATGTGGAGGCGGGCCTCTCAAATGGCGTCCATTTCATCGGTTTCAGCACGGATTCAGGCCGTTTGGCGGAGTTAAAGCGGGCCGGGGCCAGCCACACCAGCAATAATCATCTGGATAGTTTTCGCCTGATCGGCCATCTATTGCAGCGGTGAGTCGAAGAGAACATAAAAAGAACAAATTCTTGTCCTAGGATTTTACTTATGAACGATGCGAGCCAGTTTTCACTTCTCACAACAAGGCGCTTCCTGCCGCTCTTCGTGGCCCAGGCGATCGGCGCCTTCAATGACAACGGCCTGCGCAACGCCATCACCATCCTCATCACCTTCGACCTCGCCGTAAACCACGGCTGGAACGCCACGCTTTTCGTCCAGGCCGGAACCGCCCTGTTCATCCTGCCCTATTTTCTCTTCTCGGCCATCGCCGGCCAGTTCGCCGACAAGTTCGACAAGGCCTTCATCGCCCAGCGCGTGAAGCTCGCCGAAATTGCCGCCATGGTTTTCGGCGCCGGGGCCCTGTGGCTCGACAACCCCTATCTCGACCTCATGGTGCTGTTTTTTGCCGGCAGCCTCGCGGCCTTCTTCGGCCCCATCAAATACGGAATCCTGCCGCAATACCTGAAACGCGAAGAGGTCATCGCCGGCAACGCCTTGATCGAAATGGGAACCTTTGTCACCATTCTTCTCGGCACCATGTTCGGCGGCTTCCTCGTGCTCGAGACCGGCGGCAGGCAAATCCTCTCGGGCGCCCTGATCCTCCTGTCGGTCGTCGCCTGGTATGCCACAACCCGCATGCCGCCCGCCCCTTCCACCACGCCTGATCTCGACATCGACTGGAACGTTTTCCGGCAAACCGGCAAAGCTCGTCGGCTACGCCCGCGAACGCCATGACGTGTTCTGGGCCGTCATCGGCGCCTCGTGGTTCTGGTTCGTGGGCACCGTCCTGCTGGTGCAGTTTCCGGTTTTCACCAAGGACATCCTGCTCGGCAACGAGGATGTGGCCAATGCCTTCATTGCCACCTTCACCATCGGCATCGGCCTGGGCTCGATGATCACCAACCGCCTGCTGAAGGGCGAGGTCTCGGCAAAATACGTGCCCGTGGCCGCCATCATGATGACGGTTTTCCTCATCGATCTTTATTTCGCCGCGGGCCAGGTCAACGCCAGGCTGGCAGGAACCACGCTCAATGGGGCCGGTGTTTTCTTTTCCGACTGGTCAAGCTGGCGCGTTGCCTTTGACCTGTTCATGACCGCCTTCTTCGGCGGCATCTATGCCGTGCCGCTCAATGCCATCATGCAGACCCGCGCCTCGCCGCCCAAGCGCTCGCGCGTCATTGCCGCCAACAACCTCATCAACGCCATCTTCATGATCACCGCCACGGTGACCTCCGTCATCCTGCTGCAATTCATCTCGGCGCGCGGCCTGTTCCTCTGCTTAGGGCTTGCCAATGCGGTGGCGGCCATCTGGATCTGCTTCCTCCTGCCCCAGGAAACCCTGGCAAATTTTGCCCGGCAACTCTTCCGCCTTCTCTACCGCGTCGAGGTGAAGGGCATGGAAAACTACAAGGCGGCGGGCCGCCAGGTGGTGATCGTTGCCAATCACACCTCGTTTCTCGATGGCCCCCTGCTGTCGGCCTTCCTGCCGGACCGCACGACCTTTGCCATCAATTCCTACATGGCGCGGCGCTGGTGGGTGAAGCCCGCCTTCGCGCTGTTTGATCTCGCCCCCATTGATCCCGGCAATCCCCTGTCGCTCCGCACCCTTGTTGCCGCCGTGAAAAAGGGAAAGCGCGTGGTGATTTTTCCCGAAGGCCGCATCACCGTCACCGGCACCCTGATGAAGGTTTACGAAGGCCCCGGCGCCATTGCCCAGATGGCCGATGCCAAGGTTCTGCCCGTGCGCATTGATGGCACGCAATTCTCCAAATTTTCCAGAATGCGCGGCAAGCTGCGCCAGCGCTGGTTTCCGAAAATCACCATCACCTTCCTGCCGCCGGTGAAATTCGATGCGCCCCCCGAACTGCGCGGCTCGCGCCTGCGCGAACACCAGGCCGACAAGCTCTATGACGTCATGACCGACATGGTGTTCTCCACCTCTAAAGCCGACCAGACCTTGTTTGAAGCCCTGCTTGACGCCCGCGCCACCCATGGCGGCAGCCACAAGATTGTCGAGGACATCAACCGCCAGCCCATCGCCTATAACCGGGTGATCATGGGCAGCTTCATTCTTGGCCGCAAGATTGCCAAACTTACGCCCAAGCAGAAAACCGTGGGCGTGCTTCTGCCCAATGCCATCGGCGGCCTGCTTACGCTCTTTGGCCTGCAGGCCTTTGGCCGCGTGCCCGCCATGCTGAATTTCTCCACCGGCGCCATCAACATGTCAGCCGCCTGCATCGCGGCCCAGGTCACCACCATCGTGTCCTCACGCAAATTCATCGAGGCGGCGGAAATGGAAGGCGATATCGCCATCCTCTCCAAGAACTGCCAGATCATCTATCTCGAGGACGTGCGCGAGAATGATCGGCAAGGGCGACAAGCTCTACGGCCTCTTCGCCAGGTTTTTCTCCCGCACCGCCCTGTGGCTGTCAAAAGCCAGCAAGGATCCGGACAGCCCCGCCATCATCCTCTTCACCTCGGGCTCGGAAGGCGTGCCCAAGGGCGTGGTGCTGTCGCACCGCAATCTCAATGCAAACCGGCTGCAGGCCGCCGCCCGCATCGGCTTCAGCGCCCAGGACATTGTCTTCAACGCCATGCCCATGTTCCATGCCTTTGGCCTGCTGGGCGGAACCCTGCTTCCCGTCCTCTCCGGCGTTTACAGTTTCTTCTATCCCTCGCCGCTGCATTACAAGATCGTGCCGGAGCTCTGCTACGACACCAATGCCACCGTGCTCTATGGCACCGATACGTTCCTCGCCGGCTATGCCCGCACCGCCAATCCCTATGATTTCTTCAGCATGCGCCTGATCGTCTCCGGCGCCGAACGGGTGAAGCAGGAAACCCGCGAAGTCTGGATGGAGAAGTTCGGCCATCGCATCCTGGAAGGCTATGGCGCCACCGAATGCTCGCCCGTCATTTCCATCAACACGCCCATGCACAACCGCTCCGGCAGCGTGGGAAGGCTGTTGGACCAGATCGAATACCGCCTGGAACCGGTCGAAGGCATTGCCTCGGGCGGAAGGCTGTTCGTGAAAGGCCCCAATGTCATGCTGGGTTACCTGCGCGCCGACAATCCCGGCGTCGTCGAAGCCCCGCCCGAAGGCTGGTACGACACGGGCGACATTGTGGAAGTCGACGAGCATCGCTTCGTCACCATCCTCGGCCGGGCCAAGCGCTTCTCAAAAATTGCCGGTGAAATGGTCTCGCTCACCGCCATTGAAACAAAATTGCAGGAAGCCTTCCCCGGCGAAAATTTCGCCGTCGTTGCCATTCCCGACGAGAAAAAGGGCGAGCAGTTGATCCTCTTCACCACCTTGGCCCAACCCGAGCGCGCCGTGATTGCCGAAGGCCTGAGAAGCCGCGGCGCTTCCGATCTCATGATTCCAAAAGTCCTGGTGCATCTCGAGGAAATCCCGCTCCTCGGCTCCGGCAAGACCGACTATGTCACCTTGACCCGCATCTCCAACGAGGGGGCCAATGGCTGACGGCAGGGCCCACCAGCTTGCCCTGCAGCTGGTGGAGCAGGCCGCCCGCATCATGGGAGCGCCCCGCCTCATTCCCATCAGCTTTGCCCATGTCGATGCCTGCTTTTACACCGGACAGTCCCACGTCGATTTCGTAAAGTTTCTTCTCGAGCACGGCGCAAAACTTTCCGTGCCCACCTGGACCAACAACAGCGTTGCCAGCCCCGATGACGGCGGCCTCCGGCCCGAACGTTCCGATCCCGAAATGGTGCGCGGAGCCCATGAACTCATGGAACTCTATGCCAAGCTCGGCTGCAAACCCACCTGGACCTGCGCGCCCTACCAGCTCGCGGGCGGACCGAAATTCGGCGACCACATCGCCGTGGGCGAATCCAATGCGGTGGCCTTTTACAATTCCGCCGTCGGCGCCCGCACCAACAAATATGGCGACTACCTCGATGTGGCCTGCGCCATCACCGGCCTCGCACCCTTTGCCGGACTTCACACCGATGAAGGCCGCATGGCCGATATTCATTTCTCCTGCGCATCCATTCCCGACGCGTGGAAGCGCCAGGATATTTTCTTCCATCTCCTCGGCCATGTCGTGGGCCGCAAGGCAGGCCGCCGCATTCCGGTTATCTCCAGCCTTCCAAAGGAAACCACCACCGATCAGCTTAAGGCCCTGTGTGCCGCAAGTGCCTGCATCCGGCGGCGTCGAACTTCTGCATGTCGTGGGCGTAACGCCTGAAGCGCCGACATTGCACGCCGTATTCAAGATTGGCGAGACTTTCGAAATCACAACAGAACATCTGAAAGCTGCTCACCATGAGCTTTCCAGCATTCAATGATGGTCCGCTTGATGCGGTTGCTCTTGGAACCCCGCATTTTTCACTTTCCGAATTTGCCGAACTCGTGAAGCTGCTGGATGGGCGCAAGGTGAAAACCACCACCTATATTTCCACCAGCCGCGGCATCCGCGAAATGCTCATCGCCAAGGGCTGGCTCAAGCTTTTGCAGGATGCAGGCGTCACCATTCCCGTCGATGTCTGCACCTACTACTCGCCGAAAATTCAGGGCCTCAAGGGCCGGGTGATGACCAATGCGGCGAAATGGGCCTATTACGCGCCGGGCATGCTGGGCGTTGCAGTCTGCTTTGGCAGCTTGAAGGAATGCGTCGAAAGCGCCGTGCAAGGCGATGTCTGGCGCGATCCAGATCTGTGGTCAAATCCATGACCGTCCTTCACGCCGGCATGGCCCAGGGCCCCGTCCTTCTGCTCGATGAACCCCTGAGTTTCTGGGGCGCTTTCGATCCCCGCAGCGGAATCATCATCGACATTCACCACCCGCAAAAGGGCCAAAGCCTCAAAGGCAAAATCCTCATGATGCTGGAAAGCCGGGGTTCCGGCAGCGCCCCCGGAGGCCTCGCCGAAGCCATCAGGCTTGGCACCGCCCCTGCCGGAATCATCCTGGTGCAGCCCGATATCAACCTCGCCATCGGCGCCGCCGTGGCCGAAACGCTCTATGGCAAGGCCTGCCCGGTTCTGGCCGTCACCGCTTCGGAATTTCAGGAACTTTCCAAGGCAGCCTATTTGCATATCTCCCATGACGGCAGGGTCGGGCCATCCCTCGACGATGCCTGACGGCTCGGCTAGAAGGCCCCCATGAAACTTGCATCCATCACCCAGCGCCTGAGCGGCCTCGGCTCCGATAAATGGGCCGTGCATATCGAAGGCAAGCGCCGCGCCGCAGCCGGCGAAGACCTGATATTCCTCTCCATCGGCGAGCCCGATGCGCCCACCCCCACATCAATCATGGATGTGGTGAACACCCGGATGCGCGCCGGGCGCTATAAATATGCCGCCAGCCGCGGCGAATGCGATCTCCTCGACGGCCTCTCGGCGCAATATACCAAAAGCACCGGCCGCCCCATCAGCACCCAGCAATTCATTTTCCTCCCCGGCACGCAAACCGCCCTGTTCGTGGCCCTGCAGGCAACCGTTGAACTGGGCGACGAAGTGCTGATGGCCGATCCCTACTACGCCACCTACGAAGGCGTCATCGCCGCGGCGGGCGGCATTGCCGTTCCCGTGGGCGTTGACCCCGACAATGGCTTCCATCTGAAGGCCGCCGATCTCGAACGCGCCATCACGCCGAAAACCCGCGCCCTTCTGCTCAACACGCCGAGCAATCCCACCGGGGCCGTGCTGACGCGCGAAACCATTGCCCAGATCGGCGATGTCTGCGAGCGCCATGACCTGTGGATCATCTCCGATGAAGTCTACGCCACCATGACCTATGGCAACACCGTGTTTGCCTCGCCCTTCGATGAGCCCCGCCTGGAAAAACGCACCATCGTTGTCTCGTCGCTCTCGAAATCCCATGCCATGCCGGGCTTCCGCTGCGGCTGGCTGGCGGCCTCCGAGGACTTTATCGAAGCCGCGCTGCCGCTCACCGAAACCATGCTCTTCGGCTCCCAGGCCTTCCTCGAAGATGCCGCAGCCTTTGCGATTGCCAACCACTTCCCCGAAGTGGATGCCATGAAGCAAAGCTACGAGCGCCGCGCCCGCGCTTTGGTTGCCGGATTGAAGGGAGCCAAGAACATTTCCGCCCGCATGCCCGAAGGCGGCATGTTCGTCATGGTTGATGTTCGCAAGACGGGGCTTTCAGGCGAAGATTTTGCCCGCAGGCTTCTCAAAGACGAAAACGTCGTCACCATGCCCGGCGAAAGCTTCGGCGCCGGCGGCGCCGGCCACGTGCGTGTAGCGCTGACGGTGGATGAAACGCAGATCACCGAGGCGTGTAAGAGGATTGCGAGGCTGGCGGCTGGATTCTAGCACTCTTGATCCTCTCCCGCCTTGCGGGAGAGGAAGGCGCCCATTGCGCAGCAATGGGAAAGGTGAGGGGAACGAGGTCGAAGTGCCCTCATCTCCCCGTTGCTACGCAACGGGTCCCTGCTTCTCCCGCTTCGCAGGATGAAGACATTACATCACCTGATACCCAAATTCTTCCGACTGCTCCGTCAGCCATTCCCAGAAGCTTTCTGAGAATCCGCGGAACACCGAAAGCTCGAAGGCATCCCGTCCGACCCGCGTAAGATGCACGCCCACATGGGCCATTTGCGTCAGCGCGCTCTTGCCGATTTCAAATTCGCTGTCATGCAAATCAACCGGCGTGCCCTTGCACAGAACCTGACGCACCTTCGGTCCCTCGATCCGGATAATCACCCGGCCATGGCTTTGATCGGAACAGGAGGCAAGCCCTTCAAGCTTCTTGCGCACCTCGTCAAAGGGCCTGTCCAGAACGAAATACTGCTCCGCCCCCGCCCACTGCGCGGTGGCGCCGCGCCAGTTCTTCAGGGCATCGGCCAGCGCCTTCGCCTTGCCCTTGCGTGCGATCACCGTGGCGATAAGCGCGGGGTGGCGCACTGAAAGTGTCACACCCGGCGCGCCATGATCGGCACCAAAACGGCCTTGAATGGCAATGTCGGCAAGCGGCGAGACTCTTTGAAAATTCTCAGACATGGAGCTTTTTGTTCTCCCTGTCGTAATGCATGGGATCGCAGATCACCCCGAACATGTGAATGTTGCGGACGCCATCGAAAATCTTCACCACTTCGCCATGCCGCTCACGGCCATTGGCCAGCAGCGCCAGCCCCAGCCACATGTTCAGCATCGGCGACCACGCCACGGACGAAATATAACCCTGGTCCGCCGCCATCGATGGCGCAGCGTCTTTCTTCAGGATATGCGAACCCGAACGGATCTTGTCCGCCGCATCAAAGGGCCTGATCCCCACCACGCATTGCCGGTTCTTGTCCGTGAGGCCCTCACGCGCCGCCATCATCCGCCCGATATAATCCTTCTTGGACGACATCATTTTTCCAAGGCCGAGGTCAGCCGCCGTTGTCGTGCCGTTAAGCTCGCCGCCCGCCACATGGCCCTTCTCGATACGCATGATCGACAGCGCCTCAATGCCATAGGGTACAATGCCGAATTCCTCGCCCGCCTGCATGATGCTGCGCGCCACCAGGTTTCCGTAATCAGCCGGCACCGCCAGCTCATAGGCATGCTCGCCGGAGAATGAAATGCGGAACAGCCGCGCCTTCATACCGCCGAGAATGCTGATTTCCTTGGCTGCAAGATACGGGAAGCTCGTGTCATCCAAAGTCACGCCATCAACGATCTTCTGCAAGGTGGCCCGCGCCTTCGGCCCGGCAATTGCCATCTGCGCCCACTGTTCCGTCACCGAAACATACTGCACATCAAGTTCAGGCCAATGTGCCTGATGGCAGAATTCCATGTGGCTCATGACGCGCGCCGCATTGGCCGTGGTCGTCGTCATCAGGAAATGATCGGCAGCCAATCGCGAGGTCGTGCCATCGTCAAACACGATGCCGTCTTCGCGCAGCATCAGGCCATAGCGCGCCTTGCCCACATCGAGCGTGCTGAAAGTGTTGCAATAGAGCCGGTTCAGAAATTCCGCCGCGTCCTTCCCCTGCACATCAATCTTGCCAAGGGTGGACACATCGCAGAGGCCAACCCGTTCGCGCGTTGCCAGAACTTCGCGCGAGGCGCTTGCCAGCCAATCCTCGCCCTCTTGCGGAAACCACGACGAGCGCATCCACAGGCCGGTTTCAACAAACACCGTGCCAAGCTCATCCGCCCACTCATGCAGCGGCGTCTTGCGCACCGGCTGGAAATGATGCCCGACAAAGGGCCCGGCAATCGCGCCGAAGGAAACCGGCGTGTAATAGGGGCGGAACGTGGTGGTGCCCACCTGGTCCATCGTGCGGCCCGTGGCTTCCGCCAGGATGGCGATGGCATTCACATTGCCGAGCTTGCCCTGGTCGGTCGCCATTCCCGCCGTGGTGTAGCGCTTGGCCAGCTCGATATCGCGGTAGCCCTCCTGCGCCGCCAGCGGCAGATCCTTCGCCGTTGAATCATTCTGGTAATCGACAAAGGCCTTGCCCGTTGATTCCTTCACCCACCACAGGGGTGTCACCGCGAAAGCCTCATCCCGGCACTTCGGAATGGCAGGTGTCTTGCCCTTCATCGTGCCGGCCCGCGCGCCGTCGGCCAGGCATTCCGACAGCAGCATCTTGCCTGCAGCCGAACCCGCCGCAACAAACGCATCCCCGACATTGGGCGGCACAAATCCGGCAATGCGCTCATCCCATTTGGGCTTCGCACCGCGATGGCACATCAGGTTGACGATAGGGCTCCAGCCGCCCGACATGGCCACAGCATCGCAAGGGACCATGCGGTGATCGGCGAGTTCAGCCCCGCGCACCCGCTTGCCGCCCCTGACATTGACAATCGCGCCGCCACGAATGACCGGAACCCCGCCTGCATCGGCGGTAGACTCCTTGCGCGAGTCGATGATCACTTCCACATGCACGCCATGGGCCTTCATGTCGCGCGCCGTGCGGTAGCCTGAATTGTTATTGGTGAACACCACAACCGATTTGCCCGCCGCCGCCGCATAGCGGTTGGCATAGGTGCGTAAAGCCCCAGCTGTCATCACCCCCGGCACATCATTGCCGCCGAACACGATGGGGCGTTCTTCCGCTCCCGTCGCCATCACCGCGCGCTTGGCCATGATGCGCCAATAGCGCTGCCGGGGCTCGTAAGGGCGAGGTTCCAGCACATGATCATTCACCCGCTCAACCGCGCCAAAAATATTGTCGTCATACCAGCCGAAAATCGTCGTGCGCGGCATGAGCGTGACGTTGGGCATGGAACTGAGTTCGTTAATCGTAGCCATGGCCCATGCGTGGCCAGACATGCCGCCGATCTCTTCATTCTCATTGAGCAGCGAGCCGCCAAGCGCCGAACTTTCATCCGCCAAGAATAACGCGCGCACCAGACCGTGCCGCCGTCAGCGCCGCCATCAATCCAGTCGGACCGGAACCCACCACCAGCAGATCGCAATGGCCATAGGCTTTTTCATACTTGTCCGGATCCGCTTCCTTGGAAGCATTTCCCAATCCGGCTGCCTTCCGGATGATCGGCTCATAGATTTTTTCCCAGAAGCTCTTGGGCCACATAAAGGTCTTGTAATAGAACCCGGCCACAAACATCGCTGATGCCAGCGAGTTCAAGGCGCCGATATCAAACTCCAGGGATGGCCAGCGATTCTGGCTCTTGCGCGACCAGACCGTCATAGAGTTCGATCATCGTGGCGCGCGTGTTCGCTTCCTTGCGTGGCCCCTCGCGCAGTTCCACCAGCGCATTGGGCTCGGAACTGCCCGCCGAAATCACCCCGCGCGGCCGGTGATATTTGAACGAGCGCCCCATGAGATGCACATCATTGGCAATCAGCGCAGAAGCCAGCGTATCGCCAGCAAATCCCGTGAAGGCCTTGCCATCAAAGGTGAAATTCAGTGGTGCCGAGCGGTCAACCAATCCGCCCTTGTCCAGACGAAAGCCGGTCATGGCGCAACCCGTTTCTTCACGTAGTCCCGCGCCGTCACCACGGTGAAGATTTCATGGGTCTGCGTATCGCGCGTCACCACCAGCCAGGCCCGGCAGCCGCTGGAATGATGCGCATACTCGTCAAAGCGCCCCTTCGGATTGTCGCGCAGATAAACATAGTCGAACCACTGATCCATCGACTTGGGATCATTCGACGTGGGCCTTTGAACGGAAGCATCGCCGTTGAAGGTGAACTCTTCCACGGGCCGCGTTCCGCAATGGGGGCATTTGATCAGCATGGCTTTTCCATCAATGCAAATTGGGCGACGCGCCCTGCCCTTTTTCATCGATCATGTAGCCCCGGCGGAACCGGTCAAGCCGGTACGCAGCATTCAGCTTGTGCGGCGCGTCGTTGGCAATCGTATGGGCAAAACACCAGCCCGACGCCGGCGTGGCCTTGAAGCCGCCGTAGCACCAACCCGCATTGAGATAGAGCCCGTCGATGGAAGTCTTGTCGATGATCGGCGAGCCATCCATCGACATGTCCATGATGCCGCCCCACGAGCGCAGCACCCGCACCCGCGCCAGCCCCGGGATCATCGCAACACCTGCCTCGATCACATGCTCCACCATGGGCAAGTTGCCGCGCCGCGCATAGGAATTGTAGCCGTCGATATCACCGCCGAACACCAGTCCGCCCTTGTCCGACTGCGAGACATAGAAATGCCCTGCGCCGAAGGTTACCACGCCATCGATGTAAGGCTTCAAGCCTTCCGACACGAAGGCCTGCAGCACATGGCTTTCAATGGGCAGCTTGAGGCCCGCCATCGCCGCCACTTCCGAGGAATTGCCCGCCGCCGCAAGCCCAAGTTTCTTGCAGCCAATGAACCCCCGGTTGGTCTGGACCCCCACGACCTTGCCCTTTACGGTCTTGATGCCGGTGACTTCGCAGTTCTGGATGATATCAACGCCGCGTGAATCTGCGCCGCGCGCATAGCCCCAGGCCACCGCATCATGACGCACGGTGCCGCCGCGCCGCTGCAAAATGCCGCCCTTGACCGGAAAGCGCGCATTGTTGAAATCAAGGAACGGGTACATTTCGCGCACCGCTTCCGTGTCGAGCAGTTCCGCGTCCACCCCGTCAATGCGCATGGCATTGCCGCGCCGCGCGAAAGCATCGCGCTGCGGATCCGTATGGCAGAGGTTCAAGCACGCCGCGCTGCGAAACCATGGCATTGAAGTTGAAATCCTGCTCCAGCCCCTCCCACAGTTTCATCGACCATTCATAGAATGGATTATTGCCGGGTAACATGTAGTTGGAGCGGATGATGGTTGTATTGCGCCCGACATTGCCCGACCCCAGCCAGGATTTTTCCAGCACCGCCACATTGCTGATGCCATGCACCTTCGCCAGGTAATAGGCCGTCGCCAGCCCATGCCCGCCACCCCCGATGATGATGACGTCATAATCCTTCTTCGGCTGCGGATCGCGCCACGCCGCAGGCCATTTCTTGTGGCCTGACAGCGTGTTCTTGAGAAGTGAAAAGACCGAATACTTCATCAGCAATCCAGCGTCGTGTCCCGCTCCCATTGCGTGAGGTGACGGCAATACTGGTTCCATTCCGCATGCTTGAGCTTGAGATAGGCCGACGATATTTCAGCCCCCAGGGCTTCGCGCAAATACGTGTCTTTCTCGAAATTGCGCAATGCATCAAGCAGGTTGAGCGGCAGCTTCTTGGCGTTCTTCACCGTGTGGCCTTCCGCATACATGTCGATGTCGAGCCGCTTGCCCGGATCCATCTTTGCCTCGATGCCGTGCATGCCCGCCGCCATGATGGAGGCCAGCATGAGATAGGGATTGGCCGCATTGTCCGGCAGGCGGAATTCGGTGCGCCCCGCATCGGGAATGCGCACCATGTGGGTGCGGTTGTTGCCGCCGAAGGTGACCGTGTTGGGCGACCACGTGGCCCCCGAAACCGTGCGCGGCGCATTGATGCGCTTGTAGGAGTTCACCGTGGGATTGGTGATCGCCACCAGCGATTCCGCATGATGGATGAGGCCGCCCAGGAAATTGTAAGCCATGGGTGACAGGCCCATCTCGTCCTTGGCATCATCAAACAGGTTCTTCTTGCGCGCATTGTCCCACACCGAGAGATGCACATGGCAGCCGCTGCCCGTGAGATTGATGAAGGGCTTGGGCATGAAGGTGGCGCGAAGCCCATGCTTCTCGGCAATGCTTTTCACCATGAACTTGAAGAAGGCAAGCTGGTCCGCCGTCGTCAGCGCATCATTGAAATTCCAGTTGATCTCGAACTGGCCATTGGCGTCCTCGTGGTCATTCTGATAGGGGCCCCAGCCCAGTTGAATCATCGTCGAGGAAATCTCGGTGATCACGTCAAGCCGCCGCATGATCGCCGCCTGGTCATAGCAGGGCTTTTCCTGCGTATCCCGCCCATCGGAAATCTGCGTGCCGTCCGCATTGATCAAAAAGAATTCCGGCTCTACGCCGGCCATCAATTTGAGATTGCTCTTGGCGGTTTTTTCCATGGCCTTCTTCAGCGCATAGCGCGGCGCCTGTTCCAAAGGCTTGCCGCTCATCCACGGATCGCCCGCAACCCAGGCCACGTCCGGCCGCCATGGGAGCGGAATGATTGCATTGGGGTCCGGCATGACAAGAATGTCCGGGTGCGCCGGTGTCTGGTCAAGCCATGTGGCGAATCCCGCAAAGCCCGCACCCGCCTTCTGCATCCGTGTTGCCGCTTCCGCCGGCACCAGCTTGGCGCGCTGCGTACCGAACAGGTCGGTGAAATTGAACAGGAAGAACTTTACCTTGTTCTTCTTGGCATATGCTTCGAGTTCCCCAGCCATCTATTTTCTCTCCCGGTTATCATTTTTAAGTTTCATCGTGTTGCAATCACGAGCGCAGCCCCGCCCATGGCCGTGGCACTTGTCCGGTTGGCGATGCGCACGGCGCGCGGGCTCTTGAGCCAGCGCCGCGCCTGCGCCGCAATCATCACCCAGGTGAGATCGACAGCCACAATCACCGCCACCATGGTGACCGTAAGCTCCATCCATCCCATCAACGAGATACGCGCGAGGTCAACGATGGAGGGCAACAAAGCCAGATAAAAGACCATGATCTTGGGATTGCCCAGCGTGATGGCCATACCCGTGAAGAACAGCCGCCATGAAGAATCGCCCGCTGGCAGTGCACCATCCCTGACTTCCGAGGGCGCGGTCCACATCCGGTAAGCGAGATAAAGCAGGTAAGCCACGCCGAGATATTTCAGGATCACGAAGGCCCAATAGAATGTCTGCGCCATCACGCTAAGCCCGAAAACCGCCGCCGTAAGCCAGAGCGCTTCGCCAAACCACATGGCGGCAAGCAAAGGCATGACACTGCGCCAGCCGCTGGTCAGGACCCGCGCCACCAGTGCCGCAACGCTTGGGCCTGGCGAGCTGGAATTTATGAAAAGTGCTCCGGCGAAAATGGCAAGGACGGTGATTTCCAAAATGGTCTCCCTACGAAATCCCCATCCTAGTACCCGCCCCGCCCCGGAATCCAGTCTGTTCCTGCAAGGGGGACCTGCGCCATGGCCGCGGCTTCCACCGTAAGCGCGCACAGGTCTTCCGGCTCAAGGTTGTGGACGTGGGATTTGCCATTGGCCCGTGCGATGGTCTGCGCTTCCAGCGTCATCACCTTCAGGTAGTTGGAAAGCCTGCGTCCCGCCTTCACCGGGTCAAGCCGCTTGGCCAGCTCCGGGTCTTGCGTGGTAATCCCGGCGGGGTCGCGCCCCTCATGCCAGTCGTCATAGGCCCCGGCCGTTGTGCCAAGCTCATTGTATTCTGTCTCGTAATGCGGGTCATTGTCGCCCAGCGCCACAAGCGCCGCCGTGCCGATCGACACCGCATCCACCCCAAGCGCCAGGGCCTTGGCCACATCGGCGCCATTGCGGATGCCGCCGGAGACGATGAGTTGCACCTTGCGGTGCATGCCAAGTTCCTGCAGCGCCCGGATGGCCGGTCGGATGCAGGCAAGGGTCGGCTGGCCCACATGCTCGATAAACACTTCCTGGGTCGCCGCCGTTCCGCCCTGCATGCCGTCCAGCACCACCACATCGGCGCCGGCCTTCACCGCCAGCGCCACATCATAATAGGGCCGGGCCCCGCCCACCTTTACATAGATGGGCTTTTCCCAATTGGTGATTTCGCGCAGCTCATTGATCTTGATTTCAAGGTCATCAGGCCCCGTCCAATCCGGATGGCGGCAGGCCGAACGCTGGTCGATGCCCTTGGGCAGGCAGCGCATGGCGGCCACTCGGTCCGAAATTTTCTGGCCCTAGCAACATGCCGCCGCCGCCGGGCTTGGCGCCTTGGCCAATCACGATTTCAATGGCATCGGCCTTGCGCAGATCATCTGGGTTCATCCCGTAACGCGACGGCAGGTATTGATAAACCAGCGTCTTGGATTGCCCGCGCTCTTCCGGCGTCATGCCGCCATCACCCGTGGTGGTGGAGGTTCCGGCGATGGTTGCGCCACGGCCCAAGGCTTCCTTGGCCTGCGCCGAGAGCGAGCCAAAGCTCATGCCCGCGATGGTGATCGGGATTTTCAGTTCAATCGGCTTCTTCGCAAAGCGTGTGCCGAGCACGACATTCGTGCCGCATTTTTCCCGGTAACCCTCAAGCGGATAGCGCGACATGGACGCCCCTAAAAACAGCAGGTCATCAAAATGCGGCAGCCTGCGTTTGGCGCCGCCCCCGCGGATATCATAAATGCCGGTGCTTGCGGCACGGCGGATTTCGGAAAGCGTGTAATCGTCAAAGGTTGCTGATTTGCGCGGCAGCGTGCGGGGCGTTTTGTCCATGATGTCCTCAGTATGCGTCCGCGTGATCGACGCTGAAATTGTAAAGCTTGCGTGCCGAGCCATAGCGGCGGAATTCCGATGGCTTCTCCTTGCGCTTGGCCGCCTTCAGCAGGCGCTCAAGATCGGCCAGATGTTCCGTCCGCATTTCCTTCTCGATGCAGTCCGCCCCCAGGCTTGCCACCTTGCCCTTCACATAGAGCCGCGCCTCGTAAATGGAATCGCCCAGCGCATCGCCCGCATCGCCGCAGACAATCAGATTGCCGCGCTGCGCCATGAAAGCCGACATATGGCCGACCGAGCCGCCCACCACGATATCAATCCCCTTCATCGAAATGCCGCAGCGTGACGAGGCATCGCCTTCAATGACAAGAAGCCCGCCATTGCCCGTGGCGCCGGCCGATTCCGATGAATTGCCCTTCACCCAAACCACGCCGGACATCATGTTTTCAGCCGTCCCAACGCCCGCATGGCCATGGATCGTCAGCTCTGCGTCCTTGTTCATGCCGCCGCAATAGAAACCCACATGGCCGCGGATATCGATCTGCAGCGGCGCATCAAGGCCAACCGCAATGGAATGCTGGCCCTTGGGATTGTGAATGACCCAATGCTTTTCATTTGTGTTCTTGGGCAGGCTGTGAAGCTGCGAGTTGATTCCCCGCACCCCAACCTTGTGAAGATCAAGCTCGTTCATGCGTGTCCGCCCCAAGTGTATACGACAGTCGGTTCCGGTTCCCAGATTTTCGCCGTATCCGCGCCGGGCAAATGCGCAATGGCGCGGTATTCCGTCGCCATCGCCACCCAGTCATCGGTCTCCGCCATCACCGCATGCTTGCAGGCGATGGGATCACGCACCACGGCAAAACCGTCCGCCGTGCCGACGAGGAACGTGTAGAAACCATCGAGATCGCGAAGCCCGTCTTCCAGCGCTTCCCTCAGCGAAGCTCCGCCGCGCAATTTCCATGTCATGTAAGCGGCTGCCACTTCCGTGTCATTCTCCGTCTGGAAATCCATGCCTTCCTTGCGGAGATTCTCGCGCAGGCGGTTATGGTTGGAGAGCGATCCATTGTGAACGAGGCAAAGGTCGGCTCCGGTGGCAAAGGGATGCGAACCCGCCGTGGTCACCGCGCTCTCGGTTGCCATGCGCGTGTGGCCAATGATGTGCGTACCCTGTGCCTCATCCAGGTCAAACCGCTCATAGACTTCCGCCGGCAATCCCGTTTCCTTGAAAATCTCAATGGTGTGGCCCGTGCCTACCACGCGCACGCCGGGATGATGCGCCTTCAGCCAGGCGATGACCGCCGCTTCCTTGCCCGTCGTCACCAGAATGCAGTGGCTGTCGATCTTGGTGATCGTGCAATCGCACCTCAGGGCCTTTTCCAGCCCCACATCGATTTTCTTCCAGTCGTAATTGGCGTCGTCATGGGCCAGGGAAAATTTCGTCTGGGCCTTTTTCACCGGATTGCGGTAAACCGCGACGCCGGTTGAATCCGGTCCGCGATTGGTCATTTCGATGAGCATGGGCTTGAACATTTTGCCCAGTTTGGACTTTAATTTGGGGTTCTTGAGATAAAGACCGACAATGCCGCACATGGCAAAAAACCTCTCCTGAAACAGCGTTGAAAGACTGTATCAGGGCATTACGGCAATATCAACTATCAGGAATTATTTTTTCACAAGAGGAATGAGGGGGTTAATCATCCCGCCGGTAGCTGATCACGCTCAAATAGCGCGCCGGAAGCTTTCTCAGCTCCTCCGGCCCATGCGGAACATCGGCATCAAAAAACAGCGTGTCGCCGGGGTGCATGTCATAGGTCTTGTCGCCATGACGGTACACCACATTGCCCTCAAGCATGTAAAGCATCTCAAGCCCGCCATGCTGGAAGGTGGGAAACACGTCCGACTGGGCCGTGAGCGTGATCATGTAGGGCTCGACCATGACCGCCCCGTGCGGGCTGTGGCCCAGCAGCTGGTATTGGTGGCCTGCCCGTGTGCCCCGCCGCTCAATGGTCAGGCCCTGTCCGGCTTTTACAAACGACGCATCGCGGATTTCCTCAAAGCCGCGAAACAGCGCGGTGACCGGCACCTGCAAGGCCTTGCCCAGGGCCTGCAGCGAACCAAGCGATGGCGAGGTGGCGCCATTCTCGATCTTGGACAGCATGCCCGCCGACATGTCCGCCGCCTTGGCCAGTTCTGAAATCGTGATGCCGAGTTTTTCGCGAAACCCGCGCACTTCGCGCCCGATGGCTTCCTCCAAAAGCTTGCCCCGCGCAGCGGCGCCGAGATGCGGCTCCTGGTAAGGAAGTTTGGGCGCGCCCTTCTTGGCCGTCGGTTTTTTTGGTGATGGATTTTTCATCAGCTCCCCTCGTTAAGCACTAACCCGAAGCCCATATCCGGGCAAGTCCCGCCTTGCCTTTGCGCAAAGACACCGCCATAAACCCGCCCGAACAAGGATAGCGTAATGCCGCAGGCCCCTGCCCCCAGGAAATTGACCCATCTCGAACGCCTCGAGGCGGAATCCATCCACATCATCCGCGAAGTCGCCGCCGAGTGCGAAAAGCCCGTGATGCTCTATTCCGTGGGCAAGGATTCAGCCGTCATGCTGCACCTCGCCATGAAGGCCTTTTATCCCGCCAAGCCGCCCTTTCCCCTCATGCATGTGGATACCCGCTGGAAATTCCGCGACATGATTTCGCTCCGGGATGAAACCGCCAAGCGCCTCGGCCTCGATCTCATCGTCTACATCAATCCCGATGGCATCGAAAAGGATGTAAACCCCTTCGACCACGGCTCGGCTCTGCATACCCAGATCATGAAAACCGATGGCCTGAAGCAGGCCCTCGACAAGTATGGTTTTGACGCAGCTTTCGGCGGCGCCCGCCGCGACGAGGAAAAGTCCCGCGCCAAGGAGCGCATTTTTTCTTTCCGCGATACCAGGCATCGCTGGGATCCCAAGAACCAGCGCCCCGAACTGTGGAACCTCTACAACGCCCGCAAGAACAAGGGCGAATCGATCCGCGTGTTCCCGCTCTCGAACTGGACCGAACTCGACATCTGGCAGTATATCCACCTCGAAAACATTCCCATCGTGCCGCTTTATTTTGCGGCGCCCCGCCCCATCGTCTGGCGCGACGGCCAGATGATCATGGTGGATGATGAACGCATGCGGCTCAACCCCGGCGAAAAACCGGAACTGCGCAACATCCGCTTCCGCACCCTCGGCTGCTATCCCCTGACCGGCGCAATCGAAAGCAACGCCACCTCGCTTCTCGACATCATCGAGGAAATGCTGGTGGCCACTTCTTCCGAGCGCCAGGGCCGCGTCATCGACAAGGACCAGGCCGCCTCCATGGAGAAGAAGAAGCAGGAGGGATATTTCTGATGTCCCGCTTCATCGAATTTGAAGGTGGCGATGTTGAGTCCTATCTGAAGACCCAGGAGAACAAGGACCTCCTGCGCTTCATCACCTGCGGCTCCGTCGACGACGGCAAGTCAACCCTCATCGGCCGTCTCCTCTACGAAGCCAAGATGCTGTTTGAAGATCAGCTCCTCGCTTTGGAAGCCGACTCCAGGAAAATGGGAACCCAGGGCGGCAATCTCGATTTCGCCCTTCTCGTGGATGGCCTTGCCGCCGAGCGCGAACAGGGCATCACCATCGATGTGGCCTACCGCGCCTTCACCACCAACAAGCGCAAATTCATCGTGGCCGACACACCTGGCCATGAACAATACACCCGCAACATGGCAACCGGCGCCTCCACCGCCGATCTCGCCGTCATCCTGATCGATGCGCGCAAGGGCGTGCTCACCCAGACCCGCCGCCACACCTTCATCGCCACCCTGCTCGGCATCCGCCATCTCGTCGTCGCCATCAACAAGATGGACCTGATGAACTACGATCAGAAAGTCTTTGAGGATATCGAAGCCGATTATCGCGCCTTCGCCAAAAGCATCGGTGCCGACAACATCACCTGCATTCCGCTGTCGGCCCTCGCCGGCGACAATGTCGTCGAGCCCTCCGCAGCCATGCCCTGGTATCACGGCCCCACATTGATGGCCCATCTCGAAACCGTGCCGGTTGACGATGATCTGGCGACAAAGTCGTTCCGCCTGCCCGTGCAATGGGTGAACCGCCCGGACCAGAATTTCCGCGGCTTTTCCGGAACCATCGCCAGCGGCGCCGTGCGCCCCGGCGACCAGATCAAGGTTCTGCCCTCGGCCAAAACCGCCATCGTCGAACGCGTTGTAACCTACAACGGTGATCTTGATGTGGGCGTGGCGGGCCAATCGCTCACCATCACGCTCACCACTGAAATCGATGTCAGCCGCGGCGACGTCATCTGCAACGTGTCTGACCCCATTGAAGTGTCGGATCAGTTTGAAGTGGAAGTGCTGTGGATGGGTGATGAGCCCATGCTGCCGGGCCGCCCCTATGTCATCAAGACCGGCAACCGCCAGGTGCCCGGCACGCTCGATTCGCTTGAAATACAAAGTCAACGTCAACACCATGGAGCATGTGGCGGCCAAGACGCTGACGCTCAATGAAATCGGCGTCTGCAATCTCGAGCTCGACAGCTCCATCGCCTTCACCACCTACGCCGAGAACCGCCACCTCGGCAGCTTCATCATCATTGACCGCTTCACCAATTCAACCGTTGGCATGGGCCTCATCCACTTCGCGCTGCGCCGTGCCTCCAACATTCACTGGCAGGCCATGGATGTGAACAAGGTTTCGCGCGCCAGCCAGGCCAAGCAGAAGCCAACCGTGCTGTGGTTCACCGGCCTTTCCGGTTCCGGCAAATCCACCATCGCCAATCTCGTGGAAAAGAAGCTCCATGCGCTTGGCCACATGACCTATCTGCTCGACGGCGACAACGTGCGCCATGGCCTCAACCGCGACCTGGGCTTCACCGATGCGGACCGGGTTGAAAACATCCGCCGCGTCGCCGAAGTCTCGAAGCTCATGGTCGATGCCGGATTGATCGTGCTTGTCTCCTTCATCTCCCCCTTCCGCGCCGAGCGATTGATGGCCCGGGAAAGCGTGGAGAAGGGCGAGTTCGTTGAAATCTTCGTGAACACCGCGCTGGCCGAAGCGGAAAGGCGCGACGTCAAAGGCCTCTACGCCAAGGCACGGCGCGGCGAGATCAAGAACTTCACCGGCATTTCCTCCGCCTACGAAACCCCGGAAAATCCCGAACTGTCGCTGGATACGGCAAAGCTCTCGGCCGAACAGGCCGCCGAAACAATCGTCGACTATCTGGAAAAACAGCAGCGCCTGACGAAGGCCTAGAGACCAGTCCTTGGTTTAAGAGGCGCGTCATGCAGCGGAAAAGTGGAAAGAAGCGTGTACATTTTAATCTCTCGTCTCGGTACTGAAGTTTTCATGGAACCACCTGTGGCCGTTCGGATGGTTGGCTAGTGGAACTTGGATGAGCCAATCCTGAACCGCCCGTTCATCCGCGGTTTAGGGTCCGGCGACTTTGGACTTTGAATTGCTGTCCCGCAGGTTCATACTCGGCCCATGAGGATGCTTGCCATCATCGCCCTGCTCGCCACGGCGCCTCCGGCCTTTGCCATGAACTGGGAAGGCCATGACGAGGATTGGAAGAGCGAATTTCCGCCGGCCAAGGCGTTTCTGGATGCCGTGCCCGAGGCCAAGCCGCTGCCTTCGCGCGATTGCCCCATGGGGCCCGTGGCGCGTGCCGATAACCCTTACGAGCAGATCCCGCTGCCGCGCCACAACTGCCCGCCGCAACCCAAAAAATTGCCGGAAAGCTAGCCGGTCCGCCCGAAGGGCAGCATGCGGCGCAACACGTCATCGCGGTTGATGAAGTGGTGCTTGAGGGCGGCAAGCACATGCAGCGCCAGCAGCGCGATACCAAGGTTCGAGCCGATCTCATGAATGCCCTTCATCGGAAGGCCAAGGCTCGGCGCCCCCGGCAGCGGAAATACGCCGAAAAGCGTGAGGCCCACCGTCACTTCTTCCTCGCTGAGGAACTTCGGAGTAGCTAACCAGCCAGTCAGCGGGATGCCGATCAGCAGGACATAGAAGAGCAGGTGCGTCACCGATGATGCCATCCGTTCCCATGGAGCCATGCTGGCGGGATAGTCGGGCGGCGGATTGATCAGGCGCCAGACGAGACGGAATACGCTGAGCAAGAGAATGGCACTGCCAATCGAAGCATGCAGCGAGGGTCCAAACGTGCTGCCGCCATCTTCCGTTTCCATGAGTTCCTCGCCGAAGAAGAGCATGAAGATCAGCAGCGCGGCGATGAGCCAATGCAGGCTCATGGCAACAGTATCGTATCTGGTTCTGGCGGCAACAGGCATGGCTCAAATCCGTTTCAATGATGCTCAATAATAAATAGACACGCCCACCCGCGATTTCCGTCGCTTATGACGGAATTTTTCTGTCGCATCATTGATCTGAATCAAGTCAGCCGATGTGATTGACAAGAGGCTAGGCGGCCACCGACAATGTATCCTGATGGCGCGCGGTCTTTAGCGCTGCGGTCCACCACGCCACGCTGGTCGAGCATGTCTCGGACACCCTGCTGGAGATGGGCGATCTCCTTGAGGTCCTTGCCGTCCTTCAGCGCCGCCATGAAATCGGCACCCTGGATATAAACACCTGTGCGAATGGTGGCCAGTTGCAGTTCGGCCGCGATCAGCCGCAACTGCTCAACGGCCCGCGAGCCGCCAACCGCGCCATAGCCGACGAGGGCCACCGCCTTCTTGTTCCATTCCGGATAGGCATAATCGAGGGCGTTCTTCAGAACCGCCGGAATGCCGTGGTTATATTCCGCCGTCACAAAGACAAAGCCATCGAACTCGGCGACTTTCTTCTGCCAGCGCCGGGCCACTTCGTTCGTCGTGGGCACCCATGCGTTGGACGCCACTTCATCGAAGAAGGGCATCGGATAGTCGCGGAGGTCCAGTATTTCGACAACCATGTCGCTGCGCTCGGCGGCAATGCTCTTTACCCATTCCGCCGGCTTGTGGCCAAAACGGGTGGCGCGCGTGGTGCTGATGACGATGCCGATCATGAGCTTGCTCATAGGGTCCTCCTAAGCAGGGTGGTTACGAATAGTTACCAAGCATATTTAGATGACTTTAAATGCAACACAAGAAGGCACAATTCAGGTACCCGGTCATCTCCATGTGACTAAAGCCATTTCCTCTTGAACGGCCGCGCGGGTCAGCTAATTCTGGCTCAACGAAGAGAGATCCGTTTCCATGAGTTTAGAGTCTGTCCGGGCTTTTCTGGCCGAGAAGGCCCCCGATATTGCCATTATCGAACTGGAGGCCAGCAGCGCCACCGTGGCGCTCGCCGCGCAAGGCCATGGCGTCACCCACGGCCAGATCGCCAAGACCCTGTCACTCCGGGTGGGTGAGCGAAATTTCGTGGTGGTCACCCGTGGCGATGCCCGCCTCGACAACAAAAAAGCCAAGGCGGCCTTCGGCGGCAAGGCGCGCATGCTCAGCCCCGAGGAAGTCCTCGCCGTCACCGGACATCCGGTTGGCGGCGTCAGCCCTTTCGGCCTGGCAACGGCGCTGCCCGTCTATTGCGATGTCTCGCTGAAAGCTTTTGATGAAGTCGTGCCCGCGGCGGGCTCAACCAACAGTGCGCTCCGCATCAATCCTCTCCGCATGGCAGACCTGCTTGGCGCGGAATGGGTCGATGTCTGCCAGACATAAGTCCCCCAGAACGCCGCAAAATTCGCAGTTCGCGCCTATTCCGCCGCCTTCGGCAGCGGCTTTGCCAGATGTATTTCCGGCTTCGTCTCTTCAAGCGTCGGGCCCGCATGCTTGCGCCCCATGATGCTGTAGGCGCAGGGCACCACAAAGAGCGTGAGCAGCGTGCCGAGCGTCATGCCGCCGACGATGACCCAGCCGATCTGCATGCGGCTTTCAGCGCCGGCTCCCGTTGCAATCACAAGCGGAATGGCGCCCAGCACCATGGCTGAAGTCGTCATGAGAATGGGCCGCAGCCGCAGCGTGGCGCCCTCCACGATGGCCTCTACCCGTGAGCGGCCCTCTTCCTGCAACCGGTTGGCAAAATCCACGATGAGGATGCCGTGCTTGGTGATGAGTCCGATGAGCGTCACCAGCCCGATCTGCGAATAAACATTCAAGGTGCCCCCGGTGAAATAGAGCGCCGCAAGTGCCCCCGTCATCGAGAGCGGCACGCTCAACATGATCATGACGGGATCACGGAAGCTTTCAAACTGGGCCGAGAGCACGAGATAGATGAAGGCCAGCGCCAGAACGAACACCAGCGCCAGGTTGGAGCTTGAATCGCGCAGCTCGCGCGCCTGCCCGGTAAGGTCGGTCACCACATTGTCGGGCAGAACCTCCTGTGCTGCCGCGTTGAAGGCGCTGATCGCTTCACCCAGCGTGTAGCCCGGCGAAAGATTGGCCTGGATGGTGATGGCCCGCAGCTGGTTGAAGCGCAGCAGATCGCGCGGCGCCACGGCCTCGCGCGCCGTCACCACGTTGGAAAGCTGAACCATTTCGCCTGAAGCGCTGCGCACGAAAATGCGCGAGAGCGTTTCGGTCGAGGTGCGGTCCGCCACCGGCAGCGCCACCGTCACATCATACTGCTCACTGCCGATTTCAAATGTGCTGACGTTGCGCCCGCCGAGCAGTGTTTCAAGGGTGCGCCCGATCACCGTCACGTCAAGGCCGAGATCGGCGGCCCGCGCCCGGTCAATTTCAATTCGCACTTCCGGCTTGTTGAGCCGCAAATCCGTATCGAGGTCGGCAAGGCCCGGATTGTCCTTGAGCTTTTCCACCAGCCTGTTGGCAATCCCGTTGAGTTCCTCGTAGGAAGCCGACGACTGGATCACGAACTGCATCGGCTTGCCAAAACCGCGCACCCCCAGCGAGGCGGGATTGGAGGCGGAAGCCTGGATGCCCGCAATCGCCCGGAGCTTCGGCAGCAGCTTCTGCACGATTTCCTGCTGGCTCACCGTGCGTTCGCTCCAGTCCTTGAGGCGCGCGAACGAAATCATCCGCGTTACCTCTCCAGCCCCGACGATCAGAAGCGCCGAACGCAGGTCGGGAATATCCTGAAGCAATGCTTCCACCTGCTCCGCGTAGCGCTGCGTATAGGCAAAGCTTGACCCTTCAGGCGTATTTCCCGAAACCATGACAATGCCCCGGTCCTCCGTGGGCGACAGTTCCGATTTGAGCTGCGTGAGCAGCAGGGCGCCAACCCCGGCGATGCCAAGGGCGGCGAGCATGACCATCCAGCGCAGCCGCAGCACCTGGCGCAGCAACGTCTTGTAGCCCCGGTCGAGGCTCTTCAGGAAGCCCTCGATTGTGCGAGAGAAAAAGTTCTCCCGCTCCGAATGTTTGAGCAGCTTCGATGACATCATGGGCGTCAGCGTCAGGGCGACGAAGCCCGACACCACCACGGCGCCAGCCAGCGTCACCGCAAACTCCATGAAGAGGCGCCCCGTGCGCCCCGGCGTAAAGGCGATGGGAGCATACACCGCGGCCAGCGTCATCGTCATGGCAATGACGGCAAAACCTACTTCCCGCGCCCCTCTGATCGCCGCGTCGAAGGGTTTCATGCCTTCTTCCACATGGCGGTAGATATTCTCGAGCATGACGATGGCGTCATCCACCACGAGTCCAATGGCCAGCACGAAAGCCAGCAGCGTCAGCGTGTTGATCGTGACGCCGGCGATATACATGATGGCAAAAGCGGTGATGAGCGAGACCGGGATGGTGACCACCGGGATGATCGCTGCCCGGAAGGAGTGCAGGAACAGGAGGATAATGAGGATGACCAGCCCCGCAGCCTCCATGATTGTCGTGAACACATTCTTGATAGAACGGTCGATAAACACCGTCGAGTCAAATCCGACCTCGATCGAGGTTCCTTCCGGCATTGACTCGTTGATCGTCGGCAGCACGCGTTTGACCGCAATTGCCACGTCAAGCGGGTTGGCGACCGCCTGCTTCACGATGCCGATTGAGATGGCCGTCTGCCCGTCATAGCGGCTCTCGCGCCTGACGTCGGCTGTGCCAAGCTCGACCCTGGCCACATCGCCCAGCGAAACCTGCAAGCCTCCCGCCGGCTTGAGGACAACCTTTGCAAATTCCTCGGCCGTGCCAAGCGAGGTGCGCGACAGCACGGTGAACTCGCGGTCCGTGCTTTCCACCCGGCCCGCCGGGAATTTCGGCATTCTGTGAACGGATCGCCGCCTCGACATCCTGCACCGTGACGCCGTAGCCCGCGAGTTTTGCCGGGTCGAGCCAGACCCGCATGACATAGCGCCGCTCGCCATTCACCGAAACGTCGGCCACGCCGTCGAGATTTTTGAACCGGTCGACCACGAAACGGTCCACGTAATCCGTGAGCTCAAGGGCCGACATGCCGGTGGAGCGCAGCACCAAATAGATAATGGCCTGCGCATCCGCCTCAACTTTTGAAATGTTTGGCTCGTCGATTTCATCAGGAAGCTGGCGGCGCACCCGGCTCACCCGGTCGCGCACGTCGCTGGTGGCCGAATCGATGCTGATGCCCGTCCGGAAGCGGATGGTGATTCGGCTCGATTCCGCCCGCGAGCTGGATTCAATTGTGTCGATGCCCTCTATGCCCGCAAGCGAGCCTTCCAGCACCTGCGTCACCTGGGTTTCGATGATTTCCGCCGATGCGCCGTTATAACCGGTGGACACGGAAACCTGCGGCTCGTCGATGTTGGGATATTCGCGGATCGTCAGCCGGCTGAAGGCCATGAGGCCGACAAGCACGAGGATCAGGCTCAGCACCGTTGCGAAAACCGGTCGTCGGATGCAGAGCTCGGGAAGGGTCATCGCTGCCTCAATTGCTTGCCGGCGGGACGATGGCGATGGCCGCTCCGTCCGACAGCCGCGCGTTTCCGGCGGTCACCACCTGTGTGCCCGCTTTCAGGCCCTCAATGATTTCGACAGCGCCGTCAACGCGTTTTCCGGTGCGCACTTTTGTTTCCGCCGCCTTTTCACCCGTGGCGACAAACACTACGGCACCACTGCTGCGCGGAACAATGGCCGCCTCCGGCACCATCACCGATGAGCGCGAAGGCCCGCGGACACTGACCCGTATCAGCATGCCGGGCCGCAGCTTGTCGGCGGAATTGTCAAGGTCGGCCCGCACACGGAGCGCCCGGCCATTGATATCAAGCAGCGGATCAATGGCCGAAATTTTTGCCTCGAACGTTTCACCCGGCACCGCATCGGCGCGTCACCATGATGCTCTGGCCAAGCGCAAGCTGCGAATAATTCAGTTCCGGAACGCTGAACGCCGCTTTCAAAAGATCGATTTTCTCCACATGCACCAGCGGCGCGCCTGCCTGCACATAGGCGCCGATGGACACGCCGCGAAATCCTGCCCGGCCGCTGAAGGGGGCACGGATCGTCAGTTTGCCGAGTTGCACCTTGGCCAGCGCCAGGGCGCTTTCGGCAAGCGTGAGTTCGGTGTTCGACTGATCGACGACGCTCTGCGCGATGTTCCTGGATTTGAGCAGCGCGGCATTGCGCTCGACAACGGTTTTAGCCAGCGCAAGCTTGGCCTCCGCATCGGTCACCACGGCTTGCACCAGCGTATCGTCAAGCCGGAACAACACGTCGCCCGCATTGACCTGTGTGCCGTCGGCAAACAGGATCTCCACAATCCGCCCGTTCGTCTCCGCCGAGATATCAACGGACTCTTCCGAAACCAGTGAACCGATCGCCGCGATATCGTCGCTGAGCTGGCCTTCCTTTGCCGTTGCCACTTCCACCGATGAGGCCGGGCGCTTGGCCCCGCCAGCGGCAGGCTGCATTTGCGCTTCCGATGCTCCCGGGCCAGAAGGATTTAAGCTGGCCCTCGGCCTGCAGCCAATAGGCAGCCCCCCCGAGGGCCAAAAGGAGAACCACTGCCACCGCCGACTTTTTCAAATGACTACCACTCCCCGAGCACAATGCCACCGTCAGCATAGCCTACTCATGACGGTTAAGGCCCGGAATTCCGTCCAACATTCACGAATTTGTGTATCCCGAATTCCGTCCCGGCGGCAAATGAAATCCAGGTCATTGGCTGCTGCCATAAATCCGGGCAATGGCTGCTGCAAATCCTTGCGCTTCCCGCGCCAAGCCCCTATTTGGACACAATGTCATCAGCCATTTCCGTGTCCGCCCTTTCAAAGACTTACAAGTCAGGCTTTCAAGCCCTGAAAGACATCAATCTTGAGATCCGGCAGGGCGAAATTTTCGCCCTTCTTGGCCCCAATGGCGCGGGCAAAACCACCCTCATCAGCATCATCTGCGGCATCGTTAACGCCAGCGCTGGAAAAGTTTTGGCCAATGGTCACGACATTGTCACGGATTTCCGCGCCGCCCGCTCCCTCATCGGCCTTGTGCCCCAGGAGCTGACCACCGATGCCTTTGAAACGGTCTGGGCAACGGTAAATTTCAGCCGTGGGCTTTTTGGCCTGTCGCCCAATCCCGCCCATATCGAGAAAACCCTCAAGGCGCTTTCCCTCTGGGACAAGAAGGACAGCAAGATCATGCAGCTCTCCGGCGGCATGAAGCGCCGGGTGCTGATCGCCAAGGCCCTGTCCCACGAACCCAAAATCCTTTTCCTCGACGAACCCACCGCCGGCGTGGACGTGGAGCTTCGCCGCGACATGTGGCAGCTCGTGCGCGATCTCAGAAAGACCGGCGTCACCATCATCCTCACCACCCACTACATTGACGAGGCCGAGGAAATGGCCGACCGCATCGGCGTCATCAACAAGGGCGAAATCATTCTGGTCGAGGACAAGAAAGCCCTGATGGCCAAGCTCGGCAAGAAGCAGATCACCCTGCATCTCGACCGCGCCATCAAGAGCATTCCGAAAACCTTGAAGAAATACGGGCTTGAGCTCAATGGCGAAGGCACCGAAATCACCCACACCTATGATTCACAGGGCAACAAGACCGGCATCGCCGCCCTGCTCGAGGATCTGCACACCGCAAAAATAAAGTTCAAGGACATGGAAACCAAGCAAAGCTCGCTCGAGGAAATCTTCGTGAGCCTGGTGAGGAAGCCATCATGAATTTCAACGCCGTAAAGGCCATCTATGTCTTCGAAATGGCGCGTTTCTTCCGCACCCTGACCCAGAGCCTTGTCTCGCCGGTCATATCAACCTCGCTCTATTTCGTGGTCTTTGGCGCCGCCATCGGCACGCGCATCCAGGAAATTGACGGCATCAACTATGGCTCTTTCATTGTGCCGGGCCTGATCATGCTGTCGCTGCTCACCCAGAGCATCGCCAATGCCTCGTTCGGCATTTATTTCCCGCGCTTTGTCGGCACGATTTTCGAGCTGCTCTCGGCTCCCGTATCTTACCTTGAAATCGTCATCGCCTATGTGGGCGCTGCTGCCACCAAGTCCATCGTTCTGGGCCTCGTCATTCTGGCAACTGCCGCCTTCTTTGTTCCCCTGCAAATCCTGCACCCCTTCTGGATGCTGGCCTTTCTTGTCCTGACCGCCGTGACCTTCAGCCTCTTCGGCTTCATCATCGGAATCTGGGCTGATGGCTTTGAAAAACTGCAGCTCATTCCCCTGCTGATCATCACGCCGCTCACCTTCCTGGGCGGCAGCTTCTATTCCATCAACATGCTGCCGCCCATCTGGCAGAAGATTAGCCTGTTCAATCCCGTGGTCTATCTGGTCAGTGGCTTTCGCTGGAGCTTCTTCGGCCACTCCGATGTCAGCATCGGCTACAGCCTGCTGGCCATTGCAGGTTTTCTTGCCGCCTGCCTCGCCATTGTCGCGTGGATATTCAGAACCGGTTATCGCCTGAAGAACTAAGCGCAGCCGAGATCGCTGAGAAGCCTGGGCACGAGGGCTTGAAATTCTCCATGCTCGATCATGCCAGCAATGGCTTCAATATCCGTTGAAAATTCCCGGTCCTGTTCGCGGCTTGCAGCTTTCGAACGCACCAGCCTGTGCGTTTCTTCCAGCGCCTTCGAGGATTTGAGCGGCCGCCGGAAATCAATGCCTTCCGCCGAGGCCATAAGCTCAATTGCCACGATCCGCGCCAGATTGGCATTCATCGGCCCAAGCCTGCCGCGCCCCATGCGTTGCCATGGAAACATGATCTTCCTGATTGGCAGACGTGGGGGCTGAATCAACCGAAGCCGGATGCGACATCTGCTTGTTCTCGCTCATCAGTGCCGCCGCCGTGCATTGCGGGATCATGAAGCCGGAATTGAGCCCCGGATTGCGGATGAGAAAGGGCGGCAGCAGCGAGATCGAGGAATCAATCAGCGCCGCCATGCGCCGTTCCGAAAGCGAGCCCATTTCCGCAATGGCAATGGCAATCATGTCCGCCGCAAAGGCCACCGGCTCCGCATGGAAATTGCCGCCGGAAAGCACCGCGCCGTCCTCGGCAAACACCAGCGGATTGTCGGAAACCCCATTGGCCTCGATCATCAGGCTGCGCGCCGCATTGGCCAGCATGTCGAGACACGCCCCCATCACCTGCGGCTGGCAGCGGAAGGAATAGGGATCCTGCACCCGCTCGTCATCAACCAGATGCGAAGCGCGAATGGCGCTGCCCGCCAGCAGGCGGCGGTAATGCGCGGCCGCCAAGAACCTGTCCGGGATGGGGACGCAGCGCATGGATGCGCGGATCAAACGGCGTATCGGAGCCCATTATCGCGTCAATGGACAAGGCACCCGCCAGAATGGCCGCCGCCGCATTACGCTCCGCCGCAATCAATCCGGAAAGCGCCAGCGCCGTTGAAACCTGCGTGCCGTTGAGAAGCGCAAGCCCTTCCTTTGGTCCCAGGGCAACCGGCCCAACACCCGCCGCCGCCAATCCCTTTGCGCCGCTCAGGCGCTTGCCCTTGTGGAGAACTTCACCTTCGCCAATCAGCACCAGGCTCAAATGCGCCAGCGGCGCCAGATCACCCGATGCGCCAACCGACCCCTGCCCCGGAACAACCGGCAAAACATCCGCATTCAGAAGCGCAACCAGTGTTTCCATCGCCGCCAGCGAAATGCCCGAGGCCCCTTGCGACAGGGCGTTGATCTTGAGCAGCATGATGAGCCGCACCACGTTCTCATCCAGCGGTGCGCCCACGCCCGCCGCATGGGAGCGCACGATATTGATCTGCAGCTTTGAAAGGTCTTCCGCCGCAATCCGCGTCTTGGCCAGTTTTCCAAAACCCGTGTTCACGCCATAAATCGCATCGCCCGTCTTGAGCAGCCGCGCCACCGTTTCAGCACTTTTGACAATAAGCCCCCGCGCCTTGGGCGACAGCGAAACAGTGATCGGTCCGGCCAATGCGGCCCGCACATGTTCCAGCGTAATCGCGGTTTCACCAATGACAATCTTCATGACAAACGCCTCACGGTTTCAGCAAATTTCTTTTGAATGCGGTCTTCGTCGATATGCCGGCGATCCTTCACCACATGCGACCCGCCGACAATCACATCTTTCACCGCCGCATTCCCGGCAGAAAAAATCCAGGTATCGAGAGCCGCATCGCCCGCGCGCCCGGTCATGGCGGGATGCGCCTCATCCAGAACGGCAATGTCACAGCGCCTGCCCACGGCAATCGCTCCCATGGGCTGATCAAGGCAGGCGGCCCCGCCTTTGAGAACGGCATCAAGCAGGCTGCGCCCCGTCGAAGCCCCGGCCCCGGAGGCCAGCGCATTGCGCGTCCGGTCCCGCAGCCGTTGCGAATATTCCAGCATCCGCAAGTCTTCCGCCGGTGAAATGGTGATCTGGCTGTCGCTGCCAATGGCAATGGCCCCGCCCTGCTTCATGAAGGTGTCCGCCGGAAATATCCCATCTCCGAGATTTGCCTCCGTTGTGGGGCACAGGCCGGCAATCGCCCCGGACTTTGCAAGCCGCTGGGTTTCGCCCGCCGTCATATGGGTTGCATGAATGGCGCACCAGCGGCTGGAAACCTCAAACTGGTCGAGCAGGAATTCCACCGGCCGCTTGCCGGACCAGGCTACGCAGTCATCAACTTCCTTGGTCTGTTCCGCCACATGAATATGAACCCGGGCGTCATCTTCAATGCCGTCCAGCACGGTTTTCAAAAGCTCCGGCGTCACCGCCCGCAAACTATGGGGCGATATCCCAAGCCGCCGCAAGCGGACTGGCTCCGCAAACAGCTTTCAATGTCCCGTAAATCTCCAGAAACCGGTCCGCGTCATTGACAAAGCGCCGCTGCCCCGCAGTCGAGGCCTGCCCGCCAAATCCGGAGTAATTATAGAGCGTCGGCAGCATGGTAATCGCAATGCCCGCCTGCTCCGCCGCCGAAATGCAGCGCAGCGACATTTCAGCGGGCTCATCGTAAGGCGAGCCGTCGGGCTGGTGATGCAGATACTGGAATTCCCCCACGCAGGAAAAGCCCGCCTTCAGCATTTCCACATAGGCCTGCGCCGCCACGGCTTCGAGATCATCGGGCGAAAGCTTGAGCGCAAAGCCATACATCGCCTCGCGCCAGGTCCAGAAACTGTCGGTGCCCAGACCCGCCCGCTCCGCCAGTCCCACCATCAATCTTTGATGCGCATGGGAGTGAACATTGGCAACGGCGGGGATGGCAATGCCCGTAATCGGCGTTCCGCCTTTCGCTCCGGCTTCGACACTTTCAATCATTCCGTTCTGATCGACAGCAACACTCACGTCCTTCTGCCAACCGGAAGAAGTGAGGACCGATGTGAAACGGAACTTGCCTTGGGTCATGCTTGGGAGTATACTGTATATACAACACTATACAAGTAGGGAATCCGCGTGCTCCTCACCAATCTTTCCATCGCCACCATGGTCAACGGCTACGGGTTCATTGAGAAGGGCGCGGTGCTGATTGAAGGTGGCGTCATAAAATCGGTAGGACCCGACACACCCAAAGGCGATGCTGTCGATTGCGGTGGCAGGCTCCTCACCCCCGGCCTCATCGATTGCCACACGCACCTGGTTTACGGCGGCAACCGCGCCGCTGAATTCGAGCAGCGCCTCAATGGTGCCACCTATGCCGACATCGCCAAGGCCGGCGGCGGCATCATGTCCACCGTGCGCGCCACCCGCGCGGCCAGCGAAACGGAGCTGCTCGAATCCGCATTGCGTCGACTCGAATCTCTTTTGGCCGAAGGCGTCACCACCATCGAAATCAAGTCGGGCTATGGCCTGGACGTCGAGACCGAAGTCAAAATGCTCAAGGTGGCCAGAAAGCTCGGCACCCTGCGCCCGGTGGACGTGAAAACCACCTTTTTGGGGGCCCACACCTTCCCGCAGGAATTCAGGGAAGACCATGAGGCCTACCTGAAAATTGTCTGCGATCAGGCCCTTCCCCGGATTGCCGCGGAAGGCCTGGCCGATGCCGTCGACGCCTTCTGCGAAGGCATTGCCTTTTCCGTCGAGGAAACCAGAACCGTGTTCAAGGCCGCACGGGCCTTCAGCCTGCCGGTGAAATTGCATGCCGAACAGCTCTCCAATCTGGGTGGAGCCAAAATGGCGGCCCGCTTCAAGGCCCTCTCCGTCGATCACATCGAATACCTGGATGAGGATGGAGTCGAATCTATTTCCAGGTCCGGCACCGTGGCCGTGCTGCTTCCCGGCGCCTTCTACTACCTCCGCGAAAAGCAGGCCCCGCCCGTGGCGGCCCTGCGCAAGCACAAGGTTCCCATCGCCATCGCCACCGATCTCAACCCCGGCTCCTCCCCGGTCCATTCCCTGCTCGCCACCATGAACATGGCCTGCGTCCTTTTCGGCCTCACCCCCGAAGAGGCCCTGCTCGGGCGTCACCGCCAATGCCGCCCGCGCCCTGGGCCTGAAGGACCGGGGCACCATCGCCGTGGGCCAGAAGGCCGATCTCGCCCTCTGGGACGTCAAGCGCCCCGGCGACCTCGCCTACCCCCTGGGCTTCAATCCCCTCGCCGCCGTCATCCGCAATGGCGAACTCATCAAAGGAACCCTGCCGTGAACCAGATGCAGCCGCTCTACATGCAGGTGAAGGAGCATATCCTGGATAACATCCAGTCCGGCACCTGGGCCGCCGGCTCCCGCGTGCCCTCCGAAAACGAGCTCGTCGAAAGCTTCGGCATCAGCCGCATGACCGCCAACCGGGCACTCCGCGAACTCTCCGCCGATGGCTACCTCGCCCGGGTTCCCGGCGTCGGCACCTTTGTGAAGGAACAGACTGCCCGCACCAGCCTGATGGAGCTCCGCAATATCGCCGAGGAAATTGCCGCCCGCGGCCACAAGCACTCCTCGCGCCTGATCACCCGCGAAAAGATTACCGCCAGCCCCATTCTCACCCAGGAATTTGAATGGAATTCCCCCCAGAGCCTGTTCCACCTCGCCATTGTCCATGAGGAAAACGGCCTGCCGGTCCAACTCGAGAACCGCTGGGTGAACCCCCACATTGCCCCCGACTTCCTCATCCAGAGTTTTACCAAGCAAACGCCCACCGCCTATCTCCTGAACACCGTTCCCGTCGATGAGCTGGAGCACTCCGTCAAGGCCATGCTGCCCGATGCCGCCCAGCAGGAACTCCTGAACATAAAGCCCCACGAACCCTGCCTGGCGCTTCACCGCCGGAGCTGGAATCAGGGCCAGGTCGTGACCGTGGCAACCCTCATCTATCCCGCCAGCCGCTACGGCCTGCACAGCCGCTACAAAACCAATGCCCAAGGAAAACCCTTATGAACAGCCGCCGCGACAACACCCGGGTCATCCGTGCCGCCACCGGAACCACCCTCAGCGCCAAATCCTGGCTCACCGAAGCGCCCTTGCGCATGCTGATGAACAATCTGGATCCCGGTGTTGCCGAACGTCCGGAGGAACTGGTGGTGTATGGCGGCATCGGTAGGGCCGCGCGCAACTGGGAAGCCTACGACCGCATCGTCGCCAGCCTGCGCTCCCTTGAGGACGATGAAACGCTTCTCGTGCAATCCGGCAAGCCCGTCGGCATTTTCCGCACCCATAAGGACGCGCCCCGCGTTCTCATCGCCAATTCCAATATCGTGCCCCATTGGGGCAACTGGGACCATTTCAACGAGCTCGATAAGAAGGGCCTGATGATGTACGGCCAGATGACGGCCGGCTCGTGGATCTACATCGGCACCCAGGGCATCGTGCAGGGCACCTACGAAACCTTCGCCGAAGTGGGCCGCAAGCATTACGGCGGCAATCTCAAGGGCAAATGGTTTTTGACCGCCGGCCTCGGCGGCATGGGCGGCGCCCAGCCGCTGGCCGCCACCATGGCCGGTGCCTCCATGATCGCCATCGAATGCCAGCCCTCGCGCATCGATATGCGGCTTCGCACCCGCTACCTCGACACGCAAGCCAAGTCCGTCGACGAAGCCCTCGAAATGATCAAGCGCTCGCCAAAACCGATCTCGGTTGGCGTACTTGGCAATGCGGCGGAAATTCTGCCTGATATGGTCAAGCGCGGCATCAGGCCGGACGCGGTCACCGACCAGACCTCGGCCCATGATCCGGTGAACGGCTATCTGCCAATCGGCTGGAGCCTTGCCGAATGGGAGGAGAAGCGCGTTTCAAATCCACAAGCGGTGAAAGCCGCCGCCATGGCCTCCATGAAAATCCACGTGCAGGCCATGCTGGATTTCCAGAAGGCCGGCATCCCCACCTTCGACTACGGCAACAACATCCGCCAGATGGCTTTTGAAACGGGCCTGAAGGATGCCTTCGCATTTCCCGGCTTTGTGCCGGCCTATATCCGCCCGCTGTTCTGTCGCGGCATTGGCCCCTTCCGCTGGGCCGCCCTCTCCGGCAATCCGCAGGACATCTACAAGACCGACCAGCGCGTCAAGGAACTCATCCCCGACGACAAGCACCTGCACAACTGGCTCGACATGGCGCGCGAACGCATCGCCTTCCAGGGCCTGCCCGCCCGCATCTGCTGGGTCGGCCTCGGCCAGCGCCATCGCTTGGGGCTGGCCTTCAATGAGATGGTGAAAAACGGCGAAGTCGAAGCCCCCATCGTCATCGGCCGTGATCATCTCGATTCAGGCTCCGTCGCCTCCCCCAACCGCGAAACCGAAGCCATGCTCGATGGCTCCGATACGGTGTCCGATTGGCCATTGCTCAACGCCCTGCTCAACACCGCCTCCGGCGCCACCTGGGTGTCCATCCATCACGGCGGCGGCGTCGGCATCGGCTATTCGCAGCACGCCGGCATGGTCGTCGTCGCCGATGGCACAGATGATGCAGCCCGCAGGCTGGAACGCGTGCTCTGGAACGACCCCGCCACCGGCGTCATGCGCCACGCCGATGCCGGCTACGACATCGCCAAGGACTGCGCCAGGGAACAGGGCCTGAAACTGCCGGGGATTACGATTTAAGAATCAAAACTCAACAACCGCCATGGTGGCCCGATGGTCCGATGGCCAGGGGGTCACAACGAGATCAGCCTCCGGCGCCTTCTCGCCAACAATACCGGCGGAAATCACTTTCAGGTTCTTGGCGCGGGCCAGAACGAAATCAATCCGGTCATGATGGTCTTCCTTGTCCGTTGGCTCGCTGGTTGGCGTCCAGGTGATGCCGGGCTTGGCCATTTCATCCGGGAACACTGTGCGGAACGTATCCACAAAGCCCTCGGCCTCCACAGCCTTGGTGGTGGGATATTCAACCGCAAGTGGATGGCGCCCGGCGGCGGCGGCTCTTTCCGTCCAATCCCAATGGCTGGGTTCATTGAAATCCCCCATCACGAATTGCGCTTCCGCATCGCCTGCGGATTTAATGTCCGCAAGCAAGAGGGCCAACGCCTTGCCGCGCGTTTCGCTGGCCGCCTTGATGGCCTCATCCGCCGTTTTCAGAAATGGCGAATTGCCGTACTCGATATTGAGCAATTGATAGGGCTGATACGGCGCATCATCCAGGTTCATGCTGTAGGCCACGATCTTGCGCCCGTTCACGTCGATCTCAACGCCCACCCCATTGGGCGTTTCCTTTCCAAACGGATATTTGCTGAACATCGCATCGGCCCAGTGATTATCCGTATTGTGCTTGAACTCATGATAGAAATAGCCAAGCGCCGCCGCAACATCCTTGGCCCGGCTGTTATCCGTGGCGGCACACACATCGGCGGTGCAGGGATCCGGCTCCGGCACGGTTTCCTGCGCGCCAATGATGTCGGCACCCGAGGCCCTGATCACGGCCACTGTTTCATCAACGGACTTTTGCGCATTGGCGCCCGCACCCCACATGTTGAAACTGAGCAGCGTAATCTTCTGCGCGTCGGCCTGGGCCAACCCCGCAAGAGAGGTGAGAAGTGCGGTTGAAAGCAAAAGACGGCGCCAGATCATATGTTTATCCCCTTGAATTTACCCATGCCCAATTCAATACAAACCAAATTCTTCAGTTTTGCAACAAAGCCAAAATGGGGTTTCAGCCCAGCGCCTTGCCGATCGCGTGCATCGCGCTGAAGGTTGCAACGTCAAATGGGCGATTGAGAAAATCCGGCCAGCTCGAAAGCTTGACCACAACCATGTTGTAGTCCCAGTTCACATAGATCAATTGTCCGAACACGCCCTTCGCCAGAATGGCCCGCGAGGTTGGGTCCTCGATCCAGAATTGATTCCGGTAGGCCCCCTGTGGCATTGAAAAAGTATAGGGCTCGCCGAATATGCCGTGATTGCCGCTGCGCGTGGCCTCAATCCAGGAAGCCGGAATGATGCCGCCGCCGTTTTCAAGGATAAGCTGGCCAAACCGGCCATAGTCCCGCAAGGTCGCGTTCAATCCGCCTGAGGCAAGGGCATAACCGGCACTGTCGACGGTGATGCAGCCGCTCTCCTCCGCCCCCATCTTCTGCCAGATTTCCTCGGACAGAAGCTGTGGCAGGCGCTTTCCCGTGACGCGCTCCAGGCAAAAGGCCAGCACGTCGGTTTCGATCGAGCGATAGGCAAACAGGTCGCCATGGCCCCGCACCGTTTCGGTCAAACCCGTGATCAGTTCCCAGATATGGCGCGGCCACCTGAAACTTGCGTCACTGTCGGGCGGAACCGGCTTCCAGTTGCAAGCCACATCCATCTGCCCCACATCCGAATAGGGATTGACGTAATCTTCGGAAAAGCGCGTGCCTGTTGTCATGTCAAGCACCTGCTGCAGTGTCGCTCCGCGCCAGCCCGTTTGTTCAAGCTCTGGAAGATAGGTCGTCACCGGCGCATTCACGTCAAGCAAGCCGCGGCTGGCGAGAATGCCGGCGGTCATGCCGGTAAATGATTTCGACATCGATTGGGAAAGATGCAGCGTGCGGTGATCCATGCCGTTGAAGTAACGCTCATAGGAAATTGCGCCGTTCTTCAGAACCAGAAAACCATCCGTGTACGTCTCATCAAGAAATCCCGCCAGCGAGATCGGAGCACCCGCACCATCAACAACCGCCAGATCGTCCAGATTGACATCGGCCCGCGGCAGGGCGCGCACCGGCCCGGTTCCGCGCCAGATCTCGGCCGTCGGCAAAATCTCCCTGACATGCTGGAACGACCAGCGGTTCCACGGCGGCCTGTCCCAATCCATCTTCGGCGGAACCAGGCTGGGCGGCGAGCCTTCCATGATGGGCAGGCGCGTATCGGAATTCTTGAATGAGGGCATGGTGCTCCTGGACAACAAAAAAGCCCCGGCAGTTTCCCGCCGGGGCCAAAGGCATTTTGATTACTTCTGAAGATCAGTCCAGATTTTCGTGTACATTTCCGTCACATCGGCGGGGCATGCCAGCACGAAATGGCCCTTGCTTGCGAGTTCAGGCGGCACGACGATTTCATTCGCCGTCTTCATGTCTTCCGGCATGAAGGCTTCCGAACCCATGACGCCGTTGGCATAGCGCGCAAATGCCGAAACCATCGCGGCATTCTCCGGATCCATGACGAAATTCTGGAACAGCTTGGCGTTCTCGACATTCTTCGCGTCCTTGAGAACCGACACGTTGTCCATCCAGACCACAAAGCCTTCCTTTGGATAGCCATAGACAACCTGGTCGTTCTGCAGGCGCGCCCGGAAGGTCGAACCATTCCAGTTCACGCCGGCTGAGAAATCGCCCTTGGAAATTTTCTCGACCGAACCATAGTCCATGGACAGCCATTTGGCCTTGGCTTCCACCAGTTTGTCGCGAACCTTCTTGAGAAGTTCCTTGTCGCCCGAGCAGGGTTCGCCGCCCATATACATGATGGCAAGCGACATCACGTCGCCCATTTCAGGAACCACGTTGATCTTGCCAACCAGTTCCGGCGGCGGGTCGAGCCAGATGGCCGAGGTGTTCACATCGCCGCTGTAGAGGCTCTTGAGCGCATAAACGCCCGTCGTGCCCCACTGCCAGGGAACCGAGTAGTGGCGGCCCTTGTCAAAGGGCACATCAACCCACTTCGGATCTACATTCTTGAAATTTTCCATCTGGTCCGGGCGCGTTTCCAGCAGCAGGCCTTCGCTGATCCAGATCGGCATGACGTTGGCTGATGGCACGACGATATCGAAGCCATGTCCGCCGGCGCGCACCTTGGCAAGTGCGGTGTCGTTTGAATCATAGTCCGTGACCGTAACCTTGATCTTGTACTTCTCTTCGAATTTCTTGATCATTTCAGGGCTGGTGTAATCGCCCCAGTTGAAGATGTTGAGCTCGCCTTCGGCCGCGGCCGGAACGGCCATTGCCAGCATCAGGGCGCCAACAGCAGCGCCTGCAAGTTTCAGTTTCATGACTAGTCTCCCTTTATGTGTGTTGTTGAACTTTATCGCGTTTCTGGTTGAGGAAAAAGAACAATGTGACAATAACCACCGACAGCAGGAAAAACACCGTCGAAATAGCGTTAATTTCAGGCGAGATCACCCGCCGGAGCTGCCCGAGCATGTAGGTTGGAAGCGTGTCCTGGCCCGCCGATTTGACGAATTCGGTAATGACCACGTCGTCGAGGGAAATCACAAAGGCCAGCATGAAGCCCGCGATGATGCCGGGCCAAAGCAGTGGAAATGTGACATGGCGGAAGGCTTTCCAGGGCGTGGCATAGAGGTCGGCGGCAGCCCGTTCCAGGGTCAAATCCATGCTTTCAAGCCGTGCCCGCACGGGCAGGTAAGCGAAGGGTATGCAAAAAGCCGAATGGGCTGCAAACAGGTAGCCCAGCCCCGAATAGCCGGTGGCCACCTTGATTGAGGCAAAGGTAATGAGAAGCGCCACCGCGGTTACGATTTCCGGCACCATCAGCGGCGCGTTAATTGCCGCATAAATCGCCGTAATGCCGCGAAACTGCCGGGTGCGCGTTGTGGCAAGTGCCGCCATCGTGGCCGCCGTCGTTGAAACCGTGGCCGCTACAACCGCAATCAGCAGCGAACGCAATGAAACTTCCTTGATCTGCTCATTGGCCCAAGCGGCCTCATACCAGCGCCAGGAAAAACCCTCCCAGATGGCAATCGAACTGCCCGCGTTGAAAGAATAGAAAATCAGCGTGGCAATGGGGGCGTAGAGCAGGACAAAACACACCGCCGCGATTACGCCGAAACCGGATTGCCGCTGGATGGAAAACCGCGTGCCCCTAGCCATGGCTGGACGTCCCCTTGGAGGCCTGCCGCACGTAAACCAGCATGGCCACCATGACAATGACCATGAGGGTAATGGACAGCGCCGAGCCCAGCGGCCAGTTGCGGCCCTGGCCAAACTGCAGCTCAATGAGATTGCCGAGCATCAGGTTCTTGCCGCCGCCAAGCACGCGCGGCGTCACATAGGCCCCGAGCGACGGCACGAACACCAGGATGGAGCCCGCGATAATGCCGGGCTTCACCAGCGGAATGATAATGCGCCACAACACCTGGAACCGCGTGGCATAAAGGTCATAGCCCGCTTCCACGATGCGGAAATCGAGTTTCTCCATGCTGGCATAAAGCGGCAGAACCATGAGCGGAAGATAGACATAGACCATTCCCATCATGATGGCCGTGTCGGTGAACATGATCTGGATGGGCGTGTCGATGATGCCGAGCGAAATGAGCGTCGTGTTGATGATGCCTTCGTTGCGGATCACTTCCATCATGGCGAAGGTGCGGATGAGCAGGTTGGTCCAGAATGGAATGGTGACCAGGAACAGCCAGATATCCCGCGTCCGTTCTGATCGGGTCGCGATGAAATAGGCGGTGGGAAAGCCGAAGAGGAGGGCCAGCACGGTTGTTGCCAGCGAAAGCTTCACCGACCGCCAGAAAATGGAAAGATGCGCGTCGGCAAGCGTCACCGTATCATCGAATATGTCGCGCTCGAAAAAAACGCTGAACCAGCCGTCGGTGGAGAATATCCATTTCACCCCGCCATAATCGCCCTTGGTCAGGAAGGTGTAGAGCAGAACCACCAGAAGCGGCCCGAGCGCCGCGCAGAAAATGATGACGAGCGCCGGTGTGGAGAGCCAGAGCCGGGTGACAACATCCTTGCGCTCCTCGGCAATGGCAGTCTCGCGTGCGGTTGCCATGCCTAGTCCCTCAACAGATGCGCGGCATCGCGTTCAAGTGAAATGCCGACCATGGCACCCACCGCAAAGCTCTCGCCGCCCGTGCGGCTGCTCTGCTGCCGGACAATGAACGGACGGCCATCCGCAAGCTGCACATGATAATGGGTATCAGTCCCGAAATAGACGATGTTCTCCAGCATGCCATTGAGAAGCGAGGCCTTGCCGGACGTGGCAAGATCCGCATGTTCAGGCCGCACCACGACGGTGACTTTGCCCTTTGGCGTAAAACCATCGGGCACATCGGCTTCGACAATCGCCCCCAAGGCGAGCTTCACTGTGGCCTTGCCTTTGGCAAAACTTTGCAGCTCGCCTTCCAGGAAATTTGTCTCGCCGATAAAATCTGCGACAAAGCGCTGGGCCGGCCTGTCATAGATGTCATGCGGGCTGCCGATCTGCAGGATCCGCCCCTTGTTCATCACCGCAATGCGGTCCGACATGGTCAGCGCTTCTTCCTGGTCATGGGTCACGAAGATGAAGGTGATGCCGGTTTCCAGCTGCAGCCGCTTCAATTCGATCTGCATTTCCTTGCGCAGCTTGTAATCAAGCGCCGACAAGGGTTCATCGAGCAGAAGCACCTTCGGCTTGGGTGCCAAGGCCCGCGCCAGCGCCACGCGCTGCTGCTGGCCGCCGGAAATCTGGCTGGTCCGCCTGTTGCGCAAATCCCCCATCTGCACCAGCTTCAGCATCTCCGAAACCCGCGCCTCAATCTCGGCTCGCGGTTTGCCCAGCATCTCCAGTCCGAAGCCAATATTCTGGCCAACCGTCATGTGCGGAAACAACGCATAGTTCTGGAACACGGTGTTGACCGGCCGCTGGAACGGCGGAAGCGGCGCGATGTCCTGACCGTAGAGCAGTATTTGCCCGTCGGTCGGGAAATCAAATCCGGCAATCAGGCGTAAAAGGGTGGTTTTCCCGCAGCCCGAAGGGCCGAGAAGGGTGAAAAACTCGTTTTCGCCAATCGTGACGGAAACATTGTCCAGCGCCTTGAGGCTGTCCTGGCCTGAGCTTTGAAATATCTTTGTAACGCCGACTGCCTCAATGGCAGTCTTGCCAATTGCCAATTAAGCCACTCCCCTTCGTCTTGTTCCAGACGATTAAAATACTATCCTATGGGGAATTTTTCGGATTGCCAATGGGGGCAGTTGCGAAGGATTAGATTGACCAGCCGCCATCGATGACAAGCGCCTGCCCGGTTATGAACGCCGAGTCATCACTTGCCAGATAAATCACCATCTCTGCTATTTCTTCAGGCTGCGCCATGCGCCCCATGGGCTGCCTTGCGATAAAGGCCGCTTTCGCCTTTTCAAAATCACCCTGGGCCCGCATCCGGTCATAAAGCGAGGGCGTTTCCACCGTTCCCGGGCAAATGCAATTTGAGCGGATTCCCTTGGCCACGAAGTCAGCTGCCAGAGCCTTGGTAAGGCCTATTACCGCGGCCTTGCTGGCTCCATAGACAAAGCGGTTGGGCGCACCTTTGACCGACGAGGCGACCGACGCCATGTTGATGACATTGCCTTTGCCCTTGGCCAGCATGCCCGGCAGATAGGCCTTGATCATCCGGTAATGGGCCTTCACGTTGAGGTCAAAAGAGAAGTCCCAATCCTTCTCTTCGCAGTCCAGCACCGTGCCGTTGTGCACAAATCCCGAGCAGTTGAACAGGATGTCGATGGGGCCGGTGCGCTTTAAAGCCGCATCCACCGCCGGCTGCTCCAGAACATTCAGGCCAAAGCCCGTAATGCCGGGATGCTCCTTCGAAATATCCTTGAACAGGTCTTCCCTGATGTCGGTTGCAAAAACCTTGGCCCCCTCCCGCGCCAGCGCAATGGCCGAGGCCCGGCCAATGCCCTGCCCCGCCGATGTGACCAATGCGACGCGACCCTCAAGCTTCCCGGCCATGGACTAGTTCCCTCATTATGGTTCAAACTCCTGCCTAACTCTAATCCATGGAAATTGTCTATGACCAATGTTGATCTTGCCTATGCCTCTGCAACACAGCTTTTGAAACTGTTCAAGGCCCGCAAAGCCTCGCCCGTTGAGCTGCTCAAGGCATTGATCGCGCGCAGCCAGAAGTTGAACAAAGAGATAAATTGCCTCGCCGACTGCTATTTCGATGAAGCCCTCGCCAAGGCAAAGGCGGCTGAACAGCTCTACGCGAAACGCGGTTTCAAGCCCCGCGCCCTCGAAGGCATTCCCCTGCTGGTCAAGGATGCGCAGCGCGTGAAGGGCAAGCGCACCACCCATGGCTCATTGATTTTCGCCAACAACATCGACGATCATTCCGATCCCCAGATCGAGCGCCTGGAAAAAGCCGGCGCCATCATTTTTGGCCGCACCACGACGCCGGAGTTCTGCCTCTCCGGTGTCACCCATTCGCGGATGTGGGGCGTCACGCGAAATCCCTGGAATCTGGATTATGGTCCCGGCGGTTCTTCCGGCGGTTCGGGCGCGGCATTGGCGGCAGGCTTCACAACCCTTGCCACCGGCACCGACATCGGTGGCTCGATCCGCATTCCCTCATCGGCTTGCGGCACCGTGGGTTTCAAGCCGCCCCATGGCCGCAATCCCGATGGCCCGCCAAGCAATTTTGACCGCTTCAACCATTGCGGCCCCATGACCCGCAGCATTGCCGATGCGGCCCTGATGCAGAACGTGACCTCCGGTCCCCATCCGCTTGACCATGACTCCATTCGGACCCGCGTGAAACTGCCGGTGAAAGCCGGGAGCATCAAAGGCTGGAAAATAGCCTACTCACTTGATTTCGGTTACGTCGAAGTCGATCCGGAAGTCCGCAAAAAAACCCTTGAGGCCATTGAGGTTTTCCGCTCGCTCGGCGCCAAAGTCGAAGAAGTCGAACTCGGCTGGACCAGCGCCATCGATAGTGAAGCCATGCATTGGTACAACACCATGAATTTTGGCCGCCAGACCATTTGGCAGCGCAAAACCAATGCCCATCTCATGACCGACTATGCCATCAAATTCGCCGCCGCCGCCGAGCGCAATTCAACCATCGATGATGTTCACAAGCCCTGGGCGCGCAGCCATGCCATGTATCAGTCACTCGGGCCCGTGCTGGCCTCCCATGATGTCTTTCATTTGTCCCACGAATAATCTGGCGGCAGTCAAAGCCGAACATGATCCCTGGGATGAAAACTTCACCGTCAACGGCAAAGAAAGTCGATCCTGAAGCCGGCTGGGTCATGACCCACCAGTTCAACATGCTGCACAACTGCCCGGTGCTGGCCGTGCCCTCAGGCCACACCACGCAAGGCGTTCCCACTGGCATTCAAATTGTCGGCCGCACCTGGGATGATGCCCGCGTTTTCCACGCCGGCCTCGCTTACGAAAAAGCCCTCGGCGGCTGGTACACAACCAAAGACAAACGCCCCGTGATCAATAATTGATTTCGTAATCGATCGTGCCGTCGAGGCTGTTCACCCGCAGCAGGTATCGCTGGTAGCCGAGATAGGCCACATACTTGTAATTCACGCCGTCGCAATCCACCGGGCGAACCTGGCGGTAGCCGTGGTGCCGCAATGCCCGGCCAATGCTTTGGCATGAGGTGGCAGACTTGGCCCGCGGGCGTGGCGGAGGTGGCTGAAAATAGAAATTGCCATCGTCAAATTGACCGTCATCATCGCCCGGCTCTTGCGAAACCCCGCGTTGGCCATAAAGCGCTTCATAGCAATTGGGATCTTCCGGGTAATAGGTGCAATAGCGGTTGCCCGCATGGGACTGGCCAGCAAGCACGACAATGCCAATGGCGGCAAGCAGACCCGCAATCATGAAGTGCTGGATGAGAGAACCCGGTTTCTCCATGAAACCAGGCTAGGCGGGGAATGCGGCGTCAGATTGTCGCAATCCAGCTAACTATGTGGCGGGAAAGCGTAATTTACCATCAATTGACAAGAGACTGCCATAAAGTTCAGGCCTCCGGTCGCGGAACACCCCCCAGGTCCTCCGCAATTCGCCAATCGCCGTCAGATCAAAACTCTGCAGCCTCACCCCTTCTTCGACGCGGTCCATCTCCACTAATTTTTCACCCTGGTGGTCGGAAATAAAGGACCGGCCATAGAACGTGTCGGCCCGGCCATCGGGGGCCACCTCCCGTCCCACCCGGTTGGAGGCGGCCAGCGGCATGATATTGGCCGCCGCATGGCCCCGCATGGTGTTCTGCCAGTGATTGCTGGAATCATAGGAAGAATCGCCCGGCTCCGACCCAATCGCCGTTGGATAAAGCAGGATTTCCGCCCCCATCAGCGCCATGGCGCGGGCACATTCCGGAAACCATTGGTCCCAGCAAATGCCCAGCCCCACTTTGCCCGCCGCCGTGTCCCAAACCTTGAAGCCCGTATCGCCCGGCGAGAAATAAAACTTCTCCTGATAGCCGCGCCCGTCGGGAATATGCGACTTGCGGTAGATGCCAAGGCGCTTGCCGTCCGCATCCGCCATCACCGTCGTATTGTAGTGGGCCTGCCCGGCGCGCTCAAAAACACTGATGGGAAGCACCACGCCCAATTCCTTTGCCAGCGCCACAAAGCGCGCCACCGTAGGATGATGCTCAATCTCGTGGGCATTCTTGAAAAACCGCGTGTGCTGCTCGATGCAGAAATAATCCCCGTCAAAAAGCTCCTGCAACAAGATGAGCTGCGCCCCTTGCCTGGCCGCATCGCGCACCAGCTTCTCCGCCTTGTCGCAATTCTTCTTCCAGTCATGTTCCGATGCCATTTGCGTAATGGCCACAGTCAATTTGCCCATCTCAGGTCTTTAACCCCGCAACTTCCCGTTTGAATGGCAATGCATCGCCGATGTCGGGCATGTCAAATTCTTCCGCATAGCGGTGCCCCGCATAGGTGGCCCAGGCAATGGCCGCCGGCGCCTGCGCATCCCCGATTGTCTTCACCGATTCAATCCCGCTGTCGGCCCATTTGGCTTTCTGCGCCAAAAGATCCGTATAAAGCACATCATTGGGAAGCCGTGCCGTAACCAGAAGCACGCCGTCACAGGAAATCTCCCGGACTCTCCCCGTGTAGGCACATGCCACGGTCACTGAATCCGCAGAGACATCCGTCACCGCATGGCTCGTAACAACTTCGACTCCAAGCTCCAAAAGCCTGCGCTGAATCTGTCCCTGCTCAAGCGTGTTCACGCTCCACTCAGCAACCTTCGTAGACGGCGTCACAAAACTCACACGGCATCCCTTCGCAAGGAGGAGCTCAGCCAACACACTGCCCATGTAGTAATGATCGTCATCATAGATCACCACATGGCCCACCGGGAACTTGCCATCCATCACATCATCCGGCGTGAACACCGGCATTCCTGCATCGATGCTTATCGGCAGCGTGTGATAGCGCGCCACGCCATCCCTCCGCCACGTCGAACCCGTGGCAATCGCAACATCCGAAAAGCCAAGATCAAAAACATCAGCAGCGGTGAGTTTTGATTCCCGATAGATCGCCACATTGGGCATTTTCTCGATCTGGCCCTGGCGGTAATCCCGCACCCGGCCCCAGGCGGAAAGTCCCGGCAATCGGCATTCCCTGGCCACCCGTCCGCCAAGCTCCGTGCTGGTTTCCGAGAGCGCCACTTCATAGCCGCGAAGCCCCAAACGATGCGCCGCCGAAAGCCCGGTCGGCCCCGCACCCACCACCAGAATCTTGCGCGCCGAAGCAGCAGGCTTCATCCGCTCGGGATGCCAGCCCTTTCGCCATTCCTCCATGAAAGAGGAATTCTGCGTGCAGCGTGAAAGCGACTGCGTCATGTCGCCGGTCACGCAGATATTGCAGCCGATGCATTCACGGATATCCTCAACCCGGCCCTCGTCAATCTTGTTCGGCAAAAATGGATCGGCAATGGAAGGCCGCGCCGCGCCGATAAAATCCAATATGCCCTGCTTGATCTGTCGCACCATCAAGTCCGGCGAGGTGAAGCGTCCCACGCCCACCACGGGCTTCGACGTCAGTTGCTTGATCCCGCGGATCAAATCTTCCTGCGCCGCTTCCGGCTTGAAGCGCGAGGTGCCGGAACAGGCCTCCCAGGTGCCATGGGCAAAATCCCAGATATCGGGAAGCTCTGCATGCAGGCCAATGAGATCACGCAGCTCCGCATTGGAAAATCCCTGCTCGCCCGCCATTTCATCAAGCGAAAGCCGCACCGCCACGGCACAAGTATCGCCCACCTCGTCGCGCGCATCACTCAGCAATTCCTTCAACAGCCGCGCCCGGTTCTCCAGCGAGCCGCCATACTCGTCGCCGCGTTGATTGGTCCGCCGTGACAGGAAATGCTGCAGAATGCCAAAGCCATGGGCTCCGTAGAGGCACATGATGTCATACCCCGCCCGCTTGGCCCGGCGGTAAGCCAGCTTGTGCCAGTGCCGCAGGTTCCGGATATCCTCCTTGTCCATGGCGCGCGCCTGCACCGGATCGCTGGTAAAGGTCAGGATCGGACTGTGCATCGGCCCCATGGGCACTTCACGGGTATAAAGATTGGGGCCATTGGTTCCGCTATAGGCCAACTCGATGCCGGCCAGCGCCCCGTTGGAGTGAATGGCATCGGCCATCTTGCTGAGGCCCGGCATGTCGTCCTCGTCCCAGATGCGCAGTTCAATGAAGGGCGTGATCTCCGATGAATGATGGATTTCCACCTGCTCGGTGAAAATCACCCCCCAGCCCCCCTCCGATTTCACCCGGCGCATTTCAGCCGCAGCCGTTGGGTCCCGGTAGCCGCCGCCATTGCAATGCGGCACCTGGTAAAAACGGTTCTTCGCCGTCACCGGCCCGATCTTCACCGGCTCGAAAAGCACGTCATAGCGCCGGTCACGCATCCAGGAAGCCTTCCAGCACATTCACCGTGTTCACGCCGATGGCCTCGATGGCATAACCGCCCTCCATCACGAACAGCGTGGGCAGCTTCAGCTTGGCAATGCGCCGCCCGTAGTCACGGAAATCCTCCGACTTCAATTTGAAATAGCTGATCGGATCTTTTTCGTAGGTATCAACCCCGAGGGAAACCACCAGCACATCCGGCGCAAAACTTTTGATCTTCCCGCAGGCATGGCCCAGCGCCTTGCTCCACTTTTCATAGCTGCATCCCTCCGGCAGCGGATAGTTGTGATTGAAGCCCTCGCCCTTGCCCGCCCCGGTCTCGTCCTTGAAGCCAAGGAAATAGGGATAGGCCGTTTCCGGCTCCCCATGCAGCGAACAGAACAGCACATCACTGCGGTCATAGAAAATATCCTGCGTGCCATTGCCGTGGTGAAAATCCACATCGAGAATGGCAACCCGCGCCGCACCGGAATCACGGAACGCCTGGGTGGCGATCGCCGCATTGTTCAGGAAGCAATAGCCGCCATAGAGATCGTCATGGGCATGGTGCCCCGGCGGCCGGCACAGCGCAAAGGCCGCCCGTTCCCCGCCCGCAATCAGTTTCTGCGCCGTGAGCGCCACCGAGGCCGAAGCGCGGGCCGCGTCCCACGTGCCCGCCGTGATGCAGGTTTCAACTGAATGGATGTAATAGCCCACCTTGCCGTCTATATGCTTGGGGCAGCGCTGCTGCATGCTGCGCGCTGGAAATCCGGTTGGCACGATCTCGCCGCGATAGCCCGCCTTGGTCCATTCGCTCCACGCCGTTTCGAGAAATTTGAGGAAACCCTTGTCGTGAACCCGCGCCACCGCCTTCATGTCCAGAGCCTTCGGCGGAATGATGGTGTCCATCTTGCGTTTTTTAAGTTCACGCAGGATATATTCCATGCGCGAAGGCCGCTCAAAGGGCGTAACGAATTCGCCGCCCGAAATTTCCCCTTGCGCAAAATGCAGGCGGTGGTCGTCGGTAAACACAACTTTCATGAAATCTCCTCCAGATTTTTTACAGTCTGTCAGAGATTTGGAATTGTTACAAACGCCGCCCTATGCGACGGGCAGCCGCGATCATGCCGGGAGTGAATGGCTCAGGCGGCCTTGGTGACAGGCGTTGACATATCCGGAATCCAGATGGCCGCAACCGTGCCCTGCCCCTGCGTGCTCTGGCAGATGAGTTCGCCGCCATGGGCTTCGGCAATGGCTTTCACGATGGGCAGGCCCAGCCCAAGGCCCTCGGCGGGCCGGCCATAGGACATGTCTTCCTGGATAAACGGCAGCAGGCATTCCGCCAGTTTATTGGGGGAAATGCCCGGGCCATTGTCGCGCACTGAAATGACCGTTGAATGGTCGGGCTTGCGATGCGCCCAGATTTCAATGGTGCCGCCGTCCGGCGAAAACTTGATGGCATTGTCGACCAGCTTTTTAATGGCCTGGCGCAGCAACTGGCTGTCGCAGCGCAGCATCAGGCCCTTGCCCGGCCGCGCGATCTTGATCTTGATGCTCTTGGCCCTGGCGTTTGCTTCCAGTCCGACAATGCTGTCATCAAGCAGATCAGTCATGCTTTCATTGGAAACGCGGAGACTGGACGCACCGGAAAATGATTTGGAGAGAACCAGGATATCGCTGATCAGCCGGTTCAGGCGCTGCGAGGCGCCGACGATGTGGCCGAGCTGTTCGGCTTCAATCGCCTCAACCTTGTCCTTCAGCGCTTCCGCCAGAACGTCGGTCAGGCCAATGAGGGCTACAAGTGGTGTCTTGAGTTCATGGCTCAGGATTCGGAACAGGCCGTTCTTCATCTTGCTGGCAGCGCGGGCTTCGGCCTCGGCGCGCCGCAAGTCCCGCTCGATCTCGCCGTTGCGGATGACGAATTGCGCGTGGTAGCCGAATTGCGCCCAGTTGATGGGCTTGGTGACAAAGGAGGAAGCCCCGAGGCGGTAAGCCTCTTCGATCGAAGGACGATCGTCATAGCCGGTTGAAATGATGACGGGCAGATCGACGGTGCGTGGATGCTGCCTTATGTGGCGGAGCAGGCCGAAGCCATCAAGCTTGGGCATGTTGAGGTCGACAACGGCAAGGGAAAGATTGTCCTGGGCAATGCGGTCACAGGCCGCTTCGCCGTCCTCGGCCGTTACCGTCTCGTAGCCGAGATTGGCAAACAGGCTGGCCAGCACATCGCAGATGAGCGGATCATCATCGACAATCAACACACATTTGCGCGCCGCAGTTTCGGTCCGCTGGCTGATATCGTCTTTGATTTCCACGAGACACTTCCCACTATTTTCAAGAAGCAATATCGTGCCGGGTATTAATGGCGGGTAAGAAATGAACGTGTTCAACAAACTTGGTTAAGCAAGTGTGAGCCCGGAAACTCCATTAAGCCTAAAAATTTCAATTGAGGATAGAGTAAGTCACCTTGGCTACGCCGGAGGTCGTCATCCCGACAAGCTTCGCCGCACCCAGGCTCAAATCAATCACCCGGCCAGGGATAAAAGGCCCGCGATCATTGATGCGCACAACGACGGATTTTCCGGTGCGCGTATTGGTCACCCGCACCTTTGTGCCGAAAGGCAGGGTGCGGTGGGCAGCGGTCAACCCGTTTGGATTGAAGCGCTCGCCATTGGCGGTTTGCTTGCCGGATTTATAAAAGGACGCAACGCCACTTGTTGACTTGGCTTCCACGCCGGAATCGAATGCGCCCAACGTCAGAAACCCAATCAAAACGCCAAAAACCATATGCTTCATGATAGACCCTCTCTTTCATGCTGCGGCGCAACATAGGGGCCTTTATGGCCGCAATGTGACCCCGAACTAACCAATTGTTAATAGTTAACAATCGGCAGTCCGGAAGGTTCCATGGGCCTGGCCGTCATGGCAAAAATGCTGCCATAACAAGCCGTTACGCGGATTTTCGTTAAATGGCGGCTTCCACCATGATCTCGACATCAAGGCCGGGGCCTGCAAGTTTCGATTCAACCGTGGCGCGCGCCGGCGTCTGCCCGGCCACAACCCAGGCATCCCAGGCCTCGTTCATTTCAGCCCAAGTGCCGATATCCGTGAGCCAGATATTCGCTTTCAGGATTTTGGTCTTGTCGGTGCCGGCCTGCTTCAGCGTGGCATCGATCTGCGCCAGGATATCAGCAGTCTGTTCCTTGACGGATTTGCCAACGGTCTTCTCCGCCACGAACCCAGCGAGATAGACCTTGCCGCCGTGAATAACCGCTTCGCTCATGCGCTTGCCCGCGCCAATTCTCGTAATGCTCATCGCTCTCTCCTGTTGATAGGTGAGGCTCTCTAGCCTTTCTTGAACACCGCATCAATCACCGCAAGCAAAACTTTGGGCAAGGTCTCAAATGCGTAAGGCGCATGGAGACGTTCCAGCCAGTGATGATAGTCCCGCCCCCACGGGCCGATATTGATGCAGGAATAGCCCGCCGGTTCAGCCAAGGTGAAGCTCGTTCCCCAGATCGGCGTATTCTCGGCTGCGGCAGTAATATTCCCGTTCGGTTCACCGATAAAGCTCATGTCCGAAATACCGGGGAAGTAATCCACCGTGCCAAGTCCATGCGCCTTTACTGTATCCGCAATCACTTTCGATAAAGACTCATCCTGCAATGAAACAGCGGGATAGGGAATGGAACCAAAACCCAAAACGACTGCTGGACCGGAAAGGCCTGACAGCGACCATACATGCTGGGTCTGCAGTTTGGTGCGTTCCGGCAAATCCAAATCCGTCCGCAAGGCAAGTTCCTCCGCTTTCTCCATTCTCTTGGATTCGGGAACAAGTTGTTTCAAGCCTTCATAGGTCAGCACTGGAATATTGAGGCCCAATTTTTTGAAAACCCGCGCCATCGCCCGCTGGGCAAGTCTCATGGAGATGTCAAGCACCTCTGCTCCAGAACGCCTGTGTTGCAAGGTGTTCCAGTAAACAAATGTTTGCGCGGGCGTGGTCACGTTGTAGCCCGCTTTCAGATCCTTCGCATAAAGCACCGTCGGCGGCGCTGCAATTTCGTTGCCGGTCTTTTCTGCCAGCTCCGGAGCAAGCTCAAATTCTGTGACCAGTTCGGCAGCGATGTAGGCGGAATTGGCTCCGTCCTGCGGGTAACAGGCATGGGCTTCCTTGCCCACCACGAACGCCGTCAGCAATTGCTTGCCAATGGAACCCAGCGCTGCAACGCGGCCCTTGCTGCCATCATCCTGATCGGAAATCGCATCCAGATTGATGACGAGCTCGATATGCAGCCCGCGTGCTTTCGCAATCCTGGCGATCTGCGGCGCCGCGTCACGCATTCCGGCCGAGCGGTCTTCTTCGTCAGGCGTCGCGACAAAAAGCAGCGACAGCCCTCCATCATAAGCCTCCATTGCCGCCAGTCCCGCTGCCAAACCGGATTTCATGTCGAGCAGCCCGCGGCCCGGCAGAAAATCTCCGGATTTCAGGTCAGCCAGCGCCAATGGGCTTTCGCCGGCAACTTCCAGCTTGGCAATCATCGCCTCGCGCAAGGCAAGGGGCTTCAACGCGAGGGAGGCGAGATCGCCATAATCGGAAAACGGCACCGTATCGAAATGCCCCGCCAGCACGATGGTCCGCCACCCGTCCTTGCCTTTGCCGTCCTTCAGCGAAAAAACATTGCTGCGTCCCAGCACATCGCCGGGAATGGCTTCTTTCCAGACTTTTTCATGTCCAGAGTCGCGAAGATACTGCATCAGCCGGTCCGCAAACGCCGCTTCTTCCGGCGTTCCGGTCACCGAAGGCCATGAGGTCAGCTCCAGGGCGATCTCCCGCGCCCGGGCCGAAAGCTCAGGCGAATTTCTGGTCATATTCGAGAACTGCGTTCAGCAAGCACCTGGGAACCAGCACCGCATTCTTCAAAGGTGGTGGACTCCGCCTCATTATGCGAAATGCCGCCAAGGCAGGGCACGAAAATCATCGTGGTGGGCGCCACCCGCGCGATATAGGCCGCGTCATGGCCCGCACCCGAGGCCATCTCGCGCATCTTGAAGCCCGCCTGGGCGCCACCCCGGCGCACGCATTCAATAAGCTCCGGATTGAATTTCACCGCCGGGGATTTCCAGATGCATTTTTCCTCGAAGGTCAGTTTCTCCGCCTCGGCAATCGGCCCCAGCGCGGCGCGGAAGGCCGCTTCCATTTTATCCAGCACCGTCTCATCCGGATGGCGCAAATCAACCGTGAAGAACACTTCCCCCGGCACCACATTGCGGCTGTTCGGCCGGTTCTCGATCAGGCCCACCGATGCCACGCCGGGCAAATGCGAAAGCCCCACCTGGTGAATGGCTTCAATCATCCGCGATGCGCCGAGCAGCGCGTTCTTGCGCAGCAGCATCGGCGTGGCCCCCGTATGGGACTCCTGCCCGCGCACCGTCACCTCATACCAGCGCATGCCCTGCACGCCGGTGACAACGCCGATCATTTTTTCTTCCGCTTCAAGAATCGGCCCCTGCTCAATGTGAAGCTCAAACATCGCCTGGAACTTGTGCGAGCCAACAGGCTCGGACCCGAGATAGCCGATGCGCTTCAATTCATCGCCGAACTTGATGCCGTCCCGGTCCTCGCGCGAATAGGCAAACTCCGGCGTGAACACGCCCGCGTAAACCCCCGAACACAGCATGGCCGGCGCAAAGCGCGAGCCTTCCTCATTGGTCCAGTTCACGATCATCAGCGGCGCATTGCTTTCATAGCCCATGTCCACCAGCGTGCGCAGCGCCTCCAAAGCGCCCGAGCACGCCGAGCACGCCATCAAACTTGCCGCCCGTGGGCTGCGTATCGAGATGCGAGCCCAGCGCGATCGGCAGCAAATCCTTGCGCTTGCCCGGCCGCGTTGCAAACATGTTGCCGACGCTGTCAACCTTCACCACGCAGCCCAGGCCTCGCATTGCGCCTTGAACCAGTCGCGCACCCGCTTGTCTTCGTCGGAGACCGTCAGTCGCTTGATGCCGCCCTTCGCCGTGCCGCCAAATTTTGCCGTGTCCATGATGCTGTCCCACAGGCGTTGCGGATTGATCACGAGATTTGATTTGGACGTCATGACACTCTGTACTCCTCAATTTCCGTCAATCTTCTTGCCCATGATGGCAATGGCCTTTTGATAGACCGTAGCTCCGTTCCAGCCCTGTATCGCACGGAAATTGCCCTGCCCGGGCTGGTAGCCTTCGCCCGCCGACCAGCCATGTCCGGCCAGAAACTTCGCCGTCGACGCCAGCGCATCAGCCTTGGAATTGAGGTTGATCGCGCCGTTGCCATCGCCATCGGCCCCATAGAGCAGAATGTTCTTTGGCAGGAACTGCGTCTGCCCCAACTCGCCATGCATGGCCCCCTTGGACGAAGCGGATATGGTGCCGCGTTCGACAAGCTTCAGCGCCGCATAAAGATGATCGGTGAAAAATTCGGTCCGGCGGCAGTCATAGGCAAGCGTCGCCACCGCCGACAGGGTGTTCTGACTGCCCATGAAGCCGCCAAAGCCTGTCTCCATGCCCCAAATGGCAAGCAGTGGGCCGGGAGGAACGCCGTAGCGTTTTTCAAGCTTTGCAAAGAGCGCCGCATTGGCATTCTTCAGTGAACGCCCCCTTGCGATAATCCCGGCGGCCCCGCGCTTGGCCATGAAGGCATTGAGCGACAGCTTGAAACCGTGCTGGCCCCGGTCGGCGCGGATGGTTCCCTTCGAATAGCTGGTGCCCATGAGGGCGGAGATCGCCTTGGGCTTCACCCCGTTGGCCTTTGCCTCCACCGCGAAGCTTTTTTTCCATGCTTCAAAACCGCCGCCCGTGCTGCTGCATTTGGCGGCTTCGGCCGCACCCGCCATGAAAACTGACGCCACCACCACAACCAATCCTGCCTTCACCCAGTTCATTACCGCTCCACATGTCTGCCTGTTCGAATCCCAGACTGCCATTATCGCCAGCCCTTGTCAGCAGGCGACAAGCTGATTAAGGGACAGCCATGAAAAGCACCGTGGAAAGCCTGTTTCCAACCCTGGTTTACCGGGCCGAGGTGGCCAATGCCCAGCGTCTCAATCTGGATTTGGAGGATGCCGCCCTTTCGCTCAGTCAGCATGATGCCAAGGGCCGGCGCTGGTGTGAAAAGCACGGCTACGCCGGCTACACCTCCTACGCCTCAATTGAGGACCTCAGCCGGCGCTCAAAACCCTTTGCCCGGCTGGAAAAGATCATCCACGCCCACGCGGCGGAATTCGCCAAGTCCCTGCAGTGGAATTTGCGCGGCGGCAAACCTGTCTGCGATTCACTGTGGGTGAACGTCCTGCCGCAGGGCGGCTCCCACACCTCGCACCTCCACACCAACGCGGTTCTGAGCGGCACCTATTATGTGACAGCCCCGGAAGGCGCCAGCCCCATCGTCTTTGAAGATCCGCGCCACGCCATGATGATGGCCGCCCCGCCGCGCAAGACCAGCATCTATGAAAGCCGCGTTCCAAAAGCCGGAACCCTGATGCTCTGGGAAAGCTGGCTCCGCCACGAAGTGCCGATGAACCGCGCGAAGGAAGATCGCATCAGCGTGAGCTTCAACTGCGTGATTGGCTGACTCCCATAATTTCTGCCATAATGGAAGCGCGCTATCCGATTGTTTCCATGCGGAGATGCACATGCCATTCAGGTTTCTTGCCGCGTTCTGTATTGCGATTGCCCAGCTTTCCCTGACCGGAAATGCCCAAACCCTGTCGAGTGATTGCCTCGCCATTGCACAAGGCCCCGCCCGCGTGCAATTCGCCAAGCTTGTTCCCGCCGCACTCACCGAAAACCAGGTGCAGCTCACCTTCATCGGCCATTCCACCTTCCTGATTGAAAGTTCCGGCGGACTTCGCATCGCCACGGATTTTTCCGGCAACGCCGGCGGCATCGTGCCGGACGTCATCACCATGAACCGCGCCCACCGCTCGCACTACACGCCAACGCCCGATCCCGCGATCAAGAACGTGCTGCGCGGCTGGAACGAGGACGGCACCCCGGCCCGGCATGATGTTACGTTTGGCGATGTTCATATCCGCAATGTCACCACCGACATCCGGGGCGGCATGCTGGGCCGCGTGCCCGATGGCAATTCGATTTTCGTCTTTGAAGTGGCGGGCCTCTGCATCGGCCACCTCGGCCACCTGCACCACGAACTCACCCCCGCCCATATCGGCCAGATCGGCAGGCTCGATGTCGTGCTGGTGCCCGTCGACGGCGGCTATACCATGCCGGTTGTCAACATGATCCAGGTGCTGAAAGACCTGAAAGCCCGCATTGTCATCCCCATGCACTACTTCGGTCCCGAAACCCTTTCGCGCTTCATCGCCAACGTACGGGGATCATTTCAATTGGAGATGGCATCCTCACCCGTGGTCATCGTCTCGCGCGAAACCCTGCCCGCCGAGCCAAAGCTGATTGTTCTGCCCGGCTATTGATATGGGTCAATACAATGCCCTTTGCCTGTGCTAGGCTTTAACGATGTGCTCATCCTGGGCGCGCTTGACCATTCCGCAGTGAAATTCAGATTCGAAAAGGAGAATGACAGTGACAACCAACATGGGAACCATTGACCGCCTGCTGCGCGTGATTGGCGGCCTTGCCCTGCTCGCCTGGGCCTTACTGGGTACCGGCGATTGGCATATGCTGGGCTGGATCGGCATCGTGCCCCTGGCCACCGCCGCCATCGGCTGGTGCCCCCTCTACACCATCATCGGCGTCAGCACCAACCCCGCCAAGAAAGCCTGAACCTGGCCACCACGGCGAATTGACTTAGGCCATTACAATGCCCGTTCCCCATGCTATTCTTCAGCAATGCGCATAATCCTGAGTTTTCTTATTCTCGCGGCGGCCGGTTCCATGGCCCATGCCGATGACATTGCGGCGGGCCGCAAGCTGGTTGAAGACAATTGCAGCCGCTGTCATGCAGTTGGCATGGTCGGCGACAGTCCCCTGGCCAAGGCGCCGCCATTTCGCGAAGTGGTGACGCGCTATCCCCCGGAATCCCTGGGCGAGGCCCTCGTCGAAGGCATTGTTACCGGCCACAATGAAATGCCGGAATTCGTCTTCGAGGCGGATCAGGCCACGGAGATCATCGCCTATCTCGACAGCCTCAAGGCGAAGTAACTATTCCGGCAATTCGACGTAATCAATTTCCATGAAGGCTGCCACCTCCGGCACCCAGCGGTCGCGCACAAAGGCCACATGAGCGGGGTGATTGTTGTAGCCCTGGTAGGCCGCGTCGTCGGCAAACTCCATCGAAACGCCAAAGGTAAAATCATTCTTGGGGCTCACCTGCCGCAAAAGTTCAAAGGCGTCGACGCCGGGAATGGTCTTGAGCGCCCGAATGGCTGCAAGAAAGTCACGCTCGTGCGGCGGAACCCGCAGCATGCTTGAGACGGAACACGGCAGTATGGCGGATCATGGGAGAACTCCGGATTGCGGCGGGATGGATGTGAAACACTATTTCACGGCTGTTTCCGGTGCAAGAGCCTGTCGTCAAAGAAATATGAATTTAATCCTTGACACCGCACGGTCGTTCGGCTATAAACGGCCATTCTCCAAAATTGTAAGTTTCGCCCGTGAGCGCAAGGCCCCTCGAAACAGGGGCATCGCTGAAATCCAACTGGCTATGGCCATGGTACAACACGGACGAAAATCGATTTATGGAGATTTAAGCCAACACCTCTTCCCAGTTCTGCCCGCCATAGAACAACCGGTAGATCGTGACAGTCTCTGCTTCAACAGAGAAAGCGACGGTCAATCGCCGCTCAAACCCCACAACACGAAGGCCGGGGCGGATGTCCTCACGCAACACACCGCGTTCGGACGCAAGGTCCAACCTCATGCAGAAAGTTTCGATGCGTTCAATATATCGAAGTGCGACGGTGGGACCCGCAACTGAAGCGATCCAGTCATAAAGCCTGTTGAGATCGTCTATCGCTTCAGGCGAAAAGACAACCTCTCTTTGCTTCATGCTTTTGCTTTCGAACGACTGGCATGGCGCGCGCGGATATCAGTAAACACTTTGCCTGCCGACACGCCGCGCTTGGGATCGGACTGCATCCGGTCATAGGCCGGGGCAACTTCATCGCGAAGCCACCGCTCCACCGCCTCGTCGCGCTCCTGCAATGCCCGAAGCCCGGCGCGGACAACTTCACTGGCGGAGGCATAGGCGCCGGAAGCAACTTTCGCGTCGATGAAAGTGGCGTGTTCGGAAGGCAGGCTGATGGTGCGTTTTTCGATTGCGGACATGAATAAGTTCCATAGGTATGAAATAATCATACTGCCTTTACACTTCCAATTCAAGTCCTTGGAGAGGGATAATCAGCAAGTTAGGGAAAAGACCAAGCAATTGAATGCGCTGTCCTCGAATTTCCCTGTTCAATATATCTTGAGTTTGCATTCACCCGCCAGCACACTAAGTCCACCCAACATGGGCGTTACAAGCTGCCCGAGGCCCGTAATTCCGGATGGGTCGTAAATCAATAGTTGATGTTGTTCGCCCTCGTGCTCAATGGAACCAATTTGCAAGAAACTCTTTTTGTTCCACGTTACCGCCGCCGTTGAGCATTCCGCAAGCGACTTACCAATGCCACCGCAGGTCTCCACCCCACCCTCATAGGACTTGAACCGCAAATGCAAGCTCCAGGACATCTTGAGGCTGTCGCATCGCTCCATCTCGCACACATGACGGTACTTGAAATCACAAGTCCAAACTTGGGGGCCGGTGGCATGCGCTGTCGCCAGCGTCAGCACCAAAAAATAACAGGCCAAAATCACGAGTTTCGCAGATTTTTGCATCTAGGGAGTCACGTCCACCCGCTTCACGCCCTTCGGCGCGGTGACACCTTTCCAGATCGCGTTGGCTTGATGCACTGGCGCATTCGCAGGCCTTGCCACGAAATCGCCATCTCCTGGCTTGGCGCGGATGTCGCCTTGCTCCCAGGCGACCCGGCCGCGTGAGAGAACCGTGCGCGGTGCGCCCTTGCATTCGTAGCCTTCGAAGACATTGTATTCGATGCGGCTGACCTGGTTCTTGGCGCTGATCTTCTTCGTGGCGACGGGATCCCAGATGACAATGTCGGCATCGCTGCCCACGGCCACCGCACCCTTCTTGGGATACATGTTCAATATCCGCGCGATGTTGGCCGAGGTGACGGCCACGAATTCTTCCTTGGTCAGCCGCCCGGTGTTCACCCCGGCATTCCACAGCACCGGCATGCGGTCTTCAAGCCCGCCCGTGCCGTTGGGGATCATCGAGAAATTCTTGGCGCCCACGCGCTTCTGCTTGATCGTGAAGGAGCAATGGTCGGTGGCCACCACCGAGAGCGAGCCCGATTGCAGCCCGGCCCACAGGCTGTCCTGATGGCTCTTGTTGCGGAACGGCGGCGACATCACCCGGCCCGCCGCATAGTCCCAGTCCTTGTTCTGGTATTCTGAATCATCCAGCATCAGATGCTGGATCAGCGGCTCGCCGTAAACCCGCTTGCCCGCCTGCCTGGCGCGCCTGATCGCCTCATGGGTCTGCTCGCAGGACGTGTGCACCACGTAAAGCGGCGAGCCCGCCATATCGGCAATCATGATGGCCCGGTTTGTCGCTTCGCCTTCCACTTCGGGCGGGCGTGAATAGCTGTGGCCCTCCGGCCCCGTAATGCCGCGCGCCAGCAGATCCGCCTGCATGCGCGCCACCACATCGCCGTTCTCCGCATGAACCAGCGGCAAGGCGCCGAGCTGGGCGCAGCGCTTGAACGAGTTGTAGAGCTCATCGTCATTCACCATCAGCGCGCCCTTGTAGGCCATGAAATGCTTGAAGGTGTTGATGCCGTAGGTCTTGACCACGGTTTCCATCTCGTCGTGAACCTGCGGGCTCCATGAGGTGACCGCCATGTGGAAGGAATAATCCGTGGCGGCCTTTTCCGATTTGTGCCGCCAGGCCTGATAGGCGGCAAGCATCGATTCACCGGGGGCCGGAATGCAGAAATCCACGATCATCGTGGTGCCGCCGGAAAGCGCGGCTTTGGTGCCCCATTCGAAATCATCGGCCGAGACATTGCCCATGAACATGAGTTCCATATGCGTGTGCGGATCAATGCCGCCCGGCATCACATAGCAGCCGCCTGCGTCGATCGTGGTCGTGCCCGACAGCTTCTCGCCAATGCCCACAATCCTGCCGCCGTCGATGAGAACATCGGCACGGGCCGAGTGATCATGATTAACAACAGTGCCGCCGCGAATGAGTGTGGACATGGGGATTCTCCGTGTTTCAATTGGGCCTTCTCCCGTCCGCAGGATGGGAGAAGGTGGCCGAAGGCCGGATGAGGGCCTCTACGTAGATAAAGGTTCAAAATCATTTGTGGGGCCAAGAGCCCTCACCCGCCCTATCGGGCACCCTCTCCCATGCGTACCGCACGGGAGAGGGCAATCGTCATTTACATCGCCTTGGCGGCGTCCGTCACGACACTGGTCCAGGCGCCTTCCGGCTTCTTGGTGATCACCGGATCGGAACCGCCCTTCATCAGCGTGTCCACCGTGCGTTCGGCGGCAGCCACGTCAAGCGTGCCGTCGGAGCCTTCGGTGAGCTTGTTGATCTCCTCGATCATGGTGGTCTGGTGGCCTTCGGTCTGCGAACCGGATGCATCATTTTCCAGAACGACCTTCACCGCTTCAGCCGGATTGGCGCGCGCCTCATCCCAGCCCTTCATCGAGGCTTTGACGAACTTCGCCATGGTGGTGACGAAGGCCGGATCCTTCAGCTTGTCTTCCAGAACGTAGAGCCCGTCTTCCAGCGTGGCGACGCCCTGGTCTTCATACTTGAACACCACGAGGTCTTCCGCCTTCATGCCGGCTTCGATGATCTGGTAATATTCGTTGTAGGTCATCGTCGAAATGCATTCCGCCTGCTTTTGCAGGATGGGGTCCACGTTGAAGCCCTGCTTCAGCACGGTGACGCCATCAGCCCCGCCCGCCGTTGGCAGGCCAAGCTGGCTCATCCATGAGAGGAAGGGATATTCATTGCCGAAGAACCACACGCCCAAGCGTCTTGCCCTTGAAGTCTTCCGGCTTGGTGATGCCTGAATCCTTGCGGCAGGTCAGCATCATGCCGGACTTCTTGAACGGCTGGGCAATGTTGACAACGGGCGAACCCTTTTCGCGCGTCGCCAGGGCCGATGGCATCCAGTCGATCACCACGTCAGCCCCGCCGCCGGCCAGAACCTGCTGCGGGTTGATGTCCGGGCCGCCCGGCATGATGGTGACTTCAAGCCCTGCGTCCTTGTAGAAGCCTTTGGCCTGGGCCACGTAGTAACCGGCGAACTGCGCCTGCGTCACCCACTTCAATTGAAGCTTCACGGCTTCGGCAAACGCCCCGCCTGAGCTCGCCAGCAAGTGCGCCCGCCGCTGCTGCGGCAAGTAAGTATTTCCTCATTTCCCTGTTCTCCTTCTTCTTTCCAAATTGCCGCTTACCTCCGGTAAGACGGATGCCAAAAAGTTACCCAGCGCTCGCAAGCGACAAGCAACCCGTAGAATGCCGAACCCACCAGTGCTGCCACGGCGATTTCGGCCCAAACCATATCCAGCCCCATGCGGCCCACTTCCGTTGAAATGCGAAAGCCCATGCCGACAATCGGCGTTCCGAAAAATTCCGCAACAATTGCGCCAATCATGGCCAATGTCGAGTTGATCTTGAGCGCGTTGAAAATGAAAGGCATGGCGGCGGGAAGTCGCAGTTTTATCAGCGTCTGGAACCAGCTGGCGCCATAGCTGCGCATCAGGTCGCGCTCCAGGTGCCCCGAAGCCTGCAAGCCCGCCACGGCGTTCACCAGCATGGGAAAGAAGGTCATCACCACCACCATGGCGGCCTTCGATTGCCAGTCAAAACCGAACCACATCACCAGGATGGGGGCAACACCCACGATCGGCAGAGCCGCCGCCAGATTGCCCAGCGGCAAAAGCCCCTGCCGCAGGAAGGCGAAACGGTCGCACAGCAGCGCCACGAGGAAGCCCGACAGGGACCCGATAATCCAGCCGGGGATGACCGCGCGGATGAAGGTCTGCACAAAATCTGCATAAAGAATGGGCAGCGAAACAATGAGCTTGGACCAGATATCCGTGGGCGCCGGAAAAATCACGAAGGGCACATTGAAAAACCGCACCGTGGCCTGCCACAGGATGAGAATGGCAATGCCGAAAAGCGCCGGGGCCAGAATATCGCGGACTGGAGGACGCCTTCATGCCCGCGCTCCCATCTGCCGGTTGACGATGCGCTCGATCCCGCCCACGCCGTAAACCAGTGCCGCGGCCACGGCAGAGGCGGCCACCAGCGCCGACCAGATTTGAATGGTCTGCCCGTAATAGGAACCGGCCAGCATGCGCGAACCGATGCCGGACTGCGCGCCCGTGGGCAGTTCACCGACAATGGCGCCGGTCAGCGCAATGGCAACCGCCACCTTCAATGATGCAAACAGGAAGGGCATGGCGGCGGGAAAGCGGAGCTTCCACAGCACTTGGCCAACGCTCGCGTTGTAAGTGCGCATGAGATCAAGCTGCATGGGATCGGGCGATGTGAGCCCCTTCACCATGCCGATGGCCACGGGGAAGAAACACAGATACATCGAGATGATGGACTTGGGCACCAGCCCGGTAAGCCCCACGGAGCCCAGCACCACGATGATCATCGGCGCAATGGCGAGAATGGGAATGGTCTGCGAGGCAATGATCCACGGCATCAGGCTCTTGCTCAGCAGTCTGGAATGGACGATGGCCACCGCAAGACCGATGCCCAGCAGGGTTCCCAGCGCAAAGCCAAGCAGCGTCGACGAGAGCGTCACCCAGACATGATAGACCAGTGACTTCACCTTCCATGGCGCAACCAGGAACACGGTTTTCCACACCTCAACCACAACCTGATGCGGCGCGGGGATGACGGGGCGGTCAAGACTCCACGAAACATTCACCGTATTGGCAAAGCCGCCGCCCAGCGCCTGCGATCTTCGGTTCCGCCACCACCGTGTTCATGAAAATCGCCGCGATGTACCAGGCCACAAGAATGATCACGCACACCACCGTGACAGGAAGGACAGAGCTGTTGCGGCCCTCAGTCCTCATAACTGTGCCCCGCCTTCAGGCCTTCGCGCACCCGGTGGGCGATTTTCAGGAACTCCGGCGTCTCGCGGATATCCAGCGTGCGGTTCGCCGGCAGATTTGTTTCGATCACATCGATGATGCGGCCGGGCCGTGGGCTCATCACCACGATCTTCGACGACAGGAACACCGCTTCGGGAATGGAGTGGGTCACGAACACCACGGTCTTTTTCGTCGCCGCCCACAATTCCAGCAATTGCTGGTTCAGCTTGTCACGCACGATTTCATCAAGCGCCCCGAAAGGTTCGTCCATCAGCAGCAGCTTGGGCTCAACCGCCAGGGCGCGCGCAATGGAAACCCGCTGCTGCATGCCGCCCGACAATTGCCACGGAAATTTTTTCTCGAACCCGCCGAGGTTCACCAGTTCCAGATTGCGCTTCACCCGCGAGGCGGCATCCGCCGTTCCCATGATCTCCAGCGGCAGCCCGACATTCTTTTCCACCGTGCGCCAGGGATAAAGCGCCGGCGCCTGGAACACATAGCCATAGGCCCGCGCCATCCGCGCCTGCGCAGGGCTCATGCCGTTCACCGAGATAGTTCCCGCTGTCGCCTGTTCCAGATCGGCGATCACCCGCAGCAGCGTGGTCTTGCCGCAGCCCGAAGGCCCGATGAAGGAAACAAAGTCCCCGTCATTCACCGTGAGGTTGATGCCCTGCAGGGCATACACCGGCCCGTCCGCCGTCGTGAAGGTGAGGCTCAGGTCACGCGCATCGATCACGGCTTGAGCCGCCATAAACCCTCCCCCGGGCAATTCTTGTTATTGGCCGGAAGCTAACTGCTCTTGACCATTTGATCAAGAAACAGACGTGCGCAGCCTGATTCCCATTGTAACATATTGTTTGTAAACGATAGTTTTTGGAGAGAGCAATTCCGCCATGCGTTAGAAACAGTCCCTCAAGCTAGGTTTATGACAGCGCCTCAGCGAAGGAGCAAGCAACGCGCAAGGCGTGCTTGTATCGCTTCACCACGGAAACCGGTAGTGGGTCAGTCTGAAATTTCCTCAACATGGGCCAATAGTCTTTGAACCATCTCCAACTCATGGAAATCGCTGGTAAGCGAGATGGCAATTGCAGTTAATTGAACTTCCAATTCAAACGTCCAAACCACTCCATTTGCCTCCACCGCACGCTTAACTCGTTCCAGCCTATCCATTGTTGCCAACTTTGTACGGGCCACGCTTTCTATCTCTTTTCGCTTCCTCGGCTTCTATCAGCGCGACAATGTCCCCAATCTCCCAAAGCTTGTTTGTGACGCCAGCGGCCATTGCAGGGGACGTGCGCAGCTTAGAGTGAAGCCGCACAAAATTGTAATACATCATATGCAAAGCCACGGCGTAAGCGTGGTTTTCAACCTTCTTTGAAAAGCCATTTGTGAGCCTGGTAAAGCGGCGCATATGCATGCGCATCGTCAAATTGCTGCGCTCCACATAGCTTGTTGAAACGTGTTGCAGATCGGGGTCGCCTTCAATGCGATGCTTTTGGGTTCCGATGCACTCAGCGGGGCTGTACTTGCCCTTGGCGCTTTCAGGGGATGCACCATAGACCTTGTGCAGGATGGCATAGTCAATGTCGCCACCGAATGCACCTTCAACCGCCTCAAGATAGGCCTTGTGGCCATCACTGGTAAGCTGGACGCGATTGGCAAGACGGCTGCGCAGATCATCAACAAACCACATGGCGCACTCGCCATCACGACCGCCGATGAAATAGGAAACGATCATCTTGCTATCGGCGTCAATGGCCGTCCATGTCCAAGTATCGCCAGCGCCATCCGGTGCAGCCTTGGCACGGGCCACGTTCTTTTGCTTGGCGTAGGTGAATGACCAGATTTCATCGACTTGAATGCGCTTGGCCGGGACGTTGCGGACGTTTTCATCATGGAAGGCCGCGCAAGCCTTGCCAGCATCGGCCATGAGCTTGATTACCGTGTTCTTGCTGGCACCCGTTAGGCGGGTGACTGACCGTATGGAATTGCCCTCGCAAAGAAGGTGGAGGATTTGGGAGCGGGCTTTGCGGTCTAATATTTTCATACTGACCTTTTATGCTTGATAATATGTGCTGTCAAGTGCAATATCACCCTAAGGGTGATAATCCGATTGACAAGCCAAGGCGATGCTCTATATAAGGACTATCCATGGATGTGAGCTTCAAAACCGAGTCTTTGGATCGCCTCGAAACAGACGCCGATTACAACGCCGGATTCGGGGATGCAGTTGTGAAGGCATATCGAAGGGCAATGATGCACATTAGAGCCGCATCTGACGAAAGGACATTCTATGCCCGCCGCTCCTTCCACTTTGAAAAACTGAAAGCAGACAGAGAGGGACAATATTCGATGAGATTGAATGACCAGTGGAGACTAATCGTCGAGCTTCTTGGTGAATCACCAAGCAAGATAGTCCTAATCGTCGAAATTGTTGACTACCACTAAGGAAAAAGATTTATGCCTGTAAGAAAGCCAGCAGAAGTATTTCCCCCCGGTGATTTTATCCGCGATGAGTTGGAATCTCGCGGATGGACACAGGGTGACCTTGCCCAAATTATGGGTAGGCCGCTTCAGCTTGTTAACGAGCTTGTTTCTGGCAAAAAGCAGATTACTCCGGAAACGGCCTTGGGCTTGGCAAAAGCATTTGGTGATGATGACGCCCTTTACTGGATGAACCTCGATAACATGTATCGGCTGTCTCAAGTTAAGCCAGCAGACGACTTAGTGTCTCGGCGCGCAACGATATATTCTAAGTTTCCTGTACGCGAATTGATTAAACGTGGGTGGGTCGAGCCATCCGAAAATTTGGACGTTGTAGAGCATCGTATTTGCCGATTTTACAACATCAAGAGTATCAATGATCAGCCTCATATTGCTCATGCCGCAAAGGCTGAGCAATATGATGAAAGAAAGCCTTTACAATGGGCATGGCTATTTAGAGCTTATCAACTTGCTCATGCTGTGGCTGTTGCTGAATACAAAGAAAATAAACTGAGAGCTGCAACAGTTAGACTTCGTCAGTTGTTAATTGCACCAGAAGAAATACGGCAAGTTTCACAAATACTGGCAGAATGCGGAGTTCGTCTTGTAATTGTTGAGTATCTGCCCGGTGCAAAAATTGATGGTGCCGCTTTTTGGATCAACGGAAGCCCAGTTATCGCCTTATCTATGCGTTTCGATAGAGTAAATAACTTCTGGTTCGTTCTCCGCCATGAAATTGAACACATCATAAACAAAGATGGTCAGCTTATCGTTGATCTTGAAATGGCAGAGCGTTTGCAGCGGAAAGACGAGCTTCCACCGGAAGAAGTCCGCGCTAATGCCGCTGCAAGTGAATTTCTGATTCCAAAGGAAGAATTGAATAGCTTCATTGTGCGAGTTAGGCCGCTCTATTCTGAGCAAAGAATTCTCCTATTCGCAAAACGAATTAAACGCAATGCCGCATACCAAAGCCAAACCGGTGGTCAATACCCGCATTCAGGCCCGCAACAAGGAGCTGATCCTTGAGGCGGCACTTGATGTTTTCTCGGCCTCCGGCTTTCGCGGCGCCACGGTGGACCAGATCGCCGCGAAATCCGAAATGTCCAAGCCCAACCTGCTCTATTACTTCCGCCGCAAGGAGGACATCTATGTGGCGCTCCTCGAGCATACGCTGAGCGACTGGCTGGAGCCCCTGCGCGAGCTTAATCCGGCGGGCGATCCGCTCACCGAACTCGCGCGCTACATCTCCGCCAAGATGCAAATGTCGGAAGCAAATCCCAAGGCCTCACGGCTCTTCGCCAATGAAATTCTCCATGGCGCGCCCATGATCGAGAAATTCCTCAAAGGCCCCCTGCGGCAACTGGTTGCCGAAAAATCCCAGGTCATCCAGTCCTGGATCGCGGCGGGGAAGATTGCCCCCGTCGATCCCTATCATCTGATCTTCGCCATCTGGGCCGTGACCCAGCACTACGCCGATTTTTCCGTGCAGGTCGATGCGGTGCTGGGCCGCCGCGAAGATTCAAAGGCGGCGCAAAAAGCCGTGCTGGAAATTCTGCTGCGCGGGCTTCAGGTCAAACAACCTTGACCGTTTTCGGATCCCAGTCCTTCGGCAGCGGGTATTGCGGATTCATCTCCTCCAGCGCCTCGCGCACGATCCGCGCGATGGCCGCATTGCGCACCCAGTTGCGGTCCGCCGGAATGATGTGCCACGGCGCATGCTCCGTCGAGCAGCGTGAAATCGCTGTTTCATAGGCCGCCATGTAGTCCGCCCACTTGGCCCGCGTGGCGAGATCACTCATCTTGAATTTCCATTGCTTGGCTGGGTCATCAACCCGCTCCTGCAAACGCACCGCCTGTTCCTCCTTCGAAACATGCAGCATGAATTTCAGAATGCGCGTGCCCGAATTGGCGACCAGTTTTTCAAAGGCATTGATTTCATCATAGCGCCGCTCAATTGCATCCGCCGCCGCCAGCTTCTCAACCTTCACCACCAGCACATCTTCATAGTGGGAACGGTTGAATATGCCGATATAGCCCTTCGCCGGGCAGGCCCTGTGAACCCGCCACAAATAATCATGGGCCCGCTCAACCTCGGACGGAACGCCAAAGGGCTTCACCGTCACCCCCAACGGCCCGCACGGATTGAACACGGCGCGCACCGTGCCATCCTTGCCCGAACAATCAATACCCTGCAGCACGACCAGCAGCGCCCGCTTGCCCTCGGCAAAAAGCCGGTCCTGCAACCCGTCAATCGCCGCGGCATCCTTGAGCAATTGCTCCTTGGCCTTGTCCTTGTCATCAAAGGCGCTGTCATCGCGCGGGTCATGCGCGGCCAGGGAAAACTTCTTGCCCGGCGCGGCGATAAACTTTGATGCAAATGATTTCTTCTCGGCCATAACCCTGTCCTCTTCTATTCCCCCTCAATAGCAGCTACCCTTCCCCACAATCAAACAACTTCCGGATTTGCCTTGAAAGAACGCCCGTCAAACAAGCCGCAAATGGCTGCCCCCGCCTATCGCCTGCCCGCCCTCGACCAGGAATTTCTCCTGGGCGATTCAACCCGTGGCCTGCGCTTCCATCTGGAGTACCAGAAGGCCGAGGAACACCTGCGCGCCTGGGGGGTTGAATCGACCGTGGTGGTTTTCGGCACCGCCCGCTGCCGGGAAAATGACGGCTCCGGCTGGTATGAAGGGGCGCGCAAATTCGCCGAAATCTGCTCGCTGCACGGCGGCGCGAAACTCGATCACAAGGCAACCCGCCAGAATGTCATCGCAACCGGCGGCGGCCCCGGCATCATGGAAGCGGCCAACCGCGGCGCCAATGACGCAGGCGCGCCCTCCATTGGCTACAACATCACGCTTCCCCGCGAGCAGGAGCCAAATCCCTATTCCACCCCGGACCTCACCTTCCGCTTCCATTATTTCGCCATGCGCAAGATGCACTTTGCCATGCGGGCCGCTGCCCTTGTCGTATTCCCCGGCGGCTTCGGCACGCTCGACGAACTTTTTGAAATCCTCACGCTCCGGCAAACCGGCAAGATGACCAAACCGCTGCCCGTCATTCTTTATGATTCAAAATTCTGGAACACCGCCATCAATTTTGAAATCTTTCTGAAGTCCGGCCTGGTCAACCCGGAAGATTTCAATCTCTTCGGCTTTGCCGACACGCCAGACCAGGCCTGGAGCGAACTCATCGCCCGCGGCCTTGACATTTCCCAGGAGCAGATAATGTCCATTCGACTCAAATTCTGCGGTGCCGCCCGGACCGTCACCGGCTCCTGCTATCTCCTGCAAACCGAAGAGGCAAAAGTCCTCATCGATTGCGGCATGTTCCAGGGTTCACGAACCGAGCGCGAACTCAACTGGCGCAATTTCCCGTTTGATCCCGCAAGCCTTGATGCCATGCTGCTGACCCACGGCCACATCGATCACATCGGCCTTATTCCGAAGCTGGTGAAGAACGGCTTCAACAAAAAAATCCACTGCACCGCGGCGACTGTCGATCTCTGCGCCGTCATGCTGCCCGACTCGGGCTTCATCCAGGAATCCGACGCCAAGAACCTGAACAAGCGCAACCGCCAGCGCGGCCTTCCCGAGATTGAGCCCATCTACACGCTGGAAGACGCCATGAACGCCCTCGAGTATTTTTCGCCGCTCGAATATGAAACCTGGATTGAACCGGCAAAGGGCATTCGCGCCCGCTGGTGGAACGCCGGCCATCTCCTCGGCTCCGCTTCAATCGAGGTTGAGGTCAGCCAGGCCGGCAAGCCGCCCACCCGCATCCTCTTCTCCGGCGACATCGGCCCCGATTTCAAGATGCTGCATCCCGACCCGGAAGCGCCGACCGGCTTTGACTACGTCATCTGCGAATCGACCTATGGCGGCAAGGACCGCTTCGAGCGCTCCGAGGAAAAACGCCGCGAGCTGCTGGCCGGGGAGGTAAACGCCGCGGCGGCGCGCAAAGGTGCGCTGCTCATTCCGTCTTTCGCGGTGGAGCGCACCCAGGAAGTGGTCACTGACCTTGTCTGGCTTATGGAAAAGGGCAAGGTTCCCAAGACAACCATCTTCATCGACTCGCCGCTCGCCAACAAGGCCTCGGCCATTTTCAAGAAACACGCCGGGGAATTGCAGAACGGCGATGAGCTCTTTCGCGCCTTCAACTCGCCGCTGCTCAAAAGCACTGAAACGGTGGAGGACAGCAAAGCCATCGCATTGTTCTCCGGCTTTCGCATCATCATTGCCGCCAGCGGCATGTGTGACGCGGGCCGCATCCGCCATCACTTGAAAAACCACCTGTTCCAGGCCAGCACGACGGTTCTTCTGGTGGGCTTCCAGGCGGCAGGTTCGCTTGGCTATATCCTGGAAAGCGGCGCCCAGATGGTGAAAATCATGGGCGAGGAAATCACCGTGCGCGCCACCATCCGCCAGTTCGAGGACTATTCCGGCCACGCCGATGGCCCCGAACTCGTCCAATGGCTGAAAGAGCGCATGCCGATTGGCAAAACCGTGTTCCTCACCCATGGCGAAGAAGCACCCCAGGTGGCGCTCCAGGAAGCCATTACAGGCATCATTGTGAAGTCCGATTGCATCATCCGGCCCCAGCTTGATGATGTCTATGATCTGAGCGGCAAGGCGTGCGCCCTTCTCGAAAGCGAAAGCCGGCCCCGCATTGATCCGACCCAGGTTGCACGGCCTGACTGGAACAACGATCTCGCCGGCCTGCATCTCGAAATCGATCAGGAAATCAGCAAGGCGGCGGACGCAAAATCAAAAGCTGTCCTTATCCGCCGCCTGAAACGCGCCCTTGCCGGAGAGCCGCCCGACAACACCCGCCGCCGCCCGCCGATGTCCGGTACGTCCCGGAGATCCCGCGGCTATGATGACAATTAAGGAGAACGCCCCATGGCATTGGAAGAACTACAGGCCCAAATCAACTTGCTGGTGAGCCAGATCAACAACCAGCCGGAAGACGTGCATGAAATCTACGAGCTGCTGCACCAGAAACTGAACGAACTCCGCAGCACCGGACAGCCGCTGCCAAAAGATCTTCTCGATCTTGAAAAGCGCATGCTGAAAGAATTTCCGCGGCCGAAGAAATAAAACTACCGCACATCCAGCCAGCTTCGGCTGGCGGCAGAAGCGGCAATGCCGTGGATGATTTTTTCGATCTTCAGTCCTTCGGCAAAATTCACGTAGGGTTCCTGATCCGCTCGCAATGCAATCCACGAAATGTTTGCACTCGATCACCTTGAGTTCATTGAACCCCAATTGATGCCCCGGCGCCGGCGTGAACATGCCGTAGGGCGGATGCAATCCGCCGGTCAGTATTGTCTTGAAGCCGCGTTCGGCAGCGGGCTCATCGGCAACATAGAGCTGCAGTTCATTCATCCGTTCCTGGTCAAAGGCGATCATGCCCCTGGTGCCGTGCACTTCAATGCGGATCATGTTTTTCCGCCCATGCGCCGCACGGCTTGCCATCAGAATGCCCGTGGCGCCGCTATCGAAGCGCACCATGGCATGGGCAATGTCTTCGTTTTCCACCCCGCGCTTTTCCTCTGAACCGGGAACGGACCGTATTTTGTAGACCGTATCGATGTCGGCGCAAACCTGCGCGATATCGCCCACAAGATAATGGGCGAAGCTCACCAGATGACAGGTGAGATCACCCAGCACGCCAAGCCCGCCGGTTTCCAGCCGCGAGCGCCATGACCACGGCACATTTTCATCCGCCTGGTAATCCTCATCGACCTGGCCGCGGAAATGAATGATCCGCCCCAGCGTTCCCGTCGAGAATTATTTTCCGCGCATGGGCCAGCGCCGGATTCCTGATGTAGTTGTAGCCCAGCAGGGTCTTGGCCTTGGAGGTCGCAGCCGCCGTGGTCATCGCCACGGCGTCATCCAGCGTCAGCGCCATGGGCTTTTCACACCAGACATGCTTGCCCGCCGCCAGGAATGCCACCGCCATCTCCCGGTGCAGGTTGTTGGGCGTGGTGATCGACACAATGTCGATGCGGCTGTCGCCAAGAAGCTGCCGCCAATCGGTTTCCGCCCGGCGGAAGCCCGCTTCGGCCGCCTTCTGCTTGGTGACCTCCGCATTGGTGTCGCACAGGACCTCAAGGCGGATGTCCGTGTTCCCGCCAAACACGGTGCGCACATGGCTCCACGCCATGGCGTGGCATTTCCCCATGAAGCCCGTTCCGATGACCGCCACGCCGAGAGACGCCATTAAATGATTCCTTCCACAATTCTACTCAGTGGAATAAATGTTCTATTTCCTTGGCACAAGCGAATTGCTGTGGTTTACTCAGGTTTTCCGCGACTCCGCCAGCAAAAATGGGTCCAAAGTGAGCGAAAGCGACATCCTCCCGCGCGACTTCCAGAGCCTCAAGGCCCGCATCATCGAGCGTGGGCCCGCCCTGCCAAAACGCCTGACCCAGGTCGCCACTTACGCGCTGGAACATCCCGATGAAATCGCCTTTGGCACCGTGGCGTCGATTGCCGTGGAAGCCGATGTCCAGCCGTCGACGCTGGTGCGCTTTTCCCAGGCCATGGGCTACCAGGGCTTTTCCGAATTGCAGGAAGTGTTCCGCTCAAGACTGCGCGACCGGATTTTGAACTATGAGGAGCGCATCGAGCAGCTGCGCCAGCACGCCCTGTCGGCCTCGAAATCCCACATCATTTTCCAGGGCTTCACCGAGGCGGCGGAAAAATCGATCAACACCTTGCAGGAACGGCTGGAGCCAAAGAAACTCGACCATGCGGTGGAGATTCTGAGCAAGGCCGAAACCATCTATCTCCTCGGGCCTCCGCCGCTCCTTCCCGATCTCGACCTACATGTCCTATGCCTTCGGAAAACTCAGTGTACGGAATGTCCTGATCGACGCCATCGGCGGGCTGGCCCAGGAGGAACTGGGCTTTGCCACCAAACGCGATGCCGTGCTGGCCATCAGCTTCACCCCCTATGCCTCGGAAACCGTGGCGCTCGCCCAAGCCGCCGCGGCCCGCAATGTGCCCATCGTCGCCATCACCGACTCCGGCTTCTCGCCGCTCGCCTCACTCGCAGAAACCTGGTTCGAAGTGGCCGAAGCAAATTTCGAAGGCTTCCGCTCCATGGCGGCAACCCTCTCGCTGGCGATGACGCTGACCGTGGCCGTCGCCGAAATGCGCGGCCGCCGGACTTAAACCGCCGGCGGTTCCGGGATGGAATTGCCCGTGCCCGCAACCTGCTGGTCGAAATCGATGATGGCGCCGGTCATCATGCCCGACTCCTCGCTCGACAGAAATCCGCAGGCCCGCGCCACTTCATCGGGCTTCAGCAAACGGCCAAAGGGCCGTGCCGCTTCGGCCTTCTTCAGCCAGCCGTCCTGCGCATCGTGATAGGTCTTCATGATGCGGTCTTCGCCCGGCGTATCCATCCAGCCGATGGTGAGGCCGTTGACGCGGATCTGGTGCCGCATCACTGAATAGGCGGTGTTCTTGGTGAGCGTGATGAGCGCCCCCTTGGAGATGCAATAGGCCGAGATGAAATCCTGCCCGCCATGGCCCGACATGGAGATGATGTTGACGATGGTGCCCTTGGTTTTTTCGCGCTTCATCACATGCAGCGCATCCTGGATGATGAAATAGGGCGCCCGCACATTGACCGTCATCATGGCATCGAAAAGCTCGGGCTTGGTGTCCCAGATGGTGCCGCGATCGGTAATTCCGGCGGCATTGATCACCGCATCGACACGGCCAAAAGCCTTGTCCGTGGCGGCGATGACCTTGCGCGTGTCATCCATGCCAGCGAGATCGGCTTTTACAAAAACAACTTTGACGTCTTTCTTTTCGAGATCGGCTTTGACCCGCGCGCCATTCTTTTCATTGCGCCCGGTGATCACGATGCCTTTGCAGCCGCGGTCGGCAAAGAGATGGGCGATGGCTTCGCCGAGGCCCTGGGTGGAGCCGGTGACGACGGCGATCTTGCCATCCATGGAAAGTTTGGAGAGGGAATTCATATTCATTACGACACCTTCACCGGTTTGCCGGATTTCCACGATTCGGTTGCCGCATCCGCAAGCTTCTGCGCCTGCAAGCCATCCTGGCCATTGGGCCGCGACGACACGCCCTTGGCAATGCCGTCAATGAAGTGGTTCACTTCATTGGCGTAGGCCGCGCCATAACGCTCGGTGAAGAAATGCATGATGGGATCGCCCGCGAAGCCTTGCGCGTTGGCAAGCTCAACCGTGGTGTTGTGCACATTGCCGGCCCGCAGCATGCCCTTTGAGCCATGCACTTCCATGCGCTGGTCATAGCCGTAAGTGGCGCGGCGCGAATTGGTGATCACGGCAATCTTGCCTGAAGCCGTTTGCATCTGCACCGATGCCGTATCCACATCGCCCGCTTCGCCAATGGCCTTGTCGACCAGCGAGGCGCCCAGCGCATGCACCACGACAAATTCCTCGCCCACCAGAAAGCGCGCCATGTCGAAATCATGAATCATCATGTCACGATACAAGCCGCCGGAACCCTTGATGTAATCAACCGGCGGCGGCGCCGGATCGCGGCTGATGATGGTGGCAAGCTCCACCGTGCCGATGTCGCCATTGCGGATGCGTTTTTCCAGCGCGGCAAAATTCGGATCGAAGCGGCGGTTGAAGCCGATCATCAAATTCGATTTGTTCTTCTCAACCACCTTGAGGCAGCTCAATATCCTCTCCACCGACAATGACACCGGCTTCTCGCAGAGAATGGCCTTGCCGGCGTTTGACGCCGCTTCAATCAGGTCCGCATGGGTGCCGGTGGGCGTTGCAATCAGGATTGCATCCACGTCCTTCGACGCGATGATCTCTTCCACGCTTGCGGTTTTTGCCCCCACCGTGGCCGCCAGATCGCTGGCCGCCTTGGCCACCGCATCGGCCACATAGGCGACCTTCGCCACCTTGGACGCGCCGATGGTGGCGGTGTGAACTTTGCCAATCCGGCCTGCGCCGAGTATCCCGAACCTGATCATTTCCCTCTCCCAAACACATAAAAACCGCCCAAGAAGCACTGATAGGGCCTCTTTGAGCGAAACGGAACAAACATTCCAACTTGACTTCATTTTGGAATTGTTGTTTCGTCTTGTCAAGCAAACAAAATCTAGAGGGAGGCAGAAATGGCGTCTGGAACCGGCAGCAAAGCCGCGCTCGACGTCATCACCGTGGGGCGCTGCTCCGTCGATCTCTACGGCCAGCAAATCGGCTCGCGGCTGGAAGACATCGCCTCCTTCGCCAAGTCCGTGGGCGGCTGCCCCTCCAACATTGCCATCGGCACCGCCCGTCTCGGCCTCAAATCCGCGGTGATCACCCGCGTCGGCGACGAGCAGATGGGGCGCTATGTGCGCGAGCAAATGGCCCGCGAAGGTGTGGCAACCCAGGGCATCACCACCGACCCGCAGCGGCTGACCTCGCTGGTCCTGCTCTCCGTTGAAAACGACAAGACCTTCCCGCTGATTTTCTACCGCGACAATTGCGCCGACAGCGCGCTCTGCGAAGCCGACATCGACGAAAAATTCGTGGCCTCGTCCGCTGCCCTGCTGGTGACCGGCACCCATTTTGCCAGGCCCCTGAATGATGCGGCCCAGCGCAAGGCCATGAAAATCGCCAAGGCCCATGGCCGCAAGATCTGTTTCGACATCGACTACCGCCCCAACCTCTGGGGCCTCGCCGGCCATGGCGCCGGCGAAGAACGCTACATCAAGTCCGACAAGGTCTCCGAACATATCAAGACGGTTCTCCCTGACTGTGACCTGATCGTTGGCACGGAAGAAGAGGTCCACATTGCCGCCGGCAGTGAGGACACTTTGACCGCGCTGAAAACGATCAGGTCCCTTTCTTCGGCAACCATCGTCCTGAAGCGCGGCCCCATGGGCTGCGTGGTTTATCCCGGCGCCATTCCCAACCGCCTGGAAGACGGCATCGTGGGCCAGGGCTTTCCCATCGAAGTCTATAATGTGCTGGGCGCGGGCGATGCCTTCTTCTCCGGCTTCCTGCGCGGCTGGCTGAAGAACGAGCCGCTCGAAACCTGCGCCACCTATGCCAATGCCTGCGGGGCTTTTGCGGTGTCGCGGCTTCTCTGCTCGCCGGAAATTCCAACCTGGGATGAACTGCAATATTTCCTCAAGCACGGCAGCCCGCACAAGGCCCTGCGCAAGGACGAAGCCATCAACCACGTGCATTGGGCCACCACCCGGCGCGAACAGCCGCCGAAACTTCTGGCGCTCGCCATCGACCACCGCATTCAACTGGAAGCCATCGCCGACAAGGCGGGAGCGCCCCGTGAGCGCATTGCCCCGTTCAAGCGCCTCGCCATTGCCGCCATTGGAAAAGTTGCCAAAGGCCAGCCGGGCTTTGGAACGCTGCTCGATGATACCTATGGCCGGGATGCCATGTTTGATGCGGCAAAGCTTGGCCTCTGGGTTGCGCGCCCCCTTGAGCTGCCGGGTTCACGGCCGCTCCGTTTTGAATTCACCCAGGACGTGGGCGCAAGGCTGGTTGAATGGCCGGTGACCCATACGATCAAGTGCCTCGCCTTCTATCATCCCGATGATCCCGCTGAACTCAAAGCAGAGCAATCGCAAAAACTCCGCACCCTTTATGAGGCCGCGCGAAAAATCGGCCGCGAACTGCTGGTTGAAATCATCTGCCGGCAAGCATGGCAGCGTGAAAGACGACACGGTTTCGCGCGCCCTTGCCGAACTCTATGCCCTTGGCATCAAGCCGGACTGGTGGAAACTGGAGCCGCAGGCCACTGCCGCCGCCTGGGGCAATATCGAGAACGTCATCAAGGCCAATGACCCCTACTGCCGTGGCATTGTGCTGCTGGGCCTCGATGCGCCCGAGGAAGATTTGGCCCGCGCCTTTGCAACAACCGCCGGCCATGCGACGGTCAAGGGTTTTGCCGTGGGCCGCACGATTTTCAGCAGCGTGGCGGAAAGCTGGCTGGCCGGAAAAATTGACGACACAAAAGCAACATCGGAAATGGCGGAACGCTTTGCCAATCTGGTAAATGTCTGGAATAAATCGCACCCCTAACGAGGACCAATCATGGGCAAGACAATCCGCCTGACCACTGCGCAAGCCCTGGTGAAATTTCTCACCCGCCAGATGACCCTGGTCGATGGCAAGAAGCTGCCGATCTTTGCCGGCGTCTGGGCCATTTTCGGCCATGGCAATGTGGTGGGCATTGGCGAGGCCCTGTTTGGCGCGAGGAAGGAACTGCCGACCTACCGCGCCCATAATGAACAGGCCATGGCCCATGCGGCCATTGCCTTTGCCAAGGGCTCGCGCCGCCGCCGCATGATGGCCTGCACCTCGTCCATCGGCCCCGGCGCCTTGAACATGGTGACCGCCGCCGCCGTGGCCCACGTCAACCGCGTGCCGCTGCTGCTGCTCGCCCGGCGATGTCTTCGCCAACCGCCTGCCCGATCCCGTATTGCAGCAGGTTGAGGATTTTGGCGACGGCACCATTTCGGTGAATGACTGCTTCAAGCCCGTGTCGCGCTACTTCGACCGCATCGCACGGCCCGAACAACTGATCCCCGCCCTCAACCGCGCCATGGTGGTGCTCACCGACCCATCCGACTGCGGGCCGGTGACGCTCTCCATGTGCCAGGACACCCAGGCCGAGGCCTATGACTATCCCGAAAGCTTCTTCGAGGAAAAAATCTGGAGCACCCGCCGCATCCGCCCCGACGAGGATGAACTGGCCGAAGCCGTCCGTGTACTGAAGAATGCGAAAAAGCCGGTGATCATCGCCGGCGGCGGCGTGCTGTTTTCGGAAGCCTCCGCCACGCTGGCAAAATTTGCCGAAGCCCACGGCATTCCCGTGGTTGAAACCCAGGGCGGAAAATCCTCCCTGCCCTTCACCCACAGTTTGAACATGGGTGCGGTGGGCGTCACCGGCACCGGCGCTTCCAACATGGTATGCGAAGATGCCGACGTGGTGTCTGGCGGTCGGCACGCGGCTGCAGGATTTCACCACCGGCTCCTGGGCCCTGTTCAAGAATGACAAGAAAACCATCATCGGCCTCAACACGCAGGTCTTCGATGCCACCAAGCACCGCGCCCTGCCCTTGATTTCGGACGCGCGCGTAGGCCTTGAGGAACTCTCCATCAATCTCGGCAAATGGGCAGCGCCCGCCGCCTGGACCAAAGCGGCGCAAAGCGGATTTGCCGCCTGGATGAAAACCGCAAACACATACACCGATGCCAGCAATGTGGAGCTCCCTTCGGATTCGCAGGTGATCGGCGCCGTGCAGCGCGCCCTTGGCCGCGATATTTCCGTGCTCTGCGCCTCGGGCGGCCTTCCCGGCGAACTGCACAAGCTCTGGCAGGCGGGCCCGCCCTCCTCCTATCACATGGAATACGGCTTCTCCTGCATGGGCTATGAAATTGCCGGCGGCATCGGCCTCAAGATGGCCCAGCCCAGCCGCGAAGTTGTGGTGATGGTGGGCGACGGTTCCTACCTCATGATGAATTCCGAACTTGCAACCTCGGTGATGCTCGGCGTGAAGCTCACCGTGGTGCTGCTCGACAACCGCGGCTACGGCTGCATCAACCGCCTGCAGCACGCCTCAGGCGGCGAGCGCTTCAACAACCTGTTTGACTACAACACGGTGCAGGAAGTTTCCCCCGACATTGATTTCGCCGCCCACGGCAAAAGCCTTGGGGCGATTTCGGAAAAAGTGTCATCCCTCGCCGACCTTGAGCGCGCCCTGAAGAAAGCCAGGAGCAACACCCGCACCACCTTCATCGTGATTGACACGGACCCGATGAAAACCACCGACGCGGGCGGCCACTGGTGGGATGTGGCGATCCCCGAAGTCTCCACGCGGAGCCAGGTGCGCGCCGCGCGCAAGAATTATGACAAGGCGAAAGCCAAACAACGCATCGGCAATTAAAAGAAAGAAGCAGACCCATGACAATACGGATCGGCGCCAACCCCATCGGGTGGTCCAATGACGACATGCAGGAAATCGGCGGCTGGATTCCGCTGGAGCAATGCCTGAGCGAAGCCAAGGCCGCGGGCTTTGAGGGCATGGAGCTTGGCAACAAGTTTCCGCGGTAGCCACCAAGCTGCGCCCCATTCTTGATGCCCATGGCCTGGTGCTGGTGGGCGGCTGGTATTCCACCTTCCTGCTCGAGCACGATGCCGAAACCGAATTCGCAAAATCCGCCGATCACCGCAAGCTCTTGAAGGCCATGGGCACCAATGTGTTCATCGTCGCCGAATGCACCAATACGGTTCACGGCAACAAGCAGGCACCGCTCTCCACCCGCCCGGTGATGACCGAGGCCCAATGGAAAACCTTCACCACGCGCCTCACCAAACTTGCCGAGCTGCTGAAGGCCGACGGCTTCCAGCTTGCCTATCACCACCACATGGGAACCGTGGTGCAGACCGCCGCCGAAATCGACCGCCTGATGGCAGGAACCGGCGAGGCCGTTAACCTTCTGCTCGATACGGGCCACGCCACCTGGGGCGGCGATGATCCGGTGCGGCTGGCCAAGGCCTACAAGAAACGCATCAGCCATGTGCATTGCAAGGATGTGCGCCCTGCCGTGAAGGCCGAATCCGACAAACACGACTGGTCATTCCTCGACAGCGTGCTGGCCGGCGTTTACACCGTGCCGGGCGATGGCTCCATTGACTATGTTTCGGTTTTCAAGGAACTTAGGGGCTACAGCGGCTGGGTTGTGGTTGAGGCCGAGCAGGATCCGGAAAAGGCACCGCCCGCAAAATATGCTAAGCTGGGATGCGACAATCTTAAGCGTTTCATGAAAGAGGCTGGCCTGAGCTGAATGTCTCCACTTCTTGTAAAACCCCGCGCCGGCGGCGGCCGGGTTCACCACGTGACGCCAAAGACGGCGCGCTGGACCTATGTGGGCTTCGACCTGTGGAAGCGCAAAGCGGGCGAACTGGCCACCGGCACCGATGGCGACCGCGAAACCTGCCTGGTTTTCATCAGCGGCCGCGGCAGCGTGCGCGTTGGCGCCGAGGAATATGGCATTCTGGGCGGCAGGGATTCCCCTTTTGAGGGCAGGCCCTGGTCGGTCTATGTGCCGCCCGGCATGGTCTGGTCGGTGGAGGCAACCCAGGATCTGGTGCTCGCCGTGTGTTCCGCCCCGGGCAAGGGAAAATTTCCGCCGCGCGTGATCGCCCCCGATTTGCTGGTGCAGGAAACCCGCGGCAAGGGCTCCAACGTGCGCCATGTCACCAACATCCTGCCCGAATGGGAAATGGCCGAAAATCTTCTGGTGGTGGAAGTCCTCACCCCCGCAGGCAATACCTCCTCCTATCCGCCCCACAAGCATGACGAAGACAAGCTGCCCCATCGAGTCGGCGTTGGAAGAAACCTATTATCACCGGATCAATCCGCCCCAGGGCTTTGCCTTCCAGCGGATTTACACCGATGACCGCGAACTTGATGAAGCCATGGCGGTGGAAGATGGCGATGTGACCCTGGTGCCCAAGGGCTATCATCCTTGCGCGGCAATCCATGGTTATGAACTGTACTACCTCAACGTCATGGCTGGACCCCGGCGGACCTGGAAATTCCACAACGCCAAGGAACACGAATGGCTGCTGAAGGCGTAAGCCCTTCGGCCCTATTTTCTTTGCAACGGTTTATCCCCGTTCCCGGTCATGCCGCAGTGTGAAACTGCGCATCGGCCTGATCGAGGCGTTTGCGAATCTGCAATTTGCGTCACGATCAGTGAATCATCGGGCACGCAATTGTCATAGGTGAGGTATTCGCCTGCTTTCACCGGCTTGATCACCTTGGCTTGTTCCGCAAGTCCCAGCGGCACCGCATTGCTGCTTCGCGCCTGCGCCGCCGTCATGGCCCAGGCGCGGTATTCCGTCTCGCCGATCTTGCCCAGGGTTTCTCCCGCCTTGAGATCGCGCTTGGCAACCGTGATGGCCTCCGCCACCGGATGGTCCAGCGGCACCATGTCGGCCCGGCCATGCAGCACCGCCTTGGCCGCCGAGAGCGGCACTTCAAGGCTGGTCAGGTGATAGGGCCGCATGATGGAAAAAAACGGACCCTTGCCCACTTTCAAATCAATCATGCGCTCCAGCACCCGCGGATGATCGGTTTCCACGATGCAGAACACGCCGGGGGCCACGCCCTTGCCGATGGAATAATCCACGCAGCCCGATTTCGACAGAACCCCGCCATGCGATTTCGGCACCAGCACCGAACTCAATTCCTCGCGCGTCGCCGCCGGCCCATGCATGCCCGGCACATCGGGCACAAGCCCGGTGCAATTGGCAATCGCCACCATTTCAATCATCGTCTTGGAGCCGTCAACGAATTCAACCAGCATGCGCGCATTCATGTTGCGGGCCCGCGCCTCCGCCTCATACTCCTTTGGCACCGCGTCAAACTTGAGCGGATTGTTCTTGCCCTTGCCGGCACAGACAATTTTCAAACCCAGCGATTGCGCAAAGCCGATGAGCTCGATGGCGCAGGCCGGTTCATCGCCCATGGCCCCTGTATAGACAACGCCTGCGCTCCCGGCTTGCGCCTTGAGGTGGCGGCCGATGGTGATATCGGCTTCCACATTCAGCATCACCACATGCTTGCCGTTGTGAATGGCATCAAGCGCAAAGCGTGTGCCCACATTCGGATTTCCCGTGGCGTCAATCACCACATCAATGCGCCCCGCCGCAACGAGCGCGGAAAGGTCATCGGTGATGGCCAGCCGCCCGCGCTCAATGGCGCGGTCAATATCAGCGGCGGACTTGGCCATGACAAGCTGCTCGCGCCCATGGCCGGCAAGGAGGGCTGCATCAATCGCGCTGGCCGCATTCACTTCCGAAATGGCGCCCAGCCGCAGCCCCGGCATCAGCGACAGTTGCACCACAATATCGGTTCCCATCTGGCCTGCTCCCGCAAGGCCGATGGTGACAGGCTTGCCCGTTTCCGCGCGCGCTTTCAGTTCAGTGACGAGCGCCGAAACATTGGCAATCATGACTTGCCTTTCTTCTTGCTCTTGGGTGGCAGCAGGCGCGGCGCCAAAACCGCGGAAACTTCACCCTTCGCCAAATCGCCGGCTTGCTTGCCGTAGGTTTTGAAACGCTTGAGCACGCTCGACATCTGCGTCTCATCCAGAATAACCGGCTTGCCCGCAAGCCCCGCCGCCCAATACTGGTGGCACAGGTGTTCAACTTCGCCGGCCAGCCACAGGGCCTTGGCCAGGGTTGGCCCGAAACAAATCTGCCCGTGATTGGCAAGCAGGCAGGCGGTGCGCCCTTCCATTGCCTTCAACATGGTGTCGGAAAGTTCCTGGGTGCCGAATTCCGCATAGTCCGAAACGCGAAGGCTCGAGCCGCCGGTCACCCCGATCATGTAATGGAACGCCGGCACCTCCCGGCGCAGGCAGGCAAGAGCCGTTGCATAAGTCGAGTGCACATGCACGATGGCCTTGGCTTCAGGCCGCGCCCGGAAAATATCCATGTGCATGCGCCATTCGGTGGAAGGCAGGTAGTCGCCGCGGTAGTTGCCCTCGAGGTCCATTTCAATGACATGGGCGGGCTTCATCTTTTCGTAAGGGATTCCCGACGCCGTTATGAGAAACCCCTCGTCGCAACGCACGCTGACGTTGCCGGAAGTTCCCTGGTTAATTCCGTCCGCGTTCATTTTCAGGCAGGTCTCAATGACCTCGCGGCGCAGGTCGAGATGCTTCAGCTTTTTCATTTCATTTCCAGTTGTGAAGGATTGACTTCAAGGCATTCATTTAACAGTGTCGCGGGCATCATAGGAAAGCCCAAATGGATTTACAATTGCCGCGTGGAATTGCCGTTATTGACGCCGGAAAGACCAATACCAAGATTGTCCTGTTTGGGCCTGACGGCAGGCCGGTGGCGGAACGCAAGGCGGCAAGCCTTAACCATGAGGGCCCGCCCTACCGCGCCATTGATCCCGCCCCGCTGATTGAGCTCTGCCGGAGGATTCTTCCCGAACTGGATGCCATTTTGCCCATCGATGTGGTGGTGCCCTCGGCCCATGGCGCAGCCCTTGCCTGCCTGGGCGAGGACGGCACGCTGGCGCTCCCGGTCATGGACTACAACGCGGAGCCGCCGCCGGAGATCATCGCCGCCTACCACAAGGTGCAGCCGCCGTTCGAGGAGGTGTTCTGCTCGCTTCTCCCCATGGCGCTCACCCATGGCCTGCAGCTCTTCTGGCAGCAACAGGCATTCCCCCAGGATTTTGCGCGGGTCAAGACGGTTGTGACGTGGATTCAATACGTGGCGTTTTTACTGAGCGGAAAACTGGTCACCGAAATTTCCAGCATGGCCTGCCAGACCCATCTCCTGAATATCCGCGATGGCGGCTACTCATCGCTGGTGAAGCGCATGGGATGGGAACCGCTGTTTCCGCCCATGGCCAAAGCCTGGGAGACCGTGGGAACCCTGCACGGCGAATTCTTGGGAAGCGGGTTTCGCGGGCGCGGCGCGGTGCTGGCGGGAGTTCATGACTCCAATGCGAATTATCTGCGCTACCTCGCCGCCGGGCAGAAGAAATTCACCCTGGTTTCATCCGGCACCTGGATTATCGGCTTCGACACGGAAACCGGAATGGAAAACCTCATAGAGGAAAAGGACACCGTCTCGAATACCGATGTCTTCGGAAACCACGTCGGCAGCAGCCGGTTTTTTGGCGGCCGGGAATTTGAACTCCTGAGCGAAGGCGCCTCCGGCGACATTGCAACGCTGGCGGCCGTGCAAGACATCATCACCGCCGCGACCTATGCCCTGCCGAGTTTTTCCGATGGCGGCGGACCGGTTCCCCGCACGGGTGAGCGCGGCAGGCTTGTGGGAACCCCGCCCAAAACACCGGAACAAAAAGCGTCGCTCGCCTCCCTCTATTGCGCCCTTATGGTGGCCGAATGCCTTTCTGCCCTGGGATCAAAACACGACATCATCGTCGATGGGCCTTTTTCAAAGAATCTGGTTTTCCTCCAGATCCTCGCTCAACTTCGGCAAGGGCAAAAATTATTGGAGTCGGACTTGCGCGATGGAACAACGGCGGGAGCCGCCTGCCTTGCCCTGATGCCCGATGGCATTCTGCCTCATGTGTCTCTGTCGCTCACCACAATTGCGTCGCAAAACCTTAGCAACCTCGGCCCATATCAAACGGCGTGGCGGAAGCTGGCCTATGAAAATACTGTTTAGGGGCATCCAATGCTTGATCATATCGGGTTTTCCGTCAGCAACATGAAAGTGTCGCGGATATTTTATGAAAAAGCCCTGAAGCCCCTGGGGATTACCCCGGTGATGGAAGTGACGCCTGAAATGACCGGCACCAGCGACAGCCATGTGGGCTTCGGCGCGGGGCGGCCTTTCTTCTGGATCGGCACCGGTGGCAAGGTTTCAGTGGGAACCCATGTTGCCTTCACCGCGGAAAGCCGGAAAACCGTCGACGAATTTTATGCCGCGGCCATCGCCGCAGGCGGCCGCGACAACGGTAAACCGGGTTTGCGGCCCCACTATCATGAAAATTATTACGGAGCATTCGTGCTTGATCCCGACGGCAACAACATCGAAGCCGTGTGCCATGCGCCAAAATGAATAGGGTTAACCGAACAGCAACAATCGAAGCGCACACTGACCCCCATTGTAAAAGGTGTACCCATGCGTAGCGAAACCCTGGCCCGAGACGACTTTGCAGCTTTCACCCTCACCTGCCCCGGCAACGACAGCGCCGATGAAAGGGTTCATGACATCCAGCTCCGCGGCAACCTGCCCCTGATGATCGGCAGCGATGTTCTGGCCGAAATCAGCCATGCGGACCTGCTCGAAAGCTGGGAAACCGCGGTTTCCCTGCCCCTCAAGGACCTCAACGCCATGACCACCCTGGCCGGCAAGCGCCTCAGTGAAATGCTGGAAGAAAATCTCGACTCAGGCGATCTGACCGAACTTGTCTCCGATGCGGCCGTTCTGTTTCTTCTGGCCATGCGCCGCTTCGGGATTTCCGAGGCAAACCGGATTCCCGCCTGCACCGTGAAGTGGAATGGACAGGAAGCAACCGAAAGCGTTCAAATGCTGGCATGAAACCCAGCGACCCCAACGCCGAACCGCCCGTTTCCGCTCCTGACTATGGCCGCTCGCTCGAGGCCTTGGCTTTAACCTGCTGGTCAGGGACGTGCCCCGCGCCGTGAAATTTGCCACCGATGTGCTGGGCGCCACGGCCTTTTATGCCAATGACCGCTTCGCCGCCATGAAGCTGAACGGCAGCGATTTCATGTTTCACCATGACGACACCTACAAGAACAATGAACTCTACGGAATTGTGCAGGGCGCCGAAGCCCGCGGCATCGGCGTTGAACTCCGGGTCTATGGCTCTGATCCCGATGTGGCCGAAGCCAACGCCCGGTTCAGGTGGCTGGACCGTGCTGGCCGGCAGCATCGACAAGCCCCATGGCCTCAGAGAATGCATGGTCATTGACGATGAAGGCTATGTCTGGATTCCCTCGGTTCACCTGCCGAAGGACACCTAGATCCGCCAATCCAGCACGGCGGTCATGAAGCCGTGAGCCTCATCGAGCGCTTCCTCAAAGACTGAAACCGGCGTCGGATAGGTGGGATCGATCCGGCCCGTGACTTCGCCGGATTTTATCTTGAGCCTCGCCCCGAATTTTCCGGCGAGATGCTGCATGCGGTCATTGTCGCGCAGGCAGATCATGTGGAGCTGGCTGATGCTCCGGTTCTGCGCCGCGACAATGATCCGGTTCATCAAGAGTGACCCCAATCCCTTGTCTTGGTAAAGTTTTTCGACCGTGAACGCCGCTTCGGCCATTGCCTCACCGACAATTTCAAGCGACCGCAACTCCGCCGAAGCCCGTATTTCGCTGCCGTGATAAGCGCCATAAATCAGCGTACCCAAGCGGTGGGCCGTATCCGCATAGGCCTCAAGAAACTGATCGTTCACCGGTGAACCGAAGCGGGCCTGGCGGGTATCCGCATCAAGGCGCTTCAAATGACGCCGGAAAGCGGCAATGTCAGCCGGCCAGAGCCGGCGAATATGGTGGTGTTCAATAGCATCAGCAGTCATGGATCACCTCTCGGGGACATGATTCTGGCTGCTAAGTGTGAAGTTTATGCTGCATTGCAGCGAATACAAGCGCGGGGCGGGTTGCGTGGCTTGCATGACAGAATAGAAATTTCATTCTAAAATTGCCTTTATGGATAATTTTGTTCCAATTTTGCCGCTGGACATGCTAGGAGTGTGGTACTGTCACTTGCAGGCGGGTCCAACGATCATTAGAGCTTGCGGCAATTCAATTTTACAAAGGGAGCGCGGCAGCTTGGGCACCAGGCCCCGCGGGATTTACAATGGTCAAGGAAATCGGGCACTTCATCGGCGGCAAGCGGGTTAACGGGACGTCCGGGCGCTTTGCCGACGTGTTCAACCCCAATACCGGCGAAGTGCAGGCCAGGGTGGCGCTCGCCTCCAAGGCCGAGCTTCGCGCCGCCGTCGAAAATGCCAAGGCGGCACAGCCCGCCTGGGCCGCCAAGAACCCCCAGTTCCGCGCCCGCGTGATGATGAAGTTCCTGGAGCTTGCCGCCAAGCACAAGGAAGAACTGGCCACCCTGATTTCCATGGAACACGGCAAGACGGTTCCCGATGCGCTGGGCGACCTGCAGCGCGGCGTTGAAGTTGCCGAATTTGCCTGCGGCGTACCTCACCTCGTGAAGGGCGAATTCACCGATGCCGCAGGCCCCGGCATTGACATGTATTCCATGCGCCAGGCCCTGGGCGTTGTGGCCGGCATCACCCCCTTCAACTTCCCCGCCATGATCCCTTTGTGGAAATGCGCTCCCGCAATCGCGGTGGGCAACGCTTTCATCCTGAAGCCCTCCGAGCGTGACCCCTCCTGCCCCATGCGCATCGCTGAACTTTTCCTCGAAGCGGGCCTACCGCCGGGAATTCTGAACGTGGTGAACGGTGACAAGGAAAGCGTCGATGCCATCCTGAATGATCCCGACATCAAGGCCGTGGGCTTTGTGGGCTCAACCGCAATCGCCCAATATGTGTATGCCGGAGCGACCGCCACCGGCAAGCGCGCCCAGTGCTTTGGCGGTGCCAAGAACCACATGGTGATCATGCCCGATGCCGACATGAACCAGGCCGTCGATGCGTTGATCGGCGCCGGCTACGGTTCCGCCGGTGAACGCTGCATGGCCATTTCGATTGCCGTGCCGGTGGGCGAAGCCACCGCAAACGCTTTGATTGAGAAGCTCATTCCCCGCGTCGAGAAACTGAAGATCGGCCTTTCCTCTGACCGCGATGCCGATTACGGCCCGCTGGTCACGAAAATGGCCTTGGACCGCGTCAAGGGTTACATTGACATCGGCGTAAAGGAAGGCGCAACGCTCAAAGTGGATGGCCGCGGCTTCAAGATGCAGGGCTACGAGAACGGTTATTTCCTCGGCGGCTCGCTCTTTGATAACGTCACCAAGGACATGCGCATCTACAAGGAAGAGATTTTCGGCCCCGTGCTCGGTGTGGTGCGCGCCAAGACCTATGATGAGGCGCTGGGCCTCTGCAATGACCATGAATACGGCAACGGCGTTGCGATCTACACCCGTGACGGCGATGCGGCGCGCGACTTCGCCGCCAAGGTGCAGGTCGGAATGGTGGGCGTGAACGTACCGATCCCTGTGCCGCTCGCCTATCACACCTTCGGCGGCTGGAAGGCCTCGAGCTTCGGTGACCTGAACCAGCACGGACCGGATTCCATCCGCTTCTACACCAAGACCAAAACCGTCACCTCGCGCTGGCCGTCAGGAACCAAGGAAGGCGCCCAGTTCTCCATTCCGACGATGCGTTGAGCAATGCAGCAACTAGATTTGCCCGTGGGTTACTACGAACTGCCGAAAGGCAGGCTCGCCAATGTCGTGACTTGCCTTGAGATGACCTCCAGGCCGCAAAGCAAGGATGCTTCCTTGCCTGCGGGCTATTCATTGCGGCGCGTTAACGTGAATGACCTTGATAGCTACCGCAAGATATTCCGCAAAGTAGGCGAAGACCTCATGTGGTTTTCACGCCTCATCATGCCTGATGAAAAGCTGGCCGGAATTCTTGGCCACCCACAGGTGGAATCCTACTCCCTTTATCAGGGCGACACGGCGGTTGGGATTCTGGAACTGGATTTCAAGGACCTGCCGAATTGCGAGCTGGCTTTCTTTGGTCTGACGAAGGAAGCCATCGGCAGCGGTTTAGGCCGTGCACTGATGAATATCGCCATCACCAAGGCCTGGGAGAAGCCGATTAACCGACTCTGGGTCCACACCTGCCACTTCGACCATCCCAATGCGCTGGGCTTCTACAAGCGCTCGGGCTTCGAACCCTATAGCCTCATGGTCGAGATCCACGACGACCCGCGCCTCGCCGGCAAACTGCCCCGCCACGCCAGCCCTCACGTGGCGCTGATTGATCCGGAGTAATGGTTAAGGGCAAAGTGTCCTTCGCCATGGTGTTTTCCGGGAACTTGCTTTAAGAGCGGCCCAAATGGCGCTGCGTGGATGTGACATCCCGTTTGCTGGCCCTCAACTCCGTTAGAAAAGTACCCAATAAATTGGCATTTCCCTCAACCCCTGCCCCGTTCGCGCGCGCCCTCACTGAGCGCAAATACGAAGACCCGACCCCGGTTCAGCTTGCCGTTCTCGAAGCCAAGGCCGAAGGCCGCGATCTCGTGGTTTCGGCCCAGACCGGCTCCGGCAAGACCGTGGCCTATGGCCTGGCCATCGCCACAACCCTTCTCGGCGAGGCCGAGCGCTTCCCGCAGGAAGCCTCGCCCATGGCCCTCATCGTGGCCCCCACCCGCGAACTCGCCATGCAGGTGGAGCGCGAACTGGAATGGCTCTACCACTATACCGGCGCGCGCATCCTCTCCTGCGTCGGCGGCATGGACCCCAAGCGCGAGCGCCGGCGCCTTGCCGATGGCGCCCATATCATTGTGGGAACCCCGGGGCGTCTGCGCGATCATCTCGAACGCGGCGTCTTGAACATCACCGATCTCAAGGCCGTGGTTCTCGATGAAGCCGATGAAATGCTCGATCTCGGCTTCCGCGAAGACCTCGAATTCATTCTGGAAGCAACGCCCGCCGAACGGCGCACCCTTCTGTTTTCCGCCACCATGCCAAAAATCATTGCCAACCTCGCCAAGCGCTATCAGCGCAATGCGCTTGCGCATCGAGGCTTCGGGCGGCGAGCGGGCCCATGCCGACATCGAATACCGCGCCATGCGCGTGGCTCCCAATGAAGTTGAGCATGCGGTGGTCAACGTGCTGCGCTTTGTCGAAGCGCAAAGCACCATCGTGTTCTGCAACACGCGCGATCATGTGCGCCATCTCCATGCAACCCTTCTCGAGCGCGGCTTTGCCGCCGTCTATCTCTCCGGCGAATTGAGCCAGGGCGAACGCAACCACGCCCTGCAGGCGCTGCGCGATGGCAGGGCCCGCGTCTGCGTGGCAACCGATGTGGCGGCCCGCGGCATTGACCTGCCAAACCTTGGCCTCGTCATTCACGCCGATCTGCCAAATGACGCGGAAATTCTGCAGCATCGCAGTGGCCGCACCGGCCGCGCCGGCAAGAAGGGCGTGAGCGTCGTGCTCGTGCCCCTGTCGCGCCGCCGGAAAGCCGAGCAGATGCTGGCCGCTGCAAAAGTAAATCCTGTATGGAGCGGCCCGCCCCAGGCCGAGGACATTCGCAAGCTTGACCAGCAGCGCATGCTGCACGATCCGCTGCTCACCGAGATCAGCAGCGAAGAGGATCTGGAAATGGCCCGCGCCGTTCTGGCCATGCGTTCGCCGGAAGAAATCGCCGCCGCCCTTGTCCGGGTTTACCGCGCAAGATTGCCGGCTGCCGAAGATGTGTTTGATCCCGGCCCGGGCCGCGAGTTCCGCGAGGCAAAGCCGGCGCGCCGCGATGCCCATTCATCAGAACCCCGCAATTTCACCTGGTTTCGCCTTGATATCGGCCGCAAGAACAATGCCGATCCAAAATGGCTGCTGCCGATGATCTGCCGCCGTGGCAAGGTTGTGAAAGCCGATATCGGCGCCATCCGCATCACCGACAATGAAACCCGCTTTGAAATCGCCAATGCCGTGGTGGAGCGCTTCACCATCGCCAGCCTGGTTGCCGACGACGAGGATGTGAAGATTGAATTGCTGAAGGGTGCGCCGGAAATCAGCCGTCCCTCGCGCAATCCGGACCGCAAGCCAAACTTCCTGCCAAAACACGAAGCGGAGCCGCAGCGCTACGAAGACCGGAAACCCCATGAGGGCACAGCCAAGCCGAAGTTCGAAGGAACAGGCTACAAGGGCAAGAAGCCTTTTGGAGGTGGCGACAAACCAAAGTTTGAAAGCACGGGCTACAAGGGCAAGAAACCCTTCGCCGGCGGCAAGCCGAAATTTGAAGGCGCCGGAAAACCTCACGTTGCGGGTGACACACCTGCCTTCAAGGAAAAGAAAGCCGCCTGGAAAAAGAAGAAGCGCTAGACTCCAATCGGCTTCCGCAAATTCCGTTTCTTCGCCAGGTCAATCTGCTTCTGCCGTTCCCGCGCCGAAGCTTTTGACTTTTCGCTCAGGCTCGCAAAGCATTTCGGACAGCTCACGCCTTCCTCGTAAAATTCGGAAAACTTGTCAGCCGGATCCAGCGGCATGCGGCAGCCATGGCACATTTCCAGTTCCGTTGGAACCAGGCCGTGGCCCACCGCCACGCGGTGGTCAAAGACAAAACATTCGCCCTGCCATTTGCTTTGCTCCTTCGGCACCTCCTCAAGATACTTGAGAATGCCGCCCTTCAAATGATAGACTTCGCGGAAACCTTGCGACTGCATATAGCTCGAGGCCTTCTCGCAGCGGATGCCGCCGGTGCAGAACATCGCCACCTTCCGGTGCCGCGCCGGATCAAGATTCTCGCCGACGAATTTCGGAAATTCGCCGAAGCTGGAGGTCCTGGGGTCCGCCGCTCCGGCAAACGTGCCAAGCGCCACCTCATAATCATTGCGCGTATCAATGAGCAGAACATCCGGATCGGCGATCAGCGCATTCCAGTCCGCGGGGTTCACATAGGTGCCGACCTGCCTGTTGGGGTCAACACCCTCAACGCCAATGGTGACAATCTCCTTTTTCAGCTTCACCTTGCTGCGGTAGAAGGGCTCCTCGTCGCAAAAGGATTCCTTGTGATCGATGTCGGCAAAGCGGCGGTCCGATTTGAGTTCGCCCAAAAACCCGTCGATGGCGTCGCGGCTGCCGCTGATCGTGCCGTTGATGCCTTCTTCAGCCAGAAGCAGCGTGCCCTTCACCCCATGGGCTTTCATGGCCGCAAGCAGGGGTTGCCGAAGGCTCGCAAAATCCTTCAGCGTGACAAATTTATAAAGGGCGGCAACAACGATCTGGTGGGACATGGGCCAAGCTTTTATTAGGCCTTTGCGTGTTTTTCAATTGCGCATCAGGCAAGGCGTCCCGTAAGTAACGGCAACCCCTGAGGACAAATGCCAGAATTCATCCTTAACGCCGGCGTGGAGATTCCCCTTATCCTCATTCTGCTGGCGCTTCTGGGCTTTCGCCAAAGGGTGAATCCCCGCGCCAGGCTTCTGGTAAAGGCCCCGCCGGAAAAGCTCTTTGCCCTTGTCGATCTCCATCACGGAAAGGTGCAGACCTGGAGCCGCACCACGGTAACCTCCGAACTCATTGATGAGGCCCGCCAGGTTTTTCGCATGACCTATGTGACCACCCTGTCAACCGGTACCCAGCAAACATTCCAGGCCGATTTTCGCGTGGCCGAACGGCGCGAACCCGCCTACCTCGAACTCCACCGCGAGGGGCTGGAAGGAAAATCTCTCAACAACGAGCTGCTGAAAATTGTCACGGAAACCGAAGCCCATCCCGACGGCACCTGGCTGACCCTGAAATATGACTGGGGGCCGCGCCCGCTGATTGCGCAAGTCCTCGCCCGCGCCGATCTCTGGGGCGGCGCCTACCGCCTGAAAGGCCTGACTGAAACCGGCAAGCCCGATGAAACAACCCACACATGGATCTCGGCGGGCGTTGCCATCGTCACCGGGCTGGTGAGCCTCGTGGCCTTTGCCCTGATGACCAGTTGGCTTGTTTCAGGCCTGCTGGTCGTGGCCCTTGCCGTCCATGAATTCGGCCACCTCCTGGCTTACCGCCTGATCGGCCAGCCCTGGGGCCGCATGATTTTCCTGCCCTTTCTGGGTGCACTGGCCATGCCGCGCCTGCCCTACGAAACCCAGGCCCAGGCGGTGTTTTCCGCCCTCATGGGGCCGGGCTTCAGCCTGCTCCTGGCTTTTGCCATCACCCTTCCCTTGATGCTGGGCATTGCCCTTCCCGCCTGGCTGATCATCTCAGGCATCGTGGTGATCGGCCTCAACCTCTTCAATCTGCTGCCCGTGGAGCCCCTCGATGGCGGCGTGGCGCTGCGCTCGGTTCTGGCCAAGCTCATGGGAACCCACGCACGCTTTGGCCTGCTTGCCATCGGGGTGATGATTCTTGCCACCGGATTCTATTTCGAACAGGTCATCCTGCTCATCTTCGGCGGCATTTCTGTTCTTGCAAACCTCAGGCCGCGCCTGATTGACCACGGCCTCAAGCCCCTCACCGTTCCAGGGGTCATGATTTCAGCCCTCGGCTTTGCGGCGATCGTTGCGGCCTACATAATCATGCTGGCATTTTTCCTCGGTGTCTTCCGGTGACGGCGGTGCTTGAAGCCTATACCGAAAAAATAATAAGCGGCGAGCTTCGAAGCGATGCCGCGCAAGCCGCAATCGTTTCCCATCTCGATCACCTGGCCCAGATGCTTGAGGCCCGTGAACAGCGCGGCACAATCGGACGATTCCTGAAGAGGAATGGCACGCCCAAGGGCGTCTATATTTATGGCGACGTGGGCCGCGGCAAAACCATGCTGATGGATTTGTTTTTTGCAAACCTGCAGGTGAAGGCCAAGCAGCGCATCCACTTCCATGCCTTCATGCAGGACATTCACCGGCGCCGCCAGGCGCTCCGCGAAGCTGATGTCGTGGCGCAAATCGCCACGGACCTGGCAAAGCAGGCGCAGGTTCTGTGCCTCGATGAAATGCAGATCAGCGACATTGCCGATGCGATGATTGTGGGCCGCCTGTTCCAGGCCCTGCTGGCCCAAGGCACGGTCATTGTCACCACCTCCAACCTGCCACCCGGCCAGCTCTACAAGGACGGCCTCAACCGCGGCCTGTTTGTGCCGGCCATCAAACTCATGGAAAGCAATTTCGATGTGATGTCGCTGGCCAGCCCCACGGATTATCGCTTGGGCCGCGTGAAGGCCCGGGAAAGTTTTGTGACGCCGCTGGGCGCAAAGGCCGATGCCCATGTGCAAAGAATTTGGGAACGCCTCACCGATGTGCCAAAAGGTGACCCCTTGCGAAATTCCGGTGCTGGGGCGCAGCCTGCATGTGCCGGAAAGCGCCCATGGCTGCGCCCGGTTTACCTTTGCCGATCTTTGCGAAGCGCCCCTCGGTCCGCCCGATTATCTGGCGCTCACCTCCCATTTTCAGACCGTCTTTGTCGAAAAAATCCCGGCCCTCAAGACCAGCCAGCGCAATGAGGCCAAGCGCTTTGTCCTGCTGATTGACACGCTTTATGATGCCCGCCTGCATCTCGTGGCGTCCTCGGCCCAGCCGCCGGAACGGATTTATCCCCAGGGCGACCACCGGTTTGAGTTCGCCCGCACCGTTTCGCGGCTCCAGGAAATGCAATCGGCGGCCTGGTGGGGCCAAAAAATCGCCGAAACTTGAAAAATCGTCACAAAATCCCCATTAGCCGTTAGTAGTTCTTGAAGCCTCTTTATATCAGGCCTAGAAAACCCCCGCTTGTGCAATGCAATAGAACCTGCGCCCCTGCGGGTTGAGAGGGAAAACGAAAAATGGCTCGTAAGAAAATTGCAATGATTGGTGGCGGCATGATAGGCGGCACGCTCGCCCACCTCGCGGCTCTCAAGGAACTTGGCGATGTTGTTGTCTTCGACATTGCCGAAGGCATTCCCCAGGGCAAAACCCTTGATCTTTCCCAATCGGGGCCGATTGAAGGCTTCAATTCCACCCTTTCCGGCACCAACAAATATGAAGGCATCGCCGGAGCCGATGTCTGCATCGTCACCGCCGGCGTTCCGCGCAAGCCCGGCATGAGCCGCGATGATCTGCTTGAAATCAATTTGAAGGTCATGGCCCAGGTTGGCGCCGGCCTTGCCAAGTATGCGCCGGACGCATTTGTGATCTGCATCACCAACCCGCTCGACGTGATGGTCTGGGCCCTGCAGAAATATTCCGGCCTTCCCGCCAACAAGGTTGTCGGCATGGCCGGCGTTCTCGACAGCGCCCGCTTCCGCCATTTCCTCGCCGAGGAATTCAAGGTCTCCGTTGAAGATGTGACAGCCTTCGTGCTCGGCGGCCACGGCGACACCATGGTGCCGCTGGTGAAGTATTCGACTGTCGCCGGAATTCCCGTGCCCGATCTCATCGCCATGAAATGGACCACCCAGCAGCGCGTTGATGAAATCGTCCAGCGCACCCGTGACGGCGGCGCTGAAATCGTGGGCCTGCTCAAAACCGGTTCCGCCTACTACGCACCAGCCTCGGCTGGCATCGCCATGGCCGAAAGCTATTTGAAGGACAAGAAGCGCGTGCTGCCCTGCGCTGCCCATCTCACCGGCCAATATGGCGTGAACAACACCTATGTCGGTGTGCCTGTTGTGATCGGCGCCGGCGGGGTTGAGCGCATCGTGGAAATCAAGCTCGAAGGCGAAGAAAAAGCCGGATTCAAGAAATCATTGGCCGCCGTTGAGGCCCTGATGGATGCCGCCAAGAAAATCGCTCCGGACCTCGCATAAGGCTATCACAATGAACATTCACGAATACCAGGCCAAGGAAGTTTTGCGCGCCTTTGGCGTGCCGACCGGCAAGGGCACCGCGGCTTTTACGGTTGATGAAGCGGTGAAAGCCGCCGAAAGCCAGCCCGGCCCCGTCTGGGTGGTGAAAGCCCAGATCCATGCGGGCGGGCGCGGCAAGGGCGGCGGCGTGAAGGTTGTAAAATCCGTGGCCGACGTGAAGGCCGAAGCCCAACGCATGCTGGGCATGACGCTGGTGACCCATCAGACCGGGCCCGCAGGCAAACTCGTGCAGCGCCTCTACATCGAAGAAGGCACCGCCATCGCCAAGGAGCTTTACCTCTCCTGCCTCGTGGACCGCGAAACCTCGACCGTTGCCTTCATCGCCTCCACCGAAGGCGGCGTGAACATCGAAGAGGTGGCCGCCAAGACTCCCGACAAGATCGCCACCATCCATGTGGACCCCGCCAGCGGCTATGCGCCCTTCGTGGGCCGCCGCATTGCCGCGGCACTCAAGCTCGAAGGCGACCAGGTCAAGCAATGCGTGAAGATGATGGGCCAGCTCTACAAGGCCTTCACCGAAAAGGACATGAGCCTTCTCGAAATCAATCCGCTGGTCATCACCAAGGACGGCCAGCTCGTCTGCCTCGATGCCAAGATGAATTTCGACGACAACGCCCTCGATCGCCATCCCGATATCAAGGCCTACCGCGATTTGAGCGAGGAAGACCCCAAGGAAATCGAAGCCTCGAAATATGACCTCTCCTATGTGGCGCTCGATGGCTCCATCGGCTGCATGGTGAATGGCGCAGGCCTTGCCATGGCCACCATGGACATCATCAAGCTCTACGGCATGGAACCCGCCAACTTCCTCGATGTGGGTGGCGGTGCGACAAAGGAAAAAGTGACCGCCGCCTTCAAGATCATCACCGCCGACCCGCGCGTCAAAGGCATCCTCGTCAACATCTTCGGCGGCATCATGAAATGCGACATCATCGCCGAAGGCGTGATCGCCGCCGTGAAGGAAGTGGGCCTGCAGGTTCCCCTCGTGGTGCGCCTCGAAGGCACCAATGTCGATCTCGGCAAGAAGATCATCAAGGACTCGCCAGCTCAACGTCATCTCCGCCGACAACCTCGACGATGCCGCCAAGAAGATTGTCAAAGCGGTAAAGGAAGCTGCCTGATGTCCATTCTCATCAACAAGAAAACCAAGGTCATCTGCCAGGGCATTACCGGCAACAACGGCACCTTCCACACCGAACAGGCGATTGCCTATGGCACCCAGATGGTGGCGGGCGTCACGCCCGGCAAAGGCGGCACGAAGCATATCGGCCTTCCCGTCTATGACACGGTGATGGAAGCCCGCGAAAAAACCGGTGCCGATGCCTCCGTGATCTATGTGCCGCCACCCTTTGCGGCGGATGCCATTCTCGAAGCCATCGATGCGGAAATTCCGCTTGTCGTCTGCATCACCGAAGGCATTCCGGTGCAGGACATGGTGAAGGTGAAGCGCGCCCTTGTGGGCTCCAGCACCCGCCTCATCGGCCCGAACTGCCCCGGCGTGCTCACGCCCAATGAGTGCAAGATCGGCATTATGCCGGGAAATATCTTCAAGAAAGGCTCGGTGGGCATTGTCTCGCGCTCGGGAACGCTTACCTATGAAGCAGTGTTCCAGACCACCCAGGAAGGCCTTGGCCAGACGACCGCCGTTGGCATCGGCGGCGATCCGGTCAAAGGCACGGAGTTTATCGACATTTTGGAAATGTTTTTGGCCGACCCCAAGACCCTCTCCATCATCATGATCGGCGAAATCGGCGGTTCCGCCGAGGAAGATGCCGCCGAATTCATCCGCAAATCCAAGATCAAGAAACCCATGGCGGGCTTCATCGCCGGCCGCACCGCCCCTCCCGGCCGCCGCATGGGCCATGCCGGCGCCATTATCTCAGGCGGCAAGGGTGGCGCCGAATCCAAGATCGAGGCCATGAAACGGGCCGGAATTGCCGTCTCGGATTCGCCTGCAATGCTTGGCAAGACATTAATGAAGAAACTGAAACGGAAGTAAGACAAAGAAAACTTTGGGTAGTATATCTCTAAAGCCGGACAGAGTTACTGGCTTTCGGAAGTGATGGCGATGAACAAGACAGACCTGATTACGGCTTTTGAACAATCTTCATTCCTCTATGGCGGCAATGCCCAATTCATTGAGGGGCTCTACGCCAAATATCTGGAAAACCCCGCCGCCGTGGATGTCCATTGGCGGCAGTTTTTTGCCGGCCTTGACGATGATCCGGCCTCCGCCAAGCAGCAGGTTTCCGGCCCCTCCTGGGCCCGCAAGGATTGGCCGATGGCGCCCACGGGCGATCTCGTCTCCGCCTTCGATGGCAACTGGCCTGCCGTGGAAAAAGCCATTGGCAGCAAGATCGAGGCCAAATCCAAGGCCGCCGATGCCCAGCTTTCCGTCGATGAAGTGCGCAAGGCCACCATGGATTCGGTGCGCGCCCTCATGATGATCCGCGCCTTCCGCATGCGCGGCCACCTGGCCGCCGATCTCGATCCGCTGGGATTGGCCGAGCGCCCGGCCCAGCCGGAACTCGACCCCACGACCTATGGCTTCAGCGAGGCTGACCTTGACCGCCCGATTTTCCTCGACAAGGTGCTGGGTCTCGAGCAGGCCACCATCCGCCAGATCACCGATATCCTGAATCGCACCTACTGCCACACCCTGGGTGTGGAATTCATGCATATCTCCGATCCCGTGCAGAAGGCCTGGCTGCAGGAGCGCATCGAGGGTGCTGACAAGGAAATTTCCTTCACCCGCGAAGGCAAGAAAGCCATCCTGCGCAAGCTCATCGAGGGCGAGGGCTTCGAGAATTTTCTCAACGTGAAATACACCGGCACCAAGCGCTTCGGCCTTGATGGCGGCGAAAGCATGATTCCGGCCCTTGAACAGATCATCAAGCGCGGCGGGCAATTGGGCATCAAGGAAATCGTCCTCGGCATGGCCCACCGCGGCCGCCTCAATGTGCTGGCCAATGTGATGGGCAAGCCCTTCTCCGCCATTTTCCATGAATTCAAGGGCGGCTCCTCCACCCCCGATGAAGTGGAAGGCTCAGGCGACGTCAAATATCATCTCGGTTCCTCTTCCGACCGGGTGTTTGACAACAACACGGTTCACCTCTCGCTCACCGCCAATCCCTCGCATCTCGAAATCGTCGATCCCGTGGTGCTGGGCAAGGCCCGCGCCAAGCAGGACCAGCGCGGCGACCGGGAGCGCAAAAGCGTATTGCCCCTGCTCATCCACGGCGATGCAGCCTTTGCCGGGCAAGGCGTTGTGGCGGAATGTTTCGGATTGTCGGGCCTGCGCGGCCACAAGTCCGGCGGCTCCATCCATTTCATCGTCAACAACCAGATCGGCTTCACCACCAGCCCGCATTTTGCCCGCTCTTCGCCCTATCCCTCCGATGTGGCCAAGATGATCGAAGCGCCGATCTTCCATGCCAATGGCGATGATCCGGAAGCCGTGGTCTATGCCGCCAAGATCGCCACGGAATTCCGCCAGAAATTCAAGAAGCCCGTGGTCATCGACATGTTCTGCTACCGCCGCTTCGGCCACAACGAAACCGACGAGCCCTTCTTCACCCAGCCCCTGATGTACAAGGCGATCTCGTCCCACGAAACCATCGTCAATGTCTATTCCAAGCGGCTCATCGCCGAAGGTGTCATCACCGCGGAAGAATTCGAGGCCATGAAGGCCGACTACCGCAAGAGCCTGGATGAGGATTTTGCCGCGTCCGAAGGCTACAAGGCCAACAAGGCCGACTGGCTCGATGGCCGCTGGTCCGGCATGAAATCGGCCAAGGACCTGGACGACCCGCGTAAAGGTCTCACCGGCGTTGATATCAAGACGCTGAAGGACATCGGGCTGAAAATCACCAAGGCCCCCAAAACCTTCTCGGTCCACAAGACCATGCAGCGCGTGCTCGATGCCCGCCACAAGATGATCGAAGAGGGCGTGGGCCTAGACTGGTCCATGGGCGAAAACCTCGCCTTTGCCACCCTGCTCAATGATGGCTTCCGGATCAGGCTGTCCGGCCAGGACGTGCAGCGCGGCACCTTCTCGCAGCGCCACGCGGTGCTGGTCGACCAGCAGACCGGCAAATTCTACACGCCGCTCAACCATCTCGCCAAGGATCAGCAGTACAAGATCGAAATCATCAATTCCATGCTCTCGGAAGAGGCCGTGCTGGGCTTTGAATATGGCTACTCGCTGGCCGAGCCCAACACGCTCACCCTGTGGGAAGCGCAGTTCGGCGATTTCGCCAATGGCGCGCAGGTGGTGTTCGACCAGTTCATATCCTCCGGCGAGCGCAAATGGCTGCGCATGTCGGGCCTCGTCTGCCTGCTCCCCCATGGCTATGAGGGTCAGGGCCCGGAGCATTCCTCCGCCAGGCTTGAGCGCTTCCTGCAGATGTGCGCCGAAGACAACATGCAGATCGCCAACTGCACCACGCCGGCAAATTATTTCCACATCCTGCGCCGCCAGTTGAAGCGCGATATCCGCAAGCCCCTGATCATGATGACGCCGAAGTCCCTGCTCAGGAACAAGCGCGCCACCTCGAAGCTGGAGGAGTTCGCCGAAGGCACTTCGTTCCACCGCATTCTCTGGGATGACGCCGAAACGCTGAAAGACCAGCCCATCAAGCTCGTGGCCGACGACAAAATCCGCCGCGTGGTGATGTGTTCCGGCAAGGTCTATTTCGATCTCTACGAGGAGCGCGAGAAGCGCGGCCTCACTGATATTTATTTGTTGCGCGTCGAGCAGCTCTATCCCTGGCCGCACAAGGCCCTGATCCAGGAGCTCGCCCGCTTCAAGTCAGCCGAATTTGTCTGGTGCCAGGAAGAGCCCATGAACATGGGAGCCTGGACCTACGCCCAGCCCAACATTGACCGGGTTCTGGATTATCTGAAGGCAACGAATGCAAAAGCCAGTTATGCGGGGCGCAATCCGTCAGCTTCCACCGCAACCGGATTGATGAGCAGGCATCTCAAGGAATTGAAAGATTTCCTTGAAGTGGCCCTGGGCTGAATGAGTTTGAGGAAAGAAAAGAATGGCTAAGGAAATTCGCGTGCCTGCCCTCGGTGAATCCGTCACCGAGGCGACAATTGCAAAATGGTTCAAGAATGTCGGCGATGCGGTGAAGGCCGATGAGCCCATGGTCGAGCTCGAAACCGACAAGGTAACGGTGGAAGTGCCGGCCCCCGCCTCCGGCAAGCTGTCATCAATTTCCGCCGCCGCCGGAACCACGGTCAATGTCGGTGCCTTGCTCGGCGCCATTGAAGAAGGTGCCGCCGGCGCAGCCGCCAAGCCCGCAGCGGCGGCTCCCGTTGCCGCCCCGGCTCCCAGCAAAGATTGCAGAACCTGCAAAAGCCGAAGCCCCGCTGTCCCCCGCCGTGCGCAAGATCGTCACCGAAAACAAGCTTGACCCTGCAACCATTCCTGCCACGGGGCGGGATGGCCGTCTGACCAAGGGCGATGTCATCGAGCAATTGGCCAGGCCCGCTGCCATGCCGGTCAGCCTGCCGGCCGCCGCACCTGCGCCCTCAGGTGGCGAAGAGCGCGTGAAAATGTCGAGGCTGCGCCTCACCATCGCCCGCCGCCTGAAGGAAGCCCAGAACACCGCCGCCATGCTCACCACCTTCAACGAGGTGGACATGAGCGCCGTGATGACCTTGCGCAATTCCTTCAAGGATGTGTTCGAGAAAAAGCACGGCGTGAAGCTTGGCTTCATGAGCTTCTTCGCCAAGGCCGTGATCCAGGCCCTGAAGGATGTGCCGGCCGTCAACGCCGAAATTGACGGCGAGGATCTGGTTTACAAGAACTACTACCACCTCGGCATAGCCGTGGGCACCGAGAAGGGCCTTGTGGTTCCCGTGGTCCGCGATGCTGACCGCATGTCCTTTGCCACCATTGAAAAGACCATTGCCGAGTATGGAAAGAAAGCCCGCGACGGCCAGTTGCAGATCGCCGACATGCAGGGCGGCACCTTCACCATTTCAAATGGCGGCGTTTACGGCTCGCTGATGTCCACGCCGATCCTCAACGCGCCCGCAATCCGGCATTCTCGGCATGCACAAGATTCAGGACCGCCCCGTGGCCATTGGCGGCCAGGTGGTGATCCGCCCCATGATGTATCTGGCGCTCTCCTATGACCACCGCATCGTCGACGGCAAGGAAGCCGTCACCTTCCTGGTGCGCGTCAAGGAAAGCCTCGAAGACCCGCAGCGCGCGCTGTTGGATTTGTAGGAGTGCCGGTCCATGGCCCAGAAGCCTGATGTCGCCATCGTAACTGGCGGAAGCCGTGGTATCGGCGCTGCCACCATGCCTGTTGCTGGCGAAGGCGGGCTACCTTGTTGTGGTAAACTATGTCTCGAACGCGGCGGCGGCCAAGGCCATTGTCACGCAAATTGAAAAAGCGGGCGGCAAGGCCGCGGCAATCCAGGGCGACGTCGCCAGTGAAAAAGACATCGTGGCGCTGTTCAAGGCCGCCGACCAGTTCGGCCAGTTGAAAGTGCTGGTCAACAACGCGGGCGTTGTCGACCTGAAGGCCAGGGTTGACGAAATGTCAGCCGAGAGATTGGCCCGCATGTTCGCCATCAACATCACGGGCTCCTTCCTCTGCGCCCGTGAAGCGGTGAAACGCATGTCCACGCGCCACGGTGGAACAGGTGGCGCAATCGTCAATCTGTCGTCAGCCGCGGCGACCCTCGGTGCCCCCGGCATGTTTGTCGACTATGCCGCCAGCAAAGGCGCCATTGATGTCTTTACCCTGGGCCTTGCCCGCGAAGTGGCGGCTGAGGGAATTCGCGTGAACGGTGTCCGCCCCGGAATCATCGACACGGATATCCACGCCTCCGGTGGCGAGCCGGATCGTGTTGCACAGATGCGTGTGCAGCTTCCCATGCAGCGCGAAGGCACCGCCATGGAAGTGGCCGAAGCAATTGTCTGGCTGGCATCCGACAAGGCATCCTATGTAACCGGTACGTGCCTGGGTGTTTCAGGTGGCCGCAGTATTTGAATTTTGAGGATCCGTCATGGCTGAACAGTTTGATCTCACCGTAATCGGCACCGGCCCCGGCGGCTATGTCTGCGCCATCCGCGCCGCCCAGCTCGGCATGAAAGTGGCCGTAATCGAAAAGCGCGCCACCCATGGCGGCACCTGCCTGAACATCGGCTGCATTCCGTCCAAGGCCCTGCTCCATGCCTCCGAACTTTTCAGCGAGGCCAAGCACTCCTTCGCCAAAATGGGCATCACCGTTTCGCCCAGCTTTGACCTGCCGAAGATGATGGGCTTCAAGCAGGAAGCCATAGACGGCAACACCAAGGGCATTGATTTTCTGCTGAAGAAAAACAAGGTGACGGTCATTCGCGGGACCGGCAAGATTCTCGGCACCGGCAAGATCGACGTCGCCGGCCAGATCGTTGAAACGAAAAACATCGTCATCGCCACGGGCTCCGATGTGGCCAAGCTCAAGGGCATCGAGATCGACGAAAAGCAAATCGTCTCGTCAACCGGGGCTTTGGAGCTTGCGAAGGTGCCGGGCCATCTCGCCATCATCGGCGCCGGCGTCATCGGCCTTGAGCTCGGCTCCGTCTACGCGAGACTCGGCGCGAAGGTAACGGTCATCGAATATCTCGACCGCATCCTGCCCGGCATGGACATGGAGGTCGCAAAGAATTTCCAGCGCCTGCTGCAGAAGCAGGGCTTCACCTTCAAGCTCTCCAGCAAGGTGACCAGCGCCACGAAAGCAAAATCAGGCGTAACCCTGCAGATTGAACCCAACACCGGCGGTGCCGCCGAATCGCTCGATGCCGATACGGTGCTGGTGGCCGTGGGCCGCACGCCCTTCACCGAAGGCCTGGGCTGCGAGAAAGCCGGCATCAAGCGCGATGACAAGGGCCGCATTGAAGTGGGCCAGCATTTTGAAACCAGCCTCAAGGGCGTCTACGCCATTGGCGATGTGATCAGGGGCCCCATGCTGGCCCACAAGGCCGAGGACGAAGGCGTGGCTCTTGCCGAATTGCTGGCGGGCCAGGCGGGCCATGTGAATTATGATGTGATCCCCGGCGTGGTCTACACCTTCCCCGAGGTTGCCGCCGTCGGCAAAACCGAAGAGGAGCTCAAGGCCGCAGGCATTGACTACAAGGCAGGCAAATTCCTCTTCCTCGCCAATGGCCGGGCCAAGGCCAACCAGACCACCGATGGCTTTGTCAAAATCCTCGCCGATGCCCGCACCGACCGGGTGCTGGGGGCCCATATCATCGGCCCCGTGGCCGGCGAACTGATCCATGAAATCGCGGTTTTGATGGAATTTGGCGGTTCCGCCGAGGATCTGGCCCGCACCTGCCATGCCCACCCCACCCTCTCGGAAGCGGTGAAAGAGGCCGCCATGGCGGTTGCAGGCCGCTCAATCCACAGTTGAACCCTTCTGAACCGTTACCGGCGTTTACCTTTTCGTAGTTAATCCATTTAGCGAATTGTAAAGCCTCTCCTGCATAATCAAGTCTCACAAGAGCATGATTTTGGGCAAGGCCTGCAAAAATGACGAACTCTGAAAAGCATGTCGATGTCCTGATCCTCGATGATGATCTCGACCTGCTGACCACCACGGCGGAACTCCTCGCTGACATGGGCTACAAGGTAAAAGGCTTCGCCGATCCGGAGTCGGCCCTTGAATTTGCCATTGGGCAAACCTTCTCCGTTGGGCTTTTTGATTTCCGGCTCGGCAGCCTCAAGAACGGCCTCGACGTGGTTGAAACCATGCAGGCCCTGGGCTGCAAGTCGGTTTACGTCATGGTCTCCGCCGACGTGGAAAGCTCCACCCGCCTGCGCGCCATCAACCTGAAGCTCTTTGATTTCATCCGCAAGCCCGTGGCCCCCGAAGTCCTGCTCGAAACCATTGGCCGGGCCCTGGTCCAGTCGCAAAAACTGGCCGCCTGATTACAGGCCGGTGGTTGGCCGCGGCCTGCTGCCATCAAAAAATCTCGCATAGCGAAACGGCGCCGGATCAACGCAAGGGCTTTCACCCATGACCATTTGCGCCATGAGCTTGCCCGCCCCGGGCCCCAAACCAAAACCATGGCCTGAAAATCCGGACGCGAGATAAAGTCCCTCTATTTTTGGCAGCGGTGAAATGCACGGCACCACATCAGGCGTTGCATCAATGACGCCGGCCCAGCGCTCGGCAATCCGCATGGATTGGAAGCGTGGATAATAATCCCTTAAGCTTGCCGCCGCCTCATCGAGAATGGAATGGACCGGTTCCGGATCAAGCATGCGCACCTCCTCGAAGGGTGAGCGCTCATCAAGCTTCCAGCGCCGCTTGAGCCGGGCCTCGTCAAGAAACCGCCTGCCAAGCCTGAGGCGCACCCCGCTCCAATCCATTTTCAGGGCGGGCAGGAACTGGAAGAACTGGCGGAAACTGTCCGGCATGATGTCGGCCACCGAAAAATGCCGGTGGGCAATCGTGTATCCGCCATCCTGCCGTTTGCGAAAGGCAAATTTTCCAGCCCGAGCAGGATTTCTCCACCCCCGCGTCAAGAGCTTCGGTCCGCATGACGGAATTCACCACCGTAAGCTGGGGGAACGCAATATCAAGATTATGCAGGAAGCGCCGCGACCAGGCCCCGCCTGCCAGCACCACCTGCTCGCAGGCGATGGTTCCCTTTTCCGTCACCACCGACGTGATTTTGCCTGCCGCTGTTTCCACCCCGCGCACCGCGCAGTTCTGGAATATCTTCACCCCAAGTTTTTGCGCATGCCGCGCCATGGCAGGCACCGCGATAAAGGGTTCGGCCCGGCCATCGGCGGAAGTATAAAGCGCCCCCTTCCAGGTCCGCGTTGACCCCGGCTGCAATCGCTCTGCCTCGGCGCCGGAAACCAGTTTCGTATCCAGGCCGAAGGCCTTGGCATTTTCCGCGTACCATTTTTCCCGCGCCGCCAGTTCCACTTCGTTTTCCGCGAGATAAATAACACCACACTGGCGATAGCCGGTTTCAGCCCCGACGCGCCCGTTCATTTCGCGCCACAGCTTCAGTGATTCAAGAATGAGCGGAATTTCCCGCGAGTCCCGTCCCATCTGCCGGCACCAGCCCCAATTGCGCGAGGATTGCTCGCCGGCGATGATGCCTTTTTCCAGAAGCACGACGGGAACCCCGCGTTCGGCCAGTTCCAGCGCCGTGGCAACGCCAATAACCCCGCCGCCGATGACGGCAACCGTGGTTTTCTTGGGGAAATCGGAATCAGACGGAAACAGGATCAATGACAGGCATGGCCGATTGCTACAAAAAGCAAGGCGCACGGAACAAGCCTTAACTCTGCGCGTGAGCCTTGCGATATTGTTCAAGCAGGTGGGCCCGGTCCACTTCCGTATAGATCTGGGTGGAGGAAAGGCTGGCATGGCCCAGAAGCTCCTGGATCACCCGGAGGTCCGCCCCGTTGCCCAGCAAATGGGTGGCAAAGGAATGGCGCAGCGCATGGGGCGTCGCCGTATCAGGCAGGTTCAAAACACCGCGCATTCTCTCGATCAGCAACTGGATATTGCGCGCATTGAGCGGCCCGCCGCGCAGGCCCCGGAACATGGGTTCACTGGGCTTCAGCGGAAACGGGCAGAGCGCGATATAGGAATCCAGCACTTCCCGCACCCGGGGCAGAACCGGGGCAATGCGGGCCTTGCCGCCCTTGCCGGTGATCACCAGGGGAGTGGATTTGGATTGCGTGAGGGTGAGGCCGATGGCTTCCGATATGCGAAGCCCGCAGGCATAAAGCAGGGTGAGCACCGCCCGGTCGCGCGCTTCCACCCATTTCGGCGTTTCATCGGTAGACAGCACATCGCCGGCCGCCACTTGCCGGGCCGCCTGGATGTTCAAGGGTTTGGGAACGGAATGCGCCAGCTTTGGCGAGCGCAGCGCCGAAAGCGCTGCATTGGTGAAATAAGCGTTCCTTTCGGCAAAGCGGAAAAATGAACGGATAGCCGAAAGCTGCCGGGCAAGGGTGCGGCTTTCCACCCCGGTTTTCCGCCGCCTGGCCATGAAACTGCGGAAATCCGAGACGCGTCAGGGCTGCAAGATCAGGCACCGTGGCGGGCTGGCCCAGATGATCTTTCAGGAACTGCCCGAACTGTGAAACATCGCGGGCATAGGCTTCCAGCGTCTTGGCCGCCATGCGGCGCTCGGATTTCAACGATTGCAGCCAGCGCACGGCAATCTCTGCCGCATCACCCGAAAACCCGAACTGAAGACCATCACTCATGCCTTAGCCTAGTCCTCCAATGGTTGATGACTCCTAACTGGTGACGACAGGCATCGCCGAAATGCTCCACCAGGGGAAACGGACTATAAAAACGATGCAGCAAATTCTTCCAAGCCTGGTAACGATCGGAGTTGCGAAATCCCACCGTATGGTCCGCCAGTTCCCGCCATTCCACCAGAAGCAGATAGCGCCCCGGCTTTTCCAGGCAGGGGCGAATTTCAAACCGGATGAAACCGGGCGTTGCCGCAATTAAAGGCAATGCCTCTTTCACCGCCGCTTCGTAGTCCGCCGCCTCGCCGGGCGCGACATCGAGTATGGCGTGTTCAAGGATCACAGGATGGACTGCCCCGTTTTTTTCCAATCGGCCAGGAACACTCTCAATGCCCTTGTCGGTGAGCGGATGCTTGGCAAGCCCCTTGAGAACGGCGGGAGGTGCCGTCACCACATCGGCGCCGATGAGGGCTGCCTGCTTGATGTGATTGGCGGTGCGCACCGAGGCCACCAGGATTTCCGTGTCAAACCCGTAGTTGTCGTAGATCTGGCGGATCTCGGAAATGAGATCCATGCCTTCCAGATGAATGTCATCAAGCCGGCCCACGAAGGGCGAAATGAACGAGGCCCCGGCCTTGGCCGCAAGCAGCGCCTGGTTGGCGCTGAAGCACAGCGTGACATTGACCATCGCCCCATCGGCCCGCAGCGCCTTGCAGGCCTTGAGGCCATCAATGGTAAGCGGCACCTTGACCGTGACGTTCTTGGCGATCTTTCGCAGGTCATTGCCCTCCTTGATCATGCCCTGCAAAATCAAGCGCGGTGACCTCGGCGCTCACCGGCCCTTCGACAATCTTGCAAATCTCGGCGATGACTTCCTTGAAGGCCCGGCCCGATTTTGCAATCAGCGACGGATTGGTGGTGACCCCGTCCAGAAGCCCCGCATCGGCAAGATCGCGGATGTCCGCCACATCTGCCGTATCAACAAAAAATTTCATGGTCTCTTCCTTTCATTCACATCAATGTGCGGGGATCAATTCCGCATTGTTTTTTGGCGAGCCCGCCCAATCCCTCAATGAGTCTGTCCAGCGAGCCCTTTCCCAATGGCTCGCCATTCAACGTCGTAACCGGCCTGATAAAGCGCAGGCTATTGCACAAAAACACCGCATCCGCACGGACTAAATCTTCGAGCGGAACGGCGCGCTCGACAGGCTTGAGCCCCAGCTTCTTGGCATGGTCCAACAGAACACGGCGCGTGATGCCCGGCAGAATGCCCTGGTCGAGGGAAGGCGTAATCAGTTCATCGCCCTGCAACACAAAGATATTGCCGACCGTGGCGGACGCCACATGACCCGATGTATTGAGCATCAGGGCATCATCCGCATCTGCCGCCACTTCCCGCGCCGCCGCAATGCCATCGATATAGGACAGCGTCTTCAGCCGCGACGACGGCGCGAATTCATTGCGCCGCACCTGCGAGACCTTGAGACGGCAGGGTTGAAACAAATTTTTCGCGGCAAATTCATCAAGCGTGATGAGCAGGCTGGGTGACGTGCCGTCTCCCGCCAGACCGCGCGCGGCCTTCCCCCGGCTCAGGGTAATGCGGAGAACCTCGCATGGTGCCGCGCTCTTTTCGAGAACCTCGGTCAACCCGGAGAAGGTGCGCTCCGCGTTAAAAGCTATGCCCAGCTCCGCTGCCGCATGGGCCATGCGCTGCACATGTTCGTCAAGCCAAAGCGGCTTGCGGTTGATCACGGCCACCGTTTCAAAAACACCATCGCCCAGCAGAAACCCGCGGTCATGGGGATCAAGCGGCAGGGTTCCCGCAACAAATGCCCCGTTGAACCAGACAGCGCTCAATGCACCACCTCCAGAAAATTCTTCAGCATGGCATAGCCATGTTCGGTGAGGATCGATTCCGGATGAAACTGCACCCCGAAGGTTGGGTGCTGCCGGTGTTTTAACCCCATGATCTCGCCATCATCACTGCGGGCCGTGATTTCAATCTCGGCATTCTCCGAATCCGTTTCCACGATGAGCGAATGATAACGCCCCGCATTGAAGCGGTTGGGCAGGCCTTTGAATATGCCTGTCCCGTCATGAATGATCTCCGACGAATCCCCATGCATCGGGCGTTTCGCGCGGCTGACCTTGCCGCCAAAGACCTCGCCAATGCACTGGTGCCCAAGGCAGACGCCAAGAATGGGAAGACGGCCGGAAAACTTCCGCACAATGTCGAGCGACTCTCCCGCCTCATGCGGCGTGCAGGGTCCGGGAGAAATCACAATTGCCTTGGCCTTGAGGTCCGCCTCATCAATCGCATCATTGCGCTTCACCACAACCTGCTGGCCAAGCTCCTCGAAATAGCGCGCGATGTTGTAAACAAAGCTGTCGTAGTTATCGACAATCAGGATCATGGCGCAAAGGCCTCCATGATGCGGCTGATCTTGGTCAGCGTCTCTTCATATTCCGCCGCCGGCTCCGAACGCGCCGTGATGCCGCCGCCGCCCTGGAACCGCGCCGTGCCTTGTGAAAACATCGCGGTGCGGATGGCGATGTTCAAATCCACCTGCCCATTGAAACCGAAATAGCCGATGGAGCCGCAATAGACCCCGCGCCCCTGCCCCTCAATTTCCGCAATCACTTCCATGGCGCGGATCTTGGGCGCTCCCGTGATCGAGCCGCCGGGGAAAATCGCCGCAATCAGATCGCCCACTGTTTTATCCGGCTTCAATTCACCTGTGACAACGGACGTCAGATGATGCACCGAAGCATAGCTTTCCAAGCCGCACAGCACCGGCACCCGCACGCTGCCCGGCGCACAGACGCGGCTCAGGTCATTGCGCAGCAGATCGACGATCATCACATTCTCGGCCCGGTCCTTCCGGCTTGACGAAAGTTCCGCCACGAGTGCCGCATCCAGGGCCGGATTGGGATCGCGCCGCCGCGTGCCCTTGATCGGCCGCGCCTCAACCGTCGTGCCGTCAAAACTCAACAGCCGCTCCGGCGAGCTCGAGGCAATCTGCACATCGCCGTAATCCAGATAGGCCGAAAAGGTTGCGGGGTTCAGGGAGCGCAGGCGCTTGTAAAATGCCAGGGCATCAAAGCCCTCAGGAATTTTCGCACTGAAGCATTGCGAGATGTTGGCCTGAAAAATATCCCCCGCCAGAATATATTCAATTGTCCGCGCCACCGCGGCTTCATAGGACTCGCGGGTGAAATTGGAAGACCAGTTCTCGATGACTGATGACCCCAACCCTTGCGCCTTGCGCTTCAGCAAATCTTCAAGCTCATCGGCAGGCTGCTCGCCCGCCGTTGAAATGATCCACGCCCGCTCCTGCAAATGGTCAAAGGCAATGCCCACATCATAGACATGCAGCATGAGCTCAGGGCAGAGCGCGGGAAATTCCGGCAGGCGCGTATGCGGCTCAAGGCTGCGGCCAAAATCATAGCCGATATAACCCGCAAGCCCCCCCTGGAACGGCGGCAGCCCCGCCAGTTTCGGCAGGCGGTTTCGGCTGAGTATCTTATCCAGCACGGCAAGCGGTGCCTCGTCCTGCACAACATCATCCAGCAGGGTCCGGCCATTTTCGACTTTCAGGGTAGAGGCCGGATTGCAGGCCAGAAACGAATAGCGCCCCAGTTTTTCCTGCCGCATGGTGCTTTCAAACAGGGTGAGAAAAGCCTGCCCCCGCAAGCGTTGGGCCAGCTGGATGGGCTCCCAGTAAACGATCTCGCGGGCATGAACCTGTGTCGGCTGGACGGTCGTATGCTTCATGGCATGCGTGATATAAGACTGGCAGGCCCTCCCGTCCAAGACTATTCCAGAGCCATGAATTCCGATTCCCACCCCATTGCCGATGTGCTCTTGCCGCTGGCCCTGGAAGGCCCCTATTCCTACCGGATTCCCGCTGGAATGGCGCTGGAGGAAGGCTGCTATGTCGCCGTGCCCCTCGGCCCCCGCAGCCTGATCGGCGTGGTCTGGGCCCTGAAAGCCCAGGCACCCGAAGGCACCAAGCTCCGCGATGTCATCGGCCGTTTCGACATGCCCGCCATGGGCGAAACCCACCGCAAATTCGTGGACTGGCTGGCGGACTATTACGTCGAGCCCAAGGGCAATGTGCTGCGCATGGTGCTGCGCTGCCCCGGCGCCTTTGAGGAAGCAAAGGGGCAGGTCGCCTACCGCGCTACCGGCCACACAATCCGCCGCATGACGCCGCAGCGCCAGAGGGTTCTGGAAGTGGCCAGCGAAGGCTTTGCCATGCGCCTGTCGGAACTGGCCAAGGCCGCGGGCGTGGGAACCTCCGTTGTAAAATCCATGGCCAAGGAAGGCGCGCTGGAAGTTGTAGCCCTTCCCGCCCACAAGGCCTTCCAGCCGCCCGACTTGAATGCCGGTGGCCTCACCCTGTCCAAACAGCAGCAGCTCGCAGCCCAGGAGCTGCGCGCCGTAGTCACCTCACGCAGCGCCAAGGTCATGCTCTTTGATGGCGTCACCGGTTCCGGCAAAACCGAGGTTTATTTCGAAGCCATGGCAGCAGCCCTTGCCGCCGGCGGGCAAGTCCTCTTGCTGCTGCCTGAAATTGCGCTGACCGCCGGATTCATCACCCGCGTCGAAACCCGCTTTGCTTGCGAGCCCGCCCAATGGCATTCCGACCTGCGGCCCCGCGAACGCGAACGCGTCTGGCGCGGTGTTGCCAGCGGCGAAGCAAAAATCGTCGTCGGCGCCCGCTCCGCCCTTTTCCTGCCGTGGAAAAAGCTGGGCCTCATCGTCGTCGATGAGGAACATGAAAGCGCCTACAAGCAGGATGACGGCGTCACCTACCACGCCCGCGACATGGCCGTGCTCTATGGCTCTATCGGAAAATTCCCGGTCATCCTTTCGTCGGCCACGCCCTCGCTGGAATCCATCGTCAATGCCGACCGTGGCCGCTACGGCCATGTGAAGCTGAACGACCGGCATGGCCGCCCGGAACTCCCCGAGATTGATCTCGTTGACATGCGCAAAACCCCGCTTGAAACCGGTGCCTGGCTGTCAGCGCCACTCATTGAAAACATTACCGCCACATTGGCGGCAGGCGACCAGGCCCTGCTCTTTCTCAACCGCCGCGGCTATGCGCCGGTCACCGTCTGCCGCGCCTGCGGCCACCGCATGGATTGCCCCAATTGCGCCGCCTCGCTGGTGGAACACCGCTTCCGCCGCCAGCTCATGTGCCACCACTGCGGCCATCATGAACCAACGCCGCAAGGCCTGCCCGCAATGCGGCGTCGAAGGCAAGCTCGTGCCCTGCGGTCCCGGCATCGAGCGCCTTGCCGAAGAAGCAGTCCAGCGATTTCCCGATGCGCGCATTGCCATTCTCTCCAGCGATCTCGCCCGCGGCGTTTTCCTGCGCGATGTCATCAGGGACGTGGCCAAGGGCGAATATAATCTGGTGATCGGAACCCAGCTTGTAGCCAAGGGCCACCACTTTCCGTTTCTCACCTTTGTCGGTGTCGTTGATGCGGACCTCGCCCTGGAATCATCCGACCCCCGCGCCGGCGAACGCACCTGGGCCCTCATGGCGCAAGTCGCGGGCCGCGCCGGGCGCGGTGAAAAGCCGGGCCATGCCCTGGTGCAAACCCACATGCCTGAACATCCCCTCATGCAGGCCCTGAAGAAGGGCGACCGCGAAGGCTATCTCGCCCAGGAAAAGCTCATCCGTGAAAATGCCGGCCTTCCGCCCTATGGCCGGCTTGCCGCCGTCATCATCGCCGGAAGCGATGCAGCGGAAACCGAGCGCTTCGTGCGGCTTGTCGCAAGAGCCGCGCCGACAGGTGAAGGCGTTACGATACTGGGACCGGCAACCGCTCCCATTCACATCGTCCGCGGACGTTTCCGCTGGCGCTTCCTGGTGAAGGCCCCGCGCGAGGTGAATATCCAGGCCTTCCTGCGCGAATGGCTGAAGGACATAAAGCCAAAGGGTTCAATCCATCTCGGGATTGATGTGGACCCGTATAATTTTCTGTGAGTCCAGGTTTTCCTCACCCTGAGGTGCTCTGCGGAGCAGAGCCTCGAAGGGCTGGTGGACCTGCATGCGGTGCTTCGAGGCTCACGCGTTGCGTGAGCGCCTCAGCATGAGGGAGATCATTTCAAAAACCGCCATTCAATCCGATGGCGATAAACCTCCCCGGGACGCAAAACCGACGACGGAAAATTCGCATGGTTCGGCGCATCGGGATAATTCTGCGGCTCGATCGCAATGGACCCATGCTGCACCAGCGGGCCATATTTGCCGGGCAGCTTGGGCCCGAAATGATCGGCCGTATAAAATTGGATGGCGCACTCCGTCGTATAAACCTCCATCACCCGGCCCGAATCCGGATCGCGCAGGGTGAGGCCCTTGCGCAATTTCCCGCGCTCGCCGTTCAGGCAAAAACACGTGTCATAGGCCTGCCCCACTTTGCGCAGCTTGCGGAAATCAAATTCCGTGCCCGTCACATCCCTGATTTCGCCCGTGGGAAGTTTGGGTCCATGCAGCGGCAGATAATGATCGGCGGGCATTTCCACTTCCTGGTCAAGGCCTGAACCCTTGCCCGCCAAATTCCAGTAGGCATGGTTGGTGAGATTGATCACCGTGGGCTTTGTCGTCGTGGCTTCAAAATCAAGCGACAACACATTGTCGATCAACCGGTAGGTGGCGCTCACATCCATGGCGCCGGGATAGCCCTGGTCGCCATCGGGCGAATGCAACGTGAAGCGAATGCCATTGTCTATGTATTCGGACTTCCACATGGCATTGCAAAAATCCTGAGGGCCGCCATGCAACTGGTCTTCGCCGACATTGGGCACAAGGCGAACCTCTTTGCCATCCAGCATGAAGCGCGCTTTGGTAATGCGCCCGGCATAGCGCCCGGTGACCGCCCCTGAAAACCAGTCGCTGGCCAAGGCATCCGCATCGCTGCCCGGCCCCGCCACCACATCAATGCCGTCGACAAAAAACGACACCAGCTTCGCGCCGAGTTGCGAAAAGGTGGCCCGGTGGCTTTTTGATTTCAGCTCAAGCATCAGTGGTTATCGCGGGGGATGCCCTTGGTCTTGGCAATGCGCTGGAATTTTACGGCACCTTTCAGCACCATGCCCTGGGCCAATTGATCCGTATTGGCGCGGAAAATTTCCTGCCATGGCGTCTGGCTTTCGGGAATCTTGTAGCCGCCTGCCGCCGCCAGCGCCGCACGGCGCTTGGCGATTTCCGCCTCCGGCAGCAGCACATTCATCACGCCCGTATTGAGATCAACCCGCACCTTGTCGCCATTTTTCAGAATGGCAAGGCCGCCGCCTGCGGCGGCTTCCGGCGAGGCATTGAGAATGGACGGCGAACCCGAGGTGCCGGACTGCCTGCCGTCACCCACGCAGGGAAGCGAACGTATGCCGCGCTCCAGAAGCGTGGTGGGGGCGCGCATGTTGACCACTTCGGCAGCACCCGGATAGCCCAAGGGCCCCGTGCCCCGCATGAAGAGAATGGTGTTTTCATCAATGCCCAGTTTGGGATCATCAATCGAGGCGTGATAATCTTCCGGCCCGTCAAAGACGATAGCCTTGGCTTCAAAGGCGTTGGGATCTTTTGGATTGGACAAATAGCGCTTGCGGAATTCCTCCGAGATCACCGAAGTTTTCATGATAGCGCTGTCAAACAAATTACCGGTAAACATTTTGAAGCCCGCATTATTCATCAAGGGCTTGCCATAGGCCTTGATGACATTGCGGTCCCACGAGAACTTGCCCTTGCAGTTCTCGCCCATGGTCTTGCCATTGGCGGTGAGTGCGTCTTCGTGGATGCGGCCTTCGGCAATGAGTTCGGCCACAACGGCAGGGACGCCGCCGGCCCGGTGATAATCTTCACCCAGATATTCGCCCGCCGGCTGCAGGTTCACCAGCAGCGGAACATCATGCCCATGGGTTTCCCAATCCTTCACTTCGAGGGGAACCCCCATGTGGCGGGCAATGGCATTGAGATGGTTGGGCGCGTTGGTGGAACCGCCAATTGCCGAGTTCACCACAATGGCATTCTCAAAAGCCTTGCGCGTCATGATCTTCGATGGCGTCAGGTCTTCCAGCACCATTTGAACGGCGCGGCGGCCCGTCTCGTAAGCCATCTGCCCGCGCTCGCGGTAAGGCGCCGGGATCGCGGCATTGCCGGGCAGCGTCATGCCCAGTGCCTCGGCCAGGGAATTCATCGTCGTCGCCGTGCCCATGGTGTTGCAGAAGCCCGTTGAAGGCGCGGACGTTGCCACCAGTTCAACAAAACCTTCATAATCCAATTCACCCGTGGCCAGTTTTTCGCGCGCCATCCACACGATGGTGCCGGAGCCCGTCCGCTGGCCCTGATACCAGCCGTTGAGCATCGGGCCTGAGGAGAGGGCAATCGCCGGAATATCAACCGTGGCCGCCGCCATCAAACAGGCGGGCGTGGTTTTGTCGCAGCCGATGGTGAGAACCACGCCATCAATGGGATAACCGTAAAGCACTTCCACCAGCGAGAGATAGGCAAGGTTACGGTCCAGCGAAGCCGTTGGCCGCTTGCCCGTTTCCTGAATGGGGTGAATGGGAAATTCAAGCGGAACGCCGCCCGCTGCCGTGATGCCATCCCGCACCCGCTTCACCAGGTCCACATGGGCCCGGTTGCACGGTGACAGATCGGAGCCCGTCTGGGCAATGCCGATGATGGGCTTGCCGCCCTGCAATTCGCCGCGCGTAAATCCGTAGTTGAGATAGCGCTCCAGATAGAGCGCCGTCATGTCGGCGTTATCCGGATTATCAAACCAATTTTGTGAGCGGAATTTTAGTTTCGTTTTCCCAACTGACATCACACGCCTCTTATTATTATTTGTCATACAATAGAACGGATATTTTGTGGCGTCTATCGCAATGCACCGGATTTTCCGAAATTTGACCATTTGAACAAATCCTGTCATCCTCGTCAAAACAAATAAAAAACACAACTTCTGGAGGAGGAAGTGCAATGGCAGCGAGAGTTGAAGGGATTGCCGGCAAGCGCCTGGACAAGGCGCAATATGCCGAAAATTTTGCCGACCTGCATCCCCGCCTCACCGGCCATGAAGCCCTTGTCGAAGCCGACCGCTGCTACTTCTGCTACGACGCGCCCTGCATGACGGCCTGCCCCACCTCGATCAACATTCCCCTCTTCATCCGCCAGATTTCCACCGGCCATCCGAAGAACGCCGCGAAAACAATTTTCGACCAGAACATCCTGGGCGGCATGTGTGCCCGCGTCTGCCCCACCGAAACCCTGTGCGAGGAAGTCTGCGTCCGCGAAAAGGCCGAGGGCAAGCCCGTCAAGATCGGCATGCTGCAACGCTACGCCACCGATGAACTGATGGCCGAGAAAAAACATCCCTTCACCCGCGCCAATCCCACCGGCAAAAAAGTGGCTGTCGTTGGCGGCGGGCCTGCGGGCCTCGCCTGCGCCCATAGGCTTTCCATGCATGGCCATGATGTGACGATTTTCGAAGCCCGCAAGAAAGCCGGCGGCCTCAACGAATACGGCATTGCCGCCTACAAGACCGTGGATGATTTCGCCGCCAAGGAAGTGGAATTTGTCCTCTCCATCGGCGGCATTGCCGTCAAAACCGGAAAGGCTTTCGGCAAAGGCCTGAAGCTCAAGGATCTGCAGCGCGATTTCGACGCGGTGTTTCTCGGCATGGGCCTGCAGGGCGTGAACGCACTGGGCGCAAAACACGAAGATGCCGATGGCATTGAGGATGCCGTCAATTACATCGCCGAACTGCGCCAGGCCAAGGACTTGGGCAAGTTGCCCGTGGGCCGCCGCGTGCTGGTGATCGGCGGCGGCATGACCGCCATTGATATTGCCATCCAGTCAAAGCTTCTGGGCGCGGAAGATGTCACCATTCTTTACCGCCGTGGGCGCCGAACACATGAAGGCCAGCGCCTATGAGCAGGAGCTCGCCCAAACCAAAGGCGTGAAAATCAAACACTGGGTCCAGCCCAAAAAAGTTTTGACCAAGGGCAAGAAGGCCATCGGCCTCAAATGCGATTACGTGAAAGAGGTCAAGGGCAAGCTGGAGCCCACCGGCGAAAGCCTGGAGATCGGCGCCGACATGATTTTCAAGGCCATCGGCCAGACCGCCATTGATGTGACCGGCGGCGCCCTTGCCCTGAGCGGCGGACGTATTATCATCGATGCGGAAAAGCGCACCAGCGTGAAAGGCATCTGGGCCGGCGGTGATTGCGTGGCGGGTGGCCAGGACCTGACCGTTGCCGCCGTCGATGATGGCCGCCGGGCCGCTGAATCCATTCATGCCTATCTGATGAGCTAAGGAGAAACCCCATGGCTGACCTTCGCACCAATTTTGTCGGCATCAAGTCTCCCAACCCCTTCTGGCTGGCTTCGGCCCCGCCCACCGACAAGGAATACAACGTGGTGCGCGCCTTCAAGGCAGGCTGGGGCGGCGTGGTGTGGAAAACCCTTGGCGAAGAAGGCCCGCCCATCGTCAACGTCAATGGCCCGCGCTATGGCGCCATCCATGGCGCAGACCGGAGGCTTCTCGGCCTCAACAATATCGAGCTCATCACCGATAGGCCCCTGCAGATCAACCTGCAGGAAATCAAGAAGGTGAAACGCGAATGGCCCGACCGCGCCATGGTTGTCTCCCTCATGGTGCCCTGCGAGGAACTGCCGTGGAAACAGATTCTCGCCGCCGTCGATGAAACCGGAGCCGATGCGGTGGAACTGAATTTCGGCTGCCCGCACGGCATGTCGGAACGCGGCATGGGCGCCTCCGTCGGCCAGGTTCCCGAATATATCGAAATGGTGGCGCGCTGGTGCAAGCAGCACACCCGCATGCCGGTGATCGTGAAGCTCACCCCCAACATCACCGACATCCGCTATCCCGCCCGCGCCGCCATGAAGGGTGGTGCCGATGCCGTGTCGCTGATCAACACGATCAGTTCCATCATTTCCATTGACCTCGACAATTTCTCCCCCATGCCCTCGATTGACGGCAAGGGCAGCCATGGCGGCTATTGCGGCCCGGCGGTGAAGCCCATTGCCCTGAACATGGTGGCCGAAATCGCCCGCGACAAGGAAACCGCCGGACTGCCGATCTCAGGCATCGGCGGCATCACCAACTGGCGCGACGCCGCCGAATTCATCGCCCTGTCCTGCGGCTCGGTGCAGGTCTGCACCGCCGCCATGACCTATGGCTTCAAGATCGTCGAGGAAATGACCACCGGCCTGTCGCGCTGGATGGATGAGAAGGGCTACCGCACGATCGAGGATTTCCGCAGCCGCGCCGTCGGCAATGTCACCGATTGGCAATACTTGAATCTCAACTACATCGCCAAGGCGAAAATCGATCAGGACCTCTGCATCAAGTGCGGCCGCTGCTACGCCGCCTGCGAGGACACCTCGCACCAGGCCATCATGCAGACCAAGAATGGCAAGCGCCATTTCGAGGTGATGGACAATGAATGCGTGGCCTGCAACCTCTGCGTGGAAGTCTGCCCGGTGGAGGACTGCATCACCATGGTCCAGCAAACCACCGGCACCGACGCCCGCACCGGCCGAAAAGTTAACCGGGATTACGCCAACTGGACCACCCACCCGAACAATCCCATGGCCCTCAAGGCCGCCGAATAGTTCTTGATCTCGCTCAAGGACAACCTATGTTAAGTCAAGCACACTGCCTTCACGCCTAACGGAGGACATGTCATGGCCTACAAAACGATTCTCGTTTCGCTTAATGAGTTGAACCGCCTGCCGCAGCTTCTCAGCGCCGCCGCAACCATCGCCCGAAACTTCAATGCTCACATCTCCGGGCTCTATGTCATTCCCGCCGTGCAGCTCTATCCGTCCATGGGTTTTGAAGCGGTGCCGCAGGTCTTTGACGGCAACCAGACCTATTTCAAGGATAACCAGGAAAAGGTCCGCAGTGCCTTTGAAGAGACGATGCGCAAGGAAGGCCTGAATTTTGATTTTCATGTGGTCCAGGGTGCCACCTCGAGCATTGCCGAAGAGGTCGTCAACAAGGGCCGCAGCGCCGACCTCCTGATCATTTCCGCCACCAACCCGGATGAAACCACCGGCGTCGAATCCGATTTTGTTGAACAAACCCTCATGGCGGCTGGCCGCCCCATCATGGTCCTGCCCTTCAAGGGCGACACCAAACTGAACCTCGATGACGTGGTGCTGGGCTGGAACGGCGACCGCGAGGCCGCCCGCGCCGCCTTTGACGCCCTGCCGTTTCTCAAGGCCGCAAAGAAGGTCCGCATCGTCCGCACCGATCCCCAGAAAGACCCGGCGCTCAAGGGCTCGATCGCCGGTGCTGATCTTGCCGAAACCCTGGCCCGCCACGGCGTCAAGGTGGAAGCCGCAAGCATTCCCACCGCCGGCGACGACGCGGGCCATGCCCTGCTGCGCTGCGCCGATGACAATGGCTGCGACCTCATCGTCATGGGGGCCTATGGCCATTCGCGCCTGCGCGAGTATATTTTTGGCGGCGCCACCCAATATGTCCTGAACCACCTCACCCGCCCGGTGCTGATGTCGCATTAAAACTTGCGTTGCAGCCTAGGGACGGCTACCCATCCCCGCGAAATTAGTCTCGCGAAACGGATATCCCATGGCCTCCCATAATCTCTTCCTCCTCCCCGGTGACGGTATCGGCCCTGAAGTCATGGCCGAAGTTGAAGCCATCATTGCCTGGATGGACGGGAAGGGCATCGCCAAATTCAAGACCGACCGCGGCCTCGTCGGCGGCTGCGCCTATGACGCCCATGGCAAGGCCATTTCCGAAGAGGATATGGAAAAAGCCCAAGGAGCCGATGCGGTTCTCTTTGGCGCGGTGGGCGGCCCCCGCTGGGACAAGGTGGCCTATGTCCACCGCCCCGAAGCAGGCCTCCTGCGCCTGCGCAAGGATCTGGGCCTCTTTGCCAACCTGCGCCCCGCCATCTGCTATCCCGGCGCTTGCCGAATGCCTCGTCCCTCAAGCGCGAACTTGTCGACGGCCTTGATATCCTGATCGTGCGCGAATTGACCGGCGGCGTTTATTTCGGCGAACCAAAAACCATCACCGATCTCGGCAACGGCCAGAAGCGCGCCATCGACACGCAGATCTATGACACCTATGAAATCGAGCGCATCGCCCGCGTCGCTTTCGAACTCGCCCGCACCCGCAAGAACCGCGTAGCCTCGGCTGAAAAGCGCAACGTGATGAAAACCGGTGTGTTGTGGAACGAAGTCGTCACCCGCATTCAGGCCGAAAGCTATTCCGATGTGGCCCTTGAACATGTGCTCGCCGACAACTGCGCCATGCAGCTCGTGCGCTGGCCCAAGCAATATGACGTGATCGTCACCGACAATCTTGTTCGGCGATATCCTCTCCGATGTCGCCGCCATGCTCACCGGCTCCCTCGGCATGTTGCCGTCCGCTTCGCTGGGCGCCGAAGACCCCAAGACCAAACGCCGCAAGGCGCTCTATGAACCCGTCCATGGCTCCGCCCCCGACATCGCCGGAAAGGCCCTGGCCAATCCCATCGCCATGATCGCCAGCTTCGGCATGTGCCTGCGCTATTCCTTCGGGCTCATCGATTGGGCCGACAATGTCGACACCGCCATCGCCAATGTCCTCGCCAAAGGCCTCCGCACCAAGGACATCGCCGCGAAGGACGAAAAGACCGTCACCACCAAGGAAATGGGCGCGGCGATATTGGAAGAATTGAAGGCGCTGGAATAATCCTAATGTCTTCCCCTGCGAAGCGGGGGAAGAAGGGGACCCATGTCACGCGAGTGACATGGGGTAGATGAGGGCACTTTTGGAATTCCGTGCTTGTTCGCCCTCACCTCCCCGTTGCTGCGCAACGGGTCCCTTCCTCTCCCGTTTTACGGGAGAGGACAATTCTTAAGTATTCCTTTTCCTCGCAGCCAAGGTCCGCAGGCGCAATGCATTCAACCGAATGAATCCGGCCGCATCCTTCTGGTCATAGGCCCCGCGGTCATCTTCAAAGGTCACCAGCGCGTCGGAGTAAAGCGACTTCGGTGACTTCCTGCCAACCACAATCACATTGCCCTTGTAGAGCTTGAGGCGGACAACGCCTTCCACATGCTCTTGGGATTTATCCACCATGGCCTGCAGCATTTCGCGCTCCGGCGAATACCAGAAACCGTAATAGACCAGCTCCGCATAGCGCGGCATGAAACTGTCCTTGAGATGGGCCGCTTCCCGGTCCAGCGTCAGGCTTTCCATGGCCCGGTGCGCCACCGACAGGATCGTGCCGCCCGGCGTTTCATAAACGCCACGCGACTTCATGCCGACGAAACGGTTCTCCACCAGATCAAGCCGGCCAATGCCATTGTCATGGCCGAGCTCATTGAGCTTGGTGAACAGCGTGGCGGGCGACATGGCCTTGCCATCAATGGCCACGGGATCGCCCTTCTTGAATTCCATTTCTATATAGGTTGCCTTGTCCGGCGCATCCTCCGGCGCAATGGTGCGCTGATACACATAAGGTGGCGCTTCCACCCAGGGGTCTTCGAGCACTTTTCCTTCCGAGGAAGAATGCAGCAGATTGGCATCGACCGAAAATGGCGCTTCGCCGCGCTTGTCCTTGGACACCGGAATCTGGTGCTTCTCGGCGAAATTGATCAGGTCCGTGCGGCTCTTGAACTCCCACTCGCGCCACGGTGCGATGATCTTGATATCCGGATTCAGCGCATAGGCCGTAAGCTCAAAGCGCACCTGGTCATTGCCCTTGCCGGTGGCGCCATGGGCAATGGCATCAGCTCCGGTTTCCTTAGCAATCTCGATTAGCCGCTTGGATATCAGCGGCCGCGCGATGGAGGTACCGAGCAGATAAACCCCTTCATAAAGCGCATTGGCGCGGAACATCGGAAACACGAAATCCCGGATAAATTCCTCCCGCACATCTTCCACATAGATCTGCTTGATGCCCAGCATCTCTGCCTTCTTGCGCGCCGGTTCCAACTCGCCGCCCTGGCCCAGATCGGCAGTGAAGGTCACAACCTCCGCACCATACTCGGTCTGCAGCCATTTCAGGATGATCGACGTATCAAGCCCGCCCGAATAGGCGAGAACAACTTTTTTAACCTGGCTACGCTTCGACATGGAATTCTTCTTCCCTCTAACCTGTCACCCAGCAGAAGCTGAGAACCAACAACTCTTTCTCATCATGACCGGACTTGATCCGGTCATCTTCTCCGTTGAAAGAAGATGGCCGTGTCGAGCACGGCCATGATGAAAGTTTTGAATATGTTTCGTCATGAAGCATTAGCCGCCCGTGCCAAATCGCTTGCCCTGATCTTCTGGCTCTCGGACTTGAGCTGCCCGCAGGCCGCCATGATATCGCGGCCCCGCGGCGTGCGCACCGGCGAGGCGTAGCCAGCCTTGTTCAAAATCTCGGCGAAAACTTCGATCACATCCCAGTCCGAACATTCATATTTCGTGCCGGGCCACGGATTGAACGGAATGAGATTGACCTTGGCAGGCATGCCTTCCAGCAGTTTCACCAGACGCTTGGCATCCGCCACGCTGTCATTCACGCCCTTCAGCATCACATATTCAAAGGTGACGCGCTTGGCATTGGACGCACCCGGATAGGCCCGGCAGGCCGCGAGCAATTCGGCGATCGGATATTTCTTGTTGAGCGGCACCAGCTTGTTGCGGATTTCATCCGTCGTGCCGTGCAGCGAAATGGCAAGCCCCGTGCCGATCTCTTCGCCCGCCCGGATAATTTCCGGCACCACGCCGGAAGTCGACAAGGTAATCCGCCGCTTCGACAGCGAGATGCCCTCGCCATCGCTGACGATATCCATGGCGGTTTTCACATTGTCAAAATTATAAAGTGGCTCACCCATGCCCATCAGCACCACATTGGTGAGATAGCGCCCGCTTTCCGGCGCATCGGGGTTGGCTTCCATCTGGTGCGGCCATTCCTCCAGCTTGTCGCGCGCCAGCATCACCTGGCCCACGATTTCATTGGCCGTCAGATTGCGCACCAGCTTCTGCGTGCCCGTATGGCAGAAGGTGCAGGTCAGCGTGCAGCCCACCTGGCTCGAGATGCACAAGGTGCCCCGGTCTTCTTCAGGGATATAGACCATCTCCATTTCATGGCGCTGGCCCCGTCTCATCGGGCGCCAGTTTCAGCAGCCACTTCCGCGTCCCGTCGCTTGATTTCTGCTCGGTCACCACATCAGGCCGGCCAATGGAAAACGCCTCTTCCAAAACCACCCGCAGGTTCTGCGAAATATCCGTCATCTCGGCAAAGCTTGTCGCACCCCGGTGATAGATCCAATGCCAGATCTGCCGCATGCGCATGCGCCGCTGCTTTTCCGGAACGCCGACCCGGCCCAGAATCTCGGCCAGCTCTTCCCGCGACAGGCCCATCAATGATGGGCGCAGGTCATTCGGCAAATACACCGATGGCGCGGGAGCCTTGGTTTGCAACAGGGTTGTCATGGCGCGCCTCTTACTTCACTTTTACCGCGCCGACCATAGGCCCCAGGGCCGCAAATCCGTCATTCCGGCCAAGTTCCGGGCTGTAAAGGCTGGACACCGTGCCATCGAAAAACAGGGCATTGGCGCATTTCAGCCCATCCCTGAACAACAGGGCGAAATCATAGAAATTAACCGCGTTTTCCGAGATCACGAAAATCGCCGTGTGGGCGTCCAGAACGCCCACCCCGTTGCGCATTTTATAGGACATGCCGGTTTGCGAAAACTTGGGGTGGATTTTCCCGTCAATCACCAGCATGGGGCCTGATTGGGTGGCAAAATCCGGCTTTTCATTGAGCTTCACATAGGCCTCCGTGGCGGCCACCCCCACCCGGTTTCCCGTGATGTAAAACACCCCGTTGGGCTTCACATGGAAATTGCCATAGCCATCCCGCCGGTTCAGCTTCTTCGCCTGGGTGCCGTTTTCAACATAAAGGCCGATGGGCTTGAGCCCTTCGTCAAACATTCCGGCATTCATGGCAAAGCCAAGTTCCTTGCCTTCGGCGCTCAGGCTTTCGGCAAGGGCCGTAAAGGAACCAAGCGGCGCGCCCTTTCCATCAAGATTGAAGGTCTCAAGCTGGGTTTCCCGGAGGTCAATGCGGCAAACGCTGTAGGTATTGCCCCCATAGCTCAGGGGCGAGCACAAGGGCCCCGCCGCAACCCAAACCGATTGCAGGCACAAAAACAGTACAATTGGGGAAAACCGCCGCATGGCCCACTTATTTGCAGGAGCTGTCGATCTTGTCCATGGCCGCGGAAAAACCATTTAAAGAATAGGTATCGATGGTTTCGGTGCCCTTCCAGGAGGTGCCCCGTACCGTAAACTTCTGGCCCTGCTTCATGGCCGTCACGATTTTCTTCTCTTTTTCCGTCGTATCGGCCCAGGCCCCGTCGCCATTGGTGAAAAGCTCGAATTCAGCCTCGTCAACCTTGAGCTGAACCATGGTCGCTTCCTTGAACGGATAGCCGATGATGGTGGAAACCTCGCCGTTGATCTTGCGCCCCGGCATATGGGTGACGATAAAGAAAATCGGGTCGCGCTTGACTTTCCGGGCCGCGTCGCTCGATTTGGGCTGGGACACGATATAGCAGACCGTCGTGTCGGGGGCCTTGTAGGTATAGGCTGTCCAATCGGTGAAAACCCCAAGCGAAACGGGTTCAGCACTTCGGGCGCTGCCCGTCATGCCTAGTGTCAGTGTCAGAAGGGCCAGCCCGCCCATTCGCCCCAAAGGAATCATGTCTACTTGCATAGCCTCAACAAACAAAAAAATCCATGGCCACGAATTGGCGGATAAATCCGGCCCAATTGCGGCACATGATGTTGCGTTGCACAAATACCTGCGATAGCGTCCAATTTTTGGGCAGTGAGGGCCGGAATTGGTGATTGAAGCATTAGACGAGGCGGTAAACGCCGCCGGACGGGCGCTTGAAAAAGCCAAGCTGGCCGTTGGCGCGCTGCTGCTCTCGGACGGCAAGCTTTCCGCCGCGGCCCTTGATCAGCACCAGCACGAAGCCCACGGCCTGGCCTGGCTTGCAACCTATGTGGATACGCTGAAAGCCTTGGCCGCCTACGCGGCCAAACTCTCCGCCCAAGGCAAACTTGGCGAAATCGAACAGCTCCTGTTGAAAATCGCCTGCGGCGAATACCTGCAGCAGATCGCAGGCGGAATTCCCATGAACCAGACCGAGATTTTCCGTGTTGAAAATCTGGGAATTGATCTGAAGGGCCTGCGCGCCTGCGCCCTCTATGCGCAAGGCAACACCCGCGAAAACCGCGCCCGCCTCGTGGACCTGATGCAGGAACAGCAGGGTGAATTGACCTTCGGCAATTGCGGCCTCGATGACACCATCAATGACATGCGCACCTCCATGCAGCGCTTTGTCGCCAGCAAGGTCGCCCCCCACGCCCACCAGTGGCATTTGAAAAATTCCTACGTGCCCCTCGAAATCATCCAGGAACTGGCGGAACTCGGCGTTTTCGCCCTCACCCTTCCGGAAAACTTCGGCGGCCTTGGCCTGCCCAAGGAAGCCATGTGCGTGGTCTCCGAAGAACTGTCGCGTGGCTGGATAGCCGTGGGCTCGCTCGGCACCCGGGCCGAAATTGCCTGCGAACTCATTCTCGGCGGCGGCACCGAAGAGCAGAAAGCAAAATGGCTGCCCAAAATCGCCAGCGGTGAAATTCTCCCCACCGCCGTCTTCACCGAACCCGATACGGGCTCCGACCTGGGCTCCCTCAAAACCCGCGCCGTGAAAGCCGGCGATGTCTACAAGGTGACCGGCAACAAGACCTGGATCACCCATCCGGTGCGCGCCGACCTGATGACCCTCCTTGTACGGAGCATTCCGGAGGAAAAGGGCTATAAGGGGCCTTTCCATGTTCCTGGCCGAGAAGCCGCGGGGCGACAACGCAAACCCTTTTCCAGCCAAAGGCATGAGCGGCAGCGAAATCGAAGTCCTGGGCTACCGCGGCATGAAGGAATTTGAAATCCGCTTCGAGGATTTTGAGGTGAAGGCTGAAAACTTGCTTGGTGGCATTGAGGGCCAGGGTTTCAAGCAACTGATGCAGACCTTTGAAAGCGCCCGCATCCAGACCGCCGCCCGCGCCATCGGCGTGGCGCAAAATGCCCTCGATCTTGGCCTGAAATACGCCAGTGACCGCAAGCAATTCGGCAAGCCCATCATCAAGTTCCCCCGCGTGGCCGACAAGCTCGCCCTCATGGCCGCCGAAATCATGGCGGCCCGCCAGCTCTGCTATGCGGCGGCGCGCGAAAAGGATGCGGGCCGCCGCTGCGATCTGGAAGCGGGCATGGCAAAGCTTTTGGGCGCCCGCGTCGCCTGGTCCGCCGCCGACAACGCCCTGCAGATTCACGGCGGCAATGGCTTCGCCCTGGAATTCGAAATCAGCCGCATCCTCTGCGACGCCCGCATCCTGAACATCTTTGAAGGCGCCGCCGAAATCCAGGCCCAGGTCATCGCACGGCGCCTTCTCGAAGGCGCAAATTAGCGCGCGATGATTTTCAGGCCCGCGATGGCCCCGTCCTGAAACAGTTGCGCCACCGCCCCATAGAAATCATCGAGATCATCGACAATCTCCTGCCCGTGAACTTCAATGTTCCTCGGCCGCGCCGTCCGGAACATGGCAAGCCGTGACGCGGTAAAATCTTTCCACGGATCCGTCACATCGCTCATGCTCACATCGGGAAAACCCGCCGCCACCAGATGCGTTTCATACTCGGCCCTGCCCGGCAACACCGCACACTGGACTTTCACCGACAGCGCCTTGGCTTCATCGGCCGACAAGGCCCGCGACTTTCCAAAGTCCTCAATATACATGACACCCTCGGGCTTCAGCGCCGCGCGGCAGGCCGCAAACAGTTTCGCCCGGTCCGGGATATGCAGGAAACACAGGAACGAAATGATCGCATCGTAATTTTCAGCCACCGCGCCATCGAGAATATTGCCGCAGACATGCTCAACCCGCGATGACAGGCCGCATCGCGCCGTAAGCTCGCGCGCCACCTCATGTAAGTCCGGCTGCAGTTCAAGCGCCGTGACATGGGCTCCGGTTTTTGCGGCGATATAGCGTGCCGGCCCGCCGATGCCGGACCCCACGTCAAGAACCCGCACACCCGGTTGCAGTTGCAAAACCTCCAGCGCCTCGTCGACTGCATCGGTTCCGAAATAATGATACTGGTCAAAGGGCGTAAGCTGATCCACCCGCAGTGCGGCATCAGGCCCGATGCCGAGAGCCGCCAATTCATTGTGAATGCGCTGCACATTGGTGTAAAGTTTCATGGATTTCATGAAGGGGTGCGCTCCAAAACGCCATTATCCCCACAACTTGCAACAAAGGGCAACAGGACACACGGCCAATGAATATTTTCAACTACCTAGTCCCGCTCGCCGTCGCTGCCGTGGCCGTAGTCCTGCTTCTCGGCCTGTGGAACATGCTGCGCGGCGGTTCCGCCAGCCGCTCGCAAAACCTGATGCGCTGGCGCGTCCTTTTGCAGTTTGCCGCCATTATCATCATCATGGCAGGCCTGTGGTTTGCCAACCGATAGGCATTGAATTTGTGCCAGTGAATTCCCATATCGCGTTCCGATCGGAGGGAAACCATGTCTCAGACCTCAAATGAAACCAGGGTTGCCAGGGACTTCTGGCCAAAACTGAAGAAATCCCTGGCCAGCGTCCCTTTTGCCGAAGAGGTGGTCGCAAGCTATTATTGCGCCTTTGATCCGGCCACCCCCATCAAGGTGAAGGGCATCCTGCTGGGCGCCCTTGCCTATTTCATCATGCCGATTGATGTCATCCCGGACTTTCTCCTGGGCCTTGGCTTCACCGATGACATGGCCGTGCTTTACACCGCCATCAGCATGATCCGCAGCCACATGACGCAAGCCCACCGCGACAAGGCGAAGGTGACCCTGGAAAAACTCAAGGCTGAAACCATTTAGGCCTTCCGGGTGACGATGAACACAGCGCCGGCGCACACCGCCATGCCGAGAATTTGCAGAGGCACCAGCGTTTCGCCAAAAACCACATAGGTGGAAAGCGCCGCCACGGCGGGCACCAGATAGATCAAGCCGGCAACCCGCGCCACATCGCCATGGCGGATCAGCAGCATCAGCAGCGTGATGGCCGCAAGCGACAGGACAATCACCGACCAGCCGAGCGCCAGCCACGCCTCGAAGCTGCCGTCGAAGCCGAAATTTTCGCTGAGCGCCGCGCCGCTGAAAACCACGAGCGAGGCGCCCGCATATTGCCACACCCCGCCGCTCGCCAGATGCAGTCCCGTGGCAAAGCGTTTCTGGTAAACCGTGCCGAGCGAAACACTGAACGCCCCCACATATGCACAAGAAAGTAGTGAGTGGTGTAATGCCTGACACGCTATCAAGCGTAAGCTTCGGCCAGATCACCAGGCCAACCCCCAGAATCCCGACCACCAGGCCAAGCCAATGGCGCAAGGAGATCTTCTCACCCACGATGGCCGCCGCGAGAAAGGCGGTCATCAGCGGCTGCAGTCCCACGATCAGCGCCGAAACGCCCGCCGGCATGCCATGCGCCACCGCCCAGTAGACCGGCCCCAGATAGCCGCCATGGAGTAGCGCGCCCGCAATGACCGCATGAAAGGCATGGGTCCGGTCGGGCCAGGACGCCCGCTGATAGAGCGCAATGGCTACAAATAACGCGCCGGCAATGGGAAAGCGGATGCTGAGAAAGGTGAGCGGCTCCACATGGCCGGCCGAAAGCCGTGCCACCACAAATCCCGTGGCCCACAGCACGACGAAGAGCGCAGGCGCAAAGGCAATCCAGTTGGGCGCGGATTTCATGGCCTTTCCCATGCCAAGCTTTGGGACCGCGTGCGAGTGTTATCTTGAGAACCTTCGCGCATATCGGCTATGCCTAGGTTCATGACAGCAAAGCAGCCGACCATTACCAGTCTTGGCCTTGAAGCGCTGCGCCGCCTCTTCGCTGATGAGGCCATCCCGCTGGCGGGCAATATCGCCTTCAGAACCCTGTTCTCGATCTTTCCTTTTTTGATTTTTCTGACAGCCCTCGCCGGCTTTTTTGGCAACGCGGATTTGGCCGAGAAAGCCGTCTCCTTCCTGCTGAGTGTTGCGCCCGAACAGCTGGTGCACCCCCTGGCGGCGGAAATCCGCTCCATTCTCACGGTGCCGCGCACCGGGCTGCTCAGCCTGGCCGCATTGCTCACCATCTGGAGCGCCATGGGCGGCGTGGACAGTATCCGCGTCGGCTTGAACCGCGCCTACGACTTGAAGGAACATCGCAATTTGTTTTGGCTCTATGGCCAAAGCGTTCTCTTCGTGATTGGCTCCGCCATCGGGCTTCTGGCGATTGCCCTGTTGATTGTCGTTGCCCCCGTCGCCCTGGCGGTCCTTGACCGTTTCGCCCCGGACGCGCGGCACGACTTCACTGTTCTGAACCAGTTGCGCTACCCCATTGCCGTTGCCATCCTTGTCATAGGTCTGCAACTTTGCCACCGCATACTGCCCGCAAAGCGGCTCAAGACTTTGGATGTATTGCCGGGAGTCCTTCTCACCGTTGTTGTGTGGATTGGGCTCGCCAGCGCCTTCTCCGCCTATCTCGTGAACTTCAATTCCTTTGCATCTACCTATGCCTCGCTCTCGGGCCTTTTCGCCGCTATGTTTTTTCTCTACCTCGCGGCCCTGGTGCTGATCCTCGGCGGCGAAGTAAACCGCGTCTTGCAAGCACACCGCACATTGCATTCAATCAAGAAGGCCTTGGACCCAACCAGCGACGATAAAAAATCATCCTGATCGCAACATCATTTCACGGCCGCTTCAAGCACATCCTCAAACGTCTTCAACCCCGTGCGCGGCGCCGACACCAGAACCGCCATATTCCCCGGTCGATGCTCGTTCTTCCACATTTTCATGTGCGCCTTGGGAATGTCATTCCAGCTGTAGACGTCAGACATGCAAGGGTCGATGCGCTGCGCCATGACCAGGCGGTTGGCGTTCGACGCCTGCATGAGATTGGCAAAATGCGATCCCTGGACCCGCTTCTGGTGCATCCACAGATAGCGTGCATCCATGGTGAGGTTGTAACCCGTGGTGCCGGCGCAGATCACCACCATGCCGCCCCGCTTCACCACCAGCACTGAAACCGGAAAGGTGGATTCGCCGGGATGCTCGAACACGATATCCGGGCTGTTGCCCTTGCCGGTGAAAGTCCAGATCGCCTTGCCGAATTCCCGTGCCGCCTTGAGCCAGTCATTGTACTCCGGCGTGCCGACTTTCGGCATCTGCCCCCAGCACGTGAAATTCTTGCGGTTGATCACGCCGCGCGCGCCCAATTGCATCACGAAATCGCGCTTGTCATCTTCCGAAATCACCCCGATGGCATTGCCGCCCGCTGTGGCGATGAGCTGGACCGCCATGGAACCCAGGCCGCCCGAAGCCCCCCACACCAGAACATTCTGCCCCGGCTTCAATGTATGCGGACGGTGTCCAAACAGCATGCGATAAGCGGTGGCCAAAGTCAGCGTGTAACAGGCCGACGCTTCCCAGGTGAGGTGCTGCGGCCGCGGCAAAAGCTGGCGCGCCTGCACCCGGGCAAATTGCGCGAAGGAACCATCGGGCGTCTCGTAGCCCCAAATCCGCTGCGAGTTGGAAAACATCGGATCGCCGCCATTGCATTCCTCGTCGTCGCCATCATCCTGGTTGCAGTGAACCACAACCTCGTCGCCCACCTTCCAGCGCTTCACCTTTTCGCCCACCGCATAGACAATGCCGGAGGCATCCGAGCCCGCCACGTGGAACGGGTTCTTGTGGCCATCAATGGGGGAAATGGGGGTGCCAAGGGCAGCCCAGACGCCGTTGTAGTTAACCCCCGCCGCCATCACTAGAATAAGCACCTCGTCCTGGCCGATTTTCCAGGTGGGCACGACTTCAACCTGCATGGCGCTTTCCGGCGCCCCGTGGCGCTCCTGCCGGATGCACCACGCATACATGGTGCGCGGCACATGCCCCAGGGGTGGGATTTCGCCAATTTCGTAAAGGTCCTTGAGCGGGGGAGAAACCGTCGCCGTCATGCTGCTGCTCCTGAAAACTGAGCAGCACCTTAACCCATTCCTGTTGCAGTGCAATATGGGGCAGCGGCCGGCCACCGTTTAAGGAATGATTTACCCTGCTTTCCGCCGTTCATAGGATGACAACCAATTCCGGGTCATACTGACCAGAGCCTTAAAATATTGGGCAGAAAAAGATGTTAAGTAACATGCTGTATTCCAACGTCTACGACACCCTTGAACAGCTGGTCCGGCTTGATATGTCAAACGAGGCCGTGCTTGCGTCGCTGCTTTTCAGCGCCGCCGGAGCCTTTCTTTTGGCCCATTTCACCGGGGCGATTGGCAATCTGACGCTGCCTTTGAACTTTTCAGCCCTTTTCATCGGCACCGGCCTTGCCAACATCCTGCTCGACGGCATCGATATTCCGGCCATCCAGTATGAGCAGGAAGTCATGCTCTTCACCCTGATCGGCCTCATCATGGCCTCCTTCGCCATGCTTTGGTGCATCAGGCCCGAACACGGTCGGTAACTCCCAAACGCCGCTAGGGTTGCACCACGAAACCAACCGTGCTTCCATATTGCATCGCAAAATGGAAGCCTGAATGCCGTCTCGCCCAACATCCGACAAGCCCTGGCTGTTTCGCACCTATGCCGGCCATTCCACGGCCGCTGAAAGCAACCGGCTGTTCCGCTCCAATCTCGAAAAAGGCCAAACCGGCCTGTCCGTAGCCTTCGATCTCCCAACCCAGACGGGCTATGACCCTGACCATCTCCTGGCCCGCGGCGAAGTAGGCAAGGTGGGCGTTCCCGTCTCCCATATCGGCGACATGCGGGCCCTTTTTGAAAACATCCCGCTCGCCACCATGAATACCTCCATGACCATCAACGCCACCGCCGCCTGGCTCCTCGCGTTGTATGTGGCCGTGGCCGACGAGCAGGGCATTCCGCGCGGCCAGTTGTCCGGCACAACCCAGAACGACATCATCAAGGAATATCTCTCGCGCGGCACCCACGTGTTTCCGCCCCGGCCTTCGCTGAAACTCACCACCGACACGATTTCATTTTCGGCAAGCGACCTGCCGAAATGGAATCCCATGAATGTCTGCTCCTATCATCTGCAGGAAGCAGGGGCCACGCCCGTGCAGGAACTGGCCTATGCACTCGCCACGGCAATCGCCGTGCTTGATGCCGCAAAAATTGAAGTCAGCGCCGCGGCCTTTCCGGAAGTGGTGGGGCGCATGTCTTTCTTTGTAAATGCCGGCATCCGCTTCATCACCGAAATGTGCAAGATGCGGGCCTTCACCGAACTCTGGGATGAAATCTGCCGCGAACGTTACGCCATTGCCGATGAGAAGCACCGTCGCTTCCGCTACGGCGTGCAGGTAAATTCCCTGGGTCTCACCGAGCAGCAGCCGGAAAACAACGTCTACCGCATCCTGCTTGAAATGCTTGCCGTGGTTCTCTCAAAAAATGCCCGGGCCCGCGCCGTGCAATTGCCGGCCTGGAATGAAGCGCTTGGCCTGCCCCGCGCCTGGGACCAGCAATGGTCGCTCCGCATGCAGCAGATCGTGGCTTACGAAACCGACCTTCTGGACTACGCCGATATTTTTGAAGGCTCGAAGGAAATCGAAACCAAGGTCGAGAGCTTGAAAGCCGAAGCCCGCGCCGAGCTACAGAAAATTCTCGCATTGGGCGGCGCCATCCCGGCAATTGAATCCGGCTACATGAAACAAGCTCTCGTCCAATCCAATACGGAGCGCCTGAAAGCCATCGAGCGCGGCGACACCAAGCTGGTAGGCGTCAACATCTTCACCACCAGCGAAACCTCGCCGCTTTCAACCGGTGATGAAGAAAAAATTCTCACCGTTTCCGAGAATGTCGAATTCGCGCAAATCGAAAAATTGAAAGCCTGGCGCGCCGCGCGCGATAAAAAGGCCGTAACCTCAACGCTTGCCGCACTCAGCGATGCCGCAGCAGCGGGCCGCAACATCATGGAGCCCTCCATTGCCTGCGCAAAAGCCGGCGTCACCACCGGCGAATGGGGCGAAACCCTGCGCCAGGTTTTTGGCGAATTCCGCGCCCCCACCGGGGTGCTGCTGGTGATGAATGAACACCCGCAGAAATCACTCGAAGCCATCCGCGCCCGCGTCAAGAAGCTCACCCTCGAACTGGGCACGACGCCCAAATTCCTCATGGCCAAGCCCGGCCTCGACGGCCATTCCAATGGCGCCGAGCAGATCGCCGTGCGCGCCGCCGATTGCGGGCTGGACGTCACCTATGACGGCATCCGCCTCACCCCCGACAAGATCGTGGCCACCGCGAAAGAGAAAAAAATCACCCTCATCGGCCTTTCGGTCCTCTCCGGCAGCCACATTCCCCTGGTCCGCGATGTCATGAACCGCCTGCGCCAGGCGGGGCTGGGGCACATTCCCGTTGTTGTGGGCGGCATCATTCCCAAGGATGACACCCTTGTCCTGAAACAGCTTGGCGTGGCCCGCGTCTACACACCCAAGGATTTCGACCTCAACATCATCATGAATGATCTCGTGGACCTGATGGAAAAAACCCAACTGGCGCGAGCCACGTGAACAGGCGAGCCGCCATTTGGCCCGCCTTCCTTGACATTTTCCCCCTCCTTGCCTAGAAACCGCCCATCGCTTTCGGGGGCAACCCCGCTGAGCGTCCATGCGCTGCCTCCGGCAACTCAAAAAAGCCTGTAATATCAGGTACTAAAGCCCGCTGTTTAATGAGTTTGCAGCGGCGCCAAAGGGCGCGAGGAATGAAAAAGGCTATAAAATGTACGCAGTCATCAAGACTGGCGGCAAACAATATCGTGTTGCTGCCAATGATAAAATCCTCATCGAAAAGCTCGACGGCGCGGCCGGCGACCAGGTGAATTTCACCGAGGTTCTCATGGTTTCCAATGGCGGAACCGTGGATATCGGCGCTCCCTTCCTGTCCGGTGCCACCGTCGTCGGTGAAATCGAAAAGCAGGCCCGCGGGCCTCACATCATCATTTTCAAGAAGCGCCGGCGCAAGCATTACCGCCGCCGCAATGGCCACCGCCAGGACTTGACCAGCGTGACCATTACCGAGATTCTGACCGGCGGCGCCAAGCCAGCGGCCAAGGCCAAGGCGAAACCCGAAGCCAAGGTTGAAGCCGCGCCCGCAACAGTAGCGGCTGCGCCTGCAACCGACGCCGAGGCAAAGCCGAAGAAGGCTCCTGCCAAGCCACGCAAGCCCAAGACGGAAAAGGAGTAACACCTCATGGCCCATAAAAAAGCAGGCGGCTCATCCCGCAACGGCCGCGATACCGCAGGCCGGCGGCTTGGCGTGAAGGCTTTCGGCGGCGAAAACGTCATTGCCGGCAACATCATCATCCGCCAGCGCGGCACCACCTGGCACCCCGGAACCGGCGTCGGCATCGGCAAGGATCACACGATTTTTGCAACCATTCCCGGCACCGTGAATTTCCGCGGCACCAAGAAAAACAAGCAGATTGTCTCGGTTATTCCCCTGCAGGCCGCCGAATAGGCAGCCCACCGGATCCCAAAGAAAAAGGAGAGGCGATTGCCTCTCCTTTTTGTTTTACGCATTACTGATTTGGCTTAAAAAACCATTGCAACATAACGATGAACCAGCTTCTTGCGGCCCAAACCGCCATTGTGCTTTGAAGCTGCCATCTTGAGATTGCCGCCGCTCAGCTTCATGGCCATCGACAGGTGCTTCAAACCCACCCGGATATTGGTGGAGGCATTGAGCAGTTCCGCGCAATTGCCGGAAAACCCGATGCCCTTGGCGGTGGCGCACTTCATTTGATAAACGCCGTACTCGCCCGCGGCACCCCGCGTATTGGGGTTATAGCCCGATTCAACCTTGGCGATGCGCAGCGCAAACCACGTCGGCACCCCATACTGTGGCGCCAGGTCCTTAATCAGGCCCACGACCCGGTCGTTCGTTGCCGGTGTCACTTGTGCCTTGCGGCTCTTCTGCCGCTTCTTGTTTTTTACATGCTCCGTAGAAAGACTAATTTTGGATTTTGTGCCAGCTTCTGCTGTTACTGTGAATATAGCCGCAGCAAACACAACGGCCGAAAGTCCTGCAATGAGTCTATTTTTCATGTTTATCCTTGAATTTTTAAAACCGCATCAAAAACTAAGCTTGGATAGACTGGCTCCTTTATTTTAATGATCATCAATGTCTGGGGAAGGGTTGCGATTAACTGGGTAAATGTGACCATTATGTGGCTCCGCACAAAAATTGTTGCACTGCGATATGCCCTAGGATTGGCGCTCACAAACGGTTACAAGGCCCCATGAAATTTCTTGATGAAGCAAAAATCTATGTGCGCTCCGGTGATGGCGGGGCGGGTGCGGTGTCTTTCCGGCGCGAAAAATTCATCGAAATGGGCGGCCCCGATGGCGGCGACGGCGGCAATGGCGGCGACGTATGGGTCGAAGCCGTCGATGGCCTCAACACGCTCATCGACTACCGCTACCAGCAGCACTTCAAGGTCAGAACCGCAGGCCATGGCATGGGACGTTTGCGCGCCGGGGCCAATTCGGACGACATCGTGCTCAAGGTTCCCGTCGGCACCGAGGTCTACGAAGCCGACAATGAAACCCTGATCGCCGACCTCGCCAAACTGGGCGACCGGGTGCGCATTGCCCGCGGCGGCAATGGCGGCTTCGGCAATCACTATTTCAAATCCGCCACCAACCGCGCGCCGCGCCATGCCAATCCCGGCATCGAAGGCGAGGAAAGATGGATATGGCTGCGGCTGAAACTCATCGCCGATGCGGGCCTGCTGGGCCTGCCCAACGCCGGAAAATCAACGCTGCTTGCCGCCGTTTCCGCCGCCAAGCCGAAGATCGCCGATTATCCCTTCACCACCCTTCATCCGCAGCTTGGTGTGGTGAAAGCCGCCGGCAACAGTTTTGTGCTGGCCGATATTCCGGGCCTCATCGAAGGCGCCAATGAAGGCGTGGGCCTCGGCACGCGTTTTCTCGGCCATGTCGAACGCTGCGCCGTTCTGCTGCATCTCATCGATGTAACCGGCGACGATCCGGTGAAGGCCTACCGCGTCATCCGCAAGGAAGTGAAGGACTACGGCCCCGAGATTGCCGGAAAGCCCGAGGTCATCGCCTTCAACAAGATCGACGCCATCAGCGACAAGGACCTGGAGAAGAAGCTTGCCGACTTCAAGAAGAAGCTGAAGAAGACGCCGATCCTGATTTCGGGCGCCACCGGAAAGAATGTTGATGACACCATGAAGCGCCTGCTCACCGTCATTCAGGCCGACCGCAAGGCCTCCCGCGGCCAGGAAGCGCGAGGCGTTGAAGTCGAGGATTGGCATCCGTGAAGCAGCGTCTGCAAGCGGCCAAGCGCATTGTCGTCAAGATTGGTTCAGCCCTTCTGGTTGACGCCAAGACCGGCGAAGTGAAATCCGCCTGGCTTTCAACCCTCATCGATGACCTGGCCAAGGCCAAGGCGCGCGGTGCCGATATCATCGTCGTCTCGTCCGGCGCCATTGCCTTGGGCCGGCGCTCCCTCGGCCTTGCCAAAAGGCAAGCTGCGTCTGGAAGAAAGTCAGGCCGCTGCCGCCGTGGGCCAGATCGCCCTTGCCCAAGCCTGGTCGGAAGCATTCCGCACAAAAAAAATCGTGGCAGCCCAGGTGCTGGTGACTTTGACCGACACCGAAGAACGCCGCCGCCATCTCAATGCCCGCGCCACACTCACCACCTTGCTCGCCCAGGGCGCTGTTCCGGTCATCAATGAAAATGATACGGTAGCAACGTCCGAAATCCGCTACGGCGACAATGACCGGCTGGCGGCCCGCGTCGCCTCCATGATGTCCGCCGATTGCCTCGTGCTGCTCTCGGATATTGACGGCCTCTATTCCGCCCCGCCGGACAAGGCGGGCGCCACCTTCATTCCGGAAGTGAAGGAAATCACCGCCGAGATCGAAGCCATGGCGGGAAAGCCCATGTCGGGGGTCGGTTCCGGCGGCATGGTCACCAAGATTGAAGCGGGAAAAATTGCGCTTGGGCGCCGGCTGCAACATGGTCATCGCCTCCGGCCATGAGCCCCATCCCCTTGAGCGCATTGTGAAGGGCGAGCGCTGCACCTGGTTTCTGGCCCCCCTGTCGGCCCTCCAGTCAAGAAAGCGCTGGATTGCCGGAACCCTGCAGCCCGTGGGCCGCCTCATTGTTGATGACGGCGCCCGCACCGCCCTGGGCAAGGGCAAAAGCCTGCTTCCCGCCGGGGTGAAACAGGTGAAGGGAACCTTTGCCCGTGGCGACACGGTGAGTGTGGTGACCCTCGAAGGCCTTGAGATCGCCCGCGGCCTTGTGGCCTATGATTCCGGCGATGCCGCAAGGATTGCCGGATTGAAGTCCGCTGACATCGAACAAACCATTGGCTATAGAGGCCGGGATGAAATCATTCATCGCGATGATCTGGTGATGACCAATGGTGAGCGCTAGCCCCATGCAGGAGCTTGGCCTGAAAGCCCGCAAGGCGGCGGGCGTGCTGGCCCTTGCCTCAACCCAGCAAAAAAATGCCGCCCTGCAGGCCATGGCAAAAGCCATCCGCGCCAACGCCAACAAGCTCATTGCCGTAAACGCCTCCGAAGTTGCAGCGGCAAAAACCAAGGACCTGAAGGACTCATTCATTGATCGCCTGGTCCTCACAACCGATCGCGTTGAGGCCATGGCCAAGGGCCTTGAAGACATCGCCGGATTGCCCGATCCCGTCGGAACCACGCTCAGCGAATGGACCCGTCCCAACGGCATGAAAATTTCGCGCGTCCGCGTGCCCATCGGCGTCATCGGAATTATTTTCGAAAGCCGCCCGAATGTTGCCGCCGATGCGGGCGCACTCTGCATGAAGTCCGGCAACGCCGCCATCCTGCGCGGCGGCTCCGATGGCTTTCAATCCTCGACCCTCATTGTCGAAGCCCTGCAGCAGGGCCTCGAAGCGGCAGGCCTGCCCGCCGCCGCAATTCAGATGGCGCCGACAACCGACCGCGCCAGCGTCGGTGAAATGCTGTCGGGCCTCGGCGGCACCATTGATCTGATCGTGCCGCGCGGCGGCAAAAGCCTGGTGGCCCGGGTGCAGGCGGAAGCCCGCGTTCCCGTCTTCAGCCATCTCGAAGGCATCTGCCATGTCTATGTCGATAAATCCGCCAATCCCGCCATGGCGCGCGACATCGTGCTCAATGCCAAGATGCGCCGCACCGGCGTCTGCGGGTCCGCCGAAACCATTCTCATTGACCGCGCCGCCGCCAAAGACAAATCTCGCGCCGATCATCCGCACACTGATCGATGCGGGCTGCGAAGTGCGCGGCGATGCCGAAGCGCAGGCCGCTGATGCCCGCGTGAAGCCCGCCAGCGAAGAAGACTGGTCCACCGAATATCTGGATTCCATCGTCTCGCTTGGCGTTGTGAACGGTGTCGATGAGGCCATGGCCCATATTGCGAAATATGGCTCCCAGCACACCGATGCCATCATTGCCGACGATGAAAAAACCGCGCAAAAATTCCTGAACGAGGTCGACAGCGCCATTGTCCTGCACAATGCCTCCACCCAGTTTGCCGATGGCGGCGAATTCGGCTTTGGCGCCGAGATCGGCATTGCCACCGGCAAGCTCCATGCCCGCGGGCCTGTAGGCCTGGAGCAACTCACAACCTTCAAATATCAGGTGCGTGGTTCGGGGCAAATCCGTCCATGATGAAACCGCCGCTTTTTGGCCGCGGCCAGCGCATCGGCCTGTTCGGCGGCTCCTTCAATCCGGCCCATTACGGCCACTACATGGTGGCCCTTTATGCCTTGAAGCGCCTGCAGCTCGACTGGGTATGGTGGCTGGTCTCGCCGCAAAATCCCCTGAAGGATCCCAGCGAAACCGGCGAATATGACGAGCGCCTGAAATTAACCAAGCTGATCGCCAGGCATCCCCGCTTTGTGGTGACCGATCTTGAACGCCAGGCAAATTCCCACAACACCGCCGAAACCCTGCTGGCCCTCGGCCAGACCATGAAGCAGGCAAACTTCATCTGGATCATGGGGGCCGACAGCCTGGCCAATCTGCACAAATGGCACCACTGGACCGATATTGTCGAAGCCCTGCCCTTGGCCACCCTCGCCCGCCCCGGCTATTCCATCCGCGCCCTCGGGAGCCGGGCGGCGCTGCGCTATGCCGCCTCGCGCGTCAAAACCGGCGAGGCGGCAAAACTTGTCACGCAAAAGACGCCGTCCTGGGCTTTCCTCCCCATGCCCTTGCGCCCCGAAAGCTCGACGGCGATTCGAAACTTGAACCAGCCCCCGCAAAGCTCTAAACAACGCGCCAGAACCCATAAAGGATAAGACACTGAAAAAGCCATCCAGGAAGCCTTCCGCCAAATCGAAATCGGCGAAAGCAGCAAAGCCGGCCTCCTCTTCAAAGCGCCCGCCCAAGACCGCCGCCGAGCTCAAGACCATCATGATGGCCAAGGTCCGTTTCGCCGAAAAGGCGCGCGCCGGCCTGCGTGGCAAGACCACTTCAAAAGTGAAGCCCAAGGGCAAGAAAAAACTTGCCAGGAAGCCGGCGCCGAAGAAAAAACCCATCGTCAAGGCCAAGGCCGCGGTGAAGCCAAGGGTCGTGGCAAAACCAAAGACCGCGCCGAAGGCAAAGCCAGCCGTAAAGGCCGTGGCCCCGGTCAAGGTCGAAACGCCAAAGCCCAAGTCCTACGCCGATCAATCGCTGCTCAGCATCGTCATGGCCCAGTTGGAAGATGCCAAGGCCGAGGACATCATCGCCATCAGTCTTGATGGCAAGACAGCCATTGCCGACAACATGGTGGTGGCCTCCGGCCGTTCGAACCGCCACGTCGGCGCCATCGCCGATCAGCTCGTTGATAAGCTCAAAGAGGCGGGCCACCGCCATATCCGGGTTGAAGGCATGGACCAGTGCGACTGGGTGCTGGTTGATGCAGTTGATGTTGTCGTCCATCTCTTCCGCCCGGAAGTGCGCAGCTTCTACAATCTGGAAAAGCTCTGGTCGGAACATTCCCCGCAAGAGCCCCGCGCCGAATAGGCCATGCGGCTCCAGGTTCTGGGCATCGGGAAATTAAAGGCTGGGCCTGAAAAAACCCTCGCTCAGGATTACCAGACCCGCCTTGAAGGCCTGGGCCGCAAGGCGGGCATTACAAAGTTAACGGTCACCGATTTCGCTGAATCCCAGGGCCAGACCGCAAGCCAGCGCCAGACGGAAGAAGCAAAGCTTCTCGCCAGCGCACTGGCTCCCAAGGCCTTCACCCTGGTGCTGGACGAACGTGGGAAATCCTTCACCAGCGAAGGTTTTTCACAGCTCCTGCAGCGCCACCTCGATCAGGGCACGCAAGACCTTGCCTTCCTGATCGGCGGCCCCGATGGCCACAGCGCGGAAACCCGCAAAACCGCTGGACAACTCATCTCGTTAAGTGAAATGACCTGGCCCCATAGGCTGGTGCGTATTATGTTACTCGAACAAATTTACCGGGCAGTCACCATTATGGTAAATCATCCCTATCACAGATCCTGAGCCGCAATTTGAACAAGCGCGGCTCGTAAAAAAGACGGCGATGCATTATTTGCAAAAACTTGGAATTATGGGCTTCGTGGCCGCCGCCGCGCTGCACCTCCTCGTGCCAAATGCCATAGCGCAAACCCCGCTGCCCCAGGAAAATGAGCTTGGCTCCGTCGAGCAGGAAATTACTTCCTCGGCCGCAAGCCTCGAAAAAATAAGGGGCGAGATTGCCGCCGCCATCAAGGACCAGGAATCAGATCTCCGACCGGCTTATTACCATTGCCAAGACCATCCAGTCCCAGGAGACGGCAATTACCGCCGCCGAAGAGCGCATCCTGAACCTCCGCAAGGAGGAAATCATCCTGCGCGCCGATCTGGCCGAAAAGCAGGAAGTTCTGTCTGAACTTTTGGCTGGCCTGCAGCGGCTTGAGCAGAATCCTCCGCCGGCCCTCGTGGTTGAACCCCATGACGTGCTGGCAGCGCTCCGCGGCGCCATGATGTTTGGCACCCTGGTGCCGGAACTGCGTGGCGAAGCCGAAATTCTGGCCAGGAAGCTGACCCGTCTGGACCGCATCCGCACCGCCGTTGAGAAGGAAAAGTCCGTTCTCGGCACCAGCGTCACCAACCTCAAGACCGCGCAAATCGATCTCGACCAGCTCATCGCCCAGAAAAAGCAGCTGGTTTTTGACAATTCCGGAAAGCTGGCCGGCGAGAAAAGGCGAGCTGCTGAACTTGCCGAGAGAGCCAAGTCCCTGAAGCAATTGCTTGCCGATCTGGCCGCGGCCAAGTTGAAGCAGGAAGCAAAGAAAACCCGGGAGGCCTTGGCCCTCGAGGCGGAACGCAAGCGTCAGGAGGAACTTCTTCTCAGGCCCTCCGTGGCTTTTTCCAGCACCAAGGGCCGCCTTGAATATCCGGTCCAGGGCCAGATCCTGAAGCGTTTCGGCCAGGATGATGGCCTGGGCAGTGAACTCCGGGGACTGGCCGTGGCAACCCGCCCCCAGGCCCAGATCATCGCCCCCGCCGACGGCAAGGTGGAATTTGCCGGGCCTTTCCGCTCCTACGGGCAACTCTTGATTCTCAATGCCGGTGAGGGCTACCTTGTGCTCATGGCTGGCATGAAGGAAATATCGGCCGATATCGGGCAATCCGTCAGGGCTGGCGAACCCGTTGGAATAATGGGAAAAGGCCCTTCTTCTGTCACACTTTTAGGTGATCAGGTACAAGAAGCCCGGCCTGTGTTATATGTCGAGTTTAGAAAGAATGGCGAGGCCGTTGATTCGGCCCCCTGGTGGATTGGTGGAACGAAAGAGGCGTTTAAAAATGAAATCTCACAATAATGGTATTCGGTCCTTCGGACTGGTGCTGGCAGGGGCCGTGTCGGCCACCGTGCTGTGGCATGTCTTTGGTTCGGCAATAGCCGCCTCCAACGCCGATACCTACAAGCAGCTCAATCTTTTCGGCGACGTGTTCGACCGGGTGCGCGCCGATTACGTCGAGGATCCCGATGAATCCAAGATGATCGAAGCGGCCATCAACGGCATGCTCACCTCGCTCGATCCCCATTCCAGCTACATGGATGCCAAGCGCTTTGAAGACATGAGCGTCCAGACCAAGGGCGAATTCGGCGGTCTCGGCATTGAAGTCACCATGGAAAACGGCTTTGTGAAAGTCGTGGCTCCCATCGACGATACCCCTGCCGCCAAGGCCGGGATCATGGCCAATGACCTCATTACAAAAATTGATGGCGTTGATATTCAGGGCCTGACCCTGAACGAGGCCGTCGATAAAATGCGCGGCGGCGTCAACACTCCCATCACGCTCACCATCCAGCGCAAGGACCAGGCGGCCATGGATGTGAAGCTCGTCCGCGACCGTATTCGCGTGCAGTCGGTGAAGTCCAACCTCGAAGGCACCGCGGAGGACATCGGCTACGTGCGCATCAGCTCCTTCACCGAGCAAACCCAGGAAGGCCTCGAAAAGGCCTTCAACACCATGAAAACCAAGATGGGCGGCAAGGCCAAGGGCTACATCATCGATCTCCGGAACAATCCGGGCGGCCTTCTCGACCAGGCCATTTCCGTCTCCGACAGCTTCCTCGACAAGGGCGAAGTTGTCTCGACCCGCGGCCGCCACGCCGAGGAAACCCAGCGTTTCAGCGCCCAGAAGGGCGACATCTCGGATGGCAAGACCGTGGTCATCCTGATCAACGGCGGCTCGGCCTCGGCCTCTGAAATTGTCGCCGGTGCCCTGCAGGATCACAAGCGCGCCACCATCATCGGCACCCGTTCCTTCGGCAAGGGCTCGGTCCAGACCATTATTCCACTGGGCAGCCAGGGCGCGCTGCGCCTCACCACGGCGCGGTACTATACCCCCGCCGGTCGTTCCATTCAGGCCAAGGGCATTGATGCCGATATCCTGATCGAGCAGCCCCTGCCTCCGGAGCTTCAGGGCAAGAATGTTTCCACCGAAGGCGAAGCCAGCCTCAAGGGCCACCTCACCAATGAGGGCGGCGGCGATGAAGGCGGCGGTTCGTCTGCCTATGTTCCCGAGGACAAGACCAAGGACGTGCAGCTCAAAGCCGCCGTCGATTTCCTCCACGGCATCAAGGTGGTGAGCAACGTGAAGCCGGAAGAGACAAAAACCGACGGCACCCCGGAAACCAAGTCGAACTAGCCTACTTGTCCTCTCCCGAGAATCGGGAGAGGAAGGGACCCATTGCGTAGCAATGGGGAGGTGAGGGGAACGAGGTAAAAGTGCCCTCATCTTTCCCACGTCACTTCGTGACACGGGCCCCCTGTCTTCTCCCGCTTCGCAGGAGAAGACGATACGGCGTCACCTTTTTGTTTTTACGGTTAATGAGGCGTTAACGGTTGTCTCGCCACAGTCGGCTCCAAACGAATCGACTGGATACACGAATTTCATGAGCCGTGATGAACTGCGACAGCCGCTGAGGAAACGGAGCCTGAAGGAGCGCCTGTGGGCCAGGCGCCCCAGCCCGCTGCTGTCCGCCTCAATTCTCGCGGCAAGCGGCTTTATCGCACTTTCGGCCTGGGCCATTCACACGCCCCTTCCCTTTGCCGGAGAGCCCATCGTCACCGCCGCCATTCCAGCCGTCGAGGAACTGAAAACCGCCTCCACCACCGAACCGGAGGAAGAGATGTCAGCGGAAGAAACCCCGCCGAGAGGACCAAGGTGCGGGCATTCAGATCGAAGCCCCCATCGAGCAGGACAGCTACCAGACCGAAGCCTCCATCATCCTCTCGCCCCGGCGGCCCCTGAAGCCGGCCCCCGTAGATGATCTCATTGAAATAACCTCTGTCGGCCAATTGCCGCGCATTGGTTCAAAAAACAAAAAACCCTCCGACGTCTATGCCCGCAACACGCCCATGGGCGTTATCCATTCCGACCGTCCGAAGATTGCCATTCTGCTGGGCGGCATGGGCCTCAATGCCAAGCTCACCCAGCAGGCCATCAAGAACCTGCCGGGCGATGTAACCTTTGCCTTTGCCCCCTATGGCAATGACCTGCAAACCCAGGTGAACAAGGCCCGCGCCGATGGCCACGAGGTGCTCCTGCAGCTTCCCATGGAGCCCGTGGGCTATCCCGCCAACAATCCCGGACCCAAAACCCTGCTGGCCGGCGTCAGTGCCGAAGAAAACATGGAAGCGCTCCATTGGCACATGAGCCGCTTCGCCGGCTATACCGGCATAACCAACTACATGGGCGGACGCCTCCTGGCCTCTCCCGAAGCCCTGAAACCGGTGATGGCTGAAATGCGCAAGCGCGGCCTAATCTATCTGGAAGATGCCTCAACCGCACTGACGGTTTCAGAGACCGTGGCCGCGGAAACCAAGCTCCCCGAACGCCGCGCCCAGGTGGTGATTGATTCTGATCCCACTCCCCAGAGCATTGCCGCTGCCCTTGAACTCCTTGAAGGCGAGGCGAAAGCCAATGGCTTTGCCATCGGCACCGGTTCCGGTCTAGAAGTCACCGTTGACGCTGTGAAGCTATGGGCCGAACAGCTTCAGGACAGGGGCATCCTGCTCGTGCCCGTCAGCGCCATCTTCAAGGGCCGTTTGGGTTAAGTGAGTTAATGAACGAAGCAAAAGTGATTACGGCCTACCGGCCCTGCGTCGGTGTTATGCTGCTCAATCCGCAAGGCCTTGTCTGGGTCGGAAGGCGTTTTCAAAAACAGAATGATGATGGCGTGGGCCACTGGTGGCAAATGCCCCAGGGTGGCATCGACGGCAATGAAGATCCCGCCGCCGCGGCGCTGCGCGAGTTGGAAGAAGAAACTGCCGTGCACTCCGCCGAAATCATTGCCGAGGCGCCGGGCTGGTACAATTATGATCTGCCCGAACACCTCATTGGCAAGTCCTGGAAGGGCAAGTACCGCGGCCAGACCCAGAAATGGTTTGCCGCGCGCTTTACCGGCGAGGACAGCGAAATCAATCTGGCGCCGCCCGGCCACAAGCAGGAATTCGACCAGTGGCGCTGGGTCCAAATGAACGAGGTCATCGACGCCATCGTGCCGTTCAAAAAACCGGTTTATGAGCAGGTCATCGCAGCCTTCAGGCATCTCGGCCAGCCATGATCTCGCACGTCATTTTCGATTGCGATGGCGTTCTCATCGACAGTGAAAACATATCGATGTCAGTCGATATGGCCTTGCTGGCGGAAAACGGCATTCATCTCACCGAGACTGAAATGTACCTCCGTTTTGTCGGCCCGACCTTTGAAGACATGGTGGCGGGGCTTGAGCGCGAGCACGGAAAGACCCTGCCGCCTGATCTGAGCGCCCGCAAGGATGTCATGATGCTTGAGCGCTACCGGCACGACCTGAAACCCGTGCCCGGCGTCATCCCCATGCTGCGCCAGCTCGCCCTGCCCAAAAGCATCGGCACCAACGGCCCGCGGGACCGCGCCCTGGAAGCCCTGCGCCTGACGGGGCTCGAACCTTTCTTTGGCGACCGGTTAACCACCTATGAAGATGTCGAATATCCCAAGCCCGCCCCCGATGTTTACCAGCTTGCCGCAAAGCGCGCCGGCTTCAACCCGGCCCACTGCCTGGTGGTGGAAGACAGTGTAACCGGGGCCACCGCCGCCCTTGCCGCAGGCTGCAAGGTGATCGGCTTCACCGGCGTTGCCCATGATCCCAGCGGCCAAGGCCAGGGAGCTTGAAAGCCCTCGGCGTTTCCCGTGTTATTCATGACATGGGCGAGCTTCTGGCGGCCATTTCTCCCATTGCGGCTTGACTTATTGCGCTGCAGCGCCCATATGCAGTGCTATCGACCTCGGTCATTCAAAGAATAACATGAGGCGGCATTCCTGATGCCGCCGTTCCGGCCGAAGCGAAAAATCCGAACAATCCTTTCATGTGGGGTCTGTTTAAGCACAGGACCAGTGCTGGCTTGGCGATAATCGCCGGGCAGCCACTCGGACATGTTCTGCGCTTTCCCACCATCTGTCCGAGACAGAAAGATATTTACACAGTGAATTCATTTTCAGAACTCAACCTCTCGGCCCCGCTTCTCAAAGCGATTGCCGCTGAAGGTTACGACAAGCCAACTCCCATCCAGGCCCGCGCCATTCCTGAGCTCATGAAGGGCCGCGATCTGCTCGGCATCGCCCAGACCGGCACCGGCAAAACCGCCGCCTTCGCGCTCCCCATCCTCGAGCGTCTGTCGCATGCCACCGAACGCGTGGCCAAGAACTCCTGCAAGGTTCTCGTGCTGTCTCCCACCCGCGAGCTTGCCTCGCAGATCGGCGAAAGCTTCAAGACCTATGGCCGCAACCTGAAAGTCACCCGCGCCGTGGTTTTCGGCGGCGTCTCCATCGGCAAGCAGATTGATATCCTGCGCGGCGGCGTTGACGTCGTTGTTGCAACCCCGGGTCGCCTCGTTGATCTCATCGAGCGCCGCGCGCTCACATTGGCCAACGTCGAAGTCCTCGTCCTTGACGAAGTGGACCAGATGCTGGACCTGGGCTTCATCCATGCCATCCGCAAGATCACCGGCATGCTGCCGAAGGTGCGGCAGAATCTTTTCTTCTCGGCCACCATGCCGAAGGAAATTTCCAATCTCGCCAGCGGCCTGCTCACCAATCCGGTGCGCGTTGAAGTGGCCCCCGTGGCCACCACCGTGGACCGCGTGAACCAGAGCGTCATTCATGTCGATCAGGCCAACAAGCTCAAGGTGCTGGTCGATATTCTCAAAGACAACAACATGACCCGCACCCTGGTCTTCAGCCGCACCAAGCATGGCGCCGACAAGATCATGAAGGGCCTGACGGCGGCCGGTTACACCGCCTCCGCCATCCACGGCAACAAGAGCCAGGCCAACCGCGAAAAGGCGCTGGCCGGATTCAAGGCTGGCAAGATTCTCGTGCTGGTCGCAACCGATATCGCGGCGCGCGGCATCGACGTTGATGGCGTCAGCCACGTCATCAACTACGATCTGCCCCATGTGCCGGAATCCTACGTCCACCGCATCGGCCGCACCGCGCGTGCCGGCGCTGAAGGCGTGGCCATTGCCTTCTGTGCCGGTGACGAGCGCTCCCTGTTGAAAGACATCGAACGCACCATCCGCCAGAGCATCCCGGTCGTGCAGCATGCGCTCGGCAAATCAAACCTGCCGCCCGCCGAAAATGAAGCCCGCCGTCCCAACGGCAGGCCGTCACAGCCCCAGGGCCAGAAGCGCCAGTGGAATCCCGTTGCAAAAGACGGCAAGCCATCCGGCGACAACCGTCCGCGCAAGTCCAGTGGTGGCGGCAATCGCCCCCACGGCGGCACCGGCGCCCCAAAGCGCAACAACGGCGGCAAGCCAAGTTGGATGCAGGAAATCAGCGGCGCCAAAACCGACCGCCGCCCCGTAAGAATGGGCGAGTAAGTTTAACTCTGCCAACACGCTCTCATCATGCCCGCGCTAGACGCGGGCATCTTCTTTTGGGGGCAACAAAGAAGATGACCGGATCAAGTCCGGTCAAGATGATTTCTATATCTCTCCATGGTCGGGCTTGACCCGACCACCCAGGCTTTGAGCCTGTACATACAACTGACGGAATGCTTCGAAAAACAAAAAACCCGCGATCATCTCGCGGGTTTTTGAATTCATCCAGACAAGAAAACTTACAGCGCGCCTTGCAGCGCCTTCAGGTGATCGAGATTTTCCTGCGCCTTGCGCTTAGCTTCGGCATCCACCGCATCGGCGAAATCTTCTTCCGCGTTCTTGACCTGCTGGGCAATCGCTGCCGCGTCAAGTTCAGCCAGCGGAATAGCCGTCTCGGCCAGCAGCGTCAGCCCTTGCGGGTTCACTTCGGCAAAGCCGCCGCGCACGAAAATGCGGTCGGTTGCGCCGCCCTCTTTCGTCACCACCACGACACCGGGCCGCAACGTTGACAGCACCGGCGCATGGCCGGCGAAAATCCCCATGTCGCCTTCCGTTCCGGGCAGGGTCACCGAGGTGACGTCGCCGGAGAACAGAAGCCGCGCGGGCGAGACAAGCTCAAAGTGAAGGCCAGCCATATCCGCTTACGCTGCTTCCGCCGCAAGGCGCTGGGCCTTCTCGACGGCTTCCTCGATGCTGCCCACCATGTAGAAGGCCGACTCCGGCAGATGGTCGTAGGTGCCGTCACACAGGCCCTTGAAGCCCTTAATGGTGTCGGCCAATGGCACGAGCTTGCCGGGGGTGCCGGTGAACACTTCGGCCACGAAGAACGGCTGCGACATGAAGCGCTCGATCTTGCGGGCCCGCGCCACGGCGATCTTGTCGTCTTCCGAAAGCTCGTCCATGCCGAGAATGGCGATGATGTCCTGCAGTGCCTTGTAGCGTTGCAGAACCTGCTGCACGCGGCGTGCCGTCTGGTAATGCTCTTCGCCAATAATGCGGGCATCCATCATGCGCGAGGTTGAATCGAGCGGATCCACCGCCGGATAAATGCCCTTTTCGGCAATCGCCGCGCGACAGCGTCGTCGTGGCGTCCAAATGCGCAAACGATGTGGCAGGCGCCGGATCGGTCAAGTCGTCGGCTGGCACGTAAATGGCCTGCACCGAGGTGATGGAGCCCTTCTGCGTGGTGGTGATGCGCTCCTGCATGGTGCCCATGTCGGTGGCCAGCGTCGGCTGGTAACCCACCGCTGATGGAATGCGGCCGAGAAGTGCCGACACTTCCGAGCCTGCCTGCGTAAAGCGGAAGATGTTGTCCACGAAGAACAGCACGTCCTGGCCCTCGTCGCGGAAATGCTCGGCCACCGTGAGGCCGGAAAGCGCAACACGGGCGCGCGCACCCGGTGGTTCATTCATCTGGCCGTAAACCAGGGCCGCCTTGGAGCCTTCGCCGCCGCCCTTCTTGTTCACGCCCGATTCGATCATTTCATGATAAAGGTCATTGCCCTCGCGGGTGCGCTCGCCAACCCCGGCGAACACCGAATAGCCGCCGTGCGCCTTGGCCACGTTGTTGATGAGTTCCATGATCAGAACCGTCTTGCCCACGCCGGCGCCGCCGAACAGGCCGATCTTGCCGCCCTTGGCGTAAGGCGCCAGCAGATCCACAACCTTGATGCCGGTGACGAGGATTTCCGCTTCGGTTGATTGCTCAACAAAGCTCGGCGCTTCCTGATGGATGGCGCGGGTGAGTTTTGCCTTGATCGGGCCGGCTTCATCAACCGGCTCGCCGATCACGTTCATGATGCGGCCAAGCGTTTCCGGGCCAACCGGAACCATGATCGGCGTGCCCGTATCAAAAACTTCCTGGCCGCGCACCAGGCCTTCGGATGAATCCATGGCGATGGTGCGCACGGTTTTTTCGCCGAGATGCTGGGCCACTTCAAGCACCAGTCGGTTGCCGCCATTGGTGGTTTCCAGCGCGTTCAAAATCTGCGGCAGCTCGCCTTCGAACTGCACGTCGATAACGGCGCCCGTCACCTGGGTGATGCGGCCAACGAGCTGGCCCGAGGTCTTTGATGCGGCTTTCTTCGCCATGTCTGTGGTCCTTCTCTCAGTCTCTTACAGCGCTTCCGCGCCCGAAATGATTTCAATGAGTTCTTTGGTAATCTGGGCCTGGCGCTGGCGGTTATACTTGATCGACAGCTTGTTGATCATGTCGCCGGCGTTGCGCGTCGCGTTGTCCATGGCGCTCATGCGGGCGCCCTTGTTCGGAGGCGGCATTCTCAAGCAGCGCCCGGAACACCTGGATTGAAATATTGCGCGGCAACAGGTCAGCGAGAATCTCGCCCTCATCCGGTTCCGCGTCATAGATGGCGCCGCCGAGATCAGGGGCCTTGCCGCCGGCGACTGCCGCAGGAATAAGCTGCAAAGCAGTTGGTTTCTGCGAGATCACCGATTTAAATTCCGCAAAGAACAGGGTGCAGACATCAAATTCACCGGCATTGAACAGGCTGATGATCTTGGCGCCAACCGGTGTGGCGTTGAAAAACGCCAGTTGCTTGAGGCCGCGGAAATCAACCGCATCGACAATGTATTTGCCGTAGTTGCGCTTCAGCGCGTCATTGCCCTTTTTGCCGACGGTCATGATCTTCACCGTCTTGCCCTGGGCCAGAAGCCGTTCCGCATGCTCGCGCGCCAGGCGCACGATGGACGAATTGAAACCGCCGCACAGCCCGCGTTCCGCCGTTGCGATGACAAGCAGATGGGTTTGGTCCTTGCCCGTACCAGCCAGCAGAGCTGGAGCGCCATCGCGCCCGGCAACAGCACTTGCCAGATTGGCCAGCACCACCGCCATGCGCTCCGAATAGGGCCGCGCCGCAACCGCTGCTTCCTGGGCCCGGCGCAATTTCGCCGCCGCCACCATCTGCATGGCCTTGGTGATCTTGCGGGTCGCCTTGACCGAGGCGATGCGGTTCCGGAGGTCTTTGAGACTTGCCATTGCCGCCCCTTATGCGAATGCCTTGGCGTAAGCGTCAACGGCGGCCTTGAGCTTGGGAGCCATGGCATCCGTAATCTGCTTCTCGCTGCGGATGCTGTCGAGAATATCCGCATGCTTGTCGCGCATCAGGCGCAGCAATCCATCCTCGAAGTCACGCACCTTGGTGACGGGCAACGTATCGAGATAGCCGTTCACGCCGGCGTAAATCGCCACAACCTGTTCTTCCGTCTTGAGCGGCGAGAACTGCGGCTGCTTGAGCAATTCGGTGAGGCGCGCGCCGCGGTTGAGAAGCCGCTGCGTCGAGGCGTCGAGATCGGAACCGAACTGCGCGAAGGCCGCCATTTCGCGGTACTGCGCCAGCTCGCCCTTGATCTTGCCGGCAACCTGCTTCATCGCCTTGACCTGCGCGGCGGAACCCACGCGCGACACCGAAAGGCCGACGTTCACCGCCGGACGGATGCCCTGGTAGAACAAATCCGTTTCAAGGAAGATCTGGCCATCGGTGATCGAAATCACGTTGGTCGGGATATAGGCCGAAACGTCGTTGGCCTGGGTTTCAATAACCGGCAAGGCGGTCAATGAACCAGCGCCCTTGGCATCGGACAATTTCGCCGCGCGCTCCAGCAGGCGGGAATGCAGGTAGAACACGTCGCCCGGATAGGCTTCGCGGCCCGGCGGACGGCGCAAGAGCAAGGACATCTGGCGGTAAGCCACAGCCTGCTTGGAAAGATCGTCATAGGCAATCAGCGCATGCATGCCGTTGTCGCGGAAATATTCGCCCATGGTGCAGCCCGTGAACGGGGCCAGATACTGCATCGGCGCTGATTCAGAAGCGGTCGCCGCCACGATAATGGAATATTCAAGCGCACCCGCATCTTCCAGAATCTTCACGAACTGGGCCACCGTCGAACGCTTCTGTCCGCACGCCACGTAAACGCAATAGAGCTTTTCTTTCTCCGGGCCATTCTGGTGAATGGGCTTCTGGTTCAGGATCGCGTCGAGAATGATCGCGGTCTTGCCGGTCTGGCGGTCACCGATGATCAATTCGCGCTGCCCGCGGCCAATCGGGATAAGAGCGTCAACCGCCTTCAGGCCCGTTGACATCGGCTCATGCACCGACTTGCGCGGAATAATGCCCGGCGCCTTCACGTCAACGCGCGAACGCAGCTTGGTCTTGATCGGACCCTTGCCGTCGATCGGATTGCCGAGCGCGTCAACCACGCGGCCCAGCAGTTCCTTGCCGATGGGCACTTCCACGATGGCGCCGGTGCGCTTGACCGTGTCGCCTTCCTTGATGTCGCGGTCGTTGCCGAAAATAACCACGCCGACATTGTCGGTTTCGAGGTTGAGCGCCATGCCGCGGATGCCGCCGGGGAATTCCACCATTTCGCCGGCCTGCACATTGTCGAGGCCGTAGACGCGGGCAATGCCGTCGCCCACCGAAAGCACCTGGCCGATTTCGGATACTTCGGCTTCATTGCCGAAGTCCTTGATCTGCTTTTTAAGAATTGTCGAAATTTCAGCGGCGCGAATATCCATCAGCCGGTCCCCTTCATAGCGATCTTAAGGTTTTGCAATTTTGTCTTGAGTGAATTGTCCATCATCTTGGAGCCCACCTTGACGATGAGGCCGCCCAGAAGGGAGGAATCTATTTTCGATGTAAGCTGCACCTCGCGTCCCATGGAGGACTTGAGCGCGGCTTTGATATCCTTGATATGCTTCTCGGAAAGTTTTTCCGCCGAAGTCACTTCCGCCGCAACTTCGCCCTTTGATTCGGCCACCAGCGCCTTGCAAACGCGGTGATCGCATCGGAAAGTGCCGGCAGCCTGCGGTTCTTGGCCATCAGTTTGATGAAGTTGAGCGCGATACCATTTACACCGGCCTTGGCGCACAGGGCCTCAAGGGCCGCCAGTTGGTCTTCCCCGGAAAACACCGGCGAGCGCACCAGGCGCTGCAAGTCCGTTGATCCCGCCAGCATGGTTTGAAAAGTCGTTAAGCCATCGCTGATCTTGTCGATGGCTTTTGCCTCGGCCGCCAGCTCAAAGAGCGCTGCTGCGTATCGGCCCGGCACTCCGGAAATTGCCTGATCTGTGGCTGCCACGATTTCTCTTTCGAAACAGTCTCGTGTCGTGGCTACAGGACGCAACCCAAACACTTGATTTTTTTGATCAACCCCCTGCACAAGGCAAAGGCACGGAACAGAACCCCGCCCTGCCGCGGCGTCTCGGTAACACAGGCGTAAAAGACTCGCAACCAGCTAAATCGCGCGGATTGCCGCAATGCACACTTAGGTTTCACTTTATTGTCCTCTCCTGCGAAGCGGGAGAGGAGGGGCCCCGCCGCGCAGCGGTGGGAAGGTGAGGGCGCTTGGCCAGCAAAGTGCCCTCATCTATCCCATTTCACTTCGTGAAACGGGCCCCTTTCTTCTCCCGTTCTACGGGAGAAGACGTTTAAAGGCTTCTTCGGCCAAAATTGAAACTGCCCAAAAATAAAGGCCCGCCGCCTCACTCAAGAGGGGGCAGGCCTGTAAAACCTGGACTGAATCTAAGCTAAGCCCATGACCTTTGCGTTTGCCGCGGCTTCAAGCTGGTAGCGCTTGATGCCCATGTCGGCGAGATCCGCATCGGAAATCATTTCAACTTCCCGGCGGGCCTGGCGATAGGCCTTCATCCGGTTTCTGCGGCTTAAAAATTTGAACAGTGGCATGAATGCCTCCATCATAATTGGTTTATCGTGTCGCTTCCCGCGCCAAACGATGAATGTCGACGCGGGCGATGCCCAAATCCGCAAGCTCGCGGTTTGAAAGGCCTTCGAGCTCCGATTTGGTCCGGCTATAACGCTGCCAGCGGGTGTAACGGGTCTTTACGAAATCAAACATGGTCATTCCCCTTGGATTGACTGAATTAGTGGGTTGCTTTGACAAGACAGAATTTAGGTGCGATGCAGCAAAATGTGTATTGCAAATTTTGCATGGCAGCAATTACACGATATAAATCAATCGTTTATAATTCATTCATAATGGTTATTTTTATTGCTGCGATGCCATAAAATTACCCATTCCTGCCGCTTTAGGGGGCAGTTCAGGGCGTTTTGGTGATTGTGTAGACAGCCCCTGCATAATCATCGCTCACAAACAGGCGGCCGTCAGGCGCCTCCAAAATGTCCACCGGGCGGCAGATAACCTCTCCGTTAACCTCGCAACCCGAGAGAAACACCTCTTCGCGGGCAGAATCACCTTCAAAAACCAGCCGGATGATTCGGTATCCCGCCTTTTCGCGGCCGGTTCCACGACCCATGTTCGGCCACCAAAGCCGTGCCATTGAGCGCCGTATCGGCCTGATTCCGCAAAAACCGGATCGACAGGGGCGCCACATGCCCGCCAAGCCCATGGAACTGCGAAACCGGGGAAAGCCCCGGTGGCATGGCAGCATAAAGCGCTGGGATCCGGCACATCGGCACCATGCACATAGGGCCAGCCATAGTGCTTGCCCGCCTCGATGCGGTTCACTTCATCGTCGGGCACATCGTCGCCCAGGTTGTCGCGGCCATTATCCACCCCAAACAGCGCCCCCGTCCCCGGCTGCCAGTCAAAACCCACCGTATTGCGCAGGCCCGAGGCAAATATTTCAGGCGCAGCACCTTCCTTGAAACGAAGGATCGCCGCCCGCCACGGATGTTCCTCGATGCAGGCATTGCAGCTTGAGCCTATCGACAGATACAGAAAACCGTCGGGACCGCGCTTGAGGGTGCGCGAGGAATGTCCGTCCGCCGGGATGCCTTCAAGAATCACCCGTTCATTTTCGAGCTTGGCCCCGTCAAAATCATAGCGCACCACCCGCTGCTCTTCGGCCACATACAGCGTGCGCCCCTCCAGCAGCAGGCCATGCGGCTGGTTGAGACCTTCAAGCAAGTCCTGCTGCCCATCGCTGCGCCCGTCGCCATCACGGTCCGCCTTCACCAGAAGAATGTTTCCGTCGCGGTAACCCGAAACGATGAGATCGCCGTTTTCCGTCATCTGCATCAGGCGCAGCCGCCCGAGATCGCGGGCAAAAACCTCGAAGCGGTAGCCCTCCGGCAATTTTATCCGTTCACGGAGCAATGTCTCCCATTTGTCGCGCGGCGGTGGCCGCGAGGGTCCATTGAAGGGGCCAAGCTGGGAGTAGGCATAACCCGCTGCGACGAGCAGCGCCGCCGCGAGGAAAATCAGGGCCTTTTGCATCCACCACGTCTAAGCGCAATGGCAGAGCCACGAAAGGGTTCCGCCTCCATCTTCCAATCACGCTTTGGTGAGGGCTTAGAACAGCCCGGCGATCTGCCCCTTTGCATCCAGCCCGATGACTTCCGCCGATGGCACCTTGGGCAGGCCCGGCATGGTCATGATGTCGCCGCACACCACCACGATGAACTCAGCCCCCGCCGAAAGCCGCACTTCGCGGATGGGAACGATGTGGTTGATGGGGGCACCCTTCAGATTGGGATCGGTCGAGAAGGAATACTGCGTCTTGGCCATGCAGATCGGGAACTTGCCGTAGCCCTGCGACTCATAGGACTTGAGCTGGTCGCGCACCGATTTGTCGGCCACGATATCATCGGCCCGGTAGATTTCCCGCGCGATGGTCTTGATCTTGTCCCACAGCGGCATGTCATCGCCATAGATGGGCTTGAACTGCACCGAGCTCCGGTCGGCAAGCTCCGCCACATGCTTGGCCAGCGCCTCCGTGCCTTTGCCGCCCTCGGCCCAATGCGTGCATTTGAAGGCCTCAACCCCGTGCTCCTTGCAGAAGCTGCGGATGACCTCGATGTCCGCGTCCGTATCGGTCACGAAATGATTGATCGCCACCGCAATCGGCACGCCGAATTTTTTCATGTTCTCGATGTGCCGGCCAAGATTGACCATGCCCTTCTTGAGGGCTTCGGTGTTTTCCTTCTTCAACTCTTCCTTGGCCACCCCGCCATGCATCTTGAGGGCCCGGATGGTGGCAACGATCACCGTTGCGGCAGGCGTCAGCCCCGCCTTGCGGCACTTGATGTCAAAGAATTTCTCGGCCCCCAGGTCAGCCCCGAAGCCCGCTTCGGTCACCACGTAATCGGCAAGCTTCAGGCCCGCCTTGGTCGCCATCACCGAATTGCAGCCATGGGCGATGTTGGCGAAAGGCCCGCCATGCACAAAGGCCGGATTGTTTTCCAGCGTCTGCACCAGGTTCGGCATCAGCGCATCCTTGAGCAGCACGGTCATGGCGCCCGGCGCCTTGATGTCCTTGGCCAGAACCTGGCCCTTGTCGCGCTTGGCGCCGATCACGATCTGCCCGATGCGCCGTTCCAGGTCTTCGATGGACGTGGAAAGGCAGAGGATCGCCATGATCTCGGAAGCAACCGTGATGTCAAAGCCCGCTTCGCGCGGATAGCCATTGGCAACGCCGCCCAGCGAGCAGACGATTTCGCGTAAGGCCCGGTCATTCATGTCCATCACCCGGCGCCAGGTCACGCGCCGCGTGTCGATGCCAAGCTCATTGCCCCAATAGATGTGGTTGTCGATCATCGCCGAGAGCAGATTGTGGGCCGAGGTAATGGCGTGGAAGTCGCCGGTGAAATGCAGGTTGATGTCTTCCATCGGAACGATCTGGGCATAGCCGCCGCCCGCCGCCCCGCCCTTCATGCCGAAGCACGGGCCCAGCGAAGGTTCGCGCAGGCACACCATGGCCTTCTTGCCGATGCGGTTGAGGCCATCGCCCAGGCCGACCGTCGTTGTCGTCTTGCCTTCGCCGGCCGGCGTCGGGCTGATCGCCGTCACCAGAATGAGCTTGCCGTCCTTCTTGGATGAAAGGCTGTTGATGTAATCGAGATGCACCTTCGCCTTGGTGTGGCCATAGGGAATGAGATCCTTCTCGGGAATTCCCAGGGCCTTGCCCACCTCCATGATCGGCTTCATTTTTGCTTCGCGGGCAATTTCAATATCGCTCTTTACCGTGGCCATGGCGAGGTCGTCCTTCCTTTAGAGAATATATTATTCATGATGGGAAACAGCACATTTCATCCCGGATGTCTACGCCTGTTGGCAGGAGTGCCAATTTGCGGCAAGAGCAAGTTGCTGGCTTTCTTGCAATGTCCATCATCACAATGCGATGCTGCTTGCGACAGTTTTGAGACAATTTTTGCCGCAAGCGGCAAAGGATGAGACATGAGAAATTTTGACCAGCCGGGAAAATCAGTGGCCCTGGGCACAAACGGCATGGCGGCAACCTCCTCGCCGCTGGCAACCCTTGCCGCCATTGATGTGCTGCGCGCCGGCGGCAATGCGGTTGATGCGGCCATCACCGCCTCCGCCATTCTCTGCCTCACCGAACCCCACATGACCGGCATCGGCGGCGATTGTTTCGCCCTCATCGGCAAGCCCAATGGCACCGTGCTGGGCCTCAATGGTTCCGGGCGCTCCAGCGCCAAGGCCGATGCCGATTGGCTGAAAGCCTCCGGCCTCAGCGAAATTGCCCCGCACAGTGTTCACGCCGTCACCGTGCCCGGCGCCATTGACGCCTGGGACCGGCTCCTGAAACAGGAAGGCACCATGACCCTGGGCGAGGCGCTGAAGCCCGCCATCAAGCTGGCGGAGCAGGGCGTTCCCACCACGCCGCGCGTCGCAAGGGACTGGCCGGAAGCCGAAGCCCTGCTCGCCGCCGATGAAGGCGGCTCCAAACATTATTTGAAAAATGGCCGCAGCCCCCGCGAAGGCGAGGTCATGGCCTATCCCGCTCTTGGCCAAAACCCTGAAAACCATTGCCAAGAAAGGCCGCGCCGGATTCTACGAGGGCGAAATCGCCGCTGAAATCGTCAGGCACTTGGCCGCCCGTGGCGGGCTTCTCACCGCCGCAGGATTTCGCCGCAACCGAAGCAACCTGGGTGAAGCCCATCGCCACCCGCTTTGCCGACCATGACATTCTGGAAATTCCGCCCAACGGCCAGGGCCTCACGGTTCTCATCGCCCTCAACATCCTGCAGCATTTCGGCCTCAAGCGCTTTGAACCCGAAAGCCCCGAGCGCCGCCATCTTGAAATCGAAGCGGTGAAGCTCGCCTGGATCCTGCGCAACCGCCACATCGCCGATCCCGATTTCGCCGAAATTCCGGTGAGCGATCTCCTGAGTGAAGAAACCTCGCAAAGGCTGGCAAGCCTCATTGACCTGAACCACAGCACCGATGGCGCCGTCTCGCTTCCCGGTTCCGATACGGTTTACCTGACGGTTGTCGACAAGAACCGCCTGAGCGTTTCCTTCATCAATTCCGTCTATTGGGATTTTGGCTCCGGCATCGTCACGCCCAAGTCCGGCATCGCCCTGCAAAATCGCGGGAAAGGTTTCGTCACGCAACCAGGCCATCCCAATTGCATCGGCCCGTCGAAGCGCCCGCTGCACACCATCATTCCGGCCATGGTCAAGAAAGACGGCAAGATCGACATGAGCTTTGGCGTCATGGGCGGTGATTTCCAGCCCATGGGCCACGTCAACGTGGTGGTGAACCGCTATGTCTACGGCATGGACCCGCAGGCCGCCCTGGATTTCCCCCGCCTCATGCCGCAAGGCCAAGCCGTGTTGACGGAAACCACCGTTCCCGCCGCCGTCCTGGCCAGCCTCGCCGCCAAGGGCCACCGCATCATGCCCGCGAACGAACCCCTGGGCGGCGGCCAGGCCATCGTCATCGATCACGCAGAGGCCTGCTGATCGGCGGCTCGGATCACCGCAAGGATGGCTTTGCCTTGGGTTACTAGGCACTTGCGCCCAATAGTTACCCGCAAATTAATCACAGATTTTTTGTATCTGTTTACGATTGCTCGGCTAGTTTGCCGTCGTAAATTTTGCGTAAGCTCTTGGAGGCCTCTTGAGCACCGAAGACCACACCGAAACGGCATTTACCTTCCGGACTGAAGAGTTTACCGGTCCGCAGGCAGCGCCGGCGGACCCTCCTGCCCCCCGTTTCACCGAAATCAGCGACGCCACCGTCCTGCAGAACATCCAGCGCGCCGTCGAGGCCGTGGGCGAAGCCACCTACCACTGGATCACCGAAACCGACGCCATCGCCTGGAGCCCCAACATGGAGGCGGTCATCGGCTGCAAGCCCGAGGCCGCAGCCTCCGGCCGGGCCTATGCCAATCTCCTCGATGGCGACAACATCACCAGCCGCTATGACACCGTCATGCGCAGCCACGCCGTCGATGAAGGTGATGGCGTTGCCTTCCAGATCGAATATCTTTTCCGCCCCGATGGCCGCACCGGCCGCCGCGCCGTTTGGCTTGAAGACCGCGGCAAGTGGTTTGTCGGCAAGAATGGCAGGCCGGCCGAAGTCTTCGGCACCATCCGCCGCATTGATGACCGCCACAGCCGCGACCAGCACCTGAGCTTTCTCGGCAATTGCGATCCCCTCACCGGCCTCATGAACCGCGGCCGCCTCGCCGAAGCCTTGGGCGAAACCCTGTCAACCGCCAACCGCGAACAGAGCAATTGCGCCTTCCTCATCGCCGCCGTGAACAACTTGGGCGTGGTCAACGAAGCCTATGGCTTTGAAGTGGCCGATGAAGTGATCGTGGCCTTGAGCCGGCGTCTGCGCCAGGTGGTGCGCACCGGTGATGCCATCGCCCGCTATTCCGGCAGCAAGTTCGGCATCATCCTGAACAATTGCCAGGAAGAGGAATTGCAGACCGCCATCGACCGCTTCATCAACATCGCCCGTGAAAGCGTCATTGAAACCGAACACGGCCCCGTCTGGGCCATGCTCTCCGTCGGCGCCGTCGTGGTTCCCAAATATGCCCCCGATGCCAATATCGCCATGGCCCGCGCCGAAGAGGCGCTTGCCGAAGCAAGGCGCCTGCCGTCCGATGGCTCCGCCATTTTCCGCCCCTCGTCAAAGCGCGTGGCCGAACGCGGGCTTAACGCCAGGTGCGCCACCGAGATCGTGAAATGCCTGAAGGAAGACCAGTTCAAGCTTGGCTTCCAGCCCATCGTCAGCGCCGCCACCCGCGATGTGGTCATGCACGAAGCGCTGCTCCGCATGAACGACGCGAACGGCGACCTGATTGCCGGGGCCCATCTCATTCCGGTTGCCGAAAAGCTCGGCCTGGTGCGCCTCATTGACCGCGCCGTGGCCCAGATGACCATTGCAACCCTGCATAATTATCCCCAGGCCCAGCTGGCCATGAATGTTTCGGGCTCGACCGCCACCGATCCGCGCTGGTTCAACCAGCTCACCGAGATCATCGCCGCCAACCAGTCCATCGCCAGCCGCCTCACCGTGGAGATCACCGAAACCATTGCCCTGGGCGATCTCAAGGAAACCTTCAGCTTCGTCGAAGCGCTGCGCAACATCGGCTGCAGCGTTGCCATCGATGATTTCGGCGCGGGCTTCACCTCGTTCCGCAACCTGCGCGACCTGCCGGTCAACATCGTCAAGCTCGACGGCTCGTTCTGCCGCGACCTCAAGCACAACGCCGCCAACCAGTATCTGGTGCGCACCCTCATTGATCTCACCCACAAGTTCGACCTGAAAACCATCGCCGAATGGGTGGAAACGCCGGAAGACGCCGAGATCCTGAAGGATTCCAATGTCGATCTCATGCAGGGAAATCTTTTTGGCGAAGTGGCCGTCGGCCTGCCCTGGGCCCGCAAGGAAGAGCGGGGCTTTGCCAGCCTGGAGACGGTTGACCAGCTCACCGCCGCCGTTGAAGAAACCAAGGCTTTCATCCCGAACTTCGTGCCCTTGCAGGCACAGCCCGTTGAAACACCCGACATGCCGGACAACGCCGAAATGGAAGAAGGCCTGTCGCGCCTGAAACTCGCCATCAAGGCCCTCGACGAGGGTTTCCGCAGTTCATCAGCGTTAGACCCGAACAGCCGCTGGCCGAAGCGAGTTAGGTTCACATTCCACAACCGTCTTCTCCCGCAAAGCGGGAGAAGAAAGGGGCCCGTCCTGCGAAGCAGGATGGGATAGATGAGGGCACTTCCACCTTGTTCCCCTCACCTCCCCCATTGCGTTCCGCAATGGGTCCCCTCCTCTCCCGTTTCACGGGCGAGGACATCATCTTTCACTGGACGATCCCCTCAATTCCTGAGAAAACTCCCGCATTCCTCATGCAACCAGGAGCGCTCCCATGAACAAGCCCCATAATCCCGTGTCCGCCCAGAATGCGGCCTTTGCCCGGGCCCAGCAATTCATGTCGCCCTCGCCGGTGCCCTCCATTTCAACCGAGCTTCTCTCCACCGCCGATGGCGAGTTGAACCGCGAACTCAACAATTTCCTTTTCAGTCCGGCGACAAACCCCACGCTGCTCAAAGGCAAGAAAATCGCCATCTGCTGCACCAATGGCGTGGAGGAAGTTGAAATCCTCGGCTCCATGCGCTGGCTCACCGAGCATGGCGCAACGGTTCATATCGTGGCCCCGCGCATCGGCGAATTTCCGCCAAGCCTCGGCCTGCGCTTTCCGGAAATTTCCAAAACCCATGTCATGGCCATCCGCCTCATGGAGAATGCCGGCTGGCTGAAAATCGATTGCTATCTCGATGAGGCGAAGGTTGCCGACTATGACGCGGTGATCCTGCCCGGCGGCTGCTGGAATCCGGATTTCCTCCGCGCCGACAAGGACGCACAGAATTTCACCCGCGACATGCACGCGGCCGGCAAGCCCACCTGCGGCATCTGCCACGGCCCCTGGGTCATGGTCAGCGCCAAGATGCTGAAAGGCAAGAAGGCCACCGCCGTGTGGAACATCCAGATCGACCTGGAAAACGCCGGCGCCACCGTGATCGACGAACCCTGCGTCGTCGACGGCAACCTCATCACCGCCAGATTCCCCTACGACCTCCCCCGCATGATCGACGCGCTGGTGAAGCAGTTGGTGGCGGCTTAAGAAACTGTTTGAAACTATCGCCTTCTCCCGTCCTGCGTAGCAACGCGAAGCAGGATGGGAGAAGAGCCTGCCTCGGACTTGATCCGGGGTGGCCGAGGGCCGGATGAGGGCTCTTAAGTGAAGCGGGATATCGCAGGCACGTAACCTCTCCCTCCGCAATATCCCGTCGAACTGAAAATATATCATTTTATTCCTTGACATTATATTCCTATATACTAGGAATTATTTGTCCATCCCGGAAGGGGTCCTGGTCATGACGGTGGCTTTGATGGGGTGGATGTGGCGCCTGCGGGTTTGGTGAAACGTTCATCATGCTTCCGGGAGCCGAGGGTAAGACCCGTGGATACTACGGTCCACGCGCCTTCAGTGGCAAAACAACCCTGGCGGCAAACAGAGACACCGTGCGATCCAGGGCTCTGTCAGAGCTTCCCTCCGGCAAAAACCGCCGCAAAAGCGTGGGCGCAGTTTGCGTCAACCGCCGGACGACACGACCGGCATTTTCGCGTAGGCTGCGTTCACGCAACCCTTCGCTTCTCGCCTGCCCCGGAAACGGCATAACCGTTTCCACCCAAGGCGAAGCTTTGCCCGATGCTCATTGAAACGTGAATCAAATTAAATTTATCTCAAGTATTTTTATTTGCGCGCTCAGGTCCCTTGAAATAGGATTTGCTTCCAAAACCAAACGCAACCATGGAGTCCAACATGATCCGCAAAACCTTCCTCGCCTTCGCAGCGCTGCTGGCAATTTCGGCGATGGGCACAAGCCCCGCCAGGGCGGACATCGACATTGACATCAACCTTGGTTTCGGCGGCGGTTATCTTGGCAAGGTTTCCTGTAGAACCGGAGAGAGAATCATTGAGCGCCGCTTCAACAGGGTTAGCCCCCGCGATTGCTACGGCAGCCACTACCAGTACACGGGCCGCCGCAATGGCAAGTGGTATTTCATCACCCTGAATTCGCGGACCGCGCGCATCGTCGCCGTTCGCCGCTGGTGGCGCTAGAATTGCAAACGCGGATTAGTTCTTCGACAGCGTGTTGATCTTTTCCTGCATCGCCGTGAGCTGGTCCTTCATCGCCTGAAGGTCATCCTTGGAAGGGGCCTGCGCCGCTGCGGAATTTGATTTCGGTGGCGCAGCTCCCGCACCCGGGTTCATCGCCATCGCCGCAAACGGGTTGAACAGCTTCATCGCGTCGCTGAACATCGCCATGTTGCGCTTGGCGTGTTCTTCCATGTTCTTGAACGGCTCGCCGGTAAAGGCGCCCAGCATCTGCTCGCGGATCTTGTCATGCTCCTTGGTCAGGTTCTCCAGCGAGAATTCCAGGTAGCCCGGAACCAGCGTCTGCATGCTGTCGCCGTAGTAGCGGATGAGCTGGCGTAAAAAATTAATGGGCAGCAGGTTGGTGCCCTTGTTTTCTTCCTCGAAAATGATCTGGGTCAGAACCGAGCGGGTGATTTCCTCGCCGGTCTTGGCGTCATAGACCACAAAATCCGTGCCCGACTTCACCATGGCTGAAAGGTCGTCAAGGGTCACATAGGTGCTTGTCGCGGTATTATACAATCGGCGGTTCGCGTATTTCTTGATCACGACCGCGGTCTTGGGCGCCGTTTTTTCGTCACTCACCGTTTACACTCCTCCAATACGGACCGTCACCGATTGTCCCCCAAGGTGCCTTGCCCGCAGTGCAAAAACTTGCTCCCCGCAATGCACAATTGCAAGTGCAAAAAACTATCGCCTCCTGTGTTTCAGATGCTATGACTAACGAAATATCCCCATCCCGCCTTCAGGAGTAAGCCCAGTGGCAACCCCATCTTCCCAAGACATCGTCATCGTATCCGCCGCCCGCACCCCGGTGGGCTCCTTCAATGGCGCCTTGAGTTCGGTGGCCGCATCCTTCCTCGGCACCGTGGCCCTGAAGGCCGCCATGGAGCGCGCCAAGGTTTCACCCGATGAGGTAAATGAGGTCATTCTGGGCCAGGTCCTGACCGCCGCCCAGGGCCAGAACCCGGCCCGGCAAGCCGCCATTAACGCCGGCATTCCAAACTCGGCCACCGCCTGGGGCCTGAACCAGGTCTGCGGCTCGGGGCTTCGCGCCGTGGCGCTGGGCATGCAGCAAATCCAGTCGGGAAGTGCGGTGATCGTGGCCGCCGGCGGCCAGGAATCCATGAGCCGGTCCACCCATGCCGCCCATCTCCGCGATGGCGTTAAAATGGGTGACTGGAATTTCATCGACACCATGATCAAGGATGGCCTGTGGGATGCCTTCAACGGCTATCACATGGGCAACACCGCCGAGAATGTTGCCAGGCAATGGCAGATCACCCGCGAAATGCAGGATGCGTTTGCGGTGGCCTCGCAAAACAAGGCCGAAGCCGCCCAGGCCGCCGGCAAGTTCAAGGATGAGATTTGCGCCGTAACGATTGCCGGCCGCAAGGGCGATGTGATCGTCTCCGACGATGAATATATCAAAAAGGGTGTCACCCTCGACAGTGTCACCAAGCTCAAGTCCGCCTTCATGAAGGATGGCACAGTGACCGCCGCCAATGCCTCCGGTATCAACGATGGCGCCGCCGTTCTCATTCTGATGAGTGCCGCTGAAGCCTCAAAGCGTGGCCTCACGCCGCTGGCCCGCATCGCATCCTGGGCTACCGCCGGTGTTGACCCCGCCGTCATGGGCTCTGGCCCCATCCCCGCCTCGCAGGCCGCGCTGAAAAAAGCCGGCTGGAAAGCGTCTGACCTTGATCTCGTCGAAGCCAATGAAGCCTTCGCGGCACAAGCCTGCGCCGTGAACAAGGACATGGGCTGGAACCCGGATATCGTGAATGTGAATGGCGGCGCCATCGCCATCGGCCATCCCATCGGCGCCTCCGGTGCCCGCGTGCTCACCACGCTGCTCCATGAAATGCAAAAGCGCAAAGCCAAAAAGGGCTTGACCACATTATGCATCGGCGGCGGCATGGGCATCGCCATGTGCGTAGAAAACTAAGGGGGCGTTATGGGCAGGGTAGCAGTCGTCACCGGTGGCAGCCGCGGCATCGGGGCCGCCATTTCAAAGGCCTTGAAAGCGGCGGGCTACAAGGTGGCCGCCACCTATGCCGGCAATGACGCAGCCGCCAATGCTTTCAAAACCGAAACCGGGATTCCCGTCTACAAGTGGGATGTCTCCAACGCCGAAGCCTGCGCCACCGGTTTGAAAAAAGTGGCGGAAGATCTGGGACCCATCGAAGTGCTGGTGAACAATGCCGGCATCACCCGCGATGCCATGTTCCACAAGATGACGGCCCAGCAATGGAATGAGGTCATCGGCACCAATCTCACCGCCCTCTTCAACATGACCCAGCCTATCTGGGGCGGCATGCGCGACCGCAACTTCGGCCGCGTCATCTGCATCTCCTCCATCAATGGCCAGAAGGGCCAGATGGGCCAGGCCAATTACGCCGCCGCAAAAGCCGGTGAGATCGGCTTTGTGAAATCGCTGGCCCAGGAAGGCGCGGCCAAGGGCATCACCGTCAACGCCATCTGCCCCGGCTATATCGGCACCGAAATGGTGCGCGCCATTCCGCAGGAGGTTTTGGAAAACGCATCCTGCCGCTGATCCCCGTGGGCCGCCTGGGCGAACCGGAGGAAATTGCCCGCTGCGTTGTCTTTCTTGCCGCCGATGAGGCGGGCTTCATCACCGGTTCAACCCTGTCCGCCAACGGCGGCCAGTACATGATCTAATATTGATGCAGCTTACCGCCTCGAACCTGGCTTGCGAGCGCGGCGGCAGGACAGTTTTCAACAACCAGAACTTCACCCTCGCAAGCGGCGAGCTTTTGCAGCTCACGGGTCCCAACGGTGCCGGCAAATCATCGCTGCTCCGTCTTCTCGCAAGCCTCAGTGAACCCAGCCTTGGAAAAATATCACTGGAAGGTGGCGCGCCCGATTTGACCCCGGGCCAGCAGGCCCACTACATCGCCCATAACGATGCCAGCAAATCCGCCCTGACCGTCACCGAGAACCTGAAATTCTGGCGCGACTTCATGGGCGGCGGCGATCTTGAAGGTGCTTTGAGCGCGGTCAATCTTGCCGCCCTCGCCGACTATCCCGTGGCCCTTCTCTCCGCCGGCCAGAAACGCCGCTTGGCACTTGCAAGACTGGCCCTCGTGCCGCGCGCCATTTGGCTGCTCGATGAACCCAGCGTCGGACTGGATGAAGCTTCGCAAAAATTGCTCGTGGCTCTTATGAGCAACCATCTCAAAGCAGGCGGACTCATCGTCGCCGCAACCCATGTTCCGCTTGGTATCAAGGCAGACAAAAATCTTCATCTCGAAGGGAAGGCACAAGCATGACATTGCTCCTCGCCCTTCTCCGCCGCGATCTCATCCTTGCCGCCCGCCAGGGCGGAGGTGCTGGAACCGCCCTTGGATTTTTCCTGACCGTGCTTGTGCTGCTGCCCATCGGCATCGGCCCGGATCAGGTCACCTTGCAGCGCCTCGCTCCCGGCATCCTGTGGATCACTCTGCTCCTCTCCGTGCTGCTTTCCGCCGACCGTATCTTTCAGCAGGATTTCGAGGACGGTTCGCTGGAGGTCATGGCCATGGCCCCGCCCTCCCTTGAACTCGTGGCCCTCACCAAGGCCATCGCCCACTGGCTCTCAACCAGCCTGCCGCTCAGCATCGCAGCGCCCTTTCTCGGCATCCTGCTCAACCTGAGAACAGAAATAATCTGGCCCCTGACACTCGCCATGGTTCTAGGCTCCTTTGCCCTTTCGCTTCTCGCCAGCATCGGCGCCTCCCTCACCCTCAATCTCCGCCGCGGCGGCCTGCTCATTTCAATCTTGGTTCTGCCGCTTTATGTGCCCATCCTCGTCTTCGGCATGTCGGCCACCACCGGAAATCCTGAGATGATCATGCCGTCGCTTCTCATTCTGTCGGCCATCACTTTGGCAAGCCTCGTGCTTGCCCCCATCGCCGCCGCTGCGGCGCTACGGGCCTATCTCAAATGATCCAATTTTCGTAGAATAAGACATGCAGCAATTCGCCAACCCAACCCGCTTCTTGAGCCTTGCCAACAAGGCCCTGCCCACCATCTGGGCCGTGACCATCATCCTCTTTGCCATCGGTCTCTATGGCGCACTGGTCTCCGCCCCGCCCGATTATCAGCAGGGCGAAACCGTGCGCATCATGTTTGTCCATGTGCCCGCCGCCTGGCTCGCCATGCTGGTCTACAGCGTCATGGCGCTGGCCAGTGCCGTGGCCATCATCTTCCGCCACCCGCTCGCTGACGTGGCCGCCAAGACCGCAGCACCCATCGGCGCCGTCTTCTGCTTTCTTGCCCTCGCCACCGGCTCCCTCTGGGGCAAGCCCATGTGGGGCGCCTGGTGGGTGTGGGACGCACGGCTCACCTCCATGTTCGTGCTCTTCCTTCTCTACGTGGGTTACATCGCCATCTGGCAGGCCATCGAGGAGCCAACCCGCGCCGCAATGATTGCCCGCATCGTGGCCCTTGTCGGTTTCATCAACATCCCCATCATCAAGTTTTCCGTCGACTGGTGGAACACCCTGCACCAGCCCGCCAGCGTACTCAGAATGGACGGCTCCACCATTGATTGGTCAATACGCTGGCCCCTGCTCGTCTTGGGCCTGGCCTACACGTTTCTTTTCCTCGCCCTTCATCTCATGTCCATGCGCAGTGAAATCGCCGCGCGGAAATTGCGCAATCTCCAGATAGCCCGAAGCGGAGAGGCATGATGGACTGGAACGCGGATCACGCAAGCTTCGTCATCGCCGCCTATGCCCTGAGCCTCGTCTTTGTTGCAGGCCTCATCATCTACGTATTCAACCGTGATGCCCGCGTCAGGAAACGGCTCGCGCAATTCGAGAAAATAAAAAAGTGACGTCGGAATCACCACGGCGGCGGCTTGCCCTGGCGCTTCTGCCCATTGTGATTTTTGCCGGCCTCGCCTTGGTCTTCTGGAAAGGCCTGTCTGGCGATCCTTCGAACCTTCCGTCGGCCCTGATCGGCAAACCCGCGCCGGACTTTTCCCTCTCGGCACTCGAAGGATCAAACATTCCCGGCCTGACCTCCGTTGATCTCAAAACTGGCGGCGTCTCCGTGGTTAACATCTGGGCCTCTTGGTGCGGTCCCTGCCGCCTCGAGCATCCCATTCTCATGGAGCTTTCCAGGAGAACTGACATCCGCCTCTATGGCATCAACAACAAGGACAAGGCCGAAAATGCCAAGCGCTTCCTCGGCACCCTGGGCCAGCCCTTCGCCGCCATCGGCGCCGACACCAACGGACGCACCACAATTGACTGGGGGAGTTACGGCGTGCCCGAAACCTTCATCGTCGATGGCAAGGGCATGATCCGCTTCAAATGGATCGGCCCGCTATCGCCCGAAATCATGGCCGGGACTTTTGCAAGTGAAATTGAAAAGGCCAAACAGCCTCTGCCTTGATTAACGGCCCTTGCGCGGCCGGATTTTCCGCACCGGCTTTTCCGGTTCCTTGTCTTCCACCTTGTCCATTTCGGCGGCAAGGCCCGTGAGGCATTCCAGCAGCGTCTTGCGGTCCGAGTTCGGCAGGATGGCCAGAAGCTGCCGGTCAACTTCCTCCGCCCCCGACTGCGCCTGCTTCAGCATTTTCTTGCCGATGGGCGTGAGCCGGATGGCGTTGGTGCGCGCATCATCCTTGGTGCGGCGGCGCTGCACGTAACCCTGCGCCATGAGGCGGGCCACGAGATCGGCCAGTGTTGAACGGTCGATGCCGGTCATCTTCACAAGTTCCGTCTGGCTCCGGCCCTCATGGGCGTCGGCTGCCAACAACACCGTGAACTGACGATGAGTCAGGCCAGTCTTTCCCGTCTCGCTCATGTAAAGGTGAATGGAGTACTGCACTGCCCGCTTCAACAAATGCGATAGTGATCGCGACAGTTGCTTGACGTCCCTGTTGCCGCTCATTGGCCCCTACTCCTGCGCCGGCGGATCAAACGGATTTTGATCCCCTGCCGTGTTGCTTGCCCCGTTTGCTTTCCGCTCGTCGCGTCATCCCCCTGCCCCTGCAACGATGACTGCGCCTTGTATCCGGAAAGCCGGTGAGTCCTAGCGTTTCAACTCCTAAGCGGCAAGCAAAAAAACACATCCCTGCCGCATTGCAAAACATCTAAAATCATCCGGGCACGGATTACAACTCTTGACTTCTGAAAATCGGCTGGTCAAGCGGACGGCGCATCCGGCTTTGGGGTCTCATCCTCGATCATGTGCTTGGCCATATAGGGCGCGTTCGCAAGTGCGAATACCAGGGTCAGGCCGAGCAAACCGAAGACCTTGAAGTTGACCCACGTGTCGGTGCTCACGTTGCGCCAGATCAACTCGTTGAGGGCCGCGACCACGAGGAAGAAGATCCCCCAGCGCAGGGTGAGCACACGCCACGCCGCGTTCGGGAGATTGACCGCTTCTCCCACCACATATTTTATGAACAGCTTGCCATAGTAGAGCCCGCCCAGAAGCAGAGCGCCAAAGAACACGTTGATCAGGGTCACCTTCACCTTGATGAAGGTGTCGTCATGCATCCAGATCGTAAGGCCGCCGAAGATGCCGACAAAGATGGCGCTGAACAGGGGAACCTTGGCAATCTTCCGCGTCAGGATCCACGAGGCGGCAAGCGCCACGGCGGTCGCCACCATGAAAATGCCCGTGCCCCAGAACACCCCGCCCTTCCAGTTGCCGATGAAGAAGGCAAGCAGCGGACCCATTTCGATGAGGAATTTGGGAAGTGGTTTCATGTCTCGGCTATTCCTGAAATGGCGCGGGCAAAAGCGTCCGCGTCAAAGGGTTGAAGGTCATCAATGGTCTCGCCGACGCCAATGGCATGAATGGGGAGCGCAAATTTTTCCGCGATCGCCACAAGGATACCACCCCGCGCCGTGCCATCAAGCTTGGTCATGATCAGGCCGGTGACGCCCGCCACCTTGGTGAAGATTTCGGCCTGCGAAATGGCATTCTGCCCCGTCGTGGCATCGAGAATCAGCAGCACCGCATGGGGCGCCGTCTCGTCCTGCTTCTTGACCACCCGCACGATCTTGTCGAGTTCGTCCATGAGATAGGCCTTGTTCTGCAGGCGCCCGGCCGTGTCGATGAACAGGATGTCGGTCCCGTCTTCCTTGGCCGTCTGCATCGCATCATAGGCCAGCCCCGACGAATCAGAACCCGTCGGCCGTGACAGGGTCTTGGCGCCCACTCGCTCGCCCCAGATGGTGAGCTGTTCGATGGCCGCGGCGCGGAACGTGTCGCAGGCGGCAAACATCACCTTGAAGCCTTCGCCCGTGGCAATGGCCCCGAGCTTGCCGATGGTCGTGGTCTTGCCGGCCCCGTTGACCCCCACCACCAGAACGACGAAAGGCTTCTCGCTGCCGAAATTGAACGGCACTTCAACCGGCTTCAGCACCTTGGCCACTTCTTCAGCCAGAATGCGTTTCACTTCCTCCGGCTCGATTTCCTTGTCATAGCGCCCGGCCGACACCGCCTTGATGATGCGCTCCGAAACCGCAATGCCGAGATCCGCCTGGATCAGCACGTCTTCCAGTTCTTCAAGCGTCGTCGCATCCAGCTTGCGCTTGGTGAAGATCGAGGTGATCGACGTGGTGATCGATTTGGAAGACTTGGACAGGCCTTGCGTGAGTCGCGACAACCAGCCCTTCGCCTGAACCGGCTCGGGCGCGACCGGAACAATAACCGGGACCTGCGCGGGAGTTTCTTCAACAACCGGCGGCGGAGCAGCAACCTCGATCTTTGGAACCGGGGCTTCGACTTCAATCTTTTTTTGCGGAGCAGGCGGCGGAGGCGGAACGATTTTTTTAGGTTCCGGCCTGATTGGTTCCGGCTTCTTCGCTTCGACCTTTTTTGGCGCAGGCTTTACCGGTTCGAGGCTTCTTGGCCTCAACCTTCTTCGGTTCTGGTTTCTTTACTTCCGGCTTCACCGGTTCGGGCTTCTTGACCTCGACCTTCTTCGGTTCCGGTTTCTTGGGTTCCGGCTTTACCGGTTCAACCTTCTTGACCTCGGCTTTCTTAGGTTCAGCCTTCTTCGCCTCAACCTTTTTTGGCTCCGGCTTTGCCTTGGGCTTGGGTTCCGCTTTTTTCGGTTCAGGCGCAGCCTTTGCCTTGGGTTCAATCCTGACGGGTTCGGGTTTTACCTCGCTTGTGGCTCGGGCTCCACCGGCTCCGGAACAACGTCCACAATAACCGGCGCAGGCGCTTCAAGCTGCTCCAAACGCTGGTGGAGGCGGAGGCGCTTCTTCCGTCTTGCCGACAATCCGGTTGAAAAGCTTCTTGAAGAACCCGCTCATGCGGCGAGCCTTGCTTCGAGATAGTGCCAGCGGCGCCCGTGACATGGGCCTTGACGATGGCGCCGGGCGAAAGGCTTTGCGCGAATTTTACCTGCGCGAATTGTTCATTGCGGCCTGAATTCAAGGTCTCAACCAGCACCCGTTGCGTGGCCCCGATGGAATTGTTGAGGAAGCGGAACAATCGCTCTTCGCCCTTTGCGCGCAAGCGCTGGGCCCGCTCCTTGATCACCAGCTTGTCCAGTTGCGGCATGCGCGCCGCCGGGGTTTCAGGCCGTGGCGAAAAGGGAAAGACATGCAAATAGGTAAGGCCGCACTCATCAACGATCTTCAGCGAGTTCTCGAACATCGCCTCCGTTTCCGTCGGAAAGCCCGCGATGATGTCGGCCCCGAACACCATGTCGGGACGGCGCGATTTCAGCTCATGGCAGAAGGCGATGGAATCTTCCCGCGCATGCCGCCGCTTCATCCGCTTCAGGATCATGTTGTCGCCGGATTGCAGCGAGAGGTGAATATGCGGCATCAGGCGCATCTCGCCCGCCATCACGTCCATCAGTTCCGGATCGGCTTCGATGGAATCAATCGACGAAAGCCGCAGGCGCTTGAGATCGGGAACGTCCTTCAGGATGCGGCTGACCAGCGCGCCAAGTTTCGGCGCGCCTTCAAGATCAGCCCCCCACGAGGTGATATCAACCCCGGACAAGACAACTTCCGCATAGCCATTGGCCACCAGCCGGCGCACCTGTTCAACCGCCTCGTGAATCTGCACCGAACGTGAATTGCCGCGCCCAAACGGAATGATGCAGAAGGTGCAGCGATGATCGCAGCCATTCTGCACCTGCACGAAAGCCCGCGTGCGCTCGGTCAGTCCTTCGATCATGTGCAGATGATTCTTGCGCGGGCTCATGATCTCGCTGACGCGGACGCGATCATTGGCCCCGGGCAGCCAGTTCTGCGGCTGCAATTTTTCCTCATTGCCAAGCACCATGGCAACTTCCGGCATGGCGGCAAACATCTCCGGCGTTGTCTGCGCCGCGCAGCCCGTGACGATGATCTTTGCGTCGGGCCTGTCCTTGTGCGCCTTGCGGATGGCCTGCCGCGCCTGCCGCGTGGCTTCCGCCGTCACCGCGCAGGTGTTGAAGACAATCGCATCCTTCAGTCCGGCCTTCGCCGCATGGCCGCGCATCACTTCCGACTCGTAGGTATTGAGCCTGCAGCCAAAGGTGACGAATTCGCTTTCGCTCATGCGGCCAACTCTTGCGGCAGCACGCCGTCAAATTCATAAGCCACCGGCCCGGTCATCAGCACATGGTCGTCGCTCTCGCGCCATTCCATGAAGAGATCGCCGCCGGGCAAGGTAATCCGGCACTTGCGGTCAATGATCTTGATCCGTGCCCCCGCCGCCATCGTGGCGCAGGCCGCCGTGCCGCAAGCCTTGGTGAGGCCAGCAGCGCGCTCCCAGACCTTCAGCGTCACATGATCCCTGCGCATCAACGCGGGCCAGCGAAATATTCGCCCGCTCCGGAAACAGGTGATGATGCTCCAGCATGGGGCCAACCTTGGAAAGATCGACCACATCCAGATCATCAACCCAGAAAATGCAATGCGGGTTGCCCACATTCACCACCGAGGGCGAATGAATGAGCGGCGCGATCGATGGGGCCGACCTGCAGTTCGATATGGCGCGTATCGTGGAAAGGTTCGGAAAGCGGAATGTCCTTCCAGTCAAAGCGCGGCACGCCATTGTCGACCGTCACCAGCCTGTCGCCCGCCTTGCGCGCCACCAGGAACCCGCCCAGCGTATCGATGGTGGCCGACGTGGTTTTATTCTCGTCAAACAGCATGTCGGCAATGCAGCGCGAGGCATTGCCGCAGCTTTCAACCTGCCCGCCGCCGCTGTTCCACACCAGCATGCGCACATCGGCCACATCGGATTTCTGCAACACGATAATCTGGTCGCAGCCGATGCCGGTTTTCCGGTCGGCAATGGCCCGGGCCCGTGCGTCATCCATGGAAACGGCGCGCGCCCGCCCGTCAAGCACGACAAAATCATTGCCGAGCCCGTTCATCTTGCGAAAGGGAAGTGCTGCAGTTCCGGTCATGCGCGCCTTATATGGGAAATTGCCCCCCAAAAGCTAGGGCGCAGCCCCAAGCCGCAAATCAGATACTAAAGTAATTACTTGACTATTGATCCGGATTTCCCCATTAGTTAAGCAAATGCTTGACCATTCAACCGATCTCGACAACATTTTCCAGGCCCTGGCCGACCCCACGCGGCGTGCCATTGTCGAGCAATTGGGAACTGGCCCGAAGTCCGTGAGCGAGATCGCACTGCCCCTCGACATGACGCTCGCCGCCGTTGTCCAGCATGTGCAGCTCCTGGAAAATTGCCAGCTCATCACCACGCAGAAACAGGGCCGTGTGCGCACCTGCCGGATCAAGCCTGAAACCCTCAAAACCCTTGAGGGCTGGCTGAACCAGCGCCGCCGCCAGTGGGAACAGCATTTTGACCGCCTTGCGGCCGTGCTCGACGAACCATCACCGAAAAGGAAAAAGCCATGACGACAACTTCATCCACGTCCGGGTCCTTCACCATCAACCGTAATTTCAGTCACCCGGTGGAAAAGGTTTTCAAGGCCTTCAGCGATCCTGCCACCAAGGCAAAGTGGTTCACCGGGCCAAAAGGCGGTGATGCGTTGGAACGCGTCATCGAGGTTAAAACTGGCGGCGCGGAAGTCCTCAAGTTCAAACACCCCTCCGGCATGATCACCCATTTCATCGCGAAATATCATGCCGTGGAGCAGGCCAAGCGCATCGTCTATTCCTATGACCTGATGATCGACGGCAAGCATCATTCCACCTCCCTGGCTGTGGTCGAATTCATGCCAGACGGAAAAAACACCGCCATGATCTTCACCGAGCATGTCGCCTGGCATGATGGCACCGAACTTTCCAAGGGCCTTGCCTCGCGCGAACACGGCACACGCTGGCAGTTCGACAAGGTGGCGGAGGTGCTGGCATGACGGCTGCAAACAAGGACATCATCCGAAAGATCAATCGGGGTTTTGAAGCCGATGACGTGGAAGCCATTCTCTCTTGCCTGGCAGACGACGTCCGCTGGGATGTGGCCGGCTACTTCACCGCCATTGGCAAGGAGGAGTTCCGCAAGCAAATTCACAATGAAGCCTTTATCGGCGCGCCGAAGATAACCATCATCAACGAAATCGCCGAGGGTGACTACGTGGCCGTTGAGGGCCGCGTTGAATCGAGAATGAAGACCGGCGTTCTGTTCAAGGCGGTCTTTCACAACACCTACCGTCTCGAGAACCGGAAGGTGAAAGCCATGACTTCCTATGTTGTTCCAATCATGAAATGATGGCAGTACAATATTTATACTAGCCGAAGGCCCCCGGGGCATGCTCAAAAGTGTTCATGACCACGAAACCCCGCATCAACCCCTGGATCATCGTGTGGCTATGTTTTGCCACGCTTTCCATTGTCATGTCGGCCCGCCAATCCGTTTCCGTCATGACCGACGAATGGGCCAATACCCTGGGCTGGTCAAAGACCTTTATCGGCTCCGGCCAATCCGTAGCACTCATTATGGTGGCGATTTTCTCGCCCGTCGCCGGCAATCTGGCGGACCGCTTCGGCGCCCGCATCATGCTGGTGGCCGGCCTTCTGCTGGTTGGAACCGGACTGCTGGCCTTCGCCGTCGTGCCCGTCGCCGCCATTTTCATCATTGGCTACGGCCTCATCGCCGGGGTGGGCTTTGCCACCGCCAACATGCATCTCATCTCCACCGCCCTCGCCAAACTGTTTAAGGAAAACCGCGGGTTGGCCACCGGCATCGCCAATTCCGGCGCGACGGCGGGGCAGTTCATCACCGTGCCGCTGCTGGCCATCGGCCTCACCTATTTTTCCTGGCGCTGGAGCATCATCGCCGCCGCCGCGGCCTGCGCCCTGATGGCCCTTGTCATCTGGGTCATGCTGAAACCCACCGAGGAAGAGGCAGCGCAGAAATCCGAAACCATTTCCGACGAGCCCCTGTGGACCCGCCTCAAATTCCTGCTCACCAATCCCACCTTCCACATTCTCTATTGGAGCTTCTTCATCTGCGGCATCACCACGACAGGCGCCATTGAAACCCATTTCCTGCCCTATGCCGCCTACTGCGGCTTTCCGCCCGTGCCGGCCTCAGGGATTTACGGCCTCACCGCCGCCATCAATTTCGCCGCCATGTTCGCCTCCGGCTATCTCACCGACCGGGTGAACCGCCCGCTGCTGCTCGGCTCCATCTATCTCGTGCGCTCGCTCTCCTTCATCGTGCTGATGAACGTGGGCACCAGCTATGAAATGATGTTCCTCTTCGCGGTCATCTACGGCATCTTCGATTATTCCACCGTGCCGCCCACCGCCAGCCTCGTCGCCTCGCATTTGGGCCTGAAGATCATGGGCCTCGCCATGGGACTCATATCCGGCGGCCACGCCCTGGGCGGCGCGCTGGGCGCTTTCCTCGGCGGCTACCTCTTCGACCTCTTCGCCCGCTACACCGAAATGTGGTGGTTCGCCTTCGGCACGGCCGATCTCTGGCGGGCCTGATGGTGTTCATGCTGAGGGAGAACCGGACGGAGCGAGGCCTTACCGCTGCGGCCACCCACTAGATTTCAGTGTTTCAGATGGCAGCACGGCTGGACTGGCCATAAGCTATAAACCTACAAATGCTCCATCTCCAAATCCGCGCAGGAGCGCCCGGCGTCGGACAGGGCATCTTCGAGAAATTCCGACAGCAGCGGCATGCCAAGCAGGTATTCCGCCGTGCGGTCGTTGTGGGCGGCGGCCGCCTCTTCACGCACCGTCGCCCATTCGCTCATCTCGTAATCGCCGCGCCCCACCCAAGCCAGGGCCACAAGGTCAACCTGCTGGTCCACATCCAGGGCGTCGATGAATGCCTTGATCTCTTCAAACACCGGATCATTGCGCCGTGCCTCAAGCACCGCCACCATCTTGTCATCTGAGGCATTGGAGCCGGACTTAAGGCCGGAGGGGGCTTCGGTGACCTCAAACTCGCGCACCTTGATGATGATGAAGCACACCTGGTCGGTTGAAATCGAGAGATCAATTTCCGCCACGGGCTTCTTCATATCTGCCGCTCCCACAGCTTGCGAATGTCGGGAGGAAGTGCACTGCGCACCTCGTCAAGCTCGCCCTTGGAAACATGGCGTGACAGGAACCGGAAGACCCGGGCGACGTGGTCTTCCACATCGTCCGGTGGATCGTTTTCAAAGGCCTTTTCAATGCGCGCGCAAAAATCGCGGAGCTTTCGCTCCTTCACCGGCGTGATGGCGGGGCGCCAGCCCTCATAATAGAGGCCTCGCATCAGCATGGGCAGTTGCGCGCCAAGCTGGACCGCCTCGTTGATATTGAGCCAGTCGCGCAGCGCATGGAGCGTCGCCCGCAACAGGCGCCAGCTGCGGGCCCGGTTGTCCCACGCCATGATCCCGTCAAGTTCGGTAAGCCAGATATTTGCCGTATGCACGGCCCGTTCAATCTGTTCCAGGCTGGAAGTCGTCATGGCAATCTCCTCTGTTTCCACCCTTATGGCCCCTTGCCCGGAGATGTGCGTTGACTTAGGTCAAATTCAGCGGATTTGGCGCAAAATTTGACTTCTGCGGGAGATGCGACTATGTCCTCCTCAATTCCGTCAGACGCTTGAACGATCTGGCGCCACTTCATACATGAAAGTTAACCTTTCGGGAGATGAGGCGGCCAACATCCGGCAACGAGTATCGTTTCCGGGTGTCATTTTCGTTTGGACTTTTGGCAAAGAGAGAGACTGGATGTTTGAAACCTTAAGCGATCGCCTGTCAGGCATATTCGACAAGCTCACCGGCCGTGGTGCGCTGTCGGAGGCTGATGTCGATGTGGCCATGCGCGAAGTGCGCCGCGCCCTGCTTGAGGCCGACGTGGCCCTCGAAGTGGTCCGCACCTTCATCGACAAGGTGAAGGAACGCGCCGTGGGCGCCGAGATCGTCAAGTCGATCAAGCCCGGCCAGATGGTGGTGAAGATCGTCCATGACGTGCTGGTGGAAACCCTGGGGAGCGACCAGTCCGCCCTCAACCTCCGCGCCGCACCGCCCGTGGCCATTCTCATGGTGGGCCTGCAGGGCTCCGGCAAAACCACCACCACCGCCAAGATCGCCAAGCGCCTGCAGGAGCGCGAGAAGCGCAAGGTACTGATGGCCTCCCTCGATACCAGCCGCCCCGCCGCCCAGGAACAGCTCGCCATTCTGGGCCAGCAGGTGAAGGTCGCCACCCTCGCCATCGTCAAGGGCGAGACGCCAACCCAGATCGCCAGGCGCGCCATGTCGGAAGCCCGCATCAGCGGCTACGACGTGGTGATGCTCGATACCGCCGGCCGCCTTCACATCGATGAAGAGCTGCTCGCCGAAGCAGCCGCCGTCCGCGATATCTGCAAGCCCAATGAAACACTGCTCGTCGCCGATGCGCTGACCGGACAGGACGCGGTAAACCTCGCCCGCGCCTTCGACGAGAAGATCGGCATTTCCGGCATCGTGCTCACCCGCATCGATGGCGATGGCCGCGGCGGTGCAGCGCTTTCCATGCGTGCCGTCACCGGCAAGCCCATCAAGCTCATGGGCACCGGCGAAAAGCTCGAAGGCCTTGAGGACTTCCACCCCTCGCGCATCGCCGGCCGCATTCTCGGCATGGGCGACGTGGTGAGCCTCGTCGAACGCGCCGCCATGGACATCGACCAGGACAAGGCCCGCAAGATCGCCGAGCGCATGAAGAAGGGCGCCTTCGATCTTGATGACCTCGCCGACCAGCTCAAGCAATTGCAGAAGATGGGCGGCATGGCGGGCATGATGAACATGCTGCCCGGCATGGGCAAGATCAAGAAACAGGTGGATGGCGCCAATCTCGACAACGGCATCCTGAAGCGCCAGGTCTCGATCATCTCGTCGATGACCCCCTACGAAAAGCGCAATCCGAAAATCATGAACGCTTCCCGCAAGAAGCGCGTGGCGGCGGGCTCCGGCACCAAGGTTGAGGAAATCAACCGCCTGCTCAAGATGCACATGCAGATGGCCACCATGATGAAGCAGATGGGCCAGGGCAAGGGCATGCTCGGCAAACTGATGGGCGGCAAGGGTGCCCCCGATGCCGCCGAACTTGAAAAGATGCAGGCCGAACTGGCAGCCCTCGATCCCAATGCAATTCCAGCCGACCTGAAAGACATGATGTCCGGCGGCTCGCTTCCCGAAATGCCGAAATCGCTGCCGGGCCTTGGCGGCGGCGGCCTTCCCGGCCTCGGTGGCCTGCCGGGCCTCGGCGGCGGCAACCCCTTCAGGGGCTTTCCGGGAAAGAAGAAATGACATGACCCCGAACCCGAGACTGAAAGATTGCGCTTCCGCCAATTCACCGAAGGTGACGTCGAAGGCTATTATGAATTCTTTGCTGATCCCGTCACCCAGATCACCCACCCGCCGCACATGAACCGGGGCATCGTCTGGCGCGAGATCGCCAAGATTCTGGGCCACTGGAAAATGCGCGGCTTTGGGCTGTGGGCGCTGGAAGACAAGGCCTCAGGACGTTTCGCTGGCTATGCCGGCCTCTGGTTTCCCGGCGACTTCGACGATGTTGAAGTGGGCTATGGCCTCCACCCGGCCTTCCGCGGCAGGGGCTATGCCGTTGAAGCGGCAACGCGCGCCCGTGACTACGGCTACCTGGAACGCAACTTCAAGCGCATCGTCAGCTACATCCAGCCAAAGAATCTGCAATCCATCCGGGTTGCCGAAAAACTCGGTGCTAAACCGGCAGGGCGTCTTCAACCTGCAGGGCAAAGCCCACACCGTTTACCTTCACCAACAACCTCAATAACTCAATCAAGGAGAACTAAACATGGCAATGAAAATCAGGCTTGCACGCGCCGGCACCAAGAAGCGCCCTTACTATCACATCGTGGTGGCGGATCACGCCTCGCCGCGTGATGGCAAGTTCATCGACGTGATCGGCGCCTTCAACCCGATGCTCGGCAAAACCGATGAAGCCCGCGTCAAGCTCGATGGCGCCAAGGCCGCCGAGTGGCTCAAGAAGGGCGCCCAGCCCACCGACCGCGTGCTGCGTTTCCTCGACAAGGCCGGCATCAAGAAGCGCGAAGCCCGCAACAATCCGCAGAAGGCCCTTCCCGGCAAGAAGCGTCTGGAGCGTGAAAAGCTGCAGGCCGATGCCGCCGCAAAGGTTGCCGCCGCCGCCGCTGCTGCTGCCGAAGCACCCGCCGCCGAGGCCCCACAGGCTTAAGTAAAGTTATGGGCACCCCGCGCGATCAGGTTCTCGTCGGCGTGATTGTGGGAGCCCACGGAATCAAGGGCGAGGTGAAGCTGAAAAGCTTCACCTCTGATCCCTTGAGCATTGGCCGCTACGGCCCGCTGCAATCATCATCCGGCCAAGCAGTTTGAAATTACAAAACTCAAGGCGGCGAAGGATGATTTTATTGCGAGCCTTAAGAACGTGAATGATCGCAACGAAGCAGAGACGCTGAAAGGCGTTGAACTTTTTGTCGCCCGCGAAAAACTTCCAAAACTCAAAACCCACGAAGCCTATGCCCACGACCTCATGGGCCTTGATGTGGTTTTGGAGAATGGCACGACATTGGGAAAGCTTGTCGGCATGCCAAACTACGGCGCCGGCGATTTGCTGGAAGTCGCCGTTGACGGCAACAGCGAAACAGTTCTCATTCCCTTCACCAATGCCTTCGTGCCGCAGGAAGATTTCAGCAACGGCAAGATCATTGTGAATCTGCCGGAAGGTTATCTGGATGATGACGATGATCAATAGCTCCACCCTCATGCTGAGGTGCAAGCCGGCAACGCCCGCGAGCCTCGAAGCATCTGCTGGCAGTTACACGTTGGTATCCTTCGAGGCCCGCGAAGTGCGCGGGCGCCTCAGGATGAGGCAGTAAGAGTGACATGACCTTCGCCGCCACCATCCTCACCCTCTTCCCCGAAATGTTTCCCGGCTCCCTTGGCATTTCGCTCGCCGGCAAAGCCCTGAACGATGGCCTCTGGTCCCTCGACGCCCGCGATATCCGTGCTTCAGCTACCGACAAGCACCGCACCGTGGATGACCATCCCGCCGGCGGTGGCGCCGGTATGGTGCTGAAACCTGATATTCTGGCAGCGGCCATCGACGCCGCCCCCCATGTAGGCCCGCGCCTGCTCATGAGCCCCCGCGGCATTCCCCTCACGCAAGGCTTCGTCCGCGAACTGGCGGCTGGCCCCGGCTGCCTCATCGTCTGCGGCCGTTTTGAAGGCATCGACGAGCGCGTCATCGAAAACCGCAAGCTCATCGAGGTTTCCCTCGGCGATTTCGTGCTGTCCGGCGGCGAACCGGCGGCCCTTGCCCTTCTGGATGCCGTGGTGCGCCTGCTCCCCGGCGTCATGGGAAAGCCAGAATCCGGCGTCGAGGAAAGCTTCGAAGATGGCCTTCTGGAACACCCCCACTACACCAAGCCCCGTATCTGGGAAGGCCTTGAAATCCCTCAGATTCTGCTCTCCGGCGACCACAAGGCCATCGCCAAATGGAAGCAGGAGCAGCGCGAAGCCTTAACCAAAGCCCGGAGGCCTGACCTCTGGCGGAAATTTCTGCCCGATAAGAATTGATTTATGTGGCCTGACCCGCTATAGCCCGCCCAACTCTAAAGGATATCTGTCATGAACATCATTCAACAGCTCGAAAAAGAGCAGGTGGCTATCGTTGCCGCCCAGCGCGGCGTGCCGGTATTCGGCGCCGGCGACACGGTCATCGTCAACGTGAAAGTCGTTGAAGGCGAGCGCACCCGCGTTCAGGCCTATGAAGGCGTTTGCATCGCCCGCTCCGGCGGCAGCATCAATGAAAACTTCACCGTCCGCAAAATGTCCTACGGCGAAGGCGTTGAACGCGTATTCCCCGTCTACTCCCCGCTGATCGACTCGATCAAGGTTGTGCGCCGTGGCGAAGTGCGCCGCGCCAAGCTCTATTACCTCCGTGACCGCACCGGCAAATCGGCCCGCATCATCGAACGCCGCGCCAGCGAATTTGAAGACCAGGTGGATATGGAAGTTGCTGCTTCCACCGCCGTCAGCGCCGCCGCCAGTGCGGAAATCAAAGCCAAGGCCAAGGCGGAAGCCAAGGCCAGCGGCAAGAGCAAGAAGAAGTAATTTTCTGCTTAAGCACGTATCAAAGGGCCGGCAGCAATGTCGGCCTTTTTCTTTTGGAAGGTAGGCCATGACCGATTATCTCAAAGTCAATCTCGCCAACTGGAATGACCGCGCCGCCATCCATATCAAGGATGAGGCCGGCGGCTACCGCGTCAAGGAATTCCTGGATGGCGCCGACAATCTTCACGGCATTGAAGACCGCGAGATCGGCGATGTCCGCGGAAAACGCATCGCCCATCTGCAATGCCATTTCGGCATCGACACGCTTTGCCTTGCAAGGCGCGGAGCCTCCTGCGTCGGACTCGATTTCTCCCCCGTCGCCGTCGCCGCCGCGCGCGACCTGCAAAAGCAGACCGGCCTTGAAGCCAGCTTCGTCGAAGGCAATGTCTATGACGCCCGTGAACTGATCGAAGGCCACTTCGACATGGTTTATGTCACCTGGGGCGCCATCGGCTGGCTGCCCGATATCGCGCGCTGGGCCAAGGTCGTGTCTTCACTGTTGAAACCAGGCGGCACGCTCTATCTGCTTGAAGGCCATCCCTCGCTCATGGCGCTCAATGAAAAAACCCCAACCCTCGAGCACGGCTTTGACTGGCGCACCCCGCAGAATGCTCCCATCGTTGAAGAGGAGTCGACGACCTACACTGGTGACACAACCCCTGTCACGGCCACAACAACCAACTCATGGATTCATCCCCTGAGCGACATCATCAACGCCGTGATCACTTCCGGCCTGCGCCTCGATTATTTGCACGAACACGAAGAGCTGGCCTGGCAATTCGCCCCCATCATGGTGCCCGTCGAAGGCAAGCGCCGCATGTGGGTCCTTCCCGAAGGCTTCAAGAAACTCCCGCTGGCCTTCTCGCTCCAGGCAACAAAGGCCTGAATCCTGCAAAGCCCCATGCAGGAACGGGCATTTGACATGTCAGCGGCAAGGACTAAATAGCAGCCAGAACCTTCATTTTGAGACTGTAAATGGCCAATCCGCGCACCCTTTATGACAAGATCTGGGACGATCATCTAGTCCACGAAGCCGATGACGGCACCTGCCTGCTCTATATCGACCGGCATCTCGTCCATGAAGTGACCTCCCCCCAGGCCTTCGAGGGCCTGCGCATGACCGGCCGCACCGTGCGCCACCCCGAGCGCACCCTGGCCGTCGTCGACCACAATGTGCCCACCACCGACCGCAGCAAGGGCATTGCCGAGGAGGAAAGCCGCATCCAGGTTGAAACCCTGGCCCAGAACGCCAGGGATTTCGGCGTCGAGTATTTCCATGAACGCGACAAGCGCCAGGGCATTGTCCATGTCATAGGTCCTGAACAGGGCTTTACCCTGCCCGGCACCACCATCGTCTGCGGCGACAGCCACACCTCCACCCATGGCGCTTTCGGCGCCTTGGCCCACGGCATCGGCACCTCGGAAGTCGAGCATGTCCTGGCCACCCAGACGCTGATCCAGAAAAAGGCCAAGAACATGCTGGTCGAGGTGACCGGCAAGCTGGCCCCCAGCGCTACCGCCAAGGACATCATCCTTTCCATCATCGGCGAAATCGGCACCGCCGGCGGCACCGGCTCCGTCATCGAATTCGCCGGTGAAGCCATCCGCGACCTCAGCATGGAAGGCCGCATGACCGTCTGCAACATGACCATCGAGGGCGGGGCACGCGCCGGCATGATTGCCCCGGACCAGAAAACCTATGACTATCTCCATGGCCGCCCCAAGGCCCCCAAGGGCGAAGCCTGGGACAAGGCCCGGACCTACTGGGATAGTCTGCGCACGGATGAAGGGGCCTATTTTGACCGCATCCTGAAGCTTGATGCCTCTGCCCTGCCGCCCATCGTCTCCTGGGGCACCTCGCCCGAAGACGTGATGTCGGTTGCCGGCGCCATCCCGAACCCTGATGACATTCCCGATGAAGGCAAGCGTCAGTCGAAATGGCGCGCCCTTGAATATATGGGCCTGAAGCCCGGCCAGAAAATGACCGATATCCCACTTGATGTAGTCTGGATCGGTTCCTGCACCAATGGCCGCATCGAAGACCTGCGCAACGTAGCAAAGATAGTTAACGGCAAGAAAATCGCCGGAAACCTGGCCTATGCCATGATTGTTCCGGGCTCCGGCCTGGTGAAGGAACAGGCCGAAGCCGAGGGCCTGGACACGATATTCAAGGCGGCGGGCTTTGAATGGCGCGAGCCCGGCTGTTCCATGTGCTTGGGCATGAATCCGGACCAGTTGAAACCCGGCCAACGCTGCGCCTCTACGTCCAACCGCAACTTTGAGGGACGCCAAGGCTACCGTGGCCGCACCCACCTCGTCAGTCCACAGATGGCTGCCGCGGCGGCTTTGGCCGGAAGATTTCGTTGATATTCGAAAATCTTGATTCGAACCACCCCGTTAACCATTGCCTCACCAAATTTTAAAGCTTATGAGGGGCCAAGATGGTAGAGTGATTCACGTGCGGAAGTGAGTCGCGTTTTGGTGGGGAACTATTTTGAATAACGTCTGTTCAGGCAGATACGAAATTTTTGCGTCGTATTTTTGTAGCCCTTGTGTTGTTGACGCTCGCCGCTGGCGGCATGGTTGGCCTGACCACCGCGCAAGCCACAACCGATGCCCCCGCCGCCTGCACCGTATCCTGCCAATAAATTTTCTTTTCTAGTCTGGAAGTTCAAGCGGCTTCAGCGATTCAAATTTATCGCCCGGTCCCGGATTGTCCGTGGGGCTTTCACCACCCAGGTGATGCATGATGCCCCACACCGCGTTGAGCGCCGTTTGCACCGCACCCTCAACCCAGCCCGGTGTCCACGACACATCATCGCCCGCAATGAAGATGCCGCGTTCCGCCGGCGGCATCCGCTCCTGCATGAAATGGCAATACATCCGGTGGTTATAGCGGTAGTGGCCGGGCAGCGCGCCCTTGAAGGCCCCCATGAAATTGGGGTCCGATTCCCATGACACCGTGATGGGATCGCCGATGATATGTTTTTCCAATGCGAGATCGGGATAAATTTTCTTCAGCGCGTCAAGCGCCAGCGTCACCCGCTTCTCCACCGGCAACGGCAGCATCTTCATCGCATCGCTCATCCATGAATAGGTGAGGCAGATGACGCCCGGCTTGTCGTCGCCATTGTCGAACAGATAGGTGCCGCGCGTCAGCCGGTCGGTGAGCGTCATGCTCATCACGTCCCTGCCCGTATGCGGATCCTTGTCCTTCCAGAACGGCCGGTCTGTCATCACGAAAGTTTTTGACGATTGCATGTAGCGCGTGCGGTCCAGCGCCATCCACATTTTCGGCGACGCGATCTCAAGGCCAGCCCCATGGTGCGCGTGATCGTCATCACCAAGCCCGACCGCAATCAGGCCGGCGGCGGCCAGTCGTTCTCCAATCCCGCCAGCTATCTGTTCGGCGCGCTCGGCAGCACCGCCAAGAACGTACGCCCGATCGGCAGCCTGACGGCGGCCTCCGTCGAAGTGACGGCCGATGCCGTCGCTCGCCTGCGCGAGGACCCCAACGTCGCCCTGGTCACCCGCGATATCCCCTCGCCGCCGACCCTGCACGGCAGCGTCGCCGCCATCGGCGCCGACCGCTTCCATGGCGCCGGCTTCAGGGGTGATCAACTCAACATCGCCGTGCTCGACACCGGCGTCGACAAGTCACACGCGGCATTGGCCAACGCGGTCGTCGGCGAAGCCTGCTTCTCGACCGCCAAGTCCGACGTCTACAAGGTCAAATCCCTGTGCCCCGGCGGCTTCGATGCCTTCCTTCAGGATGGCGCCGCGGGGCAATGTCCCAAGGACGTGGCGGCCTGCGATCACGGCACACACGTCGCCGGCATCGTCGCCGGTCACGACATGAAGAAAGGCGACAAGGCCTTTGGAGGTGTCGCCCCGGCGTCGGGCGTCTTCGCCATCCAGGTCTTCACCCTGTTCGAGGACCCGGCCGCGTGCGGCGGCGAGCCGCGCTGCGTCATGAGCTTCACGTCGGACCAGAAGCGCGCGCTCGATTACGTCTTCAAGCGCCGCGAGGAGTTCAAGATCGCCGCAGTCAACATGAGCCTGGGCAGCGGCTATCACGACAAACACTGTGACACCGTCTCGGCGCTGACCGGCCCGATCGAGCAGCTACGCGCCAAGAACATTCCGACCATCGTCGCCGCCGGCAACGAAGGTTTCTTCGACGGTATCGCCGAACCGGCTTGCATTTCCCAGGCGATCTCCGTGGCGGCGCTCGGCCGCGATCAGCAACTCGACGTCAGCTATTCCAATGTCGCGTCCTTGGTGACTTTCGCGGCGCCGGGCACGAACATCGATTCGACCGTCTTCGCCGGCGCCATCAGCGCCAAGAGCGGCACCTCGATGGCCGCCCCGCATGTCGCGGCGGCGTTTGCGCTGCTGCGCCAGCAAAACCCCAAGATGACCGTCAAACAGATGCAGGAACGCCTGCTACAAGCCAACGTCACGGTCACCGATCCGCGCACCGGGACCAAGGTGACGCGCATCGATCTGGCGGGCCTGGCGCAACCAGCCGTCGCCGAAAACACGACTGCCACCGGGTCGCCCGCCGGCGGCGGCGGGGGCGTCACGACAGGCGGTCTGGGCAAGGTCGCGCAAGCGCCAAGGCTGCGCCCACGGTCGAGGGTGCCAAGAGTGAAGGTGCCAAGACGGTCGCCGAAGCACCTGCACCGACCGTCGCTGCCGCGCCACCGCCCGCGACACGTTCGGTACGCAGCGCCGCTCCGGCTCCCAAGGCGGATACGGGAGCAGGCCCGGGCCCGACAACGGGTCCGGCAGCGGGTCGGGGCGGCGCCAACCCGCAGCTCGCATCGGACAAGAAAGACGTGGATAGCCACTCCTACATCATCAAGACGGACAAGTCGGCGGCCGAGATCAAGTCGACGCTCGATCAGAAATGCCCTGACATGAAGTGCGATGTCCGGCAGATCGGCAACAACGCGTACAAGGTCGACATCGCGCCCCGGGCGACGCCCGGCCAGCAAGGTGAACCCAAAGGCGGAGGCGGGTCGCCACCGTCGACGGGTGGAACCCGCGCGCCGGCACCGACGACCCGCAGTGCCGCGCCCCGCGCCGCGGCACCGGCCCCGCCGCCACCTGCCGTCGACAAGCAGGCGCTCGAGCAGATCTTCGGCAAGGACGTCAAGGTCTTCGACAATCGCCTGTCACGGCCGTCGCAATAACCCAACCCCCGATCGCCGCCACACGATCGGCCCGGCGCCCGATCGGCTCGGCGAAGGACCTGTTCTGCGTCCAGCGTTGGCCTTTTTCGTCTCGCCAGCGCTTCGGCCTTGCGGCACACTGCGCGCCAATATCGCACGCAACGAGGCGATTGATGCCAGGGAGAACAGATCACATGCGTCACGGTTTCACTGCTCTGCAATTCGCCGCGAGCCTGTTGGGCGGCTTGGCGGCCAGCTTGGCGACGAGCGCCGCCGTCCTTGCCCAGAAGGCGCCGAGCGTCACCTTGCGCTACACCACCGGCGCGCCGCAGAAGACACCGTGGGTCACGCAGCTCGAGCGTTTCGCCAAGGACGTCGACGAGGAAAGCAAGGGCGACATCAAGATCGACGCCTTCATCGCCGCGCAGCTCGGCAACGAGCAGGACACCATTCAGCAAATTGCCCGTGGCCGCATCGACATGGGTGGCTTTCTCGACCGCCGCCGCGGCCGCCCTGGTGCTGCCCGAGCTGTCCGTGCTGTCGATCCGGCCTTCCTGTTCAAGCGACGCGCCCGCAGCAGGACTGCGTCATCGACAAGGCGATGACCAAGCCCGATCCGACGAACGCGCTCGCCAGAGAAGGGCATCAATGTTCCTCGGCTGGACCGCATGTCGGCACGGGCACCATCGTCATCGGCAAGAAGCCGTTCAAGACGCCCGCTGAAGTCAAGGGCCTGAAGGCGCGCCGCGCATCGACCAAGACGGCGGCCGCATTCTGGTGGCGCTCGGCGCCAATCCCAACCCGATCGGCATCACCGAAATCACCTCGGCCTTCCAGACCGGCCTCGTCGACGTGCAGGCCTCGGTGGTGACGTTCTACTTGCCGTCCGGCTTGAACAAGGTGGCGCCTGTCTTGACGAAGGTCGACATGGCCGATGTGCCCGGCATCATCGTCATCAATCAGGGCGTCTGGGATAAATTGTCCGCCGACAACAAGGCAGCCCTCGAGCGAGGGACGGCGCGCCGACCGGCGTCCCAGCTGCGGCAGGAAATCCGCGGACTTCGAAGAGACGTTGCGCGGCATGCACGTCAAGGGCGGCGGCACCGTCGTCGACGTGACGCCAGCCGAACGTGAGCAGTGGCGGGCGAAAATCCAGCCGGTCTGGCCGACCATGGTCAAGGAGATCGGTCCCGAAGGCGAAGCCCTGTTCAAGCAGGTCGAGGCCGGCAAGGGGCAGTGCAAAGGTTGATGCCTGACCGCCGCTCGACATCATCGGCGTGGCATGAAAGCGCGGCTCACCGAGAGTCGCGTTTTTTGTCTCGCCAAGCGCTATGCCATGACGCAATCTGACGGACGGGTAACGCACCGCCGATACAACGAGCGGTGACAACCGAGGGAGAGAGATCGTCATGTCGCGTCGTATCGCAGGAATGCTGTTGTCCGTAGCCACCCTGATGGCCACAGCGTTGCCTTTTACCGTCGCCTACGCTCAAGGCACGCCGGTCGAGTTGAAGTATGCGACGGGCGCGCCGCCCAAGACGATCTGGGCCATCCATGCCGAGGAGATGACGAAGGTGGTCGAGGAGTCGAGCAAAGGCTCGCTCAAGATCAACGTCTATCTCAACGCGCAGCTCGGCAACGAACAAGACACCGTCCAGCAAGTCGCCCGCGGCCGCATCGACATGGGTGGCTTCTCCATCACGGCGTCGTCCCTGGTCGTGCCCGAACTGGCCCTGCTGAACGTGCCCTTCCTGTTCGCCAATCCCAAACAGCAAGATTGCGTGCTGGATCAGCACCTGACGAAGACCGTCACCGACATGATGGCCGCCAAGGGCGTGCACGTGTTGAGTTGGGCGGAAGTCGGCGTCGCCGACATCATCGGCAAGAAGCCCTATCTCGATCCCAAGGAACTGAACGGTCTCAAATGCCGCAGCCGACCAAGGTCGCACAGTTCATGTGGCAACAGTTCGGCGCCAATCCCAACCCGATCGGCATCACGGAATGGAACTCCGCCTTCCAGACCGGGCTGATCGACATCGCCGACAGTTCGCCGACCTTCTATTTCTATTCCGGATTGTCGAAGCTCGCGCCCGTCATAACCCGCACCAAGCATCAGGATCAGGCAGCGCTGATCCTGATCAACAAGGGAGTGCACGACAAGCTTTCCGACGAGCACAAGAAGGCGCTTCTGGTCATCAACGAAAAAATTCCCGGAACACGCCAACGTGCGGAAATCCGAGGCTTCGAGGACAAGATCCGCGAGATGCACAAGGCGGCCGGCGGCACGGTCGTCGAGTTGACGCCCGAGCAGCAGGGCGTCTGGCGCAAAGGCATCGAGGGCGCCTGGCCGAAGATGATCGAGGCGGTCGGTGGCGAGGCCGGCAAATTCTGGCAGCTCATCCAGACGGGCATCAAGGCGTGCCCGGCGTGATCGGCGATGTCCGTCGCTGACGAGATCGAGACTTTGGGGGAAGCATGACTGAGCAGACGGGGGCGTTAGCGACGCCCGCATCGGGTCCGCCCGCGCCGGAAAGCATCCGCCGATTCATGGAGCGGTGGCACAGCCTCGAATGCTGGATCGCGGTCGCGGCCTTCGCTTTCATCGCCGGCATCCTGCTGCTCGACGTGCTTGGCCGTGAAGTGCTGGGTCCGATCCTCAAGTTGTTGGGCCATCAAGCCGGCGCGACCGGCATTTTCGCCTCGCAGAAACTCTCCATCTTCGCCCTCGTGATCGGCTCGTTCGCGGGCATCGGCATCGCCACGGCGACCGGCAGCCATCTCGTGCCGCGCATCGCCTTCGGCTGGGTGCCCGACCATTGGGGACCGGCACTCGACCGTCTCGCCGATCTCATCACCGCCCTCTTCCTTCTCGGCGTCACCTGGTACGCCTGGGAGTTCGTCATGTCCTCGCGCGCCACCGATCTGCGCGCCCCCGTGCTCGACTGGCGCGTCTGGAAAATTCAGCTGGCCCTGCCGATCGGCTTCCTCTCGGCCGCCGGACGCTACTTCTTTTATGCCGCGTGGCCGTCGCTGCGGCCCCAGCCGCCGGAGTTCCAGGAATGAGCGGTCTTTTCATCTTCGGACTGATCCTGCTCCTCCTGGGTGCTGCGCCAGCCCTTGCTCGTCATCCTGATGGCGGTCGCCGCCGCGGTGCATCTGATCTGGGGTGCGGGCAAGCTCAACTACATCATCGAGGACATGTGGGTCGGCCTCGACAAGGAAGTGATCCTGTCGATCCCGCTGTTCATCTTGTGCGGCAATGTCATGACGCGTGGCTCGATCGCCCAGCGGCTGATCAATATTCTCGCCGCCATGACCCGCCGCCTGCCGGGCGGTCTCGCCGTCGCCTGTATCCTGTCGTGCGCCGTCTTCGCGGCGATCTCGG